>NZ_JABTCG010000024.1 GCF_014610845.1 Maribacter arenosus | reverse complement strand
CACGCTGTATTCAAGTGGCGCGACACCCGTACCCACTACATCAAAAGTGTAGGACGTACCGTTGGATGTACATTGGTCCGTGGCGTATACTGGGGCCGTTACCGTAGGCATAGGATCTTCGTTCACCGTTATGGTGATAAAGGTGCTACAACCTCGGGAATCCCTTACATAAACATCATAATCGGAAGGATAAGTGGCAGGTGTTAAAACCGCACTGGCGCTTGTTGTGAACAATCCGGTAGGTGATGTTGTGGTAGGCACAAAGGCATATTCATACCCTGGGGTCCCACCACTTGCATTCACGGCCACTTGCGCTCCGATGTTACAATTTGCGTTGCTATTGGAAACCTCCACCAAGCTTAAAGCGGCGTTCGGTGAACCAATGGTCACCGTGTTCGATGTGGCAGGACAGAACGGTGTATCCGTTGCGGTAAGTACCACATAGAAGTTTCCTGCGGACAATCCGGGTATGCTAAGCACACCTGGTGCTACGCCTGTATTTGTCAATGCCGTGGTAGTGCCATCGCTGTTGAACACCTCATAAGAGTAGTTTCCGGTATAATCGGTGACATTGATTTCCATGACCCCATCGGAGTCCCCGAAACAGGTCACAGGGGTAATGGCGGTGGCCACTACCTCGATAAGGTCGTATGGCGCAATGGTATAGGGCAATGTCGTAAAATAACATCCCGTAACGTTATCGGTCACCCTGAACGTATAGTCCCCTGGGGCGGTAAGGTCAAAGTCGGCCGTCTGGCTTGCCAAACTCTGGACCGGTCCACCGGGCAATAGCTCGAAGGTGAAGTCGCCCGATCCGCCGGTCACCGTTACACGGGCCGTTTCATCATTGGAACAGGTAATGGCCGTGATCTGGGCAACTGTTACATCGGTAATGGTCGGCAACGGATCGATGGTAACGTTCGTTGTGTCCAAGCACCCGTTATCGTCCCTTACGGTGACGGTGATGGTCTGTGAGGCGCCGGTATCGGTTATGTTGAACGTATTGGAGGCAAAGAAGTCC
>NZ_JABTCG010000023.1 GCF_014610845.1 Maribacter arenosus | reverse complement strand
AACGTAGGAATATAGATCATATGATCTATATATCTTTTATGTGAGGAACTAAGATAAGAGATCTTTTATGTCCTTGAAAGAAGTTTCCGCCACATGGGTGTAAATTTCCGTCGTCTTGGTAGAATTATGTCCAAGCAATAATTGAATGTGCCTGATATCAACACCATCTTCAAGAAGGTGGGTGGCAAAACTGTGCCTTAGCATGTGTGGGGTCACCTTTTTCGGTATTGCCGCCCTACGTGCGGCATTTGAAATAAGTTTCAGGACGCTGGATGCTGTATAAGGCCTATTCCGTGGCCCTTCAAAGAGATATACCCTAGGCCTGTATTCCTTATAGTATAATCTCAGGTCTTTTAATAAGGTAGGGCTCAGAACGGTCATTCTATCCTTATTGCCTTTTCCTCCCTTTATACTGATCAGCATACGTTTGCCATCAATGTCATCCAATTTAAGGTTCAGGAGTTCGCTTCTTCTTAGGCCGGCGGAGTAGAGCAATGAAACTATGCACTTGTGCTTAAGGTTGTTGGTGTTTTCAATCAGGGCATGGACTTCTTGTTTTGACAATACCTTAGGCAATTGTTGCCGCTTCCTTGGACGTTCTATCGCATAAAACCTATTGGGCATTCCCATAACGCTCTCAAAATAAAATTTTATGCTGTTTACCGCTTGGTTGATGTACGAATTGGAACGATCTTCTTGGACAAGCTTTTGTAGATAGAATCTCACCTCGTTTTCGGTGATGTCCCTTGGTTCGATTTCTTGATAATGGTTAATGAAGCGTTCAAAGTGGTGCACATAGCTCTTTACGGTATTCGCGGCATATTTCCTGATTTCCAACTTATCCAAATATGCCATGGGGCATCTTTTAAGACCATTATCTAAAGTTCTGTTTCTATACCAGTGTATATTTACGGGCTTTTCGGTATTGAGTTCATTTTCGGAATCAAAAAAATAATTGCCATTGATCCAGACTTCCCCCCGGAACGTGTCAAAGATCTTTCCCAGACTGGCCTTGTTGTTCACAACATAATACATACCGAATTCATCGGACCAGGAAACACCGGGCATTCTCCCCAGCAATGCGTGTATGACCTTATCGGATTTGAATTGTAGACCAATTTGCCTTTCGCCTCCGATCAGCAAATGCTTTAAAGTAATGTTTCTGCCCTTGAACATGATTTGATTTTTGTAAATATCAAAAAACAAAATAATTTAACCGTACCTTATACGAATAGGATACGTATA
>NZ_JABTCG010000022.1 GCF_014610845.1 Maribacter arenosus | reverse complement strand
TTGGTAATGGAAGTGTGACGAATCCATTAAGTGTCCCAACGGGAGGCATCACAACGGCACAGATCGCAGATCTGACCATTGCAACGGTGGATATCGCCGATGACAACGTGACCCCGGCAAAAATAGCAGAAGGGGCCAACGGGGAGATACTGACAACCAATGCAATAGGCGACGTCATCTGGGCGGCTCCAACAGCAATTGCGGTATCATCCGATGGCACGACCATAACAGGGGATGGGAACCTGACCGACCTTTCCGTGCCAACGGGAGGTATCACGACAACACAGATCGCAGATCTGACCATTGCAACGGTGGATATCGCCGATGACAACGTGACCCCGGCAAAGATAGCCGAAGGCAACAGCGGAGAGGTACTTACAACCGATGGGGCTGGAAATGTGGTCTGGTCCGCCGCAATGGCAGGCGCGGTAGGCAGTGACGGCCTAACAATCACAGGAGACGGGACAACAGGCAACGAGCTTCAGGTAGCCGACGGTGGGGTCAATACCCTGCAACTCGCGAACGATGCCGTAACGACGCTTAAAATACAGAATGGCGGGGTGCAGACCGATGATATCGCCGACCTCAACGTGACCGATGCCAAGATAGCACCGGGAGCGGCAGACCAGATCCTTCGAACGAACGCCACCGGGACCGCAGCTACATGGGTAGATCTCCCCACTGGGAGCGGAACCACCGAACTCGCCGACCAGGTGACCATTACAGGGGACGGGCAGATAGGGACCGAGCTTCAGGTAGCCGACGGTGGGGTAAATACCCTGCAACTCGCGAACGATGCCGTAACCACATTGAAAATAGCCGATGACAACGTGACGCCGGCAAAGATAGCCGAAGGCAACAGCGGAGAGGTACTCACAACCGATGGGGCGGGAAATGTGGTCTGGTCCGCCGCAACGGCAGGTGCGGTAGGCAGTGACGGCCTTACAATCACAGGAGACGGGACAACAGGCAACGAGCTTCAGGTAGCCGACGGTGGGGTCAATACCCTGCAACTCGCGAACGATGCCGTAACGACGCTTAAAATACAGAATGGCGGGGTGCAGACCGATGATATCGCCGACCTCAACGTGACCGATGCCAAGATAGCACCGGGAGCGGCAGACCAGATCCTTCGAACGAACGCCACCGGGACCGCAGCTACATGGGTAGATCTCCCCACTGGGAGCGGAACCACCGAACTCGCCGACCAGGTGACCATTACAGGGGACGGGCAGATAGGGACCGAGCTTCAGGTAGCCGACGGTGGGGTAAATACCCTGCAACTCGCGAACGATGCCGTAACCACATTGAAAATAGCCGATGACAACGTGACGCCGGCAAAGATAGCCGAAGGCAACAGCGGA
>NZ_JABTCG010000021.1 GCF_014610845.1 Maribacter arenosus | reverse complement strand
CATAACCGATGACGACAATTGTGCCCCAGCGCCCATTTTGAACAGTGCCGTGCAAACGGCATTTTGTGGCACCTTTACCTATGATGATGGCACTCCGATGAGTCTTAATGATTATACCGATTCTACGGCACCCACGGGTATGGTATTGACATGGAGTTCAGATTCATATCCATTAAATGAATTTGCCCATTTGACTCCTGCAGAGGTAGATAATCCAACTAACGATGGTTCATATTTCGGTTTCTTTTATGATGCCGCCAATGATTGTGCCAGTGGTACCATAGAGGTCGAGCTTACCTTGAACCCCATTCCCGTGATCCAAGGGACGATGGGCGATGAGCGATGTGGACCAGGGGAGGTGGTCCTTTCGGCCAGTGGGGCCCCAGATGCCGACCAGCCCCCTACCTTCAATTGGTATGCTAGTGCCACGGGCAGTACATCGATCGGCACCGGACAAAGTCTTACCCAGACGATTTCTACAACGACATCCTATTGGGTAGAGGCGTCAGCCGATGGTTGCGTTTCGGAACGACAGGAAGTTGTGGCGACCATATATCCTTTGCCCTCGGCCGGGACTCCTATGAATGCATCGGCCTGTAGTATTGCGGCCAATGGTCCGACTATTGTGGATTTGGATGATCTGCTGACCGGGGAGGGTAGTGGCGCGTGGACCGTGACCTCGGATCCCTCGAATTCAATCTCCATAGGCATTGGTAATATCGTAAGTTTTGAAGGTAGGGTTGCCGGGGATTATGTGTTCACCTTTACAACGGACAATGCCACACCACCATTTTGTGAGAACGTATCCTCGGAAGTCACGATCTCGGTCAATGATTGTGATACCGATACCGATTTGGATGGTCTTTTCGATGGCACTGAGATAACACTGGGAACAGACCCCAACAATGCCGATACCGATGGGGATGGCATAGAGGATGGTGTTGAAGTAGGTGATGATATCGCAAATCCTTTGAATGAAGACGAGGATGAATTTATTGACGCCCTGGAATCGAATATCGAGGATGACGATATGGATGGGGTCGTGGATCAATCGGATCCTGCAAATACCAACCCTTGTATTCCAGATCCAAGCAGCGTATTTTGCGTGGCTACCGTTGATTTGGAAATTATCAAAACCGTAAATAAGGATTATGTGGTGATAGATAGTGAAGATGATGAAGTTGGTTTTACTATAACCGTAAACAATCTTTCAGACCAAGAAGTTACCTTAATTCAGGTCAATGATTTCATTGATGTATCAAATGGAGTTGAAATTAGGCAAGTTTATACAGGTCCTGATGATGGAGATTATAATCGAGAGACAGGAGTATGGGATATCCCATTATTGGGAGCAGGGTTAGAGGCAACTTTAACCATTTATATAAGAATAACCACGGTGCCAACGGATGGGATATATCGAAATACAGCAACAATTGTCAATTCCTCACCTTCTGATTTCAACTTAGAGAATAATGAAGATTTAGCTGAAGTTGAAGTAGGTACGCGCAGTTCCAATGTATCTGGATTTCTTTTTAACCAGTTTTCGCCCGATGGTAATAACATCAATGATTTCTTGATAATACATAAAATAGAGGATTATCCAAATAATAGCATTGAAATCTATGACCGCTATGGCAATCAGGTTTTTGAGGCAAGACCTTATGACAATACTTGGGACGGTACCCGTAACAATACGGATGTACCCAAAGGCACCTACTTCTATGTTCTGGATTTAGGGGATGGCTCGGAGGTCAGAAAAGGGTGGATCCAAATCATAAGATAATAAGA
>NZ_JABTCG010000020.1 GCF_014610845.1 Maribacter arenosus | reverse complement strand
ATACTTGGGACGGTACCCGTAACAATACGGATGTACCCAAAGGCACCTACTTCTATGTTCTGGATTTAGGGGATGGCTCGGAGGTCAGAAAAGGGTGGATCCAAATCATAAGATAATAAGAAAGATCGATGAATAATCCCCTGCTATATTTCCAAGCCCGAAATCCCTGATTTAGAAAGAATAATCCTTATTTTTGAATTCCAAAAACTTTAAAATACCCAACATAATGAAAGCATATATATTTCCAGGACAAGGGGCCCAATTCGTAGGTATGGGATTAGATCTATATGAAAATTATCCAAAGGCACAGGAATTGTTTGAACAAGCCAATGAAATTCTCGGCTTTGCCATTACGGATACCATGTTCGAAGGCACCAATGATGATTTAAAACAGACCAAAGTTACGCAACCAGCCATCTTTCTTCATTCGGTGATTTTGAGTAAGATCATGGGGGAACATTTTAAACCTGATATGGTGGCCGGCCATTCCCTTGGGGAATTTTCCGCCTTGGTGGCCAATGGGGTATTGAATTTTGAAGACGGATTGCGCTTGGTTTCAAAAAGGGCCACAGCCATGCAAAAAGCCTGTGAACTGCAACCGGGTACCATGGCCGCGGTACTGCGACTGGAAGATGAAGTGGTCGAAAAAATATGTAAGGAAACCCCCGGAATCGTGGTAGCTGCCAATTACAATTGCCCGGGACAATTGGTTATTTCCGGTGAAGTGGAGGCCATTAATGATGCCTGTGAGCGGTTAAAGGCTGCAGGTGCCCGTAGGGCGATGGTATTGCCCGTTGGCGGCGCATTCCACTCTCCTCTAATGCAGCCTGCGGAAGAAGAATTGGCGTCCGCCATCAAAGCTACGAACTTTGCTACCCCTAAATGTCCGATTTACCAAAATGTAACCGCTTCGGCAGTAAATAATGCCGACGAAATAAAAAGGAATCTGATTGCCCAATTAACGGCTCCCGTAAAATGGACACAGAGTGTTCGCAACATGGTAAAAGATGGGGCGACCCAATTCACGGAAGTAGGCCCAGGCAAGGTATTGCAAGGCTTGGTAAATAAAATTGAGCCAACGGTTGAAGCTACTTCGGCCGAATTGTCGTAAGGGGCATATATTCAACAAATTGCATTTGAACCAATAAAGCCAGTTTTAAACCCAGGAATTAAGGGAATCGCTGTTTTTTTAGTAATATTGAGCCCCTACTTTTAGTGTAAACCTTCTTATAACACTGTATATTAAAATACAAGTTGTTTAAAGGACAGTCTATGAAAAAGAAAAGAAAGAAAAATATGTTCCCCCCAATTCTAAGTATACCCAACATTTCCAAAAAGCTATTGTTATTTGGCGCATTTCTTTTGTTGGGTTTTAGTGGGTATGGGCAGGTGCCAACTGGTTATTCAGTTGTGATAGATCAAGATCCTATAAACTCGATTAATGAAACAGCGGTAAGCTTCACTTTTTCGGGTGCCGTAATCGGTACGACCTACAATTATACGTTCACCAGTAGTGGCGGCGGTACCCCTGTAACGGGAACCGGCACCGTGGCATCCGCTGGTCAGACGATATCCGGGATCAACCTGAGCGGATTGGGCGATGGCACGATTACCCTGAGCGCTACCTTGACCAATGTGAACGGCACGGGCGCAGCGGCCACGGACACTTCGACCAAAGCTACCGCAACACCATCGGGATATACCGTGGCTATAAACCAAGATCCCATCAACTCGGGCAATGAGACAGCGGTAAGCTTCACTTTTTCGGGTGCCGTAATCGGTACGACCTACAATTATACGTTCACCAGTAGTGGCGCAGGCACCCCTGTAACGGGAACCGGCACCGTGGCATCCGCTGGTCAGACGATATCCGGGATCAACCTGAGCGGATTGGGCGATGGCACGATTACCCTGAGCGCTACCCTGACCAATGTGAACGGCACGGGCGCAGCGGCCACGGACACTTCGACCAAAGCTACCGCAACACCATCGGGATATACCGTGGCTATAAACCAAGATCCCATCAACTCGGGCAATGAGACAGC
>NZ_JABTCG010000002.1 GCF_014610845.1 Maribacter arenosus | reverse complement strand
CACGCTGTATTCAAGTGGCGCGACACCCGTACCCACTACATCAAAAGTGTAGGACGTACCGTTGGATGTACATTGGTCCGTGGCGTATACTGGGGCCGTTACCGTAGGCATAGGATCTTCGGCAATAACCACATCGATCATTTGCGGACAGTTGTTCGCATCGAGCACGTATACGTCCCAGTTTAAATTGGTTGCAGGATTGAGTATGGCAAAATTATTTGCCGAATAATCCCCTGCCAAAGGGGCAACCCCGTCTTCAACGAATGCATAGGTATAGCCGGGAGTCCCGCCACTTGCCGATACGGTGACCTGTGCGCCGATATTGCAATTTGCATTGATATTGGAATCTTCGACTAGGCTTACAACTGCACTAGGCGACCCTATGGTGATCGTATTGGAGATATCGTCACAGAATGGTGTATCCATAGCGATTACCTCTACATAGAAGTTTCCTGCAGGAAGTCCTGATATCGTTCTTGGGTTTACAGAAGTATCGGAAGCTATAGCACCGGTTATTGGTGTTGCGGCCGCATCGAATATCTGGTAGGTATAGTTGCCCAGGTAATTGTTCACTTGTATCGAAAGCTCCCCATCGGAGTCCCCGAAACAGGTCACCGGGGTAACCGCTGTTGCGATGGCTTCGATTACATCGTAAGGCGCAACGGTATAAGGCAATGTTGTAAAATAACATCCCGTAACGTTATCGGTCACCCTGAACGTATAGTCCCCTGGGGCGGTAAGGTCAAAGTCGGCCGTCTGGCTTGCCAAACTCTGGACCGGTCCACCGGGCAATAGCTCGAAGGTGAAGTCGCCCGATCCGCCGGTCACCGTTACACGGGCCGTTTCATCATTGGCACAGGTTATTGCTGTTATTTGGGCAACTGTCACATCGGTCATGGTAGGCAACGGATCGATGGTAACGTTCGTTGTGTCCAAGCACCCGTTATCGTCCCTTACGGTGACGGTGATGGTCTGTGAGGCACCGGTATCGGTTATGTTGAACGTATTGGAGGCAAAGAAGTCCGTTCCGTTTATGCTATAGGTATAAGGGGCCGTGCCTGTAGTTGGTACATCCGCCGTAAGCACGGATACACTTACAGAGTTATCGGCCGCACAAGCAAAATCGGTTGCACTGGCAGTTGCCACAAGCACTGTTGGTTCATCAATAGTTACATCTTGTACGTCCATACAGAATCTTCCAGAGGTAACCCGTACTTTGTAATCGTCGGCAACTAGGTTCGTAAATATATTACTAGTCTGTACCCCGCTACGCGGTATAAGACCGGTTATATCAAATAACTGATACGTATAGGGAGGGTTGTTCATTCCCGCATCCAATGTTACTGTTATGCTTCCGTCAGAGCCTCCATTACAGGAAACATCCTCCTTGGTCCACGTGAACGCAACCGCAGCAGGCACTTCCAAAGTAATGTCTATATTGGCGTCACATCCTGTGGCCAAAGTATCGTAAACAAATACACTATAGTTATCCGGATCCAATCCAGGAAAGGAGGGTGACAATTGGGGTCCCGCAATACTTGCTCCTAAGGAATCAAATAACTCATATTGGTAAAGACCAGAACCTCCATAAGCGACTACATCTATTCTGCCATCACCACCTAAACAGGTTGGTTGAACAATTAGATCCGCGGATAATGAGGTTGGGGTATAGATATCAATATTTACACTATTTCCACAACCATTTGAATCCCTAACTTCCACCGTGTGATTTCCTGAGTTTAATCCGGTAAAATCATATGTACTTCCAGCACCAGCGAGGGTTACCGCTTGATATGCCCCGCCGTCCAAACTTAGGAAATAAGGCTGCATTCCAGCGTTGATCAATTCAACTTCGATGGTGAAATTACCTTCTGTAGTCGCACATTGATTAGTTACGGTTAAGTCTATAACTGGGGTTGGGTCTTCATCTACAGTAATAGGCGCCGAGCGTATACAGTTATTTGCATCTTTAACATAAACGATATAATCTTCAGCATCTGCATTGAAAAAGCCTGTCGTATTGGTTCCCGTCCAAGTAGCAACTGTTGGGGCTGCTGCAGAGGCCAATTCCAATTGAAATTGGTAAGGGGTTTGTCCATATCTGGCGGTGGCCGTAATAGTTCCAGAATTTAGGGTACAACTATTGGCATTTGTTGCCGTGGCTGTAATCTCCAATAAAGCAGGAGCCTGTTCTATTATAAAGCTGTCGGAGGCATTGACACACCCTGCATTAGGACCATCAAATTCCGTAAATAGGATATAGTATTCATTTGGCGCAAGCCCCGTTAAAGTTTCAGTTCTAGGAATTGTTGGCACCAATGGGGTGTAACTTCCTGAAATACCAGTAGAAGTATTAGTTACAGCGGTAAAAATTTCATAATCAACCCGAGTTCCACCGTGATCGCTAAAGGTAAATTCTACAGACCCATCTACAGATCCAAAGCAACTTACATTGGTCGTGGCGTCTACAGTAGACGTTAAGCTTGAACTCGTTGAAACTGGGACAGTTCCTTCCTGTACATATTCACAACCTGTATCCGAGTCATATACGATAAAGGTATAGGTGACCCCAGGAGTAAGCCCTGTAAAATTATGGGTGTATGGGGGTGAGCCGGGACCTCCATCCTGAATAAACCAAGATGGGCTAACCGCGCTCCATGCAGGAGCAGGATATATAGCGAAATAGAATGTTCCTGTACCTAGTGTACCGTTGCTGGCGGCTGCTTCCACGAGCATCTCGCCGCTACCTGGAAGGCAGCCCGCGGCACCAGTGGTTGTGATTAGCACATCAGGCCCGGTGGTAATGGTAACTGTTGATATATTTTCGCAACCATTACTATCTACTACACGAATTGTATAGTCCCCAAAATTAAGGCCTGAAAACGTGTGGTCATTTGTTCCTGATGAGGTATCATATGAATCGGTATATGAATAGTCAGTATTGTTTATTTCATATATATAAGTCGAGGTACCACCCGTGGCATCTACTGTAATGGTGCCTAAGACATTTGCGGAGGCAGAACAAGATAAATTAGTGTGGGTAGTATTGGGGTTTATTGCACTCGGCTCTGTTAATGTTTGTGTTGTTGTTACAAAACAGCCTTTATCGTCTGTAACGGTAATTTGATAATCCCCTGCAGGTAATCCACTAGTCTGACTGCCATAATCGGTGCTGGTAATCGTTTCAAAAATATTTATTGTAAATGGAGCAACACCTACACTTGTATCGATAACAATGTCCAAAGATCCGGAGTTGTCCCCATAACATAGAACATGGGTCGGTGTTACACTAGAAATAACCGGTGTGTCAGCCGCAGTAACGGTAACAATGCTAGTTTGGGTAACACAACCTTGGGTATCGGTTATTCTAAATTGATAGGTTCCTGCTGTAGCAGTGCTATAAGGGAAACCACCTAAATAGGCCACATATCCAGCGCCATCGACATCTATTTCATAGGTATAGGCGGGATATCCTCCGTTTACCGTCACATTGATTTCGGCATTAGGACTTAGGGTACAGTCAAGATCCTTGGTAAGTACGGCGTCGGCCGTAAGTTCTGGTTCAATCGTGAATTGTATGTTATCGGCACACCCAAAACTATCCATAACCGTAAAGTCATAAATCCCAGGTGTTAGGTCTGCAAAAGTATTGGATGTTTGGGTAGAACCCCCATTCAAACTATAGTAATAAGGGGCCACACCGCCGGAAGCACCAACAACAATAGTTGCCAGGCTGGTCGATGTATAGCACAATGTCGAAGCTGCGGTATCAATACTGGCCACTGGATTGGCCGGAGCCGTGATATCGAAGGTATCGGTAACGGTACAGCCACCTGCATCGGTAACGCGGATGGTATGTGTGCCGACCTGGTCGAGCCCTGTGAAGACGTTGCTTGCCTGTGGCCCCAGGACCACTGAATCGGGCTGTTCCAGTTCATAGGAGTACCCTCCCCATCCGTCGGTGGCCGTTATGGTCACCGAGCCGTCGGCGTTACAGGTCAATGGGCCCACCGCGAAGGTGAAGGCCAATGCCGTTGCAGGCTCACTGACGGTAACGGTTGCGGTATCGGTACAGTTGGTGGTATCGTCGGTTACCGTAATGGTATAATCACCGGCCAAAAGACCGCTGAAGTTAAGGGGGTCCGTGGTTATGCCCGATTGTGCGGGGATGGCCGTAGGCCCTGTCACGGCGAAGCTATAGTTACCGCTGAATCCGGTCACGTCGTACCGTATTGCGCCGTCGGCACTGCCCACACAGGATACGTCCTGTGTCAATGCACCGGACACATTTATTTTTTGTACTGGGTTTACGGTATAATTTTCGTCATAGGAGCATCCTTTGTCATCGGTGACCCTGAACGTATAGGTATCCGGGGCTAGATTGTTGAATACGCCTGTTGCATTTGTCGCTATGGAGGCAGCCGGGGCAATGATCTCATAGGTTATCGCTCCGCTTCCGCCTATTGCCGTTAAGGTCACAATAGAAGTCTCGGACGGACAGTTTGCGGCCGTACTGCTAAAAGTGATATCGGTCGGTGGATCCAAGGCCGGGACATTTACGGGAATGGTCGCAAAAGTACATCCACTGGCATCACGTACCGTAATAGTGTAATCCCCATCGGTAAGTCCTGAAAACTGTTCGGCCCCGACTCCAGAAACGAAGTTGACCCCATCAATACTGTATTCATAAGGAGCGGTACCGCCACTTACATTTTGGGCTTCGATAATGGCGTCTTGCACACAGGTATAAGGCTGTGTCAATACCGCATCGGCGCTCATTGGGTTCGGGGCCGTTAGGGTAACACTTCCGTTGAAGGTACAGCCTTTGCTGTCCTGAACGGTATAATTATAGGTACCGGCGATAAGCCCCGTATATACGGTCTGGTTGGATAGCCCGGCCCCGTCAAAATCAACCTGGTAGGGCGCGGTCCCGAAATTAGGGTCAATGATTACCTCCACACTGCCATCGGCCGCCCCGTCACATGTTGGGTTTGTGGGATTGTTCGTGGCGACGGGATTCGTGATTGGATCCACAACTATGGTTGTTTGGGCGGTACAGCCTTCGCTATCGGTGATCAAGAAGGTAAACGAACCGTCCGTCGCAGTGGTATAGTTAAATGTATTGCCCACAACAGGGACACTGGCACCACCGTTCACCTGATAGGCAAAAGCGGCATAACCTCCATTAATGGTGATATCGATGATCGCATCCGGGGAAGCGGTACAGTCGAGTTCTTTGGTAAGAACGGCTGATACCGTAAGCTGTGGCTCAATGGTTACCGTATTCGAGGTCGCAGGACATCCATAGGCGTCGGAGACCACGACGGTATAGGCGCCCGGGGCCAGGTTATTGAATACATTTCCATTTTGCGCCGGGGCACCGTTAAGGCTATAGGTATACGGTGCGACCCCACCTGTGGCATTGGCGGTCAGGCTCACGCCCGTTGCAGGATCATAACATAGATCCGTCGTCGGGTCCAGGGTAATGCTCGGATTGGCCGGAGCCGTGATATCGAAGGTATCGGTAACGGTACAGCCACCTGCATCGGTAACGCGGATGGTATGTGTGCCGACCTGGTCGAGCCCTGTGAAGACGTTGCTTGCCTGTGGCCCCAGGACCACTGAATCGGGCTGTTCCAGTTCATAGGAGTACCCTCCCCATCCGTCGGTGGCCGTTATGGTCACCGAGCCGTCGGCGTTACAGGTCAATGGGCCCACCGCGAAGGTGAAGGCCAATGCCGTTGCAGGCTCACTGACGGTAACGGTTGCGGTATCGGTACAGTTGGTGGTATCGTCGGTTACCGTAATGGTATAATCACCGGCCAAAAGACCGCTGAAGTTAAGGGGGTCCGTGGTTATGCCCGATTGTGCGGGGATGGCCGTAGGCCCTGTCACGGCGAAGCTATAGTTACCGCTGAATCCGGTCACGTCGTACCGTATTGCGCCGTCGGCACTGCCCACACAGGATACGTCCTGTGTCAATGCACCGGACACATTTATTTTTTGTACTGGGTTTACGGTATAATTTTCGTCATAGGAGCATCCTTTGTCATCGGTGACCCTGAACGTATAGGTATCCGGGGCTAGATTGTTGAATACGCCTGTTGCATTTGTCGCTATGGAGGCAGCCGGGGCAATGATCTCATAGGTTATCGCTCCGCTTCCGCCTATTGCCGTTAAGGTCACAATAGAAGTCTCGGACGGACAGTTTGCGGCCGTACTGCTAAAAGTGATATCGGTCGGTGGATCCAAGGCCGGGACATTTACGGGAATGGTCGCAAAAGTACATCCACTGGCATCACGTACCGTAATAGTGTAATCCCCATCGGTAAGTCCTGAAAACTGTTCGGCCCCGACTCCAGAAACGAAGTTGACCCCATCAATACTGTATTCATAAGGAGCGGTACCGCCACTTACATTTTGGGCTTCGATAATGGCGTCTTGCACACAGGTATAAGGCTGTGTCAATACCGCATCGGCGCTCATTGGGTTCGGGGCCGTTAGGGTAACACTTCCGTTGAAGGTACAGCCTTTGCTGTCCTGAACGGTATAATTATAGGTACCGGCGATAAGCCCCGTATATACGGTCTGGTTGGATAGCCCGGCCCCGTCAAAATCAACCTGGTAGGGCGCGGTCCCGAAATTAGGGTCAATGATTACCTCCACACTGCCATCGGCCGCCCCGTCACATGTTGGGTTTGTGGGATTGTTCGTGGCGACGGGATTCGTGATTGGATCCACAACTATGGTTGTTTGGGCGGTACAGCCTTCGCTATCGGTGATCAAGAAGGTAAACGAACCGTCCGTCGCAGTGGTATAGTTAAATGTATTGCCCACAACAGGGACACTGGCACCACCGTTCACCTGATAGGCAAAAGCGGCATAACCTCCATTAATGGTGATATCGATGATCGCATCCGGGGAAGCGGTACAGTCGAGTTCTTTGGTAAGAACGGCTGATACCGTAAGCTGTGGCTCAATGGTTACCGTATTCGAGGTCGCAGGACATCCATAGGCGTCGGAGACCACGACGGTATAGGCGCCCGGGGCCAGGTTATTGAATACATTTCCATTTTGCGCCGGGGCACCGTTAAGGCTATAGGTATACGGTGCGACCCCACCTGTGGCATTGGCGGTCAGGCTCACGCCCGTTGCAGGATCATAACATAGATCCGTCGTCGGGTCCAGGGTAATGCTCGGATTGGCCGGAGCCGTGATATCGAAGGTATCGGTAACGGTACAGCCACCTGCATCGGTAACGCGGATGGTATGTGTGCCGACCTGGTCGAGCCCTGTGAAGACGTTGCTTGCCTGTGGCCCCAGGACCACTGAATCGGGCTGTTCCAGTTCATAGGAGTACCCTCCCCATCCGTCGGTGGCCGTTATGGTCACCGAGCCGTCGGCGTTACAGGTCAATGGGCCCACCGCGAAGGTGAAGGCCAAAGGTGTCGCAGGCTCACTGACGGTAACGGTTGCGGTATCGGTACAGTTGGTGGTATCGTCTGTGACCACTATTGTATAGTCGCCAGCGGCAAGCGCGGTAAGGTTGATGGTCGTGACGGACTGGCCCGTTACGGAAGTTCCGCCATTAATCGTATATGAGTAGGTGCTAGAAAAACCATTTACAGTAAAGTCCACGGCCCCATCGGTAGCTCCTAAACAAGTCACATTATTAATCAAAGTTCCTGAAACAGTTATGGGATTTACAGGTGCAATGGTAAAGTCTTCTGTATAAACGCATCCTTTGTTATCAACTACCCTGAACGTATAGGTACCGGGAGCAAGATTATCAAAAGCAGCGGTATTTCCGGAAATGGATGTCGCTGCGATTACTGATGGCGCAATGATATCAAAAACAAATGGTGTATTTCCGTCAACAACAGTTACTGTTACGTTTGAAGTCTGTGCAGGACAGTTTGGAGCTGTTGATGAAAAGGTTAAATCACTGGGTTCGTTTAGTGGCGCAACGGTTATTGCAGGCGTTGGGAATACACAACCGTTGGCATCCCTAACTGTAATGGTATAGGTGCCATCTGTAAGTCCTGAAAACTGTTCGGCCCCGACTCCTGAAACGAAGTTGACCCCGTCAATACTGTATTCAAAAGGAGCGGTACCGCCACTTACATTTTGGGCTTCGATAATGGCGTCTTGCACACAGGTATAATCCTGTATTAGTGCCGAATCGGCGGCTAGAGCATTCGTGGGCGCACTTATGGTATGACTTTCAAAATAGTCACAGTCAGCACTCCCTTTTCTTTGATTTATTACAATTTCATAATCGCCAGAAGCCAATCCAGGAAAATATCCGGTGGTATTGGTGCTGATGGCATTGGCGACATTATAATTAGCCGGGTCGAAACCTACTGCATCGAATAAATAAAAAGTAAGCTGATACCCATTGCTACTAACAAGATTGAATTCTATTGAACCGGTTGAATCCCCAAAACAAAGTACATCTATTACAGAAGTAGCATTGAACTCAGCTGCAGGTTGAAATTCGATGGTCACGGTATTTGAAATAGCATGACAACTATTTCTGTCAATAACAACGAAGGTGTAATCCCCTGGATCAAGAATATCGAAAATAACACTTGTTTGAAACTCAGAAGGTGGAATGTCATTTATGCTAGGATACGATGTTATGGTTGTACCAGCCTCATCAACATATTCCCAAATAGCGTAGGTATGGGGTGTTTGACCACCATTTGAATTCATTTGAATATTCCCTTCCTTACAGGTTATATGCTGAGAAATCTGTGCGGTTAATTCCAGGTCATTTTCGTCAATAATGGTGATTTGTTCACTGTAGGAACAGCCATCATCGGTATTTACATAGGCAATATAATCACCGGGATTTAAGCCTGTGAACGTAAAATTGTTGCTGGTTTGCGCCAATTCGTCATCGACCAATGTGCCTAAGCCGCCATTTGAACCATCATCCAACCTGATTTCATAATTATAATTGGCATCGGCATTGGTGACCTGAATGGTGGCCGTGCCTAAAACAGTACAGTTTGCCGGGGTAATATTAACATTGTATTGCACATCCCTTTCCACAATCCCAATAACGGGGGTTTCAAAGATACAGGCCTCGTCTATGGGCACACCTGCATTGTCCAATTGGGTAACCTGTATCCTGTACGCTCCGTTCTCACCTGTTCCAAAATCAAAACTTGGCCCATTGTTGGCGCTAAAGGGGATTACTATATTACCAGTGGCATCATCTACCAATTGGTAACCGTAACCAGCACCTAAATTGGTAATGGTAATGTTTCCATCCGTAGTACAAATGATATCATTATTGTTATATAGGATATCCAAGGTGTTTTGGAACACATTGAAGTAAAAACGACTTGTACATCCATTTTGATAGGTAACCGATAGCCTATATTTGCCCGCGCTTGATACTAAATAATTATTGCCAGCGCCTTCATTGTTCCATGTGCACGTAAGGTTTTTATTGGCGCAGTCATCTCCTGAAGGGGCGCAACTACCTTCATCCAATTTTTCCCAAACAAGACTTTGTGCATCAAGGATGTTGATCTGCAATTGACGCGTATCACCAATTCCACAAAGAAATAATTTTGGAAGCAGATCGTTGTCGATACTACATTGTACGATTTCCCCAGCCAAATCATTTGATGGATCGGAATCACTGTTTACATCATTAAAATATTCGATGATAGGATTTGGTATTGTCCCAGATCCATAGGGCACAACAGTTATGATTTCCTTAAAACCTTTACAAGGGTCAGCGACGATTTTATCAACGATATAAGTGCCAACAGTGGTAACCGACATGGTGCTTGGATCATTGTCAGGATCGCCATCGGTTATTACGGTATCTGTGGAATCGATCTGATTATTACCATTATCGTCACGTACCCAAATATATTCATCGAAATTATCCCCCGCATCCAAAATGGCCTGGTTACCACAAAGTTCCACGGTACGTGAAAAATTACAATCGGAAAGATCGTCCAATAGAAAGTTGGTAGCTCCTGGCACAACAAATCCGCAAGCATCAAAATCGGTTACACTTGGGTCATCCGTAATCACAGCTGTGTTTTCCACACCTTGATAGGTAGAATAGGCCAAATTTTGAATCAAGTCAGAACACGCATCGATAAAATCAAAGCAATTCTCGGCGACCTTTACACGCATACGTATTGAATAGGGAGTAAGTCCCTGTTCTACCAGATTGTTGGGAATAGTAAATACCACCTCATGGGTAGTAGAATCATAGGTATAGGTTACCCCCGTGGGTAAGGTCATGTCCGAAGGCGTAAATGTTGTTCCGTTAGGCGGGGCAACGTTTACTGGTAGTATATCCCGTATCGTATAATTATCAACATCATCATTTCCGATATTCTGAAAGGTAAGCACATAGTCCAGGGTTTGACCAAGATGCACACCTTGTCCCGTAATATCAACACCCCCCGGGGTATTCACCTTTTTCTCCAAAACGATGTTAGGCTCAATAATCTCTACATCGAAGGAAGCGAAGTAAACATCGTATTTGTCCTGGGTAGAACTAAGTCTTAAAATAGCACTCGTGGCATCGTTTGGTATAACATTATTATTCGGTTGGTTGGTCACGGGAAATAGGTCAACGTCCCACCCCAAAGTATTGACACTATTCGGGTTTCTGGCAGTGAATAAATTGGGGTCGATCGAAATGTTCGAATTAAAAAAGTTGTTGGCGGGATTCACCGTACTATTCAATTGCGTGAACGAACCATTTGCATTGATTTCCAAGCCATCTCCTGGTATTCTATTATCACCTTCAAGAGCACCAATAGCTATGTTTGCATTTACACTGAATGGCGCAGGTAATGTCGTAAATCCACTTACTGGAATATCAACATCCGGAGCTGCCGATGCAATCCCCGCATACCCATCAAAAGTGGTGATATACTTACTGCCAGGAAGATTCGGGTTTTCATAGACTACTACCATGGTCCAACCACCGGAAACACCACCAGAGATACTGCTACCCGAGCTTGCCCGCACATTGGCCACAAAATAATCCCCATCAGGGTTTGCCAGGCCGGAAACAATTGAAGTTACGTCTGCATAGCAAGCGTAGGGGCTATAATACCCAAAATCAAGATCGCCATTCCCATCAAAAAGAATTTCATCGGCAGTGATATCCTGATAAGCGCCTCCGGGCACTTGAAATTTTACATCATCGATATTGCTCCTATCATTGTTCACATAAACAGCGGACCAATAGAGTCCTGCATAGCGCACCAATGAACAATCCTCATCAGGCACATCCAAGGTTGCGCTACTAGAGCTAAATGTAGTTGGGTCACTATCGACATCAATATATTGCATATTAAGATTGTCGTTATAATCCGAAGAGTTTCCAGTCAAGTCATAAGGATCGTTTGGACTCTCTGCCGGTACCCAGGTTGCCTGCGGATTCCATACCCATCGTCTTCCCCTTCTTTCCCATGCCCCTTCCCAATGTGCATCGACTTGTCTGTTGACAATGTTGTTTGCAATAAAGGTTAGCTCACCTCGTATGTCGGCTTGATACCGTACATCGAAGTCATTTTTTACTTGGGAAAATGTTGTAAAAACACCTAGAAAGAAAAAAAACGCTACTAAAAGAATTGGGGTCGACTTTATTTTCATTAGGTACGTAAGTTTGGTCTTAACGGTTATGTGCAATTTTGGTTTCCGTTTTGTTCAATGCTAAATATTCAGAAAATGTTATATCTGGAAACTAGCAATAACAAATATTGCCTATAAATACTACCAGTAAAATTTAATGTTGTGGTATACGGTAGTTATGTTGTGAAATGCTAATTATGCAAGGTTTGTAATCGTGGAATGTATAATTTAACCACAACTCCCATTTTTATGGGAAAAAACGAACGTTTTATCGATCAGATAATGCATAAAAGAGAAGGCAAAAAGCCTCCTAGGGGATGGCGATAAAGGCTTAATAGATAATTGAATGGATTAGCAAAATAGCCAAAAACAGACGGGATTTATTAGGTCTGGAAGATGGACTATTTTTTTATTGTCATATAGATTTGCAACCTGCAGCTTTTAAGAATAAGGGCATATTTGGAAAGGCTGGCTTTGGTCTTCATAGATTCTAGGCTGAAACATATTTTATGTCGGAACCATATTCCGCGGTTTTATCTCCTCTAGGCCATCCGATTCGGTGTTACTCGCATAATCCACATTTTGTCGTTATAGGAATCGTTTAGCTTCGTATAATAAGAAATGAGGGCATTGTTCCAGGATTGGTGGCGTTTTAGATACACGTACCTGTAATTATTCTCCGGGTTTATAAAGTAGCTGGCACTTAACCCATAAGAGTTCAATAGCTTTACAAAACGATTTGCATTGTCTGGATTAGCAAAAACATTGGCAATCAAATAATAACCAGAATCTACCCCTTTCATAATCCGGGTTTTTGGTTCCTGATTATTGGCGGCAACCTTATCCTTTACAATAACATTTTTTTGAAGTACATCTGTGTTATATTTGGAGGCTTTCGCCTTTATCTTGTTGGTATTTTCTACGTACGCTTCGTTAGTGTAACGATTGTCAACATTCATGATCCACGTTTCACCATTATATTTCCCATCGAAATGACTATTATGTGCATCAACAGCTTCTTGCCAAGTGTTGTAACGTTCCAGATAGACATATTTAAGCCCGTTATTCGGATTATCGATATAATCGGCAGAGATGCCCTTTTGTTGGAGACCGTCAATAAACTTGTTCATATATACCCCACCTTTATATACATTGGCCACTACATAATAACCGTCATCAACACCTTTCAAGTCTCGGAATTTTCGGTTCTTAACACTGTGCTCACGAAGCTTTCGTTCGGGGGCAACACTAGCGACCTTATCCTTTGATGCTGTTGGTGGCGCCACCTTCGTTGTATTGGCCGTGGCGACCGCATCCTTCACTTTAGGAGATGGTTCGGCGGTATCAAAAACGGCTTTGTTATCGTTTTTCGATTCTTGCTTTTTCGCCGCATTATTGTACTCATCAGTATATTTAGTTGCAGCGTCTTTAGCCCTACCATCGTTGCTTGGGTTATTGGCCGCGATAGCTATATCGGTATCGTCCCCTAGGAACATTTTCTGGGCCTTTTCTTCTAAATCGGGTCGCTCCCCATTGGTTTC
Source organism: Maribacter arenosus (assembly GCF_014610845.1). GTDB lineage: Bacteria > Bacteroidota > Bacteroidia > Flavobacteriales > Flavobacteriaceae > Maribacter_A > Maribacter_A arenosus. Next base: position 663,435 of record NZ_JABTCG010000002.1, on the reverse strand, counting down.
GTTACGGACCATTCGCATGACCATTTCAAAACGCTTTTGTAAGTCCTCTTTGCGATTGGCCTCTAAAGAATCCTGTCTAAACATCAATTCTTCAATGATGGCATCGTTTTCGGCTAGTTTCCTCTTAAGTTCTTCCAGATCTTCATTACTGGCCATGGCATCTTCCCCAACCTCGTCATCGGTCTCAACCAGTTGATTGTCATTTTCAAGTAAAACACGGTCTTCTGTCAGATTAGGCTCAAAGGAATAGGCAAAAGAGATTTCATGGGTTACTCCAAAGTTGTCAAAATTGTTAGATAGTCCTTTTTCCATGGTATATCCTAAGGAGAGTCGCTTGCTTAGATTGAAACCAACACCGGCAGACGCACCATAGAAGCTATCATACCCCCCTTGGACCCAACCTAATTTTGGAAGGTCAAGAATTAAACTACCTCCAAAAACAACATCGTCTTCCCCAACCTTGCGGGCCCTGGCCAACGGCATCAAGCGTCCACTTTCGAGAATACCAGTAGTGTTTTCGAATTCATGTGTATATTGTAAATGCCCTGAAAACGTCTTGTCTGCGAAAGAGGTTACCGATTCGCTGGTCTTTAGGTTATAATCAAAGAGGTTTTCTGCAAATAAACCAAAATCGAACTGGCCGTAAGAAATATTGAAACCTGGTTGAAAGGAAAGTAAATTACTATCTTGAAGTCCTGCAAGGAATGGATCCTCTTCTACGGTAGTTACACGATTCTGATCAAAACCACTATTGTAATATGAGACATTGGCTCCAAAAGTGAAATTGCTTTTGTCACTTAATTTAACACCATAGGCATAATTTGCCAATACCCCAAAATTGGTTACAGTACCTTCTCTTTGTGAGTATAAGCTCAGACCCAGTCCGGTTCTATCACTGATTCTACCGCTGTAGCTTAAGAAATAGTTTTGGTTATTATCATCAAATTGTACCGATTGGTTTCTATGTAAAAGATTTATGTACGAGACATTTTCCCTAACCGTTGAAAATGTTGGGTTAATCAAGAACCTGTTATATTTCAACAAATTCTGTGAAGGCACGTCATAAGTTACAAATGGCGAGTCTTCTTGGGCATTGACCTTGATCAATGCCATAATAAGTATGAGCAAACATATAATTCTATTCTTAACCATTGTATTAGTTTATCTAATTACAGTTATAGTGCCTTGCTTCAGGACTTCCTGGGCATTCCTTATTTTGTAATAGAACACCATATTTTGTTTAGGAAAAGCCATTGAAGAAGAAGGCCATGTATTTTTATAATCGAATTCGTTAAGTATTTCTTCTCCCTTATCATTATAGATGATCACGTTTATATCGCTTTTATTGGAATATGAATTCGGGATTACCCATTGGTCATTTATACCGTCACCATTGGCACTTATAACATTTGGTATTTTAAAAGTATCCAAATAGGTTACATCCACTTGCCGTGTTATTTCACAATTATCGATAGTGGCGATAAGCGTGTATGTTCCCTCTTCGGTTACATTTAAGGAAGAGGTTGTGCTTATTTCTATGTTGTTGGCATCATACCAACGATAAGCGGTACCCCCACTAGCGGTAACTGTTCTTGAAGAACCTTCTGGAAAGACTATATCTCCAGAAGGATCCAATGTGATCAAGGAGGGGTCCAATGTTTGGATAATTATTTCATTGGAAATCAAAGGACATCCATTTCGGTCTAAAACCAATCGGTATGTTCCAACGGCATCAACATCAAAGGCACTATCGGTAGTGTTGACGCCAATACCGTCTCTTTGCCATTCATAGGTTTCCCCGGAAAGGTCGGTCGTTGTGCTTAATGTAACTACGTCCGAGGCGTTGCAATATACCGTTCCGGTACTTGTAATGTTCAAGGTTTCATTGGTGAGCAGTTGCACCGACAAAGTGTTGTTTGTAGCCGTATAAGTACTGATGGTTCCCGTTACTGTGTAATCCCCATTTTCGGATGTATCGGTCAAACTAATGGAAGTTCCGTTAGCACCGGAAACATCAACACCGTTCAATTGCCATTGATAGGTGAAGTCTGAAGAAATATCAGCGGTTACATCGATTTTACTCGAATCGGATAATATCGCATTTATGGTCTGCACTTGAAGAACCACATCTGTTGATTCGCAAGCCATATAGGCCGCGGCATAATCAATAACTATTTCAAACGAATCAGGAACAACTACGGCGGTTGTTTGGGAGTCCTTGAGGGTTCCTGGACAAGTTCCGCCCCCTTGGGTTATTTCGGCGTAATATGTGCCTTCTTGGGCAACATTTAACGCGCTATTTGTCTCTCCAGAGAGTTCAATACCGTTTCTAAACCATTTAAAGGTCGGGGAAATAGCGGTGGTGGTTACACTTAATGTTTCCGTTTGTGTTGGCAATAACACAATATTGTCCGCATTGTCCATGGTAACGGTAAAATCATCCGCATTAGACATAGTTATGGGTGCAGAACGTTCATTGCAAATAGAACTGGAAGAGATTTCAACTTGATAATCGCCTTCAAAATTTGCATTAGAGGCATCTACTGTATAGGTAGTTGATGTTTCCCCCGTAATTTGAACTCCATCTTTAAACCACATATAACTCCATGATGGATCTGTTGTATTGATACTTAGTGTTTCGGTTTCCCCAGCACATAGGATATTTTTTGTTGGCGGCGTAATAAATATGCCTTGTCCCCCAGAACCTATGGTTACATCCACGATATTGGAATCAGTATTACCTGATCCTGAGCAAATAGAGCCATAATCTATAAGGGCATAGTACATTCCGGAAGTATTTACATTAAGCGTATGTCCTGTTTCACCGGATATTGGAGAACCGCTCATATACCAAATATACTGATAGGTTTCTGGATTGGGTACGTTGTCAACTTGCAAGGTTATTGGGCCGGTGGCACAGACCACACCTGGTGGCACGCCACTACCATCGGCACTGATATTGATATTGGTTGTAACATCCATATAGTACATATGATAGGCAGGAGACGGATTACTTGTATTGGCCGGATCTGTAGATCGAACCCTCATAGTATATCCTTGCCCTCTGGTATCGGTGGGAATAGAGAACTCTGCATCAAATTCTTTGGCCGTATTAGTATTTTGATCACCGACCCGTAACAGCTCCACTGCGTTGGTAAAATCACCATTGGCATCGGATAGTTCTAGTATAAATTCGTTCGCACTATTGGCTGTACCCGCCCAGGATATGTTAATATAATATTCATTGAATCCTCCTACCCCCGCACAAATTGCGGTCCAAGGAGAATTACCGGCTAAATTAGGATTGTCGGCAGGTTCTGGGGCATTAACGAGTATTTGTGCGGATAAGGGAAATAGACCCAATAGCATAAATGTCGCTAGTAATAGTTTGATGCGGAACATTTTTTTTGCTTTCATAACATAAATTGTTGTAGTTTGATTAAATACTACTTGTTTAATAGTATGATTTGGGTTTCACTTAACGCACTATCTCCATCAGGGGGTGATTTGATACTGTGTCACTATCAATCGTTCATTTGTATTAAAAAACAAATATGTTATTTATTAATAGGCCTAGAAATTTTATGTTGTAGCGTATTGCAAATATGTTGTGAAAACCTACTATTTGTATGCTAGGGTATTTAATGGCCTGTAATCCCTGCATTTTTTATACATTTGCCCTGCTTAAAAGAAGTCAAATGAGTGAAGCTCCAAAATCGTTGAATTTCATTGAACATATTATCGAGGAAGACTTGGCAAACGGGTTTCCCAAAGAACGGTTACGATTTCGTTTTCCGCCGGAACCCAATGGATATTTGCACATTGGACATGCGAGTTCAATTTGCCTCAATTTCGGACTGGGATTGCGATATTCATCCCCAGTAAATCTCAGGTTCGATGATACCAATCCCGTAAAGGAAGAACAAGAATATGTAGATGCCATAAAACGCGATGTAAAGTGGCTGGGTTATAATTGGGATACCGAAAGGTATGCTTCTGATTATTTCCAACAATTATACGATTGGGCCGTACAATTAATAGAAGAAGGAAAGGCCTATATAGACAGTCAATCATCTGAGGAAATGGCTGCACAAAAAGGAACGCCTACCGAACCTGGAACCCATAGTCCGTATCGAAACCGCACAATCAAGGAAAATCTGGAATTGTTCGAAGGAATGAAACAAGGGGAGTTTGAGGAGGGATCACATGTCTTACGGGCCAAAATCGATATGGCCTCATCGAATATGCTTATGAGGGACCCTATTATGTACCGAATCTTGCATAAGGCCCATCATAGAACCAGTACCGATTGGTGTATTTATCCCATGTATGATTGGACCCATGGAGAGAGTGATTATATTGAACAGGTGTCTCATTCATTGTGCACGCTGGAGTTCTTACCCCATCGTGAATTGTACGATTGGTTTCTGGATCAGGTATACGATAAGACAAAAGTGCGACCCAAACAACGCGAGTTTGCCCGAAGAAATCTGAGCCACACCGTAGTAAGTAAACGTAAACTGTTGAAACTGGTTGATGAGGGCGTAGTAAATTCTTGGGATGACCCAAGAATGCCCACAATTTCCGGATTGCGTAGAAGAGGTTATACCCCTGAGTCCATAAGAAACTTTGCAGATACGATAGGAATCGCAAAGCGGGATAACCTTATAGATGTCTCGTTATTGGAATTTCATGTACGGGAACATCTAAATAAGGTGGCCCCAAGGGTCATGGGGGTATTGGATCCTGTAAAGGTGGTTATTACAAACTATCCGGAAGGCAAGGAAGAATGGTTGGAAGCAGAGAATAATCCTGAAGATGTTTCTTCAGGCTCAAGACAGGTTCCGTTTTCGAGGGAGATCTATATTGAAAAAGATGATTTTAAGGAAGAGGCAAATCGTAAATTCTTTAGATTAAAGCTGGGCAGCGAAGTGCGTTTGAAAAACGCATATATCATCAAAGCCAATAGTTGCTCTAAGGATACCGATGGGAATATTACGGAAATACAATGTACATATGACCCGCGGAGTAAAAGTGGTAGTGGTACGGAAGAAAGTTTGCGTAAAGTAAAGGGAACCTTACACTGGGTATCTATAAAACATGCCCTGGAGGCCGAGATCCGTATTTATGATCGTTTGTTCCTGGACGAAAGTCCGGATACCCATAAGGATAAAGATTTTATGGAGTTTATTAATCCAGATTCTTTAAAGGTCATCAAAGGGTATTTGGAACCAAGTTTAAAAAATGTCGAGATTCAAGACCGGGTACAATTTCAAAGACTGGGATATTTTTGTGTGGATCAGGATACAAGTCAGGGAAATTTAGTTTTTAATAAGACCGTAGGCTTGCGGGATACTTGGGCCAAAATACAGCAAAATAACTAGGATTGATATTCCTTATGGATTAAAATATATCAATCGGTATTATCTATATAAAACCGTTGATTTTAAAGGGTTTTAAGGAATTATCTTTTTATATGAATAGCGATATAAGGCTAGTGGCAAGATGGTCGATCCAGGGCCTTTAATACCCTTAATGGATTTTCAAGGGCTTAGTTTCATTGAAAAGATGACTTTTTTAAGACAAAACAAAAAAATCCCACTTAAATATCTTTAAGTGGGATTTTTCATTGTTAGGAATAGGTCGACTATGATTTCTTAGGATTTTTCTTTTTCATTTCTTCCCCGATCATATTGCTGGCCGTAAATGAAGCCACCATATTATTCAACATATCACTACCGGCTTGTGGGGAGTTGGGTAGAAGGATTAAATTGGTGTTGGTCTCCTCCCCGATGGATTGCAAGGTATCATAATGTTGGGTGACCACAATCAAAGCGGAAGCTTCTTGTGAATTGATCCCTACTTTATTCAAAACTTCAACGGACTCTTCAAGACCTCTTGCAATTTCACGACGCTGATCGGCAATCCCTTGTCCTTGCAATCTTTTGCTTTCCGCTTCAGCTTTGGCTTTTTCCACAATCAGGATTCGTGCGGCATCACCTTCAAACTGTGCGGCAATTTTTTCGCGTTCCGAAGCATTGATTCGGTTCATCGCTGCTTTTACTTGTGCATCTGGATCAATATCGGTCACCAAGGTCTTTATGATATCATACCCATAATCCAACATGGCATCCTGCAATTCGGACTTTACTGCGATCGCGATATCATCTTTCTTAACAAAGACATCATCCAATTTCATTTTTGGGACTTCGGCACGTACCACATCGAATACGTATGAGGTGATTTGGTCATGGGGATATTCCAATTTATAGAACGCCTCATATACCTTTTCCTTGATGACCACATATTGAACGGACACCTTGAGTTTCACGAAAACATCATCCAAGGTCTTGGTTTCCACGATAACATCCAATTGTTGTATTTTCAAGCCTAAACGGGCCGCAATACGATCGATAAGGGGTATCTTCATCTGGAATCCGGATTGTCGTATACTATGGTATCGGCCAAAACGCTCTATGATGACCGCAGTTTGTTGTTTTACAATAAAAAAGGATGAAAAAAGGATGATCAATCCGAAAAAAATGATTGGTATTAGAATAAAATTACCCATGATAATATAATTTTAGTTAGTGAATAAATTTACAAACGCTTTGGTATATATGTAAGAAAAATTGGCCAATTGTTACAAGCCGTAATCCTATAGCATACTTATGGCCTTTTTAATTCTGGATATACTTTCCACTTTACCTAATATCCCTAAAATGTCGAACAGATGGGGCCCCTTCATCGCGCCTACGACTATCAAACGCAACGGGGGCATTACCTTGCCAAAAGAAAGTTCCATTTGGTTTATCCATGCTTTTACTATGGTTTCTATATTTTCTGACGAAAAATCTTCAATACCTTCCAGGACCTTGATTAGATCTTTCATGATTTCAGGGGTATCTTCCTTCCATTGTTTACGAACGGATTTTTCTTCATAAGTTTCTGGAGCTAAAAAGAAGTAGTCGCTTAACTCCCAAAAATCAGAGACAAAAGTTGCTCGTTCCTTGATCAGAGGCACAATTCTTTTAACACGTTCTTCATCAGGGTCGAACAAGAATTGCTTGGAGTCAGCTATTTTACCCAATTCGTAGGTGTATTGTTCTGCGAGCTTACCCTCATCTTGTTGTTGTAAATACTGATGATTGTACCATTTGGTTTTATCTGGATCAAAACGTGCCCCTGACTTATTTACTCGGTCAAGGCTGAATTGTGACACCAACTCCTCCAAAGAGAATAATTCCTGTTCTGTGCCGGGATTCCATCCAAGTAGCGCCAAAAAGTTGATAACCGCTTCTGGAAAATACCCTGCTTCCCGATATCCTTGGGAATCGTTCCACGAAAGTGGAAATACGGGGAAGCCCATTTTCTCGCCGTCTCGCTTACTCAGTTTGCCTTTGCCGGTGGGTTTCATGATTAAGGGTAAATGAGCAAATTGAGGGGTTTCCCACTCGAAAGCATCATATAATAATTGGTGTAGTGCAAGGGAGGGAAGCCATTCCTCACCGCGGATCACATGGGTAATTTGCATGAGATGGTCATCGACGATATTGGCTAAATGGTAGGTGGGCATGCCATCACTCTTATAGAGCACTTTATCATCCAAAATATTGGTATCTATTTCAATATCACCCCTAATAAGATCTTTTAAATGCAATTGCTGATTTTGAGGGGTTAGAAACCGAATCACAAAATTGTCCCCAGCGTGAAGTTTAGCCTTGGTTTCTGTGGTTGACAATGATAGGGAGTTGTTCAATTTCAAACGGTTGTGCCAGTTGTAAATGAAGGTTTTACCTTTGGTTTCGTGTTCTTTGCGGTGCCGGTCCAATTCTTCCGTAGTGTCAAAAGCATAATAGGCTTTGCCCTTTGAAATCAATTCATCCGCGTATTCCTTATATAAGTGCTTACGTTCACTTTGGCGATATGGACCTAAACCACCCTCTTTGCCTGGGCCCTCATCATAAGGGATACCACACCATTCCAAAGCTTCGATAATATATTGTTCGGCACCTTCAACATAACGGTTCTGGTCGGTGTCTTCAATGCGCAAGATAAAATCCCCATTATGATGTTTCGCAAATAAATAATTGAAAAGAGCTGTACGTATTCCGCCTATATGCAACGGCCCTGTAGGACTAGGGGCAAAACGGACCCTGACTTTTTGATTCATGTAAAATGTGTTAAGATGGCAAAGATAGGCGAATCCACTTAAGCACCAAAGTACTGACGAAGGGGTAAAAAGTTAGCTCGTAACGGTTGAAGAAGTCGTATTATGGGGCCTTTTAACATGATTTTGATACTGAAGTAATAGATATCGATTATCTTGGCATTAAAATTTGTCCAAATTGCAGGCTTATAACGACATCGTTGGAAAATTAAACCATTTTACCAAGAAGTACTATACCAAAATGCTGATAAAAGGCATCTTGCTTACGGTGGCATTTGGTCTTATGGTCTTCTTTGGCATTTTGGGAGTGGAATATTTTCTTTGGTTGAATTCCCTAGGGAGAATGATACTTTTTTTCTGTTTCGTGGTACTAGCATTGTTTTTGTTCTATAGATTTATTTTTGTTCCCCTACTCTTTTTGTTCAAGGTAAAGAATGGAATTACCAATAAGGATGCTTCCCGGTTAATCGGTAAGCATTTTCCTGAAGTTGCTGATAGATTATACAATTTACTTGACCTTGCGGATGACAATAACCAATCGGAATTATTAATAGCGAGTATAGAACAGCGCTCTGAAGCACTAAAGCCATTTCCTTTTACCAAAGCGATCGACTTTAAGGAAAATCTAAAATATATGAAGTATTTAATTGTACCCATTCTGTTGTTTGGGGCCATTTATTTATCCGGTAATTTGACTTCTTTCTTCAGTTCATACGATAGAGTGTTGAATTATGATCTTGCCTATGCCCCACCGGCGCCATTTACCTTTGAACTGGTATCAAACGGACTTAATGTTTTGGAAGACGAATCGTATACGATTTACGTAACGACACGCGGGGAGGTACGTCCAGACGCTGTAAATATTAGGATTAATGGGAAAGAGCTTTTATTGCAGCAAGAAAATGGCAGGTATAAATATGCCTTAACACCGCCTTTGGAGAATTGTGAGTTTCAATTTTTTTCTGGTAAAGTCGAGTCCGAAATCTATCATCTTAATGTGCTTAAAGCACCTACGATTCAAAATTTTATAGTAGAATTCGACTATCCGGATTATCTGAACAAAAAAACAGAAACGATAAAGAGTACGGGGAATGCAATCTTACCAGAAGGCACGCGAGTCACCTGGAAAATGATCGGGGAAAATACGGAAGAAATTCATTTAATAGATAAAGATACCGTTAGGAATTTTATTCGAAACGATGATGAGTTCACTTTAACAAGTAAGATTTTTAACAATTACGAGTATCAGATTTCCACATCAAATAAGAATGTAAAGGAGTATGAGAAATTGGAATATGGGTTTACGATAGTAAAAGACGCTTACCCTACAATTAAAGTTGAACAAGTTTTGGATTCTTTAAATCCAAATGTGTCTTATTTTATTGGTGAATCTTCCGATGACTATAGTTTAAAGGATATCAAATTGATTTGTCAAGAAGGATCAAAGGATAATGGCAAACAGGTTGTCACTATAAGCAAACCGAATTCAAACTTCAATCAATTCTATTATACGTTTCCTTCAGGATTGGTGTTGGATGAAGGAACTAGATATCAATATTACTTTATGGCAACGGATAATGATGCCATTCATGGTGGAAAAACTGTAAAAAGTAGGATTTTTACTAGTGAGTTATTGGATAAGGAAGAGTTGATGAAAAGGGATTTGGAATCACAACAATCCATTATAGGGAATATAGATCGTTCTTTGGAGAAATTTGAGGAGCAGGAAAAGACACTCGAGAAGATCAACAACGAACAAAAGGAGAAAAAGGAGTTGAATTTCAATGACCAAAACCAGATCAAACAGTTTTTGAATAAGCAAAAAGAACAGGAAGAACTCATGCAGAAATTCAGCAGCCAGTTAAAAGAGAATTTGGACAAACGGGATCAGGATGACAATTTAAACAAATTGTTGCAAGAACGACTGCAGCGCCAGGAATTGGAGGCAAGGAAAAATGAGAAGTTATTGGAAGAGTTGAATAAGATTGCCAATAAGATAGATAAGGAAGAATTAGCCAAACGGCTTGAAGAATTAGGCAAGAAACAAAAAAATAGTAAGCGTAACCTCGAGCAATTGTTAGAGCTAACCAAGAGATATTATGTCTCCGAGAAGATTGCACAATTGGCTAGTGACTTAAAGAAGCTGGCCGAGGAACAGCAAACAATGTCAGAATTGGATCTCAAGGAGTTTTTAAAGGAACAGAATCAAGAGCGATTAAACAAAGAATTTGAGGATTGGGCCAAAGAAATGGAAGAGTTGGCCAAAGATAATGGCAAACTACAGAAGCCACTTGAATTGGAAATGGACGACGTTAAAGAGGAATCCATAAAAAAAGACCAGAATGAGGCTTTGGATGAAATAAATAGAAATAAAGGGGATGATAGTTCTTCTGATTCCCAGGCGAAGACGCAAGGGGTGGAAAAAGCGAAACAAAAACAAAAATCCGCCGCTCAAAAAATGAAAGAGATGGCGGAGAAATTGGAATCGGCATCGGCAGGGGCTTCTGGGGGGTCGAGCATTACTGAGGATGCTGAAATGTTACGACAGATTCTTGATAATTTGGTCACTTTTTCATTTAAACAAGAAAAACTATTCGAATCATTAGAGGAAACCGACTTGGAGATTTCCAACTTTTCCGGAACCGTGAGAAAGCAGAATGAACTTAGGGGCCTGTTCGAACATGTAGACGACAGTCTTTTTGCTTTATCATTGAGAAGGGCCGAATTGTCTGAGTTTGTTAACGAGCAGATTACAGATGTGTATTATAATATAGACAAATCTTTGGAAAGTATTGCGGACAATCAAATATACCAAGGAGTATCTTATCAAAAGTATGTTTTGAATGCCAGTAATGAGTTATCTAATTTTCTAGCTGAAATATTGGATAATATGCAGCAAAGTATGCAAACGGGTGCTGGTTCAGGGAAGGGTGAACCCGGATTTCAGCTTCCTGATATTATTAAAGGTCAGGGCGAGTTAAAGGAAAAGATGGAAGGAATGGGCCAAAGCGGACAGGGGAAGCCTAAAGAAGGGGACGGAGAAGGTCAAAAAGGCGAAAATGGAAAGGAAGGGGATGGAGAAGGGGAATCTAAATCCGGAAAGGACAAGAATCAAAACGGAACAGATCCCGGTGAAGGTAAAGGAAAAGGGGGTGATTCGGGCAATAGGGCCACTGATAATGGCCAAAGCCAGCCTAACGAGGAAGAGTTGAAGGAGATGTATGAGATTTATAAACAACAACAGATGTTGCGGGAGCAATTAGAACAGCAGTTAATGAATATGATTAAGGAGGATGATAGAAAATTGGGCGAAAAGTTAATCAAACAGATGGAGGATTTCGAAAACGATTTGATAGAGAACGGAATTACCCAAAGAACGAGGAATAAAGTAAATGTAATAGAACACGAACTTTTGAAGCTGGAAAACGCCGAATTGACCAAAGGAAAAAAATCGGAACGGGAAAGTAACACCAACATAAATACATTTCAAAATCCGATATTGACCAAACCGGCGATTATAGATCAGAATAGAAATGATATTGAAATATTAAATAGGCAAGCGTTACCTTTGCGGCAAAATTATCAAAATAGGGTTAAGGAATATTTTAAAGGCGATGACTGAATTTTTTTTTGAGTGCGATTTCGAATTAAACGCATTAGACGATTATACCGATTGGGTTAATAGGGTTTTAAATTCTGAAAAGGCTAAGTCAGGCACTATTAATTTTGTTTTTTGCGATGACGACTATTTATTGAATATCAACAAGAAATTTTTAGATCACGATACATATACCGATATCATCACTTTTGATTATTCTAAGAAAGAGGTTATCAGTGGTGACATTTTTATATCAATAGATAGGGTGAAAGAAAATGCGATTCGATTTAGGCAAAAGTTTTCAAACGAGTTGTTGCGTGTCATGGCACATGGTCTTTTGCATTTGCTTGGGTATAATGACAAGACGGAAAAGGAGATTAAGGAGATGCGATTGAAAGAAGACGATAAAATTAAAATGTTCCACGTGGAACAAAAGTAGGCTATGTTTGAAGAAGTGTATGATGTAATTGTGGTTGGTGGAGGGCATGCGGGCGCTGAGGCTGCTGCAGCCGCTGCCAATATGGGCTCTAAAACCTTATTGGCGACGATGAACCTGCAGACGATTGGACAAATGTCTTGTAATCCTGCTATGGGAGGAATCGCAAAAGGACAGATCGTTCGAGAGATTGATGCATTAGGCGGATATAGCGGAATAATTACGGATAAGTCGGCCATACAATTCAAGATGCTCAACAAATCAAAGGGTCCTGCTATGTGGAGTCCAAGGGCCCAAAATGATAGGATGAGATTTGCGGAAGAATGGAGATTGGCTTTAGAAAGTACTCCGAATGTCGATTTTTATCAAGAAATGATCAGCGGTTTGTTGATAGAAGGAAATACGGTAAAAGGGGTGCGGACATCCTTGGGTATTGACATCAAAGGGAAGTCTGTAGTTCTTACGAATGGCACTTTTCTAAATGGTCTTATTCATATTGGTAATAAACAATTTGGCGGAGGTCGTGCAGGGGAAAAGGCGGCAACCGGTATTACGGAACAATTAACGGATTTGGGTTTCGAAAGCGGTAGAATGAAAACGGGCACGCCCCCTCGTGTCGATGGGCGCTCATTGGATTACTCCAAAATGATTGTACAACCTGGTGATGTTCACCCGGAGAAATTCTCATATTTAGATACGCCGATTCTTTCTCAACAACGGGACTGCTTTATGACCCACACTAGTGAAATGGTCCACGATGTCTTGCGAACCGGCTTTGATCGCTCACCGATGTTCAACGGTAGGATCAAAAGTATTGGCCCAAGATATTGCCCATCAATCGAGGATAAAATCAATCGATTCGCCGACAAAAGTAGCCACCAATTATTTGTTGAGCCTGAAGGATGGGATACTGTAGAAGTATATGTGAATGGTTTTTCAACCTCATTACCTGAAGATATTCAGTTTAAAGCACTACGCTCCGTGGTTGGTTTTGAAAAGGTGAAATTCTTTAGACCTGGTTATGCCATAGAATATGATTATTTCCCGCCCACACAATTAAAGCATACGCTCGAAACAAAACTGCTGAATAATCTTTATTTCGCAGGTCAGATCAATGGCACCACTGGATATGAAGAAGCGGCCTCCCAAGGATTGATGGCGGGAATCAATGCGCATTTAAAGATAAACGATAGGGATTCTTTTATTTTAAAACGGGATGAAGCTTATATCGGGGTGCTTATAGACGACCTTATTACCAAAGGCACTGAGGAACCGTACCGAATGTTTACTTCTAGGGCGGAATATAGAACGCTATTAAGGCAAGACAATGCGGATTTAAGACTTACCCCTATGAGTCACGCGATAGGATTGGCTACCGATGAACGCTTAAGGCGTATGGAGGAAAAAAGAAAGAAATCCGACGCATTCATTAAATTTTTCAAGCAAACCAGTGTAAGTCCGGAATCCATTAATCCCATACTGGAAGAAGTCGATTCAGCTTTGGTAAAACAGTCCGATAAGATGTTCAAGGTCTTTTCCAGACCAAAAGTTACAATGGACCACATGATGCAATTGGAAGCTGTCTCAAATTTCGTAAACGAAAATAACTTGGGGCAGGAAGAAATGGAACAAGCGGAGATTCAAGTAAAATATGCCGGGTATATACAGAAGGAAAAAAGCAACGCGGACAAATTGCACAGGCTAGAGAATGTCAAAATCCCAGATAATTTTGACTATTCAATTTTGAAATCACTTTCATTTGAAGCCCGGGAAAAATTACAGTCAATTCGCCCAATAACCATTTCACAGGCATCCCGGATCAGTGGGGTTTCACCTTCTGATATCAGCGTTCTACTAGTATACATGGGCAGATAAACAAGCTTTGTTCCACGTGGAACATTGTGTGTTTGACGACCATTGCTTTTTACTCCTAAAACCAAATAGAGCCCCTTTCGTTTTAATTATAGGAAAACACGATTGAACTGGCTTGATTTTTGCTGTATATACCCCTGTCTAGCCCATATATAATGAAAGCTCATTTACTTGTCGCTTTTACCCTCTTGTTCTGTACTTCGTGTATACCCTTGCGCATTGCCCCCGAGATTGATGATTATAAAATCACCAAGGGTTCATCCTTTAAAAAAAGCCTGCCTAAGCGGGAAATGTTTGTGTTCGAAGACCCAAAGGATGCGAATCAATTTTATAATTATGTCGATACTAAATTCGAATTGGAAAATGAGAACGTCTACGATGATGTTCCATTCATGGTAGAAGGACAACAATTTTTCTTTTCTTTTTACGAGATCGAAATCCCTGATAAATCAATAAACATTTTCCCTATAGTTCTAGATGTTTTTGTAAACGCCGCATTGGGCAACGAAAATATCGACCCCATTTTTACCGGTGATGATGGTGGGTTTACAAGAAATGGCCATTGGTATATCGCTATTGAAGTTTATAATGATATCGAAATGGATTGCTTGCAAAGGGACGCGCTTTCACGGGAGACAGTTTTAGAGTATCTTAGACGTCTTAAAATGGAATATTTGTCCACCAATAATTATAATGAAACCGTATTTAAGAACTAAGGATTATTCTGTTACAGGGGAAAGGTTTGAACTTGTTTATGACCCCAACTTCAAAATGTTGTCCACCCAACCCCAACCCCAAGACCTCAACAGATATTATGAGAGCCAAAGTTATATCTCACATACGGATGCCAATAAAACCCTAATTGACAAATTATATCAAAGGGTAAAAAAATATAGCCTGATGAAAAAAGTAGGGCTTATTTCAAAATATTGTTCGGGGGAAAAAACACTCCTGGATGTTGGAGCGGGAACCGGGGATTTTCTTTTAAAGGCAAAAAAAAGCGGTTGGGATGTTCAAGGCGTGGAGCCCAATAGGGATGCTAGGCTTCTGGCAGAAGGGAAGGGGATCGGCTTAAGCACGAGTTTACATTCGTTACCAAATAGAAAGTACGCGGTGATTACCTTATGGCACGTTTTGGAGCATTTGCCAAACCTTGAAAAGCAGATTGAGAATTTGGTATCACGACTTACGGACAAAGGAACCTTGGTAATTGCGGTACCAAATTATAAATCTTATGATGCCGGACATTACGGACCATATTGGGCTGCTTTCGATGTGCCTAGACACCTTTGGCATTTCTCCAAGGAATCCATTCAATGTTTGTTCGCCATTTACGGAATGAAAGTCATCAAGGTAAAACCAATGATTTTTGATTCGTTCTATGTGTCTTTGCTATCTGAAAAGTATAAAACCGGGAGACAAAATTATTTCAAGGCATTTGCGATTGGGTTGTGGTCTAATTTGAAAGCAGTGGGCAGCAAAGAGTATTCTTCCCATATTTATATTCTAAGAAGAGCATAAAACGTGTTTTAAGGCGTTTTGCGGGGCCTTCATGTCTACACACAATGTAATGGGCCAAACTACTGAAGTTATGTAATATCCAAGAGTTCTAGAGCCCTTAATCTCATAGTTTGTAACAATGAAAACTTTAATAAACCATAGATGTTGTCTATAGAAGGCGTGGATGCCCTTTCGAATGGCTTTCCCCTTCATGGCGAACCAATTGAAGCCTTAGCCCACAAATCATACATTTAAGGCCAAAGTTTTAAAAAGCTTTCCTACTTTTGCCCAACTCAAAAATAAAATCTTTTACATAGGGATAATTTTAAAATACACAAGATGAAAAAATTAGTAATGGCCGCTACGGTGTTGTTCATGATATCCTGTCAACAAGAAAAAATAGGATTTGTAGATAACGTTAAATTAATGCAAGACTATCAAGAAAAAATAGACGTTGAGGCGAAATACAAAACCAGGTTAGAAACTTTTGGAAAAAAGAAAGACAGTATTACTCAAGCTTTTCAACTAGAAGCCCAAGCCTTTCAAGCAAAGGCCCAAAGTATGTCGCAAGCGAAAGCACAAGAAGAATATGGGATGTTTCAGCAAAAAGGACAGTTCATTGGACAACAGTTGCAACAAGAGGAACAACAATTACAGATGGAAGGGCAAACCGACATGGATAGTCTGGTAACCAAAGTAAAGGAAGAGATCAAGGCGTATGGGAAAGCCCATTCGTATGCTTATATTCTAGGCGGTGGTGATGGTGGTAGCGTTTTGTATGGTAAAGAGACCAATGACCTTACCGATGAGATTACCAAGATTCTTAATGATAAGTACAAAAAATAAAACGAATCAAGTATAAATCAAAACCCTGACGTAATTGTTGGGGTTTTTTGTTTTAGGGCTGAAGCAAAAAGACAAGAAAGATCGCTGGCACAAAATAGATAACGATGGTTCTTGCGCCGTCATAGTCTTTGGCCACACGTTGGCCAAAAAGCAGCATCAATAATACCAAACAGGATAAAACAGCCCCATAAAAGGCCACTTGGCTTTCGCCTATACTTATGAGTTGATAAATACCTATAGTGCATAAAACGCCCGCAATCACCTCAAGGACTAGCACAATACCCAACAATAAAGGCACTACGTTCTTTAAGGGTGTATTTTCAAAATGCCCCTTTAACCAGGATAGATTTCCGTTCCAATCGAAGAGTTTATCCAATCCACTTTGAACAAATGTAATGACCAAAAAGAGGGAAAGAAGAATTTCGGAGATATTGTTTAAAAGCAGTGTCATAGAAATAAACTTTAAGGTTGGTTTTGATTAAGGAAAGGGGTTTCTTTTGTGTGTAATAAACGGGTGAGTTTAATTGAAAGATCGGTCAGGACTAATTTCGAATTTCCATTCCGCTCAATGTGGTACATCGCATCTTCCAATTCGGCTACTATAGGTAAAATATTGTTTTCATGAACGAAAGGCGCGAAATTCTCCAATTTGAATCCGTCTACATGAATACGCATAAATGCCAATTCCTTGACATTGTAATTAAGGAGCATGGCTTGGCGCATGACCGTAATACAATATTGTAGGAATTTCTTTTGGGTTTCCCTTCCGGTCTTTGCCACCTCTTCGGCCCAAAGTATCAATTCATGAATCACCGCTTTGTTGCCTTTGGCTTTAAAAGCACTACGAACCCATTGTACAAACCATCTTTCAAATACCAAATCCTCAGAATCCTTGTTCATTAAATCCAGCGCCTTATTGAAATTGCCGTTGGCCTCATGGGCCAAGCGTAGCGCTTCTTCACGCACCAATCCTCTTTCCTCGAGTCCTTTGGCCATGGCTTCTTCGGACAAAGGCGGAAAATGTAGAATTTGACAACGTGATTTAATAGTTTGTATGATATCCCCTTCGTTTTGGGCAATCAATAGGAAAACTGTTTTTTGTGGTGGTTCTTCAATCAATTTCAGCAATTTGTTCGCTGTGGCCGTATTCATTTTTTCGGCCATCCAAATTA
This sequence comes from Maribacter arenosus, assembly GCF_014610845.1. Taxonomy (GTDB): domain Bacteria; phylum Bacteroidota; class Bacteroidia; order Flavobacteriales; family Flavobacteriaceae; genus Maribacter_A; species Maribacter_A arenosus. Next base: position 645,841 of record NZ_JABTCG010000002.1, on the reverse strand, counting down.
GCATCACTTTGTAACCGCCCTCATATGATTTCAAGGATAGCTTTTTTACAATATCATGTGCCTCATCGACCCCGATTTGACCCTGTTTTTTTTCAACACCTATCAATCGGTACCAATCAAATAGGTTACCATAGGGCTGTTCCCTGATAAATTGCCGCCATTCTTCCATATAATGGTTGCTTACCGCATGGCTTTTAACCTTTTCAGAATTCGATACCGGAAAGGCAAAGTGCATATCGGGATGCGAGAGGGTGTCGCATTTGGTATTACATACCTGGTTTTGGCCTTCATTTTCCCCATTTAGGTTCCCGCAAATAATATATTGGGCATAGGCCAAGGCCATAGGCAGGGTGCCAGAACCTTCTGGACCTACAAACAATTGTGCATGGGGAATACGACCAGCTTCCGCACTTGAGGCCAAATGATTCTTGATATGGGTAAGCCCTAAAATATCCTTGAACAGCATAGTCCAAAGATAGTTTTTTTGCCCAAGTAAATAAATGTATGGAACTGACGAAATTAGGGCGCTCTATTTTTTTTAAGAATCCATAAATCTTTACATTTGCCGTTCATTTAAAGCATAGCATTATGAAGACCATCGACGATTTTAATTTTGAAAATAAAAAAGCATTGATCCGAGTTGATTTCAACGTCCCTTTGGATGAAAACTTCGAAGTTACGGATACCAATAGGATCGAAGCTGCGAAACCAACAATTATCAAAGTTTTGGAAGATGGCGGTAGTGCTGTGTTAATGAGCCATTTGGGCAGACCGAAAGGAGAACGCAATGAGGATATGTCCCTTAAACACATCTGTGGAAAGGTATCCGAAATCATTGGCGTGCAGGTAAAATTCGTTGCCGATTGTGTTGGTGAAGAAGCAGGGAAAGCGGTTGCATCGCTTAAGGCAGGTGAAGTTCTCTTATTGGAAAATCTTCGTTTTCATAATGAAGAGACCTCGGGGGATGTGGAATTCGCCAAACAGCTTGCCAAACTGGGGGATATTTATGTGAATGATGCATTTGGCACAGCACATAGGGCCCATGCTTCCACCACAATTGTCGCCCAATTCTTTCCTGGTAAAAAATGCTTCGGATATTTATTGGCCAAAGAGATAATAGCCATTGAAAAAGTAATGCGCACTGGGGAAAAACCAGTATTGGCAATACTTGGGGGCGCTAAGGTATCCTCTAAAATCACGATTATTGAGAATATCCTCGATAAAGTTGATCATTTGATCATAGGGGGCGGTATGACCTATACTTTTGTCAAGGCCCATGGCGGTAGAATTGGGGATTCCATCTGTGAAGATGATAAGATGGACCTTGCCTTGAGCATTCTTGAACAAGCAAAGGCAAAAGGTGTTAAGGTGCATATTCCTGTGGATGTAGTTGCTGCCAGTGATTTCAGTAACGATGCAAAAACACAGGTAGTGGATGTTGATAAGATTCCAGATGGCTGGCAAGGTTTGGACGCAGGCCCAAAAACCCTCGAAATCTTTAGGGAAGTGATTTTAAAAAGCAAAACGATCTTATGGAATGGCCCAGTTGGGGTCTTTGAAATGGAGAAATTCGCCAAAGGCACGATCAGTGTTGGTAATTTTATAGATGATGCTACACAAAATGGTGCTTTTTCGCTGGTAGGGGGTGGAGATTCTGTGGCAGCTGTTAAGCAATTTGGTTTTCAGGACAAAGTGAGTTATGTTTCTACCGGAGGTGGGGCAATGTTAGAGAGTTTGGAAGGGAAAACATTACCTGGAATCGCTGCAATATTAGAGGGGTAAGGGCGTTATCGATTAACGGGACTTGCAGGATAAAACGATACTTTAGGCTTTTTAATTTTATTCTTTCAAAAAAAAATACGATTTTCGTTAGTTCCCGATAACTAAAGAATGTCATATGAACCCATTTAAGTTTTGGCCCTTAAGTTTTGTTTTGGTTGCTTTTTTGAATATTTCGGTATGTGCACAAGAAGGCAATCCTACTTCACAAGAGCAGCTCAAGGTAGTACAGGCTAAGGATATTCCTTTAGACACACTCGCCTTGGATATGGAAGGGGTTGAACAAATGGAACTCCTTGAATCCTCAAATAAAATCAATGACAATTCCTTGCCTATGGCAGCCCTAGGCGACACTAAGGCCTATGACTTAAAGGATATTGACATCGCAGCCAAATATGATAGTCTTTGGATGAAGGAGCTCTATGAGAGCGCCTCGCTTTCTGACGAAATGTTCGAAGAAGTGGCTCAATTAGACCCCACTGTGGTCACAGAAATCACCCTCAACACCGATACCCTTAAAATGCGGCTTGAGCGGTTAAACCAAAAAACCCCTTTCAATGTTGCCTATAATCCATCCTTGGAAAATGTGATCAAATCATTCTTGGTACGTAAGCGTGGACTTATTGAAAGGATGTTGACCGTAAGTCAGTTTTATTTTCCCATGTTCGAGGAACAATTGGATAAACACGACATACCCCTCGAAATGAAATATTTGGCCATTGTTGAATCCGCTTTAAATCCAAGGGCTAAATCCCGGGTAGGTGCAACAGGGCTTTGGCAGTTCATGTACGGTACTGGCAAAATGTACAAATTGGATGTAAGCAGTTATGTGGACGAACGCAGCGACCCTATAAAATCAACGGAAGCTGCTTGTAAATATTTGTCTAAACTCTATGATATTTTCGACGATTGGGACCTGGCACTTGCGGCATACAATTCAGGGCCTGGCAATGTGAACAAGGCCATTCGAAGGTCTGGAGGGTATAAAAACTACTGGAATATCCGAAGAAATCTTCCACGTGAAACAGCAGGTTATGTCCCCGCTTTTTTAGCTACCATGTATTTACTGGAGTATGCCGATGAGCATGGCATAAAGGCACAAAAAGTGGACCGCACCTATTTTGAAACTGATACGATCCATGTTAAAAGCATGATCACCTTCAATCAGATTTCCGAATTGGTAGGTGTAGGGGTTGAAGAATTAAAGGTATTGAACCCATCCTATAAACTGAATATTATCCCATATGTTGAAGGAAAGGAATATTCGCTCAGGTTGCCAAAGGCGGCAATGGGTAAATTCGTTGCCAACGAAACAGCCATTTATGCCCACGTTGGGGAACAGCTTAAAAGTAAGGAATCCCCTTTACCCCAATTGGTCAAGGCCGATGATAGAATTCGGTACAAAGTACGCAGTGGGGACTATCTGGGAAAAATAGCGGAACGTTATGGTGTTGGGGTTAGCCAAATCAAAAGATGGAATGGTTTAAGAAGCAATAACCTACGAGTGGGCCAACGCTTGACCATATACTCTAGAAAACCCGTTATGGCCTCTAAGAGCACCTCAAAAAGCCCCCAAACGGTAGCTAGTACAGCTAATCTGCCCGAATCTAAAATACATACGGTGAAAAGCGGGGATTCGCTCTGGACCATTTCTAAAAAATATCCAGGAATTAGTATCGAAAATTTACGAGAATGGAACGGTATTAGCGGTAACAATCTAAAACCAGGCACAAAATTGAAATTGTGCAATTGTTCATCGTAAATCAATATCACTTATGAAGCATTTTAAGTTACTGTTCACCCTTTTTTTTGCAATCATTCTATCTTGCAAAGACAACGGTGAAAAGAGTTATTTGCCAGAATCAATTGGCGCCTATAACTCATTGATCATTGTTATCGACAACGAGGCGTGGAAGTCTAAGGTCGGGGATAAGGTAAGACAGTATTTTGCAGCATCTTCGCTGGGTTTGACCATGGAAGAGCCCATATTTACCATTACCCAAATTCCCCCCGAGGTGTTTTCTGGTTCCGTGCGCAAGAGTAGGAACGTCTTATATGTTCAAAAGGACACCTTGAATTTGGCACACATCAAGAGTAATATGTATTCCAAGCCTCAAAATATAGCAGTGATCAAAGGAAATTCTGATGACGAGGTCATCGAAAATCTCGATAAGAAAGCCCCTGAGATCATCAATGCATTCAAAGACCTGGAAACAAAAGAGGCGCAACGGCGTTTTTTAATATCATTGAATAAGGAAAAGGACCTAGAGGATAAATTTGGAATCAATTTAAGAGTACCCTCTATATATAAAATTGTAAAAACAGAGGAGAATTTTGTTTGGTTCGAAAGGCAGATCCAAAAAGGCACAATGAATATAATAGCCTATGAAATGCCATGGGATAGTTTTTCGGTTGATTCAACTTTTGTCAAGGATATTGTGCGCATGCGCGATTCTATTGGAAACTTGTATATTCCTGGGCCCGATGTTCCAGGCAAAAAAACACATATGCGTACAGAACCGGCGTTCTCGCCTTCTGTTTTTCCAGCAGAGGTAGCCGGAAACAAAGCGGTAGAGGTACGAGGCTTGTGGGATATTAAGAACTATCCGATGGCCGGACCCTTTTTAACCTATATTGTTAATGATCGAGAGCATAATCGAAAAATGGTCGTTGAAGGTTTTACCTTTGCACCATCTACTGAAAAGCGGGATTATATGTTCGAATTGGAGGCCATTATGAAAACACTTCGATTTATTGAATAATTATATCCGGTTGTTATTGAAAAGCCCTGAAGCAAACTACTTCAGGGCTTTTTAATTCGGCATTGATAGGTATGGAAATTTGTTTCAATCGAAAGCAAATCCAGTAGATACTCTAAATACAAATGCATAAATTACAATTGCCAATAAGGCAAAACAGAGCCATGAAAACACCTTAAAATATCTTTTAATAAACAGATTGCTCCAGTTCTTAAATGCCTCAAAATAAATTTCCTTTAAAAGTAATAGTTTGTTCATACGCCCATGATTTTAATTAATTATAGTGCTAAATTCCCTATTTCAAAGCAGCAAGTAAAAAAAAAGAGATGAACAGCACGCCTTTTCGGATAATGTAGTTTGCCCTGGTTTATGGATTCCATGAAAGGTATTTATATGGGACGAATGGTCAATCTATCTTATTCGTATGGAAGTCCATAAATAAAAAATGCGCCCGATAAAGGACGCATTTAAAAGTATGGTTGGTTTAAAAGATTCAATCGAATGCAAACCCCGTGGAAACCCTAAATGCAAAAGCATAAAGCATTATGATGTAGCTGGCAATGCAAAACCATGAAAAGGCTCTAAAATAGGATTTAACAAAGGCGTGCCCTAAGTTTCTAAAGGCTTCAATGTAAATTTCTTTGATCAATAATACGTTTTTCATCTTGATTGGTTTTAGGTTAAATAAAGATTTTAGGTATTACTTACAACAGATAATCAATTGATTAAGTGCATTTTAGGGTTATTTTTGTTGTCAACCCCTGGTTTAATGTGGTGAAAGTGGAAAAGAGATAAAAAAAACCGCGAATCTACAAAGATTCGCGGTTTTGAATTCATCCTTTGGGATTGGTTTTTACATATCTACGATTATGAATTCCGATCTTCGGTTAAGCAAATGGTTGGCTTCTGTACACCGCACAGTTCCATCACATTCGTTTATCAGTCTATCCTCACCATATCCTATAGCGCTTTGAATCCTATTGGGATCAATTCCTTTTGAGATAATATATTCCTTTGTTGATTTGGCGCGCTTTTCGGACAAGTACTTATTATAAGCCCGTTTACCCCTAGAGTCGGTATGCGACTCGATCTTAATAACCATGGTAGGGTACTCTGTCATGACCTGCACGAGTTTATCAAGTTCTTCAGATGCGTCCTTTCTTATGTATGATTTGTCAAAATCGAAATAGATCATTTCGGTTTTCAATTTTCGTATTCCATCCTCAATAGCGATCATTTCCTTTAATCTTCTTAATGCAACGTCGGTATTTACAACCTCATTGTCTTTGGTTGAAACTTCCACCACCTCATCAAAATAGTCACTTTTTGTGGTTCTAATGATATACTTGGTATCTCCGTCCAAATCCTCGAATAGGAAGTTGCCATCATCATCGGCAACCATTTCTTTCAGTTTAATATTGTTTTCGTCCAGTAAAGTCACCAAAGTTTTTGGCATTAGTTCGCCCGTTACCAATTCAGTGACCGTACCTGCTATGGCATTCAGGTTTTCAGGAACTTCCTCTACTTTCAATCGTTTAAAGGAATAGAGGTCATCATCCCCTTTGCCGCCTTTTCTGTTCGAAGCAAAGAACCCTTTTTGGTTTTGCTCGTTCACGATATAGGAAAAATCATCCTTGTTGCTGTTAATCGGTTGCCCGAGGTTCTTTACCTCTAGAAAACCACCCTCTTCATCAAGGGCAGCCTCGAAAACATCCAATCCGCCAAGACCGACATGACCGTCTGAAGAGAAATATATCTTTTCATTATTGACAAAAGGGAACATTTCCTTTCTTTCGGTATTAATGCCCGGGCCTAGGTTTCTGGGTTCCGAAAATTGACCGCCTTCGAGCACATCAACGACGAAAATATCGGTTTGACCGATACTACCCGGCATGTCCGACACAAAATAGAGTAGTTTGCCATCTGGACTCAATGCAGGGTGCCCCGTGGAATAATCGTCACTGTTGAAGGACACTTCGGTTGCTTCCGTCCATTCCCCGTTGATTTTTTTAGATTGGTATATCTTTAAATGGTTTACCCCTTTTTTGTCCCGTTTCAATTTCTTACCATAGTTGTTACGGGTAAAATACATGGTTTCATTGTCTGGGGAGAAGGTTACCGATGCCTCGTGATACTTTGTGTTAACGGCTTTTGAGAATTTAATGGCATCCTTTAGTTCCTGGGATTCCTCATTCAATTTAGCAACATACAGATCTAAATAGGGCTGATTGTTCCATTTATATTTTCTGGTAGTGAATATCGAAGTGTCATTGGAGGAAGCGTAGACGACTTGCCCGTTATTATGGAACATAGGCGAGAATTCCGAATATTTTGAATTGATGGCCAAGTTGAAAACATCGAAATCTTGTTTTGTACTACGTAGTTCATCCAGGACCACCTCGTTCGCCAATGCCTTATCGGCCAAATTGTCCGTAATGGAGGCGTTAGGATCCTTCATTTTTCTATTGTATAGGCGCATAAGTCGTTTTGCACGGGCATATTTGCCGGTACCCTTTAAAGAATGTGCATATTTAAAGATGTTGTCCGCCGACATTTCTTTCCCATATTTTTCATACAATATGTTATACCAGTGATAGGCTTTTTCCATATTGGTATTAAAATAATGGGCGTCACCCGCTTTTTGGATAATATCGAAAGAATAGTTTTTTTCTCCTTTACTTAAAGCTTGTTCATATAATTCCGCCGCTTCCGCATACCACATTTTGTCAAAGTAGGTATCTGCTTTTTGGATTAACTTGGATTTGTTTCCTGGATTCTTGGAAATGTTATCGTCTGAAGGTTTTTGGCCTTCCAACAAGGCATAGGACACTTCCTCCACGTCTATAGGCTCTTCGGTTTTTTCAAACCCGTCCGAAAAGGCGGCGTTCAAAATCCAGACCTCATCTTTATAGCGATTGTTCAAACTGGTGCTACAGGCTTCAAGTGCAATATTCCAATCGGTATGTTGTTCTAAATACAGATAGTTCATGTTGTTTTCAGGATTATATATATATCCCGGATCAAACCCCATCTTTTTGTATTTTCTTACTGCTTTTTTGGCATTACGACTTTTTCCAAAAACACCTGCAATAATATAGTATCCATCATCCACCTTAGCAAGGTTGGTTAGTTTTCTTTGAGGAATACCTTTGTTGAAGGCAGTTTCTTCAAAAAGAGCTGTTTTTTTTGAAGATGTATTTTCAGCCGTGCTATTAGTTGTGGAGGCGTTACTATATACTTGGGTGACTTCTGATGAAGGGGATGACTGTGCAAATACCCCGATGCAGAAAAAAACCAAGAAGATTATGGTAAGGTTGTTAGTAAGGATTTTCATAGTGGCAAGAACTATAGTTTGTCATTTTTAGATCGGGCCGTGTTCAACGGGTTTAGTGATTCCGTTGAACCTAACTCGAATTAAAGACCGAATCTAGGTGTTATATGGGGTTTGGAATATTTTTTGTTGTGAAAGGGGTGTTTTTTGTCGTGTAATAGCGCTTTTTGTCGATAGGCGCCTGATATGAAGCGGGTTGGTGAGACAATTTAGCGTGGCCAAAGAACAATATACCTAAAGGTATATGGCAGGTTCAGAGACAAAAAAACACCCATAACAGGGTGTTGTAAGCCTATATATTTTGGAAGATTATTTTTCTTTGTTTTCCTCAATCTTGTCTTCTTCCTTGGAAGCATCCTTAAATTCCTTAATACCACTTCCTAGTCCTCGCATTAGTTCTGGAATCTTTTTCCCACCGAATAATAGAAGCACCACCATAACAACGATTGCTATTTGCCATGGACCAATTGCCAAAAATGTAAGTAAAGCTGTCATATTTTATGATTTAATGGAAAACAAAGGTACTAAAAACTTATGAGTCTTCTTAGAATATTAACGTATAGGCTTTTTTTTAATTGTGTGAACTAGAAATCTTGATAATACGTATGTAAAAGTATCGCCATCAAAGGCCAAGAAAACCATAAATTTTAAAAGAACCACTTTAATATTCAATTCTAAGTTTATCTTTGCGTTCAATGGCTAAAAAAGTAAAAAAGAGAAAGGATATCAAAAGAAAGCTTCTGCATAAGTATCGCTTGGTAATACTTAATGAAAGCACTTTTGAAGAAAAAATAAGCTTTAAGTTAAGCCGTTTGAACGTATTCGTAACAGGCTCTCTTTTTATTATTGGATTAATAGGCTTAACCATTTTGTTGATTGCCTTTACGCCCCTACGTGAGTACATACCCGGGTATTCGTCCACAAAACTTAAGAGACAAGCTACCGAATTGACGTATAAAACGGATTCTTTGGTCAATGCCTTGAATTATACCAATAAGTATTTAGATAATATTAGAAAAGTACTAAGAGGGGATATCGAGAATACGGAGATTAACCGGGATTCCTTGTTCGAACAATTTAAACTAGATCCCTCAAGCGTAGATCTTAGTCCAATTAGACAAGATTCCATGTTGCGGGCGGAAGTAGCCTTAGAAGATAAATACAATCTATTCGAAACAAATAGCGATAAGTCCAACCTCGTACTTTTTCCTCCTTTGAGCGGAACTCTTACGGATACATATGATAGGGATAAAAAACATTTTGCCGTTGATGTTGTCGCACCTAAAGATACGCCAATAAAGGCAGTTGCCAATGGTATTGTCATTTTCGCGGAATGGACGGCAGAAACGGGCTATGTGATCATTTTGGAACATAAAGACGGACTTCTAAGCGTATATAAGCACAATGGTTCGTTGAGCAAGTCACAAGGGGATATTGTTAGGGCCGGGGAGGTAATTGCCTCAGTAGGAAATACAGGGGAATTTACGACAGGACCTCATTTACATTTCGAATTATGGGATAATGGTAACCCTGTTAACCCACTTGATTTTATAGATTTTAAATAAGATGTCATTAAAGTCATTCGCAGCTAAAATATTCGCCAGAAACGTTAGTAGAAAAACCGCTAAATGGGTAAACCGTCCGTTGGAAACCCAAGAAGCGGTATTCATGGAATTGATCAGCACGGCACGCACTACACTTTTCGGAAAGGAACACAACTTCGAGGAAATACATAGCCATGGAGATTTTGTAAAAAACGTACCCATACGTGATTATGAAGAGCTTAAAGAATATGTAGAAAAGGTTGTAGCGGGCCAATCGGATATACTTTGGCCCGGAAAACCAATATATTTCGCAAAAACGTCGGGCACTACCTCCGGAGCGAAATACATCCCAATAACAAAGAAGTCTATAAAACATCAGGTAGAAGCCTCTAGGAATGCAATCCTGTCATATATCAACGAAACCGGAAATGCGGATTTTGTGGACGGTAAAATGATATTTCTTCAAGGAAGTCCGGAATTGCAGGAGAAAAACGGAATTAAGTTGGGCAGATTATCGGGGATTTCGGCACATTACGTTCCCAGCTATCTTCAAAAGAACAGATTACCCAGTTGGGAAACCAATTGTATTGCCGACTGGGAAACAAAAGTAGATACCATTGTAGATGAAACCATTGGTGAGAATATGACCGTTATTGCCGGGATTCCCTCGTGGGTTCAAATGTATTTTGAAAAATTGAGCGTCAAAAGCAATAAAAAAATCGGGAATCTGTTCAAGAATTTCCAACTCTTCATTTATGGAGGGGTGAACTATGAACCCTACCGGGACAAATTCGAGAACCTAATAGGCCGAAAAGTGGCAAGTATAGAGCTATTTCCAGCAAGCGAAGGTTTTTTCGCATACCAGGATTCCCAGACCGAAAAGGGAATGTTATTGCTTTTGAATTCCGGGATTTTCTATGAGTTCGTGAAAGCCGATACTTTTTTTGATGATGAAAGGGAGCGGCTTACCCTTAAAGATGTTGAAATAGAGGTCAATTACGTAATGATCATCTCAACCAATGCAGGATTATGGGCCTATAATTTGGGGGATACCGTTCAGTTTATTTCATTGAACCCTTATAAAATAGTTGTATCGGGACGAATAAAACATTTTATTTCGGCCTTTGGTGAACATGTGATCGCCAAGGAAGTGGAAGAAGCAATGCAAGAAGCCGTTGCGGCGACAGATGCGCGAATCAACGAGTTTACAGTTGCCCCACAAATATCTCCAAAGGACGATGGACTCCCCTATCATGAATGGCTGATCGAGTTTGAAAAACTTCCTTCCGATATGGCCAAGTTCATTCAAATCCTCGACACCTCCCTCCAAGAACAGAACAGTTATTATTTTGACTTGATCGATGGCAAAATACTACAGACATTAAAAATACTTCCTATAAAAAAAGGAGGCTTTCAGGCATATATGAAGTCCATAGGAAAGTTGGGGGGGCAAAACAAGGTTCAACGCCTTTCTAATGATCGCAGTGTGGCCGATGCATTGGCTGTTTTTGCTGCCGACTTATAGATCTTCTTTTTAACTTTGGGTTACGGCTGATCAATCATCGATTTAAATTGTAATTTTGCATGAAATTTCAGTATGAACAAAAGCAGGGACACTACTAGGGCACAAGAATCCACTAATGCCATTGAGCGTTTGTATATCACCATGCGGCACCTGTTCAACCGTGGGTTTTATAAACCGATGGGAGTTTCTGGGGAAACCTTACGAAATGCCCTCTTACAGTTAAGGCCAGAGATTTATGGTTCTATAGCTGAGGAAAAAACAGAACTCGATGGACTTGTTTATGTTTTAGAACGGTTACCAGAAGGCATTGAACAATGTAGATTTATTAACCTCACCTCTGATGAAGGGTATGGGAAGGCCCATTTCGCACCCATTATTCCACCCAAAAGAAGAAGAAATTGTTATCGCATCGATGCCGAACAGATGAATATTGAAATTACGAGGGGGCGTTCCGATATTTACGACATCCTTACCCACCTAACCTTTTTGTTCATCGAATCGCATAAAATCTGTAAGCGCGTTCTAATTGAGGATACCGATAAGACGATCCGTGATTGGGGCAAATTAGAGGCTGCCGTTAAAAAGCAGGAACTATCGCGGTCAGATCGTGAAGTAGCTCTGATACATACCGCAAATATCTTAAACCGATCTTTTGAGGAAGTACTTACGTATTATAAGAAATTCGCCACTAAAAAGGAGCCCGAAAAATTTCTTCATATCATCTACTGGATGGGTAAATTGGCTATTGAAGAAGAAGTTACTGGAGATAAGCGGGCCATAACCTTCACTTCGCTATTACGCGAACGGTTGGGACATCATATACATGGGGAACGTTGGGCGAACAGGATAAAAGAGGTTTTGGCAAAAAACGATTTATTATCAAGGCCTATACATATAATCAGTGCCAATATGCACAGTGTCATGAATTCACTTTTCGCAAAAAAGGCTTTGCATAAGGAATACCCCAACAATGGCTCTTTGGATATTTACAAGGCTTTGAGTTCTTCTGAAAACCATTTATTACAAAAGAAAGTAAGTGATATCGCCAAAAAAAACGGTATGATCATCATTAACGATGATTCAGGAACCAATATTGATGTGCAGATCTTTGATTTGGCCAAATTGGGCAAAGATGCCTGTTGTTACGATTTAACAATGGATATTCCAAATGATCAAAAACCAGTTATATTTGTGATGGACTATGCCTTTGGGGAGCAAGCTTATGAAACGATTGATGAACTATTGAAACCATACAAAAGCACTAAGACAGGGGACATTTTCCTTGATGTAGCATCGATTTCAATAATGGGAAAGGCCGGTATTTTGGAAGGAGGCAAGGGAGATTTAATGATTCCGTCGGCCCATATTTTTGAAGGCACATCTGACAATTATCCCTTTAAGAATGAATTATCCGCAAAGGATTTTCAGGGGCACGGACTTGAGGTTTTTGAAGGTGCAATGGTAACTGTTTTGGGAACTTCCCTTCAAAATAGGGATATTTTGAAGTTTTTCCATAAATCCACCTGGAATGTCATCGGCCTGGAGATGGAAGGCGTACATTATCAAAAAGCCATTCAATCGGCTTCAAAGATACGCAAGAGCATTCGCGAGGATGTGAAGGTAAGATATGCCTATTACGCCTCGGATAATCCGCTGGAAACTGGAGGCACCTTGGCTTCCGGAGGATTGGGTACTACTGGGGTGAAACCGACGTATTTGATAACAGATAGGATTTTAGAACAAATATTTAATTCGTAAAGTATAATGAGCAACCAAGTACAACCACAAACCCCACCACCATCCGATGAAATAGATTTGGGACAGTTGTTCCAGATGATAGGAAAAGGACTTAATCGTATTTTCAGGAGTTTCTTAAGATTGTTCCTTTATTTAAAGAAGAATGCCCTTATTCTCCTAGGGCTTGTTATTTTGGGCGGTGCCATAGGATTTGGTTTAAATCAAATCATATCGAAAAAATTAAAGACCGAAGTTATTGTTAAACCTCAGTTGGAGAGCAAAAACTATTTATATGACGTGATCAGTGAAATACAGGCGAATATTAAGGCAAAGGACACGGCATTCTTTGCTATTAATGGTATTGATGTATTCAACTTTGATGGGCTCGGGGTTACTATCGCCCCTATGAATGAAAATAGGGTGAGTAGTGAAAGTGAAATTAAGTATTTGGAATTGCTACAAAGTTTTGAAAACACTGAGGCAATCGCGGATATTGTTAGGGCCGAATTGCAGAATAAAAGCTCTTTTAACCATCGAATCACTTTTTTCTACAAAGATGCGAAGGTTGGACAGCAATTTGCAAAAGGTGTGATGAAGTATATCAACACCAATGAATATTTTGATGGACTGATAACCGTGTATAGGGAAAATGCCACCTCTCGAATAGCTGAAAATAAACAACTTTTAAAGCAAGTGGATGAAATAATTACCGGTTATACCACAAAAATGGCCGAAAAGGATGCTATGGTCGGTAATGATAGAATCGTTTTGGACAATCAGGAAACGGTGAATATTACTGGTTTATTTGATCTTAAGAATAGACTGATCCAGGATATTGAATCCAAAAAAATGGAATTGGAACAACGTACAGAGCCTATAAAAGTTATAAATTTTGGAAAACCACAACAAATCCAAAAAGCTTTTTTTGGAAAGAATATAGTACTGATTCCCTTGATATTTGTTGGCGTGTTCTTCTTGGTTTCATTTTTGAAATATTTGAACAATAAATCAAGCGAAATAATAGTATAAAATATTTGTTACTATCGTAAAGGAAATTATGACCATTAGGTAGCTTAAACTTGAAGACATAGAATTTAAAGAACTTGATTGGCAATAAGCTGACCAGTAGTTTGAATCGCGCTACTACTACGCTGATTTACAGGTCAATTTTGTTTCTTGAAGCAGTCTTCCTAATTTGTTGAGGCAACTTGAAATCAACAGATATTGAAAACCGGATTCATAGAGATAGTAACGTATAATATGGGATTTATCGAAACGGAATAATTATTAAAGCTGGTACAATCCCTATTAAAAATGGTTGCTGAGAATACTTATTACAACTAGAATGAAAATTAATCGCAATATCATATCGAGCGCAGTCAAAGGGTTTTTATAGTTGAGAAAAAATGAAATATATAGAGACCAAACTTAAGGGTTGTTTTATAATTGAACCTTCATTATTCAATGATGATAGAGGGCTGTTTTATGAGTCCTATAAAAAGGTTGAATTTGAAGACCAACTAGGGGAAAGGGTTGATTTTGTTCAAGACAACGTATCGATTTCCAAAAAGGGAGTGTTGCGGGGGTTGCATTTTCAAAATGGGATTCATGCGCAGGCCAAATTGGTACAGGTAATAAAGGGAGAAGCTTTGGACGTGGTTGTCGATTTAAGGAAAAACAGCCCTTCTTATAAGAAACATTTTAAAATAAGACTTTCTGAAAATGATCATAAATTACTTTTTATACCAAAAGGTATGGCTCATGGATTTTTAGCACTTGAAGATAATACGGTATTTGTCTACAAATGCGACAACTACTACGATAAAGCCTCTGAAGCTGGTATAATTTATAATGATATTGATTTAAATATAGATTGGGTAATATCAGCCGATAAGCTAATTCTTTCGAAAAAGGATTTAGTTCTTCCAACAATGAAGGATTTGAACATATAAAATAAATTTTGGTTAATAGTATTCTTTTAAATTGTGAAAATATCCCCAAAAAGCATATAGATCCATATTATTTGTTAAGAATACAAAGGAAGAGGTTATTACGAAATTGAGAATGTCTGGGAAGCATTCCAATGGCGTTATTTAGATTATTGGATATAATTGTATAGTCTATGCAAATGTTGTATTGGCAGAAATTTAGATAAAAAAGGTCTTTGCCTTAAATGACGATGTCGTAATGACGTTTCCTATGGCTTATAAACCAGTTATGTGGACCCAATACAAAATTCTAGTGGAATGGGAATTCGATGAAGGCAAAGGAATGCACTGCATGTCAGAAAGCAGATTCAATTTAATCTATGAATAAGATAGATTCAAACATTAAGGATGGCAATTTTTTAAACAAATATTGGAAAATTAATATTTAGTGGAGTGCTTTTAGGGGAATTCTGATTTTGGAGATGATTTCTATATAACGTTATTGATGAAATCACCGGCCACATTGTTTATTTATTTAATTGTAGGGAAACAGTATGTTAATCTAATGCCATAATTCGGAAGAATATTCAATAACAATTGTCTGGGAGAACTAAGATTATGGAACATGCAACTCTACATGTGGCGAAGTAATCTTGTAGATTAGTTCCTTTGAGAGCACTTATTTTATAGTAATTTGATTAGGACGAGTAAGGTTGTTAGGGACAATAATTATTGTAGTTTTGCCAAATGACCAATATAATGTTTAAAGAACAGTAATAGTTTAGTAGATTGAACATAAACCGATTAATAATATTTAGCACACATCCTGAAGCCATAAAAATTGCACTTTGAGTAAAAGTATTTCAAAAACATTTAGAGTATTTTTAAGCCAAGGTATGTTTGTCCTATGATAAGAAAGAAAAAGGCAATAAAATCACTATCATTACTTTGGGCAGGCTCATTGATTGGCAGTGGAAGTACATTTGTTATTTATACGGTGCTTGCAAGGAAAATTGGACCGGAATCGTTTGGTCTTTTTTCATCTGCCCTAGCTACAATATCTATTTTTTCCCTACTTGCTGGCTTTGGAGTATCAAAAGTGTGGCTTAAACTCTTGGGAAAAGAGGGATGGGAAGGGATCAGATGGATTAAACCTTCTCTTAGTTTCGTTGTATTAACTCTCATCTTTATTACAATTGCTATTTTCTTGCTAACACTATTAGAGTTACACGATGATACTACTAGAAAGCTACTGATTATTCTAATATGCTATATCTATGGCTATATTGGTGTTGAACTGGTATGCTCCAAACTACAATTGGAAGAACGCTATAATCAATTGGCCATTTGGCAACTTCTTCCCAATTTATCAAGATTGCTCATTATATTGGCGTTTTATTATCTTTTGGATATTTCCCTATCAGTTATAAATGTTGGGTACATATATGCGATTATTGGATGTGTCTTTGCCCTTCTAGGAAGCTATCAATTAAATAAAATGAGTATGGGTAAGTTTGCGCTAAAAGGGCATGAACAGACTCAAAGAAAAATAGTGGAGACACCTAAAATCAAAGATGTACTCATAGAAGCATGGCCTTTTGGTTTAGCTAATTTGTTTGCCTTTATTTATGTTCAGAGTGATATAATTATGGTCAAATATATTTCGGGTGATACTGAAACGGGATATTATAATGTGTCTTTTGTAATACTTTCTGCTATTCTTATAATTCCTACTATTTTGTTTGGCAAGTTTTTGATGCCCAAATATCATAGATGGGCGAATCATGATACTGATAGGTTTTACAGGGTCTATAAGCAAAGTAATTTCATCATGCTTGTCACGGGGAGTTTAATTATGATAATAGTACTTTTGTCATCACAATTTTGTATACCAATAATTTTTGGAAGGGAATATATACCTTCAATTGTAATGATGAATATTTTGTCAATTACATTGCCAATTTCCTTTCTTGCCTATAGTGTTGGCGCCACCCTTGTTACAAAGGAACATATGAAATTAAAGGTAAAACTAATGGGAATTATTGCATTTTTAAACATTGTCCTCAATGTTTTTTTAATACCAAATTATGGGGCAAAAGGCGCTGCAATTTCGACCGTAATAAGTAATGTATTGCTTTTAGGCCTATATTACAAAGCAGTAAATAAACAAGTATTTGCTCAACAAAAAAAATAAAGAAATGAATCCTATCTGGAAAGAAGTCAGGCTCCTATTAAGAGGCACTTATCGGATAATTAGTGGCCTTAACGGGTTTGCCTATGATTTTAAGCGATTTCTATTTTATGGTGGCTGGCGGGAAAACTTATCTGATATGGAAATCAGAAATTATAACACTGTTATGGCTTATCATGGTTTAGAAAAAAGTTTAAGTTTTAAAAATCGAAACCCAACTTCCGGCTGGGGTAATGCTGAGCGTGTATTCTTACGCCTTAAAATTGCAAAAATGGCAGGGGATTATGGCTACCATGATAAAGCTGCCAAACAAGTTCTGATGAAATTCTTAAGTCTCCCTGAAAATATTGAATTGGAAAAATCAAGAAAGATGATTTTAGAAATGAATTCTATGGAATTTGATTCGGACGATGTTCATGGTGCAATTCTGTACCCTTTAAGTAACTACAAAATGGGAATTCTTAAACATCCAGAGGATTTTTTCTTATCAAGATACTCGCTTAGGGAATTTAGAGAAGATATTGTACCTCAAGAACAAATTAAAAGGGCATTGAAGCTTGCGATGAAAACTCCATCAGTATGCAATAGACAAGCTTGGCACGTATTTCATTCCAATGATTCCAGCATAATTAAGAAAGCATTAAGTTACCAAAATGGGAATAGGCCTTTTGGAGACAAAATACCAAATTTAATGATTGTCACCACAGATTTAAAAGCATTTTTCGCTGGCTCTGAGCATTATCAACATTGGATTGATGGCGGCCTTCTTTCAATGTCAATAATGTATGCTTTGCATTCGTTGGGGATTGCATCTTGTCCATTAAATTGGAGTCAGACACCGAAAAGGGATAAACAGCTCAGAAAAGCTATTAACATCAGCCCAAATCAAACAGTTATTATGATGATAGCTGCTGGTTATCCAAAGGATGTTAACAAGGTATGTAGCTCAACCAGAAGACCTTTGGAAGAAATATTTAGTAATATAGAATTAAAATGAAAATAGCACTAGTTACAATACATAAGGTTACAAATTATGGTGCAGTTTTGCAGGCTTATGCTACAAAGGTTGCCCTGTCCAAGCACGGGGAGGTGAGTATAATTGATTATCAAAATCGGCACCTAGCACAACATATGGATTTGGTGCGCTTTGAACTATCTGTTCATGGAATAAAAATGTTAGCTCATGATCTATTAAACTTGCCCAACCGTTACAAGTTGCTCTTAAGGTTTAGGAAGTTTATTTCCTCAAATATGAGTTTAACAAATGAATTCAAATCATCAGAACTTCTTGAGGGCAAAGCAGATAATTTTGACATCTATGTATGTGGAAGCGACCAGATATGGAACCCTGGTGTCGTTAGCGCAATACGTAAGCTAGACCCAATTTTTTTTCTTTCTTTCGTAAAAAGTGACTCTAAAAAGTTCTCATTCGCTTCAAGTATTGGCCATCACCAATATTCTGAGGACGAGAAAAAAGAAGTAAGAAAGTTGTTAAAAGATTTTAGCATGATTTCTGTTCGGGAAAAAGATGGACAAATAAAGCTACAGGAAATATTACCTGAAAAAGATGTATATCACGTAGTTGACCCAACATTATTGTTGTCTAAAAAAGAATGGTATGATAGTTTTAATATAAAAGAAGAGGAGCCAAATGAGAACTATATTTTGGTGTATTCTGTGCCAAGAACGACCTTAATTAAAAAGGCAATTGAATTCTTTGCAAAGAAACTAGACATGAAAATCGTGGCAATTGACAGAATGTTGTTGCCCATCACAAAAATAGATATGCATGTTAGAGACGCCGGTCCAAATGAGTTCATTCACTTATACGCAAATGCTAGTTTTGTTATAACCGATTCTTTTCATGGAACCTGTTTTGCAGTTAATTTTGAAAAACCATTTGCTTGTATTTCTGCTAATGAGAAAGCCAATAGACAAGAAAGTCTTTTGGAATTATTAGGATTAAGGGAACGGATTATGTACAAAGAGAACGATTTTAACACCTTGCCGTCTTTAGTGGATTATGTAAGCGTAACCAGGAAACTGGAAATAATTAGAAATGCATCTTTACAATATATAGCCGCTGCTGTGGATAAGTAGAGAATCAAAGCATCATTACAAATCATGTTTAATCCCGATTTACATGACATCAAGATTCCATTGAGGTTGTTTTAGATACATCAGACTAAACAATAGCCCAATGAATACAGCAGACATGCCCGCTCCAAAAACATGTCCCACTATTGTAGAAATAATCATTAGTATAGCCACCATTAAAAGAACCAGACTTGCGAATGGACGGTCACTTGTTATTGAAAATCGTTTAGCTTGGACAATTACATAAATTAACATTATGATAAAAAGTATAATTCCTAAGAATCCGTATGCAAAAAAAATATCGATAATGTCCATTTCAACAACTTTATGCCCATTCAGATATTCATATTTTGTTTGCCCAACACCTATTAGCTTTTCAAGTATATTATAGTCCTTCCAATAAGTCTCGAATGAATTTTGCAAGTAGGTGTTTCTGCTTGATAATATAAAGGTCCAGAAATCAAATTTGTCATAAAAATATTGTATTCTTAAAATCAAAGCCGAATTTTGTATGAATTTCCAAGAAGCAAAAAAAACAATAGGTAAAAAAACAACTAAAGATGCAACCAATGCGATTAGCTTTTTTGGGTTAAATGCTTTTTTGTAAAAAGGAATTGCAAAAAAGATTAGTATAATACCCAATATTGCTGTTTTAGAACTTATGGTTAATCCTGCTAGTAAATTAAGAATCAAAAAGAGATAATACGATTTCTTTTTCCCGTTTAACCACAATTTAAAGCCTAGAATAGAACTTAAAATAATAAGTAATGCAGAAAGTTCATTGCCAGCAAAAAAGAAACCCTTACTTCCTATATTACCATGTTCATAGGAGGGATAGCCAAGGCCTACGTACTTCAAAAAAATATTTATTACTAGGACCGTAAATGAAAACCGCACCAGCTGCATCAACTTGCGGTTAGCATAATCATTACTATTTTCAATGAATTCAACAAAAAATAGAAAACAGAAAAAAGGAGTAAGATATTTTGTTATTTTGATAATATCTTTAAATAGAAAAGAACTTTGATCGTCTGTTAGGAGTTGAGAGATGGATGGGGTTAATAAGAGTAATCCGATTAGTAAAGAAGTAATTAATAATTTTGGCTTAAAAAAAAACCTAATAAAGAGAAAAACAAGGATGAAAAATTTATAAAATTGTCCAAGACTAATAGGTAAATCAACGTTATTCTTTAACAATATCCCATTTACCATATCCACAGGTAAAAGAGCGAACATGAGAAGAATTATAAAACTGTCTATGTAGCTTAACTTTAGCATTAATAAAGGGTAAGATAATTACTTAGAAGGCTAAAAATACCATTTTATTCTTAGTTTCAATGGTTCTTTTGTAAACAGCCTAATCAAGAATATGGTAATTCAATATAGCTTAAATATGTTCAATAAATCTTAGAAGATGGTTTGCCAAAACGCAAAATATTTTCATTGGTTTAAACGAAGGTGTGGATATTAAACAATAGCTTTAAAAAGTAGAATTTAATCGTGTTATTTAAAAACCAAATTGCAAAGGAGCATGAATGGAAAATTTTTCTCAATTGTTAAAAAAAATAGACCAATAATCGGTTGGCAACTGTTTTTGAGAAGTAGTTTTTTCCTTTTTTCATTTTTCCTTCCACTAAATACTAGATTAAGTAATGCCTTTTTAATTGTATCCATGGTATTAGCTGTGATCTTTTTACATCAAAATCCGAATGCTAGAAACTTAGGTGTTCAAAAGAAAATGCTCATTTATTCTGTACTGCCTTTCTTTTTACTACATATAATGGGGCTTCTTTATACCAGTTATTTGGAAGACGGTTATCGGTATTTAGAGAAGACCATTTCTTTTTTACTAGTGCCAATTATTTTTCTGTTCTTTCGTAGGGAGCAACTATTGCAGATTTTGTCAGTACTTTTAAAAGGACTTTTATGCGGCTCAGTTATTTCTGTGCTGGTACTTGTGGGACTAAACCTGTCCAACTATTTTTTAAATCGAGAGACTTATTATATCAGCAGGGATTTATTTGACTATTACCATACCTATCAATATTATACTAAACCATTAAACCAGCACCCTACTTATTTAGGATTATATTATTTAACCAGTCTTATTTTCATGAATGAAATACTTCAAAGGATTTGGATTAAAATTACTTTAGTGATAGTATTTCTTATTGGTTTTCTATTTCTAAATTCCCGTATTATTTTTTTAGTAATACTATTATCTATGATACTATTTGTTCTTATATGGGGATACAGATTGCTAAAGATTAAAAAATATAAACTGCTATTAATGTATATCTTAGGCCTCGGTATTTTTCTTTTTACCACATTAAAGTTTATCTCCGGCACCTATATTGGTTATAGGATTAAGAATATATACAAGTTCGAAATTTCTACGGAAAATGAGGAAAAGTTTAATTCCAAAGCGAAATCCAACCCTAGAATGTCAAGATGGATTTCTTCATTGAAACTGGTAGAGGAACGCCCTTTATTTGGATATGGAATTGCAGACGAATATCCAAATTTAAAAATACAGTTTGAGAAAGATAAAATGTATGTTGCTTCAAAAATGGGATATAATGCACACAACCAGTTTATTGGCTATGCTATAAGATTTGGAATGGTAGGTGTTTTTTTACTTTGTTTTTTCTTTCTTATTAATGCAAAACTTGCTCTGACCATTAAAAATTATCGCTATTTTGTATTAATCCTAATAGTTTTTTGTGTTGCTATGGTCGAAAATTTCTTTGATAGAAATTACGGCATCACTTTTAGTGCTGTATTTTTCACCTTGTTTTCATATATCGGTTTCCAAACTCTTAAATCCAATATTGAAAACCAAAAATTGAATTCATGAAATTATACCTTGTTTCTAATATGTACCCATCGGCAAAAAATGTCAGGTACGGTATTTTTGTTAAAAGATTCAGGGAAGCCATTGAGAAGGATTATGATATTACGGAAATCGTTTTAACTAAGAAAAAAAGTTTAATAGCTAAAGGGTTAGGCTATTTTATCCTATACCTAAAGGTGATAAAACTATGGTTTATAGTCAAGGAAAAAGATATCGTATATGTGCATTTTCCGCTTTATTTTTCTCCAGTACTACTGCCACTTACTTGGAAAAAAACAACTCTTGTCTTAAATTTTCATGGAAGTGATGCGATTTTTGAAACCCCATTAAAGCGAGTTTTGGCAACTGCACTTAAGCCAATATTAAGCCGAAGCAACATAGTTGTTCCTTCGGCCTTTTTCCAAAAGGAAATTCAAGATGTTTTTAATTCAACAATCAAATCTATATTTGTTTATCCTTCGGGTGGCGTAAATGGGAAAATCTTTTATCCTAAAAAAACTGCTTCCAAAACGTTTGTTTTTGGCTTTGTATCTAATTTTATTGAAACAAAGGGATGGTCAGTATTTTTAAATGCACTTATTATGTTAAAAGCCTCTGATAAGATCACGAGATTCGAAGCCATTATGGTTGGAGATGGTACCGATTTAGAGAAAATCAGAGAGCAAATTAAAAGTAAAGAGTTACCCGTTATGCTTATCAAAAGTGTAAAGCAAGACCAGCTTGTAGATATTTATAGAAGATTTAATGTATTTGTATTCCCCACATATAGAGAGAGCTTAGGACTTGTTGGCATAGAGGCTATGATGTGTGGCATTCCCGTAATCGCAAGCAGGGTCCAAGGACCTATGGATTATATGGAACAGGGATATAATGGGTATTTGTTTAATATGGGAGACAGTAAAGATTTGGCGGAAAAAATGATGAAATTTTATAGACTCTCAGAGGAGGAAAAAGAAAAAATGAGCTTGCATTGTCTGGAGACCTCTAAAAAATATGATAATATAAAAGTTAAAAAAGAGCTGCTAACATGGCTGAAAACTATTAACTTATGACACAGATAGAAAGTGAGTCTATTAATAAAAAAAGGGTTTTTGCATTCAAAAGCAAAGAGCAATTTTTAGCTTATATAAATCTGAAAAAAGGATTACTGATAGCGCTTAACGCTGAAAAATTAAATAAATCGGATTCAAGATTAAATAAGATTATTAATGATAATATAGGTTATCCTGATGGTATTGGGGCTGTATTGGCATTAAGGAGAAAAGGGCTTGAATCAATAAAAATACCAGGAGCAGAATTCTGGTTAGATATTATATCCACTTTTTATAAAACCAAATCTTTTTATTTATTAGGCGCTTCACAACCGGTAATTGATGCAACGGTTAATAAGCTAAAACGTGAATTTCAAAATATTGATATTAAGGGTTTTAGAAACGGGTATATCAAAGATGGGGATGAAACAACAATATTGAAAGAGCTCAAAGAAAAAAAACCAGATTTTGTTTTTGTTGCTATGGGAAGTCCAAAGCAGGAATTTCTAATGACTGAATTTCTACATCATTACCCAGCTTTATATATGGGTTTGGGCGGAAGTTTTGATGTTTATTCAGGAGCGAAAAGTAGGGCCCCAAAAATATTCATTGGTTTGGGGCTTGAGTGGTTATATAGATTATTAAAAGAACCTACAAGAATATCCAGACAATTAAATTTAATTAAGTTCTTTTTTAAAATTATCTTTGGAAGGATATAAATGAACATAAACGGTTGTACTTTCTTGAAACAGCAATAGTATTATTCATAGGAGCTTTCCTTCTTACATACTTGACCATACCAAAAATAATTAATGTGGTTGAGTATAAGCGGTTAATGGACAAACCGAACCAAAGAAGTTCCCATACCTCCAGAACGCCAACATTAGGTGGCATTGCTTTTTTCTATACTCTGGTTTTCGCTCTTTTTTTTATTAGGGGGAGAGATGCTTTTGATGAGGCGATTTACATTATACCTGGCCTTACCATACTTTTTATTGTGGGATTAAAGGACGATTTGGTGGTGATATCACCAGGGGCGAAATTAATAGCCCAAGTTTTTGCAATTGCCTTTATTTTGAGCAATCCCAGTTTCACTATAGGCTCGCTTAACGGTTTTTTGAACATCAATGAAATACCGTATTATCTGTATTTGATTATTGGTGGCTTCATGATGCTAACTATCATTAATTCTTATAACTTAATTGATGGCATAGACGGGTTGGCATCAGTTGTGGGTATTGTCATTTTGGTAATTTATACAACTATTTTTTATTTGACGGAAGAGTATTTTTTTGCATTAATAAGTATTACTATGAATGCAAGTCTTATTGCCTTTTTGGGTTTTAATCTTTCCTCGGAAAAAAAGATTTTTATGGGGGACACTGGATCATTGATTGTAGGTTTCATTATAAGTATTTTAACTCTAAAATTTTTGGCATTAAAACCCCATGTTTATACAGATTTACCTTTTTTACTTGAAAATGCTCCATTAATTGCTATAAGTATATTAATAGTTCCTCTTTTTGATACAGCAAGAGTATTCGCTATACGAATTGCGAACAAAAAAGCGCCGTTTTCACCAGACCGCAACCATACACATCATGTGCTTATCGATTACTGGGGACTAAGTCATAAACAAGCAAGCTTTATTATTGGATGTTTTAATTTGCTTTTTGTTATGCTCTTTATTGTATTGGGTAGTACGGCAAAAAATTTGGGTATGGTTATTATGTTGGTCTCAGTGGTTGTACTTTTGAGTTATATTTTTTTTAAATACAACTACAATATCACCACCTTGAAGCAAAAAATAATGCTTAAACGAAGGGTTGACAAGATTAAGGCTAAAGTGGAGAGCAAAAATGACACACGGAAGAACAAGAAAAAAGTCGATCAAGACACAAAAGCGAAAGAGTAAATGAAAAAAGTATTAATAACAGGTGCCGCAGGATTTTTAGGATCCCATTTATGCGATAGGTTCATCAAGGAAGGTTTTCATGTAATCGGCATGGATAACTTGATTACCGGTACCCTTAAAAACATAGAACATCTTTTTCCTTTAGAGCAGTTTGAGTTCTATCACCATGATGTGACCAAGTTTGTACATATCCCTGGAAAGTTGCATTATATCCTGCATTTCGCCTCCCCCGCCAGTCCCATCGACTATTTGAAAATCCCTATCGAAACCTTAAAGGTCGGTTCCTTGGGCACTTTGAATCTATTAGGGGTAGCCAAAGAAAAAAAAGCCCGGATTTTAGTCGCCTCAACGTCAGAGGTCTACGGGGATCCTTTAGTTCATCCCCAAAATGAAGATTATTTTGGCAACGTAAGCCCTATAGGCCCACGTGGCGTGTATGACGAGGCAAAACGTTTTATGGAATCCATTACCATGGCCTATCATCGTTTTCATAATGTGGATACCCGTATCGTTAGGATTTTTAACACTTACGGATCAAGAATGCGATTAAATGATGGTAGGGTTGTGCCTGCTTTCATGGGCCAGGCGTTGAGGGGTGAGGATCTGACCGTTTTTGGGGATGGTTCCCAAACACGATCATTTTGCTATATCGATGATCAGGTTGAAGGGATTTATCGCCTACTCATGAGCGATTATACCAATCCTATTAATATTGGTAATCCGCACGAAACTACCATACTGGAATTCGCCCAGGAAATTATAAGATTGACCGGTACCGATCAGAAAATCATTTATAAACCGCTGCCCAAAGATGACCCCACGCAACGGCAACCGGATATAACAAGGGCTAAGGAAATTTTAGGCTGGGAACCTAAGGTAGGTAGGGCGGAAGGCCTAAAAAAAGTTTTTAATTATTTTAAGTCGCTTACTCCAGAAGAGCTGCACGACAAAGAACATAGGGATTTTTCAGGTATTGCATAGATTATTACAGGGCAAGCTGTATTTTTACGCAAACTTTTATTATGGATATTCTTATTCTTGGGTCTGGAGGCCGTGAACATGCCATCGCATGGAAATTAAAGCAAAGCCCTAAACTTAAAAATCTTTTTATTGCTCCTGGAAATGCGGGAACCGCGACCATCGGCACGAATATACCCATTGGTGTAAATGATTTCAAAGAGATCAAGAAAACGGTACTTTCCAACGCCTTGGATATGGTGGTTGTTGGTCCCGAAGATCCATTGGTGAATGGCATCCATGATTTTTTTCTTAATGATCCCGAACTTAAGCATATTCCGGTTATAGGCCCGCAAAAGGCTGCTGCCACCTTGGAAGGGAGCAAGGAATTTGCCAAGGAATTCCTGTTCAGGCATAATATCCCAACGGCTGCTTATCAAAGTTTTACTGTAGACAAATTAGAGGAGGGGTACGCTTTTCTAGACACACTTACACCGCCTTATGTTCTAAAGGCCGACGGATTAGCGGCTGGCAAAGGGGTCGTGATCTTAAATAATCTGCAGGAAGCCAAGGAGGAACTTAAAAATATGCTGGTCGGCAGTAAATTTGGGGATGCGAGTTCCAAGGTCGTCATCGAGGAGTTTTTAGCGGGAATTGAATTGAGTGTTTTTGTGCTTACCGACGGCAAGGGGTATAAAGTTTTGCCTACGGCCAAGGACTATAAACGAATTGGTGAAGGGGACACCGGTTTGAATACAGGGGGTATGGGGGCCATATCACCGGTTCCTTTCGCAGATAAGGTTTTTATGGATAAGATACATGAGCGCATCGTGAAACCGACGGTAGAGGGCCTTAAAAAAGATAACCTACCTTATAAAGGGTTTATATTCATCGGATTGATTAAAGTGGGGGATGATCCTTATGTAATTGAGTACAACGTGAGAATGGGAGACCCGGAGACCGAAGTGGTGATTCCGAGGATAAAAACCGATTTAGTCACCATTTTTCAAGCCGTAGCCAATCAAACACTGGATGCCATAGACCTTGAACTGGATGACCGCACGGCCTCAACAGTCATGCTGGTTTCAGGAGGCTATCCTGGTGCCTATGAAAAGGGAAAAGTCATTAGCGGTTATGAAAACTTTGCGGATTCAATCGTGTTTCATGCCGGTACGGACTATAAAAACGGGAATGTAGTAACCAATGGGGGCAGGGTTATGGCAATCACCTCCTACGGAAATGATTTTAAGGAAGCTTTACAAACATCTTATCAAAATATCAAGAAGATACATTTTGATATGATGAACTTTCGTAAGGATATCGGGTTTGACTTATAAATACGAATGGGAAGTAATCGATTTGTCTTCCTCCCCACTATCATTGTACTTTTTAAGCTGAAGCATCCAATATACAAATGCAATGGAACATAACGCAAAGAAAATCCAGTTCACCGTATTGGCTACCCACCAGTTTTCCATAAACCTAAAAAAGTCGTAGGGCCAGAAAAGTCCATTTACGAATAAATCCTGTATGCCTTCAAAAAATGCCTTCATCTAATTAGTATATTTACGAAGCAAAAATATAAAAACCCGAGATGATTACAAGCATTTTTGGCAAAACTAAACCCATTAACTACATAATTGTACTCACTTTTTTGTTTTTGTTCTACTGGGGGGTACATTTTTCGCTTTACGATAGGGTTTATGAGCCAGAGGAATTATTAGGGCAAACCTTCATTTTAGGGCTTCTACTTTTTTCTGTTTTTATTGTCAACTTTGTTGTAAAAAGAAATAAGATAACCTTGGCAAATTCATATGCCATTTTATTTTATGCACTCCTATTGGTTGTTTTTCCGGAAACGTTGACCGATAATATGGCCATCCTAAGCAATTTCTTTGTTCTGTTGGCCATAAGAAGGTTAATTAGTATGCGTTCCTTGAAAAAATTAAAAATCAAGATTTTCGACGCATCGATTTGGATTATGTTTGCCAGTCTTTTTTATGATTGGGCCATTCTATTCCTGCTTGTGGTCTTCATTGCGATATATATCTATGAGCCTAAGAATTTTAAAAATTGGCTAGCCCCTATTGCAGCTATTTTTGCGGTACTCATGATAAGTTCCGCTTACCTGGTATTGACCGATAACCTCGAATTCCTTTTTACCCATTATCAGTTTTCTATACAGTTCGATGTGGGGTATTACTTAAATTGGGCAAGCAGTTCCAAACTTATCATCTACATGCTGCTTTTGTTTATTTTGACTATTATGGCCTTTATTAAACTCGGTAATTCAGGTATTGGAAAAATAGTGACAACTCGACTAATTGTATTTTCCTTGATCATTGGGTTGATCTTGAATGTATTGATTTCTTCAGAGGACCTCCATCCCATTCTCCTCACTTTTTTCCCTGCCTCTGTGTTGATGACAAGTTATGTTGAGTCGATCAAGCGTGATAATATTAAGGAAATAGTATTGATATTCTCAATTTTGATTCCCTTTGCCGTCTTCTTGTCCATCATTATTTTATAGGAAATAAAGGGTATCTTTACAAAAAATAAAAGTTAGATGTTCAGTTCTTTTGCCAATCGTATTTTTAAGGAGTGTATTTTAAAATACCATAAAATCGATACCGTAGACCAACCTTTTGAAAACCCATATCCAAAAGATGATATAGCCCATTTGTTATATCGTAAGAATTGGATCGATACGGTACAATGGCATTACGAAGACATTATTCGAGACCCGAATATAGATCCGATCGCCGCCCTGGATCTAAAAAGAAAGATCGATGCGAGCAATCAGGATAGGACCGATTTGGTGGAGTACATCGATAGTTATTTCCTTAAAAAATACCAATCGGTTGAAATTAAGGAAAACGCTACGATTAATACAGAGAGCCCGGCTTGGGCCATTGACCGATTGTCTATTTTGGCGCTAAAGATCTATCATATGCAAGAAGAGGCCGATCGCAGGGATGCCTCAAAAGACCATATTGAAAAGTGCCGTCAAAAATTGGATGTGCTCTTGGAACAACGAAAGGATTTATCCACTGCCATAGACCAATTATTGAGCGATATTGAAACCGGGAACAAGTACATGAAGGTTTATAAGCAAATGAAAATGTACAACGATGACGAGCTCAACCCGATACTCCGCGGGCAAAAATAATCTTCTTGTTTTTTATGAAAACTAAGAGCAAACACCTATTGGTAATCAGATTATCTGCCATGGGTGATGTTGCCATGACGGTTCCGGTCCTGAAATCGCTGCTGGAGGCCTATCCTGAACTTAGGGTCACTGTTTTGACCAGAGGCTTTTTTGCACCAATCTTCGATGGATTGGAAAATGTATCGGTTCATGTTGCCGATGTCTCCGAAAAACACAAAGGGATTTATGGAATTTGGAAGCTCTATCGCGAACTTCGAACACTGAAATTTCATGCCGTTGCCGATTTGCACAACGTATTGCGTAGTAATATCCTCAAACCGTTTTTCCGTTTGGGCGGTACTCCGTTTGTGCAAATTGATAAAGGAAGAAAAGAGAAAAAGGCATTGACGGCCCCAAAAGGCAAGGTTTTCTCACAACTTAAAAGCACCCACCAACGTTATGCGGATGTTTTTACCCAATTAGGATATCCTTTTACACTTCCCAATACGAACTTCTTAGGGAAAAGAAAAATGACGGCTAAGACCTTGGAAATTATTGGAAGCAATTCGAAGAAATGGGTGGGTGTAGCCCCTTTTGCCGCGTATTCCGGTAAAATGTACCCCTTGGATTTAATGGAAAAAGTAGTAAGCGAACTAAATAAAACCAATCAGTATAAAATATGTATGCTTGGGGGTGGTCAAAAAGAAAAAGAACTATTGGAAATCTGGGAATCTAGATATAATAATTGTCTTTCCCTTATCGGCAAACTTTCATTCGAAGAGGAGATAGCATTGATTTCCAATTTGGACCTAATGCTTTCCATGGACAGTGGTAATGCCCACTTGGCGGCCCTATTTGGGATACCCACGGTAACCCTTTGGGGGGTGACCCATCCGTATGCAGGGTTTTATCCCTATGGGCAAGATGCAGACAATGCTTTTTTATCCGACAGAAAAACTTATCCCTTGATACCCACTTCCATCTATGGGAATAAAGTGCCCCAAGGCTATGAAAATGTAATGGCCACCATAGACCCGGATAAAGTTCTTAAAAAAGTTACTCTTCTATTGAACGCCTAATCGCTTATGGGCTATAGTGTCGGTTGTTTTACCTCTATCGATTTAAAGTATTGTTTAAGTTGTGCCATGAATCTGTATTTTCGCGCACTGGGAGAATTTTCTACCATAAGGGTACGAACGCCAATGTACGAACTCATTAAGAACAGTGCTACGCCCTCAGCATCAACATGCCGATCAATATGTCCGTTGAATTTTCCTTTTTGGATAGCCGATACCAAGTTCACTTCCCAGATTTTAAGAATGTCGTTCAAGTGTTTCATGATTCTTTCATTCTTACCATTGAATTCATTCAGGAAGTTGTTTAAGACAAATCCACAATCCATCTCATTATGAACAGCGGTTTCCAATGCATTCTCAAAACAATTGGTAATTAAAAATAAGGCATTATCATGTCCTTCTATAGGCTCAATGAGCATACTATATACTCTGCGCACCAATAAATTTTCGATAATTTGGATAAAGTAATCCTCCTTCGAATCAAAATGATAATAGAACGCGCCTTTAGAAAGCGATAGCTCTTTTAAAATGTCATCAACACTGGTATTGTAATAGCCATTTTTGTAAAACAATTCCAAGCCTGTTACTTGCATTCGTTGCA
This sequence comes from Maribacter arenosus, assembly GCF_014610845.1. Classification (GTDB taxonomy): domain Bacteria; phylum Bacteroidota; class Bacteroidia; order Flavobacteriales; family Flavobacteriaceae; genus Maribacter_A; species Maribacter_A arenosus. Next base: position 615,368 of record NZ_JABTCG010000002.1, on the reverse strand, counting down.
TGGTTGCCATGCGTTTTAGGTTCTTATCCATAAGATTGGGTTTAATGGTTAAATAGACCGTTGAGTCTATACAAAGAACCTCCAACCTTAAGTTATGCACAGTAAATTAGGACGTGGCAAGGGAAAAAATCGTTAAAATGCAGAAATCCCGATGTACTACATAACTTTTTAAACAACCCACAAACCACCCGGTCGGTTTAAAGGTATAATTATACGGACAAATGGGTAGGCTAAATCCTACAAAACGCTGATTTCGAATAAAACTAGGCTACTGTTCCTTGACAACTACTACCTGCACCCGCTGTACAGCCATAACAATGTTGGGAGATAATAATGTTCCTGTCATTAAGGATATCTTCATTATAGTCCTTAATATGTTTTATTCTACTGGCCACCTTTAAATCCAACATCTGGTTAAAATCACAATCATAGAGCCAGCCATCCCAACTGACCGAAATCGTGTTGGTACACATTACATTTTCAACAGCCGTAGGGTTATAGGCCTCAACCAATGCATACATATAGTCTTCATAATTTTCAGAAGCGATCAAATAATCCAAAAATCGGGCAATAGGGAGATTTGTTATCGCAAACAGATGATGAAACTTGATATTAAAATCCTCTTGCAAGGCTTTTTTGAAATCCTTTTCCATAGCAACCTGATCTCCGGGCAAAAAGGCACCGGAAGGGTTATAGACCAAATCCAATCGCAAATCACTCTCGGGCAGTCCATAACCTACGGCATTTAATTCCTGTAAAGCTTTTATCGATGCATCAAACACTCCTGATCCACGTTGTTTATCCGTTTTACCACGCGTATAATGGGGCATCGAGGAAACAATATGGATGTTGTGTTTTTTAAAAAACCTTGGTAAATCATGATATTTTTTATTAGCCCTCATGATAGTTAGGTTGGAACGTACGATAAAATCCTGTATCCCAGCCTTGGCCGCTTCTTCAACAAACCATCGAAAGTCGGGGTTCATTTCGGGCGCACCACCGGTAAGATCCAAAGTATGGGCACCCGTATTGCGAATAACCTCCAAGCAATATTGCATGGTTTCACGGGTCATGATCTCCTTGCGATCCGGCCCGGCATCGACATGGCAATGCTCACATACCTGGTTACACATATAGCCCACATTGACCTGAAATATCTCCAACTTTTTCGGGGTCAAGGGGAAATGGCCCGTAAGGGCTATTTTATCCTTAAAATAAGGCAGTTCCCCTGCTTCGAAAATACCTCCGTTAAGGATTTTCAATTGATTATTTGTTTCAGCAAGCTCGTTATGCCTTGCATGTAGTGATTTTGTAATCATTTTTTCGTTGTTCGTTGTTCGTAGATCGTTCTAATTGTCAGTTACTAAACCGACAACCGTCAACAATCAATACACAACTATTCTACATTGATAATTTATTGTATTTGTTCATCATTTGTACGCCATGCACCAAGGTTGCCCCACTTTCAATGGCGGCCCCTGCATGAACGGCTTCCATCATTTCTTCTTTCGTAATTCCTTTTTGCAAACCGTCTTTGGTATAGGCATCGATGCAATATGGACATTTGACGACATGGGCAACAGCCAGGGCTATCAAGGATTTTTCGCGTGCCGACAAGGCCCCCTCTTCAAACACCTTTCCGTAATAGTCAAAAAATTTCGTTCCTAATTCCTCACTCCATTCCGTAATATTTCCAAATTTTCGAAGATCTGCCGGGTCGTAATATGATTTTGTCATTTGATGTATATAAATTGTTTAGTATTTCACGGTGATATGCCCATTCCATTTGAAATGTAAAGGGCGATGATCACCAATTTGATGCGTTATTTTACGGTTGTTAAAAAAATAATGGGAAGGGCATAGTGATGCTATGCTACCATAGGCAGCGGCGACCCCCTATTTTGATGGGCCTTGAAGATAAACTGAGCAATGTAAGGATGTTCAGTCTTATAATAGGAAACGGTTGTCGCAATCAAGGACAAAACAATCCTTTTGATACAATAAGTAAGCTGATTTGTGTATTTGGATAAAATAGTAAGATCCTGACTGTCGTCGATATCAACTAATCGTTCAAGGGGCACAAATTCGAATGGTGTGTTCAAAAAATCCCTTTCTAGTCGGGATGCCAATTTGGAGGTTTGCCATGGCAAATCCTTGAATTTTTCCGGATCAAAGTTTTTTCGGTGCAATCCCATCAGGTAAAAGCCACCATCTGCTGAAGGACCAATGACCGACTTATTTTGGGCCAAAAGTAGTGCCGCCCTTTGAATATGGGAAGCTTTTAATTGGGGGGAATCGTTTCCGATGGTGATAATCTGCCTATAACCCCTATTAAAAATGTCCTGTATGGCGTTTGTAAATCGTTCGCCAAAGGAATCACCTTCTTGCTCCTTCTCCGAATAATGAAAATATGGCAGTTCGGTTCTAACCGCTATTCTCAAGGTATGTTCGGAAAACGCAGTGAACAACTGATCTGCATTTTGGATTTTTTTGCGCTTTTTCTCCGCCTTCGAAGAGAGTGCAAAAACCAAAATAGCGGTATGATGTTCGTTAGATGCGTTCATGTAATCCTAGTGACCCGTAAATTTAAATAAATCCTATTTCAATTAGGTCGAAACGGCACATTATTCTTTACAAAGAAAAGGGGTTATCTATATATAAATATTAAAAGGATAACCGACCGGTGAGTTTAATCCTGGCATTATTATAAAGCGGGAATAAGCAAAATGGCAGTTTAAACCGACTCAAAACAGGACGAGTTGCAACACTTGTATGCTTTTTATAATTCAAAAGGGAATTCACAAACCAAAGAGTTTGTAAAAGGGATAACTTAAGCACCCCATTTGGGGCTAGTCCTTTGCTGGGATTAGTCGGGGTAAGGGTTTAAACATCGTCATAATCGATTTTAAGTGTTGGCGTAAGGGGCCTAGCCTGGCAGGTAAGAATCAATCCCTCTTCAATTTCACCATCGGTGAGTATCTGGTTTTTTACCATTTCGGCTTTCCCTTCAGTGATCCGGGCAACACAACTGCTGCAAACACCCCCTTGACAGGAGTACGGAGCGTCAATATTTTCTTTTAAGACGGAATCAAGAACAACATCGTTCTTACCCATGGTCAAGGTAAATTCCTCCTCATCCAGGATAATGGTTACTTGGGTTTTACCCCCAGTAGCCGCTGGTGTAGCTTTGGCAATGGTCTCGGTGGTCGTGAACAATTCAAAATGGATGATATCCTTGGCAACCCCATTTTCTTGAAGCGTATCGCTCACTACTTGGATCATTTCTTCCGGCCCACATAGATAATAGGCGTCAAAGCGGATATTCTTATGTTTGTTTTTTAGGGCATAATTTACCGATGAAGTATCGATTCGCCCAAATAACGAACCTTCTTCTTGCACTTTACTATTGGTAAAGTAGACAAAAAAACGAGTGGCATATTCTAACTGGAGTTTTACTAGATCTTTATAGAACATGGTCTCCGTATTCGATTTGTTGCCATAAACCAATACGAGTTTATTATGGGGATTACTCGTCAAAACCTCTTTAATAATGCTCATAATTGGCGTAATACCGCTACCTGCGGCAAATGCGGCCACATTTTTGGGGGCACTGGTAGGTTTAAAGGTAAAACGACCTTCGGGTGGCATTACTTCTAGCTGATCACCTATTTTCAATTTGGTATTGGCATAATCAGAGAATCCGCCTTTGTGGGTACGTTTAACGCCCACCGTGATATAATCGCGTTTTGGGGAAGAACAAATGGAATAGGCCCTACGTACTTCCTTTCCCTTTATTTCCTTTTTAATTGTGATATATTGCCCAGCATCAAAGGCAAAGGTTTGTTTTAGTTCCTTGGGGATAGTAAAGGTAATCGCAACAGAAGTTGGGGTAAGCGATTTAATACCTTGAACCGTTAGGACGTGAAAATTGGACATGTCTTACTCTTTCATTGATTTTTGAAGTGCAAAACTAAGCAAAGCAGTGACCATATAAAATGGGATTTTAAAAAATGTTCCTAAAATGTAACAATAGCCTGCATTCTAATACTAACACCACAGAACAAAAGACCAACCTGTATGTTCAAACATTTTGTAAACCTTCAATGGAAATCTTTTTTTAGGTCTTCCAACTTTGGAAAAGGTCTTGCCCTTAAATTACTAATGGGCTTTTTTGCCATCTATATGATGGTGTCATTCGCGGGTTTAGGCGTGGCGCTTTATTTCATTCTAAAAAAAGCATTTCCCGACACCGACCCCATGCTGATCGTTAGTGGGTACATGTTGTATTGGGTATTAATAGAACTTTTCTTTAGATATTTCATGCAAAAGTTGCCAGTAATGGATATTAAGCCGCTCCTGCTTTACCCCATCAATAAAGGGAAGATTACACATTATATTTTGGTGAAGTCAGGCCTTTCGGGCTATAATTTTCTGTCGCTTTTCTTTGCCGTACCATTTTCGATTGTTTTGATGGCACAAGGGTATCCTATCCTTAATGTTCTAGGCTGGTTGGGTGCGATTATTGGCATGGTCCTAACGATAAATTACACGAACTTTATAATCAATAAGAGCGATAAGGTGCTCCTGATTATAGGAGTAGTTATTTTAGTGCTGTATGGTTTGGAGTATTTTAAGGTTTTTCCTGTAAAGGACTATGTAGGCCAATTGTTTTACAGCCTATTTGAAAATCCTATTTTGGTAATAATCCCCTTAGGCTTAGCCGTAGGCACGTATTTCATCAATTATGCCTTCCTTAGAAAAAGGCTGTATCTGGATGCATCGATTAAAAAAAAGACTATAGAGGCCACAACATCCGAATTGGGCTGGACCAAGCGTTTTGGGGATATTGCCCCCTTTCTTCAACTGGATTTAAAACTGATCTGGCGAAACAAGCGTACCAAAATGCAGGTTTTTATTTCTTTGGCCTTCATTCTCTACGGCTTGATTTTTTATGGTATGGATCCCTATGGGGAGACCAGCACCATTTTCCTCTTTGTAGGCATTTTTATGACGGGTGTTTTCCTTTCCAACTTCGGCCAATTTATTCCCGCATGGGATAGCGAGTATTATAGCATGATGATGTCCCAGAACATTCCTTTGCGAAAATACCTCGAATCGAAGGCCGGTCTTATTTCAGTTAGTGTCGTTGTGATGTTTTTGCTTTCGATCCCTTATGTATACTTTGGATGGAAGATCTTGGCGATCAACTTGGGTTGCGCCCTATACAATTTAGGGGTAAACGTGCCGGTAATTCTGTTTTTCGGATCTTTCAATAAAAAACGGATTGACCTGAATAAAAGTGCGATTGGCAACATGCAAGGCACCAGTGCCACACAATTTCTGGTACTATTGCCCCTTATGGTGGTTCCGAGCGTAATATATTTTACCTTAAAAACTTTCGTATCCTTCGAAGCGGCCCTGATAACCCTTTCCGTTATGGGAATTATTGGTTTTGCGCTAAGAAAAACACTTTTGGACAAGGTGACTGAAGCCTATAGAAAAAGAAAATATAAAATGATTGCCGGATTTAGGGAACAAAACAGTTAATGGATTGTATTATGATCACAACACAGCATTTGACCAAAAGATATGGAAACCAATTGGTTTTGAATATAGAGTATTTGGAAATCCCAAAGGGCCAAAGTTTTGGTCTGGTCGGGAATAATGGAGCCGGAAAGACCACCTATTTCAGTTTATTATTGGATTTGATTCAGCCCACTACCGGCCATATCGTCAATAACGACATACAAGTGAACACCAGTGAAGAATGGAAACCATTCACCTCATCCTTTATTGATGAGTCTTTCCTGATCGGCTATCTAACCCCGGAAGAGTATTTTCACTTCATCGGGGAGCTACGAGGTCAGAATAAGGCCGATGTCAACGCGTTACTTTCCAATTTTGAGGATTTTTTCCATGGGGAGATATTGGGCCAACGAAAATATTTGCGGGACCTCTCCAAAGGGAACCAGAAAAAGGCGGGTATTGTGGCTTCATTTATCGGTAATCCCGAAGTGATCATTTTGGACGAACCTTTCGCCAACTTGGACCCAACAACACAGATTAGGTTAAAGGCGATTATAAGGGATTTGGCGGCCAAACAAGGAATCACCGTTTTGGTCTCAAGCCATGATCTTATGCATATAACCGAAGTATGTGAGCGCATCGTGGTCTTGAATAAGGGGGAAATCGTTAAAGATATACAGACCTCAACGGAAACCCTCCGGGAATTGGAAAGCTTCTTTGCGGGATGACCTGCTAAACAATCTGCGGGGCATGCCGAAGTATAGAACCATCGTAAGAGGCTTCCTTGTAAGTCTTGTTGACCGGGATATTCATAAGAGTTCAACCCAAGACGATAAGGGACAAACCCTTGAGGTAGAATAAAACCTTACCAACTATTCTTCATGCTTTTGGTAATAAGCATTTGTCAAGACAGTTAAAAAACTGCATTTTATCGACCAACTACATAATAATCCGGTCGTTTTTAAGTTAACTAGATGTACGAATACCGAGAATTTTGAAGCTTCGATATAAAATCATCTTTTTGGCCGTTTTGGCTGCAATCATCCTAAGTGCCTGTTCCACTAAAAAAGACGCATTCCTAAATAGAAATTGGCATGCCCTGAATACTAAGTATAATACCTTGTACAATGGCGAAATTGCCTTTGAACAGGGTCGCGAGGAACTCAATTCCGGATACAGGGACGATTATTGGGAAGTGCTGCCCATTGAACGTCTTGAGGTTACTGATGATATCAAATTGGATTCCGAGGACAATAACCCCAACTTTATAATAGCAGAGGAAAAAGCCACCAAGGCTATTCAAAGGCATAGCATGGATATCGCAGAGGTAGAACGGAATCCGCAGACCGATGAGGCTTTTTTGCTCTTGGGCAAGGCTCGGTATTTTGACCAGCGCTATATCCCCGCTTTGGAAGCCTTTAATTATGTATTGAGAAAATACGAAGAAAGCGATAAATTGAATGAGGCCAATATTTGGAGGGAAAAAGTGAACATTCGTTTAGAGAATGAAGAATTGGCCATAAAGAACCTGAAACGCTTGATGAAGTTGGAAAAACTACAGGATCAGGAATATGCCGATGCCCGGGCAATGATGGCACAAGCCTATATCAACTTAAATGCACCCGATACCGCCATACAACATTTAAAGATCGCATCGTATTATACGAAGAAGAACCCTGAAAAAGGAAGGTATTACTATATCATTGGCCAATTATACAATCAATTGCAGCACAAAGACAGTGCGGGCTATGCTTTTGATAGGGTCATTGAACTGAACAGAAAATCGCCCCGTGTGTATATGATCAATGCACATTTGCAAAAAATAAAGAATACTGAACTGACCAGCGAGAATCGCGAAGAACTATTGGAGTATTTGACCGAATTGGAGGAAGACAGGGAAAACCGCCCTTTTTTGGACAAAGTCTATCGCCAAATTGCGGAATATCATTTGGCCAACGAAGCCGATAGCTTGGCCCTGGTATATTTCAACAGATCATTGCGTTCTACCCAGAACGATACGAAGCTCAATGCACTGAATTATGAGAACTTGGCGGAACACAATTTTGATCTCAACGAATACCAAACCGCAGGGGCCTATTACGATAGTGTTTTGACCAATCTACCCGAAAACACAAAGAAATATAGATCCATAAAAAAGAAACTGGACAATTTAGAGGATGTTATCAAGTACGAGAACATCGTTCAATATTCGGATAGTGTAATTACTTTGTTTAACCTACCAAAGGATAAACAAATAGCTTTTTTTGAGGCGCATATCGAAGCCTTGCAAAAAGCCAAAGAAGAGGCCGAAAAGAAAGAGGTAGAACGTATTACCGAGGGTTTCGCGGCCTTTACGCAAAGCAAGGGAGGAAAAGAAAACAAAGGCAAGTTTTATTTTTATAACATCACCAGTTTGGGTTATGGCAAGAACGATTTCACCAACAAATGGGGAAAAAGGGTTTTGGAAGACGATTGGCGATGGTCGAATAAGAATACTATTTCGATATCTGAAGAAGATGCTGGTATTGTAGACGGAGGTCCTCAAGAGTTGGATCCGACAGACGAAGAGAAATTTTCCTTGGATTTTTATATGGATAGGATTCCAACCGATATCGCTATTATTGATAGTCTAGGTACTGAACGTAATTTCGCCAACTATCAATTGGGATTGATCTACAAGGAAAAATTCAAGGAGAACTTATTGGCAGCCGGAAAATTGGAAGAGGTTCTGAAATCGAACCCAGAGGAGCGATTGATCCTTCCTTCCAAATACAATCTCTACAAGATTTATGAGGAAGAAGGGAGTCCGTTGGCCAGTGATATGAAAGCGAATATCATTCAGAATCATTCCGATTCGCGATATGCCGAGATACTGTTGAATCCTGCTGCGGTACTTACGGGCAATTCGAATAGTCCCGACGCCCAGTACGAGCACCTTTATAAAATGTTTCAAAATCAGGAGTTCTTAAAAGTAATTACCGCGACCGAGGAAAGTATAAATAAATATACGGGCGACCCCATTGTTCCTAAGTTTGAAATGCTGAAGGCCAATGCCATTGGCAGATTACAGGGTTTTGAGGATTATAAGGAAGCGTTGAACTATGTGGCCCTGACCTACCCGAACAATCCGGAAGGTAAAAAGGCGGAACAGATGGTCGCCGAACAATTGCCCAAGTTGGAATCCAAGGAATTTTCACCTGAATCCGTTGCTAGTGGCACTGGGAATTGGAAAGTGGTCTTTCCGTTTAAAAGACATAGTAACCAAGAAGCATTACAATTGATGCAACGTTTGGAAAAATCAATTCAGGATTTAAAGTATAAAAATATCGTTTCAAAGGATATCTATAATCTGGAAGATCAATTTGTCGTTGTTCACGGATTCAAGTCAAGGGATTTTGCCTTGGGTTATGTTGAACTGCTAAAAAATAATAGGGATTACAGAATTAGCAAGGAGAATTTTGTAATTTTATCTTCCAACTATAAAACCATACAAGTACATAAAAACCTATTGGATTACAAGAATTACGTTTTAACCCCAAAACCATAAACATGTTTTCAGACAAACAAAAACCCAGAGCTATGAATGAACTAGGTGGACAACCCAACAGAATCGAAAAAAACACAAAAATCAAGGGAGATATCATTTCCGAAGCCGATTTCCGTATCGATGGTAAACTCGACGGCAATGTTAAGACCTCAGGAAAGGTGGTCATTGGCAAGGATGGCTATATCCATGGTAAAGTGGAATGTGTAAATGCGGATATCGAAGGCAATTTCAATGGCGAACTTTTAGTATCGGACCTATTATCCTTAAAAGCATCAGCGGTGATCGAAGGAACGGTTTCGGTAACAAAATTGGCCGTGGAACCTGGAGCTACGTTTAATGCTTCCTGTACCATGAAAGGCAAGGGAGGGTCGTTTAAAAGCAGCAATCCCGCCATTACCACCAATGAATTTAAATCATCGTTAAGCAGCAGTGCTAAAACCAGTAATGGACCAGCAAAAGCCTCCTAGTAAAAAGAACAATCTTAAAAATATAGCATTGCTCTCAGGTATCGCTTTTGAGATGGGTGCAATCATCTTTTTAGCGGCCAAAGGAGGGATATGGCTCGATGAACACTATCAAACCGATAAAAGAATATTTACGGCAATTGCCACACTTTTTGGTGTGGCAATTTCAATTTGGGTAGTTTTGCGGCAACTGAAAAGAATTAAGTATTAATGTCAAAGATCAATCCCATTGTACAGTTTCTTATTGTATTGACCCTATCGTTAGGTTTCGCCTTTTTGCTCCATATAACGGTTCTTAATGCCGAAGGACTGCCTCAATATGACAATTTGATTGGGCTTTCTTATCTGGTGAATAGTATTCTGGCCGCAATAATTTTTATTGCCCTTTATATTTTTAGGGGTAAACTGAAAAACCAGATCGGTTTTCTTTTTATGGGCGGTAGTTTTTTGAAATTCATCTTTTTCTTCCTATTGTTTTATCCAGCTTATAAAATGGATGGTGAAATGAGCAGATTGGAATTTGCCGCTTTTTTCATACCCTATGGAATCTCTTTGGTAATCGAAACGGTTTTCACGGCTAAAATGCTTAAAAAACTATATTGAAAATTACATTCTGTTATCTTACTTAAATCCAACAAAATAAACTCCAAAATGCTTTTTTCTTTTTAGGAGAATAGCTTACATTTGCACCGATTTTTAGAGACCGATATTTTTAAGCGATATGCGTAAACCGTTATTATTGAAAATTTTTTTGGCCGCTGTGCTTCTTCTGGGTAATAGTTCTTTTGCGAATGTAAAAGAGGCTGCTTCCGATGAACCAAAAAAGGATCTCAAGACCGAAATCAAGGAATACATTAGCCACCACTTACAGGATTCACATGATTTTTCATTGTTTTCATATACCAATGATGCAGGTGAACATGTATATGTCGGATCACCTTTACCGGTTATTTTATGGGACAATGGTCTTAAAATCTTTTCTTCATCCAAATTTCACCATGGCGAGACTTTAGCTGAGGTAGATGGGAATTATTATAAATTATACCACAGTAAAATATACAAAACCGATGCCGAGGGGACCATCAATTACGATGGGGAGCACCACCCTACCAATGTAAAGCCTTTGGATTTTTCCATTACAAAAAGTGTGGTTATGATGATGGTAACAGGTCTGTTGTTGTTATGGCTTTTCAGCAGCCTTGCGAAAAGCTATGTTAAGAATAACAGTGTACCTACGGGTATTGGCCGCTTCTTTGAGCCAATTGTACTATATATCCGAGACGATATTGCCATTGCGAACATTGGTGAAAAGAAATATAAAAGATATATGCCCTTTTTATTGACCGTATTCTTTTTCATCTGGTTCCTGAATATGTTTGGTCTGACCCCTTTGGGGGTTAATGTGACCGGTAATATTGCCGTAACCACGGCTTTGGCCGTTATTGTTTTCTTGATTACGAATTTTACGGGAACGAAGGATTATTGGAAGCATATTTTTGACCCACTAGGTGATGGAATGCCTTGGTATGGTAAATTGATCATCTATATTATTTTGGTCCCCATAGAAATTTTAGGATTGTTTATTAAGCCATTTGCACTCTTGATACGTTTGTATGCGAACATGACGGCCGGTCATGTAGTTTTGATGAGCTTGATCGGACTGATATTTATTTTTAAGAGTTGGATAGGAGGTCCATTATCGTTTGGTCTTTCCTTTGCCATAACGCTTATTGAGGTATTGGTAGCGCTTTTACAGGCTTATATTTTTACGATGTTGGCTGCCTTGTATTTTGGGTTTGCATCCGAGGAACATGACCATGGGCATGAAGAAGATGCGGAATTGGTTCATTTGTAACTGAAAATGTGATGCCGTTATTTAAAAGTAGGCAATAAAATTGAATGTTTAATTTTTAATATATATTTTATGGAAATCCCTAGTGTAATAGGTGCAGGTTTAGCGGTTATCGGTGCTGGTATCGGAATCGGAATGATTGGTGGAAAGGCAATGGAAGCTATTGCCCGTCAGCCTGAAGCTTATGGAAAAATTCAAACAGCGATGTTGATAGCAGCAGCGCTTATTGAAGGAATTGGTTTCGCCGCTATTTTTGCCGGATAAACGAGACAAGAAAAACAAACAGTTATGACGGTTGGTCATAACTGTTTGTTATTGTTTTAAAATTTAGGGGATAGCATAACAAAACATTATGGAAAAATTAGTAAATGACTTTTCATTCGGCCTTTTCTTTTGGCAGATTATTTTGTTCGTTCTTTTGCTTTTATTACTGCGAAAGTTCGCATGGAAACCTATTTTGAATGCCGTGAACGATCGGGAAGATGGTATTAAGGATGCCTTGGCCGCTGCTGAAAACGCAAAAAAAGAAATGCAGAATGTAACCGCGGACAGTGAGAAATTGTTAAAGGAAGCCCGTGCTGAGCGCGAAGCCATGTTAAAGGAAGCCCGTGAAATCAAAGACAAAATGATTTCCGATTCAAAAGAGCAAGCGAAGATCGAAGGTGATAAAATGATAAAGCAGGCACAAGCTGCCATTGAGAGTGAAAAGAAATCCGCAGTTGCGGATATAAAGAACCAAGTGGCGGAACTATCCATTGATATCGCCGAGAAAGTCATCAAAGAGCAATTGGCCAATAAAGACAAGCAATTGAAATTGGTCGACGATATGTTGGGCGATATTAAATTGAACTAATCGAGAATGAACGATACGAGAGCCGCCATACGATACGCGAAAGCAATTTTGGATATTGCCGTTGAAAACAAGGCAACAACTGCTGTCGAAAATGATATGCGTTCTGTGGTCAAAACTATTTCCGATAGTAGGGAATTAAAGGATATGTTGGCGAGCCCGATTATAAAGGCCGAGTCCAAAAAGAAAGCCTTAAAAGGTATTTTTAAAGGCGTGCACCCAGTTACCGAAGGTTTGATAGGTCTTCTCGGAAGCAACAAACGAATCGGGATGTTGAACGAGGTGGCGCTGAAGTACATCATTCTCAATGAGAAATTAAAAGGTCAAGATGTAGCTTTTGTAACTACAGCTGTGGCATTAACGGCGGAATTGGAAAAGAAAATATTGGCGCAAGTAACCAAAATAACCGGCAATAAGGTTACTATTGAGAACAAAATCGATGCGGGTATCATCGGTGGTTTTGTCTTAAGGGTCGGGGATTTACAATTTGATGCTAGTATCGCCAATAAATTGAGCAATCTAAAAAGGGAATTTACAAATAGTCTATAATATTTTTTAAGGCGCAAGAAGCCTAAAACTTTATATCTAAAACAAATGGCAGGAGTAAAAGCCGCTGAGGTATCAGCAATCTTAAAACAGCAACTATCAGGATTTGAAGCAAACGCTACTTTAGACGAAGTAGGCACCGTTTTGCAAGTAGGTGATGGTATTGCAAGGGTATATGGACTTTCCAATGTACAATATGGTGAATTAGTTGAGTTCGAGGGTGGCCTTGAAGGTATCGTTTTGAACCTGGAAGAAGATAATGTAGGGGTTGTACTTTTGGGCCATTCCAAGGAAATCGTTGAAGGGGCCGTCGTAAAACGTACCCAACGAATCGCATCGATCAAAGTTGGTGAAGGCATCGTTGGTAGAGTAGTCGACACCTTGGGATCTCCTATCGATGGTAAAGGACCAATTTCGGGTAAATTGCTTGAAATGCCTTTAGAGCGTAAAGCTCCAGGGGTAATTTTCCGTCAGCCAGTTACAGAACCTTTACAGACAGGTATAAAGGCTATTGACGCTATGATCCCAGTTGGTCGTGGACAACGGGAACTGGTCATTGGCGATCGTCAAACAGGTAAAACAACGGTTTGTATCGATACCATCCTGAACCAAAAGGAATTTTATGATGCAGGGGAACCTGTTTATTGTATCTATGTTGCGATTGGCCAAAAGGCTTCTAACGTGGCGAATATTGCGAAGGTCTTGGAAGACAGGGGCGCATTGGCATATACAACAATAGTTGCCGCCAACGCATCGGATCCTGCCCCCATGCAAGTATATGCTCCGTTTGCAGGCGCCGCTATTGGAGAATATTTCAGGGATACTGGTAGACCGGCCTTGATTATATATGACGACCTTTCCAAACAGGCAGTAGCGTATCGTGAGATATCATTACTATTAAGACGTCCACCAGGACGTGAGGCATACCCTGGGGATGTATTCTACTTACATTCCAGATTATTGGAACGTTCTGCCAAGGTAATCGCAGACGATAAGATTGCAAAAAACATGAATGATTTACCCGACCCATTAAAATCTATGGTTAAAGGTGGAGGTTCACTTACTGCACTCCCCATTATCGAGACCCAAGCAGGTGATGTATCGGCTTATATTCCAACAAACGTAATTTCCATCACCGACGGACAGATATTCTTGGAGCAAGATTTGTTCAACCAAGGGGTTCGTCCTGCGATTAACGTTGGTATCTCGGTATCCAGGGTTGGGGGAAATGCCCAGGTAAAATCAATGAAGAAAGTTGCTGGTACCTTAAAATTGGACCAAGCACAGTTCAGGGAATTGGAAGCCTTTGCCAAATTCGGTTCCGATTTGGATGCGGCAACATTGAACGTGATAGAAAAAGGACGACGTAATGTTGAAATCCTTAAACAGGCACAAAATGACCCTTTTAAGGTCGAAGATCAGGTGGCCATTATTTATGCAGGTTCTAAAAACCTATTACGTGATGTCCCCGTTGAAAAAGTAAAGGAGTTTGAAAACGATTTCCTTCAATTTATGAATGCCAAGCATAGGGGTGTATTGGATTTGCTTAAAGCGGGCAAGTTAACCGATGAGGCTATCGAAACATTAACCTCGGTTTGCAAGGATTTGACAGGAAAGTACAGGAATTAAATGAAGAATTCTGAATTCTGAATTCAGAATAAGAAGGATGGGATATCAAGAAAAGAACAACCCAATCGTAGATAAAAGTTTTTATTTTGGATGTGAAATAGTTCTTTTTTGTCGGATTCTTAGAGAAAAGAAGGAGTTTGAGATTGCCCATCAATTGATAAAATGTGGAACAAGTATTGGCGCTAATGTGAGGGAATCCCAGAGAGGAGTAAGTATTAAGGATTTCAAAAATAAATTGGGAATTGCACTTAAGGAAGCAGATGAAACAGCATATTGGTTGGATATTATAGAAGAAACGATAATAGAGATTCCAAGTCAATTAAAGTTCAAATGCGAAGAGTTAATTAAAATGTTAGTTACAATAATCAAAAATTCTTAATTAAGAATTCTGAATTCATAATTAAAAAAAATGGCCAACTTAAAGGAAATACGAAACAGGATATCATCGGTTTCTTCAACGATGCAGATAACCAGTGCCATGAAAATGGTATCTGCCGCAAAGTTAAAGAAGGCACAGGACGCCATTACCGCGATGAGACCCTATGCGAACAAGCTTACTGAGCTATTACAAAGCTTAAGTGGTAGTTTGGATGCGGATACCGGTAGTGCCTATGCCGATAATCGTCCGATTAAGAAAGTATTGGTAGTTGCAATTACTTCGAACCGTGGATTATGTGGCGCTTTTAATACCAATATCATTAAGCAGAGTACAACTTTGGCCACTGAAACTTTCCAAGGAAAGCAGGTCGATTATATGGCCATTGGAAAGAAAGCCAACGATATTTTAGGCAAAAAGGGAAGAATTGTGGCTAACCATAGCGATGTCTTTGATCATTTGACTTTTGAGAATGTCGCATTTATTGCCGAGGAAATGATGGAGTTGTTTAAGAATGGATCCTATGACAGGATTGAATTGGTATATAACAAGTTCAAGAATGCTGCGACCCAAATAGTCATGTCAGAGCAGTTTTTACCCATAGTCCCAGCTACAGAAACCCAAGGTTCAAGTTCCGATTATATCTTTGAACCTTCCAAAGCGGATATTGTAGAACAATTGATTCCAAAATCCCTTAAAACACAGTTGTACAAAGCAGTGCGCGATTCGTTTGCCAGTGAGCATGGTGCCCGTATGACGGCAATGCACAAAGCAACTGATAATGCAACCGAGTTGAGAGATCAACTCAAATTGACGTATAACCAAGCAAGACAAGCAGCGATTACCAATGAAATCCTAGAGATCGTTGGTGGAGCGGAAGCATTGAACAATTAATAACATAACATATGGGGTGCAATCCAAATATCATCTTTGGTAATCAAAAGCACCACAATCGTATTAATATACAGACCTCACATTATGTGGGGTTTTTTTTGGCCATATTGTCATAAATCAAATCTGCTTTGTCGCCTTGGTATAAATACCTATTTTTAAACCCTAATTATCCTTGATTGAACCTCTTTAAGAAACTTTTTAAGCAGACCGCTATCTATGGTTTGGCAACTGTTTTGCCGAGGATGCTTTCCTTTCTGTTATTGCCCTTCCATACTGATATATTGGAAACCGCGGATTATGGTCAACTTTCTGTCATTTATGCCTGGTTTGCTATCTTCAATGTGTTTTTGGCCTATGGGATGGAAACGGCATTTTTCCGCTTCTACAATGGCTCTGATAAGCGCGAAAGGGTGATTGCCACTTCCTTATTGTCTATTGCGGGTACGACCCTATTGTTTATGGTCTTTGCCCTATTGCTTCAAAAAGGGATTGCCCAGGCATCGGGCATCAATCCATATTACCTGAAATTTGCAATTTTGATATTGACGTTAGACGCGTTGGTCATTATTCCGTTTGCATGGTTACGTGCAACTGAAAAACCTATGCGTTACGCTGTAGTGAAAATATTGAACGTTGTTGTTAATCTTGGCTTGAATGTATTTTTCCTGTACTTTTTGCCAAAGGCCGCCACTTCTAACCCGGGCGGGCTATGGGGAAGTATCTACAAACCTGATTTTGAAATATCCTATATATTCATTGCAAACCTGATTGCAAGCGCACTAACGCTTCTGTTAATGCTTAAATTGTATGTTAAGACCAAGTATGTATTCGATAAAATAATATGGAAGAAAATGGTAAAATATGCCCTCCCTGTGCTAGTGGCCGGCGTTGCTTTTACTATAAATGAAGTTTTCGATAGGATCTTATTGGAAAAGCTATTGCCGGCCGATGTGGCCGATAGCCAAGTGGGCATGTATTCAGCCTGTTATAAATTGGCATTGTTCATGACATTGTTCGCGACGGCGTTTCGCATGGGTATAGAGCCATTCTTTTTCAGTCACTCAAATACGGCCAATCCTCAAAGGGAATATGCCCAAATAACCAACTATTTTGTAGTTTTAGGGAGTATAATTTTACTGGGTGTTGTCGTTTTTGCCGATGTTCTCAAAGAATTGTTCGTAAGGGATCCGAAATATTGGGAAGCAATGGATATTGTTCCCATAATCATTCTTGCCAGTTTTTTCTTGGGCATTTACCATAACCTTTCGGTGTGGTATAAGATTACCGATAGGACCAAAATCGGCGCTTATATTTCCATGATCGGGGCGATTATCACAATCATTATAAACTTTGTATTTATTCCCTATTTTGGGTATATGGCTTCAGCTGTGGCAACGCTTTCCGCTTATGGGAGCATGATGCTTCTATCTTTGTTTTTTGGTAGAATGTATTATCCCATCCCCTATAACTTTAGGAAAATTTCCTTTTACCTAGCAATCTCTATACTATTCTCCTTCTTGTCATTTTATGTTTTTAACCGTAATCTGTTCTTTGGCATTCCATTATTGCTTTTATTTTTAGGAATGGTTTATAAACTTGAAAATGATAACCTTAGAAAAATATTCTTGAAAAAATGAAGATAAAAATCATTAATAAATCGACCCATGCCTTGCCCCATTATGAAACCAAGGCTTCGGCTGGCATGGATTTAAGGGCCAATAATCCGGAGTCCATTATTCTACAACCCTTGGAGCGAACTATTGTTAAGACCGGACTTTTCATTGAGTTGCCCATCGGTTATGAAGCCCAGGTGCGCCCTAGGAGTGGCTTAGCCGCCAAAAAGGGAATTACAGTACTCAATGCCCCTGGAACGGTAGATGCGGACTATCGCGGCGAGATTGGGGTTATTTTGGTCAATGTGTCCAACGAACCTTTTACCATTAAAAATGGGGAACGCATAGCCCAACTGGTCATTGCAAAGCATGAACGTGCGGAATGGAATGAGGTCGACGTATTATCCGATACCAGTAGGGGCACAGGAGGCTTTGGAAGTACCGGAACAAAGTAAGAATATCGCCAAATTGTTTTGTTAATTTTCCCAATTTGCCGGCATCAAAAAGGCTTTAAGGGTGTTTTAACAAAAAAGTTGAAATCTCTGGAATACTTATTGATAATTTTAACCCGTTATTCAGTATAATGGTTTTTCTCAAGATCCAATAATGAAACTAATGTATGCTATAGTGCTTTTATCTTTACTGGCCTTTCCTTTTTCGGGAGGGGCACAGGTCCGGGAAATGGATATAGATGAAAGTGCTGAGGTCTTTTTGGAGGACTATTCCGATGCGTTTCAGGAGCATTTTTTTGAAGCCTTGAAACAGAAGGGAATCGAGAATTATGACAAGGCCATCAACCTGCTTTTGGAATGTAAATTGATTGATGCGACCAATTCTGTGGTAGACCACGAATTGGCCAAGGTTTATTTGGTAGACAAGCAATATGCCATGGCGCAGGATTATGCCATTTCCGCCCTGTTGTCAGAACCCGAAAATTTATGGTACCTCGATACCTTGGTGACCGCCATTCAAATGCAAGGTAGTTCCTTGGATCAGATGGATATCAACATACCCCTTGAAAATGACAAGCTTAGGGAAAACTTGGCGCTGATCTATTTTAAACAAAAGAATTATGAAAAGGCGTTGACTATTCTATCCAGCACCAAAAACTCTACGTTCACTAAGGATCTAACAGCCAAGATCAAGGATTCAATAAGCAAATATGAGGTTCAGGAAGAAAAGGAGGAATTGGTTATCGATGAAGAAAAAAGAACCAATCCAATTGAAGAACTCAAGGGGCAATTGGCCGATTTAATGATAAAAAATGAATATACCAAATTGGCCGAGCTTAGTGAGGAAGCTATGGAGGATTTTCCGTCCCAGCCTTATTTTTATTATCAAAACGGATATGCATTGAACAAATTGGGCAACCATAAGGCGGCCATAGAGGTATTGGAAGCTGCTTTGGATTATATGTTGGATGATATCCCACTCGTGAACAAAATATATCAGGAATTGGTCGATGCGCATACGGCCTTGAATAATTCTTCGAAGGCAAATATGTATCTTCGTATGATAAAACCCGGGTTTTAGACTATGGCTACCGTAATAAGATGGGCACGATTCAGTGTTTTGATACTATTGATATTTTCATGTAAATCCAAGAAAATCGTCACCGATGATGCGGTCAAGGAAAACTTGTCGGCAAAGGCTGTTATCCGAACACATTATCAAAATCAAATCCGCTTCAACACCTTGAGTGGTAGAATGAAAATCGGTTATTTTGATGGGGAGTCCACGAAAAGTGTTACCGTTAGTTTACGAATGCAAAAAGACAAGGCCATTTGGATCAGTGCTCCATTAGGGGTGGTCAAGGCCTATATTACACCGAACAGGGTCTCATTTTACAACAAACTTCAGAATGAATATTTTGACGGGGATTTCTCCTATCTGAGTAATTTATTGGGTACGGAACTGGATTTTGGAAAAATGCAAAATTTACTTTTGGGCCAGGCCCTTTTTGATTTAAAAACCGAAAAGTATGATATTTCCCATACAACATCCGATTATATATTAAAGCCCAAACAACAATTGGCATTATTCAAGACACTTTATAGGATCGAACCAGAAAATTTTAAGATAGCTTCCCAGCAATTGTCCCAACCCTTAAAACAAAGGGTATTGGATATTACCTATCAGAATTATCAGAAAATCAATAATAGGGTATTGCCCAATGAAATAATAATCACGGCCATCGAAGGTGACTCCAAAAACATCATCGATTTGGATTATCGGAGTATCGAGTTCAACCGGTCCTTGAACTTTCCATATAAAATACCGAAAGGTTTTAAAAAGATAGAAATAAAAACCGATGCCCTGTAGACGTATTATCTTCGTTTGCTTCCTTATGTTATCGACGTTACTATCGATACAGACCTCCTACGCACAAACTAATGAACAGAAGGCATTGGAAGCGAAAAGGGAACAACTTCAAAAAGAAATAAGCGAAATAAACCGTCTATTGTTTGCGGAAAAAAAGGAGAAGGGCAATGTTTTGGACCAAATGGAGGCATTGGATAAAAAAATCAATGTACGCCAACAATTGATTCGGGTCACCAACCAACAATCGAACTTATTGAACAGGCAGATAAATGCCAATATCCGGAATATCTCAAAATTACGGGAGGATCTTAATGTATTGAAGGAGGAATATGCCACGATGATACAAAAGTCGTATCAGAATAAATCGCAGCAAAGTAGATTGATGTTCCTGTTGTCTTCCGAGAATTTTTACCAAGCCTTTAAGCGCATGCAGTACATGAAACAATATACGCAGTACCGCAAGGAACAAGGCGAAAAGATCATAAGTAAGACCGATGAGCTAACCCAATTGAATGTGGACCTTACCAACCAACGTAAGGAAAAAGACCAATTGGTAGCAACGAACAACAGGGCCAAAGCCCAATTAATGAAGGAAATGAATAGCCAAAAGGAGCTATTGGGTAGTATTCGAAAGAATGAAAGTAAATATGCCAGGGCTATAGATCAGAAAAAAAGGGAAGCCCGTAAAATAGACCAACAGATCGAGAGGTTGATTCGCAGCGCCATTGCCGCTTCCAATAAGGAGGCAGGGACCGGCAAGACAGGCAGTGTTTCATCGAATAAATTTGTATTAACCCCCGAAGCGACCTTAGTTGCGAATAATTTTTCAGCGAACAAGGGAAAACTCATTTGGCCCGTCGAAAAAGGGATAAAAAGTCAAGGTTTCGGAATCTATAAAGATCCTGTCTATCCCGGTATTAAGCATCAAAGCAATGGTGTAATCATAACTACGGACGAAGGCGCAAAGGCCAGGGCCATTTTTGAGGGTGAGGTAATCGCGATACTTTCGGTCCCTGGGGGTAATAAAGGGGTGCAAATAAAACACGGCAACTTTATCAGTACGTATTACAACTTATCGGACCTCTATGTAAAAAAAGGGGACAAGGTCGGCATCAAGGCAGAACTGGGCAAAATATATACCAATCGGTCTAATGGCCAAACACGACTAAAATTCTATCTTTATCAAGATACATCCCGCTTGAATCCCGAAGAATGGGTGTATCAACTATAATTTCTTTATATGACTACTAGGCTTAAAAGAATCACAGATCTCAAAGGAACTTTTGAACTGCATAACGGTATAAAAATGCCCTATTTTGGCTTGGGCGTTTATTTGTCCGAAGATGGGCAAGAAGTCATCAATGCTGTAAAATGGGCGATTGAAGCAGGTTATAGGCATATTGATACGGCGGCTATTTATAATAACGAAAAAGGGGTCGGGGAGGGAATCAAGCAAAGCGAAATCAATAGGGAGGACATTTTTGTAGTCAGTAAGGTCTGGAATGCTGACCAGGGGTATGAAAGCACCCTCAAAGCTTTTAATGAGAGTCTGGAGCGCTTGGATTTGGCGTATCTGGATTTGTACTTGATCCATTGGCCGGTGAAAGGCAAGTTCAAGGATACATGGCGTGCCTTAGAGCACCTGTACCGCCAAAAGAAAATAAGGGCTATTGGGGTCAGTAATTTTTTGAAACACCATTTGGAGGATTTATTGTTGTCCGCGGAAATTGTACCTATGGTCAATCAAATGGAGTTTCACCCCTATTTAGTGCAACAAGATCTCATCGATTACTGCAATGCCCATCAAATACAATATGAAGCTTGGTCACCTCTGATGCAGGGCCATATCTTCAATCTGGATAGTATTAAGAAGATGGGGGAAAAGTATGGTAAATCCCCCGCCCAGGTCGTGTTACGATGGAATCTTCAAAAAGGGGTGGTGACCATACCCAAGTCGGTCAAGAAAGAGCGGATTATTGCCAATGCCGATATTTTTGATTTTGAATTGTCAAAAGCGGATATGGCTTATTTAGACGGACTCGAAAAATCTAAAAGATTCGGGCCCGACCCCGACACCTTTGATTTTTAATGTAACCCTTAGATAAACGAAGGCAGCTTTTTAACCTTATTTCCCACTCTCCATAAACAAGGCCCTGAGTTCCGTGGCTTCACTGGGTTTCATTTTCTTTGCCAACACCAAGCTCAGTTGTTTCCGACGCAATGCGGCCGCGAACCGTTCTTTTTCCAAGTCGGTAACCGGTTCTAACGGAGGAACCTCAATGGGTTTGCCGGTCTCATCTACGGCTACGAAGGTATAAATGGCCTCATTCGCCTTTGAACGTTTTCCATTATACCGGTCCTCCATCCAAACATCGATGTAAACCTCCATCGAAGTCTTAAAAGCTCTTGAAACGGCAGCTTCCACAGTGACGACGCTACCCAAGGGGACGGCTTGATTAAAGGCCACATGGTTTACAGAAGCCGTCACGGTAATTTTTCGGCTATGACGACGTGCCGCAATACTAGCCGCCCTGTCCATACGGGCCAAAAGCTCACCTCCGAACAGATTGTTCAGTGGGTTGGTCTCACTGGGGAGTACCAAATCGGTCATTATCGTACGTGAATCGCTGGGATTTTTGGCCTGCATAATAAATTTTTATGCAAAGATACCTATTTAACAGAGGATGTACGGAAAAATAGTACTATCGAATGGATAATAACCACGCATCTTGGGATTGCGTATTTTTGATCGATCTAAGGTTTTGCAGGGCCTCATCAACATCGCTATGGCTGCTGTAGGTGACCATATGCAAACCATGATTATTGGTCCCAAGATAACGGGCATCAAATCCACGTCTTTTCAAAAGTCGGATTTTTTTATCCGCATTTGCCTTGTACCGGAAAGCTCCCGCAACTATGTGGTGTATTCCCAATTGCGGTTTTTCAGAAACAACTTTTAGGGTTAATGTAGGTAACTCTAAAGGGGCAGTATCAAAAAAGGTGGCTTCCTGAATGCTTTTAGCAACCTTTTCCTGGGCCTTTTCAACGACCAGTTGTCGTTGGTTTAACCCTTCGTTATATAATCTATATCCTGTCAACCCCGTTGATAGGGCTAAGAGAAATATAGCGGCATATTTTAAATAAGGGCGTAGGGAATTTTCCTTTCTACGTTCTGGGGTAATGATAAAAGGAACTTTTTCCTCCATGGCAAGTACCTCTTTTTTCAAGACTTCCCTAGCAATAGGGGTTGAAACAAAGGATGACAATCCAAAGGAAGACGTCAAATGGTTGAGTTGATAGGACGGTTGGAATAAAATTCTCCCATCCTTATTAGATTTTAGGTCACCAAGGTTCTCCAATGTTAAACGATTCCCCTGATTTAAGGTATGCTTCCATGTGTCCACCACGGTCGTTACCTTTTCTAGCATTTCCTCATAGGTGCACTTTTCCACCTCGGCCATATAAGACACTAAAAGGCCGTCATTGGAGGATAATTGTTTGTTGAATGACAAGGATTTTGAAGGAGGGGAAAACGAATGGCTCTGTATATTATGTACGGAGGATTTATATTGGGACAAAAAGCCACCAAAACCGGGCACGACCACACAGTTATATCGATAAAGTAAATCGGAGATATAGCGTTCTAAGACCATCGTAACAAATATTATAAAAATTATAGTGGTTCAATAGCTTCAACACCACTTTTTATTAACATATTATTTTTGGTAATTTGTGGATAACTAAGCACGCAAGATAAATGACTACAGATGAATTAATTGCGGTATTAAGATTGCAGAACATTCCGAATATTGGCGATGTCACTGCCAAAAAACTCATATCGCACTGCGGTAGTCCAACTGCCGTTTTCTCCGATACCTTGAAGAACTTGCTAAAGATCGATGGTATAGGTACTCTTACAATAAAGGGCCTTCATGATGCCGAACATCTTGAAGCTGCCGAGAAGGAAGTGCAGTATATTTTAGATCATGAAATCGCTTACACCTATTTTACCGATAATGAATACCCTAGATATTTAAAGCACTGTATCGATAGCCCATTGATCTTATTCAAAAAGGGTAATATAGATCTAGAAGAACGGAAGATTATAAGTATTGTAGGTACAAGGAATATTACAAGTTACGGGATGGCTTTCTGTGAACAGTTGATTGAGGACTTGGCTCCTCTAGACCCCATCATCGTAAGCGGATTTGCCTATGGGGTTGATATCTGCGCCCAAAAAACCGCCTTAAAACATGGATTACAGACCATAGGTTGTTTGGCCCATGGATTAAACCAGATGTATCCGAAGGTACACGCGATGTACGTCTATGAGGTTCAAAAAAATGGAGGTTTTATGACTGAATTTTGGAGTTCAAGTAATCCGGATAGGGAGAATTTCCTAAAGCGCAACCGAATAATCGCAGGTATGAGCGAGGCTACCGTTGTTGTTGAATCTGCAGAAAAAGGGGGCAGCTTGGTAACGGCCGATATCGCGAATAGTTATGACCGGGAAGTATTTGCAGTCCCGGGTAGGGCGCAGGATAAATACAGCTCGGGCTGTAATAATCTTATAAAACAACAAAAGGCCCATATGATCACATCGGCCGCCGATTTGATTTATTTATTGGATTGGGAATTGGATCAAAAGGAAACCAAGGTGATACAGCAACAATTGTTCGTTGAATTGGATAACATTGAGAAAACGATCTATACGTATTTGCAGAAAGAGGGAAAACAACTATTGGATACTATTGCGTTAGATTGCCAACTTCCCATTTTTAAGGTTTCTTCCACCCTTTTAAATATGGAAATGAAAGGGATTGTTCGCCCTTTGCCCGGAAAACTGTTCGAAGTGGTTTAAGAAGTATATATAGGGAGTCATTCGAATGGAATTTTCTATCTAGAGAATGGGACTACAATTTATTTTTTACAGACCAAGTAGTTTGTATTTTTAATTTCGACCTTTGGAAAGTTCGTTAAAAAGGCATTTCATCGATGAAGTGCGGACTAAAAACCGAAGTCGCTATTCAATGGATTTCTAATATAAGTGGCTATAACAGACTGATCGGTTTGTTTCTAGGAATCAATATCCGACTTTACCCCTTACCCTGTTCAGGACAACATCGGCCACTTTTTTGGCTTTCCCAGCACCGATTTCAAGGGCCTGGTCAATCTCATCCAAATGGCTCATATAGTAATCGAACTTTTCACGGGCAGGCCCAAATTTTTCAAGGATTACTTCATACAAAGCTTGTTTTGCGTGTCCATAGCCGTAATTTCCACCTTTATAATTAGACCTCATTTCAACGATTTGCTCTTTGGAGGCTAAAATCTTATAAAGGGCGAATACATTGTCGGTATCCGGGTCTTTGGGATCTTCCATGGGGGTACTATCTGTCTTGATGCCCATAATCTGTTTGCGCAATGCCTTGTCGGGTTGAAAGATATTGATAAGGTTGCCCTTGCTTTTACTCATTTTTTGTCCATCCGTACCTGGAACGTACATAGTGTCCTCATGTATTTTGCCTTCTGGCATAACAAAAGTATCACCAAATTGGGCATGAAAACGTGACGCAACATCCCTAGTCATTTCAATATGCTGTAATTGATCCTTACCCACAGGTACGATATTCGCATCGTACATTAAGATATCTGCGGCCATAAGCATAGGATAATTGAACAAGCCGGCATTCACATCGGCGAGGCGATCAGCCTTGTCCTTAAATGAATGGGCAAGGGTTAGCCGTTGATACGGAAAAAAGCAACTAAGATACCAGGCCAATTCGGTAACTTGGGCAACGTCGCTCTGTCTGTAAAAAACGGTTTTTTCGATATCCAATCCAAAAGCGAGCCAAGTAGCTGCGGTTGCATACGTATTGTTCCTTAATTCATCACCATTTTTAATTTGGGTCAGGGAATGCATATCCGCAATAAATAGGAAAGATTCGTTTTTGGGATCCTGTGCCATTTTTACGGCTGGGATGATAGCACCTAGGATATTCCCCAGGTGTGGTACACCTGTACTTTGTATGCCAGTAAGTATTCTTGCCATTGCATTGTTTTAAAGAAGCACAAAGGTAAAACAAATCATAAATAACTGGTTCAAATTGTTATTTTTGATCAATGCATCGTATAGTACAAAATATTGGATTCACTTTATACCGCATTTGGTTTTATATATTGGTCTTACTGCCCATACTTCTCTTTTTGCCATTTTTGGTGATTACCACGATATCGGAAAAAACATATCCCCAGTTTTTCTGGTTGGCCCGTAACTTATGGGCAAGACCCATATTATTGGGCATGGGTTGCCCACAAAAAATATATTGGGAGCAGAAACTGGTTCGGGGCAAAAGCTATATGTTGGTTGCCAACCATACGAGTATGTTGGATATTATGTTGATGCTGAGGATCAGTAAAAATCCTTTCGTTTTTGTCGGCAAAAAGGAATTGGTGAAGATCCCCCTTTTCGGGTTTTTCTACAAACGTGTATGCATCATGGTAGATAGGGAAGATAGTCGCAGTAGAACAGGTGTGTATCGCAGGGCCCAACGAAGATTGGATCAAGGATTGAGTATCTGCATTTTTCCCGAGGGAGGGGTTCCTGAAGAACACATTTTATTGGATGAGTTTAAGGATGGAGCCTTTAAGATGGCAATTGCCCACAATATTCCTGTGGTACCCATGACATTTTATGACAATAAAAAACGCTTTTCCTTTACTTTTTTGAGCGGAGGCCCTGGATTGATTCGGGTCAAGGTACATTCCTTTTTTGAGACTTCAATATTGGAGAATGAGGACAAAACGACCTTACGAGAAGAGGTTCGCAATGTAATTCTACGGGAATTGGTAAAAAACCGAGAGGATAAATCCCTAAATACCACCAAGGTTTAAGAAGTTTGGGTCATCTTAAACCACGGGGTTGAACAACCTTTAAAATTTAAAATTCAATCCGCTATACACACCAATGGTAAAAGGTCGGAAATCACCGGCAGTATCTGAAAAGGTATTTAGTTGATATTTGAATATGGGTTCTATATTCAATTCTATTTTCGAAGTAAACTTATAATTCACACCTAATCCTATATTGGTACTGAAATTCATGGTATTCAAATTATTGGCCTCACCCATTTCGGTCGTTAATTCACCGGATGTTAACGAAACAGCGTTATCTACCAGGAACAATGAACTAAAACCACCAATAAGATCGACCCCGAATTTAGTATCGACTAGGGCATATTTAAGTTCCAACGGAACCTCTAAATATCCAATTTGCTGGGCCATCACCCCTGATAAAGAAGGATTTTGGGCAGCTGCATCCGAGGCGGTCTTGCTGCTTAATGTACTTATACTGTTGGTTTTACTATCCACTATGATATTCCTAGAGGCATTGCTATAGTCAATATTTTCAATTTGTCCGTTCCCGAAACTCTCCAGGGTAGAGGAAAACTCCACATCATTGGTATTGTAGCCATAATCCACTTTATGAAGGCCCGTTTTAATGGAAAGTTTTTTGCTTATCTCGTAAGAAACGGCCAGACCATAACTCAGGTTGACATCACCGGATTTTGAATTGGGAACGAATATCGAATGAACGGGTGAACCACTTCCAATCGCATTGAAATAGACAGGTGCAATGCTCGGGCCGGCAGACCATTTGCTTTCTTTCGCTTCGGAAATCACATCTTCCTGTGTTTCCAAAGCTTCAAATAGCAATTTTTTATACCCTTTGGTTTTTTCCTCTGTCCCATTATCCTTATCCGCTACGATGGCATCGTCTGTAGCGTTTAGGTCATTGTTATCCGGGGTGTTTTCATCGCTTTTTTGGCCCGCCGACGGGTTATGGGCATCAGTATCGTTTGCTACGACCTGTTCACCAGCGACCACAACGGATTCATGCTCTTTGGTAAGGACATTTTCACCTTCATCGATTTTGTCCGTTTCACCCTCGTCCTGGACTGCGATTTGGGCAATTTCAGGCTGCTGTGTTAGTAAAGGTCCTTGGTTTTTGCGATTGGCCACTTCTCCTTGGGTTTTAGGGGTAGTCGCTGTCGCAGGGGGTGTGTTGAATGGCTTTGTTTTGGCATCGACCCCATTGGTCTCTTCATTTTTAACATGATCCGATGGAGTTTGCTCTACGATTTCCGGTGTTTTTGGGATAGGGGATTGCTCAATTTCCTTGATTTGCCTTTGGGGGTCCTCCTTTACCTGATCCACGTCAGTGATGATCGTATTGGGATCAGTGCTATGATCCTTAAACGGATTGGTTAGGAATAAACCAATTGCCAATACGGCGGCTATTCCGCCCAGTTTCCACCAAAAGGGGATAACTTTACGGCTTTTCTTCTTTTTATTCAAAGAGGTCTCTATTGATTTCCAGACTTTTTCGGTAGGGACGTCTGAAAAGTTCGAGAATTTCTCTTGGAATAATTTGTCCAAGTTTTTTTTACTCATTTTGCTATGTGTTAAGCAATGTTCATGTTATTAAACCTGTTGTGGTCAACCGCTACGGTTTCACATAGGTCCTCCCAAAGCCAGTATCAATATGCTGATAATGGCCTTGGTCGTTTTATTTTCAATTTTTTCTTTTAAGATCATTCTTGCCCTGGCAAGGTTTGATTTTGATGTGCCCGGCGATGTGCCGAGCATGGTACTTATTTCTTTGTGCGAATATCCATCCAACACATAGAGATTAAAGGTCAATCGGTATTTATTTGGTAATTCCTGTATATACTTCAGTAGGGTCTGAAGTTCAATATCGGCATATCCGGTGTCTACGTCTACCTCTTCCTCTATATTTTCGGAAACTACTTTTAAATATTCTACTTTCCGGTATTTCTGTAATACGGTGTTTACCGTAATGCGTTTGATCCAGCCTTCAAAAGAGCCCTTCGATTTATATTGGCCTATCTTTTCGAATATGGTCATGAAACTGTCATGAAGGCTATCCTCGGCTTCCGCTTTATTGCGTGAATATTTAAGACAGATACCGAACAGTATATTGGCGTATTGCCTATATAACTGCTCATGTGCCTTCCTATCCCCTTTTTTACATTTGTTTATGAGCTCTTCTAGACTCAAAATATCGGTTAGGTTTTTATAATGGTCTAGTTCACCGGAACTACAACCTCTAAAAATTGCGGGTCTCCGTTTGCATCTTCCCCTTGATAGAATCGAAATAAATAAGGTTCGGAATAAATCACAACAAAATCAAATGAATCTTCTATTGTCCGGATAGCTTCTGTACACACTTCTTGATCGGTTCTTTGTGAGCCTATGGCAACAACTTCCCTAGTGGTAACATCCTCCTTGGTTACATCAAACCCTTCAAAGTAAGTACACCCATCAGGTAAGGTATAGGTAACATTAATTTGATAGGTTGCATCGAGGTCAAATGATTCAGGCATTTCTACACTTTCGATCTGTAAGGCTACAAAACGAAAGTTCGGGCCGTCATCCCCCAAATCACAGGAATTAATGGTCAGTGCTACCACAAGCACCCAAAGTGCTATAAATCTCCTTTTCATAAACTAATGATTTATTTATTTCTAAGATGAAATTATAGGGTAATGGTTGCGTTTACTACAGTTAAGGTACAAGAAAAGTCGTTTTGAACGTAAATATTCAGCCCCAATCGACAAAAAAGGCGCCAAAAGGCGCCTCATCATTCTTACCGGTAAAAAATCAAAGGACTTATTTAACGGCTGTTATAGCCTCTCGGATTTTAGCCTCCAATTCCTCGTACAATTCGGGATTGTCGTTTAATAGCGCCTTTACAGCATCCCTACCTTGCCCAAGTTTGGTATCTCCATAGCTGAACCAAGAACCACTTTTCTTTATAATTTCATATTGCACTCCCAGATCAATGATCTCTCCTATTTTGGAGATGCCCTCACCGTACATAATATCGAATTCCGCCAGTCTAAAAGGAGGGGCCACCTTGTTTTTGACCACCTTCACCCGTGTTTTGTTACCTTGAACGGCACCATCAGTATCCTTGATCTGTGTAGAACGGCGAATATCCAATCGTACCGAAGCGTAGAACTTTAGGGCGTTACCTCCGGTAGTGGTTTCCGGATTACCGAACATAACCCCGATTTTCTCCCTTAATTGGTTAATGAAAATCACGGTACAATGGGTTTTGCTTATCGAGCCGGTCAACTTTCGGAGCGCCTGTGACATTAATCGGGCATGCAATCCCATTTTTGAATCCCCCATTTCCCCTTCAATCTCACTTTTAGGGGTCAATGCGGCAACTGAATCGATGACCACAATATCAATGGCCCCGGAACGGATAAGATTATCCGCGATTTCCAATGCTTGTTCCCCATTATCCGGTTGTGAAATAATCAAATTGTCAATATCAATCCCCAATTTTTCGGCATAAAAACGGTCAAAGGCATGTTCCGCGTCGATAAAGGCGGCGATACCGCCATTTTTTTGTGCTTCAGCAATGGCATGCAATGTTAAGGTGGTTTTACCGGATGATTCTGGACCGTAAATTTCAATGACCCTACCTCTCGGGTAGCCGCCGACACCAAGTGCGATATCAAGACCCAAAGACCCCGAAGGTATTACTTCAACATCCTCAACGACACTATCCCCCATCTTCATAACGGCGCCTTTGCCATAGGTCTTATCCAGTTTATCCAAGGTTAGTTTTAATGCTTTTAATTTTGCTTCTTTTTCAGAACTCATCTCATATAAAATTAGGAACGCTAATTTACCATTTCTTTTTTCAAAATACCATGCCTCCAAATTATTTTGTGCACTGATAGGGCAAATGGGTAGGATAACCAACGCAACCTTTTTAAAAAATGCACATCTTACTAAAAATGGTATATACTAACTCAATATACGAACCATTTGTCTTCGGACAGTGGGCAGTGGTGGTCATTTCCTTTTTTGCATTTGTAAGAATGTTATGAAAAAGAAAAAAAATGGGGTGGCCAATAAAGAGTCTTGAAATCTCAAGGCTCTTTTTTATTTCCAAAAATGTAATTAAACGAAGACGCTCAAAATGCAGGGGAGAGCAGACCCTAATATTTTGCGGGGGGTAAGGTTTAGGCGATTTTAGTAGCCTTCTGCCGTTAGTTGCTTGCCAACTAGGACCCTGATTTTAAAGGGATAGGATGATTATTTGCCTATAAAATGTATCTTTGCAGTCCAAAAAATACAGGGATTTGAAGTTATGACAAGAAATGGAAAGATAGAACTAATGGCCCCCGCTGGGAATTTCGAATCCCTACAAGCGGCTATCGATAACGGGGCGGATTCGGTCTATTTTGGTGTTGAGCAATTGAACATGCGGGCACGGGCGACCATCAATTTCACCCTGGAAGATCTGCCCATGATTACGCGCCGTTGTAGCAAAAAGAAGATCAGAACGTATCTAACGTTGAATACCATCATCTACGATCATGACCTGTCTGTAATAAAAACGGTTTTGGATGCCGCCAAAAAAGCGGATATCACCGCAGTTATTGCCATGGATCAGGCGGTTATCGCCTATGCCAGACAAATAGGGATGGAGGTTCATATTTCGACCCAAATAAACATAACCAATATTGAGGCCGTCAAGTTTTATTCGCTTTTTGCCGATACCGTTGTTCTAAGCCGTGAATTGAGTTTGCGACAGATCAAGAATATCTGTGCACAAATACAAAAGGAAGGCGTAAAAGGACCTTCGGGCAATTTGGTCGAGGTTGAGGTTTTCGGGCATGGGGCATTATGTATGGCGGTTTCGGGAAAATGCTATCTAAGTTTGCATTCCCATAACTCATCGGCGAATAGGGGGGCTTGTAAGCAGAATTGCCGAAAAAAATATACGGTTATCGATCAAGAAAGTGGTTTTGAGATCGAGATTGATAATGAATACATGATGTCGCCCAAGGATTTGTGCACCTTGGATTTTCTAGACCAGATAATCGATGCTGGCGTTAAGATATTGAAGATAGAAGGCCGAGGTAGGGCGCCTGAATATGTGGCGACGGTTACAAAAACCTATAGAGAGGCTATCGATGCCCATGACCAGGGGACATTCACCCAGGAAAAAGTAGATACTTGGATGAAGGCATTGGAAAAAGTGTATAATCGAGGCTTTTGGGGGGGCTACTATCTCGGTCAGAAACTAGGGGAATGGAGCGATGGCCCGGGCACACAGGCCACCCAAAAGAAATTGTATGTGGGTAAAGGGGTGCATTATTACCCCAGGCCTGGTATCGCGGAATTCAAGATCGAGGCTTTTGATATAAAGGTCGGTGATACCTTATTGATCACCGGGCCAACCACCGGTGTGAAAGAACTGGAATTGCAAGAGGTTATGGTAGACGACCTACAAACAAGAATAGCCGAAAAAGGGAATAATTGTACTTTTCCAACGGGATTTAAGGTTCGGCCTTCGGACAAATTGTATAAAATCGTAAAGGAATAATGGTTGTCGTTACCTTGCAGCGAAAAAAATGCATTGGGTGCAACTATTGTGTGGAATTGGCCCCTGAACAATTTCAAATGTCCAAGAAGGATGGAAAATGCGTTCTGTTGAAATCAATGGAAAAAAAAGGGTTTTTTACCATCAAATCACATGACAATGCCATTTATGAACCCTGCAAGCAGGCGCAATTGGCTTGTCCCGTTAAAATCATAAGCACGAAAATAGTGTAACGATTATACTATCTTTGCGGCCTAAACTATTCTTTAACTTAACGATTGGTATAGCATGCAACTGTACAATACTTTAAGTGCAAAGGAAAGGGAAACCCTTATTGAACAGGCCGGAAAGGAACGCCTGACCATTTCCTTTTACCAATATGCACATATAGGAAATCCATCAATTTTCAGGAACCATCTGTTCTTGAACTGGAACGAGCTCGATGTTCTTGGGCGTATTTATGTGGCCCATGAGGGTATAAATGCCCAATTATCGGTTCCGGCGGATAATTTCGAAGCCTTCAAGGCGCATTTAGACAGTATCTCTTTTTTGAAAGATGTGCGATTGAATATTGCCATTGAACAAGACAATAAGTCCTTCTTGAAATTAAAGGTAAAAGTCAGGAATAAAATATTGGCCGATGGTTTGAATGATGCAACCTTCGACGTGACTAATAAGGGCGTTCACGTGGATGCAAAAAGATTCAATGAATTGATCGAGGATCCCAATACCCTTTTGGTCGATATGCGGAATCACTACGAAAGCGAGATAGGGCATTTTAAAAATGCCATTACCCCGGATGTGGACACCTTTCGCGATTCCTTGGATATCATCGAAAAGGATCTGGAGGAATTCAAGGAAGATAAAAACCTGGTCATGTATTGCACAGGAGGAATCCGCTGTGAAAAGGCCAGTGCCTATTATAAACACAAGGGTTTTAAGCATGTATTTCAGTTAGAGGGTGGAATTATTGAGTATGCAAGGCAGGCAAAAGACCAAAACCTTGAGAATAAGTTTATTGGAAAGAACTTTGTTTTCGATCACAGAAGAGGGGAACGTATTTCCGAGGATGTGATCGCACAATGCCACCAATGTGGTAAATCTTGCGATGTTCATGTAAACTGTGCCAATGAGGCATGCCATCTGTTGTTTATCCAATGCGACGAATGCGGAGCGAAAATGAACCATTGTTGTTCAGATGAATGCAAGAAGATCCATGCGTTGCCCTATAAAGAGCAAAAAAGACTTCGAAAAGGCAAAGTATATAGCAATAAAATCTTCAAAAAAGGGCGCTCCGAGGTATTGAAGTTCAAAAAATAGCAGGGTTTAAAGAAGCGTAATTATTCAATTGTATTTCCCCGCTTTACATCTGCAACAAATTATACTATCTTTACGATTAAGATTAATATGAACCTTTTTTGGGGAGATTGAAGGGTTTTCCCAAATCAAGATACAAAATATGGGTTGTAACAGTTGTTCAACCGGTAAGGACGGACAACCAAAAGGGTGCAAGAACAATGGGACTTGTGGCACCGATGGTTGTAATAAATTAACGGTATTCGATTGGCTTTCCAATATGTCGCTTCCGAATGGTGAAAAACCGTTTGACATTGTTGAGGTCCGATTTAAAAATAGCAGAAAGGAATTTTTTAGAAATTCTGAGAATATTTCGCTTTCAATAGGCGACATAGTGGCCACCCAAGCACCATCGGGTCACGATATAGGTATGGTCACCTTAACAGGGGAACTCGTTCGGGTTCAAATGAAGAAGAAAAAGGTTAAACCCGATGCCGAGGATATCCCTAAAATATACCGAAAAGCCAGCCAAAAAGACATTGACATTTGGCAGAAGGCAAGGGATCGGGAGGAAGAAATCAAAAAACGATCCCGAGAGATTGCCATCATCTTAAAATTGCAGATGAAAATCTCCGATGTTGAATTTCAAGGCGACGCTTCAAAGGCTACTTTTTATTATACGGCCGAAGAACGTGTTGATTTTCGTCAATTGATAAAGGATATGGCCAAGGCCTTTGGAATTCGTATCGAGATGCGACAAATAGGTTACCGCCAAGAAGCACAACGACTGGGAGGCATTGGTTCTTGTGGGCGGGAATTATGCTGTTCGACATGGTTGACCGATTTTAGGTCTGTAAGCACGGCCGCCGCCCGTTATCAACAACTATCACTGAATCCTCAGAAATTGGCCGGTCAATGTGGCAAGCTAAAGTGTTGTCTTAACTATGAGCTCGATCTATATTTGGAGGCGCTGAAAGACTTTCCTCCCCAGGACACCAAATTATTTACGGAGAAGGGAATGGCATTTTGCCAGAAATCCGATATTTTCAAAGCCAAACTATGGTTCTCTTATAAAGAGGACCCATCCAATTGGCATATATTATCAAGGGACCAGGTCGTTGAGATCATGGCCAAGAACAGGAAGAAAGAAAAAGTTGCCAGTTTAGAGGAATATGCCGTTGACAATATTGTTGAGGATAAGGTGGTTTTTGAAAATACGGTTGGTCAGGATAGCCTGACCCGTTTTGATAGGCCAAAAAGGTCCAATAACAGGAACAAGAATAAGAAAAGGAGGAATAACAACAAAAGACGTCAAAAGAATGCTTAGGATTTGGATAGCCTTGGTAGGGGTTGTTTTTATGGTTTCCTGTGATGATTCCATCGTGAAATCGGATTTTAAGGCGACAACCCATGGGTCTTGGAACAGGGATAGTATAGTTGAATTCAATTTCTCGGGATTAGACACCCTTCAATCGCACCAAATGTTCATCAATATCCGTAATGACAACACCTTTCCGTACAGCAACCTTTTTCTGATAGCGGCCCTGGAAGATCCCAATGGGGACACGGTTACCGATACCTTGGAATATCTGATGGCCCAACCCGATGGTACCTGGCTGGGCAAGGGGCATGGTAGTATTAAGGAAAATAAATTATGGTATAAGGAAAACATCGTTTTTCCTTCTTCTGGCGTATATACTTTACGCTTGTCCCATGCAATGCGTAAAAATGGCAATGTAGAAGGTGATGTAAATTTGGAGGGCATTACCGATGTCGGATTTGAAATTGTAAAAAGTAATGAGTAAAAATATGGCAAAGGCCAAGAAGAAAAACACCAATAAGGGCTTTTACAAATATATTAAATGGTTCTGGATCCTTTTTTTTGGCGGGGTTATTTCCATTGTGTTGATATTTCAATTGGCGGCTTGGGGCTATTTAGGAGAAATGCCCGAATTCCAACATTTAGAAAATCCTCAGACCAATTTGGCATCGCAAATCATTTCTTCCGATGGTTCAACTTTAGGAAAGTTTTACTTGGATGACAATCGTACTCCGGTAGATTATGAAGATTTGCCCCAAAATTTAGTCAATGCTTTGGTGGCCAGTGAGGATATTCGTTTTTACGATCATTCCGGTATTGATGCTATTGGATTTGCGCGGGCACTTTTCTTTTTAGGAAAAAGAGGCGGGGCAAGTACCCTATCACAGCAATTGGCACGTCAGATTTATGTAGGACCAAGGTCCAGAAATTTAGTCGAAACAATTAAGCAGAAGATCAAGGAATGGGTGATCGCTACCCAATTGGAAAGAAGGTACACTAAAGAAGAGATCATTAAAATGTACCTTAATATCTATGATTTTGGAAACAATGCAGATGGTATTCGTTCCGCATCCCGCATTTATTTTGGCAAGGAACCCATTGATCTGAAGATTGAAGAGTCGGCCATGTTGGTCGGTATGTTGCAAAACTCTTCCTTATACAATCCTTTACGACGGGAAGAATTAACATGGAACAAGAGAAATCTTGTTTTGTCGCAATTGGCAAAGTACGATTATATAAGCGATGTGGAAAAGGATTCCCTTCAGCCTATGAAGATCAACCTCAATTACAATCCCGAGAATCATCGGGAAGGACTTGCGACCTACTTTAGGATGTACCTACAGGGTTTTATGAATAAATGGATCAAGGAGAATCCGAAACCGGCCATTGAAGGGGAACGTGATACATGGAGCCTGTACCTCGACGGATTACGGATTTATACCACCATTGATTCCCGTATGCAGGCCAATGCCGAAGAAGCGGTTCAAGAGCACATGGAACGGTTACAGGCGGAGTTTTTTCACCAAAACACCCCAGACCGTAATAGTACGGCACCGTTTCTGGA
The DNA here is from genome assembly GCF_014610845.1 of Maribacter arenosus. Lineage (GTDB taxonomy): Bacteria > Bacteroidota > Bacteroidia > Flavobacteriales > Flavobacteriaceae > Maribacter_A > Maribacter_A arenosus. The sequence continues at coordinate 579,138 of NZ_JABTCG010000002.1, read as the reverse complement.
TTTGGAAAAAAGTGAAATAGACGGCATTATGGAGCGCGCCATGAAGAATTCAGATCGTTGGCGCGAAATGAAAAGACAGGGCAAATCGGAAAAGGACATTCGTGCTTCCTTTAACAAAAAGACCGAGATGACGGTTTTTGACTGGAAAAGCGATGCCCATGAGAAAGATACCGTGATGACCCCAATTGATTCGATCCGGTATTATAAGATGTTCCTAAGAACGGCCATGATGTCGATGGAGCCCCAAACGGGCCATGTAAAGGCGTGGGTAGGCGGTGTTGATTATCGACATTTTCAATACGACAATGTATATCAAGGAGCACGACAGGCAGGATCGACCTTTAAGCCGTTTGTCTATGCAGCGGCCATTGATCAGTTACGATTATCACCATGTTATGAATTGCCAGACACACAATATTGTATAGAGGCAGAGAAACACGGAAATCCTGAACCTTGGTGTCCCAAAAATTCCGAAGGCAAATTTTCAGGGGAGATGTATACATTGAAAAGGGCCTTGGCTAATTCCAAAAATAGTGTAACGGCCCAATTGATCGATAGGGTCGGCCCTAAATCTGTTGTTTCTATTGTGAAGAACTTGGGAATTACTGGAGAGATTCCAGAAGTACCTTCGATTGCTTTGGGAACACATGACATCAATGTATATGAAATGGTGGGGGCTTATGGAACCTTCGTAAATCAAGGGGTATACGTAAAGCCTGTAATGGTTACCCGGATCGAGGATAAGAACGGTACGGTATTATTTGAATACGTTCCTGAGACCAAGGATGTGTTGAGCAAAGAAGTCTCCTATGCCATGGTCAACTTAATGGAAGGTGTAACCCAAGGGGGTTCAGGAACCCGCCTAAGAACTACGGGATATGATAAATGGAGACCGGAATACAAAGAGATAATCACAGGATATCCATATGAATTCAAGAACCCTATTGCCGGTAAGACGGGAACGACCCAGAATCAAAGTGATGGTTGGTTTATGGGCATGGTCCCAAATTTGGTCACCGGGGTATGGGTCGGTGGGGATGACCGAGCCATACATTTCAAGACGATCACCTATGGCCAAGGGGCATCGATGGCCCTACCCATATGGGCACTATACATGAAAAAGAACTATGCCAATGAGGAATTGGGTGTATCCGATGGCGAATTTCCCAAACCTGAAAACATGTCGATCAATTTAGATTGCACAAAACCTGCAGTAGATCCGGAAAAGGATAAGGATTTGGATGACGATCTTGACGATTTGGATTTCTAAACGGCGTATAGATTTAAAAGCGTACTAGCGGATTATGCCCTTACTTTTTAGCGAAAGTTTAGGGCATTTTTAATACCTTATTTTAGTATAGGTAGATTTTCATTGATTATTCAATACACAAGATCTTGTGTTCGTAAAACAGTACATACTGTCCACGAAGCTTTAAAAAGGGTGACAAATGGAACGACCTTGATGCTTGGAGATGGCCTATTGTGGCCTTTTTGAAATGGAAATATGGGAGCTAACAACAGGTTTTTCATCGATGAAAATTACCTTTCATTTTTTTCACAACATATTAATCATCGTTCACAACAATAATTAAGGGAACAACATCGTTTTAAACTATATTTATAGTGTATTAAAAAATTAACCCCAAACCCTATCTACAAACCTATTTATTATGGATGCCCAAATGAACCATGCCCCAATGAAAGATGAAATCTTAGTGTATAAAAATGATTTTTATCACGGAGTAGTTTTATTGATCAAAAAGTTGTTTATGCTATAATCATTTTTAAAAATGATATGAATTAGAGCCACGCCCACAACGTGGCTCTTTTTTTTATTTTCAGGGCCTATCAAAAACCCAAATGCATCTTTTTACATAAAATGCACCCTTATTTTATCGAAAAAGACAAACCATCGGATTGGTGAATACGATTTGATTTGATTAACTTCAAAGAAGATTAAAACCATTTCTTATGCGCACCATTAAGTTCCTTTATGTAATCCTATTATGTACCTCATCCTTAGTTGCCCAGGATAACTTTTACTTTCCGGAGAGCAATGCCGAGTGGCTGGAAAAACCCTCCAAAGATTTTAAGATCAATGCGGACAAACTCCTGGAAGCGCTTGAATTTGCAAAGAACAACGAATATTCGGGCTCTAGGGATCTGCGGATTGCCATTTTACAAGGGTTTGAAAGGGAACCTTTTCACGAAATCCTAGGCCCGACCAAGAAGCGGGGTGGACCGGCCGGAATGATCCTTAAAAACGGCTATCTGATTGCCAAATGGGGAGACACAAAACGTGTTGATATGACCTTTAGCGTCACCAAGAGCTTTCTTTCGACCGTTGCAGGTTTGGCTTTGGATAAAGGCCTGATTGCCAATACAAACGATAAGGTGGGGCAATATGTGTGGGATGGTACTTTTGGGGGGGACCATAATGGAAAAATCACTTGGGAACATTTATTACAACAGAACTCGGACTGGTCCGGTGAACTTTGGGGAGGAAAGGATTGGGCCGATAGACCACCTATGGAAGGCGGACTTGACGATTGGAAATTTCGTGCTTTGAATGAACCGGGGACCGTCATGGAATATAATGATGTTCGGGTAAATGTTTTGGCATACGCCCTTACCCATGTATGGCGAAAACCATTGCCTTGGGTCCTTAAGGAAAACATCATGGATAAGATCGGGGCATCGACCACATGGCGCTGGCACGGGTACGGGCACGCATGGACAGAAATCGACGGACTTCAAATGAAGTCGGTGACGGGCGGAGGGCATTCAGGGGCCGGACTTTTTATCAATACCGAGGATATGGCCCGTTTTGGACTTTTGTTTTTGAATAAGGGAAAATGGAAATCAGAACAGCTGATCAGCGAATCATGGATTAAAAAGGCCATTGCACCTTCAAAGCCGAATGTGAATTATGGGTATATGTGGTGGCTGAACAAAAAAGGGGACCGACATTGGGAGGGTCTTTCAGAAAATATATATTATGCTGCCGGCTTTGGTGGAAATTTCATCGTCATTGACCGAGAAAATGGGTTGGTTGTGGTTACCCGTTGGTTAGAACCCGGTAAAATCGGGGAAATGATGACCTTGGTGAATGCTTCCTTGCCTTAGAGGTTGCATAAAATCTCAGTGGCCTTTTCAAGGGTGTCCCGCGTTTTGGCAAAACAAAAACGCAATACCTTATTGTCTAAATCCGCAACATTGAAAACCGAAATGGGAATACAAGCCAGTTGATGCTCTACAATCAATCTTTTGGCAAAATCAACATCGCGTTCGTCCGTAATATGTGCATATCCCAGCAACTGAAAATAAGTGCCTTGGGAGGGTACTATGGTAAAGCGTGAACCTTTGAGGGCTTTGAGAAAATAATCCCTTTTTTCTTGATAAAATTCGTTCAGTCCCAAATAATGCTGAGGTTCTGCAAGATAGGTGGCCAAGGCATGTTGCACCGGATGGTCGACACTGAATACATTGAATTGATGCGTTTTTCGAAATTCATGCATCAATTCGGAGGGAGCTGCGCAATAACCCACCTTCCAACCGGTAACATGGAATGTTTTACCAAACGAGGAGCATACAAAACTGCGGGAGGCCAAATCATCAAATCGAGAGGCACTTTCATGGGTATGGCCATCAAAAACGATATGTTCATAGACCTCATCACTGACAACGATGATGTTCGTATCGGCCAAGCTTTGTTGTAGCTCCAGCATATCGGTTTTGGAAAGTATAGTGCCACTGGGATTATGGGGCGTATTGATAATCACCATTTTGGTCTTTGGGGTAAGCTTTTCCCTAAAAACGGACCAATCTACCTTAAATTCGGCATTCAGTTGCACATAGATGGCAATACCCCCGTTAACTTCGATGGCAGGCTCATAACAGTCATATGCCGGTTTTATGACGATAACTTCATCCCCTTTGGTCACAAAGGCCGTGATGGCGGTAAAAATCGCTTCCGTAGCACCGACCGTTACCGTTATTTCAGTTTCCGGATCATATGCCCGATGATGTAATGCGGCAATCTTGGCCGCAATGACTTCCCTTAATTTGGGCAACCCGGCCATGTGGGCATATTGGTTGTGACCCTCATGCATGGCCTTGGAAACCAAATCCAATAACTTAGGATCAGGGTCGAAATTCGGGAAACCTTGGCTGAGGTTAATGGCGTCATACTTTTTAGCCATTTTACCCACGGTAGTGAAAATCGTGGTTTTCACCTTGGGGAGTTTGGAATTGATTTTATGTGGATAGTTGGGCATATAGGATATCTGTCTCCATAAAAATAATAAAACCAGTTCGGTATTTTGCTACTGCTGCCCTAAATGGGAAAGCACTTTTTGCAGGCACCCTTCCAAATCCTTTTTTATTTCTTTTTCCCAAAAACGGAATACCGCATAGCCCAAGCCTTTGAGTTCTGTATTAACCTCCTCGTCCCGCTGCATGTTCCGTTCAATTTTGGCGATCCAGAAGTCCCTATTGGTTTTTACTTTCGGCTTTCGTTCTCTCCAATTATAACCGTGCCAAAATTCCCCGTCTATGAATACAACGGTTTTATACTTATTCAAGACGACGTCGGGTCTTCCTGTCAATTTCCTGGAATCGATCCTATAGCGGTATCCGGCCGCCCAAAGGGCTTTGCGAAAGGCCAATTCGGGTTTCGTATTCTTACCACGGATCTTTCCCATGATCTTCGAACGTTCCGGAGTGGTATAAAATCCTGATTCCTCATTAAAACGAGGCACTTTTATACGATTTTCAGCATAGGATTTGGCCATTCATAAAGATAAAAAATCCCATCCGAAACCGGATGGGATTGTCTAAAATTCGTCAGTATCCCTTTTAGAATTTGATAAGGTTCGCTTTTACCAGTTCCCTGTTCATACGGGCAATGTTCTCCAAGGAAATTCCTTTAGGACATTCCACCTCACAGGCCCCGGTATTGGTACAGTTACCAAAACCTTCCAAATCCATTTGCGCCACCATATTTTTAACCCGGTCTACGGCTTCTACCCGTCCTTGGGGTAATAGGGCATATTGAGAAACCTTGGCCCCTACGAAAAGCATGGCCGAAGAATTCTTACAAGACGCCACACAGGCCCCGCAACCGATACAGGTAGCAGCATCCATTGCCGTATCTGCGGCATATTTGGAAATGGGTATGTTGTTGGCATCCTGGGTGTTCCCTGAGGTATTGACCGATATAAATCCGCCAGCTTGTTGGATCCTATCAAAAGAAGACCGATCTACGATCAAATCCTTGATAATAGGGAAGGCCTTGGCCCTCCATGGTTCAATGGTAATGGTATCCCCGTCCTTAAAACTGCGCATATGTAATTGACAAACGGTAATCTCCCTATCAGGGCCATGTGCCCGCCCATTGATAAACATGGAACACATACCGCAAATTCCTTCTCGGCAATCATGATCAAAAGCAATAGGTTCCTCATCCTTATCGATCAGATCCTGGTTTAATACATCCAGCATTTCAAGAAAAGACATATCCGGAGAAACATCGTCAAGTTGATAGGCTACCATCTTGCCTTTCGCTTTTGCATCTTTTTGACGCCATATTTTTAAGGTTAATTTCATAGGTTTCCTATTTATAACTTCTTTCTTTAACTTCTATATCACTATACTGCAACTCTTCTTTATGGAGGGCAGCATCCGATGGCTCCCCTTTATATTCCCAAGCAGCAACATATTGGAACTCTTTCCTTCGTTGGGCTTCGCCCTCCGCGGTTTGGTATTCTTCCCTAAAATGCCCACCGCAGGATTCTTCGCGATGTAAGGCATCCTTGGCAAACAATTCACCCAATTCCAAGAAATCGGCTACACGTCCTGCCTTGGCCAATTCCTCATTATATTCATCGGCCCGTCCAGGGATCTTAACATCTTGCCAGAATTCCTTTCTAAGCGTCGCTATTTCCGTAATGGCTTCTTTAAGGTCTTTGGCGTTACGCGACATACCACATTTGTTCCACATGATTTTCCCCAACCGCTTGTGGAAATGATCAACGGAGTATTTCCCGTTGTTATTGATCAATTTGTCCAAACGTTCCTTAACATGGTTCTCCGCTGCATCGAATTCAGGGGAGTCTGTTGGAATAGCGCCTGTTCTAATATCATCGGATAAATAATCCCCGATGGTATAGGGCAATACGAAATACCCATCGGCCAATCCTTGCATTAGTGCGGATGCCCCTAATCGGTTCGCGCCATGATCGGAAAAGTTGGCTTCCCCTATGGCATATAAACCGGGAACCGTGGTCATCAAATTATAATCGACCCAAATACCACCCATGGTATAATGTACCGCTGGATAGATCATCATAGGAGTCTCATAAGGGTTTTGATCAACAATCTTCTCGTACATCTGGAAAAGGTTGCCGTATTTACTTTTGATCATCGCTTTCCCCAATTGGGTAACAAGGGCGGCATCATTTTCATCCAATCCTTTTACATGGGCCTGTTCCTTACCGTACCGTTGTATGGCTGCGGCAAAATCCAAATACACGGCTTCCCCAGTGGCGTTTACACCATGGCCGGCGTCGCATCGCTCCTTAGCGGCCCTTGAAGCCACATCGCGGGGCACTAGGTTACCGAAAGCCGGATATCGGCGTTCCAAGAAATAATCCCTGTTTTCCTCTGCAATTTCAGTGGGCTTTAATTTACCGGCTTGAATTGCTTTGGCATCTTCTATTTTTGCAGGAACCCATATTCTACCATCATTACGTAAGGATTCTGACATTAATGTCAATTTGGATTGATGGTCCCCTGAAACCGGAATACAGGTGGGGTGGATCTGGGTGAAACAAGGGTTGGCAAAAAAAGCGCCTCTTTTATGGGCTTTCCAAGCAGCCGTTACGTTACTTCCCATGGCATAGGTAGACAGGTAAAATGCATTCCCATACCCACCGGTTCCTAAAACCACGGCATGGGCCGAATGGCGTTCAATTTCACCGGTAACCAGGTTACGGGCGATGATTCCCCTTGCTTTGCCATCGACGATGACAACATCGAGCATCTCATGACGATTGTACATTTTGATCTTCCCACGTCCGATCTGACGATTCATGGCAGAGTAGGCACCCAATAGCAATTGTTGCCCGGTTTGGCCTTTGGCATAAAACGTTCTGGATACCAATACGCCCCCAAAAGAACGGTTGTCTAGCAGTCCGCCATAATCACGGGCAAAAGGCACGCCTTGGGCCACACATTGGTCTATAATATTTACAGATACTTCCGCCAACCGGTATACATTGGCTTCCCGGGAGCGATAATCCCCTCCTTTTACGGTATCATAGAATAAGCGATATGTAGAATCCCCATCACCTTGATAATTTTTGGCCGCATTGATACCCCCTTGTGCCGCAATAGAGTGCGCTCTACGGGGCGAATCTTGAAAACAAAAGGCCTTTACGTTATACCCCAGCTCTGCCAAGGAGGCAGCAGCTGAACCGCCCGCCAAACCGGTGCCCACGACGATAATATCGATCAATCGTTTGTTGGCAGGGTTTACAAGATCTATTTTGTCCTTATAAGTGGTCCACTTGTCCTTAATTGGTCCTTTCGGCACTTTTGAGTCTAATACAGACATAAATAAATGGTATTAATGGTTAAAATGATGGAAAAGAGCAACTACAATAAATCCTAATGGAATAAGTATTGAATAGGCCTTGCCAATATTTTGAACTGTTTTTCTTCTTCCCATGGTCGCCCCAATGGATTGGAACGCAGAGGTGAATCCGTGTAATAAATGCAGCGCCAATAACACAAAGGCGATGACATAAGCGCCAACGCGCAATGGGCTTTCAAACTTATGAACCAATTCCTCATAATAGCGATAGCCTTCCCCATCGGATAATAAACCGCTCATATCGCCTTGAAGGTACTTCACGTTCATTTCAGGAATCCAGAAATCAATAAAGTGTAATACAAGAAACGCCAAGACCACCCCACCACTTAAAAGCATATTCCGGCTCATCCAAGTTGAATTGGCCGACCCAGTGTTCTTGACATATTTCACTGCCCGGGCACTTCTGTTTTTCAGTTCCAGGATAAAACCCATCACAAAATGGAAAACTACACCGAATATCAGTACCGGCTGCATCGCAAACTGAATCAAAGGATTGGTGCCCATAAAATGGGAAAATTCATTGAAAACGTCTTTACTGAAAACGGAAGTAAGATTTACCGATAAATGAATGATTAAAAAAATAATCAGGAAAAAAGCAGAAAGCGCCATGGCATACTTCCTACCTATTGAAGAATTAAAGAACCCGCTCATTGGTAGTTGATTTTGGGTGCAAATTTACTGTAATGGCAAAATATGAACAAACTTTGAAGAACTTAAGTTTCCTTATTTAGACTCATTTTAAGGACAAAAAACGATCTGTTTAACGTTTTTCGCCCAAATAGCCCCATCAAAGGGGATTGCTTAAACAAGGCGATGGAGGGAATTTGTAGGTAAAGGGAGGCCAAATGGTTTGTAAGTCGATGAAAAGGGATAGAAGTTATCTTCAAAATCCTCAAGTTATAGCGGTGTAACTTTAGCAGTAATAAATCACATCCCTTCATGATACCGTCCTCATTTTTTTTGGGTATTATATTTTATTAGGCATTTTCTTTTTTTTCAACGATCTTACCCGTGGTAAAAATTAGGACATGGATATTGGACTGCTTTCCGTAAGTATGAATGTATATTCCACAAAGCGTATCGCGGAAGAGGCAGAAAACCTTGGACACTATATCGAACTGATAGACCATACCAAATGTTCGGTCAAGTTGGGGTCGGGCAAGCCGAAAGTGTATTATTTAAATGAGAACATCACCGATGTCTTCGATGCCATTATCCCTAGAATAGGGGCCAAAGTCACTAGACATGGTGCGGCTATCGTAAAACAGTTCGAAATGAACGGGGTCTTCAGTACTGCCCGTTCCTTGAGTATAATTCGGGCCAGGAATAAGGTGCGGACACTCCAGATTCTATCGCGCAAACACATTCCCATTCCAGAGACCCTTTTTTCCATCAATCCCGATGATATTGCCGAACAGATCGAACTTTTGGGAGGCCCTCCTGTAATCATCAAGCTTCAGGAAGGCACCCAGGGATTGGGGGTGATTTTGGCGGAAAGCAAAAAATCGGCCAAATCGATCATCGATACGTTTTATAAGATGGATACCAGTATCCTAATCCAAAAATATATAGAGGAATCGAATGGCGAGGACATCCGTATTTTTGTCGTGGGCAACAAGGTGATTTGCAGTATGAAGCGATGTAGCGATGTGGAGGAGTTCCGCTCCAACGTACATCGGGGCGGACTTACCGAGGCGATTACCCCCACGGCGAAAGAGCAGCATATGGCTTTGAAAGCGACCAAACATCTTGGTTTGGGAGTTGCCGGGGTAGATATCATCCGTTCCAAAAAAGGGCCTTTGCTCATTGAGGTCAATGCTTCACCAGGGTTACAAGGGATCGAAGCGATAACTGGAGTGAATATCGCAAAGGAGATAATTTTGTATGTTGAAAGAAATGTTTCGAGAAAAAGAAAATAAAAACATAGAGATAGGCGGGGAAACCGTTATTCCCGGTGAGGAAAAATTGGTAAAGATCAAGATAGACAGGCTTCCGACAGGGACCCTTATCGATATCCCGGTCTATGTGTTCAATTCAAAACAACCCGGACCTACCGTATTGATACAGGCCGGTTTGCATGGCGATGAGATCAATGGGATTGAGATCGTACGCCGTATGTTACAGGATAATCGATTCAAGATCACAAAGGGGGCGATTATTGCCGTGCCCATATTGAATATATTCGGATTTATCCACTTTTCCCGTGATGTACCCGATGGAAAGGATGTTAACCGAAGTTTTCCAGGCACAAAATCGGGCTCTATGGCAAGTCGTATAGCATATCACTACGTTTCCGAGATCATGCATCAAATGGATTTTGCCATCGATTTGCATACTGGGGGTGCCCAACGGCATAATTTCCCCCAAATACGTTTTACCCAGGAAGATGCGGACAGCAGGGAATTGGCCGAGGTGTTTAACGCCCCGTTTTCGTTTCCATCCCGCTTGATCAAAGGGTCGTTTCGCAATGCCGCATTTCGTTTGGGCAAACCCGCTATTGTTTTTGAGGCCGGGGAAAGCATGAGGTTCGATGAGTATTCGATCATGGAGGGTATGCAGGGTATTTTGAATGTGTTGAAACATTTCACGATGATCTCAAAGATAGAACCGATGTACGTTGAGCGTATGGCATCGGTTTTCTTGGCGAATCGTAAATGGCTTCGTGCCCCCACGGCGGGAATGTTCATTCCTGAAATTACGAACGGGAGCGAAGTGCGAAAAGGACAGGAAATGGGACTTATTACGGACACCTATGCCAAGCGGAGCAAAAAAATCAAGGCCCCTTTTGACGGCTTTGTCTTTAGTATCAACCACCAGGCGGTGGTCAACCAAGGTGAGGCCCTTTTTCATGTAGGTTCGCCTTTCTAGGCCTTGTACCTAATTACAAATACCAATACCAATGAGATCGCTTCGTACCTCGCGAAGACGAACCATGTGATTATTTAAAAGGATATCGATGTCCGTTCGAGCGCAGTCGAGAACTATTAACTTAATCAAATAAGGAGGTCTCGACTGCGCTCGACCAGACATTTTCGCACATGATCTTCTTAACAGAATCACATGGATTGCCAGCCCAACGAGTTATTTCGACAAGACAGCTTTCGTACTCCCAAAGATGAATACATTGCCTTTTGTCATTCCGTAGAGGGTACGGAATCCACTGGGATGAAAATCAAACGCCTTCTTTATCAATACCAAAGAGATCGCTTCGTGCCTCGCGAAGTCGTATCAAACAAACCGATGGGTCTGTTTTTTATTCAAAACCCGTTATTACCCCACTTTAGAAGGACTTTAGCCGACATTTTACGCCCCAAAATCGATTCCATCCTAGTTTGGATGGGAGAACAGAACGGTCAAAACAAACTGATCGGTCGGTTTTGGCCAACCCGCGGTTTTTGACTTTTCTAAAGCTAGCCCAATGCCAGACTATGGCTTTTTTTGGGCTTCAGCGGTTATATCCTCCAATTGAATTGATAGCGCTTTGGTCGATAACTGCACTTCGATCAACGAGAGGATCAATGAAATCATCAAGGCCAAAAGACTAATGCCGAAAACCAGGTTGGCCCAAAATTCAAGCTCTATATAAATAAGGAACATGGTGATGACACTGAACAAAAAGCTTAAAATGGCTACGGCCTGCATGTTCTTGATGATCGATAAGCGTTGGCGTAATTTCTTCACTTGGAGTCCTACTGCCGGGGAGGCGGTTTCTTGGAATTTTTGGTGCAATTGTCGAATCAGGGCGGCTATTGCCAAATATCGGGCGTTATAGGCCAACATCGATAAGGAAATCGCAGGGAAGAGCAGGGCGGGAATACTAAGGGTTAGTTGCATGGTTTATTCTATGGTAAAATTACGACTGTTCGATTGTTCTGCAGTAGGAAAATCATGGGGGATGGGAATGGTAACCCCTCCTGTGGCGGCCCATTCAGCCCCTCTGAGCATGGTGGTGATAAAACCAACACATTGCACGGAATAATCGGCATGCCCCAAGATGGAATGGAAAATACGTCCCTGGCCATACTGCAACACCATCATCGCCGGTTCGTGGCGGCCAGAACCATCCTGTTCCTCGGCGGCATAGGTAGTTGCCAAAACCTCCATGTTTTCCGCAGGGCCACGTAATTCTTGATATAATTCGTCTTTGGTGTGCATCCATTTTTCGGGCATTCCCTTGGTTATCGGATGCTCGGTATTTCGCAATTGGATTTGATATTCATGCTGAGGGCCGTGGGCACCTGCATGTCCGGGGGTCATATCCCGTATCAGCTCATCCGTATCAGTATAATAGACATAAGGGCCGTCTTTTTCGTTTCGATCTCCCCATCCGCCCAAACCGATCATCTGGTTATAGGCCGGCCATTCGGGAAAGGAATTGTCCGCGGCATGAAAAACGACCAGGCCACCTCCATTTTCCATATAGGCTTCAAAGGATTTTTGGGTTTCATTAGGCCATGGCGCGGCATTCCATCCGAAATTGCAAATGACCACATCATAGTTTGAAAAATCAGGGGCATAATTTGGGTCCGATTTGGGTTGCTCCACGATTTGGGTGTTATCAACCCTCTCAACCGAAAAATCGGTAAGATAGGCCTCGCCTTTCCAGGTATAGGCGGTGCGTTTTACATCGGCCGCGAACATTCCGGTTTCTTCCAGATACTTTTTGAGCATAAAGGTGATCTTGGGCCATTGGTCGTGGTTGTTCTGTCCGTCAATGATCAAGGCCTTTAATTTAGTGTTTGAAGTGCTGGCATCTTTTTGGGCCATGGCGATATATGACAAAAAAACCGAAAAGATCAGGAGGATGGATTTTATACGCATTGGGCTATACTTTTAAGAGGGTTAAAATTAGCGCTTGGTTTGGCCAATCACAAGGTTTTCAGCGTATTTTCCATGATTATCAAATCAATACATATTAGAGGGAATAACCATTAAAATGATATTTTAAACACCTAAAAAATAATAAATTATAAAAAAATGAGTTAAATTTAGAGATAATAATCAACTAAACCTTAACAAATGGAAGAGTATTTACCGTTAATCATTCAACTGGTTTCAGGCGCCCTAGGGGGCAATGTGGCCGGGAAATTATTAAAGAACATGTCCTTAGGAACACTGGGCAACTCCATCGTAGGAATATTGGGAGGTGGACTAGGAGGACAACTACTCGGCATGTTGGGCCTAAGCGCTGGCGCTGATGCCGGGGCCATGGACATCGCAGGAATTTTGAGCAGTGTTGCCGGCGGTGGTGTCGGAGGCGGTGTTTTAATGGCCATTATTGGGGCGATCAAAAAGGCCATGGCATAATAATACACGATAACCAACTTAAATCAGGGAGAGGGGCTAAATCAATTTAGCCCCTTTTTTTTGTCATTCCGCACTGGGAAGGCTACCCAAACACCCCTCTTTTCTTTATCTTAGCACAAAGATCTTGGCTTATGTCTAAATTGTTGTTTCCCCTCTTGTTCGTACTGTCAACATGTGCAAGGCAGAACTATGAAGTCGCCCAGATAAAAACGCCCCAAGGCGAAATCTTGATTTGGTTGTATGAGGAAACCCCGAACCATAAACAAAGCTTTTTACAATTGGCCAAGGAAGGCTATTGGGATTCGTTGACCTTCAATAGGGTCATCCCCGATTTTGTGGCCCAAGGCGGGTGTCCCGATACCCCGGAAGGGTTTACCGACCCCGAATATTTATTGAAACCGGAGTTCAACGACGACTTGGTACACGACTATGGGGCCGTAGGTGCCGGAAGGGATAATAACCCGGACAAGCTCTCCGCCCGTTGCCAATTTTATATTGTACAGCATAAAGAGGGGGTGCATCGCCTGGATGGGGATTATACCATTTTCGGCAAGGTCATCAAGGGCATGGAGGTCGTCGATGCCATCGTGAACTCCCCTAGGGATTCTATGGATGCCCCCTTAACGCCTATCCCTATGGATATCGATATCGTTCGCATGAACGCTGCCGAACTTCAGGAATATGCCGTAATCAAATAGTTTTTTTATACTAAAACTTTTTCCCTAATTACGATTTGATTTTTTTATCCGTCTGGATCTGCAACTTGCTCTTTTTCAATTGGGCGTTCAACCGTTTCACTTCCACCTTCATGAATTTTTCAAAGCGCTCATTAACGTTTTCCAAACGGGTATTGAAAATGGCCTGCACCTCCCGTTGTTGGTCCGTCGGTTTAAAATCCACCCCATTGGCCCCGATATCACTGGCCAAGGCACTAAGTCGGCCATACAGTTTCATGGGTGCCCTAAAGGCATCTTCCCGTGCCCCGGTCAAATGGATGTCATACAAGGCCCCGGCTATGTTCTGGGCCATGGCCCGCAATGCTGTCGCATGTTGTATATCGTTTTCCTGCTTCAGGCTGGGAATAATGTCATTCAGCTCTGACCGTATGCCTTCAATATCATTGATCATGGTCACGGCCAGGTTCATGGCATCCCGCAATTCCAACGAAAAAGCCACCTGCTCCTTGATATCTTCCAACGAGCCTTCTGAGGTAGGGTCCTTTAATACCTCCACCTCACGCACATATTCTTCCTCCCCTATACGAAGCTTCACTTTATAGGTGTCGGGAACGGCCCGCGGCCCGAATTGCCCACGCCAAAGATCCAAATCCCAGGTGACCAAGGGGCGCCAACCTTCCCCATTGAGCTGTACCCAAGGCCTTCCGGGAGGGGTGGACTGTAATCGGGGTTTATAGGTAGGTTCGTACCGCAGATCCCATTGGGTCCGGTGTATGCCCTTATCATTTTCCCCTTTTAAGGTCCTGATGATGGTATTGTTGGCATCCATGATCTGTATTTCTACCTTTTGATCGGTGCTATCTTTCAAATAATAGTTGATTCCAGCCCCATAGGCCGGATTTCGTCCTGAATTGTTGCTGGGCCCATCGGTCTTTATGCTTTGTTTGTCATGAAAACGGTAGGTGGGTCGTACACTGAACAAATGGGCTTTTTTATCCTTGGCATCCAGATCGAATTCCCGCAAGGGTGAAATATCATCCAGAATGTAATACCCCCTTCCATAGGTACCCACGACCAGATCATCAAAACGTTCCTGAATTTCGAGCCAATACACGGGCGCGGGCGGCAGGTTGTTGCGAAGGCGCATCCAATGTGCCCCATCGTCGTGGCTGATGTAGATCCCATTGTCCACTCCGGCATAGAGCATGCCTTCCCGCTTGGGATCTTCCTTGACCACATGTACGAAACTGTGTACGGATTTCGGGATACCACCACTGATCAACGTCCAATTTTGCCCGTAATCACTGGTCTTATAAATATAGGGATCAAAGCTGCCCATCTGGTGCAAATCCACACTGATATAGGCGGTTCCTTTTTTATACCGAGAGGTTTCTATGTTGGATATGGTCCCCCATTTCGGGAGATCCGGAATATTTTCGGTCACGTTGGTCCAAGTTGCCCCTCCGTCCCGGGTCAGCTGTACCTGTCCGTCATTGCTTCCCGTCCATAGAAGTCCGGCTTCCAAGGGCGATTCCACAATAGCGAACAAGGTGGAGCCGTCAAAGGTCATCAGGTTATCCACGGCAATGCCTCCGGAACTCTGTTGGTGCGATTTGTCGTTCAGGGTAAGGTCGGGACTGATCACCTGCCAACTTTGCCCATTATCATCGCTTTTATGTACAAATTGACTCCCCACATACACCCGATGTTTTACATGGGGCGAAAAGGCCAGTGGAAAATTCCAATGCCAGCGGTATTTTAGATCGGCCGGGGCCCAACCGTACCCCGCTTCGGGCCAAACCCGAACGTCTCGGGCATGTCCCGTTTTGGCATTGTAGCGTTCGAGTCCACCATCATAGCAGCCCGACCATACGATATCATTATCAAACGGATCGGGTTGGGCAAAGCCACTTTCACAACCCCCGACCCCTTTCCAAAGACCAATCGGTATATAACCTTGCAGGCTATTGCTCGGCCCCTTATAGGAATACCCATCCTGTCGGTTGCCATAGACATTATAGGGCACTTGGTCATCGACGGCCACATGGTACATTTGGGCAATGGGGAGCACTATGCGTTGAAAGGTTTCGCCATGGTTAAGACTAATGCTCGCCCCCCCATCATGGGCCACCATGATCCTATCCGCATTGGTAGGGTCGACCCATATATCATGGTTGTCGCCTCCCGCTTTATAGCCGCCTTTGATCGTTTTACCCCCATCTTTGGAGGTGCTGAACTTCACATTGGCAAAATACACCTCGTCGGGATCATCGGTAGAAACCGCCATACGGGTATAGTAGGGGGCCCGTTCGTTAATATCGTGATTGCGGGTCTGTAGTGTCCAGGTATCCCCAAAATCCTCGGAACGGTAGAGGGCCGGACTATCGATTTCAAAAAGGGCGTAGACCACTTCAGGGTTGGAATGTGAAATGGAAACCCCGGTTTTCCCCACGGGATTGTCCTTGCCGCCGGGCAATCCTTTTTTCGAAAGGGCCTCCCATGTATCGCCCCCATCCAAAGAGCGGTAGATGCCACCCCCAGGTCCCCCGCTGTTCAAGCCCCAAGTATTGATATGTATCGACCAAAGTCCCGCTAAAAGGCGATCGGGATTTTTAGGGTCCAGGGCAATGTCGGCCGCCCCGGTGTTTTCATCGATAAAGAGGATCCGTTTCCAACTTTTACCCCCGTCGGTGGTTTTGTATACCCCTCGGTCTTGTTGGGGTGCGTAGGTATGGCCTAAGGCGGCGGCATAGACGATATCGGGATTCGTCGGGTGAACGATGACCCGGCCGATACGCCCGGTCTTTTCAAGGCCCATGTTCTTCCAAGTCTTTCCGGCATCCTCCGATTTATAGATCCCGTCTCCCATGGCATGGGCAGGGCGGATCACAAAGGTCTCCCCCGTACCCACCCAAACGATATCGGGATTGGTAGGGGTGATGGCCACCGAACCCACGGAGGATACTTCTTGGGCATCGAAAATCGAATTCCAACTGACACCCCCATCGTCGGTTTTCCATAGGCCTCCTGAGGCAGCGCCAATATAGTTGACCATGGGGTCCCCGGGGACGCCCGCAATAGCGATGGTACGGTTGCCTTCGGGCCCGATAAAGCGGAATTTCAAATTGTTGAATACCTCGGCATCGGTCTGTGCATGGTTGAGGTTGGAAAGTAAAAGGAAAAGGCAAACGAAGCGTAAAATTGATTTCATATGGATAAACTAAACGGAATACATCCCGGAATTGAATAAAATGTAGGCGGCGTTCAATGCTTGGGGATAAAAGGGGCAATTTTTTGGTTGGACTAAGATAATTAATTTTATAAACCGGCACTTTCCCTATCGTAATTATTAAATTTATGGTCTAAAACCTTTCCACATGAAATACGAACCCATCAGCAGTAAACTTTTTATAAAAAACCGTAAGAAATTCATGGACCGGATGATCTCATCCAGCATTGCGGTCTTCAATTCCAACGATGTATATCCCATAAGTGCCGATAGTACCATGCCCTTTGAGCAACATCGGGATCTCTTTTACCTGAGTGGGGCCGACCAAGAGGAGACCATTTTACTGCTGTTCCCGGATGCTGTGGAAAAGAAGCACAAAGAAATCCTTTTTGTTCGGGAGACCAACGACCATATCGCCGTATGGGAAGGCGAAAAACTGACGAAGGAAAAGGCCACGGAAATCTCCGGAATTGAAACCGTGTATTGGTTGCAGGAGTTCGACAAGGTGTTTTTTGGCCTGATGACCGAGGCCGAAACCATTTATTTCAATACGAACGAGCATTACCGCCAGTCGGTGGTCACCCAAACCCGGGAAGACCGGTTTATTCGCGATTGCAAGGTAAAATTCCCCGCCCATAAGGTAGCCAAGAGCAATCCCATTTTGCACGACCTTCGTGGGGTAAAGGAACCGGAGGAAATCGATGTGATGCAACACGCCTGTAATATCACCGAAAAGGGATTCCGAAGGCTGTTGGGTTTTGTAAAACCCGGTGTTTGGGAATATGAGATCGAGGCCGAACTCTTGCACGAATTTATCCGTAATCGCTCCAAAGGGTTTGCCTATACCCCGATCATCGCCTCGGGGGCCAATGCCAATGTGCTGCATTATATCGAGAACAACCAACAATGTAAAAAAGGGGAACTGCTGTTGATGGATGTGGCGGCCGAATACGCCAACTACTCCAGCGACCTTACCCGAACCATTCCCGTGAGCGGGCGGTTCACCGACCGCCAAAAGCAAGTATACCAATCGGTATTGCGGGTGAAGAACGAAGCGACAAAATTGTTGGTCCCCGGTACCGATTGGGCCGAATACCATAAGGAAGTGGGCAAGATGATGACTTCGGAACTGTTGGGCTTGGGCTTATTGGACAAGGCCGACGTAAAAAACGAGAACAAGGATTGGCCGGCCTATAAAAAATACTTTATGCATGGTACCAGTCACCATATCGGGTTGGACACCCATGATTACGGGGCCTTAAAAACACCCATGAAGGCGAATATGGTCTTTACCGTGGAGCCGGGTATTTACATTCCCGAAGAGGGTATGGGCATCCGGTTGGAAGATGATGTGGTCATCCAGAAAAAAGGGGAGCCTTTTAATTTGATGAAGAACATCCCGATAGAGATCGAGGAGATCGAGGATCTTATGAGTAAATAGTTGATAGTTGTTGGTTGATGGATTTCAGATATCAGATGTCAGGGTTCAGAAGTTAGAGGTCAGAATTTTGACGTCACCCAAAGCACACTTGTCTAGCGTAATTTTAGTGAAGGTAGGGTCGAAGGGCAAGATACTTGACGAAATTCAGAATTGTCTACTGCAAACACTTGTTGACCAAGTCTTGCAATAACAAACTTTCGACTTTCGACTTTTGACTTTCGACTTTGAACAAGAAACCAGAAACAAGAAACCCTAAACCAGATGTCAGATGTCAGAGTTCAGACTCGGAAAATCACCCTGTGCGCACGTGTCTACCGTAACTTTAATGAAGGTAGGGTCGAAGGGCTGATTGTGAAATAGATGCAATTACATTTGTATATTAGCGGATAAACCTCTGTTTAATATAAAGCAAATGAAACAAAAAATATGGTCAATAATTGAGGATAACACCACATTAGAAGGAAGAATTTTCGATTATTTTATACAAGTTTTAATTTTACTTTCACTGATAGCTTTTTCATTAGAAACTTTACCAAATAATTCTGAAAGGACCATAAATTTTCTGAATGCATTTGAAGTAGTTTGCGTAATTGTATTTACAATAGAATACGTTTTGAGAATATATGTTTCAAAACATCCATTTAAGTATATTTTCAGTTTTTATGGGATTATAGATTTATTGGCAATATTCCCTTTTTATCTCCAAGCGGCTGTAGATCTGAGGGGTTTAAGGGCCTTTAGGGTTTTTAGGATTTTCAGGGCCCTAAAACTTGTAAGGTACAACAGAGCACTCCAGCGCATTCATTTAGCGGTTAAAATCATCAAAGAAGAAATTGTACTTTTTTTCATTATCACTTTAATTCTTATCTACCTCACATCATGTGGGATTTACTTTTTTGAAAATGAGGCGCAACCTGAATTATTCTCATCTATTTTCCATAGTCTTTGGTGGTCCATAGTCACCCTAACAACGGTGGGTTATGGGGATGTATATCCAATAACCGCAGGAGGGAAGATTTTTACATTTGTGGTATTGATCATAGGCGTAGGAATTGTTACTGTTCCTGCAGGATTGGCGGCTTCGGCTTTATCAAAAGCAAGAGAGATAGAACAGGAAAATTTCGATCTTAAGAATCAATCAAAAAAGTAAATCGAACTTTGGTAAAAAGTCGAAGAAATGAATTCGATGAGCTCCCGCAGTTAACTTATCGCCATCCTAATGTTTCTATAGGTCGTCTTCGCAAGGCACTAAGCGATCTTATGGGTATTGGTAACCAAAGCGAGTGATTTTTCATTTAGCTCACGCTATTTTTGTTTTAGAAAAAGAGTTCGTGAATCTTCGATTTCTTTGCTCGCCCAAAGAAACCGAAAAAAACCTGCCTGCCGGCAGGCAGGGAAAAGGCGCCTTATCCGAGGCATTTTTTCTTTTCCCAAAAGAAAAACCGTGTCTGAAACTCCGCGTCGTTGCGTACCGCACCTCCTGTTATCGGAGCTTTCAAACCCTATGCTGCGGATAAGGGACGACTCCATGGAACTTATTGCCATCCTAATGTTTCTATAGGTCGTCTCCGCAAGGCACTAAGCGATCTCAATGGGATTAGTGACCAGAATCTAGAAACCAGAAATCAGATTTCAGAGATCAGAGATAAGAGTTCAGATGTCAGACTTCAAACTTCGTACTTAATACCCTATACTTTGTACTAAATACATCAAACTCCAAACTCCAAACTCCAAACTCCAAACTCCAACCTTCAACTTTCCAACTTTCCAACGTTCCAACTTTCGACATTTGACTTACATCAACCAGAAACAAGAAACCCTAAACCAGATGTCTGATGTCAGACTTCAGATGTCAGACTTCAAACTACGTACTTAATTCTCTATACTTTGTACTAAATACATCAAACTCCAAACTCCAACCTTCAACTTTCCAACGTTCCAACGTTCCAACTTTTGACTTACATCAACCAGAAACCAGAAACCAGAAACCAGAAACCAGAAATCAGAGATCAGAGGTCAGAGATAAGAGTTCAGATGTCAGACTTCAAACTACGTACTTAATACTCTATACTTTGTACTAAATACATCAAACTCCAACCTTCAACTTTCCAACGTTCCAACGTTCCAACTTTTGACTTACATCAACCAGAAACCAGAAACCAGAAACCAGAAACCTTAAACCAGAGATCAGAGATCAGAGATAAGAGTTCAGATGTCAGACTTCAAACTTCTTACTTAATACTCCAAACTCACTGTGTGCTGTTGTTTTCGCCTATCAATCAAAAATAGGATTACCCTTTTGCGAAATCACTCACAGAGATCAAGGGTAGTTGAAATAGGGCATTAGCGGGTTCCATATTGATTTCACTGCCTTTCGCTACATTCAACATAAGGGAGGCGAAGGATGCACTTAAGGGGTCTTCAGCCGCATCCCTTTGTGCTTTCAGGGCTGCTTCGGGAACAAATTCGAGTTCAAATTTCCTTCCTTGGAGTGTCTCGAAAATTTTCACGACTTCGAGGGGACTCAAGGCCTCTGGCCCCCCTAGGTCAATACGTTTGTTCATGGCCTTGGGGTTATCCAAGGCGGCTACGGCAAATGACGCAACGTCTTTTAACGATATCCAGGAAACCCGGTTCTTCCCGTCCCCATAGATGGTGACTTTGCCGTTGGCAGTATCAAAACCCAAGGCCGGACCAAGCCATACTTCCATAAAACAGGTGGGGAGTAAAACGGTATAGTTCAATCCACTTGCTTCGAGATGTTGCTCTACCTTGCGTTTGGCCGTCTGTAAGGGAAATTCACCCAACATGGTACAGAACGATACATATACGAATTGACCGATACCGGCACCCACCGCAGCATCGATCAAATTAATTTGCCCATCGTCATCCACGGCTTGGATGGAATCCCCTTCCTGTCGGGACAACGTTGAGGAAACGGTGGAAATAACGGACGTAACCCCGGACAGGGCAGTACGTAATGACGCCTTATCTTTTAAATCACCTACTGTGGTTTCAACCCCTAATTCCTTTAAATGGGCCACTTTTGTTGGGTCGGAACTGGCGCGCACTAAACCCTTTACCTTCTTATTCTTTTGCCGTAATTGACGGCAGATTTCACTGCCTAAAAATCCCGTAGCACCAGCTACAAGTACTGTCGATGAAGCATTGTTTGAACTGTTCATATCCGATGATTTAGTTGTTTTACATTGTGATGTCTACACCGAGTCCTTTGGGAACACCAAATAAAAGTGGGGAGGCCTGGGTGCTAATTGCGGAGGAAACATTAAGATATTAAAAAAACCATTAGTATGCAATATGCTTGGGATAGAATTCAGAGGTCAGATATCAGAGGTCAGAATTGGGATGTCACCCTGTGCGCACTTGTCTACCGTAACTTTAGTGAAGGTAGGGTCGAAGGGTTGTAGGTGAAATAGTTGATAGTTGAAAGTTGTTGGTTGATGGATTTCAGAAGTCAGATATTTGTCATTCCAGCCCTGCCTGTGTCTTCGCGAGGCACGAAGCGATCTCATGGGTATTTGTAACTAAGGCGATTTGTTTTTCATTTAGCTCACGCTGTTTTTATTTTAGAAGAGGAGTTCGTGAATCTTCGATTTAGCTCACGCTATTATTATTTTGAAAGAGGAGTTCGTGAATCTTCATTTTCTTTGCTCGCCCAAAGAAACCGACGAAGGAGGTTCACGAATACCTTAAAACACACAATATGACATGAGTAAAACGAAAAAAACCTGCCTGTGTCTTCGCGAGGCACGAAGCGATCTCATGGGTATTTGTAACTAAGGCGATTTATTTTTCATTTAGCTCACGCTGTTTTTATTTTAGAAAAGGAGTTCGTGAATCTTCATTTTCTTTGCTCGCCCAAAACAAACCGACGAAGGAGGTTCACGAATACCTTAAAACACACAATATGACATGAGTAAAACGAAAAAAACCTGCCTGCCGGCAGGCAGGGAAAAGGCGCCTTATCCGAGGCATTTTTTCTTTTTTCCAAAAGAAAAACCGCGTCTGAAACTCCGCGTCGCAGCCTACCGCAGCTCCTGTTATCGGAGCTTTCAAACCCTATGCTGCGGATAAGGGACGACTCCATGGAACTTATTGCCATCCTAATGTTTCTATAGGTCGTCTTCGCAAGGCACTAAGCGATCTCAATGGGATTAGTGACCAGAAACCAGAAACCATCAACCAGAAACGAGTTTTCAGATGTCAGACCTCAGACTTCAGACTTCGTACTTAATACTTCGTACTCTATACTTAATACTTAATACTTTGAACCAGAAACCATCAACCGTGCCCCTTCTTCCGTCTTCAGTCAACGTTCCAAACTTCAACTTTCCAACTATCGACTATCGACTTTCGACTTTCCAACTTTTGACTTTCGACTTTGAACCAGAAACCAGATGTCAGATTTCAGTGATCAGTAGGCGGAATTCGCTTGATTTTTTTAGAACTTTGTACCTTGTGTCTGAAACCCGCAACCAGAAACCTTAAACCAGAAACCCGGAACCTAAGAAACCGCACCATGCCCAAAACCAACCCCTCCAAATCTTGGATCACCGTTTTGATCGAATTGGTAGAAGTCTTTTTTAAAAGTTCACGTCAAAGCAAACAAGGTAGAACATGGCACCAACACGTGGTACCCTATGAGAACGATTGGGCCGTGCGGCGCGAAGGCAATAAACGCATCACCTCGAAACACCGACGCCAAGATACCGCCATTCGGAAAGCAAAACGCCTGGCCCGGAAATACAAGGCCGATGTGATCATCCATAGGGAAGATGGTACCATACGCGACCGTATCAACTATGATTAGACTGTTTTTCCGAACGTTCGGATAGGATTTTAAATCCGACAAAACCCATATGATTTCCCGAATCCCATGAGGTGATATTAATCATTTCAAATACGGAATTCCCCGAATATCTTCGCACATAGTAGATAAACCTAAAACGTATTCCATATGAAGAAAAAAAGAGTTCTGATCATGGGCGCTGCCGGCCGTGATTTCCACAACTTCAATACGGTGTATCGGGATAACGAAGCTTACGATGTCGTGGCTTTTACGGCAACACAGATCCCGAATATTTTAAATCGTAAATACCCCGCCTCCCTCGCCGGGAAAAACTATCCCAAGGGCATCCCGATCTATGACGAGAAAGACCTTGAAAAACTCATCGATACCTTAAAAGTCGAGGATGTTGTTTTTTCCTATTCCGATGTCTCTTACGAATACCTGATGCATAAAAGCGCCATGGTCAATACCGCCGGGGCTAATTTTGTGTTGCTGGGCACGAAAGCGACGTCCATCAAAAGCACCAAACCGCTGATCAGTATCGGGGCGACCCGCACCGGCTGTGGCAAGAGTCAGACCGCAAGGCGATTGATCGAGATCCTCATCGAAAAAGGCCTGAAAGTCGTGGCCATCCGTCATCCGATGCCTTATGGCGACTTGGAAGCACAGAAGGTACAACGGTATGCCAGTCTCGAGGACCTCGAGAAATACGAGTGTACTATCGAGGAAATGGAGGAATACGAACCCCATATCGTTCGGGGCAATGTCATTTATGCGGGCGTCGATTACGAAGCGATCCTTCGCGCCGCTGAAAATGATCCCGACGGTTGCGATATCATCGTTTGGGACGGAGGAAACAATGATTTTCCATTTTACACCCCTGACTTGCACATTACCGTGACCGACCCGCATCGACCGGGTCATGGACTGTTGTATTATCCGGGGGAGATCACCTTGAGAATGTCCGATGTGGTGATCATCAATAAGATCGATAGCGCCCCTCCCGAAGGTATTTCCGAGATCCGTAAAACGCTTGCCGAAATAGTACCACGTGCCATGGTCATCGAAGCGGCCTCACCGATCAGTGTAGCCGATCCCGCGATGATCCGAAACAAAAAAGTGTTGGTGGTCGAAGACGGTCCCACCCTAACCCACGGAGGGATGAAAATCGGGGCCGGAACCTTGGCTGCGGAAAAATACGGTGCTGCCGAGCTGGTAGATCCACGACCGTTCCTGGTAGGGCAACTGAAGGATACCTTCCGTGCCTATCCTGGCATCGGGACCTTATTACCGGCCATGGGCTATGGTAAGGACCAACTGCGTGACTTAGAAGCGACCATCAATGGTAGTGATTGTGATGCCGTAATCATCGGTACGCCCATAGACCTGAATCGGGTAATCGATATCAAAAAACCGAGCACAAGGGTCTTTTATGACCTTCAATCTATTGGGAAACCGAGCCTTTCGACGGCTATAGCGGAATTTTTGGTGAAGCATGGTATTGGGATCGGGAAAAGCAGGAAAGGGCAGCTTGTTTAATTAGGACGAGCCCATACGCTGGTTAATGGGGTATGAGGTACGAAGTGCGGACTGATAATCGTCTTCGCGAGGGACGAAGCGCTCTCAATGGGTAATGGTAAATAAGGCGATTAATTTTTCATTTCTTTTGCCCACCCAAAAGAAACGAAGCAAACCTGCCTGCCGGCAGGCAGGGAAAAGGTGCCTTATCCGAGGCATTTTTTCTTTTTCCAAAAGAAAAACCGTGTCTGAAACTCCGCGTCGCTGTGTACAGCAGCTCCTGTTTTCGGAGCTTTCAAACCCTATGCTGCGGATAAGGGACCTCTCCATGTAAGGTATTGCCATCCTTATGTTTATTTGGGTCGTCTTGGTGAGGTTAGAAGCCTGCCGACCGTAGGTGTGGAGGGGAATGAATTCCGCTTCAGCGGAAGAAAGGGGAGGTCGATTTTCAACCCATCTACTTTATGTGGAACAAAGCTTTTTGGTATTCCCTATTTATAACTCCCCGCCTTGGATGGAGCCTGCCGACTGTAGGTGGGGACGGGAAAGGATTCCGCATCAAGTACGAATGACAAAACGAATGGCGTACGTCTTCGCGAGGCACGAAGCGCTCTCATGGGGATTAGTGAACAGAAACCGGTTTTCGGTTTTCAGATGTCAGAGGTCAGATAACAGATTTCAGATTTCGGATTGCAGATATCAGAAGTCAGATAACAGATTTCAGAACTTTCAACTACCAACCTTCAACTTTCGACTTTCCAACTTTCGACTTTCGACTTTGAACCAGAAACTTGAAACCAGGAACCTGAAACTTCTTACTTAATACTTCTTCTATTTCACCCAAAACCAACCATGGCTTCCGGCGACGGCCCCGGCGGTGGTGATCAAACTCAGGATCAATAAGATCCAATGGGCGCGATGCATGATCTTAAAGGACCGCGTAGGGTTTTCGTTCCCGTATTTTCTGTAGAGTTTATGCAGTACCAGGGGTTCTAGGATAAATAAAACGATGGTAAACAAGATCCAGACCAAGGTCATGGCATGGATCCACCAGAAGGTATAGTCCAGATATCGGTTCCAGGCATCGAGCACATACAGCATATAAAACCCGGAAAGCCCGGTCAATACCGTGGTAATTTTAGCCTGAAGGGCAAACCGACCTTCGATCTGTTCAAAGGTCTTTAATTGCTCTTCTTTAGAGGTCATCTTTTTTACGGCCGGGATGATCACGGTGGTGACCATCGCCACCCCGCCGATCCATAATACAACGGCGACGATATGAATGACCCTTGCCAAGGTAAAATACTCCATGGGTAATATTATTTTGCCTAAAATTAGTGTAAAAAGTTGTTGAAACCCCCATTCCGTACCCTGATCCGCACAAAACGGAATTCAGATATCAGATTTCAGAAACTTGAAACCAGAAACTTGAAACCAGTTTTCAGACATCAGACTTCGTACTCTATACTTCGTACTCCAAACTCCAAACTCCAAACTTCGTACTTAATACTTAGTACTCCAAACTTCGTACTTAATACTTAGTACTCTATACTTAATACTTCATACTTTAAACCATCAACCATTACCCTTCTTCAGTCAATGTTCCAACCTTCAACTTTCAACTTTCGACTTTCGACTTTGAACCAGAAACTTGAAACCAGAAACCAGGAACCTGAAACTTCAAACTTCTTACATCTTACGTCTTACCTCCCATATGTTAAAAACCAAAAAATCCTTTTTTGTGTCGAATTATTTTCTATCTTTAATATATCGTATTCAGGGTGCCGTTATTAAGTTAAGGGCTGAGAGTCAAACCTGCTGATTTATTGGATAATACCAGTAAAAAAATACGATACCAAAGGGAATGTTAAATGAGTAAAACCATTTTCATTCCCTTTGTCTATTTCAGCCCTTTTGGGTACCATACCGCCCATAGACACAGGCGTTTTTTTATGGCCTTACCTAGTCTCGGTTTTCGGTCGTATTTCTATGATTTGTATCGGATTTATTAGGTCTGTTCAATTAGATAGGAAAGTGTTTTATCAGGAACATTTTAATGGTTAACTTTAACGGGAAATTACTTATTACTTGAAAGTTTCCCTTTTAATTTTTTATTAAGCGGGATTGTTTTTTAAACAAGAAAATAAATGCCAGAATGCACGGAATGTGGTGCCTACACCAAATTCAATAATGGACTCTGCACAAATTGTTACCAAAAAGAAAACGGAAACCCTTGGGTTTCTGGTGTAATCAAAGGTAGAATTGCAGAAACCATTGTAGAACAACTTTTTATCTCACTAGGTTTTCAGGTTTTCAAATATGGGATGGAGAACTCCATACCAGGTATCTCAGATTTATTGAAAGGGGTTCGAGGCGATGTTTCCAAAAACATTCGTCAAATGCCAGACTTTGTTGTCTTTAAGGACAGTCAAGCTCACTTTATCGAGGTCAAATTCCGTAAAAGTGGTTGCTTGAAATTATCGGACATTGATACATACGGCGCTTATCCGTTCGAAAATGCGCTTTTTGTATTGCTCTCTCAAAAACACATTAAGTGTATTTCTTATAAAGAACTCAAAGAAGGCAAAGAAATTCATGAAAAATGCAGAAATTGGTTGGGCAGCAGAAAAGAATTTGAAACCGAT
Organism: Maribacter arenosus; assembly: GCF_014610845.1. Classification (GTDB taxonomy): domain Bacteria; phylum Bacteroidota; class Bacteroidia; order Flavobacteriales; family Flavobacteriaceae; genus Maribacter_A; species Maribacter_A arenosus. The sequence goes on along the minus strand of NZ_JABTCG010000002.1, from coordinate 551,857 downwards.
AAAGATTTGATTATAGATTATTGTAGATATGCCATCAAGTTTTTTGAAAATGTAGAATAGTGAGCCAAGTAAAATCTAAAAAACGAGTGACTGACCATGGTGAGGTTTTTACTTCTGAAAGAGAAGTGAACGCAATGCTTGACTTGGTGAAACAAGAAACTGAACGAATAGACTCACGGTTTTTAGAGCCTGCCTGTGGTAATGGAAATTTTCTAGTGGAGGTACTCAGAAGAAAACTTTCCATTGTTGAGGCTAAGTACAAAAAGAGCCAATTAGAATTTGAGCGTTACGCTGTAGTTGCCATTTCCAGTATTTATGGCGTTGATATTTTAGATGATAACGCACGAGAGTGCAGAGAACGCCTGTTCAAAATCTTTAATGAGCAATACACCAGACTTTACAAAGCTAAATGCAAAGAGGATTGCAGAACTTCCGTACGGTTTTTATTAAATAGAAATATTCTTTGGGGCGATGCGTTAGATTTTACAAACCCTGAAACAAAAAAACCTATTGTTTTTTCAGAATGGTCAGCTATCAATGGTAGTATGCTAAAAAGACGTGACTATGTATTCAAATTTTTGGTTGAGCAAACACACCAATTTTCCATGTTTAACGATGAAGGCAATGCAGGCGCAATAGATGAACCTATAAAAGATTACCCTTTAATGCACTTTTTAAAACTGGCAGACTATGTTGCAGATTAACTATAACCCAGACGTCCTATCTTGTCTTGCCAATTTGAGCAATGACGAGGTTTTTACGCCCCCTAAATTGGTTAACGAGATTTTGGACTTGCTTCCGCAGGAATTATTTCAAAGTAAGGAAACCACTTTTTTAGACCCAGTAACCAAATCAGGAGTGTTTTTACGTGAAATTGCCAAAAGACTAAATGACGGACTCAAAGACCAAATCCCAGACCAACAAGAACGGGTAAATCACATTTTTACCAAACAGGTATTTGGTATTGCTATCACCGAACTTACTTCACTTTTAGCAAGAAGAAGTACCTATTGCTCAAAAAAAGCAAATGGAGAATTTTCCGTTACCACTGCCTTTGCAACGGAACAGGGAAAAATAAAATATGACCGGTTGCAGCATACTTGGCAAAACGGCAAATGTACCTACTGCGGGGCAAGCGAAGAAGTGTACAGCAGAACAGAAGATTTAGAAACCTACGCTTATCAATTTATCCATACAGATAAGCCACAAAATATATTCAATATGAAGTTCGATGTAATTATCGGGAACCCGCCTTATCAATTAAATGATGGAGGCGGTACTGGATCTAGCGCAAAGCCAATATACCAGCATTTTATTGAACAAGCAAAACGTCTTAAGCCACGATATTTGTCAATGATTATTCCAGCTAGATGGTATTCAGGTGGCAAGGGTTTAGATAGTTTTCGTAATGAAATGCTTCAGGACAGAAGTATAAAAGAACTTGTTGATTACGTTGATTCACGGGAGTGTTTTCCAGGAGTGGATATCGCGGGTGGTATTTGTTATTTTTTGTGGGACAGTGGGTATAATGGCATGTGTAAAGTTATTACAGTGCGAAAAGGTGAAAAATTAGAATCTGTTAGATACCTTAATGAATTTGATACTTTCGTGCGAGATAACATAGCCGTTGGTGTCATTCATAAGGTCAAGAGTCAAAATACTAAATTTTTAAATTCCCTTGTCTCTAGCAGGATGCCATTTGGTCTTAATTCCAAAGTACGCCCATCAAAAAAAGGTGAATTAGAATTAATTTCCAGTGGAGGTAGGGGTAAAATTTCAAAATCCGCTATAACCTCTGGAAAACAATACGTTGACAAATGGAAAGTTTTACTCTCAAAAGCTTCAAACGATCATGGTGGTCAGCCTGATAAGGAGGGTAAACGCAGAATCTTCTCGAGAATAGAAGTTATGCCACCTGGCACGGTATGTACTGAATCTTATTTAGTAGTCGGCGCATATTCATCTGAAATGGAGGCAATCAATTTGACAGAATATTTGAAGACCAAATTTTGTAGATTCTTGGTTTCAACAATACTTCTAACGCAAAACATTACTAAAAGTAAGTTCATATTTGTTCCAGACTTAAACATGCAACAAAAATGGACTGACGATCACCTCAATATTAAGTATAATTTAAGTAAAGATGAAATTAACTTTATCGAGACTGTAATTAGGGAAATGAATTAATCTTTAAATTATTATAACATGTACAAACAATCCTTTGGGTCCAAAAAGCAAATTATATTCAATTCAGAAGGAGAATTCTATGAGTTCCTAGGCTATCTAACAAAAAATGACGGAACAACAGTTTTAGTATGGGAATTCAATGATAAATCTGGAGCTTGGGCTCAAGAGGGAAGAATTTTATTTTTTTCTCAACCGCAAAACTTAAGAGCTGATCTTTCACAGACCGCCGGAGTAGGAAGAATCGTTTCTAGAGTAAACTGTAATGAATTTATTGAAAATCTCAAACAAAACCATTCATTCGTTCTTGGTGAGATCCAAGATGTTGCAGCAGTTAGAAATACAGTTCCTCAACAATTTTTGGGAGATTTTGACAATGGTCGTCAGTTATAATTTTTTATATGGACATAAAGTTATTTCCTAAAAAATCAGAAGTTACACCTACTGTTTACGCCTATGAGTTGCCAAACGATACAAGTCGTAAAGCGCAGTTGAAAGTAGGTTTCACCAACAGAACAGCTCAGAATCGAATCAAGGAACAAGTTGGTGCAACAAGAGCTGAATACCGTATTGTGTTAGAAGAAAGCGCCATGCGTAACGATGGTTCTACTTTTATGGATTATGATGTACATCGTTACCTCAAAAACAAAGGCTTTAAAAACGCAGATGGAGAATGGTTTCATTGCACTATAAAAGATATTAAAGCAGCACTAATTGCGGTAAAAAAAGGTGAGCTAAACGAAGAGAATCGGTCCTTAAACTTTAAAATGCGCCCTGAGCAAAAAAAGGCTATAGAACAAACTGCCTATTATTTTAAAAGTTTTGATAGAACATCAAGTGCTCGCACACCCGAGTTTTTGTGGAACGCCAAAATGAGGTTTGGTAAAACATTCACAGCTTATCAGTTAGCAAAAACAATGAACTGGAACAAGGTGTTGGTCCTCACTTTCAAGCCAGCCGTAGAGAATTCATGGCAAGAAGACTTAATGTGCCATGTAGATTTTGAAGGTTGGCAGTTTATTAGTAAAAACACAATAGAAGATGAAGTAGACGAGACAAAACCATTTGTTTGCTTTGGTTCATTTCAAGATTTTTTAGGAAAAAACACTTCTACAGGAGGAATTAAAACCAAAAACGAATGGGTACATGCAACAAACTGGGACTGTGTGATTTTTGATGAATACCATTTTGGCGCCTGGAACGAAAACTCAAAAGCTTTATTTGAAGAGTTATATGAAAACGGTGAGGACGAAGATTTAAAAGACTTTGAGCGCAAAGTCGGAAAAATTGAAAATTTCGATGCAGATATTATTCCTATTACCACCAATCACTTTTTATATCTATCGGGCACCCCTTTTAGAGCATTGACTTCAGGTGAATTTATAGAAGAACAAATCTTCAACTGGACGTATACTGATGAGCAAAATGCAAAAGAAGAATGGGTAGGCGAAAACAACCCCTATGAAAGTTTGCCTAGAATGGTGATGCTTACCTATCAAATGCCAGACTCCATTAAGGAAGTGGCTATTGGTGGTGAGTTCAATGAGTTTGACCTGAACGTATTTTTTGAAGCCAAAGGTGATATGGAAAATGCCCATTTTGTCATGGAAGAATTTGTACAAAAATGGCTAGACTTGATAAGGGGCAGCTTTTCAGCCACAACACTAGACGACCTAAAACTGGGGGCTAAAAAACCACCTATGCCGTTTTCAGATTCTCGTTTATTGAGCATTCTAAACCATACTTTTTGGTTCTTACCAAGTGTGGCTTCATGCCATGCCATGAAAAACTTAATGCTCAAACCTAACAATACCTTCTATAAAGACTATAAAATAATAGTTGCTGCCGGTACTCAAGCTGGTATAGGGGTTGCCGCTTTACCTCCTGTATTAGAGGCAATGGATAATCCTTTAAGCACAAAGACCATAACCCTATCTTGTGGTAAGCTTACTACCGGGGTTTCCGTTAAGCCTTGGACGGGTATTTTTATGTTACGGAACTCCTCTAGTCCTGAAACCTATTTTCAAGCTGCTTTTAGAGTTCAAACGCCTTGGGCAATAAAAAACCCAGATGGTGAATCACCGAACAAAACAGAAATTATTAAAAAAGAATGCTACGTTTTCGATTTTGCACCAAATCGTGCATTAAGTCAAGTAGCAGATTATGCTTGCCGTTTAAATGTAAATGAATCAAACCCGGAGAAAAACGTTGCCGAGTTTATTCACTTTTTACCTGTTCTAGCCTATGACGGCAGTTCTATGAAACAGGTAGATGCTGCTGGCGTTCTAGATATTGCCATGAGCGGAACAACAGCAACTCTTTTGGCACGTAGGTGGGAATCAGCATTACTCGTAAATGTTGATAATGGAACACTTGAAAGAATAAAGAATAATCCTGACGCTCTAAACGCATTAATGAGTATTGAAGGTTTCAGGTCCTTAAATCAAGACATTGAAACTATCATCAACAAATCAGAAGCAGTTAAAAAAGTCAAGAAGGAGAAGAATGATAAAGAGATGACCAAGAAAGAAAAGAAAGAGTTATCTGATGAAGAAAAGGAATATAAAAGCCTCAGAAAACAAATTCAAGAAAAGTTAATCAAATTCGCCACACGAATTCCTGTTTTCATGTACTTGACGGATTATAGAGAACATACTTTAAAAGATGTTATTACACAATTGGAGCCTGGTTTATTTAAAAAAGTGACAGGATTAAATGTAAAGGATTTTGAAATTTTAGTGAGCTTAGGAGTATTCAACAGCTCATTAATGAATGATGCTGTTTACAAATTCAAAAGATATGAAGATGCAAGTCTAGAATACACTGGAATTAACAAACACCAAGGTCAAAATGTTGGAGGTTATGATACTGTCTTAAGTAGAGAAGACTATAATCAAGTTTATGTAAACCAATCTGAATGAAAGCCACTGAACTCCACATCATTAACTTTTTACAAACGCCCAATATCCAATTATGGGCACTGCCTCAGCCACTTAACAAAATGACCAAAAAATCACTTTATGTAGATATGGCCAATGTGCTGGTGGATTTTCCAGCAACTATTAGTGAAAGCGACGAAAACAATCGCATTAGTTAGTGAATTCTATGACTTTTGTCAGTAAATAGCTCGGCACTTCCTGTTACCTTGCTATACCTCTTATCTGCCTTCAAAAATGATATAAATAAAACAAAGGTTATTCGACCCTATTGGGTGTAAATAGAACTTTAAGTATTTATTTAAAAACGAGTTCCAAATAGAAAAACATCATATGATTCCAAATAACATTACAAAAGAACATATTGAAAAAGCAATAAAAGAGATTGACGAAAACGGGATTCGAAAAGGAAGACATTCTTCAACTTATGACCTAATTCATGAGGGCAAAGCATATCCTCCCAAACTCGTAATCTCAATTGCAAATAAGTATGCAAATGGTATTGAACTGGATTCAGGTGATTTTCTAGGGGGTAAAGGAACTTTTGCTTTTGAATTATTGGAAAAAGAAGGGTATGAAATAGTTCAAAAAAATGATCCTGTAAAAACGCTAATCGAGAAATACAAAAAGCGAATTTCTGAAAATAATTTGAAGGATGAAGTCTACAAATGGGAACTTTTAAAACAGTATGGGGGGCGACCAAATACTAATGCAGATGATTTTTATCAAGAGCTAAAAGATGTTAAGTTTGGCAACTTAATGTATGCCATGGGGCAGGCAGTCATATACGATTTGGCAAAAAGAAAACCAGAAGAGACGCTGCAATTATTTGTAAATCTCTTTGATGAAACTAAAGATTTAACAGAGAGGGTTAAATATTTTAATGAAGAATCGCTAAAAATATACAGAGGATTGGGAGAGACGCTCCAACATCATCAAGATGAAAGGTCTATTTCTACCTATTTAACTTTTCACTACCCGGATAAATATACTTTTTATAAATCCTCATTTTATAAAAAATACTGTAAATTATTAGGGATAAAAGAGGCTAAGAAAAATGAAAAATACACCCATTATTTAAATCTGATTAAGGAATTAATAGAAGACTACATTATTCCAGATAACGAGCTAATTGAGCAAGTAAAAGGTTTAATACCTGAGTATTATGACGGTAGTAATCATAATCTATTGGCCCAGGACATTCTATATCAGATACTAGAACAAAAAGGCCAGATGAACTTTTGGATTTTTCAAGGAAATCCAAAAGTATTTGACTTTGAAACAGCGTTGAAGCAGGAAATTTTGACCGACTGGACGGTGAGTGCTCACAAGGACAAAATAAAAGTTGGTGATAAAGTCATCTTATGGATAACCGGGGATAATTCTGGATGCTATGCCTTAGCAGAAGTGACTTCAGAACCTCATGAAAGAACTTCTTCACCAGATGACCACCTATGGCAAGAAGAAGATAAAAGTGAATTAAAAACAGATGTCAAAATCACTCATAACTTAGTTGATTCTCCAATTCTAAAAGAAAGTATTGATTCATTGGAAGAATTAAAAGATTTAAAAGTTGGTAATCAAGGAACCAATTTTTCAGCAACTGAAGAAGAATATAAAACTATTCTTGATATAGCATTATCAAATGACAATAGTATATATTCAACTGTAAGGAAGGTTTTAGACCAAGAGAAGCTTGACAAGTTTATTTCTTTTCTAAGAAATTACGTGAAACATAATAAATTAGAACCAACTGATAAAAGAATAAGTTTTAATGTAAGGCCAAATAAAAATCGTCTTGCATTTATTATCGGAAACCGTTATTCATTAAGTATTCAAAAAGTAAAAAGCAAAACAGAATTTTCATTTATTTCTAAGAATATTCTAAGCAAAAAAAGTGGCCATTTTACCAACCACAAGGGTGAAATTGAAGCATACTGGAATGAAGTTGAAGACCTAGAAGGGTTCGAGGAAAACATAAATGAAGGATTTAAAATAGAACTACTAAGAAATAACAATAGCCCTTTCAGGCGATTTACCAACCAAGATTTTATTAATGATATATATCAAACGGATATTAATATGAACGAAAAAACCAATAAATCGTTTAAATCCTTGAATACAATCTTATATGGTCCACCAGGGACGGGGAAAACTTATAGGTTAAGAGAAAAGTACTTCGAAAGATTTACAATAAGTGAAAGTTCCTTGACTAAAGAACAGTTCATTTTAAATCTTGTATCTGATTTAACGTGGTGGCAAACTTTTGCAATCGCATTATACGATTCTGGTAAAACATCGGTAAACCAATTATTGGAACATGAAATTGTACAGGCGAAGGCCAGTTTATCCAATGCGAAAAATATTAGACCTATTGCATGGAGCAGAATGCAGGCACATGCGGTTCCTGAATGTCCTCATGTGAATGTTGCCGATAGCAGCGAACCTTCACTTTTTTATAAAGAAGTAGATTCTGAATGGCGCGTTGTTACTGAAAAAGTCGAGAGCTTATATCCGGAAGGTGTCGAAATATTGGAACAGATTAATAACTTTCAACCAAATGAAGATAAAACTATCAAGAATTATGAATTTGTGACCTTTCATCAATCATTTGGTTATGAAGATTTTGTAGAGGGTATTAAACCAAAATTGGATGAAGGTAATTCTACACTTGAATATGAAATTAAAGAAGGGATATTCAAGAAATTATGTCAAAGAGCTGAACAAGATCCGCAGAACAATTACGCCATTTTTATCGATGAAATCAACAGAGGTAATGTTTCAGCAATATTTGGCGAACTCATTACCCTTATCGAAGATGATAAAAGAATAGGCAAACCACAGGAATTAAGGTTGAAACTACCATATTCAAAGACTGAATTTGGGGTCCCTGCCAATCTCTACATAGTTGGCACCATGAATACTGCGGACAGGAGTGTAGAAGCTTTGGATACTGCTTTACGAAGAAGATTTTCATTTCAAGAAATTATGCCTGATATTAATGTGATTGCGAATGAAAAGGTAGAAGATATTAATCTATCTGAAGTTCTTAAAACCTTAAATTCTCGAATAGAATTGTTGGTAGATAGAGATCATACTATTGGTCATTCCTATTTTATTAATGTTGATTCTAAAAAGTTATTGGCTAATGCTTTTAGCGATAGAATTATTCCATTATTACAAGAATACTTTTATGGTGATTATGGTAAAATAGGATTGGTTCTTGGTAAGGGTTTTGTAGAGAAACTTAATAATAACAAAATTGATTTTGCAAGTTTTGATTATGAAGGTCAAAACGATTTCAAAACCCCGACTTTCGTTTTAAAGAAAGTAAATGAAGATTCTATAGTCGAGGCAGTTAATTTGTTATTGTCCGATAAAGAAAATAAACAAGAAAATTAGTTGTTAGGACATAAACCCATATCAGTTTTTGAACATCAACGCCTCAGAATTGGCGAACATGCTTTTACCAGAGATCATTTAGACGCGTTGTTAAAATTGAACGAATACCATGAAGGGGTCTATTTTGAACCCATTGCAAAGGGTATAAAATTTAATCAATATGTAGGGGTAATTCAAGTTGATGGCTTAACCATTGAAATCAATCCAAAAGCAGATAAGGATGACTCCGAAGAAAAATGGAAAGGGGTTCTTTTAAAAATGCTCCAGGCATGTGGTAAGTTAAAGGCCTCTTCAACTGGGCCCGCCCATGTTCGCAGGCAACATTTGAATTTACTTGAAGTTTATTTTGAGCTGTATTTACATGAAGTCGATGGCCTTATTCGAAGAGGGCTGTTAAAGAAATATCGACTGGAAACCAAAAATACCAAAGCCTTAAAAGGAAAACTCGAATTTGCCGGAAACATTAGACACAATGTGGTACATAAGGAACGATTTTATACTACCCATCAGATTTATGATACCAATCATATACTCCATCAAATTATATATAAAGCTTTGGATATAGTTGATCATTTTTCAAAAGGTATGCGCTTGTATGATTTTAGCAAGAGAGTGTTGTTGAACTTTCCAATAGTAGATAATAAAATTATTACTTCCCAGCATCTTGAAAACATTAAAATAGGTCGAAAAACAAAGGGTTATCAATATGCCTTAGAACTGGCTCGTCTTATAATTCTTAATTACTCACCTGATATTTCCAGTGGAAAGGAAAAGATGTTGTCCCTATTATTTGACATGAATCAGCTCTGGGAAGAATTTATTCTTAAACAGGTTAGAAAAGCTTGTATAGGTACCGATATTGCAGTGGAAGGACAAGAATCCAAGGATTTCTGGGAAAATAATTCCCTACGCCCAGATATTGTTTTAAGGAAGGGCTCCAAAACCTATATTATTGATACAAAATGGAAGCGGCCTTCATCAAACTCAGCATCAGTAAACGATTTAAGGCAGATGTATGCGTATTGTCGTTTTTGGAATGCTGAAAAGGCATTATTGCTCTATCCAGGGGAAACAAGAAAGAATCGTTTTAATGAATATAAAACAGATGATTACTCCAGTTTTGAAGGCGGCGTTGGTGAAATAAATCATTATTGTAAGATGGGCTTTGTATCTGTAATTGATGAAGAAACGGGTTTTTTAGATGACACAATTGGAAACAAAGTGTTAGACCTCTTAGACATTTTTTAGCATGGCGGCAAAACAAATGAACATCAAAGACTATAATAAGCAAGAGGCCACATTAAGGCTCTCCTGTACATGTGGTTGGGAAGGAAAGGCAAAAGAGGCGTATGGGGAGCTGTATGAAGCCGTATTGGATTTTGAATGCCCCAAATGCGATACAACGCTATTGATCGTCGATCTTATCGTAGATGCCCAAAAGTATTTTGATCATAAAGCATCGAAAAAACCCTAGCAATAAAAATCACGTATGGGCCAACACCTGTACGATCGCTTTGCGCATATCGCTATTGGCTGCACGCTTTCTTTTGGCAACAATTGTTTAAGTGCAGCATTTTCTAAAATAATCAGCTATTTCCTAAAACATCCTTAACCGCTTTGCACCCCCCATGGTTAAGATAGTCGGTATGCGCCTCCAGCTTTTTAAAATGTTGCCCGTAAATTTCGCTGCATAGTATAATATGGGTGGTTGCCCCTTGCAAGGGGTAAACAAAAAGGTCATTTCCTTTTTTTGGTATACAACCAGTAACTGATCCCGACTGAAAAATAGAACACGTTCTCCAAATCTTCGGTTATAACGGTATCTGCCGTGGTAATGGTCGCACTACTTTGTGGGAATGCCAAAACCGGGGTAAACGAAAAAATAAACTGCTTATGATAATAGTGTAACGGAAGGCTCAATTCAATATTCAACAGATTGAATTTTGAGGCTTCGGCAATTTCGACCGAGGTAATCAAAGTTGGCTCTGTACTCCCCGAACCCATACCTTGGCCTTTGCGGTTTCCCAACCGGCTGGTGCTGTAATATTCTTGATAAAAGTATTGGGATCCTGCATGTACGGCTATAGAAGGCGCTATCAAAAGTTTATGATCGGCCGCATAAAACGTACGATCGATCATCGCACCCACAAAAAAATCGGCAGCACTTTCGGTATTGAAATAGCTGCTGGCCGAGAGCGTCACCTCAAAAGCCTTAAAATCGTAGGCAAGTAGGCCCGTAAGATCGGCAACCGTTTCCGATTGCACATTATAACTATCTTCATTGAAAAAATAGGCGGTGCCCGAAATGCCACCACTTAACTTTTCGGAGCTAAACAGATACCCAGCGCTTATTAAAAATAGATCCACCCTGTTCGCTTCGGAACCGGTCAGATAGGATACGGAGGCATCGGCAAAAAAGCCGGATGTATCATAATAGCCTATAGATGGGAAAATATAGGGGGCGGCTATCGAATCGCGTCTCCCCATAAATACGGCATCATTGATATAACTCAAGTCGGCCAAGACGTACGATGGGGTATCACTTGACTTCTCCTTAACGGGTTTTTTAATGTTTTGTGCGATCAGTCCAAAATAGAAAGCAGGTACCATTAGCGCAAACAGTAGTAATCGACTTTTCATGATAAACATTTTATATTGGAAAGAAAAGGATATTGCCCTGACGATAGCGTCAGGGCAAGACCCCTTATAACTTTATTTAACGCTCTTTTTACCTTTCCGTTTTGGAAGATTGGGTTTCTTTACCCCTGTTTTTGTTTTTTTCATCATCTTCTTGTTGGCTCCTATATTCTTTTGAACCATCATTTTTTGATGTTGATAGGTGTTTTTAAAAACTTCGCCCTGCATATTCAAACATTCACCATCTTGCAGTTGCAATTGTTTGCGATCCCTCAGTTGATATGTACCATCTGGATTTACACTTCCACCATCTGCCAATTGAAGCTGTGACTGCAATCGGTTTTGGGATTGGTTTTTGATCTGGTACATTTCCCCATCGACCAACATGTATTGCATACGGTTTTGATTGCGTTCTTGTACTTGCTCTTGCGCCAAGCCTTTGTTCTCTTGGTTTACTTTGTAACGATATTGGTATTCATTTCGATATTTGATACCGTCACCGTCCAAGCATTCGCCATTTTTCAATCGTAACTTTATACCTTCCTTTGTTTGGTACGTGCCGTCTGGTTGTACCACCGTACCGTCTGCCAAAGTTTGTTTTTCCACCAAGCGTTGTTGGGCGCGATCCTGAAGTTGTAGCATTTCGCCATCGACCATCACCAATTTGGTGCGATCCTGATCTTGGATCCTATCCTGATCCCTTTCCTGTGCAGTGAGCATAGTGGTTCCTAGAGCCACAAATGCTGCCATTACTAGTATTTTTTTCATGGTATTATAGAATTAGATTTAAAAAATTCTTTTAGGGAAACAATTCGATTTCCAAACCGTTTCACATTTCTTTAGACCCCTCTTTTTTGCTTTAGTTTGAAATATTGGGTTGAAAATTTTTGAGCTCTACATTGGGATGTGGTATTTCTATTTTCAGGTGGAAGGAAGCACGTTTTGGCTTAAGACTTTAGGGCGGTTTTTTATAGGAAATGGTTTAGGGGACTTCCCCAATGTTCGAAATGGGTTTGTTGGAATTACCGATGGAAGGCCCGGTGGTGTACCCTGGAACTTTTGTACATCAATCTAAAAATTCAGCTTGAGATAATTGTATGCAATCGGAAGGAAAACGAAAATCATCACCTAAAATGCCAAGGCCGGCCTATTGTAATTCCTTAAAGATCCAGTATCTTTTAGGTGCCTTACCAAACTAATTTTAAATATCAAGGTCTAAGGTAAAAACCCGAACTCTTGAACACGGACACCGCTCTTATAACAAGACTTAAAGATCCAAAGCAAAGAGATGAAGCTTTCAGCGATTTACTTGACACCTATCAAGAGCGACTCTACTGGCATATTCGAAAAATCGTTATTACGCACGACAACGCCAATGATGTGCTACAAAACACATTCATCAGAATTTATAATGGCATACAAAATTTTAAGGGAAAAAGCGCCTTGCATACATGGATGTATCGAATCGCCTATAACGAATCGATTCGATTTCTAGAGCAACAAAAAATAAAGACATCCTTTGATTTGGAGGATGACAATGCCGAATATCTCAACAAGTTAACAGCAGATGTCTATTTTAATGGGGAAGAGTTGCAACTGAAACTGCACACTATTATCTCTAACCTATCGGATAAACAACAGCGGGTGTTTCAAATGAAATATTTTGATGATCTAAGTTTTAGGGAAATATCGGAAATTCTCAACATAAGTGAAAACACCTTAAAATCAAGTTATTACAGTGCAGTTAAAACCATTGAGGAACAAATTACTGTCTTAACGTAACAAACTATTTAAAAAAACAAAGGTCTAACCAATACCATGAGTGAATTCAATAAAAATAAGAAGCATCGAGCAGGGCAATCTGGCAATCACTTTTTAAGGAAGGCTAGCCTTAAAAAAAGTCTTGCCCAAGAGCATAAGGAATATCTGGGAATGGACGTACCGGAAGGCTATTTCACCAAATCAAAGCATACTATTTTAAAAAGTGTACAACCTAAAAAAGCACAAAAACGAACGGTATTTGGGCTTAAACCTATTATCGCCTATCGCATTGCAGCTTCTATACTGCTTCTCGTCGCGCTTACTTTTTGGTGGCAGACCACCAATAACGAAAACAATTTGGAAATGATAGATGTTGAAGTAGTCGTTAGCCCAAATGAACTTGGCAATGCAGATGATTTTTTGGTAACATCCCTACTTATTGATGATGCGGATATAGATCAATTTGTAAATGAGTTTATCACTGAAGAAATTATTGTTGAGGCGGAACTTTCCGAACAACGGTTAGAAAATCTATTTATCAATTCCCTTTTGATAGAAGATTCATTAATACATGGATATATAGATGAAAATCTGATCGAAAACATAGTTTTATAGTCCAAACGAACTATTTCAAAAAAATAGGTTCTAAGAACTGAACGCACAAAAAAAATGAGTAGTCATGAAAACAAAAGTAAAAACCCTCATAGCACTTTTTGGTCTTGTCATGTTTTTTATATCGGGTAGTTTTCTTTTTGCCCAAGAAACCGATCTTGCACCGATCATGAACCAGTTATCGCAAGAACAACAAGAAATGTTGCAAACCCAAAGACAATTGATGTTACAAAATCGCGAACAACTTAGAGCTTCGTTAACAGAAGAGCAGTTGGCCATTTTAAAAGATAAGACCCAAACTAAAGAACAGATGCGACGTCGCCTACGGGAGTCTTTTTCTGAAACTCAGAACGATTTGGTACAAAACCAGGAAAGGCAATTACGCCAGGTTAGAAATCGATTCAGGGAATCTTTGACCCAAGAGCAAAGACACATGTTAAGGGAACGTGTACAGCAAAACAGGCAATCGCGAGATCAAGGCGAAATCAGGAACCAACATGGTTTTGGGGGCGATGGGGAACGTCCCGGACGCAAGGGCCCGGATAAAGGCACTGGAGGTAATAATGGAAATGGTGGAGGCTAAGATCTGAAAATAGGATGAACATCCATCGTTATATACAGAACAAAGGATTAATGGCAGTTTGGTTGCTACTGTGTACAGTGGCAACCACTCCTCATTTATATGCCCAAGAACCGGAACAAGGGGATGAGATCGATCTGCTGTTGGACGAGCTTTTTTTTAATGACCAACAATTTCTTGATGATATCTTAAATTCCCTTGATAAATACGACTTTCTCTACACCAACGTTTCCTTAAATAGCCATACCTATTTTACCGGACGTGAATCTGCAGTGGACCAATTCAATATCGTACCCCAAATCTCCTATTATAGCTCTTCGGGATTCAACATGAGTATTTCAGGGATTTTGTACGAATCTTTTGTGCCGCAATGGGATTATACCAATGTATCGGGGGGTTATTACAACACTATTGGCAAAAAAAAACACGTTACCTTCAACACAGGGTACACCAGATACTTTTATACCAATGGGTGGGATACCTTTACCAATTCGTTGGACCTGACATTGGGGTTGAGGAATAAAAAACGGAACCTTGGCACAAAACTTACGGCCTCATACTTATTCGGGACCGACCAAGCCTTTCAACTTGTTTCACGAACCTATGTGAGTGCAACGCTTACCAAACAAAAGAATTTTGTCCTAAGGTTCAGACCACAACTGAATTTTGTGATTGCACAACAAACCATTGCCTTGGAGCAGCTGAATACGCAAGGCAATGAACCAACGACCGAATTTATTTATGATGATATTTTTGACCTATTGAATACACAATTGAACATTCCGTTGGCGTTGGCCACCAAATCATGGGATTTAGAATTGGGGTACAACATTAACTTTCCCTCCCCGGTTGCATCTGAACCCAGCTTAAAAACCACTGGTTTTTTTAATTTTTCTGTCGGCTATTTAATCGATTTGAATACGAAAAAATAGTTCGCGGGGCACTTTTGGTTTATGACTTTTTACAAGATCGGATAGTATTGTGTTCGGCGAATGGTATGCTTACGTATGGGCCAATACCTGTACCATCGCTTTGCGCTATTCGCTGTACGCTTTCTTTTGGCAACAAATGTTTCAGCGCAGCATTTTCTAAAATAATCAGCTATTTCCTAAAACATCCATGACCGCTTTGCACCCCCCTTGGTTAAGATAGTCGGTATGCGCCTCCAGATTTTTAAAATGTTGCCCGCAAATTTCGCTGCACAGGATGATGTGGGTGGTTTCTTTATTAAACCGCTTTAGTATTTTTTTAGCGGTCTTATTGTTAAAATAGGGCGGGTTCTTTCCGGGATGCGCCCGGCACCAGTCCACCATCTTTTTCCATAGGGCGGCACTTAAGGCCCCACAGGCATTGCCGCTTAACCCAAGGCCACCGGCAAAGCCCGCCGCCATAATCTGTTCCTCTTCACTGCCCCCCATGTGCCGTACCACCTCCGAGGCACAGTTTCGTAGTTTTTCTGGGACGTTGGGTGGTTCGGCCATGCCTTCCACGGCCGCGGCTACGGCTTCGGGCGCCCATTGTTCGGCGAGGTTGAAGCAATGGCTGTTTTCCATGCCCTGAGCCGTGACCTTCGTCATGAATTTCGTCATCCCCAAAAAAGTGCTGAGGTCGTACCCGATGATGGCCTTGCAATTGGCCGTTCCCGACCGTTGTTCAAAGGAGGTTAAAAGCTGTTGTGTTGCGGCCACGGCTGTGGCCATGGCGGTGTTCGGATCTTGTTCTTTACGAAAAGCTTCGGCCCCTACGGCCAAGGCAGCGCCCCAAAGCATGCCGCATTGGTAGCCTTGGTTCATAATGCCCCCCGCCAGGGGATTCAAGGCGCGTTCTTCTACCTCCTGTATATGTCCAAATTCGCGGTTTAAAATATGGGCAAAGGTCCGGGAACAGGTGCCACATTCTTTAAAAACCTTTTTGGTATCATTTTGTTTTGTTATCGAAGGGTTCATTTCACTAGAATTTTTCGGTTTACGGTGGTTGGTATCAATCGGTAGGCCCGAGTACCAAGGGGTTATCCCCACCATTCGGTAAAAAAAGGGTGGGACTATTTCCTAATGTTCCTTAAATCTATGTCTTCGTACCAGTAGTGACAATGACGGGTATCAGTTTAGGGGATTTCAGATTTCAGAGATCAGATTTCAGACATCAGATTTCAGATGTCAGACCCCTCCGTCCCGCTGGGGCGGGACACCCTGCCAAAGGCAGGCAGGCTTCACCTCTTCTTGAGGGGAGGACTTTTTTGCGTCCATCGACTTTATGTGGAGCAAAGCTATTTGACTTTACCTTTTTTATAACTCCCCTCCTTTGTAAAGGAGGGGAATGAATTCCGCTTCAGCGGAAGAAAGGGGTGGTACCCTTCGTACTTTCGACTTTCGACTTTCGACTTTCAACCAGAAATCAGAAACCTGAAACTAAAAATTGCCCTTGGAAAATTTTAGAGGCCGCCTCTTCCAATTTCGGCCATAATTTGTTAACTTGTAGACAAACAAGCTGTTATGTCCATCTCCATGGAAAGTCCTGCCCTTTCTGCCACCCGCGATTTTCGCGTGGTCATGGTTTTGGAGGCCGGGGACGCCATTCACAGCAGCTTTGCCCGGCAGTTGGATATCTTTTCCCAGAAATTCCATCGGAGTATCACCAAGACGATCCATCAATTCAAAGGTCATATAGTTAAGCACGATAACCATCGGTATGAGGTCTTCTTTACCAGCAGTACCAATGCCGTGTTATGTGCCCTAAAGATCAAATACAACTTTAAATATATCGGCCAACGTGTGGACAGCAACCACAAACATCTGGGTATTGGCATTAGTGTAAGCCCAGAGGATAACCCTGCAGAAACCACAGCCCGGGCTTCCCAATTGTGTGAAATGGTACCAGGGCCCATAGTGATCACCACAAAGGTGAAGGAGATGTACGAGCAGGAGAATAGGCAGGCGAAGATCGATCCGGACCTGATCCGTACGCTAAAGCCCAAGGAAGAACGATTTTTGGCCCAGGTGATGGCTTTTTCCCAAACCCATTGGAACAACCCCCGTTTTACCCTAAAAACGCTCGGTACCGAACTGGGTTTAAGCAGGGCGCAACTGTATCGCAACCTTAAAAAACTGACGGGCAAACCGCCCACGGCCTTTATGCGCGAATACCGTTTGAACAAGGCCTTGCACCTCTTACACCTGCAATTCGGCAATATTTCCGAAGTCGCCCATGAAACGGGCTTCAACAGTCCCACCTACTTTACCAGATGCTTTGTGAATACCTATGGTATGCTCCCATCAAAATATGCCCAATTGAACCTGCGGGTATAGGGGAGAAACCGGTTTTCAGAGTTCAGATTTCAGATTTCAGAAGTCAGATATTTGACATTCCTGCCCTACGGCTTCGCGAGGCACGAGCAATCTCATGGGTATTGGTAACCAAAGCGAGTGATTTTTCATTTCTTTTGCCCACCCAAAAGAAACGAAACAAAGAAAAAGGTGCCTTATCCGAGGCATTTTTTCTTTTTCCGAAAAGAAAAACCGTGTCTGAAACTCCGCGTCGCTGCATGCTGCAGCTCCTGTTATCGGAGCTTTCAAACACTATGCTGCGGATAAGGGTCCTCTCCATGGAAGGTATTGCTATCCTTATGCTTATCTGGATCGTCTTCGCGAGGCTCGAAGCGCTCTCAATGGGATTAGTGACCAGAAACCAGAAACCTTAAACCAGTTTTCAGATGTCAGACCCTTCCGTCCCGCTAGGGCGGGACACCCTGCCAAAGGCAGGCAGGCTTCCCCTCTTCTTCAGGGGAGGACTTTTTTTGCGTACATCGACTTTATGGGGGAGAAGGCTTTTTGGTATTCTCTTTTTATAGCTCCCCTCCTTGGATGGAGCCTGCCGACCGTAGGTGGGGAGGGGAATGAATTCCGCTTCAGCGGAAGAAAGGGGAGGTACACTCCAAACTTTCAACTTTCGACTTTTGACTTTCGACTTTGAACCTTAAACCAGAAACTTGAAACCTTAAACCGGCAACCGCGCTCCTTCTTCCGTCTTCAATCAACTTTCAACTTTCGACTTTCGACTTTCGACTTTCGACCCGAAACCTGATTTCTCCCCTAATATGGTCCTTTTTGTGCTAGCTCTTCTCGGTAATGGAGAGGTTGATCACAATGGCCATCAACAGCCAGATGATAAAAGTTTCCCCATGGGTCATTTCATAGGTAGACCCCGCCATTTTGGCCAGCATTAAGACAATGTAGACGATAACAGGCGATAGTAGCAAGCTCACCACTAGAACGATAATCGATTTTTTGTAATCCATAAGACATTGGTTTAGTTATTTAATTGGAATCATTTATAGCGCAACTTAAAAAGCCGTAGCTGGCAGTCAACAACAGCCTTTAAATTTAGGTTTATTTCTTCTTTTTTCCTTTGGCTTTTTTGGTCTTTTTCTTTTTCCCCAATTTGCTTAGTTTGTTTTTCAGTTTTTTGACTTCCTTGTTCTTGACCGCTTTCTTTTTTGCTTTTTTCAACTTTTTCTTAAGGGCTTCCACTTTTTTGTCGGCTTTTTTGGCCGTTTTCTTCAGCTTCTTTTTTAGCACCTTGATTTTTTTCTCGGCCTTTTTAACTGTTTTGTCCTTCGTTTTTTTAACGGCCTTTTCAACGGCAGTACCAGCTGCCTTTAGCTTGCTCTCTTTATCAGTTTTAGCCGCTTTTTTCTGCTTGGGCGCAACGGGTGCTGCCATGGTTTTCTTGGGTTCGGCGACTACGGTTGTCTTTTTGGGGGCGGGTGTGGCTGCGGTGGTTTTGGCGGGAGTCCTTCGTACCGGGGCTTTCCGCGCTGGGGCTTTGGTTGCTGTGGCCGTACTTTTGGCCGGTGCCCTTTTTACGGGAGCTTTGGGTTTCGCAGCCGTGGTGGTCGTTTTCCGTACCGGGGCTTTCACTCTGGTCTTTGCTGCGGTCGTTGCAGGGGCCCTTTTTACAGGGGCTTTGGGTTTTGCGGCCGTGGTGGCCGTTTTTTTGACCGGGGCTTTCGCTGCGGTTCTTGTTGCGGTCGTTGCAGGGGCCTTTTTGACCGGGGTGTTGGGCTTTGCTTTCTGTTCCATAGGGTGTTTTTAGAATATCTTTTAAAAATTACCATAAAAAGCCCAATACTGCAATAGGAGGGGCTGTTTTTTTACTTCAAGAAGCACGGTAATTCAAAATAAAATTTTTTAGCGTCTCAAAAAATGAGACTGTGTCCTTCTACTTTGGCGGTATCAAACAAGAAAATTGCGCAATTTTTAAGTTTTCGATAAAAACAAAGTGTAACTAAAAGAGTAAAAAATGAAAAATTTGGAAAAATTTGAAGTACGTGAATTAAGTGCTCAAGAAATTGCAGAAATCGAAGGGGGTTTTTGGAATTACGTTGTCAGTGCCATAGCTTATGTAGCTTATGAGTGGGCAGCTAATCCCACGGCCCATAACAATGCTGTTGCAGAAGGGTATAACAGCTATGAAAGTAAAATACCTTAATAAATAACACAATACTAAAAAACCAGAATTATGAAAGATTTAAAATACAATAACTTAGAAGAATTAAGCTTCCTTGAGTTGAATGAGTTAAACGGAGGAAATGAGCTTACCGAATCCATTGCACGTGCAATAGGGTGGTTGGGAGCTGCACTACAGGATGGTGCTAGATGGACATTTATTAACAGTGCCAATGATCCCTCTATCTCCGGGTTTATGTAATAAGGTACTAAAGGGATGCTTTTCTTAGGCATCCCTTAATTTTTGTATTACAAAATGAAAAAGAAAGCCGTCCTATTTCTTGTTCCATTCATCGTTGTCAGTTATTTGCTCCATAACGATTATAGGGCCTATAGTTATAAAAACCATATCACTGATTTTGGATTGGCCGATGTGGGGTATAACCTATTTGCGGTAACCTTAATGGCCTTACTGTCCTGGACAGGGGCATTTAAATTTTCCAAAAACAAATTTTTAGATATTTTAATAATTACCGGCACGTACGTCTTTGTAGAAATTGTCAGTTATTTTATCCCACTTTTCGGGGTTTTTGATATCAAGGATGTCATTGCCTTATTGTTTAGTGGTACTTTGACACTATGCCTATTTAGATTTTTTGATAAAGAGGCATTCGAGAAAAGCAGAGTTGCCTTGAAACAGTATTTCTGAAAGTCCGTCAACCCCAGTCCAAACCCAATATCCCAAGATAAAATCCAAAGGTTTGCTTGTAAGTGAATAATGGCTATATTCAAGGGTTAATAGCCATACTTAGAAACCGAAAAAAGAAGAATACGACCATGGATCGATCTATACAAGAAACGCTTTGGCGACAATTCGGGGCAAGTATCGATATGCTCGAAAATGCCATAAAACTTTGCCCCCCTGAATTTTGGGATACCGAGAAATATTTTTGGTACAACGCTTACCATGGTCTATTCTGGTTGGACTATTACCTTACGCTTCAACCGGATACGTTTGCGCCACCATCGCCATACACCTTATCTGAATTCGATGCCTCCGGTAAGATGCCGGATAGAGCCTATACCAAGGAAGAACTTCTTGCCTACCTCGGGCATTGTCGGGAAAAATGTCGTGATCTCATCTTAGGTATGACCGATGAAATTGCCAGATCACGTTGGGTAAACGCCCATAAGGACTATTCTGTTCTTGAGATTTTGCTGTACAATATGCGACATGTACAACATCATGCGGCCCAACTTAATCTATTGCTTCGGCAGGAAATCGACGATGCCCCGAAGTGGGTTTCCGTTACCAAAAGAGTTCTGGAATAAAAAAATAGAAAACGGTCCGCCCACAAAAAACCAAGTCACATCGTCGTTCTGAGTCATAATCCAGGAATTCGATAATAATTGAAAATAAACTAAATTCAAGGGTTGGGAGTCCGTAAAAAGACGGTCCTCACGACATCCGATAAAAATAAAATCAAAACAAAACACACCACCATGCTGACAGCCATACACCCCAAATTACCCATGCGCAACAAAGGGGCCACGAAGGATTATTATGTGAATCAATTGGGTTTTATGGTACTGGGGGACTATGGGGATTATCTTATGGTCAAAAAAGAGGGCATCGAAATCCATTTTTTCGAGTTTAAAAGGTTGGACCCTAAAAAGAACTACGGCCAGGTGTATATACGCACCAACAACATCGCCGAACTCTACCAAGAGCTCTTGGAACGTAAGGTCCCGATCCACCCTAACGCCCCCTTGGAAACAAAACCCTGGGGCCAACGGGAATTTTCACTCCTCGACCCCGACAACAACCTACTGACCTTTGGGCAGGCGATCTGAATTTTACCTATCTTCAAGGGGGTAAATTTATAAACCATGGGATATAGACCAAAAGAATCTTCAAAATGGTTACCGTTGCTCATGTCGGTCCTTCTTTTCGCAGGTTGTAAACAAGTAGATTTAATACAGTGCGATAATTGCTATGCCATCACCAATACGAACGTCATTGATGTGGCACAAGGACATGCCGATACCGCAATGACCTTGGTAATTCAGGATAACCACATACTGGAAGTAGGTAATATGGCGATGATGGATATCCCTAAAGAAATCCCTACCATTGATGGGCGCGGTAAATTCGTAATTCCCGGCCTTTGGGACATGCACGTGCATTCCTCCTTGGATACCATTACCCGAACGATCCTCTTTCCTCTATTGATCGCCAATGGGGTTACCGGTATTCGGAATATGAAGGCCGATTGTTATGATGAGGAATACCCATGTGCAAAATATAACGATGTATCTATAAACACGGCCAAACAATGGCGGACGGAGATTACCGAAGGGCGTTTATTGGGCCCGCGTACTATTTTAGGGAGCCAGATGGTCAACGGTCCCCGAAACGATTCCTCAACGGTCCTGAGTCCTGGCACACCGGAACATGGGCGGGCCCTTGTGCGTTTTTTAAAGGAACGCGGGGTCGACTTTATCAAAGTGTATGAGGAGTTGCCACGTGATGTATATTTTGCGGTGGCTGAGGAAGCCAAGAAACAACACATAGTTTTTGCCGGTCATGTCACCTATACCATCAAGGCGTCAGAAGCGGCAAAGGCCGGCCAAAAAAGCATAGAGCATTGTTGTGAGGGGAATATCATGGATGAATGCACGACCTTGGAAGACGAATTGCGCAAAAAGTGGGCGGCCGCCGTTGAAAAGGAAACCTATGATCTAGGGAAGCTCATTCTGGAAATGGAGGCCACCTATGATGCCGGTAAATGCGACCGTTTGTTTGAGGAGTTTGTAAAATATAATACGTGGTTTACCCCTACGCTATTGGTTTCAGAAAGCAGATACCCCTACTATTTTGACTGGAAAACCGATAAGCGCCTAGCCTATATTCCGAAATCGGAACAGGAATTATGGCAAAAATGGAACGATGAATTTGATGATGTTTTTGGCTTATGGGATGAAACCAAGCAAAAGACGATGCGAAAACGACGCTTTGAGATCGTACGGGCCATGCATCAAAAAGGGGTTCCCCTTTTGGCGGGATCGGATGCTGGGGAATCGGGTATCTTTTGGGGCTCTAGTTTGCACGAGGAGTTGGATCTTATGGTGGAAGCGGGATTAGGAGCCCCGGAAGTCCTAAAAACGGCCACCCTTAATCCGGCCATCTTTTTAGAGGCAACCGATTCCCTCGGCACTATTTCGAAAGGGAAACTGGCCGATATCGTCGTCCTCGATGCGAATCCGTTGCTCGATATACGGAATACCAGAAAAATCAATGCCGTGGTAGTGAATGGGCGTTACCTGGATAAGGCAGCGCTTGATTCGATACTGAGGCATGTGGCCCTGAACGTTAGGTCCCGATACACCCCAACGCCCCTTTGGAAACAAAACCCTGGGGCCAACAAGAATTTTCACTCCTCGACCCCGACAACAACCTACTGACCTTTGGGCAGGCTGTTGATCGCTGATGGCTATACGCTTTATGATTTGTACTTGATTTTAGTAACCAGAAACCGTTTTCAGAGTTCAGAGTTCAGAGTTCAGAGATCAGATGTCAGATATCATACACCATACTTGGTACTTAATATTCTATACTTTGTACTAAATACTTCAAACTTCAAACTTCAAACTTCAAACTTCAAACTTCAAACTTCAAACTTCAAACTCCAAACTCCAAACTCTAAACTCCAAACTTCAAACTCCAAACTCCAAACTTCGTACTTTCGACATTTGACTTTCGACTTTCGACTTTTGAACAAGAAACCCGTAACTTTAAACCTTAAACTCCAGTTATGAAAGTATATCCATTTCTCCTCTTGTCTTTTTCGTTTTTGTTCTTCGGATGCAATACGTCTGAAGACGGATGGACGGCCCTGTTCAATGGCGAAAACCTCGACGGTTGGCACGCTTATGGGGCAGAGGCCATCATCGATGGGTGGTATGTTGAAAATGGCGAATTGGTCTATGACTTTCAACGTCGTGAAGGGGGGGCAAGCTCCAATCTGGTCACCGATGATACCTACACGAATTTTGAACTCTCTTTGGAGTGGAACATTGGTCCCCATGGAAATTCCGGACTCTTTTGGGGGGTGTTGGAAGAAGAACGATATACGCATCCGTATGAAACGGGCCCTGAAATCCAAATACTCGATGATAATTGGAAAGACTATGTAGAGGAACGTGGCGATATAAATCGTGCGGGATCATTATATGGATTATTGCCACCTTCGGCCATCGTTAGTAAACCCGCTGGGGAATGGAACCACTACCTACTTCATATCGATCATTCGGAGAATATAGGGTTCCTAGTTTTCAACGACGTTGAAGTGTTGCGTTTTCCGGTACATGGACCCGAATGGGAAGCTATGATCGCAGCCTCCGGATTTTCCAAATGGCCCGATTTCGGGACGGCCAAAACGGGTCATATAAGTCTCCAGGAATATGGGGGCAAGGTCGCCTTTAGGAATATTAAGATTCGGATATTACCTGAAGAAGGCCAAAGGCAATAAGGTAAGGAGCTCGCACGAACCCACTGGCGGCCGGCAGGCTTTGCAGTGAAGACAATGACTATAAATACCCCTTGTGCATTTTGATGGTATCGTTTTGACTTCAGGGGTCAGTTCGAGTGTTTTTTCGGAATGCAATGAGGAAAAAACGTATCGAGAACGGATTTAGAGGTAACATGGTTCTCGATACGCTCGATTTCCGATGAAAAAAACGGTAAATCGAGCACTCGAACCCACATTCTTGCAAAATCAAACTCGATAGTAAATCACAAAAGCTTCGAAATGCAGCATATTTGAAATGCCGCATAACGGTCGGGTCGATTATTTCATTCAGCTGACCAAAATCATTTAACATTATTTTATATTATTCTAATTTTTCTATCACGTTCCGGTGACCTTAATATCAACCGCAGTCCTCTACTGATTTTTATGACAAATTATCATACAGATATTAACTTAAAATACTATCCCATGAAAAAAAAATTCTCCTTTTTCGTTTTGCTAAGTTCAATCGCATTCGTAGCAAATGCCCAATCTTATAATTTAGTTGACGCTTT
Source organism: Maribacter arenosus (assembly GCF_014610845.1). GTDB lineage: Bacteria > Bacteroidota > Bacteroidia > Flavobacteriales > Flavobacteriaceae > Maribacter_A > Maribacter_A arenosus. Next base: position 527,215 of record NZ_JABTCG010000002.1, on the reverse strand, counting down.
TTATGAGGGTTCAAATGGAATAAACGCCACTACCCGTGTCCAAGTCGATAAATATGGAGGGACTATCGTTTCAGACAGAATATATAGTGATGATTGTGGGGGGGATTTTCATATAAAATGGTCTTTTTCAAAAGATATTTCAACGCTTGAAGAGGGTGAGGAATTTGTGGTTTACACGAAATGTGATGGTTGTACCTCTTCATGTGGTTTCAGAAGCGCGATTGCCGTAGCTGGTAGTTCAGGAAATATTACAAGTATACCAGGATTCAATTATACGTATAACGGTAATATGGAGGTAGTGGCGTCAAACACCAATTCTTTCAATAGTAACGATTGGTACAATGGGTACAGTACCGCTTCTTTTACCGTAAAAGCCAGAACCAAGAAAAAGGTAAATTATACCGCGTTTTATCTAATTATTGGCAACCATAAGGTTTACTACGTATTTCAATATGGTGAAAGCAGGTATAGCGACCCGATACCAAGACCGAATCCAAAAAAAGTCGATTGTTTGGCTTTTATAGGCTTGGGTCAAGCAGTCAATGGGTTATCAATGGGCGCTTATGAAGGTTATGGGTACACTTGGATGCTTCAAGCTATAGATATCGGGATAGCACATATAGAAGCTTCAAATTGCATGAGTTCAACGTATTTAAGAGATTTAAGAAACCGCATTAATTATGCGCAAAATACCAAAATCTTTTTGGACGAAATTGAAGCATATCGAAAGAGTTTATACGATGAAGCCGCTCAATATTGCGCTCCTTGTAAACAATGCTCCGATTGATTTTTAATAAAAGCATCAAGGTATTTTTTTAGGGTTTGTTTGTCATTGATGGGTTCGGATTTTAAAGCACAACCGATAGCGAAGGCAAGGAGCAAAAAGTGCTCCCCTTTTTTAAATGGATTATTTTTTTAATTCTTTATGAAAAGGGCAAAAATTTAGGAGTAATTAACGATTACGAGTTGAGGTCGTATCGAACTTTTAGCTATCTTTTGGGGTAAGCGGTAATTTAAACTGGGACTAATGAAAAAGATAAAAAAGATCGGCGTGTTCTCCTTTGCAAAATTCCAAACCGTTTTGGGTGCCCTTATGGGCATGGTTTGTGGGGTGATATATGCGTTTGGCGGATTGATCATCGACGCGCTTGTGACTGTGGGCTGGCTGACGACAACAGAAACGCCGGGATTGAGTTTTGGAACCGTACTTGCATTCGGGGCACTGATCGGGATGCCCTTCATAGGTGCTGTTGCCGGATTTTTGTTCGGAATCGTTGAAGCCGTACTGTATAATATTTTTGCAAAATGGTATGGGGGATTGCCATTGCACTTTGAATAATACGTCTGCTTCCAGATAAAAGCAAGAGCATGCCCGAAGTAGTCTATTGATGCAGTCCGTTGTGAATCCAAGGGCACGTTTCACATCAACGCCATTGTGGTAAAAAAGTCCCGGATTTATTTCTTAAGCACGTTCGATAGGCCAAAAACCACCAAGGCGGGCAACACCCATCCCATTCTATATTCACTAAGTGCAATTTGCCGTACATAGGTTGGCAATACATCGTTCATTTCAATACTCCCTAAAAAATCGGGGATACTAAAAAGGACCGTCGCACCGATAACTGCCCTAAACACCGTTTTAGAGGCAAATTTTTCCGGCAGCACATTCAAAAGGATCAAAACGATAGTGATGGGATAGATGAACATCAGGGCCGGAACAGCAACGGCAATAATATAATGTACATCGAATTGCCCCATGGCCACCCCAAGCACACACCCAATGATGGCAGTTAGGGTATAGGCCTTTCGGGAATCGCCGAATCTGAATTTTACAAAATCGGCCGTCCCGGTTACGATACCCACGGCCGTGGTAAAACAAGCTAGGCTTACCAACACACTTAAAAACAGATGGGCCGTATTGCCCAAGGTTTTGATACTGATTCCGTTCAATAAGGCCGTTCGTGAAATATCGGCTTCAAATTCGTTGTGCATCAAGGCCCCGGTAAAAATGAGTCCGGCATAGATAAGGAAGAGTCCGAGTCCGGCCAAGCCCCCTGCATTACGGATCAGGCGTTTTTTCTCGGTATAGGAAGCTTTTTGCTTTTTAAGATCTATGGAAATAATGATGACCCCACCCACCACAATGGCACCAATGGCATCAAAGGTTTGGTAGCCTTCCAAAATTCCATCGGTAAAAGGATTTATAAAAACGGTCTCCCCAAAATCAAAAGGATACGAAAAGGTGGCAATGCCCAAGATGAACAACAGAATACCAATGATTGCGGGGGTCAGTACCTTTCCCAGGATGTCGAGGATCCTTGAACGGTTCATGACAAAGACAAAGACCAGTCCAAAATAGACCATACTGGTCAGGATATAGGGCGTACCAAAAAAGGGTTGAATGGCAATTTCGTGGGTCACTGAGGCGGTGCGTGGGGAGGGCAGGGCGATCGAGATGGCATAGATGATAAAAGCATACCCCAAGGCAAAGGTGGGGGAGACCTTTTTCCCAAAATCGAAGATGGTGCCCTGTAACCGGGCATGGGCCAAAATCCCCAAAATGGGTACCAAAACCGCCGACAGGACAAACCCCAAGGTCACCAACCACCAAAAGTCACCGGCCTTAAACCCGAGTTGAGGGGGTAGGATCAAATTGCCCGCTCCGAAGAAAAGCGAAAAAAGGGCAAAGGCAATCACCAGGGTTTCCTTGGTTTTCTTCATTGGTTGTAATTTCGGGGGAAAGATAGGGTAAATCCGTGGGTGGTAAAATAGGTATTTCATCGAAAAAAATAAACCGTTTGTCGAATTTGATGCGCTTCATCGAATATATGGACGAATGGCTTGGAGATGCCCAATAAAAAACAGTATGAACACGTTAAGGTATAAAGTGTTTCATGAACCACTTTTGAAATTAGACCAAAAACAAGAAATTCGCATTTGTCCCACACCCAAATCGAGGATGAATGTCCGCCTAAAACCTACATCATGAAGAAAGTAATATGCCAGATTTTTGGACACCACTACGCCGTCTCCAAAAAAGTTACCCACCACATCAAAGAATACAAATGCATTCATTGTGGCAATGAAGTTACGACCGATGCTACTGGAAATCTTTCGGTTTTAACCCCGGAATTACAGGATATCAACAATACATTGGAAAATCTATATCAAAGAAGACACAATACTGCGGATCACGCAGCCTAATTATGTTTTGGCAAATGAATTCCAACCCTGAGCGGTCAATGGAATTTTAGAGTTATTCCTGGAAATTAAGTGAGCGCCTTCGTTCTCGGCTGTCATGTGCCCCACGACAGTCATGTTAGGATTGCCCTTTATTTTCGGGAATTCTTTTTGGTCTAAAGTAAACAAGAGCTCATAATCTTCCCCTCCACTTAAAGCGACCAAGGTACTATCCATCTTAAACTCCTCACAGGCGGAAATCACCGTGGGATCCAAGGGAATTTTATCCTCGTACAGATGACAGCCCACCTTACTGTGCTTGCATAGGTGCAGAATTTCAGAGGAGAGTCCGTCACTGATATCGATCATGGCCGTAGGGTGAACGTCCAGTTTTTTGAGGAGTTCAAAGATATCCTTTCGGGCTTCCGGTTTCAATTGGCGTTCCACGATATAGGAATAGGGTTCAAGATCGGGCTGACTGTTCGGGTTTACCTTAAAGACTTCCTTCTCCCGTTCCAATACCTGAAGGCCCATATAGGCGCCCCCGAGATCCCCGGTAACCACCAAAAGGTCATTTTCCTTTGCCCCGGACCGATATACGATATCGGCGGCCTTTGCTTTGCCCAATGCCGTAATGCTGATGATGAGTCCGGTCATCGATGAGGTGGTATCGCCCCCAACAAGATCAACCTTATACAATTTTGCGGCCAAGGTTATCCCTTCATAAAGTTCTTCCAAGGCCTCTAGCGGAAATCGGTTCGAGACGGCTATAGATACCGTAATCTGGGTCGCTTCGGCGTTCATCGCATAGATGTCCGATAGGTTCACCATAACGGCTTTGTACCCCAAATGCTTTAAAGGCATATAACTTAGGTCGAAATGAACCCCTTCGACCAAAAGATCGGTAGATACGATGGTTTTGCTCCCTTTAAAATCGAGAACGGCGGCATCATCCCCGATTCCTTTTAGCGTCGATTTTCGGGTTATGGGGAAATGTTGTGTCAGATGGTCGATCAATCCGAATTCCCCCAATTTTTCCAGATCCGTCTTCTCCTGATTCTTGTCTTCTAGCATCTGGCAAAAGTAAGAAGCAGGGACCTTTGCCAAAAGGATTTGCCCGGAAATTTTCGTGTGGGATTGGGTTGAGGGCCAAAAACCATAACCCAGCTCCTGTCCGAGCCAAGCTGCAAGGCCTCTAGGGTAAAATATTAATCTTATCTTTATGACAAAAAGAACTTAAATCAATGCTATGATAAAGAGTGCGTTCTACCTATTCCCAGTGCTTTTACTGTTAAGTATGGGCTGCTCCAAAGATAAAGGAAATGCGGCCGAGGAAGATAATTTCGTGCCCGAACCCCAAGTAGGCTTCACCCCCTGTGAAAATGGAATGGCAGGTATTTATCCTTGCAATGGCTATGACCTTTTAGGTCGAATTTCACTTGCCGAGTTCAGGGCATCGGAAGGGAATGATGTCTGGGGTTGGACAGACCCTACCACCAACAAGGAATATGCCTTAATGGGATTGGAAAATGGCACCGCTTTCGTGGATATCACCGATACCGAAAACATGGTGTATTTGGGAAAATTACCTTCCGCCACGGGCTCGAGTTCCTGGCGCGATATTAAAGTATATGAAAATCATGCCTATATCGTTTCTGAGGCCGATAACCACGGTATGCAGGTTTTCGATCTGACTCGATTGCGAAACGTTACCGATACCGCTCAGGTTTTTGATAATGACGGCCGGTATACCGGTTTTGGCAATGCCCACAATGTAGTGATCAATGAAACCACGGGTTTTGCATATCCTGTGGGTACGGCCAGGAATGATGCCTTTGATGGGGGCGTGCATTTCATGGATTTACAAGATCTTAAAAACCCCGCCTTGGCAGGTGGCTATGGCGCCAATGGGTATACCCATGATGCACAGGTGATAACCTATAACGGTCCGGATACGGATTATACGGGGGACGAAATATTTATCGGGGCTAATGAGAACCAAGTTGCTATCGTTAATGTGACCGATAAAGCGAATCCTGTGGGAATTTCCACATTTGGGTATGATTTTATTGCCTACACCCATCAAGGATGGTTTACCGAGGATCATCGGTATTATATTTTTGGCGATGAGCTCGATGAAGTGAACTTCGGTTTCGATACCCGTACCTTGGTTTTCGACGTTTCCGATTTAGATAACCCCGTCTTACATACGACCTATACGGGCGAAACCACGGCCATTGACCATAATGGATACGTAAAAGGCAATCAATATTTCTTGGCGAATTATAGGGCGGGCGTTAGGGTGCTCGATATTATGGGTATAGCGAATAAATCGATTTCCGAAACAGGGTTTTTCGATACCTACCCATCGAGCAATAGTGCCGGATTTGATGGGGTGTGGAGTGTTTATCCCTATTTCGAGAGCGGGAAGATCTTGGTCAGCGATATAAACTCAGGATTGTTCGTGATTAAAAAGTCGGAATAATGAAAAAATGGGTGGGTTTACTTTTGGTTCTAGGGATACTCGGCTGCTCTGTTGAAGCCGATAACAGCTTTTATATCGACCCGAATTTAAATGCGGAATTCTTGGGGGAAGTGGAATGGATCAAGAATTTTGGGGGTTCGGGGGAAGAAACGGCCCAGGCTGTAATCCCGACTACCGATGGGGGCTTTGCCATTTTAGGGTACACCAATAGTACGGATGGGGACCTGGTGGGCAAGTCGCTTGCAGTCAATGATTATTGGTTGTTGAAGTTGGATGCTGATGGGAACCTACAATGGAATAAAACCTATGGCGGCAGCAAGGACGATAGGGGTCAATCGTTGGCCCAGACCAAAGATGGGGGGTATATTCTTACGGGATATGCGATGAGCGATGATGGGGACGGCAGTAATAATGAGGGTTTTCATGACAATTGGATTTTAAAATTGGATGCATCCGGGAGTTTGGAGTGGGAACAAAGTTTTGGTTTTTCGGGCCATGATCATTCCTATGATATTATTGAAACCCAGGATGGGGGCTACTTTTTCATTGGCTTTTTGGATATTACCGCAGCCCGGGCAGATGGGTTTACCGAAAAAGGACACTATCTTACGCGTCATGGTGTGGGTGAGTTTTGGGGTACGAAATTGGATGCCCAGGGCAATATGGAATGGAGAAGGTATTTCGGGGGCACAAATAACGATAGGGCACATGCGGTGGTACAGGCCGATGATGGGGGCTTTGTACTGGCCGGATTCTCGGAAAGCGACGATTTTGATATCAGTGAAACCAAAGGTAGTTATGATTTTTGGGTGGTGAAGATTACAGGTTTAGGCGAATTGGTTTGGGAACGATCTTTTGGCGGTTCGGGCATTGAAATTTCCTATGATATCGCCAAGACCAACGATAAGGCATATGTGGTTACGGGCAATACCTTCAGTGATGACACTGATGTCTCAAATAACAAGGGCGAATCGGATTTTTGGTTGATCAAGATCGATGACAACGGGAATCTTTTATGGGAAAAAACCTATGGAGGCACCCAGTTTGATGCCGCACAAGGGGTGAGTGCCAGTTGGGATGGGGGCTACTTCTTGGCAGGGAATTCCAAAAGCTTGGATATCGATGCAACGTACAATGGGGGGGAGAACGACCTGTGGGTGGTAAAGACAGCGTCCAATGGGGATTTGCTTTGGCAAAAATCGTTTGGGGGTTCGGGTTTGGAGTATGGTTTTGATGTCTTAGAAAATCCCGATAAAAGCATCATCGTCGTTGGGGAAAGTGCCAGCACCGATTTCCCGGAACTAGAGAATAAGGGCATGTCCGATGTGATCGTGATCAAAATCAGATAGACTGCCATACCGCCTTGTCAGGGCGTTTGTCTGTAAGTCGTTGGTTTATGCACTAGACGTAATTTCCACTTCGTATTACATCCTATTATTTAATAAAAAAACAAGCTTGGGATTCCGATTTCGGGATAAAAACCCGCCTATAAGTGAGAAGATGTAAAAATAGCGACCACTACACCTATTTTACACCAAATTTTGTTAATTTCGCCCCCTTAAAATGATATTACAATGACATCAGAATATAACAAATGGCATCACCCGTATACGCCAGCAAAGGAATTTAAGAAAAAAGTCGCCTATTTCAGCATGGAATTTGGCATAGATCAAGCCCTTAAGATCTATTCGGGCGGGCTCGGATTTTTGGCCGGATCACATATGCGTTCGGGTTTTGAGCTAAAACAGAATATGATCGGTATCGGAATGCTGTGGAAATATGGCTATTACGATCAAGGGCGGAATGGGGATCAAACCATGCGTGCCAATTTTATTGAAAAGAACTTTACCTTCCTAGAGGATTCCGGGCTTGAAGTAGAGGTTAAATTACACGACAACCCTGCGGTCAAGGTACGTGCGATGGTCTTGAAACCGGAGATTTTTGGCACGGTGCCCATATACTTGTTGACTACCGATGTGGAAGGCAATGATTATTTATCAAGAACTGTTACCAATTATCTGTACGATGCCAATTATTTGACCCGTATTTCCCAAAGTATCGTATTGGGAATTGCCGGGGCGAAAATAGTGGAAGCCTTGGGAGGGGCCGATGTTTACCATTTGAATGAAGGACATGGCTTGCCTGCATTTTATTACCTTAAGGATAAAGGCGTGAAAAAAAACCAAATGGTATTTACTACGCACACCCCTGAGAAGGCGGGTAACGAGGAGCGCGATGGGCGTCATTTGAACCGTTGTGGCTTTTTTGGTAGATACCTTTCCGAACAGGAACTTCAAAAAGAAATGGTCAATGGGGGCATGATCAACTATACGGTATCGGCCCTTAGAATGGCTAAAAAATCGAACGCGGTATCAAAGTTGCATGCCAAAGTAGCCCAGGGCATGTGGAAAGATTATCCCGGTACGAGCAAGATTATACCCATTACCAATGCGCAGAATCAAAAGTTCTGGCAAGATGAGGCCATAGAAAAGGCTCATAAGACCAAGAATACCAAATTGTATCGTGAAAGAAAGGTCGAATTGAAGAAAACCTTGTTCGCCGAGGTAATGAACCAGACGAACAAACTTTTCGACCCCAATGTGTTGACCATGGTTTGGGCAAGACGTTTTGCAGGATATAAAAGAGCCGATCTTTTGCTACAAGACTTGGAGCGTTTTGAAAAGTTGATCACCAATAAAAAATATCCGGTACAGATCATTTGGGCCGGGAAACCGTATCCCCACGATTTCTACGGGATCGATATTTTTAACCATTTGGTGCATTTTTGCAAACAGAAAACCAACTTGGCCGTTTTGGTGGGCTATGAAATTGAATTATCCAGAAAGTTGAAATGCGGATCTGATATTTGGCTCAACACCCCTAGGATAACCAGGGAAGCTTCGGGTACCAGTGGTATGACGGCAGCTATGAATGGCTCTGTCAATGTTTCCACCGATGATGGGTGGATTCCGGAGTTTGCCAAGGACGGTAAAAATTCCTTTATCCTTCCGGCCATAGATCCGAACATGCCGACATGGGATCAGGATAAGCTCGATAGTGAACATTTGTACGATATTCTTGAGAAAAAGGTATTGCCCACATTCTATGATCACCCAAAGAAGTGGCAACAGATCGTCTTCAATAGTATTGATGATGTAATCCCGGAATTTACCAGCAAACGAATGGCCACCCAATATTACAAGGAGCTCTATTGATCAGATCGGTCAACATCGTGATCTAAGAGTCCCTTTTCAGGGTCTTTAATACAATTCATTGTTTTCATGGGCGGTTTTTTTGGGCAATGACCCGAAAATATAACCATGGGGCTTGCCGTGGTTTTCATTTTCGATAGAGATTCCTTATAGATTCATACGTTATAATAATGTTAGGATTTGTTGCAAAACACCACATATAACCTATATTTGTAAACTATTTAGAATCAAAACAAATAATGATACAGGTTTCAGAAACAGCTAAACAAAGGGTCATCGGTCTAATGACCGAAGATGGCTTTGATGCCTCAAAGGACTATGTACGGGTAGGTGTCAAAAGTGGGGGATGTAGTGGACTTTCGTATGAATTGACATTCGATAAGGCTATGGCAGATACCGATAAGGTATTTGAGGATAACGGAGTACGTATTATCGTGGATAAAAAAAGCTTTTTATACCTGGCCGGAACAATATTGGAATATTCCGGAGGATTGAACGGAAAAGGCTTTGTGTTCAACAATCCCAATGCGCAACGTACCTGTGGGTGTGGGGAGAGTTTCTCTTTATAATTTGAAAATGTATTAATGTTCAAATTGAAGCATTTTCAGTGTTGAAATTCGGAATTTGTTCAATGTAATGGATGAAATAGGGTATTCAGACAAGAACCAATTGGCAGGATTGAGAAATGAAGTGATAGGAATTTCCAAACAACTGGCAAATTATATTAAGTATGTTAAAAAGAGGGGTAGTTGATTTTAACTCTTTTACTTTTTTAACTCTGAACTAACAAGAATTATGGCATATACCGAAGAGGAATTAAAAAAGGAACTCGAGACAAAGGAGTACGAATACGGTTTTTATACGGATATTGAATCGGATACTTTTCCGGTTGGATTGAATGAGGAAATCGTGATCGCCATTTCCAAAAAGAAGGAAGAACCCGAATGGATGACCGCTTGGCGTTTGGAATCCTTTAAGGCCTGGAAGGAAATGGTTGAGCCCGAATGGGCGAACGTAACCTATGAAAAACCTGATTTTCAGGCGATTTCCTATTATTCGGCTCCGAATAGTAAACCAAAATACGATAGCCTTGATGAGGTAGATCCCGAATTGTTGGATACGTTCAAAAAATTGGGGATTTCCTTGGATGAACAAAAGAAATTGGCCGGGGTTGCCGTGGATATCGTGATGGACTCGGTTTCAGTGGCCACTACCTTTAAAAAGACCTTGGCTGAGAAAGGAATCATATTTTGTTCCATTTCAGAGGCGATTAGGGAACATCCTGAACTCGTAAAGATGTACATAGGTTCTGTAGTTCCCCAAAGGGATAATTTCTACGCCGCCTTGAACTCGGCCGTGTTCTCCGATGGATCTTTCTGTTACATTCCAAAAGGCGTACGATGTCCGATGGAATTGTCGACCTATTTTAGGATCAACCAGGCCGGAACAGGCCAGTTCGAAAGAACATTGGTCATTGCGGATGAAGGCAGTTATGTAAGTTATTTGGAAGGATGTACAGCGCCTTCACGGGACGAAAACCAATTGCATGCCGCTGTGGTCGAATTGATTGCCTTAGATAATGCGGAAATAAAATACTCAACGGTACAAAACTGGTACCCCGGGAATAAGGAAGGTAAAGGCGGGGTGTATAACTTCGTTACCAAAAGGGGTATTTGCCATAAAAACGCTAAAATTTCTTGGACCCAGGTAGAAACGGGATCGGCCGTCACCTGGAAATATCCTTCCTGTATCTTAAAAGGGGATAATTCCATAGGGGAATTCTATTCCATTGCGGTAACCAATAACCACCAGCAAGCCGATACGGGGACCAAGATGATTCATATTGGTAAGAATACAAGGAGTACCATTATCTCCAAAGGTATTTCTGCCGGAAAATCACAGAATAGTTACCGCGGATTGGTGCAGGTCAACAGTCGCGCTAAAAATGCCAGGAACTTTTCACAATGCGATTCCCTATTGATGGGGAACGAATGCGGGGCACATACCTTTCCGTATATCGAGGTAAAGAACAAGACCGCACAGATAGAACATGAGGCAACGACCAGTAAAATCGGGGAAGACCAGATATTTTACTGCAATCAGCGTGGTATTGAAACCGAAAAGGCCATTGCGTTGATCGTGAATGGTTTCAGCAAGGAGGTATTGAACAAATTACCTATGGAATTCGCTGTGGAGGCCCAAAAACTATTGGAAATAAGCCTTGAAGGCTCTGTTGGATAAAATGAATAATAAAAAGTAGCACATGTTAAAGATCAATAACCTGCATGCAGGTATAGAGGGAAATGAAATACTGAAAGGTATAAATCTTGAGGTCAAGGCAGGGGAAGTCCATGCCATCATGGGGCCCAATGGCTCTGGTAAAAGTACCTTGGCGGCGGTCATTGCCGGTAAAGAGGAATATGAAGTTTCAGAAGGAAGTGTGGTTTTGGAGGGCGAGAATCTTGAGGATGCTTCCCCCGAGGAAAGGGCGCACAAGGGCATCTTTCTTTCGTTTCAGTATCCTGTCGAAATTCCAGGGGTATCTGTAACGAACTTCATGAAAACGGCTATAAACGAAACCCGTAAGGCCAAAGGGTTGGAGGATATGCCAGCCAATGAAATGTTGAAAATGATACGGGAAAAATCCGAGTTATTGGATATTGACCGTAAATTTTTGTCCCGTTCTTTGAATGAAGGTTTTTCCGGTGGGGAAAAGAAAAGAAACGAGATTTTTCAATTGGCCATGTTAGAGCCAAAGCTGGCCATTTTGGATGAAACGGATTCCGGTCTTGATATCGATGCCCTGAGAATCGTTGCCAATGGGGTGAACAAATTAAAAAGCAAGGACAATGCGGTCATCGTCATCACGCATTACCAACGGCTTCTCGATTATATCATCCCCGATTTTGTACATGTCTTGCATGAAGGTAAGATTGTAAAGTCCGGCACCAAGGAATTGGCCCATGAGTTGGAGGATAAAGGATACGATTGGATCAAACAGGAGACAGCGGTATAACTCTAAGTCTTAAAGTCAAAAGTCCAAAAGTCTAATGTTCAATCCAAATGTGCATTATGCCTAAAATAAACTTATTTGAAGAAATAACCGCTTGGAAAGAAAGTAGGGAGTTCAACAGGGATATTTATAGGATAACAAATAGAGGGCTATTTGAAAAGGATTTTGATTTAAAAAGACAGATTAGAAGAGCATCGGTTTCAATAAGTTCCAATATTGCGGAGGGGTTTGAAAGAAATACGGATAAAGAATTTATTTATTATTTATATGTAGCTAAGGCATCCGCAGGAGAAGTAAGGTCACAATTATACCTGTCCTATGACTTGGAATATATAGCTGAAAATGATTTTTTGGAATTAAAAAGTAAAATAGAAAATGTTTCTAAAATGTTGAGCGGATTTATCAAATATCTTGAAAAACGAGATTAATATTCGACTTTCGACTTTCGACTTTCGACATTTTAACATTGTAACACAAAACAGATGGATTTAAAAGATAAATTGATTTCTTCTTTCATGGCCTTTGAAAACAAGGTCGATGTAGAACACCCCGTGCACGATATCCGCTCTGAGGCCATCAAGAATTTTGAGGAAAAAGGGTTTCCGTCCAAAAAGGAGGAAGCTTGGAAGTATACTTCATTGAGAAGTCTGCAGAAGGTTGATTTCAGTATTTTCCCAAAAGAGTCGAATACCTTGGAATATAAAGAGATAAAGAAATATTTCTTGCATGAGATCGATACCTATAAGATTGTTTTTGTAGATGGTATCTACTCTTCCTTTCTTTCGGAAACTACACACGATGGGGTCGATATCTGTTTAATGAGTGCGGCTTTGACCAAGCCGATGTACAAACAGGTCATCGATATGTATTTTAACAAAGTGGCCTCAAAAGAGGAATCCTTGACGACGTTGAATACGGCCTTTTCCAGGGAAGGGGCCTTCATTTATATCCCCAAGAATAAAATGCCAAGAAAACCGGTTGAAATCCTACATTTTTCAACGGGTAACGAAGCATCTATAATGTTACAGCCTAGAAACCTGATTGTGGCCGAGGAAAATGCGGAGCTTCAGGTCATCGAAAGGCACCAAAGCCTGACCTCGAATGAGGTATTGACCAATTGTGTGACCGAGATTTTTGCTGCCGAACGGGCCATTGTAGATTATTATAAGATCCAGAACGATGCCAAGACCGCCTCGTTGATCGATAATACCTATATAGATCAAAAAAGCAACAGTGTCGTAAAAGTACATACGTTTTCCTTCGGTGGAAAATTGACCAGAAACAACTTGAACTTCTATCAGAACGGGGAGTATATAGATTCGACCATGAAAGGCGTGACCATTTTGGGGTATAAGCAGCATGTAGACCATCATACGTTGGTGCACCATATTGAACCTAATTGTGAGAGCCATCAGGATTATAAGGGCATTTATGGGGAGAATTCCACGGGCGTTTTCAATGGCAAGATCATTGTGGATAAGATAGCCCAAAAGACCAATGCTTTTCAGCAGAACAACAATATCCTGATCAGTGACAAAGCGACCATCAATACAAAGCCCCAATTGGAGATTTTTGCGGATGATGTTAAATGTTCGCACGGCTGTACCATTGGTCAATTAGACGAGGAAGCTTTGTTTTATTTACAATCCCGAGGAATTCCAAAGAAGGAAGCCCGTGCTTTGTTGATGTATGCGTTTGCCAATAACGTACTGGAAAGTGTCCGTATTACGGAGTTGAAAACACGTATTAATAAGCTCATAGCTGAAAAACTAGGGGTCCGTTTAGGGTTTGACTTGTAAGACTTACTATTTACATTTCATGGACTGATGTTTGGTTTAATATTTTAGAATGAAAAGTATCTATTTAACATGTATCTATCTTGTTTTTCTATCTACTTCTATATTTGCCCAGGAAACTAAGGTTGGCATCAAGGGAGGATTGAATTTGTCAGAAGTGAATGGGGATTTCACTGAAAGTCACGAATCCAGAATAGGGTATCACTTTGGGGGTTATGCAGACATTCCGTTGACCAATAGATTTTCTTTTAATCCGGAATTGCTTTATTCTTCCATTGGATATGCCTTTGAAAATAGGCTAATTCTATTCGATTTACCTCAGTCTCAAAATGTTTTCCCCAAATTGGTCCGCCGACTTAATTATCTTACCATTCCTTTGATTTTAAGGTTCGAATTCAACAAAAAATTTGGATTGGATTTTGGCCCGCAAATCGGATTTTTACTGAACTCGGTCAGTAAATTAAAAAAATCAACGAACATAGATCAGTCATTTGATAAGATGACTTCATCTGGGGATTTCCGTTTCGACTCCGGTGCAATTATTGGGATGAACTATAAAATCAATCACAAATTAGGTGTTCAGGTAAGGTATATTCATGGATGGACGAATTTAGATACAGGCGGATTGAGTGATAATAACAAACAATTCAACAGGGTTTTTCAGTTATCTTTTGGTTATGCCCTATTTAAAATAAGTTATGATTCTGCACTATTGAACTGATGTTTTTAAAGGGACAAAAACATCTCGACTGTGCTCGATTCGATAGTAAGTTTAAATATTGACCTTTAAGTCAACCACTTTGTTGGTTTAACCAAATTAGGATTTAGATGATGTAGAAGTTTAATGCTTAAACTTAACTTTGTCGCCTATTAGTTTTTCACTATGTTTAATGTGTCCAAAATACGAGTAGATTTTCCTATCCTAAACCGCAAGGTTAATGGGCAACCCTTGGTATATTTAGATAATGCCGCTACCTCCCAGACCCCAAAACAGGTCATCGATGCCATTGTGGATTACTACAGTAATTACAATGCCAATATTCACCGTGGGGTGCATACGCTATCCCAAGAGGCGACCGAAAAATACGAACAGGCCCGAATCAAGATCCAAAAGCACCTGAATGCGGCCAAACCCCAGGAAATTATTTTCACTTCCGGGACGACCCACAGTATAAATTTAGTGGCGAGCGGATTTTCATTCCTCCTAAAAAAAGGGGATGAGCTTATCGTTTCGGCTTTGGAACACCATTCTAACATCGTGCCTTGGCAAATGTTGTGCGAAAGAACAGGGGCCATTCTAAAGGTCATTCCCATGAACGAGGAGGGGGAATTGCTGATGGATGCATACTACACTTTGTTGTCTGACAAAACCAAGTTGGTTTTTTGTAACCATGTCTCCAATGCCTTGGGAACGGTAAACCCGATCAAAAAAATTATCGATGCCGCCCATAAGGTCGGTGCTGCGGTCTTGATCGATGGTGCCCAAGCCGCCCCCCATATCAAAGCGGATGTGCAAGCCTTGGATGTGGACTTTTATACGGTTTCAGCACACAAGCTGTGTGGGCCCACAGGCGTAGGCATGCTGTATGGGAAGGAAGCCTGGTTGAATAAACTGCCCCCTTATCAAGGCGGTGGCGAAATGATCGCCGAAGTGACCTTTGAAAAAACGACATATGCCGAACTGCCCCATAAATTTGAGGCAGGTACCCCCAATATTTGTGGTGGGATCGCTTTTGGCGTGGCTTTGGATTATATGAATGCCATTGGTTTTGATACCATAGCGGTATATGAACAGGAACTTTTGGACTATGCGACCGAACAACTATTGGCGATCGATGGATTGCGCATCTATGGGCCCGCTAAGAACAAGACCTCGGTCATATCCTTTAATATAGCGGGTATTCACCCCTATGATATGGGGTCTATTTTAGATAAATTGGGCGTCGCCGTACGTACTGGACACCATTGTGCACAACCGATCATGGATTTCTATAAGATTCCTGGTACGGTGCGAGCCAGTTTTTGTTTTTATAATACAAAGGAGGAGGTAGATGTTTTGGTAGCAGGGGTAAAAAGGGCCATATCGATGTTACTCTAGGTATACTGCCGGAATCGGCCAAACTATTGAGAACCAATAATACTTATCGTATTTTTGCATAAAGTCAGGTAATGGGAATAAAAGAAATACAAGAGGAAATTGTAGACGAATTCGCGATGTTCGAGGATTGGATGCAGCGCTATGAATATATGATAGAGCTGGGAAAATCGCTTCCTTTGATCGACGAGAAGTATAAGACCGATGATAACATTATCAAAGGGTGTCAAAGCAAGGTATGGGTACACGCCGAGTTAAAAGACGACAAATTGGTGTTCACGGCAGACAGTGATGCCATTATCACCAAAGGGATTATTGCCATCCTAATTCGGGCTTTTAGCAATCAAAGACCGCAGGACATCATCGATGCCGATACGGACTTTATCGATGAGATCGGTTTAAAAGAGCATTTATCGCCTACCCGTGCAAATGGTTTGGTCAGTATGGTGAAACAATTGAAACTGTATGCCATAGCCTACCAAACCCAATTGAACTAAATTTAGAAAAAATGAGTGAGACTGTAATAAATACCCAAGAGTTGGGGGAGAAGATCGTACAGGTGTTAAAGACCATCTATGACCCTGAAATCCCTGTTGATATTTATGAATTGGGATTGATTTATGACGTATTCGTCAATGAGGAGAGGGATGTAAAGATCCTGATGACCCTTACCTCCCCGAATTGTCCGGTCGCGGAGACATTGCCAGTTGAGGTTGAGGAAAAAGTGAAATCGTTGGATGCCGTAAAGGATGCCATGGTCGAGATTACCTTTGACCCGCCATGGACCCAGGAATTGATGAGCGAGGAGGCAAAATTGGAATTAGGCATGTTATAGATTTCAGATGTAAGATATTGGAAATCTGATGGAGAAGGGTTTTGAACAGATTATTTCATGGAAAAAGGCAAGAGAACTAAATAGGGAAATATATTCTTTGACCCAGAAAAGTGATTTTTCAAATGACTTTGCTTTAAGAGATCAAATACGTAGGGCATCAATTTCCATTTCTTCTAATATTGCAGAAGGGTATGGTAGAGCCTCAAACAAGGAATTTGACTATTTTCTTAAATTGCCCTAGCTTCATGTTATGAAGTGAAGTCACAATTGTATTTGGCCTATGATATTCAGTACGCAAGTGAATTGGAATTTAAAATATTGTATTCTCTTTGTGATGAAATTTCAAAAACATTATTTGGGTTGATCAAACATCTTAAAAAGGATCTGAACTCTTAATTCTGAAATCTTATGTCTGATATTGTAAACCGCGTAGCCCAAAGTCAATTGAAAACCATTGACCTAGAAGACTATTACCCTATTGGGGAACGTATATTCCTGGATATAGAACAATGGCTTTATGAAGGGTTGGTGTTGCGTGAAAAAGAGTTCAGGGCCTCAGTAGCCGGACATGATTGGGGCCAATATAAAGACAAATATGTGGCAGTCGACTGTTCTACCGATGCCATCATCCCGGGGTGGGCCTACATGCTTATTGTCACCCAGCTGCAACCCTATGCCAAAAAAGTGGTACAAGGAAATTTGGAAACCTTGGAAACCTCAATCTACCAATCCATCATTGAAAATCTTGATATTTCGGCCTATACGGGCAAACCTGTGATCATAAAGGGATGTACCAATAAACCGGTTCCGCCCAATGCCTATTTGTGGATAACTGCAAAGCTGATGGGCGTTGCGAAGAGCGTCATGTATGGTGAAGCCTGCTCTTCCGTGCCATTGTATAAAAAGTAAAATTGTTGATAACGGTAATTGTTTATTGTTAACAATTGTTATTTTTGCACCTCATTAACATAAAAACACTAAGCATTATGAGAAAATTAGTATTCACTTTGGTGGCCATTCTAACCATATCGGCTACCAACGCACAAACTGCGGATGAATTAAAGGCGTTGCAAGGCCCTAAAAAGGATTCCATAGCAGCGATTCAAGGGAGGGTCGATGCCATTCAGGCACAGATCGATGCCCTTCCAGGATGGAAAAAAGGGGTATTCGGTACCATTGGGGCCAACCTGTCCGGATCCAAAAATTGGTATTCACAAGGCACACCCAACAACTCTTCGGGAAACATAGGGGTTTCCCTTAACGGATTCGCAAATTTGAATAAGGAGAAATTCTTTTGGAGAAATTCGGCGAATATGAACCTACAATGGGTGAAATTGGACAATAAGGATATCGATACCGATGACGATAGCTTTAACAGCACAACGGATGTTTTCAATATCGTTTCTTTATATGGACAAAAGTTGAACGAAAAATTTGCGATTTCAACCTTGGCGGAATACCGTACCTCGATCGTCAATAATTTCAATGATCCAGGGTATTTGGATGTTGGATTGGGTGCTACGTGGACCCCGATAACCGATATGGTCGTCGTGATCCATCCGTTGAACTATAACTTTGTATTCGCGAAAGATGATGCAGCCTATGAATCCTCTACCGGTGCAAAAATCGTAGTCGATTATACCAAAAAATTGGGAGATGTAAACTTCAAAACCAACTTCTCGACCTTTCAAAGCTACAAAAGCAGTGATTTGTCGAACTGGACGTGGATCAACTCCTTCGGGTATACCTTATGGAAAGGGATCGGACTTGGTTTTGAATTCGGACTCAGGAACAACAAGCAAGAGGCTTTGGCCAATGCGCTTGGTCAGGTGCCTGCCATTGTACCTGCACCGACATTCGATAATATCGATGTTAAGACACAAAGCTATTGGCTATTCGGACTTAACTATTCGTTCTAATCCTAAAGATGTCATAACTAAGGCCGTCCAAATTGCATTTGGACGGCCTTTTTATTTGGGTTTGTTTCAAATCAAACCGACGTCATCATCCTAAAATATGAAAACAAAAAAGAGGCTGCCATATTGGGCAGCCCCTTATTTTCAATAAACACTATCACGTACCTATAAAAAGTACTTCGTTATGAACCGCACATAAGACAATCGTCATCGGCTTGGCCTTCTTTGGCCCGTGCGATCATTTCCTTCATTTCTTCCGGGGTCATGGGCTGTACGTCCATAGCTTGTGACTGGGGGGCTATAGAAGTGGGTTGTACTTCGATGGATTTTGTGGTCTTGGCTGCTGGAGGCATAGTGATGGCAACCTCAGCCTCTACAGGAACCGCTTCCTTTTGGCTATTGTCCAAGGTGAATTTTATAGCATCTACGGCCGCCTTGGTCCTTAAATAGTACATCCCTGTCTTCAGTCCGCTTTTCCAGGCATAAAAGTGCATGGATGTCAATTTGGAATAGTTGGCATTCTCCATAAAGAGGTTCAAGGATTGACTTTGGTCAATAAAGTATCCTCTATGTCGGCTCATATCAATGATATCCTTCATACTGAGTTCCCAAACCGTTTTATACAACTCCCGTATCTCCCGGGGAATGGTTTCAATATGTTGGATCGAACCATTGGCCCGCATAAGTTCCTGCTTCATTTGTTCGTTCCACATCCCAAGGTTTACCAGGTCTTCCAATAAATGTTTGTTCACTACGATGAACTCCCCAGAAAGCACTCGTCGGGTATAGATATTCGAGGTATAGGGTTCAAAACACTCGTTGTTGCCCAAAATCTGTGAGGTGGATGCCGTTGGCATGGGAGCCACTAATAGGGAATTCCGCACCCCGTGCTTTTTCACCTCTTTTCGCAATTTGCCCCAGTCCCAGCGACCGGAAAGCTCTTCATCTTGTATGCCCCATAGGTTATGCTGAAACTCCCCTTGTGAAATCGGGGAACCTTCGTAGGAAGAATACGTACCTTCTTCTTTAGCGGCTTCCATAGACGCCGTAACGGCCGCGAAGTACAGGGTTTCGAAAATTTCCTGGTTCAATTTCTTGGCTTCATCGCTCGTAAAAGGCAAACGCAATAAGATAAACGCGTCCGCCAAGCCCTGAACCCCCAACCCGATAGGGCGATGTCTTAGGTTCGAGTTTTCGGCCTCCTTGACCGGATAGTAATTCCTATCGATAACCCGATTCAGGTTTTTGGTCACCCGTTTGGTCACCCTGTATAATTCCTTATGGTCGAATTCCCCATTTTTGATGAACATGGGTAAGGCGATGGAGGCGAGATTACAGACCGCAATTTCATCGGGGGAGGTATACTCCAAAATCTCGGTGCATAGGTTCGATGAACGGATGGTTCCCAAGTTCTTTTGGTTGCTCTTACGGTTGGCGGCATCCTTATAGAGCATGTAAGGGGTACCGGTTTCGATCTGGGATTCCAATATCTTTTCCCAAAGTTCCCGTGCCTTTACGGTCTTACGACCTTTCCCTGCGGCTTCGTACCCTAGGTATAATTTTTCAAATTCCTCACTATGGTTGGTGTAAAGTCCTGGGCATTCATTGGGGCACATGAGTGTCCAATGTTCATTTGCCTCAACCCGTTTCATGAACAGATCGGAGATCCACATGGCATAGAAAAGATCTCGGGCGCGCATTTCTTCCTTCCCATGGTTCTTCTTCAATTCCAAAAATTCGAAGATATCGGCATGCCAAGGCTCCATATAAATGGCGAAGCTACCTTTGCGTTTTCCACCTCCTTGGTCCACATATCTTGCCGTATCGTTGAACACCTGCAACATGGGTACAATGCCGTTAGAGGTGCCATTGGTCCCTGCTATATAAGAACCTGTGGCCCTTACGTTATGTATGGATAAGCCTATACCACCTGCTGATTGTGATATTTTTGCGGTTTGTTTTAATGTATCATAGATGCCTTCGATACTATCATCTTTCATCGCTAAAAGGAAACAGGAAGACATTTGCGGTTTTGGTGTCCCTGCATTGAACAGCGTCGGGGTAGCATGGGTAAAAAACTTTTTCGACATCAGCTCGTAGGTTTCCTTTACCGCATCCAAATCATTCAAATGAATACCCACGGAAACCCGCATGAGCATATGTTGTGGACGTTCGGCGATCTTGCCGTTCAATTTCAGGAGATAGGAACGCTCTAAGGTCTTGAAACCAAAGTAGTCATACCCAAAATCCCTGTTATAAATGATGGTGGAATCCAACGCCTCCGCATTTTCTGAAATCACCTTATATACTTCGTCCGAGAGCAAGGGCGCCTTCTTACCAGTCCTGGGGTTTACATAGGTATAGAGGTCCTTCATCGTTTCGGAGAACGACTTTTTGGTGTTCTTATGTAGGTTGGAAACGGAGACACGGGCTGCCAATTTTGCATAATCGGGGTGCATGGTGGTCATGGTGGCCGCGATTTCCGCTGCCAGATTATCCAATTCCGAGGTGGTCACCCCATCATAAAGACCTTCTATAACGCGCATGGCGACCTTTAGGGGGTCGACTAGGTCGTTAAGACCATAACATAATTTTCGCACTCGGGCCGTGATCTTATCGAACATGACCACTTCTTTTCTTCCGTCTCTTTTTAGTACATACATAACTTGATTTACGATTTATGATTTTAGAATTACGATTTACGAATGTTGAATTTAGGTGCTTTCAATCAGGTTCGATATTTCGAGATTCTGGTTAATTAATTGATTTACGATTTACGATTGGTGGATTTTGGGGCCTACGTTATAATCTACACTTCCTATGTGATGTGAATTAATAATTGTAAAATTGTCCCTCGTAAATCGTCAGAAATCAGCATCAAAACTGATTTTTTGTGCGTCTTCGTCCTTATCCTTGTTCAAGACCCCGGCTTTTTGATATTCGGAAACCCTTTTTTCAAAGAAATTGGTTTTCCCTTGAAGCGAGATCATATCCATAAAGTCAAACGGATTGGTCGAATTATAGACCCTATCACATTCGAGCTCAACCAATAAGCGATCGGTGACGAACTCCAGATATTGTGTCATTAATTTGGCATTCATCCCTATTAAACTAACCGGTAAGGATTCCGTAATGAACTCACGTTCTATATTCAGGGCATCGACCAATATTTCGGTGATGCGCGTTTTAGGCACTTTATTGATGATATGATGTTTATGTAGGTGTACGGCATAGTCGCAGTGCATCCCCTCATCCCTCGAAATAAGCTCATTGGAGAAGGTCAATCCTGGCATCAACCCTCTTTTCTTCAACCAAAAAATTGAACAAAAGGAACCTGAGAAGAAAATACCCTCTACGGCGGCAAAGGCGATCAACCGTTCCGCGAAGCTTGGAGACTCGATCCATTTTAAGGCCCAGTCCGCCTTCTTTTTAATGGCCGGGAAATTCTCTATGGCCTTAAAAAGCATGTTCTTTTCCTTTTCATCTTTCACATAGGTATCGATCAGCAAGGAATAGGTTTCGGAGTGGATGTTCTCCATCATAATCTGGAAGCCATAGAAAAATTTGGCCTCTGAATACTGTACCTCATTGACGAAGTTTTCTGCCAGATTCTCATTTACGATACCGTCGGAAGCGGCAAAAAAGGCCAAAATATGTTTGATGAAATATTTCTCCTCATCGCTCAACTTGTTATTCCAATCGGCAAGGTCTTGATGCAGGTCGATTTCCTCAGCGGTCCAAATACAGGCTTCCTGTTTCTTATACCATTCCCATAGGTCGTGATGTTGTATAGGGAAGATTACAAAACGGTCTTTGTTTTCCTGTAAGATTGGCTCTAAGGCTGCTGGCATAATACTGTTGATTTAAAAAGTTAATTGACCAGGATGATACGTATCCTGCTGTCGGGATTAACAAAGATGTAAAATAGGAATCGGATTTTTAGGGGTAATTCTTAATTTCAGTCACAAAGTTTTTAACATCGAATGTTGAAATGTAGGTTCACACGTTATGATCACTACCTTGTTTAAAAGTGCGGTTTTCTGTTAAAATTTGAACAAAAAAATAAACCAAAAAGTATAAATGATGATACTGTTTGGTTTAATAATAGCACCTGGCATACCATGGGCCATTAGGGTAAGCCTACCCTTTTGTTTTAATCACTATATCAAAAATAATTGGCATTACGACTTGGGGTCCTTTCATTAAATGGTCAAGGCGATCACGATTAAATAAATGCCTACGGCCACCATGCCCATAAATACGATGGTACTGCCTTTTATTTTTCCGAGTATCATTTTTTCTTCCATTTTCTTGTGTTTTAAAATTTTGATCGACCTTAAAAACCTATCTAAAATCTTTAGATAACCAGTTAACCTCAGTAATCGTTTCATCCTTGTATCAAGAATGTTTGTTCTGCTTTCCCATGCTTCAAGCGATGAAAATACGTTCGTCTCATTTTATTGGGTTTCTAGAATTAATTCACCCTTTTTATTGGATATCACTTTGGCGCTCCCCGAACCCAAGCTTAACTGGTCACCAGGGATAAACCGAGTGCTTTGGAGTATCCTATTACTTGATAAATAAGGCTGGTCGGTATACATGATAATAGTGCTTCCTATAAGGGGTGCCACATTATTATCATTCAATTCATAACTTCCTCGAAGCAGGCCAATATAGAATTGGCAGTTCGGGTATTTCTCCAAGATCCCGTTTCCTTTTATCTTTTCAAAGGTGTTGAAAAGTGCTATTTGGCTTATGCCTTCCGATGCACCCTTGACAATCAGTACCACTTTGGTTTCATTGGTGGTCAAGGACTGGGCATGGCCAAAACCCATGCTGACCAATAAAAGCAAAACCAAACCGCTTTTTCTTTTCATAGTTCCTCTATTTTTTGAATCATAGCGGCTAGGTATCAAACCCTTTTAAATTTAGTGCATCTATGAATGCCCAGATTTCTTCTGCGGTTTCGGCGTTCGATTTTACCGACACCCCGTATTGCTCCTCGAGCATAAACTTGATCAGGTATTGCCCTGCCGGTGGGGCCAAATATTTTTCCTTGGCCTTTATACCGTTACGTACCAACGTCTTTTCATAACCATATTGGTTGGAATGGTCGCGCTCAAGCTCGGCAATCCCTAAGTGGTCCCGCATTTCCCGTTTGCCTTTTTCGGTGCTGCCGTCAATAAGCTGAATATCGATCCATTTTTCACCTGTTTCATACCGTGCATTGGCCGAAGACAACCCTTCCAATTTAAAAGGATCGGTAACAAAGCGTACAAGTGTATAACCCGAAAGGGTTTTGGGCGGTGCCCAGCTTCGCCATGCATCCGTTTCTACGTAAACATCTAAAGCTTTGTTGGTACTGGCGGTGGGTGCACTGTTGTTTTCAGAACTTCCGTGCTTATCTTTTTTGCCCATATTACAGGCTATGCCCGCTGACAGCAGTAATAGGATAATAAACAGTCTTGCAATTGTCTCTATGGGTTTTTTCATGGGGTTATAATTTCTTGGCAATTCTAGCCGCTACAGCTTAGGGCCTCCATCTTTTCTGCTATTTTTAGGGTTGCTCCCAAGATATGTCGAGGGGTAAAAAATGAAATCATATATTTTATCGTATATGCCAAATGATCTGGTGAATCCCCCCAAGTATTATTTTGACCTAATTCTTGAATAGCTTCCCCATGATAGTACCAATTGGCAATATTGAGAAATTTTAACCATAATTTAAGATTCGTATTCCCTCGTGAATATTCCTGACTAGCTTTATCTAAATCAATGGCTATTTTTTTTAATTCATCAATACTAAGTTGAACCATCTCTTCGGGACAATACATAATGGTTGTGGAGGCTGCCAAGGCTAAGGTTTGCATACCGTAGGCATCACATGCTGACATCGAAACATTCCCGATTTTATGTTCCTCTTTAAGTCTAATATACGCATCCACGTATAAAATCATAAGTGCTGTACATTTTAGGTATTTGGTGTCTAAGGCATCTAAAATATCAGCATTTTCCTCCCTTTCATTATCCCATGCCTCTTGCCATTCATTCTGGCCTTCGGGGGCAGCTCCCTGGTTAGTTTCGCTTTCCCCTTCCGGATTAGCTTCATTGTACATCTGAGCGGTTTGTTTTAGGGCATCCAACAGATCTTGGGCTTGGGCCGTTGGGCTGCCTATAAGCAGAAACAGCAATACCATAATTGTTGTTGTTGTTTTCATGATGTTTTCTTTTTTCGTGTTTCTTTTGCTTTGCAAAGTTGTATCCCTGTCCATTTCAGGTGCCATTTATACCTTTTCGCCGTTTCGATCTTTAAAGGGTTCAATTCGCCGAAATGGCCATTGTCGTCCGTCCATCTGATGTACACCCTGAACCCGGTGGGTGTAGCATCGTAAATTGCATTGGCCCCATTGGCGCACCAATGATGGCTTTTGCCCTCGAGCGATACCAGATAGTGCGGGGTTGCCGTAAAATTCCCTGCGGAGGTATCAACATCCACATAAATGCCGCCCCTGGAACTCTGGTAGTTGACCCAATCATTTGGGGATGTTTTCCCCTGCGCTATATGTAACATATCTGTAAATTTTAATTTTCATAGTGCATAGTCCATTCGCCTTTCAGTTTCCCCATTGAAATCGATACCATGGCACTCCACGGTATGGGCGGGGAAATGTTAAAATTCCTCAACACGAAGCGTGTCTCTTTGCTCCGTGCGTTCACTACCTTCCGGAATACTGCCATCAAGGTCATCACAATTGCCGTTTTGAAGGCAGTCGAAAGTATCTTCAACCACCTCTTCGGGGTCTTTGTCACAAGCGGTTACCCAAAGGGCAAAGCCTAGAATGGTGGACAGCAATACGATTCTTAAACGTTTTATTTTCATGATCTTTCAATGTATTTGTTTCATGTTTAAATTGCTTTCCGGGGGAAATGGGTCTTAGGGTTCTTGCCAAAAATAGCCCGTAAGACCATTTTACCATACCACGTATGTAACCATCTATGCAAGTGATGTAACATTCAGGACAACATGCTGTTTTTCTGTGGTTTAGGTATTGGATTTTGAGTCCAGGGGGACAAGGAAAAACATATCGGGAAAGGTACGGGAGCCCCTTGGGGTTTAACGTAAAGCCTACCGTTCACTCGGTCGTCTGAACAAATTCCGCCGGAGTTTTTTTATAGGTTTCCTTAAAACACTTGATAAAATAGGAAGGCGTATTGAAGCCTACGGTATAGGCCACCTCGTTGATGGTGGCGTCCGAGGTCCTTAAAATGTGGGCGGCTTGTTTTAACCGTTGCGAGCGAATGAATTCCGTAGTGCTCAGGCCGGTGTAGGTCTGTAGCTTTCGATGCAACTGCATACGGCTCATGCCTACTAGGGAAGCAAATTTCTTGGCATTGAAGGCAGGATCGGCCAAGTGGTCGTCCAAGACCTTTTGCACCTTGTTCAAGAACAGCTCATCGGTAGGGGTGATGGCGATATCCTTGGCTTTTAAGACCACTTCCTGACTGTAGCGGTTTCGCAGGGCCCTTCTGTTGGCGATAAGGTTCTCTACCCGGGTCTGTAGTGGGCGTAGTTTAAAGGGTTTGGTTATAAAATCATCGGCACCGGATTGCAAGCCTAACAGTTCGTCTTCTTCCCCAGCGCCTGCGGTAAGCAGTATTATGGGAATATGGCTGGTGCGCTCATCGGTCTTGAGGGTATTGCAAAGAGTTATACCGTTGCAGAGGGGCATACGTACATCGGTAATGATCAGATCGGGTACTATTTGAAGGGCCTTTTCAATGCCTTCCTTCCCGTTATTCGCCTCATACATTTGGTACCTGTGCTTCCAGACAGAGGTGAGAAACTGCCGTACTTCTTTATGGTCTTCGACCACCAAGACCAGGGGTCGTTCGTCAGATCCTTCTTGCTGCATAGCGGACGCTTCAGGTTCATCAACGGGATCGATAGTGACTGTTGTTTGCGTTTCTACCTTTTCAGCAACCGATGTCAGCAGGTCTTTTTTCTTAAAATCGGCTCTTTCTGTAGGCAGGATGACCTTAAAATGGATGATATCTTCCCCCTCTAGGCCCACGGATATTTCACCCTTGTACAATTGCACCAATTCCTTGACCAGGGCAAGGCCCACCCCGGCCCCCTCGGCAAATTCGTCTTTTTGGTAAAAGCGATCGAATATTTGGTTAAAATCGATATCAAGGGTGTCGACCACCGTATTTTCAACGCCTATATGGGCCTTCCCCTCTTTTTTATGGGCATAAAACCGGCAAAGTCCGTTTTCCTTCCCATATTTCAGGGCATTGGAGAGCAGGTTGGCCACGATTTTTTCCACAGCATCCTCGTCATACCAGGCATCGTTCAAATCTTCAATATCTATTTCATACTGCATGTTTCTCGATTCGGCCTTATATTCGAACGAAGTGGCGATCATGCCCAAAAAGAGGCCGAGATTGCCGTTGGTGACCTTCAACCTCAACTTACCCTTTTCCAACTTGGCCAGATGCAGCAGTTGGTCTACCAATGCAATGAGCCGATTGGTGTTGCGTTTGATCATCGAAAAGTTGGTGTAATCGGACTCGGAGAGCTTACCTTCGGCCAGTTTGGCATCTACCGGTCCCGAAATCAGGGTGAGGGGTGTTCGGAATTCATGGGAAATATCGGTGTAGAGTTTCGATTTAAAATCGTTGAGGCGTTTTAGCCGTTGGGCCTCCTCTTCCTTTAACTGTAGGTTCAACTTCATTCGCAATCGCCACTTCAGATAGGTGTAGATACCATAAATGGCAGCCAGCAACAGCATCCCGTAAACTATTCTTGACCAAGTCGACCAATACCAAGGTTGGGCGATTGTAAACCTAAAGGAGGTGGGTTGCTCGTTCCAAACCCCATCATAATTGCTCGATTTTACCTGAAAAATATAATCATTGGGGGGTAACTGTGCATAACGCACCGTATTGATATTCCCCGAATACACCCAATCCTCATCATGGTTCACCAATCGATATTGGTATTCATTTTTTTCAGGCAAGGAATATTGTAAGCTTGAAAAACTGAAGGAAAGGGTATTCTGGTTATACTTTAATCTCGTTCCGGAAACCATAGGGGTTGATTTTCCCAGTACCCCAAAATCCGTAATCGATGTTTTGGCAAGTATCTGATTTTCCCTAATATCCTCTGGGCGGAACCAATAAAAGCCATCCAATCCCCCAAAATATAAGGTACCGTCCTTACCGCTATGATAGGCCCCGGTATTGAACTCCGTCGCCAGACCATCATAATTGCTATAATTAATTACAATGGGTTGGGTGGTCATATTCGGGTTGGGGGTAAATTTGGTAATCCCCCTATTGCTACTTAACCAAAGACTGCCTTGGGCATCCGGTAAAATCGCATAAATAACATTGTTGGCCAATCCGTCTTCCGTTGTATACCGATAAAATTTTTCCTCGGTAGTATCAAAGGCGTTCAAACCACCTCCATTGGTCCCGATCCACAGCATACCGTTGGGCGAATAATACAATGCCTTAATACTGTTGTTTGTGTAGGAATTACTACCGGAGTCCTGATAAAAACGTTCAAAAGTATTTAACGTTGGATCGTACCGGGCAATGCCGTCTTCTTCGGTACCGATCCATAGCTTTCCATTGGGGTCTTCAGTGATTACTCGTACATTGTTACTGGGGAGCGAATTACTATCCTTTGGGTCGGTAACCAACTGTTTTACCACCCCTTTGTTTTTGTCAAATTGAATAAGTCCGTTTTCCCTTGTTCCCAGCCAAATGGTATTATTACGGTCTTTAAAAATGTTCCAAACGGTATGGGCGGAGAGCGGTATTTTAGAGGTTGTATTAAACGGACGAAAATTCCCGATCGTGTCCCTTAGGATAAGACCATCTTCTTGGGTGCCTATCCAAAGATCGCCATCGTCATCGACCAATAAGCTCATGATCCTATTTGAAGTGATCCCATTGCCACTGGCAGTACCGGTAGTAAATGTTTGCCAACTATTATTCCCAGGTTCATACTGTGTAAGCCCCTTGCCGGAAGTCCCTATCCAGACCGCCCCTTTATGGTCGGTAGTGATCGATCGGACTACATCGATATTGATGCCCTCAGGAGTCTGGTTGTTGGTAAAAGAGTTGAACTTTTCCAAGAATTCATCGTAGTAACTAATACCGCCCCCATCGGTACCAAACCAAAGTGTACCTGAATTGTCCTCGTAAATACACAAAATGTCATTGTAATGTATGGCCCTTGGGTTGTTCTTATCGGCATTGAAATGTGAAATCGATTTTTTTTCAAAATCCAACAAATACAGTCCCCGGCCATAGGTGGCCACCCATAATCTTTGCTTTTTATCCAGATGGATATCCAATATATTTAGGTTTGCGGGAAGTGGATCGGTAAATGCAAGAAGGGATACCCGTTGCAGTATTCTTTCCGACCCGTTTCTAAAATAAAGTCCGTCCCCGAAAGTCGAAATCCATTGCCTTCCCTGACTATCAGTAACCATGTCACTAAAATTCCCAATGATATCCTCACCGTAGTAATCCTTGAATCGTACATGTGAAAAGCTTTGGGATTTTTTATCGAATTCGATAAGCTGCCCATCGGTCGCCATTACAATAGTGCCCTTATTATCCGATGAAATAGTATATATGGGTCCGTTGAACTCGTTCCCTGAAAGTACTTTTTTCGAACCCTCATTTCTAGGGTCAAATTGATATACGCCCTTTGAATAGGTGCCCACCCAATACGTTAGGGCCTCGTCCTGAAATAGTACACTAACATCCTCAAGGCCGGGGAAAATTTCAAAAATATTTTTTTGGGGATTTAGCTTATAAAGTTTCTTATCTAAAGGGATTACCCAGAGACCGCCCTCTTTATCGCGATATATTTTACCCAAATGGCTATAATCGGTTTTCGTGATATCCACGAATTTGAATGGGTGGATGTTGAATTCCCGACCATCATATTTGTTAAGGCCATCTTGGGTGGCTATCCATAGATAGCCTGTACTATCTTGGGCTATGGAAATGGCGCTATTTTGTGAGAGGCCATCTTTGACGGATAATTGTCGGAAAGTTATTTGGTTTTGGGAGGTAACCATGTGTAACCCTAGCAAATAAGTGGCCCAGACCAAAAATTTTGTTTTCCCTGTTATGAACCGATTTGTTCCCATATAAATCTAAAAGACCATTATACAAGTATAAGTTAAGATATTTGAATAACTATTTATTATAGGAAATAAATGAAAAAGCCAGATTATTAAAAATCTGGCAAGTGTTAAATAAGTGTAGTGTTTTAAAATACTGCCAAACCGTACGGCCCTCTGATAAATCAAAATCAATTTGACTACATCTTGCGCTGATCTAGGTAGTTCCCCCGAAACCCATAATCAAGCAACGCTTAAATCAAGTAATTGACATAAGGTCAAAATGCAGTTCTCATCAGTTAGGCTGTTGCTATAACAGTCGTATGTTTGTAATCGACATACCCTATTGAGCCGTACCTTTTTGATTGGCAGTTATTTTATTTAATCATATACTTTCTACTATTTGGTCTAGTGTTTTAATCATAGTTATGTTTAAAAATACATAATTTATACGATAAATTCTATACATCGATACTTTGTATCATTTCCCGCTATAGCTCACGGCGTGAAAATTACCCTTGACAAATAATGCATTACCGTTATTGTCATTATCATTGAAACGTACATTCAAATATCCTCTTATGTTATCGGCATCTATTTGGGTAATGACCAATTTGCCCTTTTTGGCGAACAACGGTTTATCGCCCAATGACTCGATATCGGCATACCCAAAGACCCCATCAAAATTGTTCAGAAACCCCTTGATGTGTTTTGATAACTCGTACTCACCTATAGTGAATTCCTTGGCATTGTCCTGTTTTTTAATATAAAACCCCATAAGCTGTTCCTGGTTTTGCTCTTCTGACTCAAATTTCAAGGATATAGAAGCATAAGGCGTGCCTTCGTCCGCAATACCCTTGCTGGTTTCAAAGGTAACCCTGCCATCCAACAGTTCCTGAAATGCCCCATTGGCGCGCATTGCTAAAACATCTTGGGTCTTCTTGGCCTTGGCTATTGGTTCTAAATCCGAGTTTGTAATAAAAAACAACGGAATCAGGAACCAAAATCCGATTTTGTAAGATTTGAGGATGTCGTGATTCATCATTAGGGCTTTTTATCTATTTGAATAACCGGTTTACTCCGAAGTTGCATGTAAATCGAAAGACGGACTCTTAACATGGTTCTCGCTAATGAGCACATCGGGATTGGTCGTAATTTTCCTGTCTTTTTCCATCCATACGGCAACAATGAGCGCCGCTATCAATAAGGCGAACATTAGTATACATTTTTTCATGGGTCTGTTTTTTATTCCTATCAGTTCATTGAAACATTGATATGTGGGGGAAACAAAAACAAAAATTAATGGCACTAATTTATTGGATGCATTTAACTCGCTAATAACATTATGTATAAATGGTGTTAAAATATGTATAATTGGCAATCAGAAAATTCACCAGCCCCGTCACAAGGGTATTTGTAGGAAAATACAACACCTATTAAGCTTGAAACGCTGCCATGCTGTATTTAATTGAATAACCACCAATCACACTTAAATCACTTCCATTGACACAAAAACGGTTGAATACTCCCAACTTAATTTTAAATTTGAGTATATTACTATACGACTTTTCATTATGCTAGAAGCTATTATTGTTGATGACGAAATAAAAGCGCTCCAGAGTCTTTCTTGGGAGCTAACTAACTTTAGCAAGGAAATTAAAGTAAGTGCCTCCTTTACAGACCCTTTTGAAGCTTTGGAGTATCTGAATAAAAACACCCCCGATTGTCTTTTCCTGGACATAGAAATGCCCACAATGGATGGTTTTCAATTTATACAAAAGTTGACCAACAAGAATTTTCCGGTCGTAATTACAACGGCATACAACCAATATGCGATAAAAGCGCTTAAAAATGAGGCTATTGATTATCTCCTAAAACCCATTGACACCGACGATCTTAAGGAGACGATCGTGAAAATCAAAAAATTCAATGCAAAAAATTATACGTCCGAACGCTTGGAGCGTATACTCCTGAATTTCAATGCCAATACGCATCATAAAAAAATCACGTTCAATACCGATGGCAAATTGCTCTTTTTGGAAAGTGATGAAATCCTTTACGCCGAATCTGACGGGAATTATAGCACGATATTTCTTGCGGATGGCCAAAAAATATTGTTGACCAAAAAATTAAAGGAGGTGAACGAGCTATTACCAGACGATTCTTTTTTCAGGATCCACAATTCATACATCATTAATCTCCATAAAATAAAGGAGTTCTTAAAGACAGATGGGTATGTGATTCTAAGCTCAAACCATAAAATTCCGGTCTCCAGACAAAAAAAATCAGATTTTCTGGATATGATATAAAAGCTTTAATGTTCTTCCAAAACTTCTTTTTTACGAATCTCGGACCAATTTCTATGGGTAAATGGAAATACGTATTTTTCTGTTTTTTCCTTTGCTCCCAACTAGGGATTGCCCAAAACATAACAGATTCCTTTAAAGCAACCATTGACAGCCTTATTAAAGTCCGCCCAAGGACCTATGCAGAGATCGATGCGGCTGTACGACCTTCGAGAAAGGACACTACCTTGATGCGATACTTTGCCAAAGAAGCTGTTGCCCAAAATTATTATAGCGGACAAGCGTACGCCCTTAATCAATTAGGCAGAAGGTATAGGGGCTTTTCACGATTTTCACAGGCCATTCGACTACATCAGGAGGCTTTGGAGGCTGCCAACAAAGGTGATAATTTGGAATTCAAGGTCTATAGTTTGAATATGCTCAGTGTGGTACATCGAAGAAGGGATGCCATAAAATCGGCCTTGGATTATAATCAAGAAGCCCTTGCCCTTGCCGAAACCGTGAAAAATCCTTCGGAGGGACTAAAAAGGAGCATCAATGTTTCCTTGAATGGTATAGGGAATATTTACCAAACCCTTGAACAATATGATTTGGCCATAGAACAATTTCGAAGATCTTTGGAACTCGAAGCGGAATTGGGCAATACGTTAGGCCTTGCCATCAACCACCAAAACATTGGTGAATGCCAGGAAATGCAGGGCAAATTGGAAGATGCGCTCAATAGCTATAGAACGTCATTGGCCTATAACGAAGAGATCAACAGCGATATGGGGAAGGTAATCTGCAAAAACAGTATCGCACATGTTTATATTCTACAGCGGAAATTGGACGATGCCTTGGATATATTGGAACCTGCCCTGCACGCTTCCCAAGAGTTAGGGGACAAATACCTTACCTCAGGAATTTATTTGAATCTTGGACGGGCATACATGCTGAAGGAGAACCCGGCAAAGGCAAAAGAGAATCTTGAGAAAGGCCTTGCCATCGCAGAAGAGTACAATCTTCCCACCAATATATCACTTGCAAATTCCTATTTGTCATCGCTGGCCGAAAAACAAGGCGATCATAAGGAAGCATTGGCCCGTTACAAACTGGCCCAGGAATTTGAAGAGAAAACGGTTAACGAACGCAACTTGCGATATGTTGGCGATATGATAAGTCGTTACAATATTGAAAAGAAGAACAATGAAATAGCGATAATCAATAAAGATTACGAAATCGTAAAATTAAAACTTCGAAAAAACCAAACGAGGTTGTTGATCGGTGGTTTGGCCCTGATATTTTTAACAGGTGTTTTTTACATTCTTTATAGGCAATACCAACTTAAGAACGATAAGAAGCTGTTGACTTTAGAGCAGGCGATGCTTCGTAGTCAAATGAACCCCCATTTTTTGTTCAACTCATTGAATAGCATTAAGTTGTACATTATTAATAACGACAAAAAGAATGCGGTACATTACTTGAATAAGTTTTCCAAATTGGTTCGAAAAATCCTAGAGGCCTCTTCTTTGAAAGAGATTTCATTGGCCGAAGAACTCGAAACCGTTGAGCTGTACATGAATATCGAAAACATCCGTTTTTCTAATGAGATTAACTTCAAGATCTCCATTGACGACGATATCGATATCCATACCATAAAAATTCCATCATTGATCCTTCAACCTTTTTTGGAAAATGCCATTTGGCATGGACTCTCCTCAAAAGAGGGCGAAAAAAACATCGATCTACATATTAGCAAAGGGAATAAAAATTTTATAGACATCAGTATCACCGACAATGGCGTTGGCAGGGATGCCGCGGAAATCATAAAAGAGAGCAAGGTGTTAAAACGGAAATCCGTTGGTTTGGAGATTACCAAAGAGCGACTCGCCAATTTTGCCAGGGATTATCAGAATACTTTTGATGTCACCATTATTGATTTGTTCGACGAGGATAAAAATGCGACGGGGACCAGGGTAGTTTTACACCTACCTACGATTTAGAGCCTGTTTTCAAGCCCCAGTATGTTGGGCGGCGATTTGTTCCAATTCGGCATACCAGTCTTCCCCGAATTTTCGTATCAAGGCTTCTTTCACAAACTTATATACGGGCACTTTCAAGCTTTCCCCTAGTTCACATGCCGGATTGCAAATGTGCCATTTGTGGTAATTAACGCCGGTAAACTTGGTATATTCCTTGACACGTACAGGGTACAAATGGCATGATATCGGCTTTTTCCAGGAGATGGCGCCTTGGTTATACGCTTCTTCGATACCACATTTGGCGATTTGGTTATCGGTAAAAATGACATATGCGCATTCACTGTTGTTCACTAAGGTCGTTTCCCATTCGCCATCTTCACCTTTTACAAAAGCACCTTGTTCTTCAATGGCCGCAATACCCTCTGGGCGAAGAAAAGGTTTTACATCGTTGTAAATATCAACGAGGATTTCCGTTTCCCCATCCTCAATGGGAGCCCCGGCATTGCCGTCTACGCAACAGCCCCCTTTGCAAGCCGTAAGATTGCAGACAAAATCGTTCTCTATAATTTCCTCGGACACTATGGTTTTACCCAGTTGGAACATACCCTTTATTTTTGCGTTCAAAGATAGGGTTTTGCCCTTAGATTAAAATCCATAAAAATCCACCAAAGAATCCTTAATTTCTAACTACTTAACGTAGATTTGCCAATTGTTTAAAAAACGGGCATTATGGAATTGCATTTAAACATAAAGGAAATCGCCACCTCGGGCATGGTGCTTTTTGCAGTAATCGATATTATAGGTAGCATCCCTATTATCATTGGCCTCCGCAATAAGGTTGGCCATATTCAATCGGGCAAAGCCTCGGTTGTGGCAGGCTTGATCATGATCGCCTTTCTTTTTGTGGGCAAGGAAATCCTGAATTTGATCGGTATCGATGTGTATTCATTTGCCGTTGCGGGTTCTTTTATTATCTTTTTCCTCGCCATAGAAATGATCTTGGGTATTACCTTGTACCGGGATGATGCCCCCGAAAGCGCCTCTATCGTGCCCATTGCCTTCCCCTTAATAGCCGGTGCGGGAACTATGACCTCATTGTTATCGCTCAGGGCGGAATTTGAGGTTGAAAATATTATTGTGGCCATAGTCATAAACATTATCTTTGTTTATCTCGTTTTAAAATCATCGAAGCGTATTGAAAGATTTCTTGGCAAAAACGGGATCAGTGTTATTCGAAAAGTATTCGGGGTAGTCTTATTGGCCATTGCGGTAAAGCTTTTCACTGCCAACATTTATGCATTATTTTAAAAAATGGGCAAAAATATTACCGTCATATTAATTGTTTTGGCTATCGTGCTTATAGGTTACAATGTAACCTTTATAGATTTCAATAACCCTTTTAAAGGGAATAGTGTCATAGCGCTTATTGGCATTTTGGCCGCACTCTGTGCTATAATATTGTTGTTGATTTTCCTGACCTCCAAAAAAATACAAAAGAAGATCGACGAGGATTAATTGGTGGCCTCGATTTCATCGGCTTCAGCTTGCCTTATTGTGGGTTGGTTCAATTCCAAAACCTTTTTGAGCATGGCATCTACCGAACCTTTTATTTTGGCATGGGTGTTTGCCCCGAACAATTGTTCGGCCAAGGCCGCTTTTATATAGCGTTTAAGCGGATCCTCAAAATCGTAGAAATCCATTTTCAGACCCCGGTTGACCGAATAATCAACAAACCGCTCAAAGAGAATGTCATCTACCCTATAGTCGTTTATAAATTCCTCTTCGGAAATATCGGCAAATCGGTTGCGATCTTCATCTAAATATTCGAAAACAAAGAACGATAGAAAACCTAGACTATCCATACTTTCGACCGCCTCTTCCTCATTGGAACCTATGGGCACGAATACGTCCGGGATAATACCTCCGCCACCATACACAACACGGCCTTTAGGCGTGGTAAACTTTAGGGAGTCTGCCACTTTAATACTATCTACAGAGACCAACTCACCATTATGATATCTATCGGTAAATCTCTTATAATAATCCTTATTGCCATTTTCATAGGTGCGCTGTATGCTTCGTCCGGTTGGGGTATAATATCTTGAAACCGTTAAGCGAACGGCAGAACCATCCCCTAAATCCATTTCGCGCTGCACAAGGCCTTTCCCAAAAGAACGGCGACCCACAATGGTTCCGATATCGTTATCCTGTAGGGCGCCAGCGATTATCTCACTGGCCGATGCGGAACGTTCATTGATCAATACATAGATGGGCTTATCTTCAAAACTGCCTTTATCGGTGGCAAAAATCTTGTCTATTCTTCCTTTTTTGTTCTTGGTATAGAGGATTAATTTACCGTCTTCCAAAAACTCATCGGCCATCTGCTCCGCTATACCTAGATAGCCCCCGGGGTTATCCCTTAAATCCAAGGTAAGTTTTTCTGCTCCTTGTTTCCTTAGCTCTTTCAGGGCTTCCTTGAATTCACGAAATGTGGATTCCGCAAATCGATTCACTTTTATATATCCCATTTTTGGGGTCATCATATAATAAGACTCGACGCTTTTGATAGGAACTATATCCCTTCTGACCATGACCTTGAAGGTCTTGTTCTCACTTTTACGATACACGGTAAGCTCAACATAGGATCCTTTTTCCCCCTTTAACTTTTTAACGATATTATCGTTGGCCATGTTCTTGCCGAACAAGGTGTCATTGTCTGCCATCAGAATACGGTCACCGGGTAAAATGCCTTTTAAAAAACTCGGGCCATTGGCTATTGTGCGTATAACGGATATGGTATCCCTATAGGGGTAAAAATTTATCCCGATGCCTACAAAATCCCCCTTCATGTTCTCTGAAACCTGATTCATTTCACGTTTGGGGATGTAAACGGAATGGGGGTCCAATTTCTCAAGAATATTGTTCACCGTAACATCGACGATACTGTCCGTGTCGATATCATCAACATATTCATAATCGATATAGTCTATCAACCGGTTGAGCTTGTCCTTTTTCGAATTTGTAGTGAACAGTCTTTCGGGCGAATCATTAAAATGAAGTTTTCCACCAACGAAAACACCTATCGCCAAGGCTGCTGCAATAATCGTGGGTAATATGTAACCGTAATTTTTTTTCAAAATTTATAATATTTATACCATCGATTCCTCGATGATAGGCATATGAACCAATTCAACCCCCGCTTTTTCCAAAAATTCCAATCCCGAGGTGTCTTTGTATCCAATTTTATATACTACACGTTTTATGCCAGATTGATGGATCAACTTACTGCATTCCCTACAAGGGGAGAGGGTAATGTAAAGGGTAGCCCCTTCACAGGACTGGGTGGAGGAAGCTACTTTGGAAATGGCATTGGCCTCTGCATGAAGCACATACCATTTTGTATATCCTTCCTCGTCTTCACAAATATTCTCAAAACCCGTTGGGGTACCATTATAGCCATCAGAGATGATCATACGATCTTTTACCACTATCGCCCCCACCTGTTTGCGTTGGCAATATGATAATTTACCCCATTCCTGGGCCATTCTCAAATAGGCCCTATCATATTTTTCTTGTTTGGATTTCTTCATATCAACTATAACAACCCATTCTTTATAGGGGGACTAAGATACCCGCTTTATAAAAGCCTGACAATACTATAGGACAAAATTAACATTAACCTACCAAGGAAACGTAGCAATGAGCAAGGGTATTGTGATGAGTATGATCAATATTGAGGCAATTTTGATAAAATGGTCCTGTTTTACGTTAAATTTCGACAGCAAGACATAAGCAAGGGCAAGTACGGCCAATACAATAATAAGTTGTGATAATTCAATACCCGTGGCAAAACCTAACAAGGGGGACAATTTTTCTTCTTCCCCCGACATGAGCATCTTAAAATAATTGCTGAACCCAAAACCATGGATCAGACCAAAGAAAGAGGTAAATAAAATAGAAAGTACAAATCCAAAGATGGCACTTTCATCGGTAGTGCTTTCGGGTTTGAATAAAACAAAGACCAAATTGAGAAGTGCCGTAAATAGGATAGTAATCGGGATGAAAAATTCTATCAATGCAGTGTCCACAACCGCTATCCCATAAACCGACAACCCCAAGGAAAGACAATGTGTAAAGGTGAATATTGAGACCAACACCAGTAATTTCTTCCAGCTTCTAAAAGTAAATGGCACACTCAATGCGACCAAAAACAGAATATGGTCATAGGCCGAAAGGTCCAACACATGATTAAGCCCCAATTTGATATAAAACCAGATATTTTCCATTTAGTCCTTGCTATTGGTTTCTTTGTCTTTGGTATGTTCCATAACTATAGAGAGGATGATTTAACTTTGACAACATATAGCGGCATACTATACCATTCCCCTTTCCTGTTGTATTTGTTCATAGGCCTTTTGAACCTCCTTGAACTTCTCTTCGGCCCCTTTTTTTATGGCTTCATTCTCTGTATTCACCCGATCCGGATGATATTTTTTTGCCATGGTCCTATAGGCCTTCTTAATCTCATCTTCGGTTGCCGTTTTATCGATTTCCAAAATTTTATAGGCATTGTCGCCAGACTTTATGAACATGGCCATGATACTTTCAAAATCACGTAGGGCCACCCTTAAATATCGGGCTATCTCTCTTATTTTGTTGATTTCGGGAGGTCGTATCGCCCCATCGGCTTGGGCAATACCAAACAAGAAATGCAATAATTGCAACCTCACTTCATAACGGGTTCTTTGGTTTAGATACGTACAAATACGTTCTGCGGAGATTTCATGTTTTTTATTGATCTCGTTAAAGGTCCTAAAAATGGCATTGGCCTTTTCCTTGCCATAAGTAGCAACAAAATATTGGCGTACATAATCCAATTCCCGTTGGCTTACAGAACCATCCGATTTTATAACAATGGAACAGAGCGAGAGTAGGTTCAATTCAAAATCGGCCGGGGAAACCTGGGACCGGGTCATGTCCCTAAAAACCGTACTAGACCGACCACCACCACTAAGACTATCGATAAAACTGCCGAATAAAAATCCTATAATCGCTCCAGCAAAACCCCTAATGGCAAAACCGACTATGGCCGCTAACCATTTAATCATAGTACAACTTAATTTTTGCCAAAGATAGGATATTACATAGCAAAACAAGTGGTAATGAAAAGTTAAGTAATCATGTGTAGTACGACAAATTGGTTATCTTTGACGACTTTTATAAATCGATAAAAAACAAAATATGTATCCAGCAGAATTGGTAAAACCTATGAGAGATGACTTGGCGAAGGCCGGGTTCGAAGAATTGTTTACGGCCGATGCGGTCGAAAACGCCCTTAAGAAAGAAGGTACGACATTGGTGGTTGTAAATTCAGTTTGTGGTTGTGCGGCTGCAAATGCAAGACCTGCTGCCAAAATGAGTTTAATGAACGATAAGAAGCCCGATCATCTTGTTACGGTTTTTGCGGGTGTTGATACCGAAGCCGTGAATGCGGCGCGTAATCTTATGATTCCATTTCCTCCTTCATCGCCAAGTATAGGCTTGTTCAAGGATGGGGAATTGGTTCACATGATAGAAAGGCATCATATCGAAGGTCGCCCTGCAGAAATCATCGCGGAGAATTTGACCGAAGCCTATAATGAGTTCTGTTAGTCCTTCATAAAAAAGACCACTAAAAAACCGCTTTGAAAAGAGCGGTTTTTTATTTTTGTGACATGCAAAAAATCTTGGCATATCCGCTTACCGTAATTTACTTCCTCTTTTTTGGAATCGCCCTGGTCGTGTTTCACCCCATTCAATGGATTTGCTTTACCCTTTTCGGGTATAACGCGCATAAGGCAAGTGTAAGTCTGCTTAATTTATGTTTAATACGCTGTACGCACTTTTTAGGAACTACTTACAAGTTCAATAATCCACATCGATTACCGACCGACCGTCCTTTGATTATTGTATCGAACCATCAGAGTATGAACGATATTCCCCCTATCATATGGTTTATGCGGGCACATCATCCAAAATTCGTTAGTAAGATCGAGTTGGGAAAAGGCATTCCCAGTGTTTCCTATAACCTAAGGCATGGGGGTTCTGTATTGATCAATCGAAAGGATAGTAAACAAGCCTTGGTCCAAATTGCCAAACTAGGCAAGTATATTGAAAAACATAAACGTAGTGCGGTAATTTTCCCGGAAGGTACCCGCAGTAGGGATGGGCACCCTAAAAGGTTTCAACCCACAGGACTCAAAGTTTTAATAAAACATGCCCCTTCGGCATTAATTGTACCGCTCAGTATA
Source organism: Maribacter arenosus (assembly GCF_014610845.1). GTDB lineage: Bacteria > Bacteroidota > Bacteroidia > Flavobacteriales > Flavobacteriaceae > Maribacter_A > Maribacter_A arenosus. The sequence goes on along the minus strand of NZ_JABTCG010000002.1, from coordinate 486,979 downwards.
AATAATTCATGGAAATTGCTTCGTTATGGCAAATTCCCTTATGGCATAGGGAATCATATTACCTTTGATGTACAAGAACCTATTGAAAACAATGGTAATTTTGATGAGGTGTTTGCCCTTGTCGAAGCAAGGGTAAAATCCGGTATACATCCTCCCCAATGAAAGACTCCGAAATCGTAGTAGAGACCATTGCTTTTGTAAAGGAGACTTTAAAAGAAGCCGAGGGAGGGCATGATTGGTTCCATATTCAAAGGGTGTATTCGAATGCGGAACAGATTGCCCGAGGGGAGGATGTAGATCTTCTCGTAGTCTCATTAGGTGCCTTATTGCACGACATTGCCGATGCCAAATTCCATAACGGGGATGAATCCGTAGGGCCCAGGATTGCGAAACGGTTTTTAGACTCGCTTGGCGTTGGTCAGGACGTCATTGCGCATGTGGTACATATCATCAACAATATTTCATTTAAAAATAGCCTGTCTAATAATGGGCAACCCAAGTTCGATTCCAAGGAACTGCAAATCGTCCAGGATGCAGACCGGCTCGATGCCATGGGGGCCATCGGAATTGCGCGTGCCTTTAATTATGGGGGGTTTAAAAATCGGGAAATGTACAATCCGGACATTGCCCCTAATTTAAATTTGACCAAGGAGGAATATAAAACATCGAAAGCACCCACTATTAATCACTTCTACGAAAAACTGCTATTGCTCAAAGACCAAATGAATACACCCACCGGTAAGAAAATGGCCGAGGAACGACATGCCTATATGCTCGGTTTTTTAAAGCAGTTTTACAAGGAATGGAACGGACAATCTTAAGAAATCAGCAACTTTTCCGCCATCCAACCCTAGTGCGAATTAGGTCTATTCTCTTAAAACAATTTCATTTGACCATTTTTATAGGTTGCATGGAGCGATTTGTTCAATTTGGGCAGTTCCTTATCCTTAAAATAGGTATGTCTGGCCAATCGTAACAAATCGTGAATGTGCTGGGCAATCTTACCTTCCCCCTTACTGCGGATGCCAAAACGACTATCGTTCAAAGTTCCCCCATGACAGGACCTGATCTGGGAGAGGACCTTATCTGCCTTATGGGGTAACGACTTATATATCCAATCAGTAAAAATAGCACCTATGGCCCCATTGAGACGTACTACGGTATACCCGAAAGACAAGGCTCCATGATCAGCCACGGCCTTGGCCATATCCATGATTTCATGACTGTTGATACCTGGGATGATCGGTGCCAACATCGCATTGACCGGAATACCATTGTCTGCCAGTAGCCTAATAGTTTCCAGCCGTTTCTTAATGGACGCAGTCCGTGGTTCCAAAATCCTTCGGGTTTCCTCTGAAAGCGAGGTGATAGATACATTCACCGCTATCAAGTGGTCTTTGGCCAGTTCTTTAAGAATGTCCAAATCGCGCAGCACCAAAGCATTTTTAGTGATAATCCCTACGGGATGTCTGTAGTTTAAGAACACCTTTAAACACTCCCTAGTGATTCCGAATTTCTTTTCCGCAGGTTGATAACAATCCGTATTTCCGGAAAGCACGATGGTTTCGGCTTGCCAATTTTTGGATTTCAATTTCTCCTCCAAAAGGTTGGGGGCCTCTTTTTTGACCAGAATAATCTGTTCAAAATCCAATCCTGCCCCATAGCCCCAATACTCATGGGTATTTCTAGCATAGCAATAAATGCATCCGTGTTCACAACCTTGATAGGGGTTTAACGAATATTTCATGCCCACGTCAGGGCTGGTCACTTTATTGACTATGGTCTTTGGAAAAATCGGAATGTAGTTGGTTCTGCTCCTATGGGCCTCTTCCCCTTCCACCCTGCAAAATTCAAGGAAATCGTCCCGGGATTCATGCATATATTGCATAAATTTATTGGCAACATATTTTTGTGCCCCTCTTCCTTTACGATATTCTGAATTTTTCAATATAGGATTTATTCCAAAAATATGGAATATATCCTAATCTCGTATGTTTTCAATGTTAAAAAGAAGGATGTGATTTCTGCGTATTGCAGCAATGACCTTTGGGTTAATTAAGGGAAACTTTAACCAGTTGCTTTTTACTTCCCCTTTTGGCGTAGAACACAATTTGGTTTTCCCTTTTATTTAGTAAGGGCGTGGAGACCATTAAGGGAAGGCGGGCATCCTTGTCGTCGATCAACTTTTTATAACTTAAGTGACCATCGGCATCCAATTTGATGACAAAAACATTTCTGTTTCGACTCAACCCTTGTCTGAACAATAATCGGTCACCTGGCAATACTTGAGGATTTTCGGCGGCTGTACTTATAAAGAAGTACGTATTGCCGTCTTTGGTATACGAACTATAGGAAGCATAGGCGCCATCGCCTTGGGTTACCTCGGCCTTGTTTATGTTCCTAGTCCATAACATGTCGCCATCCGCACTAAGTTTGGCACTGACGATATCGTTATGGTGGTATCTGGTTACCTTAAGGCGACCACCACTTGAATTTGCTTGTACACTTGAGGTTACAAAATACTCTTCGGCATTAAAATGGATCGAACCATCATGGGCCACATTCACATTTTTGAACACCAGATCCTTGATCACCTTATCCTCATCCCGCCCAAACTTATCCATCATAAACTGCTCGGAAAAAGGACTGTATTTTCTCGAGTTTATGGCTAAGGTAGTAGGGTTTATATTGAAATAGGCCAACCCATTATATCTATTGTCCTTTCTATTCGAATAGAACCCCACGCATAACAATTCGTTTTTATTGATAATGGGGGTCAGGGCCTCCGAGAATTTTCCTGGTCCATCAAAAGTCTGTGTCCAAGCACCATTTTGGGATACTTTGATCAATTCATATTGGAATTTTCGTTCTGATACCTGAAATCTTTTTTTCTTAAAATAGGCCTTACCCACAATATAGGCCTCTTGTAAATCGGTAGAAAAGGCAACGTTCTCAAAGGCATAGTTCTTTTCTTCTACCTCGGCGGAGAAATCATGTTCCACAACTTTTTGCAAACCTGCGTTGAATAGGTAGATAAAATGCTTATTGGTCTTTCCCTTTTTAAAATGGGTGCTGATCACAAAGGCATTCTTCTTGTCGTTGAATAAAACAGAAGTGGTAAAGCCGGAAGAAAAATTACGGTTGTAATAGTTTTTATCCAAGGGTTCGGACACCTCTTGTGATGGGATGGTCAACAAGGATTCCCTAGTGAAGTTCATCCCCGAAAGAGGACTGCGATGCACTGAATATTCATACGCAAAGGCATCATAGTCATAATCCAAAAATATAAGATAAATCTGCCCGTTGGCTACATAGCCGTCGACCAAATTCGAATTTTTGAGCTTATAATTATACTCATTGATCAATTGCATATTAGCGTCATAATGCTCTATCAAATAGCCCTTAGGCCTTAGGATTACCCCGGTATAATAAGAGCGGACCAGAAAAGTACCCCCTGTACCATCGTTGGAAATGGTCAAAAGATTCGAATATTTATACCTGTCGTTATATTTTTCCCCTATTGAAAAATCAAGAGGAATATCCTGTGCCAACACCATACAGGAAACCATAAGGAAGCAAAACAAGGGGGTATATTTTCGAAAATTCATTGGTAAGATTTTTTAGGGATATTCATTCACCGGGGAATCGGGCTTTTCGCTTTTCTAAAAATGCATTGGTACCTTCCTTGAAATCAGCAGTTCCAAAGCACTTGCCAAAACCCTTGATCTCCGTGTCATATCCATTTTCACTACTGTTAAAACAATCATTTATTGCTTTTATTGCGTAACGGATGGCAACGGGAGAATTATTCGATATTTTGTTTGCCAATTGGGTACAAAGCGCCAACAATTCCTCTTGTGGCACTACATAGTTGACCAACCCATAGTCCAATGCCCTGGGGGCATCGATCATTCCAGCGGTCATAATCATTTCCATGGCCCTGCCTTTACCCACTAATAGAGGCAAGCGTTGGGTTCCCCCATACCCTGGTATGACCCCCAAGGACACTTCGGGAAGGCCCATTTTGGCATTTTCACTGGCCACCCTAAAATGACAGGCCATGGCCAATTCGAGTCCTCCACCCAATGCAAAGCCATTGATGGCCGCGATTACCGGTTTGGACAGGTTCTCGATAAAGTCAAAAAGCAGTTCCTGACCTTTGGCCGCCAATTTCGTTCCTTGTTTTACTGAAAAATTCGCGAATTCGGCAATATCGGCACCTGCAACAAAGGCTTTTTCCCCACTGCCCGTGATGATGATAACGTTTACCTTTTTATCTTTTTCCAGACCTGAAAGGGCCTTATGTAATTCCTTGATGGTATCCTTGTTGAGGGCATTCAGTTTGTTGGGACGATTTATGGTGATCAGGGCCAAAGGACCCTCAAAAGTCACCAATATGTTCTCATATTCCATATGTTATTTTTTCTTTTGGTTCTCTGTAGATTGATTTCTTGGGAAAATTACGGTAAATACGGTTCCTTTTCCTGGTTGGGAGGTAAAATCGATACTTCCGTTGAAGGTTTCCACAATATTCTTTACCATCCCCAATCCGAGGCCCATACCGCTGGACTTGGTAGTAAACTTTGGCTCGAAGATTTTTTCGGTAAAATCCTCGGCAATACCTATGCCATTATCGGCAACCGAAATCTTCACGTTTTCACCCTGAGAAGCCACAGTCACCGATACCCTAGGGTTCGGCTGGTCGATCATGGACTGGGTAGCGTTCTTGACCAAATTGGTCACCACCCGGATCAATTGGGTCCGATCCCATTTTGCGATAATCTCTTCTTCATCACATATAAAGTGAATGTAAGGCTCGTTAAAAATATCCAATGCCAAGCGAACAATTTTTACCACATCCAGGGTTTCATTCTGCTGGGCCGGCATTTTGGCAAAATTGGAGAATGCAGAGGCAATACTGCTCATAGTATCTATTTGTTGGATCAGCGTATTGGAATACTCCTCTACTTTCTTTTTTATGTCCGGGTCTGTCGGATCGAACTTGCGTTGAAAACTCTGGACACTCAATCGCATGGGTGTTAAAGGGTTCTTGATCTCATGTGCCACTTGTTTTGCCATTTCACGCCAGGCCTGTTCCCGCTCACTACGGGCCAATTTCACCGCACTTTGCTCCAGTTCGTCGATCATAGCGTTATAGGCATTTACCAATTTCCCGATTTCGGAACTGGTTTCCTTTACAAATATTTTTTTGTTGCGTTTGGTTAAATCGGTTTTGCCCATCATCTCGGTTACTTCATCGAGTGATCTCGTTATATATTTTGAAATGAAGTAGGCAAGACCAATCGCGATGAGTAGCATCAACAAATAAACCCCTGCTAATCGTCCCAGGAATTCCTTAAGTTCCATATCATTAAAGGTAGGATCTTCGTAATATGGCAAATTTAATATACCAATAGGTTTAAACTTATTGTCATTAATATACGTATATGAAGCTTGGTATTTGTCGCCTGCCGCGGAGTTCTCTTCAACATATCGTTTTTCGGCACTGGCTTCAAGCCTATTGAGAACCTCCACGTCTAAACAGTTAGATATGGAATCTTCTTCAAATTTCGGCCTAGAGCTTTTGATCAACTCACCTTCAAGATCATAGATATTGAAATTTACATTTTGAACGTCGGCAATATGATATATTTCTTCAAAAAATATCGAACCCAAATTTTCAGTAGTTACAGGATAAGTGGTTTTTTGAAGCGTATATCTGATACTCTGTTTAATTTGTTCTTCCTTACGCTCCAAGCGATCTTCGTGGTAATCCCTAGTCTGTTCGCGATATTGATATACCGTAATAGCTGCAATCAAAATAGATGCAATGAGAACCAACAATATCATTGCTGAGAAAATTCTTGATCGGAGTGATAGATTTTTGAACAAGTTCCTGGAATTTGTGGTTAAAGATAGCAAATATCAGGCCATTTTAAGGGAGTCTAAGGCAGTCCGATCCAGCTGACATGGCAATATCTACATACGTCGAATGAGCCAAGGCCCACTTTGCGCGTCAACTACCTATGCATTTGGATTTTTTTGTTGAATACGTCTATACAATCGGATGCCCAACATGAGTAGGATTCCCAAGACGATGATGCCGACCACCCCGAAAATCCAGGTAAAGGTACTTTTGAGAATGACCAAAAACACCACGGCAAATAAGATCAAGGTGGCCCCCTCGTTCCATATACGCATAAACCGAGAGGTATATTTAATCTCATCGCGCTGCAATTGCTTAAAGATCTGATGGCTCTTCATATGGTATATAATCAGTAGCACAACAAACCCCAATTTAACGAGCATCCAGGTTTCCGTTAACCAAATCGGTTGTAGTACCACCAACCAAATGGCAAAAATCGTCGATAAAATAGCCGAAGGCCATGTAATGATATTCCATAAGCGCTTGGTCATTAATTTTAATTGGGTAGTTAGGATTTCCTTATCGGGAGAGGGTTTTTCAGAGGCTTCAATATGATAAATGAACAAGCGGGGAATATAAAATAGGCCAGCAAACCATGTAACTATAAAAATCAGGTGTAATGCCTTTATGTAATTGTAGTATTCCATTTCTTAAACTAGTTTTTAAAGTTGGTCCATGGGATAAATTTAGGATTTATTACTGACATCCATCCGTTCCATCTTCACCCAAAAGGGAAATATTTTCTTGTCATCGACGGCATAAAATGGAATCAAGTCACAATGCATGGCTGGAAGGTGGATGTTTTTCATTTCCAGAATTTCACTATTTTCCAGGCTATTGCCGGCCTTATGAATTCTAGGCCCTGTTTCAAGGTACATTATTCCCCCTTTGGGAATCGGTTCAACAAATCTAAATGTAATGCGATATGTTCCTTCTGCAATGGAGACCCTCCATTTCCCAAAGATTTCTTCCTGTGCCCATATTCCTCTTTCCCCACCTGCATCATTTCTATTGAGGAAAATCGGATTTTCATTTTCATGACCTATCTGGATTCGGGGTGGATGCAAAATATTAGGGGCGGATATCAATTGGTCGTACCACTCGTCCAATTCAACTTTAAGGGAGACGGCTTGATCTATTTTTTGGTGTACCATATTATGCTCCTCATAAGGATCTTCTTCGATGTTGAACAGTTCAAATTCCGAGATAGCCGCATTATAGTCCGTTTGGCCCACCAATTTAAAGGGTCCTTTTTGTATGGCCATATTATGATATAATTCAGGATAGCGGCGTGTCCAATAAAAAAACAGGGGCCTGTTTTCCCAATCCACTTTTTTAGCATTCAGAAGGGGAACCAAATTCTTCCCATCTATGTTTCTATTCGCCGGGGGTTTTACATTGCAAATCTCCGAAAGGGTTGGTAATAGGTCTATATGGGCCGTTGTGGTTTCAATATCCCTATTGCCTTTATATTTCGATGGATATCTCAAATAAAATGGCACCCGAACACCCCCGCGATAGACACTACCCTTTCTGCCTCGCATACCGGCAATATAACGGACTTGTTGCGGGCCATTGTCGGTCATAAAAACGACTAGCGTATTATCGGAAATATTCAACTCATCGAGCTTTAGCATCAATTTCCCAATATGGTCATCAATATTCGATACCATGGCATACACTTTTCGTGCATCTTCCTTATCCTGTTCATTCATTTCAACAAAGGGTCTTGAATCGCCATCAAAACCTGAAGAAGGGTCAATGGCTTTGTAACGCTGATAATAACTGTCAGGCACCTGTAGGGGCGTATGGGGCGCGTTGAAAGACAAATAGCAGAAAAATGGCCGTTGATGGTTCTCTTCAATAAATTCAATGGCTTTGTCGGCAAAAATATCACTACAGTAGCCTTCGTAGGCCTCTTGTGTACCATTATGCCATAATACAGGGTCAAAATAACTGCGGTCTCCCTTAAAATAGGTGGTAAAGTCCCCGACTTGGCCCATACCTCCGGAAAGATGAATGAGCGATTCATCAAAACCTTGGTCCATAGGTCTGGACGGATAATTATCGCCCAAATGCCATTTGCCAAAAATCCCTGTTTTATAATCGGCCTGTTTTAACATTTCGGCAATGGTCACCTCACTCGCGGCCATGATAGCGCCCCCGTTGTAGGTATCCCGGATTCCGGTTCTTAGCGAATAGCGCCCCGTCATAAGACTGGCCCTTGTTGGGGCGCAGACCGGGGAAACATAAAAGTTTGTGAAACGAACGCTTTCCTTGGCAAAATTGTCAATATTCGGGGTTTTTACATGCGGATTGCCGGTATACCCCAAATCGCCATACCCTTGATCATCGGTGATGATGATGATAACATTAGGTCGTTCCGGTACTTGGGCATTGATAACCGCAGATTGATAACACAAAACTATCAAGAATGACAAAATGCTTTTTCTTCGTATCATGCCCTTCATGGTCGAATTTTATTTCTTTGGGCCAAGGATGATGTAAGAAAAAGGAAAAAGGCCAGCAGTATTGAGCTCTCCCAAGCGTAGAGGTCTTTCATTTTTTAAAGGTTCTGATTCGTCAAGGTTAAAAGTAACCATAAAACCATTCCCTTAAAAAAATGAAACGGTCAAATACCGGAAAATGGCTTTAAAAAATCACGGGAAAATCTCTTAAGATTTTCAATGTCGTATGATATTTGTCCGTTGACCAAAACAACGGGCATGGTAACATTCTTAAGTTCAGGTTTCTCCAATCTTAATAAATCCCACATAAGAATCTGGTTTTTTTCATCGCTGGTGGTATCCAATAACTTAAAACCAATATCATTGTTCAGCATATAGGTTGTAACATAATTGCCCCCCCGCTAGCGCCCGTCTGTGACGGGTGCCCATGAGAAAGTACTATTACCAAAATTCAACGAGATGCCAGCAATAATATTACTCCAAAAACTCCCCCGCTAGCGCCCGTCTGTGACGGGTGCCCATGACGCTAGGAGTAGGAAACACAATCATCATCCCAAAAATCCAATGTCATCGATTTCAAAGGCAGGATCTTGCCCAGCGATATTTCTTGCACTACTATATTTCTCCCCCGCTAGCGCCCGTCTGAGACGGGTGCCCATGAGAAACACAATCATCATCCCAAAAATCCAATGTCATCGATTTCAAAGGCAGGATCTTGCCCAGCGATATTTCTTGCACTACTATATTTCTCCCCCGCTAGCGCCCGTCTGAGACGGGTGCCCATGAGACGAGTTGGTCCTGCAAAGCAATTTCCCCCGCTAGCGCACGTCTGTGACGGGTGCCCATGACGCTAGGAGTAGGAAACACAATCATCATCCCAAAAATCCAATCGCATCGATTTCAAAGGCAGGATCTTGCCCAGCGATATTTCTTGCACTACTATATTTCCATTGTGTTGGTTCGGTAACAAAACCTGCGGTCACAGGATTATTATGGATATAATCCAATTTTTGTTTTATTACCCCAGCACTCCAAAGCTCTATGGGTTTGTTGTTATGTTGCCAAAATTGATATTTTGAAATATTGCCTTTTTTCTTGCCTGCCCGTTCAAACATAAATAGTAGCCATTCTTTTCTACTTTCTTGTGGATTACTTTGAATGGCTTCCAATATTTTCTTAGCGGTATGTTCCTTGAAATCACGCAATAAACTTGACGGGTCTTCATTGGAATCCCGAAAGATAAAATGAACGTGGCTCGGCATAAAACATTAGGCAAAGAGTTCCATTCCCTTATGGGCTCTACAATACCTTATACTATCTACCAAAGCCTTGAGATACATCTCCCGTGTAAAAACATCGATCCAGTAAACGGTAGCGAACGAAACAAAATAAGCCGCTGTTGGATTATGGAACTTGTATTTTCTACTCATGGTTTATTAAAAATACAAAAAGCCATGGTTTTGGTAATGACCCTATATATTCTTATCTGGTACGGCACTCGTCACAGACGAGCGCTAGTGTGTGGGGAAGTAATATTAATTCTTCTCTTACAACAATTAGAAATCATTAGATTTTTTTCTAATGTTCAATTGTGTCTCGTCTTTCTTATGATAAAGAGTGAGGTCAATCTGATAATCCTTCTCTTGCCATCTAATAAATAATGGCTTGTCCTCAAACCTGCACTTTTCCAATTTTCCCTTTTGTGATGTAATTTGAGTGCCATTTTCATGGTTAATTATCTCTTTTTGCTCACTATCTGCTACTCTATAGATATAGGTTGGATCTCCAAATTTATCAACCATTTCGTCGTAAAATTCCTTATCTATTACTCTGTTAAAATCTGTCAATACAGATAGTATAACATTTTTAGTATCTGTTTTAACTATAATCATATCAATGGACTTTGACAAGAAACCACACTCAATATCTTTTAACAAATACGTGTTTCCTTTATCATCATTTTCTAATAAAACAAATGAATCACTAAATTGAGTGATATTTTTGCCTAGCATTTCTTCCATAGAAAGATTCTGAATAGTAAGAAAAATAAAAATAACTAAAATTCTACTCATAATCTATTTACAATTAGTTGCTTCTCTCACAACGCTAGGAGTAGGAGTAGGAAACACAATCATCATCCCAAAAATCCAATGTCATCGATTTCAAAGGCAGGATCTTGCCCAGCGATATTTCTTGCACTACTATATTTCCATTGTGTTGGTTCGGTAACAAAACCTGCGGTCACAGGATTATTATGGATATAATCCAATTTTTGTTTTATTACCCCAGCACTCCAAAGCTCTATGGGTTTGTTGTTATGTTGCCAAAATTGATATTTTGAAATATTGCCTTTTTTCTTGCCTGCCCGTTCAAACATAAATAGTAGCCATTCTTTTCTACTTTCTTGTGGATTACTTTGAATGGCTTCCAATATTTTCTTAGCGGTATGTTCCTTGAAATCACGCAATAAACTTGACGGGTCTTCATTGGAATCCCGAAAGATAAAATGAACGTGGCTCGGCATAAAACATTAGGCAAAGAGTTCCATTCCCTTATGGGCTCTACAATACCTTATACTATCTACCAAAGCCTTGAGATACATCTCCCGTGTAAAAACATCGATCCAGTAAACGGTAGCGAACGAAACAAAATAAGCCGCTGTTGGATTATGGAACTTGTATTTTCTACTCATGGTATATTAAAAATACTAAAAGCCTCGGTTTTGGTAATGACCCTATATATTCTTATCTGGTACGGCACTCGTCACAGACGAGCGCCAGCGAGGGTACTACCGGATGCCCCACTATTTCCTATGAGTATATGGTAATTATACAAATGTGCATTTTGCCGGGTACCAAAGGTAGTATTCACTATTGTGCTGTTATAAGTGAACGAGAAGGTCTCCCCAGGGGCTATATGACCTCCACCGCCACTACCATCCGAGCCAATGGTGCTACCACCACAATCGCCCGATTTGCCCACTCTGTTGTTCTTACTGTCGGTAAAGAAACTATCGAAATTGTAGAATCGTTGTTCGGCCCTGAAATACCGGAAATCCATATCATGGGCCATAAAATTCTCGAAATCGGCATCGGTCATTTCATAACCGATGACATAGGGCTCGTCCAAGGTTCCGTTCTTGGCCCTGCTGACGATCAGGGTATAAAAGGCATTCTCGGGGGCATCATCGGGGTAGAGGTCGAAGGTATAGTTGATTACCCCGTCCTTGTTCTTTACCCGCCGCGCATGGCGCATATTGATCATCGCCTTGTTAAACCGGATCTTTCCCTCAAGGTCTGCGACCTTACTATAAGTTGTAGCGGTTTTTGAGGCGATACTTTCAACGATGTCGGGAATGTCCTCTCCCATTACAGTATCTACCTTAGGTCCTTCTTCCTGGGCTACGGTTTCGACCTGTTCGGTCTCTAACATCAGGTCGCGAAGTTCTTCTTCTTGACAACCCATTGTAAACAGTAAAAAGGTCATCGTTAGGGTCAAAATCTTAAAAGGGATACGGTTTTTTATAACGGTCGGGTTTTTAATAATTAACAATGCCCTTTCAATTTCAAGGATTTTATTTAAAAACCGATATAGGAATACCATATAAAAACCAAGGTTTTTCTTTTTTTCGACGAAAAGTTGCTTGTTTACAACATAGAAACCAGATGCAATACCCTACTCCAAAAACTCCAAACACACTGGGCTTGGAAGTGCCACTTCATGAAGAAAACGTAGCGTACCTGCGGTTTTGTCCCGTTTAAACACAACGATATTGTTGCTGCGTTGGTTGGCCACCAAAAGAAAATTATCACTGGGGTCCAATGCAAAATTACGGGGCCAATCGCCCTTTACAGGTTCCCTCCCCACCAAACTCAGTTTACCCGTGTTTTGATCCACTCTGAAAATCACGATGGTATTCTCCCCTCGATTGGAGCCATAAAGAAATTGTCCATCACCCGAAAGATGGATGTCCGCACAAAAACTCTCCCCTGTAAAATCCTCGGCTAAGGTTGATAGGGTCTCAACTTCGGTATAGGAACGATCCGTATTTCTTTGCAATACGGTAATCGTCGCATTCAATTCATTGATGACATAGAGGTATTCGCCCTCTTGCCCAAAGGTAAAATGCCGGGGTCCGGCTTTTGGGGCCATAGCCAAAGGGGGTTGTTCGTAAGGCACCCATTTGTTATTCCTCAACATATATCGCAATACGGCATCCAATCCTAAATCGGCCACAAAAAGTCCATCTTGGGTGAATTTAGCAGCATGGGCATGTGATATACTGGTCGTATCAAGAACTCTGTGGTCGATAAATTGGGGATTTGGTAAAAGCTCCCCCTTGGTCCCAATCCTAAAAATTGAAACACTCCCGCCCGTATAACTGGATGCGGCTAGAAATTTACCGTCTTCAGATAGTCCAATATGGCAGGGATGTGCCCCTACGGTGGCGTTTGCATTGATTTTTACAAGGCTATCGCCATCGATACGAAAAGCGACGACTCCCCCGCTTGAATTTTCATAGGTATCGGTTTCTTCGACGGCATATAAAAACTGCTTATCTGGTGAAACCTTTACAAAAGACGGATTTCCGATTTTGGCCGCCAGTTGCTTTTGGGTTAGTTCCCCTGAATTGGAATCGAAATGATAGCTATAAATGCCCTCACTACCGTTTTCGGTATAGGTGCCCACAAAAAGCGTGGTGGACGTCGAGGGTTCATGGGTCTGGCAATCTGTGCCCAATAGGATGGTAATTAAAAGAAAGGCGTGATATTTATTCATAGGATCGTAATAAGTCAATATTTCAAAAATACGTCAAATTGTTCAGTGGTTACGCGATCAAAGTGCTTTTGACTTCCCGCCGTAAATAATACCCGGTGACCACTGTGGCAAGCACATCGGCGATAGGGAAGGATATCCATACCCCAAGTTCTCCCATAAAATGAGGCAAGATCAAGATCAAGGGAATAAAAAAGAACCCTTGACGCGTCAAGGTCAATAACAAAGCCGGAACGGCCTTACCTACCGCCTGGAAGTATGCGGCCCCTATCAATTGCAGGGCAATGATGGGAGTCGCCGCAAAAACCCATCGCATGGCCGAAGGGGTGTGCTCCAAAACAAAGGCATTGGTGGCGAGTTCAAAATCGGACATGTCGGACTTATTGCTTAAAAACAAGGAGGCGATTTCGGCAGGAAAAACCATGAGTCCGATAAATACCAATGTTGCCAATAGGGCGGCATATTTAATGGCGGTATTGATCGATTCCCTGACCCGTTCATATTTATGGGCACCATAGTTATATCCGGCAATGGGCAAGAAGCCTTGGGTTACTCCAAAGACCGGAAAAAGGGCGAACATCAACATTCGACCGATGATGGCGTACACGGCGACCATGGCCTCGCCTCCCAAATCGAACAGAATATTGTTCAACAACAGGTAGATGATACTCACCACGGCCTGTCGGGCCAGGGTAACAAAACCCAAGGAACCGATTTCTTTCAGTATATCGGCTTTTAATCTAAAATGGGGCCATGTAACCTTAAGTTCCGAATGCTTGGAAAGAAAAAAATACAGCACATAGGCAAAACAAAGGACATACCCGATCGTCGTGGCCCATGCGGCACCCGCCATACCCCAGTCAAAAACATAGATAAAAAGATAGTCCATGAACAGGTTCCCAACGGATGGGATGATCATGGCGATCATGGCGAATTTAGGCTTGCCTTCGGCACGGATTACCGTGTTACCCATCATGCAGAGGGCTAGGAAAGGTACGCCACAAACCACGATGATATAATAGATTTTAGCGGGATCAAAGATGGCCCCTTTACCGCCAAAGGCGGGAATCAGGTCATCGACAAACGTTAAACCAAGAATGACCATAGAAATGGTCACCAAAAGGGTCAGGGTAATCTGGTTCCCAAAAGTTTGTAAGGCTTTTGGCTTATTTTCGGCCCCTAAGGCTCTAGAGATTATACTGGAACCCCCAATACCGATGGCCATACCCAGAGCGCCGATAAAGAAGGAAATCGGTAACACCACGTTTATAGCAGCTATGGCGATGGAACCGATCCAATTCCCCACAAAAATGGAATCGACCAAAATGTTCAAAGACATGACCAAGATACCGATAGATGCCGGTACGGCCTGTTTCACCAATAATTGGCCAATGGGTTCGGTGCCGAGCTGATCTGATGTGACTTTAGCCATTTGAATTAATATTAAGACCTGCTAGGCATCATAGAGGCACAAGCAATCCTTGTAGGTCTAAACCACGAAAGTTAGGTCCAATTAAGCCTATGGGGCGAACTTGTCATCGGACCCACACGGAGCCCCACCGCCGTGGGGGAACACCTTGCAGGTCAGTTTATGGGTAATTTCCCACTTACCTCCCGTTCATTCACCCACTTTCTAACCCCTATGCTGGTAAAGCTTCTGTAGCATGCCAACTTTTTATCCAATCTGCCATTACTTTTACCCAAGCATCGCTATCATTTAGACAGGCTATATGCTTATAGGCTTCCCCACCAGCTTCTTCAAACTGATGTTTCCCCTCCATGGCAATTTCTTCCAAGGTTTCCAGACAATCGGCGACAAAGGCCGGAGTAATTACCGCAAGTCTTTTCTTTCCTTCTTTCGCAAGTCGTACAAATTCAAAATCGGTAAACGGTTTCAACCAAGGGTCATTGGGCAATCTCGATTGGAATGAAATGCTGAATTTGTCGGCATCAATTCCTAAATACTCGATCACCCGCCTTGTGGTATCAAAGCATTGATGGCGGTAACAAGTGTGATGTGCCACGGAATTGGTAGTACAGCACGATTGATCGATCTTACAATGGAATTTGGTCGGATCTGATTTTCGAATATGCCTTTCGGGAATGCCATGATATGAAAAGAGGATATGGTCGTATTCAAAACCCTTCAATCCTTCGGCTATGCTTTCGGACAATACTTTAATATAGGCTTCATTCTTATAAAAAGCGGGCAAGGTGGTGATCTGTATATTTGGAAAATACTGCTGTTGGACCTCCATAGCCTTTACCACGACAGTTTCAAAGGAAGACATGGCGTACTGTGGATATAGGGGCACCAACAATACCTCATCCACGCCCTTATCTATTAAGGATTGGATTGCATTTTTAATGGTCATGCTACCATAACGCATGCCCAAGGCAACGGGAATTTCAACGTGCTTACTCACTTTTTCAGAAAAGCGTTCAGAAATGACGATCAATGGCGAACCTTCTTCCCACCAGATTTTTTGATAGGCTTCGGCCGATTTTTTAGGACGCGTCTGCAAGATAATCCCCCGGACGATAATATTACGCAGCCATTTGGGAACGTCGATTACACGAGGATCCATCAAGAATTCATCCAAATAGGGTTTTACATCCTTTGCTGTGGGGCTATCCGGGGAACCGAGATTTACCAATAAGACTCCTTTCATTTTTTAAACGGTTTTATATCACTTGAACTTGTCGGGCATTCCTTTTAATAAAAAGATTATATCATCTTCCATTGATTATCCAAAAGGCTCAAATGTATGTCGGCAACAAAAATAGGTTTTGTGTTAAAACAAATCTTGATCTATTTTCATAAGTTTCTTATGCCACTATGGGAAAAATCTATTTTTTACATGGATTTAACATGTTTTGATGGTATTTTATTTATGTTCCCTCACTAAATGAAATAAATACAAGGTAATGATCGATACTTTTTTCAAAAATACAGACAATCAGTCGCTCATCTATGTGATAGTTGCTTTTTTACTGATTCTCCTAGTGTATTTCATTATGGTACAACTACTACGTAGGTTTGGGAAAGACCCCAATTATGTCATCCCCAAACATGCATTTAAAAAGGTAACCTTTCCCTTTTTCGTGATTCTTCTGTCCTTTCTAGTACGTATGGAATCACTTCGTGATGTTCTGGGCCTTGAAGACTATGCCTATACGTTTAAAAAGGCCAGTACTTTGATGTTTATTTTTGGAGCAACCTGGCTGATCTTGAATATCATAAAGATCGTTAAAAAAGGGATTATCGAAAAATATGACATTCACACCTCAGACAATCTTAAGGCTAGGAAAGTCACGACCCAGTTCAATATATTGGAGAGGATTATCATATTCGTGGTTATTATTCTTGCCTTAGGCATTGCCCTTATGAGCTTTGAAAGCATACGCGAAATAGGGGTGAGTATTTTTGCCTCGGCCGGGGTTGCGGGAATCATCATTGGTTTATCGGCCCAAAAAATGATAGGTACCATTTTGGCCGGCATTCAAATTGCCATTACACAACCCATTAAAATCGACGACGTCGTAATCGTTGAAGGGGAATGGGGCCGGATCGAAGAGATTACCCTAACTTATGTTGTTGTTAAAATATGGGACAAAAGAAGATTGGTCGTCCCTTCCACCTTTTTTATTGAAAATTCCTTTCAAAACTGGACAAAGACCTCTGCCGATATTTTGGGTACTGTTTTTTTGTATACCGATTATAAGGTTCCTTTTGATGCGCTTCGCAAGGAATTGACCCGAATCTTGAAATCCACCGATCTTTGGGATGGGGAAGTCAATAACATCCAGGTAACCGATTCAAAGGCCAATTACGTTGAGGTCCGTGCCTTGATGAGTGCCAAGGATTCATCGTCGGCCTGGGATCTCCGGGTCATGGTGCGTGAAAAATTGATTGTTTTTCTACAAAAGAACTATCCGGAAAGCTTGGCCCATACCCGTATTTACCTGAATAAAGCGGAAGCAAATGAAAAAGTGGAATAAATGGCATCCTATTTGCTATTTTTGTCTCTATAATCCTAAGAAAATGAAAAAAGCAGCCCCCTATGTTATATTACTATGCTTCTTTGCGGTAGCCCTGGGCTATACCCAACAAATTACCTGTTCCGCCCAGGACAAACAGGCTTTTGAGGATAAGATCATCGCGATTGATGGTTTATTGGAAAAGGATTTGGGAAAAACTATGGTATCGGTAGGCAAAACCTTTCTACAGACCCCTTATGTGGCAAAAACCTTGGAAATAGGGGAGACCGAAACATTAGTGGTCAATCTTCAAGGGCTGGATTGTACCACCTTCGTTGAAAATGTCCTGGCTTTCACCCTACTATTACAGAAAGAAAAGACAGATTTTGATTCTTTTGCCAAGGTTTTAGAAACCATTCGGTATAAAAACGGCAAGCTCGATGGATACGCCTCTCGACTCCATTATTTTTCGGAGTGGATCGCCAATAATGAACAAAAAGGATTGATAACGGACATGACCTCTGAGATAGGGGGAAAGGAGATTACCAAGGAAATCAATTTTATGAGCACCCATAGGGATTTATATCCCTTTTTGGTCGATGACATGAATTTTGAAAAGATAAAGGCTTCCGAAAACTTTCTGAACAATGAAGCCATTTGCTACTTGCCCCAAGATCAGATTGAAGCCAATGAACATTTGATCCGTTCGGGGGATATCATCGCACTCACTACCTCTATTGAAGGGTTGGATATTACCCATACCGGTATCGCATCAAGGGAAAAGGATGGAAGGATCCACCTTTTGCATGCCTCATCTTCGGGAGAGGTTGAGGTTTCTGAACTACCACTGGTCGATTATCTCAAAAAAGTCAATAAAAACACGGGGATTATGGTGGCCCGCATCAACTGAAGGCGCATCTTTTGCATTGGAAAACAAACCGATGGGTCTGTTTGGGTACTCCAAAGAAGGTTTAAAGGAAAAATCGATGCACTACCCCGATGTTTTAGCGATTTTCGTCCCTTTGGTTGGGATTACGATGATTCACGCCTAGCATTGGTACAGACTGATCGGTCGGAAATGTAAAAATCCGCTAAAGCATGGCACATTTAGCATTTTTCATCATGATTTCGCCAATGACATCACGTATTTCTTGGGGGTGGTGCCATATTTCTTTTTAAAGGCAGCTATAAAATGACTCGATGTGCTATATCCCACCTTTAATCCCACCTCATTCACATTGTTCTGGCCAGTCTCCAATAATCGGCGTGCATGTTCCATTTTATAATCGAATAAGAAACTATAGACCGAGTCCCCGTATATCTGTTTAAAACCTTCCTTCAGTTTCTTTAAACTCAGTCCGACCTGTTTCGCCAATTCAGGTAATGATGGGGGTTCGGCCATATGGCTGATCATAATCTCCTTGGCCTGTCTAATTCGTTTTACATTATCCTCATCGACTAAAAACGGACATTGTTCCAGATCGGCATCCGTACTTTTATTAAAATAAAGTGAAATAAGCTCATAGACCTTACCCTTGATATACAATTCCTTTATCGAAGGATGTAGGTTATAATTCATTATTTGGCTTAAAACCACGGCAATGGCAGGCGTAACCATTTCTTGGGCATAATACTTTTTCTCCTTGTTCCCAGCACTTAGAAACGGAATATAATCAGCCTCTTTTGAAAACAGGGAATGAAATTTTTGAATGGTCATGACTATGGAAACCATCCAAGAATTGGGGGCCATTTCCATATTCATGGGTAAATCTACCTGTGTATTGTATAATAAAAGGGAGTTTTCCTCGGAAACTTCAAGGGCATACATGCCCTCATTGAAGATAAATTTAGCATTACCCTTTAAACAGAAATGAAATTGAATGAAAGTACTATCTATCTCACGGGTGACCCTTTGCTTTGCCAGCGTATCATTCTGTAGCTTCAATACGTAAAAGCCGTTTTCGATCAACACCTCCGTGTAGGATCCTTGAGCGACATTTTCTTTTTCCATAGCGCGTAAAAATAGAAATATTATTTAGATGTATTCTAAATAAGGTTAATTTAAATTCTTTTGAACAGCCATTAAATCATCGTTTAGCGGGAAGTTACAACGAATTGGGATTAAAATCCCGAATTTCGATACTAATTGTTCCTCAAGCGTTATTTTTATTCGAATGATGCTCCTATTTTTGTGACCGTTCGAACAAATTTATGAAAGCGTACCACATTTCCAAGCATAATTCATTTTATACCATTGGTCTAAGTTATAAAAAAGCTGATGCGCACATTCGGGGTAAATTCAGCTTGGATGAATCCTCCATAGATAATCTTTTAAAGCAGGCCAAAGCCCAGGATATAGATGGTTTACTGGTTACTTCTACCTGTAACCGTACCGAATTGCATGGGTTTGCCCAACATCCTTTTCAATTGATAAAGCTACTTTGCGATAACACTCAAGGTACCCTTGAAGATTTCCAGGAAGTGGCCTATGTGTATAAAAACAACGATGCCATCTCCCATTTATTCCGTGTGGGCACAGGTTTGGACAGTCAGATTTTAGGGGATTTTGAGATCATAAGTCAATTACGCCATAGCTTCAACCGTTCTAAAAAGCATGATATTGCCAATCCGTTTATGGAACGGCTTACCAATTCGGTGATCCAGGCGAGTAAACGCATCAAGAATGAGACCGACCTCTCTTCCGGGGCCACTTCGGTTGCTTTTGCCTCGGTACAATACATTCTTCAGAATGTTGAGAATATTTCCAACAAGAGTGTTTTGCTTTTTGGTACCGGGAAAATTGGGCGGAATACGTGTGAAAACCTTATCAAGCATACCCAGAACTCACAAATTACCCTGATCAATCGAACTAAGACCAAAGCGGAAAAAATTGCAGGCAAATTTAATCTAGTGGTCAAGGACTATGGTGATCTGCAAACCGAGATTCGAAATACCGATGTATTGGTGGTTGCTACAGGGGCCCATTCCCCGACGATTTCAAAGGAATTGATCTATACCAAGAAACCCTTGCTGATATTGGACCTCTCGATTCCAAAGAATGTGGCCGATGATGTTTCCGATCTTGATAACGTCACGGTTATCCATTTAGACCATTTATCACAAATGACAGATGAGACTTTAGAGCGTCGAAAACAGTTTATACCGCAAGCAGAACGTATCATCGAGGATATAAAACGGGAATTTATCCAATGGTTGGAAACCCGAAAATTCGCTCCTGTAATCAAAGCTTTGAAAAAGAAATTGAATACCATGAAGGAAGAGGAGTTGGATTATCAATCCAGAAAACTTACCGATTTCAATACGGAACAAGCCGATGTTATTTCAGACCGTATCATTCAAAAAATAACAAAGCAGTTTGCAAATCATCTAAAGGATGCCAATGGGGATGCCGAGGACAGTCTTGAGCTCATTCAAAAAGTTTTTCAGCTAGAAATAAAATCCCAATGAGCAAAAGCATAAGAATTGGCACACGCGATAGTGAATTGGCACTATGGCAGGCAAATACCGTTAAAAACAAGCTTGAAGCCTTAGGTTACCAAACCACACTTGTCCCTGTTAAGTCCACAGGGGATTTGGTGCTGGACAAGCCTCTTTACGAAATGGGGATTACGGGTATTTTTACCAAAACCCTCGATGTGGCTATGCTCAATGGGGATATAGATATTGCGGTACATTCTATGAAAGATGTGCCCACAGCTTTGCCAAAGGGAATTGTGCAGGCTGCCGTATTGGAACGTGCCAATTATCTCGATATCCTGGCTTATAAGGACAATGAGGAATTTCTTGCCAGCCGGGATGCCATTATTGCCACGGGAAGTCTGAGAAGGAAAGCGCAATGGTTGAACCGGTATCCGACCCATACCGTGGTCGACTTGCGTGGCAATGTGAACAGTCGCATGCAAAAGCTTAAAGACAACGATTGGAACGGGGCCATTTTTGCTGCGGCCGGTTTAGATCGAATCGGCCTCGAACACGAACATACCATTGGACTCACTTGGATGTTGCCTGCCCCGGCCCAAGGGGCGATTATGGTGGTTGCTTTGGAAAAAGACGACTTTGTTCTCGAGGCTTGTGCAGAATTGAACCATGAAGCCACTGAAATTTGTACCCAACTTGAGCGGGAGTTCCTCAGATTGTTGGAGGGCGGCTGTAGTGCCCCTATTGGGGCCCTAGCCTATATCAATAGCAAAACGGAGGAGGTTACCTTCAAAGGGGTGTTGCTATCTGTTGACGGAACCAAAAAATTGGAGGCTGAATTTACGGCGCCTTTTGGGGAGCATAAAAGCCTAGGCCGTGATTGTGCCAATAGTATTTTAAGCCGCGGGGGCAAAAACCTAGTAGGGGAAGTACAACGTGATACCAAAAGCATAGAAATATTTTGTACTAAAAAATTGACCCAAGACCAACGCTCATTATTCAAGGGTGGCCTTCAGGTAGATTCAGAGGATTTTATAAAAACCAGTCCAACCCGTATCCCCAGGAAGGTGTTGACGGCAAAAATGCAAAATGTCATCATTACAAGCAAGAATGCGGTCGAAGCTTTATTGACCAATGTGAGCGCTTCCCAATTGCAATTCAAAAATATCTATTGTGTAGGTCGACGCACCAAACGGTTGATCGAAGCCCGAATTGGCTTAGTGCGGCATTTCGAAAAAAACGCAAAGAAATTGGCGGAATACTTGGTGGACTATTTGGAAGGGACCGAAGTTACCTATTTCTGTAGTAATCTACGTATGGACGATCTTCCCAATATATTGACCAATAGTGGTATTACGGTGAACGAGATTGAAGCCTATAAAACCAAGCACACCCCTGTCAAAGTTCCTCCGAATGTAAAGGGGGTACTCTTTTTCAGTCCGTCAACCATCAAAAGCTATTTAAAATTGAACAGAACGGATATAATTGCCTATTGTATTGGCGAAAGCACGGCTAAGGTGGCCCGGGAGCATTTTTCAGAGGTATATGTTGCCAAAATTCCCGATATGGAAAGTGTAATTGATTTGGTTAATGCCAAATACCTAAAGGGCAAAGGCTAAGAGAGAAGAATAAGATATGAAATGGGCCATAACAATACTTGATAAATCTGGATATTCATTGGTGAATTGTATCTGACCGATAATAAAAATAAACTTAAGCAGATGAAAAACGACTTATTCTTAAGAGCCCTAAAAGGCGAAATTGTCGATAGACCACCAGTTTGGATGATGCGGCAGGCAGGGCGTTATTTGCCTGAGTTTATAGAAATACGAAAAAAATACGATTTCTTTACCCGTTGCCAAACCCCTGAGTTGGCTTCCGAAATTACGGTGCAACCCATTCGCAGGTACGGAATGGATGCCGCTATCCTTTTCAGTGATATCTTGGTTATCCCACAAGCCATGAACATAGAAGTGCAGATGAAGCCTAATTTTGGGCCTTATTTACCTAATCCCATACAAACCCAAAAAGCCGTTGACAATGTTATCGTCCCTGATGTCAATGAAACATTGGATTATGTAATGAAGGCCATTACAATGACCAAAGAGAAGTTGAACGATGGGATTCCTTTGATCGGTTTCGCTGGATCACCATGGACGATCCTTTGCTATTGTGTGCAAGGGCAGGGGAGCAAGACGTTCGACAAGGCGAAGGAATTCTGTTTTACACAACCCATTGCCGCCCATGAATTATTGCAGAAAATAACCGATACGACCATTGCCTATCTCAAAGCCAAAGTAAGGGCGGGTGTCAATGCGGTACAGGTATTCGATTCTTGGGGCGGAATGCTTTCCCCTGACGATTATCAAGAATTTTCATTTACATACATTCAGCAGATTATAGATGCCTTGAAAGATGAGGCCCCGGTCATCGTCTTTGGTAAGGGCTGCTGGTTCGCTCTGGGTGGGATGGCCAAATCCGGTGCGGCTGCCTTGGGTGTTGACTGGACATGCTCCCCAAAAAACGCCCGATATTTAACGGGTGGAAATATTACCTTACAGGGTAATTTCGATCCGGCCAGATTGTTGTCCCCTCCTTCGGAAATCAAAAAAATGGTAACCCGGATGATCGATGAATTCGGGAAAGACAAATACATTGCGAATCTAGGTCACGGAATTCTTCCGAACATTCCATTAGAGAATGCCAAAGCCTTCGTAGATGCCGTAAAAGAATATAAAAGTCCCACACAATAAAAAATACCGTTTGGTTTAATGCTATTTGACTTCGATGCCTATTTTATAGAACCCATTGCCGAGGAGGATGCTTGGAAACTCTGCGATTTCAGTATTGCAAATACGGAACGGTTAAAACGTTTTTTCCCAAAAACACTAGAACAGAACCTTACCCCTGACCTATCGAGGATTTTTGTTTCGAAGAAAGTAAAACAATTTCAGGAAAAGGAAGAGTTTCTTTTTAAACTCAAGGAAAAGGAGGGCCGAACGATTATTGGGCTTGTGTATATTAAAGAACTTAATTGGGACAAGAAACAGGCAGAATTGGCTTATTGTATCGGCTATCAATTTGAAGGAAGGGGTTGGGCAACACAATCTGTACAGGCACTTACGAATTACGCTTTTGACACCTTAGGACTTACCGATCTTCGAATTATCACCCATAAAACAAATCTGGCAAGCGTAAAGATTGCGAAAAAATGTGGGTACATCTGGCAACGAACCTTATTGAAAGAACATACACCCCCTGGTGAGGATGCCCTGGATATGGAACTTTATGAATTGTACGCATGAATCTTGCTCCTATTGATAATAAATGATGAATATCATAGAAAGATACAATCGTCAGTTTGAATATGCCGGTCTATTGATGACGCTGATCATTGCATTTCAATTTTATCGTCTTTGGCATAATCCAATTATTGGTGATACTCCCAAAATCATTACAATGGGCATTTTGGTAATCTTTGAATTTATAATGATACACTCGGGAGTACTCATGTCCACAATGCCAAAAAAGATCTCACTTTATGGCCTTTTACCATTTTATGGTTTATTCGCATTGGCTTTTAGTGCAGCTGCTCAAGATCCAATTGTCTTATTAATTTATTTGTTGGTCGTATTTAATAGAATGCGTTTTGCCTTTTCAGATGTCCCAAAGGTATTAAAGCAGCAAACTATTCTAAAGTCAATTCTGGCGGCTCTGGCATATTTTGTGCTAATATTTCCTTTTATTTTTGGAAGTGAACATGTACCAAAATGGGGAATGACCATGGACACATTGCAAGAAATAGGGTATCCCGGGGATTCAGATGCGGTCAGGCTATTTAATGAAATGCCTCATGTTGTAATTGCTTTTGGTTTTACTTACTATTGCCTACTTGCAATTATTGAAGTACTTGCTCTAAACCCACGATTTGGCGCCCCCTTTATAAAGCATCCTCAAAAATGAAAGATAAATTCTTCGAATACATCCAAAAACTACAGGATACCATTACGACCGCAGTGGAAGCTGTTGATGGTAGCGCAAAATTTCGCGAAGATCTTTGGGAACGGCCCGAGGGAGGCGGTGGTCGAACTCGGGTTATTGAAAACGGGATTGTTTTTGAAAAAGGAGGGGTCAATATTTCAGCCGTGCATGGGGCGCTCCCGGAAAGTATGCAAACCTATTTTGGTGTGGGGGACGCCGATTTCTTTGCTTGCGGACTCAGCTTGGTACTGCATCCTAAAAGTCCAATGATTCCTACGGTTCACGCCAATTGGCGATACTTTGAAATGTATGATAACCAAGGAAAAATCGTTGACCAGTGGTTTGGCGGGGGACAAGACCTGACCCCTTATTATCTGTTCGATGAGGACGCTGTACATTTTCATACCGTTTGTAAAAAGGCATGTGATGCCCATAATCCAGAATTCTACCCGGCTTTCAAAAAAAAATGCGATGATTATTTCTGGAATGCCCATAGAAATGAGGCTCGTGGTGTAGGCGGACTCTTTTTCGATTATTGCAAAGCAAACGAGACCATGAATATGAACGATTGGTATAATTTTGTAACTACGGTAGGGGATAGTTTTCTGGAAGCCTATGTCCCGATTGTCGAAAAAAGGAAAAAGCTTACCTATTCAAAAGAACAACGCGATTGGCAAGAAATTAGACGTGGGCGCTATGTGGAATTCAATCTGGTGCATGACAAGGGAACCCTATTCGGTTTAAAAACCAATGGTCGTATTGAAAGTATACTTATGAGTCTACCACCCCATGTTCAATGGCGCTATGACCATCATGCCGAAGTAGGCAGTGAGGAAGAAAGACTCCTTCAGGTTTTAAAGCAGCCTAAAAACTGGATTTTATAGTATTTTAGCTATGCGAAAACAACTATTTCTAATGGTCTTATTTATAAGTTTCGGTTTTACCTCTTGCAAGAGGTCAAAACCAAACAAAAGTGATATCGAAATAGGATTTAACCAGGATACTTTAGACGTAGGATACACCTATTGGTGGCCAGAATCAGGACCATTTTTAGGACAATGCGGGGATGAGCTTTCTTTGGTGTTCAGTGGTACTATTATCGATATCCTTGAACCTACTGATGAAGCCGGTCCCTTATACAAATCACAAAAAGGATTCATTAAGATCGACCGGGTATTTAAAATAAAGGATTTAGGTCCAAAAACCTATGCCAACCAGCAGTTTTTTGTCTCCGATTGTTTTGATGGCCTTGATTTAAAAAAGGACGATAAGGTATTGGTTTTCTGCTTTGATTATGAAAATGATCTTTGTATCCCGGGAGGAAAATCAATTTTAAAGATCAATACCCTGGATGACCCCTTGATCACATCGATAAAAAAATATATCGATGCAGACCAAAATGCGACCAAAATTAAAAAGGATATGGAATTATGGGAGAAACACGGTCTTGATGATGCCTTGCATAAGATTTTGGCGTGTGCGGAATCAGAATAGTAGTTTAGCCTAATTATAATTAACTTTAAAGCTTAAACAATAGTATGTATCCAATCATAAGAAACAGAAGATTACGTGCCTCAGAATCGATCAGAAGATTGGTACGGGAAACGAGTATTGGCCCAGATGACTTTTTGGTTCCCTTATTCGTCGTAGAAGGCAAAGGCATAAAAGAGGAAATCGCTTCCATGCCCAACTATTACCGTTTAAGTTTGGACCAACTGGAAAATGAGGTCAAGGAACTTTGGAAAATGGGCCTTTGCGCTGTTTTACTCTTCGTAAAAGTGCCGGAAAACCTTAAGGACAATAAAGGCTCAGAAGCCCTGAACCCCAACGGATTGATGCAGTTGGCGATTAAAAAGGTCAAAGACGCCTGCCCAGGAATGTTGGTCATGACCGATGTAGCCCTTGATCCTTATTCGTCCTATGGCCATGACGGTATTGTGGGTAACGGACAGATCTTAAATGATGAAACCGTAGAAGTTTTGGCCGAGATGAGTGTCTCCCATGCCGAAGCTGGAGCTGATTTTGTGGCCCCAAGCGATATGATGGACGGTCGAATCCTAACGATTCGTGAAGCCTTGGAAGATGAAGGGTTTACGAATACGGGAATCATGAGTTACAGTGCAAAATACGCAAGTTCATTTTATGGCCCTTTTCGTGATGCCCTAGATTCGGCCCCAGTGGACATTAAAAATGTACCCAAGGATAAAAAAACCTATCAAATGGATTTTGCCAATAGATTCGAGGCGATACGCGAAACCCAGATGGATATTGATGAAGGTGCGGATATCGTTATGATAAAACCTGGAATCGCTTATTTGGACATTGTTCGTGAGATACGAAACGAGGTCGATGTGCCAATTGCCGTTTATCAAGTGTCCGGTGAATATGCGATGTTGAAAGCGGCTGCTGAAAAAGGATGGTTGGATCATGATGCGGTGATGATGGAACAACTTTTGGCCATAAAAAGGGCCGGGGCCAATATTATTGCCAGTTATTTTGCAAAAGACGTGGTACGACTACTTGGTTAGTAATTTAAAGACTCTTGATATTCCTAAGCCTGTTGGCATTTATTTTCCAATATATGGATTTTATGCTTTACATATGAAAAAACTATTGTTTATACTTATTGGTTTATTTATTGCTAATGCCTATTCACAGGAGGATACGAAGGTTTCGCTCAAGATCATTAACCATGAAGGGTTGGCTTACGGAACACTTACTGCTATGGGAATGGATTCCACTTTCGTCTATCGGAAAGCCGATTCCATTATAACGAACGGTATAAAAAATAAGGCCTTCCCGGGCGCCCAGGTTTTGGTAGCCAAGAATAGTACGGTGGTATTCCATCAAAGTTACGGGTATCATACCTACGATAGTATACAACCGGTATCAAATGAAGACCATTATGATCTGGCCTCCGTGACCAAAATTGCTGCACCTTTGCTTGCTATCATGAAATTAGTAGATCAGGGGAAACTGAATCTGGATGTACCTTTTAGTACCTATTGGACAGATTGGAAAAACAGTAAGGACAAAAAAGACCTTAGCTTACGGGAAATATTGGCGCACCAGGCGGGGCTTACACCCTATATTGTATTTCTGAACGAAGTTATCCGAAAAAATGGGAAGTTAAAAAGACGGTTCGTTCGAACACGACCGAATTCCAGATTTAGCAATCAGGCCTATGATCATTTATTCGTAAAAAACCGCTTTAACCATAAAATGTATCGCATCATCAAGCGGTCGAAGGTCAACCAGGAAAAAAAATACCTCTATTCGGGACTCACCTTTTTGATATTCCCTGAGCTCATTGAACGGTTAACGGGTATGACCTATGATGCCTATCTTACCCAAAACTTTTATGTACCCTTGGGAACACCTACTCTAGGGTTTAGGCCTAAAACCAAGAATTTCCCGAACAAAATAGTACCGACCGAAATGGACACCCTGTTTAGGCATTCCCTTACCGAGGGTTGGGTTCATGATGAAAACGCCGCCCTTTTGGGCGGCATATCAGGTAATGCCGGTCTGTTCGCTTCAGCCACCGATTTGGCCAAACTCATGCAGATGTATCAGAATTTCGGAACGTTCAACGGGCATCGGTTTATTTCAGAAGCGACCTTGAAAGATTTTACCCGGGTACAATATCCCGACAATGAAAATCGAAGGGGATTAGGTTTTGACAAACCCTTGTTGGGGAATGATACCCTGATGTTGGAAAATGCCTATCCCGCCCCAGAGGCCAGTCCAGAAAGTTTTGGACATAGTGGTTTTACAGGGACTTTCGTATGGGCCGACCCCGAAAACCAATTGGTATTTATTTTTCTATCCAATCGGGTTTATCCGACACGGGAGCATCGAAATCTGTATGACCTTAATATAAGGGGCGCATTGCAACAAGTGTTTTATCAATCGATTATACCGGATTAAACTTCAAATATTACTAATTTAGTCCGCGCAAACCAAACTTATGGGATTACTGTTTTTTTACGCATTTATTTCCATCTTTTTCTCCTTTCTATGCTCCATATTAGAGGCGGTATTGTTGAGTATAACACCGACTTTTATCAACCTAAAGAAAAAGGAGGGAAAGGCGTATGCCAATACATTGGAAGCCCTTAAGAAAGATGTGGACAAACCTTTGATTGCCATTCTTACCTTGAATACCATTGCCCATACGGTCGGCGCTATTTTAGTCGGTGTTCAGGCTAAAGTGGCCTATTTAAACTTATATGGCAGTACCCAACGGACCATTTTAGGAATCGAATTTACCGAAGATCTTATGGTTGGTGTTGTTTCAACCGTAATGACCGTATTAATATTGGTAGCTTCCGAGATCATTCCCAAAACCATTGGCGCTACCTATTGGAAGAAATTATCGAATTTCACGGCGAAATCGCTTAAAATAATGGTTTTAATCTTGAAATGGACAGGGCTTTTATGGCTCTTACAGCTCTTTACCAAACTTGTCGGGGGTAAAGAACATCACGGTAGTGTCCTGAGTAGGGAAGATTTTACGGCTATGGCCGACATCGCCCATGAGGAAGGCGTGTTTCAGGAATCTGAATCCATCGTCATAAAAAACTTGTTGAAGTTCGATGAAATTTTGGCCAAGGATGTCATGACCCCTAGAACGGTAATGAAAATCGCTCCAGAAAATAAAACCATCAAGGCATTTTTTGATGAGAACCCAAAACTTAGGTTTTCCCGAATCCCAATCTACAAGGAAAAGGTTGATAATATCGTCGGATTTGTGTTAAAGGATACCGTCTTGGAGGAAATGATCAATGAAAATGGCGACCTACCTTTATCGAGCATAAAAAGGGACATTCTTGTGGTAGACCGCAATAAACCCATTCCAGACTTATTTGAAACCTTCATCTCACAAAAACAACACATCGCATTGGTCGTCGACCAATATGGCTCGGTAAGCGGGTTGGTGTCTATGGAAGATGTCATAGAAACACTCCTTGGGCTCGAAATCGTTGACGAAAGCGATAATGTGGACGATTTACAACACCTGGCCCGGGAAAATTGGAAAGTACGGGCAAAACGCCTTGGATTGATAGATGAGGATGCCAACATTGACTAATGGAAACAGCTTTCATACATACGCCCTTGGGTATCGCCAAATTGGAAGGTGATGAAGATGGATTGGCTTCCATTACGGTTTTGGATGATAAACTCCCGGTGAGTGATGTAATACCCGAGGTCCTGGAGGATGCCGTTTACCAGTTGGGGGAATATTTTGATGGGCGACGGCAAACCTTTAGTTTAAACCTAAACCCTACTGGTACCGAATTTCAAAAAAGGGTTTGGGTCGCATTACAAGAAATTCCATATGGAAAAACGGTTTCGTATTTACAATTATCCAAAACGCTTGGCGATGTAAAAGCCATTAGGGCCGTTGCATCTGCAAACGGAAAAAATCCTTTATGGATCGTCATTCCGTGCCATCGTGTTATTGGCAGTGATGGATCCTTGATTGGGTATGCAGGGGGTCTACATCGTAAAAAATGGTTGTTGAACCACGAAAGCCCGGCAAAGCAGCAATCCTTATTTTAAGATTTTCCGACCGTATGGTCTGTTTTACAAAATAAGAACCCGAATTATTGTCAAATCGTGTATTTCACCGAACAATTTTGGCTCTAAATATGTCATTAAGGTCTTAGACGGCCTAAATAAGCCATAGGTCACAGACCGCTCGGTCGGTTTTGACCCCTTATGGAAATCCCTCCATTTTCATTTATAAGTATCGATTTATTACCTAAATAAAGCCTGTGTACCATGTCCGATTTTGTTTGTATATTTAAGTATGTTACAGAAACTTCTACTTGAAAATATCCTGTTCTTAGATATCGAAACCGTTCCTGAAGTAGCGGATTACGATGAGTTGGATGATGTCAAAAAGGAATTATGGGAACACAAATCACAGTACCAACGCAAGGAGGAATTTACGGCGGAAGAGTTTTATGACCGTGCCGGGATTTGGGCCGAATTTGGAAAGATCATTTGTATTTCCGTTGGGTATTTCCATATCAAAGGGGATAAAAGGGAGTTTAGGGTCACCACTTTTCATGGGGAAGAATCAAAATTGCTCAAGGATTTCAAAAACCTTTTGAATACCCATTTTAAATATCCCAAAAACCTACTTTGTGCACATAACGGGAAGGAATTCGATTTTCCCTACATCGCAAGGCGTATGATCATCCATCGTATAAACCTACCTTATAAATTGGATCTATTCGGGAAAAAACCATGGGAGGTTCCCCATTTGGATACCATGGAACTATGGAAGTTCGGGGATTACAAACATTATACCTCCTTAAAACTGATGGCCAATATCCTAGGAATCCCCTCACCTAAAGAAGATATCGATGGCAGTATGGTTCGTGATGTGTACTATGGGGAAAAGGATTTGGAGAGGATCATTACCTACTGTGAACTTGATGTGGTCACAACCGCCCAAGTTTTCTTACGATTGCGCAATGAGGAATTATTGGTAGATGCTGAAATCAAAAAAATCTGAATAAAATAAAAAATACTGATCAGTATAATGATGGATTACCCAAAAAAAAAGCACTATGGAATTTTTTAGAATTGTAGATGTCGAAACTTCTGAGGATTCAATTACAGAGACCCTAACCTTGGAAAATCTTGAAAAAATGTCCGATGAACTAATATTGTTGGATCAGTTAGATGATAAAACCGCATTCATAGGAGGAATTTGGGGCGAGTTCACCTTAGAGCGCAGTATCATTAAAGGTGGACTGCGTTTTGTCCTGAAGGAATGTCCTAATGCCTTGGCGTGGACCATTACCACGGGTTATCCCCCCGCAGTTGATGCGTTGGTCGTTCATTTAACCATCAACAGGAAGGAAAAACCCTTGGAATTTATTGAAGAAGTCGAAGAGTTTCTTGAAGATCATTGTAACAAGTTAAGCACCCTCTTTATGGGAAAGAGTATAAAACCGGAGTTTAAAAGCAATGCTTAAGCATTGTACTTTAATTGGATATAAACCGGAAAATGATCACTATAACCTCCTAAGTACTTACGCCCAGCATAAGTGCGATATGGAGTGCCCTTGAATTTACCCTTCCATTCGGTCAATAAATGCTCATCAAAAATATTGGCATGGGCAAAACTATGGGTGCCTTTGCTATAATTAAAGAAATTATGGGAAACGATAATCTGATCGAATAAACTCCAACTCCTTCTATAATTGGCACTACCTCTTTGAGGGGAACCTAATTTCTCCATGGGATTATAAAGATCTGTGTCTTTTATCAACCATTGAATACTTTTAGAATCGGGATTATCATTAAAGTCTCCCATAATGATATAATTGGGATTTTGATATTGTTCATCGATTTGGGCCATTTTCGACTTAATGGTCTTAGCGGCCTCCAATCTTTTATACTCGGTGGCAATATCGCCGTCCCTACGGGAAGGCCAATGGTTTACGAAGACATGTACTTGCTCTCCATTAAGTTTTCCATGAACATACAATATATCCCTTGTGGTATCTCTTTCCCCCTCCAGATTATAAACCAATAAGGGAATGGGTTCGGAAAAAAGAACCTCAAAATGATCCTTATGGTATAATAAACCGGTATCTATGCCTCGTTCATCAGGGGAATCGTAATGCACATAACTATAAGCGATGTTTCTCAGGGGATCCGCATTGATCAAATCCTGGACGACCATTTCATTCTCGACTTCGGCAATCCCTACCAAAGCTGGAGGTCGTTGTGTAGATTCCAGGCCAATTTCTGAAATCGTCTTTGCCAATTTATGTACTTTTTTCCTGTAGCGCTTAGGGGTCCATTTCTTGTATCCTTTTGGAGTAAAATCGTCATCCAAGGTATCGGGATCATCGATGGTATCGAAAAGATTCTCAAGATTGTAGAAGGCCACCGTATGCAAACTATGTTTCTTTTTTTTCTTGAAGGGGAAGAATATCATGCCTTTGAATTAAGAGGAATCAAATTTACAAAAATAGCTAGGTCAGTATTGTGTAAATTTGCACATTAAATATAACTATGTTAGAAAAGAAATCCATAGAATACGAAAAAGTTGTCCTCATTGGGGTTATGCATAAAGATCAAGACCAAGATAAGGTGAAGGAATACCTTGATGAGTTGGAGTTTCTTACTTATACGGCAGGAGGGGAAGTTGTTAAACGATTTGTCCAACGTATTGACGTTCCCAATCCAAAGACGATGATCGGTAGTGGCAAGATGAAAGAGGTCGAAGCGTTTGTCGATGAACATGAGATCGGTTCGGTTATTTTCGATGACGAATTATCCCCGGGACAACAACGCAATATAGAAAAGCAATTGCGGTGTAAAATATTGGATCGCACGAGTCTTATCCTGGACATTTTTGCACAACGTGCCCAGACCAGCTATTCCCGAACCCAAGTAGAGTTGGCACAATATGAATATCTATTGCCAAGACTTACCGGTTTATGGACCCACTTGGAACGACAAAAAGGGGGGATAGGAATGCGCGGACCTGGGGAAACCGAAATTGAAACGGATAGACGTATCGTACGGGATCGAATTTCCGTGCTTAAGAAAAAGCTCTCTAAAATCGATAGGCAAATGGAAACCCAAAGGGGCAATAGGGGCTCATTGGTTAGGGTCGCCCTTGTTGGATATACCAATGTGGGTAAATCTACCTTAATGAACGTTATTAGCAAAAGCGATGTGTTTGCGGAAAACAAACTTTTTGCCACTTTGGATACCACGGTACGAAAAGTTGTTATTGGCAATCTTCCCTTTTTACTAAGTG
Source organism: Maribacter arenosus (assembly GCF_014610845.1). Lineage (GTDB taxonomy): Bacteria > Bacteroidota > Bacteroidia > Flavobacteriales > Flavobacteriaceae > Maribacter_A > Maribacter_A arenosus. The sequence continues at coordinate 453,612 of NZ_JABTCG010000002.1, read as the reverse complement.
ATACCGTTGGATTTATACGAAAACTACCAACGCAGTTGGTCGAAAGTTTCAAAAGCACATTGGATGAAGTTCGGGAAGCTGATCTTTTACTGCATGTTGTCGACATTTCACACCCCAATTTTGAGGAACACATCGAATCTGTGAATAAAATTTTGGCAGAAATCGACAGTGCCGACAAAAAGACCATTATGGTATTCAACAAAATAGACCAATACCATCACCAAACCATAGATGAAGATGATCTGATTACGGAAAGAACCAACAAACATTTTACCATCGAGGATTGGAAACGTACTTGGATGCAACGCATAGGCGAGAACGCTTTGTTTATTTCAGCCTTAAACAAAGAAAACCTCGATGAATTCCGTAAAAGGGTCTATAATGTGGTCAGGGATATCCATATCACGCGTTTTCCGTACAATAACTTTCTCTATCCAGAACATTTGGACCAATATTAGTTGGCCTAAAATGTTGATGAACAGTGCCGTTCATCGATGAAATCGTACCGTTAATTTTTTCACCACATTTATGGTTGTGTTCACAACATAATTTAGGGCCATTGGGCCTTGAAAGCTATCTTTACATTGTAATTAAGTGATAGTGTTGACCCCAAATCATCGCCTGAACTTAACCGAAAAAAAGTGTGAGTTTCCCCAAACTAACACAAACCTATAAAAAGCTAATACCAAATTTTACAAAACCTACTTAACTAAAAAAAAACGCTCTTTGAAAAAAGGGCGTTTTTTAGTTTGAATGTATTTTTTAGCGTTTGTCATCTCGTAATAAAAGTGCCATTCATCGAGGAAATCGTACCGTTAATTTTTTCACCACATTTATGGTCGTGTTCACAACATAATTTAGGGCTTATCGACCTCGAGACATATCTTTACATTGTAATTAAGTGATAGTGTTGACCCCAAATCAATCCATGAACTTAACCTAAAAAAAGTGTGGGTTTCCCCAAACCGACACAAACCTATAAAAAGCTAGTACCAAATTTTACTCACCTACTTTTCTAAAAAAAGCCCTTTGTTAAAAGGGTTTTTTTTTACATCATTCTTAAAATGCTATCTCCGGATATATCGAAATTTTGGTATTTTATCGAACAAACCATACAATTTAACTGATTATACTACATTATTTATGCCATTCACAACAAATATTTAGGTGTATGGACTCTTGGAATTACATTCGCCATGTATTTATGATTACATATTGAAACCCAAAGAGATCATGAATTGACCTATGAATAAGTATTTGGGATTGACCAGTCCAAAATTGACAAAAGAATACTGTTTTTGACTGTTTGATTCGATTTATAAGAACCTACTTAATTAAAAAGCCCTGATTTGACTGTCAGGGCTTTTATTTTTGTATATCGTTATCTATCTAAAACTACTCAAAGGTATAGCCATCATCAAGACTATGATTGGAAATGGACTCATAGCGCTATGTCCTACTTTACTGCTTTTTAAAGTAATATGGGCTTATTGCTACAGAAAGCACATAGGCTGCAATATAGATTAGTAATATGATAGTGTATTTATCCATAGGTCACAAAATGTTATGATATATACGAATCAAATTCGTAAAAAGTTGTCGCTAAAAACGATAATACAGTAAAAAATATGTTAAAAAACCCTATACATCCCAACTAAAAATTAAACCGCTATAATACGTATTAAATTCCAGGTTTAGATAGCTGAATTTCCAGGCCTACATGTACGTCTATACGCTTAGACGACCATTTTTGTTTTATCTTTCTAAACAGAAAGTTAAATACAGGTTGTTTTAATTCAAGATCCATCCCTTTTTAATACCGGAACTAACAAAAGCTTTTATATATTTAATATCCATATTCGTTTATAATCCACTAAATCCAATTCAAAAATGAAGATCTGTAGACTTTTGTTCCTCTTAGTAGCTGTTTCCGCACTGACCAATGATTTAAACGCCCAAGAGGGTTATGTACCCACCCAGGAAAATTTGGACAATCGAACATGGTTCCAAGATGCGAAGTTCGGGATGTTCGTACATTGGGGTGTTTATAGCGTTTTGGGCGGTGGAGGTGATGAGGGTATTGCCGAGTGGATCATGAATAATAAAAGGATTCCCATAAAACAGTATGAAAAGTTGCCTTCCTTCTTCAATCCCATAAATTTCGATGCCGCAGAATGGGTTCGAATGGTCAAGGATGCAGGGATGAAATACATCACTATTACCAGCAAGCACCATGATGGATTCGCCATGTATGATTCAAAGATATCGGATTATAATATCGTCGATAAATCCCCTTATGGTAAGGATGTGATAAAAATGCTGGCCGAGGAATGCCGCAAGCAAAATATCAAACTCTTCTTTTATTATTCGCAGTTAGACTGGCATCATCCCGATTATTATCCTAGGGGAAGAACCGGTCAGGAGTTTACCGGAAGGGATGAATCTGGAAACTGGGAGGACTATCTGGAGTATATGAACACCCAATTGACCGAATTGCTGACGAATTATGGGCCAATAGGGGGCATTTGGTTCGATGGTATGTGGGATAAAAAAGATGCAGACTGGCAAGAAGGAAAGACCTATCAACTGATACATAACTTACAACCTGGGGCATTAATTGGTAGTAACCATCATGTAAAACCATATCCCGGAGAGGATTTTCAAATGTTCGAACAAGATTTGCCTGGTGAAAATACTACGGGGTGGCAGGGGTCACATATTAGTGAATTGCCTTTGGAAATGTGTTTGACCATCAATGGTTCATGGGGTTTTAATATAAAGGACCAAAATCATAAATCGCCCAAAGAGTTGGTACAGTTGCTGGTGAAGGCCGCAGGCCGAAATGCAAACCTCTTATTGAACGTTGGTCCTATGCCGAATGGGGAGATCCAACCTGAACACAAAGCCTCATTAAAGGCTATGGGCGATTGGATGGACAAGCATGGGGAAACCATTTATGGTACGCGCAAAGGAATCGTGGCCGCCGAGGATTGGGGCGTCTCTACCCAGAAGGGAAAAAAGTTGTACCTCCATATTTTGGATTGGGATAAGGATGTTTTGTTGGTTCAACCCTTTCGGGAAAAAGTACAATCCGTTGTTTTCTTTGCCGACAAAAGCAAAGTAAAGTATCGCTTGGACGACTATGGTCTTATTCTGGAAATTCCAAAAAACAAAAAAGATGAGGTAGATACGATTTTGGAGATTACCTTAAAATAAACTACAAAAAAGCATCAACCTTACGGTAGGCGTCTATTACAGCTTGTTCCCCGGATTTGTCCGGTTTAGAATTTCCGTGTTCCATGCCCAAGATACCCTCAAAACCTTTGTCATAGATCCATTTAAACACGTTTTGATAGTTGATTTCACCCGTTGTAGGCTCATTGCGCCCTGGGTTGTCACCTATTTGTATATAGGCGATTTCATCCCAAGTAAGATCCATATTGTGGATCAAATGCCCTTCATTCTTCTGCATGTGATAGATGTCATACAATATTTTACAGGATGGGCTATTTACGCTTTTACAGATCAAATAAGTCTGTTCGGAGGTGCGTAAATGTAAGTCGGGCGAATCGGAGAGTGGTTCAAGCACCATAACCAATCCGTGGGGTTCTAGAATGTCGGCACCTCGCCTTAAGGCCTCGATAACATTGGCGTTTTGAATTCCGATCGGAAGGTTTCTTTCGAATCCACCCGGGACAACGGTCATCCACTTAGCATTTACACGTTTGGCCACTTCGACCGCTTTTTTACATCCATCTAAAAAGATATCGATATATTCCTTCTTACCTGCGGCCAAGGTATTGGCCATATTGCCACCTTTATCGACCACGAATACGCCCATGGTCATATTGCGCTTGGCAAGTGTCTCACCCATCTTTGTTTGGAGTGCCAAATCGCGTTTCATCATTCCGTTATCCTCGAAAGCGGTGAAGCCCTGATCTGCCATAAAGTTGATCTGGTCAATTGGGTCTTCACCAGCATGGTGTCTGAACATACCTAAATGTGGGGCATATTTTAAATTGAAGTTGTGTCCTACATCCGTATTGGTGTTTTTGCCGAAAGCCAATTGCCCCCCAATCATAAGGGCGCTACTTGTAAGCGTGGTCTTTTGAATAAAGCTTCTTCTTTTCATTATGGAAATTTTCGTTATGGGCCTTTCTTTTAAAGCTACTATTTTTGTAGTTCCTGTAAGTATTCATTTGAAAACATAGTCAAGATATTAAATTGTTTGTCTTCTTAAAGTATAAATATTAAATAAATTCTCTACATTTAGTATCCCTAGTTTTAGACAAAAGACAAATTAATAACCCACCTTTATTCAAGTAGATGAAAAAATCCGAATTATTCCGAACAAGCATAACATTTTCCCTGATACTGTCGATTTTTACAATTAACTCGTGCAAGGAAGTTAAAAAGGAGAATGCCGATACATTAGAGGCTTCTGAAATGGAATCCGAGACGTCTGAACCGTTTTTTGATTTGTCCTTGGCCCAATGGTCCATTCATAAAATGATACGTAATGATGATGTTGTCCCATATACATTTGCGGAAAAAGCCAAAGGTTGGGGTTTTACGGGATTGGAATATGTAAGTCAATTATATCCTGCGGATCTTGAGAACAATGAGTATTCCGATGAGGCCATAAACGCTTTTGTTGAAAAATCGAATGCCGAGGCCAAAAAGTACGGGATGCGTAACGTGCTGATCATGATCGATCGCCAAGGTGATTTGGCCGTGAGTGATGCTGCTGAGAGAAAGGCAGCTGTGGAAAGACATTTTAAATGGGTAGATGCCGCTGCTAAAATGGGTTGTCATTCCATTAGGGTTAATCTGGCAGGGAGTGATGTACCCGAAGAATGGATGGCAAATTCAATAGACGGACTTACCCAATTGGCCACCTATGCAAAGGACAAGAATATCAATATTATTGTAGAGAACCACGGCGGATTCTCATCGAATGGCGCAATGCTTGCCGAGGTAATGACGAAGGTAGATATGGATAATTGTGGAACATTACCTGATTTCGGCAACTTTTGTATCAAACGTTCCGAAACGGGTTGTGCTCAGGAATATGACAAGTACAAAGGGGTTAAGGAATTAATGGTTCACGCCAAAGCGGTAAGTGCAAAAGCCCATGATTTTGATGAAAAAGGGAATGAGACCGAAATAGATTATGCAAGAATTCTTCAAATTGTAAAGGATGCTGGGTATTCCGGTTTTATCGGGGTTGAGTATGAAGGCAATGTTCTTAGTGAGGAAGAAGGTATAATCGCAACCCGTGATTTATTGATAAATGCGGCCAAAAAGATCAAATAGCATATGGATTCTATGAAGGTATTTTTTAATCATTTATTTGATTACAACTTTTATTGCAATAAAAAACTGATTGAAGAATGCAGCAAGTTGAATGATTTGTCAGAAAAGAGTAGTGAGCTTTTTAGCCATATCCTCAATTCACATCATTTGTGGAACGCAAGGATTCTCTCCAAATCGAGTGATTATGAATTTTGGCAGATGCATCCTATTTCAACTTGGGGGGATTTACACTATGAAAATCAACGAAATTCTTTCGAAATCGTTACCAACACCAATGATTTTGAAAAAAGGATCGATTATGAGAATACCGAAGGAAGGTTATTTACCAATACCGTCCAGGAAATGCTTTTTCAAATCATAAACCATTCTACGCATCATAGGGCCCAGATTGCCATGGATTTTCGTGCCAATGGTTTGGAGCCTATCAACATGGATTATGCTTTTTACAAGCGGTAAAGTCAAAAAGAAATGAAAACAAGAATCCGGGTTCAATTATCATTGATGATGTTCCTGGAGTTTTTTATTTGGGGTGCCTGGTATGTCACTATGGGAACCTATCTGCCTAATACATTGCATACAACCGACCCTGAAACGGCAATGGCCTATGCAACGCAATCATGGGGTGCTATTCTTGCCCCTTTTATAATCGGGTTGATTGCCGATAAATACATAAATGCCGAGCGTGTTTTGGGAATATTACATCTTTTAGGGGCGCTTCTGATGTACCTCTTGTATAGTGCCCCTGATTTTGCGCTTTTTTATCCCTACCTATTGTTTTATATGGTCATGTACATGTCGACCTTGGCATTGGTCAATTCGGTGGCGTTCAATCAAATGGAAGATCCAGCAAAGGAGTTTTCTTTTATTAGGGTATTCGGCACATTAGGATGGATCTCTGCGGGATTGTTGATTAGCTATTTAAGTTGGGATTCCGCCGAGGGAATTTCCAATGAAGCCCTTAAATATACATTTCTAATGGCTTCAGTTTGTTCTGCAATTCTCGGGGTTTTCAGTTTTACCTTACCCAAAACGCCCCCTATGAAAACTCGTTCGGAAAAGGCCTCGATTTCAGATATTTTAGGATTGGATGCTTTGGGCTTATTGAGGGACCGAAACTTTCTTTACTTCTTTATTTCGTCTATTTTGATATGTATTCCATTGGCCTTTTATTTTCAGAATTTAAGTGTATTCCTTACGGAATCAAAGGTCGAAAATTCAACGGCATGGTCGTCATTTGGTCAATTTTCAGAGATTTTGTTCTTGTTGTTATTGCCATTTTTTTTGAAAAAATATGGGTTTAAGAAAACCATTTTGGTAGGGATGTTGGCTTGGGTTGTTCGGTATTTACTTTTTTCATATGGCAATAATGACAACTTATTCCCGCTCTTGGTTTTAGGTATTTTTCTGCACGGAATCTGTTATGACTTTTTCTTTGTTTGCGGGCAGATTTATACCGATAGTAAGGCAGGGGAAAAATATAAAAGTGCCGCACAGGGTTTGATAACCTTGGCGACGTATGGTATTGGGATGTTAATCGGTTTTTGGATTGCGGGCAAGATCACCGATTTTTATGTCATCGAAAATGCAGGTCATGATTGGGCAAGTGTCTGGCTGTTTCCTAGTGGCTTTGCATTCTTTGTACTCATTTTCTTTGCACTATTTTTTAAAAATGAGAAGATAACCTATAAAGCTTAGTAATTTTATATAAATTGAAAATCAATTTTATTGCATCCATAAATTAAATGATTCATGCCAAAAAAACTTAGACTTGGAATATTAGGGGGCGGGAGTGAGTCCTTGATCGGAATTTTACATCGCGTAGCTGCCCAAATCAATGATAACTATGAATTGGTGGCCGCGGTTTTCACTCCGGATTTTGATAGCAACATGGCCTTTGCCCAAGAAATCGATATGCCTTTAAATCGTGTTTATCAAGATTTTGACACATTGATTGAGGAAGAAATGCAATTGCCCGAAAGCGAACGGATTGAAGTATGTGCCGTGTTAACGCCCAATTATCTGCATTTTCCAATGGCCTTGAAATTGTTGGAGAATGGTTTTCATGTCATATGTGAAAAACCTATGACCACTTCCCTCGAAGAGGCCAAAGTTCTACAAGAGGCACATAAAAAGGCCGGGACCGTATTTGCACTGACCCATACCTACACAGGCTATCCCATGGTACGCCAAATGCGCGAAATGATAAAGTCTGGAGCTTTGGGTAAAATACATAAAGTCGATGCGGTTTATTATCAAGGCTGGGTCAATACGGTCATTCATGACCAAAAGAAACGTGCCTCAGTTTGGCGTCTAGACCCGAAAAAGGCTGGTATAAGTTCGTGTATGGGTGATATAGGAGTGCATGCCTTTAATATGCTTGAATTTACGACGGGGCTAAAAGTCAAGTCAATTTTGAGCGATTTCAATTATCTGTATAATGGCAACCCTATGGATATTGACGGTACGGTCCTGATTAGAATGGGGGATCATGTAAAGGGGGTAATACGGGCCAGTCAAGTGGCAACAGGGGAAGAAAATGGATTGGCGATTGCCATTTATGGGGAAAAGGCTGCCTTTAAATGGGAGCAAGAAAATCCTAATTTCCTTTACCTCTTGAGCGATACCCAACCCACGCAGATCTATAAACCTGGACATGGCTATAATTCAGTGCTTTCCTTGGATGGCACTAAATTGCCAGCAGGTCACCCTGAAGGTATTTTCGATTCCATGGCCAATATTTATAAAGGGGCTGCCAGGGCCATTAGGGGTCAGATCTATAACGACGGGGAATTTCCTACTATGTTGGATGGCGTACGTGGGATGAATTTTATAGAAGCAACGGTTGAATCCCATAAGGGAGGAAATGTCTGGGTAGATTTAGAATGACACCCAAAACATAAGTAATGAAAAACGCCTTGGCTGTTACCAAGGCGTTTTTTAGTCTATTTTTTCCTGTCGAATACCATTTCGAATTCCTCGCAGACAATGATCATACTTTCTTTTGGAACCTTATTAAAAGGTTCAAGTTCACGTTTATAATAATCCCAATGCACTTTTTTCCAATAGGCCAAGCTCTTGTCCCCTTCTGCTTCCATTTCCGCATAGGCTTCGTCTATACTGAAATATGGTTTAAATTTCACTGCGGTGGTCTGTATAATACATTGTGCATTACCATCCCAATCGGTAACTACGGTAAAGTTCCCGATTTTTGGCAAGGGTTCATTACGGCATTGCAAACTCAAAAGTGAATGGGAAGTAGCGCGTTTTATTCCTTTTTTAACCAATTTGGCACATTCGTTCGCATCTTTTTCGTTATCACAAAAATGAATTGTTTTCGGTGCCTCGGCGAAGGCATCCTCAAGGTGGTGATCTAAATAATCCCCCCACATATTACGTGCTGATGCGTTATCCATATTACAATTCTAATTTATTTCCTCAAAGGTAGTTTTCGTACCAATCTAGCTATTAAACGAAAAAGCACCTGATTTAGTGTTTATTATTTTAAAAGCCACAATCGGTTCATCTACACTTGTTTGCTTTCCCTTTCTTTAAAGGGTATAATGTTATTTTAATTATGCTGTATTTCCTATCTTTATAAAGTAGGGAACTGTATTACTTACATGGTGTAATGAGGATTAAATATAGGGTTTATTCTTAAAATAATCCCTACGAAAGCCCCTTGGGATTCAATAACATTATCAATTATCATAATATGAAGACAATTAAAGGACCAGCCGTATTTTTAGCGCAATTTGTAGACAGTAAAGCACCTTTCAATTCTCTTGACGGCATGTGCAAATGGGCATCGGATTTGGGTTATAAGGGGATACAAATACCTACATGGGAGAGTTTCCTGATCGATGTTGACAAGGCAGCGGAAAGCCAAACCTATTGTGACGAACTCAAGGGCAAGGTTAATTCTTATGGTTTGGAGATTACAGAGCTTTCTACCCATTTACAAGGGCAGTTGGTGGCCGTAAATCCGGCTTATGACCTAATGTTCGATAGTTTTGCACCAGATAAGGTTAAGAACAATCCCAAGGCCAGGACCGAATGGGCCGTTGATGTCATGAAAAAAGCAGGGACGGCTAGTCGTAGGTTGGGAATTACAGCCCACGCCACTTTTTCAGGCGCCTTATTATGGCATACCTGGCATCCCTGGCCCCAGCGACCTGCAGGTTTAGTCGAGATGGGATTTAAGGAATTGGCAAAACGTTGGAAGCCTATATTGGATCATTTTGACAAAGAGGGGGTCGATGTATGTTACGAAATACATCCAGGTGAGGATTTGCATGATGGGGATACTTTCGAACGTTTTCTAAAGGCCACCGGAAACCATAAAAGAGTGAATATCCTATATGACCCCAGCCATTTCGTACTACAACAATTGGATTATATAGCCTATATAGACCATTATCACGAGTTTATTAAATCATTTCATGTAAAGGATTCGGAATTTAACCCTACAGGTAAAAAAGGCGCATTTGGGGGTTATAATGATTGGGGAGATCGGGCAGGCAGATACCGTTCTTTGGGCGATGGACAAATAGATTTTAAGAGCATATTCTCGAAGTTGACGCAATATGGGTGTGACGTTTGGGCCGTGATGGAATGGGAATGCTGCATTAAAAGTCCGGAACAAGGGGCAAGGGAAGGTGCGAAATTCATCCAGGAACATATCATAGAAGCTACCGAAAAAACATTTGATGATTTTGCCGGAGCTGATATCGATAAAAAAGTCCTAAAAAAGATTTTAGGGATTTGAATATCGAAATTACTGAATATTATGTATCGAGAAAGGGTGTATTTGGCCCTATAGATAGGTTCAAGGAATTCTATTCATCATTTTTTGCTATCTGCAATTGCTTACCTTTGCATCAATTTAAATTTGTCTTATGATCCAATCCATGACCGGATTCGGGAAGCATGTTATTCAGCTTCCTACCAAGAAGGTAACTATTGAACTAAAATCCCTCAATAGTAAAAGTCTTGACTTAAATGCCAGAATGCCCAATGCCTATCGGGAAAAGGAGCTAGAGCTTCGAAAATTGATCGCCACTTCCCTGGTTAGGGGTAAAATAGATTTTGGACTCTATATTGAAAATACCGGTGATGAAACCTCGACCCAAGTGAATGAGGTTGTGGTTCGACAGTATATGAAACAATTGGCATCCATTGCCCAAGGCGATGATTTTAAGTTATTGGAAATGGCGTTGAATTTGCCCGATGCCTTGAAAACCGAACGGGAAGATATTGATGAAGAAGAATATAATACCATACTAGAGGTTTTGAAAGAGGCCTTGTTAGAGATCAATAAATTCCGATTACAAGAAGGGGTTGTATTGGAAGAAGATTTCGTTCAACGCATTAAGAATATGGAATCCTTATTAGAAAAGGTTGCCAAAATAGACCCGGAAAGACAGGAGGGAATTCGGGAGCGACTCGAAAAAGCCGTAGCGGATATGAAGGCCGAAGTTGATGAAAACCGTTTCGAGCAAGAACTTATCTACTATTTGGAAAAGTACGATATTACCGAGGAAAAAGTGCGTTTGGCCAATCATTTGGATTATTTTTCAAAGACCTTGAAATCAGCTGACAGCAATGGTAAAAAATTGGGCTTTATAAGTCAAGAAATAGGAAGGGAGATCAATACTATCGGCTCTAAGGCCAACTATGCCCCAATGCAACAATTGGTAGTGCAAATGAAGGATGAATTAGAGAAAATCAAAGAACAAATGCTTAATGTCTTATAATGGAAGGAGGTAAATTAATCATATTTTCAGCACCCTCGGGTAGTGGCAAGACCACAATTGTTCGCTATTTATTGGAACAACCGGAACTTAATCTCGCTTTTTCCGTTTCTGCCACCTCTAGAACTAGACGGGGCAAGGAGAAGCAAGGGGAACATTACTATTTTATGAATGTCTCCGAATTCAAGAAACATATTAAAAATGACGATTTCCTGGAATGGGAAGAGGTGTATCGCGACAACTTTTACGGCACCTTAAAAAGTGAGGTAGAACGGTTATGGGCCGAAGGCAAGAACGTTATTTTTGATATTGATGTGGTAGGCGGGTTACGTATAAAAAAGAAATATCCAAAAGAGACTTTGGCCGTTTTCGTGAAACCCCCTAGTGTTGATGAACTTAAGATACGATTGAAGAAGCGAAGTACTGAGAGCGATAATAAGATCAATATGCGCATTGCAAAAGCATCGGTAGAATTGGCTACTGCCCCTCAGTTCGACAAAATTATAAAGAATTACGACTTGGACACCGCACTTAAGGAAGCACACCAGTTGGTTGCCGAATTTGTAGGTGCCCCCGTGGTTAAAAAGAAAGATTGATCATGAAGAAGGTTGGACTTTACTTTGGTACTTTCAACCCCATTCATATTGGCCATTTGGTCATTGCCAATCATATGGTGGAGTTCTCCGATCTGGATGAGGTTTGGTTCGTCATTACCCCTATGAGTCCGTTCAAGACCAAAAAAACCTTACTCGATGACCATCATCGCTATCAAATGGTATTTGAGGCTACAAAGGAGTATCCCAAACTGAAACCCAGTAAAATAGAATTTAATCTTCCCCAGCCCAATTATACCATCAATACCTTGGTGCATTTAGAGGACCAATATGGCAATGACCATGAATTCGCTTTGATTATGGGGGAGGACAACCTCAAAGGCTTTCATAAGTGGAAAAATTATGAGGTTATTTTGGAGAATCATTCCCTATATGTGTACCCTAGGATCTCTTCAGGAAAGATAGACCACCAGTTTAAGGATAACCCTAAAATACATCATGTAGATGCACCCATCATGGAGATTTCATCGACCTTTATTAGGGATAATCATAGAAAAGGCAAGAACATTAAACCGCTTTTGCCTTTTGAAGTCTGGCGCTATATGGATGAAATGAATTTTTACAGGTAGCAACTTAAAAAGCGCCCTGTTCCAAATGGAACAGGGCGCTTTAAATTAACAACTATGTACTAAAACGATACGATGCTGTACTAAAGAAACTCGCCAGTATCGTCAATTTTTACTCGCATGACCTTATCACCATTTTTAAGTTTGATTTTGTAGCTTTTATTGGCCCCTTTGTTTTGGTTATAGGTAACCCTATAAACATCATTCACTATGGTCCAATTAGGAAATCTTTCTGCTACGGCATTTCTAACAGCAGTGGGCAGTTTAACATCTTCAAATCTTTCAATGGTTCTGAGGACTTCACCTTCTGGATTATAGGCGGCTACTATCTTTCCTTCGGGAATATAGAATGAAACATAGTAAAACTCGTTATCATCTTGATAGAATTCAGCATCCTCTAGGTTAAAGGCCGCTACTTTTCGTTCTAGCATTTGTACGGGTATTGCTACCTCTTTGGAATCAATTGCATTCAGGTATTTGTAATTGACAGCGGTTACCACTACTTCGGATAACTCTTCAACTTTTGGAACCTGTGCAAGTAATGGGCTGGTTAGGCCTAGGGCTAATAAACCAATAATGAATTTTTTCATGATTTATGATTTTAAGGTTAACGAATTGGATAATCCACTCTTTGGATGTCCCCATTCAGTATTTTAAAAGTAAATCCTAAACCATTGGCCCACAATGACCTAAATCAGTCCTATCGAAGTGGTACTAGGCAACCCCAACATATGTTCATGAACATTTTTATGTAGATTGTCGGTAAATGTAGGCTAGGGTAGTCTTAGTTGTTACTATTGCCCTTTATTTTTACCCTTTTGAACAATATTTTTTTATAATCATCGGTTTCAAAAAGAACGCCCAATGTCCTTTTATTCAATTTCACCATATCTGAATAGGCGGAGAAACCATGGTATACGTTATATATAGTGGTCCAACTTTTAGACTCATCGTAGCTCGCCATAATAACAAGATTTTCCCTTTTACGGGTGTTAGAGGGAGTTGCAAAAAGTAGTACATCTTCCCTCCCCTTTGTTTTAGTATCCCACCGCAATAGTGAGGCTTGGACTATTGGACTCGGAAATTTATCGGACTCGATAATGGGTTTGGTAAAAGTGAGCCCACCATCTGTACTATAAGTTTCCCCTCTATTTTTATCATGTGAACCTCCCAAATGGTCCCTCGTATTTACATAAATGTCACCGTTGGTCAATTCAACCACAGTGGTCTCATTGCATTGCACAACATCGGACAGGTCATTATCCACAGCACCGATCTTCCAACTACTTCCTTGATCGTCAGAATAAACTAGTGCCATACAATACGCCTTTTGTCCTTTCTCAACACTTATGGCCACGGGTACGACCAAGCGACCTTTATGTATGCCAAAATTCAATTCGATTCCGTGAACAGGTCCTAAAGCATGCCATCGCCAATGTGGTCGTTTTACCTGATCTGTAATATCTTTTGGGGCAGACCATGTTCGGCCATCATCGGAGGAATGCATTACATAGGCTTTACGCCCATCTTTGGGTCCATAGTCCTTGTTTAATATGTCATGTTCATTTTGTGGGGTAATATTGAACAACAGCACAATTTTGTTCTGGTCCTTTACATAAATGGGAACGGGATTTTGAACGGCAATGCTGTCCCTGTCAATCAATATTTGTATGGGTTCCCAGGATTTGCCCTGATTGGTAGACCTTCTGTATACTAAATCTATATTTCCGAAATCGCCGGTGGAATTCTTTCTTCCCTCGGCAAAGGCAATTAGTGCTTTTTTTGTTTGGATAATAGTTGGAATACGATACGCATAATAGCCCATTAGGCCGGAATAAAATGGAGTTGAAACCGTACTTGGGCCTGCTAAAAGGTTGATCCGTTCTTGAGATTGCCCAAAGCTTACTATAACTTGAAGTAATAGGACTAAGAAAAAAATGCTTTTTTTGTACATCTGAGAACTGTTTTTAATTTTTACGAGCAATTCCTAGATTGACTATTCATCCCAGCGGTATTTATTTTCAAATGGGATATTGATGATTTTTTGGAGCATGATCCCTTTCATGGGAAAGCCATGGGGCTCAAAATTTTTATTGCAGCGGTTCAGCTTTGGTCAATATGTCCGTCCCTAAGAGTTGATTATTGCTATTGTAATACCAAGTCCTGATTTTGGGCATTTTTATACTGGCGACATTTTCAATGCCATTAAGGAGAATATATTCCCCATCATTTTTGGCTTCGTCATGAAAAAACTGATAGGCTTCCATAGCAGAGGTCGAAGGATCAAAATAGAAATACCAAATGTCGTTGCCAATGTCTTCGTCATAGGTAACTTTAAGCACTAAGTAATTTTTACCATTCAAGTTTTTGGTTTGTACCAGCGGATCCAGGTTGCTGCCGGGGTCTTTTAATTTCATGGGAAGACCATAGAGGTAGGTGTAGTAATTTTTCGTTTTTAGGGCTTGTTCACAAGTTAATCGATAGGTATTCCGATCTTCATCGGATATGGAGGTATTTCCATTCAACTTTAGGGTGCAATCTTCTTTCTCCAGGATATATTCAATAACCACATCATCTTCCAAGGTGGTTAATTTGAAATATTCCTTGGGCAGGTTTATCTCAACCTCACTGCGCCGTTCCTTACCGTCAGGAAACTGCAGCGTAATAAAAAGTTTCCCCTCAAAAACATCCCAGAGTTGATTGGGGTCATGGTAGGCAATGGCTTTGTCCAACAATTGGGTGGAAGATAGTTCTTGGGCCATCAAT
The DNA here is from genome assembly GCF_014610845.1 of Maribacter arenosus. Classification (GTDB taxonomy): domain Bacteria; phylum Bacteroidota; class Bacteroidia; order Flavobacteriales; family Flavobacteriaceae; genus Maribacter_A; species Maribacter_A arenosus. Next base: position 438,600 of record NZ_JABTCG010000002.1, on the reverse strand, counting down.
GGCAGGGTGCCAGCCATTATGATAATTGCGAAGAAGTACCCTTTCATATATTTAGCTATTTCTCCCTAAGATAGTTAATTTACTTTGGGTTAATGGGACTTATTCCTCTATTCTTGCAGGTTCTATACTGCTATCATGTTCATGATAATAGGATTCCATAAGGTTCATAGTACTTTTTAATAGATCCTTGGTTTCCAATAACAGTGAAAAATATAAGGTGGTATTCTTTGGACTGGATTCTTCGGTCCGGGTTCTTGCCACTTGTTTTTGTATTTTTTCAGCGACCATATTGAAAAGGTTTTGCTTATTCCCAAGAAGATTGCCTATCTCCTCAAAAGAACGGTTTTCAAAGGCTTCCTTTGTACTATTGAACAATGCCTCCAACTGCTGATCGATTTGTTTCAACTCTTTTATCTGATTGTATTTGAGTTTATTATGATTGTTGTTCACGTGCTTATGACATATTTTGGCGATATAATCCAGCGATTGGGTTATATCGGTCAAATACCCTAAAATATTGATGTAAAAGTTACTTGCCCTTACACCGGTTTCATCCAAATTTTTTATGAAGTAAAAAAGATTATCCCTTAGTTCATCTATTTCCTTTGATAATTTTGAGACCTGTTTTTTGCTCTTCTTCAATTGAACGAGATCTTGCCTTGCCAGGCCGTTTATAGAGCTGGTGTAGATTTTATTGGCACGTTTGATCACCTTCGCGATATTATGGGTGCTTTCTTCGATTACGCCCTGTATAGAGCTGCTTTCGGCCTTGCGCAGACTATCAACAGCCTTGATTTCCTTAGATTTCTTTTTGTAGGAAATATAACTTTTAATCAGTAAAAGAAGGGCTGAGAACAGCAGAACGGCAATGGCCGCTCCTTTGCCAAAGCTGATAATGGTTAAAATGGCACCCGAAGCAATAAAAGCGATGATGGCGGTACCGAACCATCCCCCTATGACATTCAACACCCCTGCAACGCGATAAACAGCACTCTCTGGCCCCCATGCCCGATCTGCCAATGAAGTGCCCATAGCTACCATAAACGTGACATAGGTAGTAGATAAAGGAAGTTTGTATGAGGTAGCTATCGATATAAGGATCCCCGCGACCATCAGGTTCACTGCGGCACGTACCATGTCAAAAGCGGGAAGTGCGTAGGTCTTTTCCCTGGAAAGATGGAGTACCGGTTTTTCAAATCGGGCATCCACTTTCTTTCTGATGGATTTAGGAAAGAGCAATGAGATTTGGGAAATTAAAATGGTCAATCGCACAATTCCCCTAGAAAGAACATTTGGCTGGAATCGCTCTTTCGATTCCCCTTCCCTAGAAAGGTTTATTTCAGTATCGGCAACATGTCGCGCCTTCTTCGATAACCATAGTGTGGCCACCATGACCATTCCAGAAAGGAATAGAAGTAAGGTAGGAGTGGGTACTTTAGTGGCGAGAATGGACATGCTGAATTCTGTTGCCGGAATTCCGGATACTGACCAGGCTTCATACGATTGGTAAGCGGCGATAGGCACCCCGATAAAGTTCACCAAATCATTGCCTGCAAATGCAAGTGCCAAGGCAAAAGTACCTACCCCTATGATCAATTTATAAATATTGACTTTTGCCAAAACCATTAAAACATAGGATAGAATGGACCATATTAGGAAATTGACTAGTATTAGGTACCATACCTTGACCTCTAAAAAATCACTTATGGTCATTCCCCCTATCAAATTAAAAGGCTGACTGGCATAGGAGGTTCCTTTAATACCTTTCATTAAGATGAAATACGTAATCGCAGAAAGGGCGATACCGCCAAATATGGCCCCTACCCATTTTGCTTTTTTCTCAAAATTATGGGACAATAAAAGTCGGGAGATCCATTGTACAATTGCACCAATGGTGAAGGCAAAAACAACGGATAGAAGTATGCCTAGTATAATTTCCAAGGCTTTTGAAGTATTTATGTAATTCACCACCTCGGTAAAATCGCCTCCGGCACTCCATATTTTGATCATCGCCATGGCAACGGCCGCCCCCAAAAGTTCGAATACTATCGAAACGGTAGTCGAGGTGGGCATTCCCAAGGTGTTGAAGAAATCCAAGAGCAGAATATCGGTAATCATCACGGCCATGAATATGAACATGATTTCATTGAACATGAATTCACTGGGATTGAAAATGCCTTTTCGGGCCACCTCCATCATACCACTGGAGAATATGGCACCTAATGCAATACCCACACTGGCAACGATCATAATCGTTCTAAAAGAAATGGCCTTTGAGCCAATGGCAGAGTTAAGAAAATTCACAGCGTCATTGCTGACACCTACAACCAAATCGGCAATGGCAAGAACAGCCAATGCGATAATCATTAGAAGATAAATATTGTCCATATACCTATGTTGAAAGTAACATGCAAACCTACTTTAAATCTTAAAGATAAATGTGAACTTAATGTTATGAATTACACTTATGATTCGATTTCGTTCTTTTTAATTTTTTCCCATTTTTTTTGAAAGTAGTTATGTTTTTAGTGCATTAGACAAAGAAATAGAGAACAATTATTGGGTTTTAACCATATTAAATTAAAATGACCTAGGCTTTCCGCTTACTTTTAATTTACATTATATTTACGTTAAATTAACATTGGATAAAGAGGATTCAGGGAATTCAAGATTTGTCTTTATCGTTACGAATTTAATATTAGACCATTGATTTCGCCTCCCTTTTTTGTAAAGGGGAAAGAGATGGATTAAGTATAGTGGATAGGCATGTTTAGAAAGTCGTTATTTTATATTTTTCTGGGAATATTGGCAGTGTTACTGTTTCTTAACCCAAATTTCAAAACCATAGGGGCAGGGGTGGCCATCTTACTATTTGGGATGATCATGTTGGAAGAAGGTTTTAGGGCCTTTACAAAAGGACCCCTTCAAAATCTCTTAAGGAAAGCGACTGATAAATTGTACAAAAGTATTGGGGTAGCGGCTTTGGTCACTGCTTTAATACAATCTAGTTCACTGGTTTCAGTAATTACCATTTCATTCATCAGTGCAGGGTTGATCAGTTTATCCGGGGGACTAGGACTGATTTTTGGAGCCAATATAGGAACTACGGCAACAGCATGGTTGGTCGCTGGATTTGGTTTGAAATTGCAAATATCGGCATTGGCTATGCCCATGTTGGTGTTTGGCATTGTTTTTTCTTTTCAGAAAAATACCGTTTTAAAAGGGCTGGGTAATGTATTGGCCGGCTTGGGTTTCTTCTTTCTTGGGATACACTATATGAAAGAGGGTTTTGATGTTTTTAAAGCCCATATCGATTTGACCAATTATGCCATTCCCGGTTTTTGGGGCGTTGTTGTGTATACTGGCCTGGGAATAGTGATAACGACCATCCTTCAATCGAGCAGCGCAACCTTGGCCTTGATCCTGACCGCCTTATCCGCCGGGCAGATTGAATATGAAAATGCCTTGGCATTGGCCATTGGGGCGAATGTGGGCACTACCATAACCGCGGTACTTGGATCTTTGGGATCTAATGTGGCCGGTAGGCGATTGGCCGGAGCACATCTGATATTCAATGTTGTAACTGGTGTGGTCGCATTGGCCTTTATTTACCCTTTAGCAAATTTGGTGAACATTATATCCGAATTAGTTGGTATAGGTGCAACCGATTTTATTTTGAAACTGGCGCTTTTCCATACCATTTTCAATGTACTTGGAGTGCTTTTGATGATTCCGTTTATTAATAAGTTGGAACTCTATTTAATAAGGTTCTTCAAGGAAAAGGTCGACAAGGATATTGATGAACCCAAATTCTTGAACGAAGCCGTTCTGCAATTTCCGTCGGGTGTCATATTATCCTTGATCAAGGAGGCCAAGTATTTATATGAAAATGCTATTTTCGAAATCGTCGCCCATGGGTTGAATATTCATCGGGAAGATATAAAGTCTGACCTCAGGGTAAAACAAATTGTCAAGAGCTCTAAGGAGGATTTTAAAACAAACATAAGGGAATTGTATTATAACAAAGTGAAAACCATCTATGGTGAAATCATAAGGTACGCCACAACGGCCCAAAGCACCTTGAAGATGACCAAATTGCAAAACACCCGACTTTCGGAAATAAGGATCGCCAGTCGTAAGATGGTGGAAATAATAGAGGGTGTTCGTGAACTAGGTCGGAATGTGTCTTTTTATCTGAATTCCAATAACAAATACATTAGCAATGAATATGATAAGTTTAGAAAGAAAATCGTCAAAGTACTAAGGGTTATCTATTTGTTCAGGACCGAGGAGGATAAGGAATCACATTATTCGAAGCTTATGATACTTAAGGAAGAAGCTAAAAAAGGCAGGCATCTAAGCACCAAATCAATTAACAAGTTAATACGCAAAGATCTGATTACTGTAGACATGGCTTCTTCATTGGTAAATGATAATGACCATGTAAATGACATTGTCAAAAAACTTATAGAAGTCGCTGAATTATTATATGGTGAAAAAGACACCCTTTTAGGCAACGGCAAACTACCTAAAAAAGCACCTTGACACTACCGTCAAGGTGCTTTTATTAGGATTGGATAAAGTTTAAAAATCGATTATTCTTCCACTTCGGGGCCCATAAGTTCAATGGAACGATTATGTTCGTCATGGTACAAGTTCAAGATATTCATATTGGCCTTGATAAGGTCTTTCGTTTCTAACAGTATACTAAAATAAAGTGTGGTGTTCTTGGGACTTGTTGACTCTTCAGTACGGGTTCGTTCTACTTGTTTTTGTATGGCCTCTTGAACTTTGTCCAGTAAGGCCTGTTTTTCTTCAATGATTCCTGGGACTATGACTTCAAATGTCCTAGTTTGGAAAACCCCCCTTATTTTATCGAATAAACTTACCAGTTTATCATTTATATCCAACAACTCCTCTGCTTGTTTTTTCTTTAAGGCCTTATGGTTGTTGTGCACATGTTTATGGCTCACTTTGGCAATTAAACTGGAGGATTGTGCAACATCCTGTATGCTACCGATAACATCGATATAAAACTTACTTGCACCTAAATAAGAATCATCCAATTCCTTTATAAAATAGAAAATATCGTTTTGTAATTCCTCAATTTCATTTTCTAATTTCACTACTGTATTCTTCGCCTTTTTAAGGGCATCCAAATCTTGGTTTATCAGTCCATTGATCGTTGTTTGGTTTATTTTACTGACCCGTTTAAGCGCTTTTGAAATGTTATCCGCACTTTCTTCAATGACACCATGTATGGATTGACTTTCCGCTTTACTCAAGCTATCTTCGGCCTTTACTTCCCTACTTTTCTTCGTATGACTAATATAGTTTCGAACCAATAAAAGAGCAGCCAATAATAATAAAACCGCGATCATTGCCCCACCTCCTAAATGTATTAAATAGGCCACTGTACCAGCTGCGATGAATGCACATAGTGCGGTAAAGAACCAACCACCAATGACATTAAGTACACCTGCGACCCTATAAACCGCACTTTCGCTACCCCATGCCCTATCGGCCAATGACGTACCCATGGCGACCATAAAGGTCACATAGGTTGTAGATAATGGCAGTTTCATTGAAGTTGCGATGGAAATGAGCACACTGGCAACCATTAAGTTCACCGCTGCCCTTACCAAGTCAAAGGCTGGGAGTTCGTGTTTTTTCCCTTTTGGGAGTTCAATGACAGGTTTTTGAAATTGCTTTTCAATCCTGTCTAGAATAGAAGTAGGTAAAACCGTTTCGGTATATTTAGCTGCCAGCATTGTAAACCGCACCAAATTCCTTGATAAATAATTGGGCTCGAAACGTTCTTTGGTTTCTGCTTGGCTCGAAAGATCAATTGAAGTCTTTACAACTTTTTTTGCCTTACTGGAGAACCATAGGGTCAAGACCATGACCAAACCGGCAATGAGCAGAAATGTTGTTGGGGTGGGTACTTTGTTTCCCAACACGCCCATGGCGAACTCTGTGGCGGGCACACCTGCGGCCGTCCAAGCCTCATAGGATTGATAGGCAGCTATGGGCACCCCTATAAAATTGACAAGATCATTACCGGCAAAAGCCAAGGCCAAGGCAAAAGTACCCACGGCTATAATAAGTTTATAAATGTTCTTTTTAAATACGGTAACCACGATATAGGATAACATGGTCCATATCAAGAAGCTAATAGCAACTATAATAGCAGTTCTACCTTCGATCATCGGTTGTATTTCAGCATAATAATCGGTGCCCTTCAGACCCTTGATAAAAATAAAATAAGTGATTGCCGATAGAGCGAACCCTCCAAAAATGGCCCCAACCCATTTAGCCTTTCTTTCAAAATTAAAGGAGAGTAATAATCGTGAAACATATTGTACCATCGCTCCAACCGAGAATGCGACTACCACAGAGAGTAGTATACCCAATATGATCTCAGTTGCCTTTGAGGTATTGATATAGTTGACCACTTCGGAAAATGAGTCCCCTGCTGCACCAATCTTGATCAACGCCATGGCTACAGCAGCGCCCAATAGTTCAAAGACTATGGAAACCGTAGTGGAAGTCGGCATCCCTAAGGTATTGAAAAAATCGAGCAATAAAATATCAGTGATCATAACGGCCATAAAAATGATCATGATTTCACTGAACATAAATTCACTAGGAATGAAAATACCTTTTCGGGCAACCTCCATCAAACCACTGGAGAAAACAGCTCCACAGAATATGCCTAAACTGGCAACGATCATAATCGTTTTAAAGGAAATGGCCTTCGAGCCAAGGGCGGAGTTTAAAAAATTGACGGCGTCATTACTAACACCGACTACAAGATCCGCAATTGCCAATACGGCAAGTGCAATGATCATTAAAAAGTAAAGATTGTCCATAATTTATTTTGGTTGGTAAAAGATATAAAAATGATATAATATCTTGATATAAAATATGATTTATATCAGTAAAACGCACACTAAGTGTGTCTGCTACACCTCATTACTAAACCAGAAAGAATATATAAACCTATATTAAATCGGATTGAGTTATCGATTTAAGAACAATAATACAATGAAAAGTAAGGGTGGAAAAACAGTTTATTTCAACGCGTTATAATTACCATATAGTAATGGACAGAAAATTTAAACATAGAATTTAACCGAATGTATTAATATAGAAAGGCGCTATTTTTTCCTTTTGTGCTTTAGGATTTCTGCATCGGTATAAAAAATGATCTCCTCGGCAATGTTTTTGATCAAATCCCCAACACGTTCCAATTTTTTGATTACTGAGAACAGAAATAGGGCTTCCCTTATTATTTTTGGGTCTTTTTCAATTTCGGCCGCTAAGTTATTGAACGACTGAATGTTTATCTTATCTAAAACCTTATCTTTTTTAAAGACTTTACGGGCTATTTTAACATCTTCCTCTACAAAAGCTACGGTGATGTTATCCATCATCGATTTGGTGGTTTCCACCATTTTTTTAAAATCAACAGCCTCAAAAAGCTTGTTCGATATGGCATTTTCCTCTTCTACCACGTAATTGCATATGTTAAAGGCATGATCGGCTATTCTTTCCAAATCTGAATTGATCTTAAGGATGGCCATAATAAACCGTAAATCAATGGCGACAGGATTAAAAAGGGCAAGGAATTTTTCACAATCCTTTTCTATTTTGATATCCATGGCATTCACTCTATTTTCCTTATGGATTACCTCTTCGGATAAATCACTGTCATGACTTACAAAGGCTTCAATGGCCTTTTCTAATTGTGAGGTGCATAGGGTAAGCATATCGAATGCTGATTGATTCAGTGCTTCTCGTTGATATTCTGCGTTATCCATAGTTTTTAAGTTTATCCAAATCGACCGGTAATATAATTCTCGGTCTGTTTTATACTGGGGTTGGTGAAAATTATTTTTGTCTTGTCATATTCGATGAGCTCTCCCATATAAAAAAATGCAGTATAATCGCTTATTCTACTGGCTTGTTGCATATTATGGGTAACGATGACTATGGTATATTTCTTTTTAAGCTCAAAAATTAGTTGTTCTATCTTGGCTGTGGAGATTGGATCCAAGGCGGAAGTGGGTTCATCCATTAAAATGATCGATGGTTCAACCGCCAAGGTTCTGGCAATACACAAACGCTGTTGTTGACCTCCGGACAAGGCCAGACCTGATTTTTTAAGGTCGTTTTTTACCTCATCCCATAGGTCTGCTTGCCTCAATGCCTTTTCTACACGATCATTGATGAATTTTTTATCCTTGATACCTTGGATCTTTAATCCGTAAGCAACATTTTCGAAAATAGATTTTGGAAAAGGATTTGGTTTTTGAAATACCATCCCTACTTCTTTGCGAAGCTCTTCAACATTCACCTTTTTTTTGTAAATATTGTTTCCATCAATTTTGATTTTGCCTTCCATTCTAAAACTATCGACATAATCGTTCATTCTGTTGAATAAGCGAAGAAAAGTAGATTTGCCACATCCAGAAGGGCCAATAAAGGCGGTTACCGTATTTGCCTTGATGGTCATATCGATACCTTTAATAGCTTCGAAATCGCCATACCATACTTTTGCACCATTAACCGCTATTTTATGTGTTTTTTTTAAGGAGGTATCTATAACACTATCCAGTATCTTAGGTTCTTTAATAGGTTTTTCCATAATTATTTCCATTTCTTCTACCATTTGTTTCTAAAATAAACTGCAATACCGTTCATAATAAAAGTGATCAGCAGTAATATGATTATAGCAGCTGCCGCATTTTCAATAAATCCGGGTTGTGGCCTTGATATCCAATTGAATATTTGAATCGGTAGTACCGAAAATTCGTCCAAGGGATTTTCCGGTGCGAAAGGAACATAGGCCAATGCCCCAACAACAATCAAAGGTGCCGTTTCACCCACTGCCCTTGATAGAGCCAAAATTACCCCCGTTAAAATACCCCCTCCTGAAGCGGGTAAAATCTGGTGCCAAATGGTCTGCCATTTAGACGCGCCCAATGCAAAAGAGGCATCTTTGATAGAAGAAGGCACCGCTTTGATCGCTTCTCTGGTTGCTACAATCACTATGGGGAGTATCAATAATGAAAGGGTTAAACTCCCAGCTAAAACACTTGGCCCAAGATTCATGATCCTAACAAAGACCTCTAAACCTAATAATCCATAAATAATAGAGGGGACACCGGCTAGGTTTGAAATATTTATTTCCAATAAGCCGGCAAGTTTATTTTTCTTGCTGTATTCCTCAAGGTATATACCTGCAGCCACGCCTATAGGAAAGGCGATTATGGTGGTAAAGAACAAAATCCATATACTTCCCATCAAAGCCGTATAAATGCCCGATTTTTCTGGTTTTCGTGAAGGAAGGTTGGTAATGAACCCCCAGTCTATTCTTCTTAAACCATCAACTAAAATATCGCCAATAAATACGACGAGCAGTACCAAACCGATAATGGTACAGAAAATCCCCCAGAATTTGAAGAGCTGATCCTTCAGCCTGTTTTTACGAAGATTATTCATATTTTTCTTGGAATTTTTTTCTGATACGGTAGCTCAAAGTATTCAATAAAAATGTAAACACGAATAGGGTGATACCGGCAGCAAAAATGGTCCTGTATTCCAAGGAACCATGTTGTACATCCCCCAAACTGACCTGAACGATATAAGCTGTAATCGTTTCTATGGGCACCGTAGGATCCAAAGTCAATCTAGGTTGTTGCCCTGCCGCTATGGCAACGATCATGGTTTCACCAATGGCCCTGGATATCGCCAAGATTATGGAAACAATAATTCCGGAAGATGCAGCTGGCACAATGACCTTGAATGCCGTTTGGAATTTTGTAGATCCCATACCAAACGATGCTTCGCGGAGCGAATCAGGAACGGCGTGAAGCGCATCTTCACTTAATGACGATATGTATGGAATAATCATTATTCCCATTACAATACCTGCAGATAGGGAGTTGAATCCGGATAGGTTCGGAATGATTTCCTGTAAAAATGGGGTCACGACCACTAGAGCGAAGAAACCGTAAACTACCGTGGGTACTGCTGCAAGGAGTTCTAAAAGAGGTTTTACCGATTTACGAAAAGCCTTAGGGGCATATTCACTTAAATAAATGCTTATCGATAGTCCTATTGGGAGGGCAAAGGCTATGGCAATAAACGAAGTAAGTAAAGTACCGGACAACAAGGGTAAAATCCCAAAATGCTTTTCGGTGAAAAGCGGTGTCCATTGCGTATCGGTAAAAAAATCAAAAATCGAAACCTCGCTAAAAAATCGAAAAGCCTCAATAGCCAATACGAGGATAATCCCAAGAGTAACCGCAATGGTTACCAAGGCGCTGGATAACAGCGACTTTTCGATTATCAATTCTTTGATTTTTCGCATCAAATGTCTTTTAAATAAGGAAACCAGGCACCCAATTAGGCACCTGATTGTCCTGATAAAACTTTTGCTTATTTGTTACTTTCAACAAAAGTTTTGAAACTTTCTTTTTGAGCCCTGTAGTTTTCTGATGGAAGCGGAATATAACCCACATCTTTAGATAATTCACCTGCATTATCCAAATAGAAGTTTACAAACTCGACAACTTCAGGAGAGGCAACAGAGGTGCTATTTACATAGATGAACAAGGGTCTTGACAAGGGTCTGTAGGTACCATTTTTGACCGTTTCAAGGGATGGTTTAACCACTTCTTCCCCGTTATGTACACCAATTAATTTTAATTTGTCCTTGTTTTCGGCATAATATGCAATCCCAAAGAATCCTAAGGAATATTTATCACCGGCAATTCCTTGTACGAGAACATGGTCATCTTCACTAGCAGTAAAATCGCCTCTACTTGAACCACTTTCCCCTACAACGGCTTCGGTAAAATAATCATATGTGCCTGATGCTACCCCAGGGCCGAATAAATGGATTTCCTGATTGGGCCATTCGGGTCTGATTTGGTTCCATTTCATGATTTTGCCTTGGGCAGAAGGTTCCCAGATTTTTTTGAGTTCTTCAACGGTAAAGCTATCTACCCAATCATTTTCTGGATGCACCAAAACAGCTAGGCCGTCATAGGCAACTTCCAATTCCAAATATGTAATGTTGTTTTCTTCACAAGCTTCTTTCTCCTTGTCCTTAATAGGACGGGAAGCGTTGGAAAGGTTTGTTTCCCCTCTGGAGAATTTTTTAAACCCTCCACCGGTACCCGAAACGCCGACTGTCACATTTACTTTCGGCTGAACCGCTCGAAATTCTTCAGCCACTGCTTCCGTAATTGGAAAAACCGTACTTGAGCCATCAACCTTAATCGTACCTGACAGGGCAGCTGTCCCATCTGTGCCTTCAGTACCTTTCTTTTCTTTTTTGTCGCCACAAGCCCCTATGATTAAGGCCAATGACATTAAAACTAAAATTCTTTTCATTTTTTTGTCGTCTAAATTATTCCCAGCAAAGAAAGAGCAGGAAGGTTAACTTGGGGTTAATTCAAAATGAAGAAACCACTACGTAAAGGTTATTAAAGTGTTAAGTTATTTAGGACTCAACAAAAAAAGAGGCCCTATGAGACCTCTTTTTTTATAAAGGTCGTTTTTATTAGAAATGAACATCCAATTGCAATCTGTACATCAATTCATCAGATCCACCATCAACCGAAAGATAGCTCAAATCTGTTTGTACCTTGAGTTTGTGTCCCACGATGTATTTTGATAGACCGAGCGTATATTGGGTTTCTGCATTTCTTCCTGTAATGGCATCGAGGTTTATGGTGGTATAACGTCCAGAAATCTCCCAATCTTTAGCCATAAGATAACCAGACTGCAGATTTAGACCGTCACCTGTCCAAACCACATCACCTGTTTCGGTACCATCGGAATTCTTGGCAATCGGGTCATCGGCATCCCTATTGGCATATTCCCACATAAATGAAAAACCGTTGTATTTGAATATACCATCGAAAAAGAATGTATTTATGTTGGTTTCATAAAAACCAACATCATTGGCCATATAAGAACCTTGGTTACTTCGGGTCTTTACTGCATTTTGATTGATATCGTAGTTTACCGCCAACATCAACTTTGGTTTAGTTTCGCGGTTCAAATCACTACCATCATAATCATCAAAATCACCAAATGGCAATAATTCAAGTCTAGTCGTATATTGATGCCCTCCTAAATTACCAGTAGTAACATTTCTTCCCTCCCCTTGGGAAATGGCGAATTTCTCCCGCACCAGGAAATTATCCGATAGGTTAAAATGATGCCTCAACTGTATTCCGGCATCCCGATCTATATTAAATCTACTGTTCAACAACGAACGATCTACTTGTTGTAAATTTCCGGATGAGATTACACGTTCTATATTACCTGGCAATTTGGTCTGCCCCACCCATAATTCAAAATTTTCATAAAAATTCCACATGACGACCGCATCCAATATATAGCGTGGGGCGTTGCTTGTAAATTGGGAAGCTCCGGAAATGTCCCTATTCGATAAACCTAATTCTAATTTATATTTTAGTTTAGGGGTATAAGCGTAACCATCAAATTTTAATCGGGCCCTACGGACCAAAAAATTTTGTTCGGGATTTACAAGACCTCCGTCTGGCCCTTCATCCCAGGTTGCAACAGATAGGAATTGCATTCGTGTGGCAATCTTCATGGTCCAAGTACTGTCTTGCCCAACTAAATTGAACAGCCCTTTGCCGAATTTAGGTGCGTTGGTTTCTTGGGAAAATGAAGTAAGGGTTCCTAAAAGGATGAATCCTAAGGTAAGTAATTTGATTTTCATCGTGTTATTAATTTTTGTCGCTACAAAGAACAGATGCCAATGTTAAGTTAATGTTCAAAAAACATTAACTTTTGAACAACAATCAATAAAAGGAATAAAAAAACTGCCTTGGCCAAAGGCAGTTATTAGGATTCATGATAATATAGTCGACAAAAACTAATAAATTATATGAAAATACTAATGTTTGTCTTAAGACACGTCAAAGCTAGGTGATGAAAATAAACTAAATGTAATGGGAACATTAAGGAATTATAAAATCTTTTAAACAATAAATCAAACCAAATGTTCCTGGTTCTGGGTAAAGAACAATATCAATGTAAAATTAAGGTTAATAAAAGGTAACATTAAAGTAAAATTCTTAACTTTATTCTTTAAATAGTCAATGTTGGTCATGAAGAATGCCATTTTACTTCTTATTATTCTCTTGGTTTCGACCTTGACCTATGCCCAAAGCGAGGAAAAGATTGGATTAAATGAGGAGACCAAACTGATTGAGGCGACTTATTTTCACGATAACGGCAATGTAAGTCAAGCAGGGACCTTCAACCTGGATGGAAAATTGCATGGAGAATGGGTGAGTTTCAGTGAAGAAGGTAAACTGATCTCTAAAGGTTCCTATTCAAATGGCCGTAAAGTTGGAAAATGGGTTTTTTGGTCCGGTGAATCCATGAAAGAAGTCAGATATAATGCGGAGGGAATCGCCAGTGTAGACGGAGTGAAGAAGGAAGCGCTTGTCAAGAACTGAAAAAAATCATCGATTTATAAAAGGAAACAACCCGCCTATAAGCGGGTTGTTTCCTTTTTAAAATATACCCATAGAATTCTTATAGGATGGATATTTACTCTAGACTTGTCTCTACTGCAAGGGAAGCTTCGGTATGATCCGTATGAATGGGATGATAATCGCCCAAAACAATCGTTTTTTGATATAGACCACATCGAATTCTAGATGTCTTATCCTTTGTAATGTGTACGGCAATCTCAACGGTCTCATAACCGGTATAACCCACTACCAGGGTATGCTTTCCAACCGGAATGTTCTTGAACTCAAAATTACCATGAAAATTTGTTTCTACTTTTTGGGAGTAGTCTTTCAATGCGACATACGCCATTAACATAGGTTCATTGTTCAACCCCATATCCAAAACCCTACCGGAAAGGGACCCTTTATCCTGGGCAAGAATGTTGAGGGCGAATAAAAATGCAAGTAGGAATGTTATTTTGTTCATGGTAATACTGTTTTTGCAAATAAAATAACTTCAAATTAACTGAACGTTATATAATGGTTATCAAAGGGTCTTTATTGATTGATCTGGTCTTTCCTTTGTTCCATGCGATACGTAATCAAAAAAAGAAAGTCCTGACGGTAAAGACAGGACTCTCAGTGGTATTTAATTGTGGCCTAGTTTCCTGTGGCCCAATCAAACATAGTTACGTCAACTTTCGTTCCGGTGTTGTAAGGACCATCAACGGTTGCATCGGAACCATCAATTTGAATATTGGCCAAAGGACCAGCGTCTTTCATATCTATTAAAGCGGTATACCCCTCAAGATAAAGGTTGGTGATCGTAGCCCCTGAGGTCTTCTTGAATTGTAATGCAGTACCATCTTGGGTAGTAATGGCCGTTAAATTCACAAGTTTAGGATTGTTATTGACCCCGTCCGCTTCCACGGCCGTTGAGAAACCTGCATTTGTATGTGAAACATAGGCATTGGTCAAGGTGCCGTTCCAACCTTCAGTCCAATCTATAGCATCATCTTCGTTGTTTTCCAGGTAAAAATTGGAGGCAGAAACTGTTCCCCCAAAGAATTCGACTCCATCATCCTTACCGTCCAGTATGGCAATATTCTCGATAGTAGTTCCTGAACCTACGGCATAAAGTGAAAGACCGTTGTACTGGGATTCGGAGTTGATTTGTGCACCGGTATACCTGATGATCAAGTAACTGATGGAACCGGAGCTGTCGGCATCGTCAGTTCCACCATAGGTGATCTGACCCACCTCGGCAGTAGCGTCTGTACCTTCGGTAGTGGAAGCATTACCTGCGATGACCAAACCTCCCCAGTCACCAGGGTTTTCATTAGATGAGGTCATAACAACAGGACTTGCATCAGTGCCTTGGATATCGATCATACCGCCTTTTTGTACGACAATATACGTGCTGGTCTCATCACCGGTTTCAACATCGGCAATAATAGTAGTTCCAGCCGGAATTGTTAAAGATGCACCTGACTCTATACTCAAAGTTTGATCTAAATAATAAATTATATCGGCATCCAAGGTCAAATCAGCAGTTATACTACCTGATAATACGCTGGTTTCGACAACGACTTGCGAATTTACCCAATCAAAGCTTTCAATAGAAACAGTTGGGGTGGCGATGTAACTCAGCGTTGGGTCAGCATCGGAACCATCAATCTGTACATTGGCAAGTGGACCGTCATCTTTCATGTCAACGGAAGTATCATAACCTGCCAGGGAAAGACCGGTAATCGTGGCGCCTGAGGTTTTCTTGAACTGTAGTGCAGTACCGCCAACAGTTGAAACAGCTGTAAAATTGGCCAAGGTGGGGTTTCCGTTCTCACCATCGGCTTCAACGGCCGTAGAGAACCCTTCTAGTGTATGAACAACATAGGCATTGGTCAAAGTACCGTTCCATCCCTCTGTCCAATCCACGGCATCATCCTCGTTGTTTTCCAAGTAGAAGTTGGAAGCGGAAACAGTTCCACCAAAGAATTCAACACCGTCATCCTTACCATCCAACAAAGCAACATTGTCAATCGTAGTACCTGAACCTACCGCATAAAGGGTAAGACCATTGTACTGTGAGTCAGGGTTGATCTGGGCACCTGCATTTCTAATGATCAAATAGCTGATAGAACCTGAGTTATCCGCATCATCCGTTCCACCATAAGTAATTTGACCTACTTCAGCGGTAGCATCAGTACCTTCCGTCGTTGTGGCATTACCGGCGATAACCAAACCACCCCAGTCACCAGGAGACCCGTTAGCGGAAGTCATTTCCACTGGATTGGAGGCCGTGCCTTGGACATTGATTTTACCGCCTTTTTGAACAACGATATAGGTACTGGTCTCATCCCCACTTTCTACGTCGGCAACGATCATAGTGCCTGCAGGAATGGTTAATGTAGCTCCAGATTCAATACTAAAAGTTGTGGTGAGTGTGTAGGTTTTACTAGCATCCAAAGTTCTGTCTTCAGACATTGAACCCGTGAGATTTGTGTCTTCACAAGGTGCACACGAGCCACCGCAATCTACTCCGGTTTCATCACCGTTCATTTTTTGGTCGGTACATGTGGCATCAGGGGCTGGATCCGTACCGCCGTCATCACTGGAACAGCTCGTCAGGAACAAGCTGAAGATGGCCAAAAGACCCATTGTTACTCTTAAATTTTTCGTTTTCATAAAATAGGGTTTTAAAATTTATTAGTTATTATATTCAATTAAAAATTATAGCGAAGACCTAGGCTTAGACCAACACCTGTAGTATAGGAGCTGACAGTCTCATCTACTTCCAATCTTTTTGCGGAGGGATCCGAGGCTATTTCGGCTACATTCTTCAAAATACTTTGTGTTTGTTTTATCTCAGGATTTAAAAGGTTTTTCCCAATAAGGGTTAGTTTCCAATTTTTCGCAATCACTTTGCTCACAACGGCATTTAGGACAACAAATCCTTTTTCAACAATGGCATCGTCATAAAAGATATCCCTGTTGGATTGGTCCGTTGGTACCCCTAGCGCATATATTTTATCCGAGGCATAGTTTGCATTCAGGGATGCAGAGAATTGATTAATGCCTACAGAATTGAAATTAAGACTTGAATTGAAGATCCAATCTGAAGCACCTTGTAAGTCGGTTTTCTCAATACCCTTATATCGAAAAGTCCTTAGTAATGTTCCTTCCTCATTAAAAATTTCCTTTAGATCCTGGGAGTGCCACATACGTGTTGCATTCAGAACCAGATTTAGGCTGTTTCCACTCTTGGTGCCATCTTCTTCGTTGAAATCCGGGTTGATCAGGTCTACCCTAGTTTCGGCTTCAAGACCGAAAACTTCAGCTTTTTCAGCGGAGTTGAAATATGAAAACACCCCAGCTGAACCTCTATCCCTAACTTTGTTTATAGGGTCTGATATATCCTTATAAAAGGCAGAAAAGGAAACCAATTGGGTGGTGGAGGGGAAGTATTCCCATTTAACATCGTAATTCAAGTTCTTAGAGGCCCTTACATCTACATTACCCCGAATTACCTGACCGGTTGGGGATACATATTCGAATGGCGAAACTTCTTTGAATTCGGGCAGGGTCAACGTTCTACTCATGGAAAGCCGTAAGGCATGAAAATCATTCAGGGCATATTTAATGTTTAAGCTTGGGTAGAGGTTATTGTATTCTTGAACACTTTCCCCTGTTCTTGGAAACAGGTTTCCAATATCATAGTTCACCGTTATTTCATCTTTTTGAAAGCGTAGCCCTGCATTGATGTTCCATTTATTAAGACCAACATTGAAATCAGCAAAGGCCGCTTTAGAATCCAATTCACCGGTATAGATGTCCTTACGTTCATTATTGGCATTGGATCCCAATAGATTGAGTTCCAATACCCCGCTATCAAAGTTGGATAGTTGGAATATACTTCCGATGTTATCTATGGAAGAGGGGTTAATGGCGTTGGTCGAGGTTTCCTCAACACCTACGAATTCTGAACTGAATTCCCTTTGTTTGTTTCTATAAGAGACTCCCAATTCAATTTTAAAGGATTTTTCATCTTCGTCGATAATATGTAGGGCATCGGCAACAAAACCATTGAATTCAATGTCCTCAATTTTTTGGCTCGACTTTCTTTGTTGAAACCCTCCATTTCTTCCGAGTTGCACATCAAATTGGGGTTCAACTTCATTGGGGTCCCAGTTCACCTCATTTCTAATTCGGTTGGGTTCATCGGCATTTAGAATATTGTACCCACCGGCCCATTTCAAGGTATTTTTATCCCCTAGGTCATGGGTACCCAATAATTGGGTGACCAGTAAGCGGGTTTGTTTGGTATTTTGGTCCCGAATAAATTGGAACAAGCCTTCGGCTGGTGCCGTTTCCTCAAAAATAGTGGCTTCCCCATTTCGCCCCCCTTCAAAAATGGATTCGTCTAATTTGTTCACAAAGAACGTTGTTGATTTAATCTTGTTCTTATCTTTCGCAAAGAATGACATGTCCAATAAGGCCGTGTTTACGGTTTTATTACGATAGGTTGTGGCATCTGTAATGGTATCATCTACGAAATTGGATCTAAATTGGCGAAAAAGACCTTGCTGATATTCATAGGAACGGGAATGGGACCCCGTAAAAAATATCGAAAACTTATCCTTTATCCTTTTACCTGCGGTTAGCGCAAATGAATAGTCCATGGGATTATCCTGTTTTCTGGTGTTCCAACCTTGTTGGGTGATTTGTTGTTGCGTACTCCTATTCGAGTTGTAAAATCCGAAAGTCACATCGCTTTGATTAGGGGAGATTTTAAAGTTGTCATAAACACCACTTTTCGCAACATTGGTATTGATTCCCGTAGTAAGGCTTGCCCTTAATTCCCTTGAACCTACGAGTTCCCTAGAGCTGATATTTATATTCCCCGAAGATTGGTCCGCAGAGGACTGTGCAGCATACGTCTTGCTGATACTCACATTTCGGATTACCCGGGTAGGAAAAAGCGATAAATCAATATTTTTTTTATCCACATCATCCGAAGGCACGGTCAAACCATTCAACGTTGTAGATAAGTATCGATCTCCAAGCCCACGTACAAAAACATTGCCCGAAGCTTCACTACTTGATACTCCCGATATTTTTGTGGTCGCGGTCGCAACGTCGGAAACACCTATTTTACCAAGTTCGACGGCACCGATACTTTCTTTGATTTCGGTTGCTTTTTTCTGATCTATCAGGAGCGCCGTCTCCGAATCTTTTCTGGCTACCGTGGTAACCGTTACCCCTTCCAAAGCCACACCGGTGGCCACCATAGGTACATCTATAGAGGTAACTTTACCCGCTTCAACCTTTACCTCAGTTATTTCGACGGTTTCATACCCCAAAAAACTATACACCAAGGTATAGGTACCCGGTTCTAAATTGGGAATTTCATAAAGTCCGTAAAAATCCGAAGTGGTTCCTTTGGTCGTTCCTTTTAAAATTACGTTGGCAAAGGGCAAAGGTTCATTGTTCATTGCCTTATCGGTAAGCGTTCCTACAATGCTTCCTTTTTTTTGGGCACTAAGCACTGCGGTGGTCAATACCAATAGACTGAAAATAATTTTTTTCATGTTTGATTTTCTCTGTAATTAAATACCACAGCAAAGAAACCCATGAACTGTAAAAAAGATGTTAACCGAATTTTAAAATACCTTGATTAAAAGGTTAGTAAAAGGTTATTCACTTTAAGTTCAGTTTCAATTATAATTATCATTTCTTAACATTGAAATAATGTATCTTGCCCTTACAAAATAGCTACTATGAACTGGGAACAACTACTCTCATTACGACGCCAGGGCGATACACACAAAAGGTTACGAAAAGAACAGGATGAGACCCGTTTGGGTTTTGAAGTCGATTACGACCGCATTATCTTTTCCTCCGCTTTTCGAAGCCTACAGGATAAGACCCAAGTAATTCCACTTTCCAAGACCGATTTTGTGCATACACGGCTTACCCATAGTTTGGAAGTTTCCGTGGTAGGTCGAAGTTTGGGTAGGATCGCAGGAAAAAATATTTTGGAAAAACACCCACACCTCAAAGAGGTGCATGGGTATCAATTCAATGATTTTGGGGCCATTGTGGCTGCAGCTGCATTGGCGCACGATATTGGCAACCCACCTTTTGGGCATAGTGGGGAAAAAGCCATAGGCGAGTATTTTAAGACCGGTAACGGACTCCAATTCCGTGATATGCTATCGGAGAAAGAATATCAGGACATCATTGATTTTGAAGGCAACGCCAATGGGTTTAAACTTTTGACCGAATCCAGGGCGGGTGTTGATGGAGGTTTACGGCTGGGGTATGCGACCTTGGGGGCCTTTATGAAGTATCCCAAAGAATCATTGCCCAAGAAACCCACGAAGCATATAGCCGACAAGAAATTCGGTTTTTTTCAATCTGAAAAACAAACTTTCCTATCTGTTGCTGAAGAACTTGGACTTACCCAAACCCGGGAAGGAAGCGATATTTCATTTTCAAGGCATCCGTTAACATATTTAGTAGAAGCCGCTGATGATATCTGCTATACCATAATCGATTTTGAAGACGGAATAAACCTAGGCCTGATTTCCGAGGACTATGCTTTGGAGTATTTGATAAAATTGGTCAAAGATCGTATCAACACCAAAAAATACAACACTCTTTCCTTTAAGGAAGACCGGCTTAGTTATTTGCGTGCATTGGCCATAAGTACCCTGATCAGCGATGCCGTCGATGTGTTCACTAAGAACGAAGAGGCCATACTGAAGGGCGACTTTGATATAGCCCTCTTAGAAAAGAGTAGGTACATTGCCCAGATAAATGATATCATAGCCTTGAGCGTAGATAAGGTTTATAGGTCGCAAGAGGTAATTGAAAAGGAAATTGCAGGATATAAAATCATTTCCGATATTTTGGATGTTTACATCACCGCATTGGTTAGGACCCATAAGGGCAAGGCCTCTAATTATGATAGGCTCATGGTAAATACGTTGCCGGGGTTTTATCAACGTACCGAATTGCCCTTGTATGAAATAGTATTGAATACGTGCTGCTATGCGGCGAGTTTATCAGATGGGGCTGCCGTACATATGCATAACAAGATCATGGGTAAACTGCTTTAAAATTCATACGTGACCCCAACCCCCAATGCTTGTTTAAATTGCAGTTTCGGTCTTCCCTGATCTAATACAACACCATTGGCGTCGACCACACGATCAAAAAGAATATCATCATCGTAAATGAGATGGGTACCAATATTTGTATTTATTGATTTGTTCACCTTTAGATTAAGGTTCAATTCCCAATCGACATCAATATTCCCAAAACTTGATAAATAATCGGTATATAAGCTCAGGTCATGTCGTAAACCCACGTTTTTGGCGATGTCGGTTTCCAATGTGTTGGTCACCAGAAAACCGAGTTCTATAAACGAGTTCTCTCCTGGTTGAATAACTTCCCCATTGGCTCCCAAGATTGCTTTTTTAACCCCAAAAGACCCCTTGTTCGCTAATTCTTGGTCCAAAACAAAAGTTGATTTTTGGGTTAGAGGGGAAATGTAAAGATTGAATTTTTGATCTTCGGAAATATAGGAAGTACCCGCGCCGAGAAAGAAATACCCGGGAGCCATAAATCTGGAAATCGGATTACTACGGTCTGGATATTTGTAACCGTTGGAAAACTGCGTATTGAAATTGGCTTTGACCGAATAGTACCAATTGCTGATCGTGTCACGACGATAGCCAAATGTAGACCCTAACTTGATCGCATCATCGGTTTTCCTTAACTTTCTTCCTTCTTGGGCATTTAGGCCATGTCGAAGTTCAATAAAATTATCCCATTTGATGTATCTGAACTTATAATTACGCTCAAAACGTAAGTTTCCCAAGCCAGAAACGGAGTTGTCGCCACCGGCATTCCAATTTACAAAAGCCACCTCACTGAAGTTTATTCCCAGTCGGTTGATTTTTGTCCAAAAAGAAGGGATCCTGAATTTTTTTTGCCGTTTAAGTAATGGTTTTGTTTTATTAAAGGTTATAAAGGGGTTTGTAAGATTAACACCCCTTGGCATATATTTTATTTTATCAAGTGTTCTTCTGATTACGACCGTATCGATATCTACCGAATCCATGTTGGCTGATTGTGGGATGGAATCTTGGCCATAAAAGGAATTACAACATAAGAATAGAACAAAGGCCGACATAAAACTTTTGAAAATACTACTACTCATTAATTATCTTATTAATATGTTTTTTGATTGCTGAACTATCTATTCCGACCATTTCATGAAGTTGCCCGATAGTGCCATGTTCTATAAATCTGTCATCGATCCCTAAGATATCGATTGCGTTTGAATAGTCATTCTCATTGGCAAAATCCAATATTGAACTGCCAAATCCGCCTATTTTGCAGCCATCCTCTATAGTGATCAAATGGGAGTAATGTTTGAAAATATGATGAAGTTGTTTTTTGTCCAAAGGTTTGACGAACCGCATATTGTAATGACCAATTTGTTCTGAGGTCGGTAATTCAGCGATGACTTGTTTTACCAAATTACCAATATGACCTATGGAAAGGATGGCAATTTTCGTCCCTTTTTTAACTTCCTCTGAAACACCGATCTCCATTTTTTCCATAGGGGAGTTCCAATCTAAGGTCACACCGCGACCCCTGGGATATCTTATGGCAATCGGTTGTCCAAGACCCAATTGTGCTGTATACATGATATTGCGTAGTTCAGCCTCGTTCATGGGGGCAAAAATAATCAAATTGGGTATGCATCTCAAATAGGCAATATCAAAAACCCCATGATGTGTTGCGCCATCTTGTCCTACCAAACCGGCTCTGTCCAAACAGAAAACCACAGGTAGTTTTTGCAGGGCAACATCATGTATAATTTGATCATACGCCCTTTGTAAAAAAGTGGAATACACATTGCAAAAAGGAATCATCCCTTGTGTGGCCATTCCGGCTGCCAAGGTAACGGCGTGTTGTTCGGCAATGCCAACATCAAAAGCTCTTTCCGGAATTTCATCCATCAAGAATTTCAATGAACTTCCGGTAGGCATTGCAGGTGTAATACCGACGATATTCTTGTTATGCCTTGCGAGTTCAACCAAAGTATGGCCGAATACATCCTGGTATTTTGGGGGAAGCATGGCATCGGGATTTTTTTGAAGTTCCCCGGTACGTTTGTCAAATCTTCCTGGCGAGTGGTAGGTTACCTGATTTTCCTCAGCTTTTCTTAAACCCTTGCCCTTGGTCGTGATAACGTGGAGGAGTTTTGGCCCAGAAACTGACTTTAAACGTTCTAGTTCTACCAATAGCCTATTGAGGTCATGACCATCGATCGGACCGGTATAGTCAAAATTCAGACATTCAAAGATATTCTCATCCTTTGCACTTCCTTTCTTAACGTTGGTCAAATATTTTTTTAGCGCACCAACACTTGGGTCTATGCCAATTGCATTATCATTGAGTACAACCAAAATATTGGCATCGGTAACCCCTGCATGGTTCAGGCCCTCGAAAGCCATTCCACTCGCGATAGAAGCATCACCCACAACCGCGATATGGTTGCGTTGTGTATCACCTCGCAATTTAGAGGCGATGGCCATACCTAATACTGCGGAAATTGCCGTTGAACTGTGCCCAGTTCCGAAATCATCATAGTCACTTTCCGTTCTATTGGGAAAACCACTTATACCTCCCAATTGACGGTTTGTTGTAAAAATAGCTTTACGGCCGGTTAAGATCTTATGGCCGTAGGCTTGGTGGCCCACATCCCATACCAATTTATCATTCGGGGTATTGAATATATAATGAAGGGCTATGGTGAGTTCAACAACTCCCAAGCTAGCCCCCAAATGACCTTCTTTGACCGAAACGATATCGATAATGAAGTTTCGTAAATCTAGGGCAAGTTGTGGTAACTCGTCTTTTTTCAATAGCCGAAGATCCCTAGGGAATTCTATTTTATCCAAGTGATTCATAACCGAAGGCAAATGTACGGGAAAATCATAAGGGACAATTATTTTCTATGCAGTCAAAAGTGTATTTTTGAAGCTATGGATTTGGTTTACGATGACTCGTATTACATGAAAAAGGCGCTGCAAGAAGCAGAGTTGGCTTTTGAAAAGGGAGAAGTACCCATTGGGGCCATTATTGTCGTCAATGATAGGATAATAGCCAGGGCACATAACTTAACCGAACAGCTCACCGATGTGACGGCACATGCCGAGATGCAGGCCATCACGGCAGCTTCCAATTTTCTTGGGGGGAAATACCTCCAAAATTGCACCCTGTATGTGACATTGGAACCCTGTCAAATGTGTGCAGGAGCCTTGTACTGGAGCCAAATATCAAAAATTGTGTACGCGGCCGAAGATCCCCATCGGGGTTGTGGGGCCATGGGGACAAAATTGCATCCTAAAACGGAAATATTGGGAGGGGTTTTGGAAAAAGAAGCCTCAAACCTATTGAAACGTTTTTTTATTGAGCGAAGAAACCTAAATTAAATAAGGTTAAACAAAAAGCCCCGACGTTTACGTCAGGGCCCTAATGTAATCGATAATAGAATATTTTAACTGATTACCTGCACTTGGGCCGCAACCATTCCTTTTCTTCCTTCTTCCTCTACGTATTCTACTTTGTCACCTTCGTTTATCTCAACACCATTTAACGCTGTTGCGTGTACAAAGATGTCGCTTCCCGTCTCGTCGTTGGTAATGAATCCGTATCCTTTGGACTCATTGAAAAATTTAACTGTACCTGTCATGCCAATTGATATTAAATAGATGTTTAGAACACTAATTTATAATTTTTATGGCAGACCTAAACAAATTGGGCTGAAATTATTTGGTGGAATCATTGATTTTCAGGCTTTTCCGTTTCCTCCCCACGCATTTTTCTAATGTTGTCCTCGGTCAACATATAATCCTTCATCTTTTTTCCGCTGCTTGCCTTATAAAGAAATAAGGGCATGGCCAGTAAAAAAAGCCCTGCAGTACCAAAGCCTATACATTTATTACCTAACGCTACTTGCTCTTCGTGTACGCTGAATCCATAGATAATAGATCCAAATGAAGCCAACACGATAAGAAGGATTACATATTTCATTTCGTAAAATTAATCAACTTTCTGCGATAGGCGGTCAACAGCTTGGATTTGGAAACAAACCCTAGGTATTTCCCATCTTTGATAACAGGAAGGTTCCAAGCCCCACTATCCTGGAATTTTTGCATTACTTCTTGCATACTATCCTTGTCATAAAATATATGTTCGGGAGCAGCGTGCATAAAAGTCTCAACCGTTGTAGTCGCATACAACGAGGTATCGAACATGAATTCACGAATATCATCCAACAATACAATCCCCAATAGGGCCTTTTTGGCATCTATTACAGGGAATATATTCCTAGTTGATTTTGCAACGGAATTATGGAGCATTTCTCCTAAGGTCGTTTCAGGGCGAACCGTTTTAAAATTCTTCTCAATGACATCATCCAATTGCATTAAGGTTAAAACGGTCTGGTCTTTATCATGTGTGAGCAATGCCCCTCTTTCGGCCAATTCCCTAGTATATATTGTATAGTCAACTGTATTTTTGGTAATAAGGTATGATATTGACGCCGTGATCATCAGGGGAACGAACAGTTCATAACCACCGGTTATCTCCGCAATGAGGAATATGGCCGTCAAAGGAGCATGAATAACCCCCGCGATTAATCCCGCCATCCCAATAAGGGTAAAGTTACTTTCCGAAACATTAAAATCCAAGCCGATATTATTGATGATCTTGGCAACCATATTCCCCAAAGCACTGCCCATTACCATCGTCGGAATGAAAATACCCCCGGCGCCGCCTGCTGCAAAAGTGGTCGTTGTGGCAATTGCCTTAAATACCGTTATGCTAAAAAGCAACAAGATCACGACCCAGATATTATCCAAATATTCATTAAACGGTGTTTCCCCTAATGCCTTAATATGCTCTCCATGTAATAAATTGTTTATAAACCCAAAGCCTTCACCATAGAGTGCAGGAATAAAATAGAGCATGGTCCCAATAGCCAAACCGCCAACCAGCAACCTATATTTCGGGCTTTTAAAAGGCTCGAAAAGTTTTAATATTGCAAAGTACATTTTAGTAAAATAAATAGAAGCAAAGGCCGTACCCACCCCTAAAATGATATAGAACATAGTATCTTTGACTTCAAAATTATCGGTAAGATTAAAATCAAAAAGGACTTCGTTTCCCATGAAGAAATATGAGGTTAGAACACCCGAAATCGATGCTAATAATAAGGGAAGCATTGAGATCATAGTAAGATCTAAGCTAAATACTTCCACGGCGAAAATGATGGCTGCAATCGGGGATTGAAATATGGAAGCGATGGCACCAGCGGAGGCACAGGCTATCAACAAAGACCTAGTCTTGGCATTTACATGAAATAGATTTCCCAAATTGGAACTTATCGCTGAGCCCGAAGCCACTGCAGGTCCTAAAAGCCCAACTGACCCACCAAAACCCACAGTCAGGGGAGCTGTTATCAACGGGGTGTATATTTTTTTAAGAGGAATTACGCCTTTCCTTTTCGACAATGCGAAAAGTATGGAAGAAATAGCATGTTGCAACCGATCCTTATGTACAAATTTAACATACAAATAGACTAAAGTCAGGCCGATAATAGGCAAGATAAAATGAAGCTCGTTGCCTGATAAAACAATCCCTTTTTCGGCCAAGGATTGAATAAAATAAGTAATGTTTTTTAGGGTTACCGCTGCAAGTCCTGCCAAAAGACCGACCATAACGCTCATAATATGGGTGAACGTTTTGTTCGAGATATGCTTATACCTCCATTTTAAAAAACGGGTAAAGTATGTGTTTATTTGGTTTGGCATTTGTTGAGTCGAAGTCTAAAAGTATTAAAAAATCCCACTGTATGTGGGATTTTTAAAATTCTAAAGATCTAACTTTAAATTTAATTCCTTTAATTGGGCATCATCAATGGGAGCAGGCGCATCGATCATGACATCACGGCCACTATTGTTTTTAGGAAAGGCGATAAAATCACGAATGGTTTCCTGTCCACCCAAGATAGCCACTAATCGATCTAGGCCAAATGCGATTCCGCCATGTGGGGGTGCCCCAAATTGAAAGGCATCCATTAAAAACCCGAATTGCGCTTTTGCCTCTTCAGGTGTAAAGCCCAAATGTCTGAACATAGTACTTTGAATTTCCTTGTCATGTATTCTAATGGAGCCACCACCGATTTCATTGCCGTTCAACACCAAATCGTAGGCGTTGGCTTTGACTTTTCCCGGCTCGGTTTCCAAAAGTCCCATTTGCCCAGGTTTCGGAGAAGTGAATGGGTGATGCATGGCGTGATAACGTCCGGTTTCCTCATCAAGTTCCAATAGCGGAAAATCCAAGATCCAAAGTGGTGCGAATATATCCTTTTTTCGAAGTCCAAGGCGCTCGGCCATTTCCATTCTTAGGGCACTTAATTGTCCTCGGGTTTGATCTGCATTTCCTGATAACACACAAATCAAATCCCCTGTCTTCGCTCCTGTTGCTTGTGCCCATTTGGCTAAATCATCCTGGTCGTAGAACTTGTCAACCGAAGATTTAAAGGTACCGTCTTCATTACATTTAACATAGACCATGCCTTTAGCCCCAACTTGAGGCCTTCGTACCCAATCGACCAAGGCATCGATTTCCTTTCTCGTATATGAAGCACCGCCTGGTACCGCAATCCCCACAACCAATTCCGCCGTATTGAAAATGGTGAAATCCTTATGTTGGGCTATGGCATTCAACTCCCCGAATTCCATTCCAAATCGAATATCGGGTTTATCATTTCCATATTTTGCCATGGCTTCGTCAAAAGTCATTCTTGGAAATTTGGTGGTCTCAACACCTTTGATCTCTTTTAAAAGATGACGTGTCAATCCTTCAAAAGCGTTTAAAATATCGTCTTGTTCCACAAAGGCCATTTCACAATCGATCTGTGTAAATTCGGGCTGCCTGTCAGCTCTAAGATCTTCATCCCTAAAGCACTTTACAATTTGAAAATATTTGTCCATACCACCGACCATTAACAGCTGCTTAAAGGTCTGGGGCGATTGGGGCAAGGCATAAAACTGTCCTTCGTTCATACGGCTGGGCACTACAAAATCGCGGGCACCCTCGGGCGTTGATTTTATGAGATAAGGGGTTTCAACTTCTATAAAACCTTCCTTTGAAAGATATTTTCGTACCTCCATGGTCACTTTGCTCCTAAAAATCAAGTTTTCCTTGACCGGATTTCTTCGGATATCCAAATAGCGATATTTCATTCTAAGATCCTCACCGCCGTCCGTCTGGTCCTCAATGGTGAAGGGTGGTGTTTTAGAGCTATTCAGAAGGCGAAGTTCCTTGACCAATACTTCGATACCCCCGGTTGGGATATTCGAATTTTTCGAGGTCCTTTCAATGACCAAACCTTTTACTTGAATTACAAATTCACGTCCTAGGGTTCTTCCTTGTTCCAAAAGTTCTTGGGAAGTTCTTTCTTCATCGAATATTAATTGGGTAATACCATAACGGTCGCGTAAATCTACCCAGACTACAAAACCTTTATCCCTGGTCTTTTGGACCCATCCGGCCAAGGTTACCTCTTGATCAATGTCTGATTCCCTTAACTCTCCACAAGTATGACTTCTGTACATGTATTGTTCTTGTTTTAAAAAGGCAAATTTAATCGAAATTATGTATAGGGACTTCGTTATGTGGGTCGAAATTCGCTGAAATATAGCATTTACTCAAATATGACATAATATTGCACCCGAAAATTATGTAGTTGAAACCAAATACTTTTTGGGTTCTTGAAGTATGGATGGTTTTCATGGAAATAAAAAAGCCATTCCCTTATAACTACGGGAATGGCTTTAATAAGTTGCTATTTTTAAAATATTAGGTTGCCGCTTCCAATTTTCCACTCGAGGTATTTGCCGTTCCTTTACTACGCCATTTCCTTAGGGTAATCTTCATTCGGTACGAGATATTAAATAGTACAGGCACGATGATAAGGGTCAGAAAAGTTGCAACAATAAGGCCATAGATCACGGTCCATGCCAATGGTCCCCAGAAAACAACATTATCACCTCCGATATAGATCTTAGGGTCAAATTCGGTGAATAGGGAAAAGAAATCGATGTTCAGACCAATGGCCAATGGTATTAGTCCAAGAACAGTTGTGATTGCGGTCAATAAAACGGGCCGCAATCTCGCTTTACCCCCTTTTACAATAGCTTCTGTAACGTCTTTTTTTGATAATAGGTCGGTATCGTTTAGGCCTAGGGCTAATTTTTTACGATCAATCAATATTTGGGTATAATCCAGGAGAACAACGCCATTGTTCACTACAATCCCTGCCAAGGATATGATTCCCATCATGGTCATCATGATCACGAAAGGTTTCCCCGTAATCATTAAGCCGCCAAATACGCCTATGAAACTCAGGAAGATAGCGATCATGATAATGATGGGTTTTGATATTCCACTGAACTGGAAAATCAGGATTAAAAGAATCAATCCTAAACCGGAGAAAAAAGCACCCACCAAAAATTGCATTTGTTTGTTTTGCTCCTCAATTTGACCGGTATAGTCGATTTTTATATCCGGGGGAAAATTTTTAAAATCCTCCATCTCTTTCTGTATTTCCGCCACAATGGCCCCTGCATCGCTAAAACCAGGTTTTAATTGCGAATAGACGGTAACTACCCGCTCATTGTCCTTATGTTTTATGGCACTAAAGGAAGACGTGTTACGTTCAGAAGCAACGGCCGACACTGGAATTTCCTTGATTTTCCCTGTTGCCGCATCCCTAAAGATTATGTTTTGATTGAAAAGTGCACTGGTATTGTAACGTAAGTCTTCATTGAAACGGACGTTTATATCATAATCCTCTCCTTCTTTTTTAAAGACTCCCGCTTTTTCACCGAACAATGAGCGTCGTAGCTGCAGACCAACTTGCCCTACCGATACGCCCAGTTCCCCTGCTTTCTCACGGTCAACTTCAACCTCCATGGCCGGTTTGCTTTTATTTACATCTATCTTCAACTCTTCGATCCCAGCTATGTTCTTACTGTTGATAAAGTTCCGCATATCCTCAGCGGTATTGATGAGCTCATCATAATCCTTTCCTTCCAATTCTATGTTGATAGGATAACCAGCTGGGGGTCCGTCGACATTCTTTTCTACTGATATGGCCACACCAGGATAGATTCCCGTCAATGCGTTTTGTATGTTCTGTCTTAATTCCTCCGTATCGAGACCACCTCTGTATTTATATTCGCGCATAGATAAGGTTATCTTCCCACGATGTGGCATTTCCGCGGCCGAACCGCCATCGGTAAACGGGTTGCCTGCACCTTCACCTACTTGTGAGACAGCCGATTCTACCAAGAAGTTGTAATCGCCTTTTTTATATTTGTCCTGATTTATCACTTCATAGACCCGTTTTTCGATGTCCAAGGTCAACTTATTGGTCTTTTCAATAGACGTCCCTTGTGGGTATTCTATATATGCATAAATCTCGTTCGGTTTATTGTCAGGGAAGAATTCGATTTTGGTCCTACCACTACCAATAGACATACCAAAGAGCATAAAAGTGACGATCAAAAGTAAAAATGTCGACCCAAAGTACCAATAAACATTGCTCCCTCTTAAAGCCCCCTTCAATTGCTTTTCATAAAGATCTTCAAAACGGGTCATGATAACCCTTTGGAATTTGAGCGCTGCTCCCTTAACCACATATTTGTAGGCCCAGAATAAAAGGGCGGTGACGATCATTACCGATCCCAATCCGCGTATAGGGCCGCCTACGATTAAAATAAAAATACCAAAAACACCTAAAATGATGCTTAATCGTATGAGTTGTTTATAGGTAAGTTCTTTTTCACCGATTTCCATAAAACGGGAAACCAACATAGAGTTCATAAAGATTGCCACGAAGAGCGAGGATCCGAGTACCACGGACAAGGTTATTGGGAAATAGATCATGAATTGCCCAAAAATACCTGGCCAAAGACCTAGAGGTACAAATGCCGCCACTGTTGTGGCCGTTGATATGATGATGGGGAACGCAATTTCACCTATCCCCATTTTGGTCGCCTCTATACGCGACATGCCTTCCTGGTCCATAAGACGATACACATTCTCAACGACCACAATTCCGTTGTCGACAAGCATTCCCAGCCCCATGATCATCCCGAAAAGGATCATGGTGTTTAAGGTAAAGCTCATACCATCAACAAAGGCACCCAAATAGTTTAGGATCATGAACGACATGAACATGGACATAGGTATTGCAAAACCAACGAACAGGGCGTTCCGGAAGCCTAAAAAGAACATCAGAACGGTAACGACCAATAAAATACCAAAAATGATATTGTTGACCAGGTCATCTACTTGGTTCAACGTACGGGTCGAGGAATCGTTCGCAATTGAGATTTTTAGATCGGCAGGATAGTAATTTTCCAATTGATCCTTTACAAGTACCTTGATTTTATCGGCAGCTGAAATTGCATTTTGCCCAGCGCGTTTGGTCACATTGAGCATGACCACACTTTCTCCAAATTCCCTTGCATAGGTAGTTTTATCCTCTTCGCTAAAAGTAATGGTCGCAATGTCTTTTAAATAAACGGCCCCATTTTCGGATTTAACCACGAAATCTTCCAATTCTTTTGGGTCTTCGACCTCGCCTATGATGCGGATGGTTCGGCGTTGGCCACCGCTTATTAAATTTCCTGCAGACATAGTGGTATTGCCGTTGCCGATGGCACTAATCACATCTTGAAAGCTTACTTTGGCCGCCATCATTTTATGGATATCAACGGCTACTTCAACTTCCTTTTCCTGGGCACCACGAATTTCGGCTTCCTTGATTTCAGGAAGGTCCTCGATTTCGTCTTGAAGATGTTCTGCAAACACCTTTAGTTTTTCTACCGGATAATCCCCCGTAAAATTGACGTTCATGATCGGAAAGGATTCCGAAATATTCAAATCGAAAACATTGGGTTCTACCTTTGCATTATTGAAAGTAGGCCAATCTTCACTGGCCTTTTCACTATCAACTTCGTCCTTCACTTTTTGCTTAGCCGCCTCTACTGTAATCTCCTCATCAAATTCGACAGTGATGATAGAATAATCTTCTTGGGAGGTCGAGGTTATCTCAACCACATTGCTGACATCCTTTAGCCGATCTTCAAGGGGATCGGTAATCAATCGTTCAATATCCTCTGCGGTATTCCCTGGATAAGGCGTACTTATGTAAATCTTGGTTTCGACAATTTCCGGGAAATCCTCCCTTGGCATTGAAAAATAAGATTTAAGTCCTATATATAGAAAGATACCGATCATTACGTAAATGACCGAAGGATTATCTATGGCCCACGATGAAAGCCTGAATTCCTTTTGGGC
This sequence comes from Maribacter arenosus, assembly GCF_014610845.1. Lineage (GTDB taxonomy): Bacteria > Bacteroidota > Bacteroidia > Flavobacteriales > Flavobacteriaceae > Maribacter_A > Maribacter_A arenosus. The sequence continues at coordinate 406,630 of NZ_JABTCG010000002.1, read as the reverse complement.
GTTTTTTAGCTGTTTGCTCATTGGTTAAACGTCTTTAATTAAGGATTTTCACTTTCTGACCATTTTTGACGGTCCTTGCTCCTTCTTTGATTATTTGATTACCGCTGCTAATCCCTGTAAGTACCTCTATCTGTCCATTTTGGGTTTTACCCGTGGTAATGATGCTTCGTGTAACAACTGCTTCATTTTTAGCGTTGGGTTCCGAACTTACGTAGGCATATTGTTCTCCTTCCGCATTTTCAGAAATAATACTTTGTGGAATAAGTATGGCTTCGGTATTGGTATAGTCATTAAGTCTAACCTTTGCCGTAAGGTTGGGTTTGATTAGACCCTTTATGTTGGGAACCGGTATCTCAGCACGGAATGAACGGTTGCTGGGATTGATGAAATTACCTGTCACACGAACTTTGGTAGTGACACTATCCCCAAGTACAGGAAAATAGACCACAGCTTCTTTCCCCTTGGAGACCTGTCCTAAATAGGATTCTGGAACATCAACTTCAATGTACATATCACTCAGGTTTACGATTCGGAATATTTCGGAACCTGGGCCCGGGGAAACCACAGTGCCTTGATCCAGTATGACATCATCGATGATTCCTGGGAAAGGTGCCCGTATGGTCGATTTTCCAAGTTGACTTTCAAGCTGCTTTACGGCATTTTGAGAGGCCTCATAGTTTGTCTTTGCCTGTAAAAACTGTATTTCTGAACCGATTTTTTGTTCCCATAATCTTTTTTGGCGTTCAAAGGTCGTTTTGTTCAGCTCGGCTTGGGTTTTAAGCTGCGCCAATTGACTGCCCAGCCCCCCATCATCAATTTTGGCCAAAAGTTGACCTTTGGACACCCGCTCTCCTTCCGTAACATAAATACGTTCCAAGGTACCTGCCATTTCTGGGTAGATAAGTACATTTTGTTTGGTCTTTACATCTCCTTGCAATTCAAGGTAGTGTACAAAATGTTGAGGCTCGGCGGTAATCGTCGTTACTAATGGGAGTTTTTCTTCACCTCCTAATTGGGCGATGGCCGAATCGAGTTTTATGGCTATATCTTCAAGCGTTTTTTGCTGTTCGGATATTTCGCTCTTCTTCGCTCGTATGGCTTCTATATTACCTTCGGCGATCAAATCTTCAACAGATTGTTGTTGCTTCGTGCCACAGGCCATTAAAGCAATTAGGGTGAGAGTCGTATAAAGAATCTTTTTCATTGTATGCTGATTAGTTGTTGCTTTGTTTACGATTTATTGTTCAAAATGGTTTCAAGGGCGGTCTTCGCCTTGATTACCTCCACCATGGATTGTAAATATTCTTGTTGGGCAGTATACAGCTGTGTTTGGGCTTGGCGTAGGTCGAAACTACTTGCAATACCTTCGAAATATTTTATTTGGTTCTTGTTTTCTATGCGTTCTGCGAGTCCAAGATTCTGTTTCGAAGTCCCATACTGTTCTATAGCCAATATATAATCACTTTTAGCCTGCTGCAATTGCAATCGTATTTGTTCTTCTGCTTCTGTGAGCTGTGTTTTTGCCTTTTCCAACGCGATTTTAGCCCGTTGGGTACTGGCACTTCTTTTTAAGGAACTAAAAATGGGAATATTCAAATCGAAACCCATAATCGATGAATTATACCATTCTGGAGTTCCGCTTAAAAAATCAAAGGAATCGCTGAATGATGCACTGCCATAGTTTATAAAAGCATTTAAGGTGGGGAGTGCCCTGCTTTTGGCCAATTTTAGTTCCAGAAACCGTTGTTCATTTAAATTGAGTGCCAATTTATAATCCACATTTTCTTCTAAGGAGAAAGGGGATTCCAACAGGTCTAAATCTATTTGTTTTAATGCAAGGTCATCTAAATTTTCTGTCAATTGGGTAGGGGAGTCGATTTCGATACCCATTAAGAGGTTCAGCATCTGAAGGGTTATGCCTTTTAATCGTATCGCATTTTTCAATTGGTTGTCGACAGAGGATAGTGTGATCTGCAATTGTTCAACACTCTCCTCCTCACCCAAACCGTTTTCGAATATTTTCGTGGTTTCAAAAAGGTTCTTTTCCAAAGTAGCAAGGTTTTTCTCAAGAATAGTCACACTTTCTTGGGCCAAAAGCACATTTCCATAGGCCTCAACAACGGCTTTTCGAACCTCTAATTCGGTTTTTTCCTTATTGTTGGCACTATAATTCAAAAATGTTTTAGTGGCCTGTACACCAACGATATAGGAGCCATCAAAAATCTGTTGACGTAAGGTGGCCGTGGCCGATGCTTGTTGAGGTTGCCCAAAGGTTATGGGCACAAATGTTCCCGGTTCGCCACCTAGAAATTCTGCCGGAATTAAGGAAATGGGTTGTTTCAACTGGTTTTGATAGCTGATGTCACCACTGATCTGCGGTAAACCATCGGCTATGGTCTCCCATTTTTGTTTTTTGGCATCCAAAACGTCTCTTTGGGCATTAATAGCGCTGTAATTATTTTCCAAAGCATAGGCAATGGCCTCCTCCAAAGAAAAACTTTTGGGTTGTTCCTGGGAATAACCCGTTGCCATTTGCAATACTACTAAGATTGATAAAAAAAGAATTCTCATCTATTCTTGATTTGAGTTTATTGTATTATTTAGTACTTGACGTCCTTTTGGGGTGACAATGCCCCTTAGATGGTATTCTAAATATTCATCCATAAGACTTACCCTTGGAAATTTTGTTACAGGAAAAAGCTCATGATCTTTAAGACTGGTTATCCCGGCAAAATAAATCCGTGATACAAAGTCTATATTTAGATTTTCACGATAAATACCCAAGGTAATTCCCTTTTTGATATTAGAAACCACACAACCCTCCATCATAAAGAACTGTTTGTCCTTGATGTTTTCATAGATTTTAGGGTAGTATTTCTGTAATTGATATTGGGTGGAGGCTTTTTCATCCTTTAGATGTAAAAGTGCGAATTTCTTGATTTCATATAACTCTTCAATGGGGTTCTTGTTCAAGGAACATATATGATCTATACCTTCAGAAATAGCACAAAACAAATGCTTTGTGCATTCTTCGATCAACTTTGTCTTGTTTGCAAAATGGGCGTAGATGGTTTTTTTTGAAATACCCAATTCATGGGCCAAATCGTCCATAGTCACACTCTTAAACCCTAAGTTTAAGAATAAATCGGTCGCCTTGTGTAGTATCTTTTCCCTCATCTATTTTGTTGCAAAAAGAGGGCAAATATATATACAGGAAACTTAAGAAACAAAAAAAGTTTCCAAAGTTTTACAATTATTTAACATAGTTCAAAGCCTTATCCTTTGGCGAATTTTTAAAAGCAGGTCCTGTATTTGGCTGGTTTAGTGAGGATTATCCTCTTCCGCTTCGCGTTTCACATATACTTCAAACGCTTTTTCACCTCCTTCTTCCCAGACTTTATCATAATGTTCCCAGTTCGATACATCGATTTTAGAACCTTTATCATATCTTGGTTTGTATCACCTTTTTGCTTTTGAAATGGAAACCTAATGAAAGAATTTTGTTAAAATGGATGTATTTTTGACGAAAATCAGCTGCAATGCATTCCATACAACAGTATCGCAAAGAATTTATCACCTATCTGGAACAAAAGATATTTACAAAGGAACCAGCCACGCTTTACGACCCGATTACTTATATTTTAGGGCTTGGAGGCAAACGCCTGAGACCTGTTCTTACCCTAATGACAACCGATCTTTTTGGGACCGATTATAAAAAGGCCCTGGATGCTTCTTTGGCTATTGAAGTCTTCCATAATTTTTCTTTAGTCCATGACGACATAATGGATGCGGCTCCTTTGCGCAGAGGTCAGCAGACCGTGCATGAAAAGTGGGATTTGAATACAGCGATCCTTTCGGGTGACGCCATGTTGATCTTGGCCTACCAGTACTTCGAAAATTATAGGAATGACACTTTTCGGGAATTGGCACAGCTTTTTAGTAAAACCGCTCTTGAGGTCTGCGAAGGACAACAATATGATGTCGATTTTGAAACACGGGATGATGTTACGATTCCTGAGTATTTGAAAATGATCGAATACAAAACAGCCGTTCTTGTGGCGGCAGCCATGAAAATGGGAGGGATCATTGCCGGGGCCTCTTTAAAGGATCAGAACTATATCTATGAATTTGGGAAAAACCTGGGAATCGCCTTTCAATTGCAAGATGACTATCTTGATGCCTTCGGAGATCCTGATACTTTTGGAAAACAGCTAGGTGGGGATGTCATAGCAAATAAAAAGACCATATTGTATTTATTGGCAATGCAATCGGGTAATGCCGAGGAACAAAAGCAAATACTTGATCTATATTCCATTCAACCCCAGGACCCGACCGAAAAAGTGAATACGGTAAAAGCCATTTATCTATCCTCTGGATCTGAAAAACGCACGAAGTTGGAAATTCAAAACTATACTCAAAAGGCATTTGATATTCTTACTATGCTTAACCTATCGGAAGAAAAGAAAAATGTTCTTCGCGAATTTGGAGAAGGCTTAATGCGGCGTGAAGTATAAATCACTTATCGTTGAATAATTTATCCTCGCTCAGAAATACTGGGTTTTGTATATCAGGGATTTAATGTGACTTATTTAAAAAACGGCAACAACCTTCTAATTAAAGACTTAATAAATTCCTTCTTCGGACATCCTGAAATTATTCGTAAATCTTCCCAAAGATTGGTTTCCTCATCGAGAAACTTGAAGATCAGTTGGGGAGGTCGGTTTTTAAAAAGGGTCTCAAAAATGTATTGGCCCTTACCATTGTCAGAATAAAGTATATCCAATAGCAATAGATCATAAAACCGGAATCGCCATTTGGTCCGAAGAGAGGCAAAAGACTTATTTTCCTTGATCAGCGTTATTAAGTCGCTGATTTTTTTTGAGGTATTATAAAAAGTATACCCGGTACTGGGTTTTGTCCAACCCCCAGCAGATCCTATATAATGGATCCTCTTTGTATTATGGACTTGAAAATCATAACAGGTCATTGGAATACTGCCTTTTTCCTTTTCGAGGATTTCATATTCCACACATCCGTATTTCTGGTTCAGATAATCCTTTATGGCTTTCTCATAGGATGCTTCCGGCAAAAGATGTTCAGAGAACAACGTATATTCCAATAGCGCTTTGGTATCCGAAAAAGGCAAAACATACATAAAACGGGTATTGTTCTTTTGTTCTACTGAGAAATCCATAAATATGGGCCGATCTGCATTAAAAACAGGATGTTTTGTTTTTACTACCCAACCCAGAAAATGCTGCTGTAAAACAGGATATTTATGTTGATTTTTTAGGGTCTTGAAATCGAAAACACTACTGAACACTTGATTGCCGATATAGGTTTCTTCAGTTGTGGTGACCAAAACGCTGCCTTCATTTTCACTGACATTAAGCACCTCTTCCTGGAGAAATTCAATATTGGTATGGGTGCTTACTTTCTGTAGGTAGTGCCGATAAAAATCCAATCCACGAATCAACTTGTATGCATAAGGTGAGATCTTGAATTGTTCTGAAAATCCTTGTCCTCCAAAGTAGATGTCGTTCCAAGCTTTATGAACTATACCATCGAAACGACCCTTCCCTTCTTCCCAAAAGCACCATGTGCGGTCATTCGTATTTTTTGGGTCTTTATCCAAAAGCAAGATCTTTTTATCATTGAAATAGGAATCCTGACCCAGCGCATCGGCTAGCATGAAACCGGCCGCTCCTGCCCCGATCAATATATAATCATAAGGTGACTTATTTATTTCCAATACTGAATATTACCAATTATTACCTTCAAAAATAGGTATTTCAGTTGAGCTTGGTTTTACTTGTCAAAACGATAACGCAGACCGAAAAAACTACGGATTCCTTGGTTGGGGCCATAAACATAGGATGGATCAAAGGTCAATGCATATGGATTGTCAGCGGTTGCAACGACATTACCATTGTTGTCGAATGCCACATTCTTGTCAAAAGGGTCATTTGCCCTCGCAATGATAAATGGGTTACCACGATTGGGTGTCCAATTCAATAAATTTTTAATTCCGCCATAAACTTCAAAATGTTTAAAGCCCTTGTAGGTGAATTGAATATTTTGTATGCTCCAAGTAGGGGAATACTCTTTTCGTGGGTCGGTCAGACCTAAAAGTGGTAAACGCATAGGCCCATATAGGTTTCCTGTATAATCAATACTTAGGTCCCAAGGTCTAAGTGTGTAAGAAACACTCCAGGTGCCAGTAAAGCTCTCAGTTAAGACCTGGTTTTGTTTCATGCCTGCTTCTGTTGAACTAACATCCTGTAAAGTTGCGCCGAGTAGTAACTTCAATCCACTAGGAAAAGCGACATCCATATTGGCACTGACCCCTTGTGAGATAGATTTACCATCTAAATTGTCATAAATAATCTGGTTGGGATTGGTGTCATAATCAGGCAATATGATATTATTGAAATAAGTATAGAAGATAGAAGCATCTAGACTGATGAATGTGCCGTTGCCGCTATAAATCTTTTTCAGGAAATTAATATTGAAATTAAAAGAACGTTCCGGTTTTAATTCTTCGGTTACAATCACATCCCTTGCGCCTGTTAATGAGGCGTGCTCTTCAGTGAACAAGTTCACAACCCTAAATCCCGTTCCGGCGTTCAGACGTAAGATATCATTGCCAGAAATCTTCCATCTATACGCAGTTCTTGGGGTATAAATTGAACCGTGTCTTTTATCGTAATCGTATCTTAGACCAAGCAGTAGGGAATGTTCCTTAGCCAATTTTATTTCGTCTTGGACAAATATGCTGGGAATCAAAACTTCATCGGCATTTATTGTGGCCGTTGTGTTATCGTTATAATAATTATATCGAAGGGCGCTCCCGAAAAGAAGATCATGTGATTTAAAAGTCTTGTCCCAAGTTATTTGACCAAAACCTATGCGTTGATCGGCTAAGTAAGGAATATCGCCATACGCCGAATTTTGACTATGATCATTATATGAAAATGAAAACAACATTTTTTCATTTATTGGTAGTTGATATTTACCGAGAATTTCCCACCTGCGCGTATAGATACTTTCACCATAGATTTTATCGCCTCCCCTGTATTCGGGGGTCCATTGCATTTCACCACCCCATCGGTCTTCATAAAAATAACGACCTGCCAAGGTAAAAATGCGATTATTTCCTCTTTTATAATTCCATTTCTGGAAAATAGAAATTCGATTTTGGAGAGTTAGATCCGTAAAATTATCCTTGTTTTTGTCCAAAGGATTTGCATACGTGAAATAGTTAACCCCCAAGAGGGCATCGGTGTTCTTTCCAAAATTTATTTTGGTGCCAATTTCCAAATTGTATTCACCCCACCCAGATATAAAACTGTCTGCAAAAAACGCCGGAGCTGCCTCGGTACTTTTTGTGATAACATTAATAAGTCCGCCAACGGCCTCACTTCCATAAAGACTGGATGCGGGTCCTTTTACGATCTCAATCTGTTCTATCAAAGAATTCGGTATACCCGATAATCCGTAAACCGTTCCAAGTCCACTTACAATAGGCATCCCATCGATTAAGACCAAAGTATAAGGTCCCTCCAAACCATTAATATGAATGTCGCCGGTATTGCATACGTTGCAATTGATTTGTGGCCTTACCCCATTCACATTTTGTAGAGCCTCAAAGATGCTTGCGGTTGGATTCTTTTTTAAGAAAGTAGGACTATAAACCTCAACAGGTACGGGGCTTTCAGTTCTACTCACCGCCTTGAGTGTGCCTGAAACTACCGATTCTTCTAACTGCTCTGTGGATATTTCTAAAAATATAGATAAGTGCTTGGTCTCATTATCCGTAATGATGATTTTTTTTGAATAGGAATAGTAACCAATGGAAGTTGCTTTCAACACATAAGTGCCAAAAGGAATATTTTGAAGTCGAAAATCGCCATCTTCATCGGAAGCAACCCCTAGTGCAGTGCCTTCAAGATAAATATTAGCGTGGGGTATAGGTGTTAAACCATCCATGACTTCCCCGACTATTTGAGCTTTTTGTGAATATGAAAAATCATGCCCTAGAAAAAACAGACACATAAGCTGAATCAAAGTTAAGACATATGATATTCTCATTATCCAAAATAATAATTTAGACAAATCTAAATATAAGTTTTTATATATAGAAATGTATTTTTGCTTAACTTTTTATTATTGGTAATTAACCTTTTTGCCGCTAAGTCTCATCTAAAGGTTGCATTGGTCTAAATTTCTTTATGGCCGTAATACGTTTTCACTTTGTTTTCAAATTACTTTCATTACCATTTAAGGTGTCGATACCCCCATGGTCATTCGAAATCTTTAAGGACTTTGGCTATTGGTTTGCAGAATATTTCAGTAGGTTTGGCTGAAACCCATTATTATAAATATACAGACATTGCCATTAGGATATTTATTGTAGGATTTTCATAGTAATGAGCTTCAATGTTGGTTTAAGATAAAGTTTAGAGCACTTTCTTTTCCTGATAAGTGTATGTAAATACACTTTGTTATAACGCTCGTTATTGCTTAAGTTTAGCTATTCATTATTCTAAAGTTATGCGATATAAAATTCTACCTATTACCATACTACTTTTAGGCTTCTTTTATTATGGCAATGCCCAAAAAAAGGAGTTTTCGTATATGGACCTTTTTGACCTGCAATACGCTTCGGATCCCCAGATCTCGCCCAATGGCGACTGGATCGTTTATCAAAGGATGAAAATGGATGTCATGAAAGACAAGGCCATTGGGGATCTATGGATGATCAGACCCGATGGTTCCGAACATCAAAAATTGACTTCGAAAGAAGATGGTGAGTCGAGCCCAAGATGGTCTCCCAATGGGGATAGACTTGCTTTTGTTAGTGGTACGGACGAGGGGTCTGAAATTTATATGTATTGGATCAATACGGGTAAGATCGCGAAAATATCACAACTTCCTTTTAGTCCCGGTTCCTTGACTTGGTCCCCCAAAGGAGATCAATTGGCGTTTACAATGACTTTAGAGGAGAAACCTCCCGTGATAGCCAAAATACCCGATAAACCAAAAGGTGCCGATTGGGCAGAGACACCTAGGATTACCGATAGGCTATATCACGAAGCCGATGGCCGTGGGTACATAAAACCAGGTTTCAGCCATATCTTCACCCTACCCGCCGAAGGCGGGGCTCCACGTAAGCTTACTTCAGGGGATTATCATCATAGAGGAAATCTAAGTTGGTCCCCAAATGCCGATAAGATCTTTTTTTCAGCGAATAGAAACCAAGACTGGGAATACGATTTTAGGAACAGTGAAATTTATGAGGTGGATGTTGATAATGGGACCATTAAAGCATTGACCAGTAGAAATGGACCGGATACCAACCCAGCAGTTTCACCAGACGGCAAATACATCGCCTATTTAGGATTCGATGATCACGTACAGACCTATCAGGTACGGAAACTATATCTTATGAATATAGATGGGGGTGATCAGCGGGTAATTTCTTTGGCCTTGGATAGGAGCGTTTCCGATATTACTTGGGACAGTAAGAGCGAGGGCCTCTACTTCACCTATGATGATAAGGGGAATAGTAAGATAGCCTTCAGCACCTTGAAAGGAAAAATAACCAAATTGGCAGATGACATGGGGGGCACCACCATAGGCAGGCCTTATGCCAGTGGTTCTTTTAGTACCTCCAAGAACGGGACCCTAGTATATACCAAGTCAAGGCCAGAGCACCCGGCTGATTTAGCGGTTTTACAGCCGAAGAGTACATCGGTCGTAAAAATCACAGACCTTAACAAGGGGTTGTTGAACTACAGAAATTTGGGCAATGTAGAGGAAATTTGGTACAAATCAACGGTGGATCAACGCGATATACAAGGTTGGGTGGTCTATCCACCTGCATACGATTCCTCGAAGAAATATCCATTTTTAGTTGAGAACCATGGGGGGCCTATTTTGAATTATGGGGATCGTTTTTCCGTAGAAATGCAATTATATGCCGCCGCCGGTTATGTGGTCTTCTATCCCAATGCCAGGGGTAGTACGAGCTACGGGGAAGAATTCGGAAATTTACTTTATAACAATTATCCCGGGGATGATTATCAGGATGTAATGGATGGTGTGGACTATTGTATCGCCAAAGGAATTGCCCATGAAGACCAATTGTTCGTGACCGGAGGCAGTGCCGGAGGCATAATGACCGCTTGGATAATAGGAAAAAACAATCGGTTTGAAGCTGCCGTGGTCGCTAAACCGGTAATGAACTGGATCAGCAAAACTTTGGTGGCCGACAATTATTTTGGATATGCCAATTCGCGTTACCCCGGTCAACCCTGGGAGAATTTTGAAGGCTATTGGAAATTTTCCCCTCTTTCACTCGTTGGTAATATAGAGACGCCAACCATGGTTATGGTGGGAATGAACGATTTAAGAACACCACCTAGCGAAGCCAAACAATTATACCATGCCCTCAAATTGAGGAAAAAGGAAACCGTATTCGTTGAAATTCCGGATGCAAGCCATGGTATAGCCAACAGGCCAAGCAATTTGATCGCCAAGATAGCCCATACGTTGGCTTGGTTCGATACCTATAGGAATTTAGAAAACAAGTAAATGGTACAGCAAAGATCCCGTTTTTGGAATTTGATTATGGTATTGACCGTCATTATTTGCTTTATGGCCTTTCTCGTCCATGCTAAAAACTGGACTAAGATCGAGCAAGACCAAGTCAAGATACTATCCGGATTTTATTATAAGAAATTGAAGTTTTCTCAAGTGGACAGTGTTCTATGGGTAGACAAGATTCCGCCTATGGAGCGGCTGAACGGGTTTTCGGCCTTCGAAAAGGAAAAGGGACTTTATAGGGAGTTCAAGGATTCGCTCACCAATAAAAAAGTCAATGTCTATGTAGATAACCTTTTGAACCAAAAAATAAAAGTGGTTTACAATGATTCTTCAAAACTCTATATAAACTATGCAGACAGCTTAGAAACGTTGAAATTTTACAATCATCTGAAAAATAAAATTGAATCACCTGAATAAAAGGAAAGAACGAAATATTGAAGAACCCGATAGGATGGTACTATCGGGTTTTCTTTGGTCTGGAATTAAGATTGGATTCTCATATTGTGTTAAAGAACAACGAATTAGAAATAATAACGCAATAAAAACGTTAAAAATAGAGATGTAATGCACTCACCATATTAAAACAATGCGTTTTCATCAAACCGATCTTAACAAAACTTAATCTTTTTACCCTATGAAAAAGCGCATGGTTTTATTTCTAATAGGCATGTTTTGCCTAAGTCAATATATACAAGCACAGAATAGCGTGGATATTGATGGTCGGCTTCAACCGATCTTGACCGAGTTTTTCGAACAGTGTAAAAAGTATGATATTGACTATCATTCAAAACTTTTCCAACTCAAAAACATTGATATTGTCAATAATTTACCGCTTGAGGAAAACAATACGGTATTGGGCATGGTTTCAAGAGATGAGGCGGGAAACATAGAGAATATCTTGATTAATTGGGCAGCCTTGTTGGATAATGAAATTCTTAAAGTAGTGGCATTTCATGAATTCGCCCACCATTTTCTGGATTATAAGCACACCTGTACTGATTGCGAGGAAATCATGGCTGAAACAAATGTCAGTTATTTTAATATTGCGCGGGACTGGGATAATCAGGTAAAACTATTATTTACCACTTCACCTATTTATATGGCCCAACAAAAAGGACATTTAGTGGCTGCGACCAAAGCCTTATAGCGCTGTGTATTTGTAGTTGCCGAGAGTGTGATTAATATATCATAAAATAATTTATATATTTCCAAAAAATATGATATGGTTCTTTTGGCCCAGGTTGTCGGCTCTCTCTTTGGTTTGTTAGCGGTTGTTTTTGGTGCTTTCGGGGCACATACCTTAAAAAAGACCTTGAATAATGATCAGTTGAAAAGTTTTGAGACCGGGGTAAAATATCAGATGTACCATGCTATCTTGTTATTGGTCCTAAGTTTTAATTTAAACCTGGATACTTCCCTACAACAATACATGATCTACTGTTTTATCATCGGCACTCTGCTATTTTCATTCAGTATTTACCTGCTGGTCATTGGAAAGGCAAAAGGCAAACGCATGAAATTTCTTGGACCTGTTACCCCCTTGGGAGGTTTGCTATTGGTGATAGGCTGGGGGCTTTTGTTCTATTCCTTCATTGCCAATCTCGTCTAAAAGATTATTTGGCAATCATTTCATCTGAGGTAAATTCGCGTATGGCTTGGTTGGGTTCTATAATGGTTTGTCCCTTCCAAAATTCCGGATCGTAGTTCGCCATGTACGTTGGCAAAATGGAATTGTTCTCAATAAATGCTTCAAAAGTGGTCATAGGGATGTCTTCCGAATCGAAAACGATTAGTTCCCGCTTATTCGTACCAACGGTTCCCATATCCAATTTTACCGATAGTTCGTTTTGTTTATTCCTACCTTTTACATTTCTGTTCTTTTCAATGATCTTTAATGGCCTTCGGATGCCCACTTTGGTGGCTTCTACCTGCTCAAGATAACGCATGTCGTATTTGTTATTCGCTGCCTTGCTGAAGATCATTTTGCCCTTTCCTTGAAATTGGTTCATGGATATACCGAGTAAGTTGAATTTTTTCAAGGATTTTACGTTTTCATAATCCAATCGTAGAACGGCAAAATCATCGGAATCTATATAGAGATTACCTTTATAATTGGCCCTGCCGTTAGGAACGAATTCCAAAATATATACGGCATCCTCGCCCATATACGTGAAATCCTTTATGGTGAAGTCGTATTTTCTCGATTTGTTGATGATATCAAGCCGGGAATCCTCCATATAAAACAAATCCTGCATCATACCAACAATGCTTTTCTTGCGATATTTGGCAAAATTCGCCTTGCGTTCCTCTTCTCGTTTTTTCTTTTCTTCCAATTCTTTCTGTAGCGCTAGCGCATCTGTAGAATCAACCTCGGATTCGAACATTTCATCGAAATCCTCGCCCTTGATCTTTGTGCCGAACAATCCGGATTTGATTTTGAAATAGGAATCCCTCCTTATATTCGATTTAATGATTTCATTGAATTTTTCCTCTAGGTTTTCGTAATCCAATTCTTTGCTTTTATCATAGAGTTCAGAGGCTTTTAGTATATCTATTTTTTGGGTATCCTTGTTGTGGCCGCCATAAAGGTCGCATAGAATTTCGGTATAATAGCTTGATTTTTTGGGTAGTATGTCCAGAACACTGTCCAAGAATTTTTTATTGAGTTCCTCAATGGTCGATTTCAAGAACGTATAATCGGTTTTATTGAATTCCTGAAAATAGGAATCCCTGAAAAACATTCTTTTTTTACTTAGCTCTTGGTTGTAATTGTTGTCGAGATTGTTCTTCACCAATGCGATGATTTCATCGGCGGAATAGTTTTTATTAGTCACAATTACGGGGTTGAGCTCTATGGCTTTAGGACTCAGATAAATGATATTTTCGGTAAACTCGTTCAAGGGTCTTCCAATTGAAGCATAACCGATACAAGAGATGAAAAGGGAGTCCGTTTCAACGACATTTTCATTTAAAAGAAAACTAAATCGACCTTCCTCATTGGTAATTACCCCTTTATTGTTCAATTGTACCGTTACATAGGGTAGGGGTTCTTTTGTAACTGAATCCAAAACTCGGGAAGTCAGCGTTTGGCTTTGTACCGTATTGCATACAACGCTGAGCAATGCAGCGAATAACCACAAAATTACTTTGTCCATGATCGATTGGTGATTAGTTGTCGACAAACTAACGCATACTTTAAAAAAAGCCCATCCTATTTTGATTTACTTTAGGATAGATTTAGCTTTTTCTTAAGAGGTACGACGTATTTTTGGAAGACGACTTAAATGTTCAAACGTTACAGGGTTTTAATAATGGAATTTAATACCTGGCAGAAGTTGCTAGGTTCAGTGACAACCGCAATCATCTTCCCCACAAACTTTTTTTGGTCTTTTCTTTGAAGAAAACAGCGATCTGGGCAAAAGGAATTTACCCACCAAATAAACCAAGGCTAGACCTACGATGATGTAAACCACAATTTGTTGGAAGAGCTCCATTTTATTTTAATATTTGATAGGCGACCAAAGCAACAATATAGGCAAAAAGACTCATAAATACCAATTGGGCCAGAGGCCATCGCCATGAATTGGTTTCCCGTTTTACAATGGCCAGGGTACTCATACACTGCATGGCAAAAGCATAAAAAAGCAATAGGGATATTCCCGAGGCTAAATTGAACAAGGGCTTCTTGGTATCAGCATTCACTTCGGCAGCCATTCGGTTTTTAATAGTATCCTCTTCGTCACTTCCCACACTGTAAATAGTGGCCAATGTGCTAACAAAAACTTCCCTTGCGGCGAAAGAGGTGATCAGCGCTATACCGATTTTCCAATCGTAGCCAAGAGGTTTGACCAAAGGTTCTATAGCCTTGCCCATATTGCCTATATAGGAATTTTCCAACTTATAACTTGCAATCTCTTGGTTTTTTGCCTTATCGAGCAATGTTTGTTTCAATTGGTTTGTTGAGTCGATTAGCTGTTCGGGCGCAAGATGATACACATTTTTTGCAATGCTATCGTTCAAGGATTCTTGGTAAATAGAAAGATTATATGCAATACTTTCTTGATTGTAAGAAGATAACCCTTCTTTTTCTATACGATTTTCTACTATGGATTCTGCATTAACATACTTGTCAGTAAATCCATTTGAACCCAAAAACCATAAAATGATCGAGATGGCCAAGATGATCTTTCCTGCACCAAGGACAAAACTCTTGGTTTTTTCCCATACCGTGTAGGTTACATTTTTTATCAAGGGAAGCTTGTAATTGGGCATTTCCATTACAAAAAAGGTGCGGGTTTTTATCGTTAAAACCTTATTAAGGACCATTGCCGAGATAATGGCAGCGCCGAAACCAATAAGATATAATAACATAAGGGTCAACGCCTGATAACCTAATCCAAAGAACCTGCCTTCCGGGATAACCAAGGCAATTATGATGAGGTATACCGGAAGCCTTGCGGAACATGTGGTAAACGGTGTAACCAATATGGTGATCAAACGTTCTTTCCAGTTTTCAATGGTACGTGTGGCCATGACGGCGGGGATGGCACAAGCCGTCCCGGAAATCAAGGGTACCACACTCTTGCCACTTAACCCAAAAGGGCGCATAACACGGTCCATGAGGAATACGACCCGACTCATATACCCTGATTCTTCCAAAAGGGAAATGAATAAGAATAGGAAGGCGATCTGTGGGATGAAAATAACGATACCTCCAATCCCGGAAAGGATCCCTTCTGCAATTAAATTGGTGAGCATGCCAGGGGGTAAGGTGGTTTTAACCCATTCACTGGCCGAGGCAAAAGTCTCATCGATAAAGTCCATCGGTATGCTGCTCCAATCATAGATTGCTTGGAAGATCGTGAGTAGTATGACAAAGAAAATGAGATAACCAAAAATCTTGTGTGTCAATATCTTATCGAGGGTTGCCTTTAATCCTTTGGCAGCGTTTATATCAACTTTGTAGGTTTCTTTTAATATGGAGTTGATAAATTGATATCTTTTTATCGTTTCTTTTTGTTGAAGTCGCTTGAGTTCAGATTTGGATTTGGTATTGAATGAAGACGAGTCTTTGACCAAGTTCTTCTCCAAAGGCATAAAGTTCACATCTTGGGTAATGACCAACCAAAGTTTATATAGATCCTCATTGGGGAAAGTTTCCCGTAAGCTTTTAAAATACTCGGGAGCAATAACGGTCGTATCTACATTTGGGGCAACGGATAGATTCTTGTAGTCGGCAATCAACTCCTTCAACCTATCGATTCCAACTTTTTTACGGGTACTGACCAAGGCTATCTTGGTATCCAATTTTTTCTCGAGCAGATCAATATCAAGGGTAATGCCTTTGCGAGACATTCTATCGGCCATATTTATGACCAATATGGTAGGTATTTTAAGATCTTTTATCTGGGTGAACAAAAAAAGATTTCGCTTCAGGTTTTCAACATCGGAGATAACAATGGCCACATCTGGGTGGTCCTTGGCATTTTTATTCAAAAGCAGTTCAACGGCAACACTTTCATCAAGCGAGGTTGTATTTAAGCTATATGTACCCGGAAGATCTAGAATGTGGGCCTTGACGCCTCTCGGAAGTTTGCAGATTCCTTCCTTTTTCTCAACGGTGATCCCCGGATAATTGCCAACTTTCTGATTTAGACCGGTTAATTGGTTAAAAACAGAAGTTTTACCGGTATTGGGATTGCCTATGAGGGCAACGTTGATCTGCTTGCTCATACACTGGGAATATCTTCGATAAGATCTATTTCAATCATTTGGGCCATAGAACGCCTTATCGCTATATGGGAACCATTGACATTGATATATAGGGGATCTTTTAAAGGTGCCACTTGCACCAACTCCACTTCATTGCCTGGCAAGCACCCCAATTCCAGCAATTTTATGGGCAAGAGGTCATCAGCAAATTCTTTGATTATCCCTTTCTGTCCGCGCTTTAGTTGTGCAATACTTGTACCCAATTTTTATTTAGATTGATTATAAGTAAGCACAAAAATAAGGTAAAATACCAAGACTAAAGGGCCAAATCCTAAAAAAATTTGGGTGTTTACTGGAGTGGTGGGCGATACTATAAATTCAAGTTTCAAAATCAAGTGGCGGCATTTTAGTTTTAGGTTCATTGAGGGGTTATACTACTTTGAACATGGCACCAACCTTTGGTTATTCCCGACTTTTCATGTAGGGAGATGCCTAAGGCGACTGCTCACTGTTTTTGTATGAAGCCTTCAAGATTTCAAGGTCTTCCATCAATTTTTCGATTTCCTCGGTTTTAGTACCATCATAAAAACCACGTATTCTACGTTCTTTATCAACTAGAATGAAATTTTCGGTATGGATCATATCAAAAGGTCCTCCATCCCCATCTGTCAAAACAGCCAGATAAGATTTACGGGCCAGTTCGTATATCTGTTTTTTGTCCCCGGTCACTAAATTCCATTTGGCATCGATTACCCCTTTTTCAAGGGCATACTTTTTTAGTTGGGTCACAGAATCTATATCAGGGGTCACCGAATGGGAAAGTAAAAGAACATCATCATCTTCCTTGATGTCTTCTTGGATCGTTACCATATTCCTGGTCATGATGGGGCATATGGTAGGGCAGGTGGTAAAGAAAAAATCCGCGATATAGATTTTACCTTCATAATCTTTTTGGGTAACGGTCTTCCCGTTTTGATTGGTCAACGAGAAATCAGTAATGGTATGGTATTTCTTAACATGTTGCACAGTACTGTCAACAAGATCTGTATTCACCATTGAGGGCTGGTAAATAGTCAGTGTTTTCTTCGGTTGAAGGGCATTATAGAAGAGTACCATGATGATTACCGAGATGATCGAAAACACAATAGCGAAGAGTTTATATTTACCGAAGAAGGAACGCATAATTTTTTTCGCAAAGGTACGTTAGTCCTTTTCAGCTATCAAATAGTAGGGAAGCAATAGCTGCTAAATATTTCATAAAAAGGAAGCCGGTATTGTAGTTTCTTTTTATAAGACCTTGTAAAAGTGTACTTTTGTGCGTTCAATTTTAGAAATTATTAATGAGTCCTATTGTTATACAAGTCATACAATTCTTTTTAAGCCTGTCCTTATTGATCGTGCTCCATGAGTTGGGACATTTTATTCCTGCCAAGATTTTCAAGACAAGGGTAGAAAAATTCTACCTATTTTTTGATATCAAATTTTCATTGTTCAAGAAAAAAATCGGTGAAACCGTTTATGGTATCGGTTGGTTGCCTTTAGGGGGGTATGTAAAGATTGCCGGTATGATCGATGAGAGCATGGATACCGAGGCGATGAAGGAAGAACCCAAAGAATGGGAGTTTCGCAGTAAACCGGCTTGGCAACGTTTGATCATTATGTTAGGTGGGGTAACGGTAAACTTTATATTGGCGGTCATCATTTATGTGGGATTGGCTTTTGCCTATGGGGACGAATATATACCTGCCGATAGTTTAAAGGATGGTTTTTGGGTTACTGAAAAGACGCTTGGGGATAAACTCGGGGTGCAAACGGGAGATAAGATTTTGGCCGTTGATGGCAATAAAATTGAATTTTTTAGAAACATCTTACCAGAAATCGTTTATGGTGAGACTATGACTATTGTTCGGGACGGTAGGACCTTTGAACAAGAGATCCCTGTCGATTTTATCGCTACTCTTTCTGAGGATAGGGATAAGGTACGATTCTTAAACCTTAGGGTTCCTTTTATTATAAAGGGACTGTCGAAGGGTTCAATTAATAAGGGGGTCGATTTTCGGGAATTTGATGAGGTCATCAAAATCAATGATATAAGTGTAACCTATTTAGACGAGGCTACACCGATACTGGAAGAAAACAAGGGGAAAGATGTCATAGTTACGGTAAGAAGGCCTGGGGGTAGTATTGAATCGCTACAGGCAAAAGTAAGTGACGAAGGTGTTTTAGGGGTAGCCTTGGGCGCTTTGACAATGAAAGAGATTGCCGAAAAAGGTTATTTTGATATTGAGACTAGGGAATATACATTTTTAGAGTCCATACCTGCAGGAATAGATAAAGGCGTTAAGACCCTAAATGATTACATCAAGGGAATGAAGAAAATCTTCAATCCAGATACCGGGGCCTATAAGGAGGTAGGCGGTTTTGCTGCCATAGGGGGACTTTTCCCTGAAAGTTGGGACTGGCCGGTTTTTTGGAATACCACCGCATTCATTTCTATTATCCTTGCCTTTATGAACATCTTGCCCATCCCCGCATTAGATGGAGGTCACGTGACATTCTTGTTGTACGAAATGGTTACGGGAAGAAAACCAAGCGATAAATTTTTAGAGACCGCCCAAATGATCGGTTTCCTAATTTTGATCGCGTTATTGCTTTTTGCAAACGGCAATGATTTATACAAATGGTTATTTAAATAGAGAATGCATTTTTTTGTTGGGCGTATTTGAAAAAACTTTTATATTTGCACCCGCTTTAAGCAGTTAAAGTAACATTAATTCCTCCTTACCTGCCTGCCGGCAGGCAGGGCTCAGAACTGAGCTTCACATTGACCGGCATAGGATTAAAGAGGGTTAAAAGTCAAAAAAAGACTGTAAAATATACATATTCCTCCTTAGCTCAGTTGGTTAGAGCATCTGACTGTTAATCAGAGGGTCCTTGGTTCGAGTCCAAGAGGGGGAGCTTCAAAATCAGGCAGTTACATGAAAATGTAGCTGCCATTTTTATTTAATGGCGTGCTTTTGGCGTGCTTTTTTTAATATGGTATCTGATCTATTATTCTTCAAAACTCAGGTTAATTCCAAGTTCATGAGTAATTCTCTCACGAATCTAAATCGGTTTTGAAACAATTTTATTCAATCCCAAATTGTTTTTAGACTTAAATAACATTTGGTTTACTTCAGATTGTTCACTAAATATGATTGTTCATTGTCAATGAACATTTTAGAATAATGAACATTAAAAACATGAATCCTAACAATGACGTTATTTATGAGGCCACCTCTAAGCTAGAGCAACTTATCCATATTCCCATTGAAATAAATAGTAGGGAAGAGGATTACGAAGCGATACTAACTATTAAAGGACAACAATTCATTGTTGAGTCCAAATCTAAAATAAGAACGTCGAATCGAGGTTTGATACTTTCCCAGTTGGAACAATTAAAGAGGCAAAGCGACCGACCTATTATCGTTATTGCTGACTTTATCGAAAAACGCTACTAAAGCACTAAAAGACATCGGTTTCAACTATATCGTAACCGCAGGTAATGCCTTTATCAAACACGAAGATTTAGTCTTTCTTATAGTGGGTCAAAAGAAAGCTGGTAATGAAAAAACGAATCAACCCCGTTCCTTTCAATAAGCAGGTTTAAAAATGCTCTTCCATTTGTTGTCAAAAACGGGGCAACTTCAGGATACGTATCGTACAATAACCTATAAAGCTGATGTCTCTTTATGGTCTGTCAGTTTTGGTTGTGTAATATCCTTTTTTTCTTAAATATTCTGGGAATGCCTTGACATACATTACGGCGGAATAATTGGGGACACCTTCTCCCATGAGCCTGGGGTCTATTGCCTGAGTTCACATATGCTGCGTGCCTATCGAGGTAGGATACATCCCCGTTATAATTGACGATCGACTTGGAGAACACCCCCTCGCAGTTGTATAGGCCTTGGTATACTTCACCCCCTCACTTGCCAATTGATCGATATTAGGTGTTTTTACGAGGGAGTTTCCAAAGGCTCCAATATAGGGCGAAATGTCTTCACAGGTTATCCAAATAATAATTAGTTGTTCTTGCTGGGAAAATACTGGCAGGACAAAAAAAATGTATAGTACAAGAGCTTTTTCATTATCGATTTGGTGCTTGCAACCGATACCTACGGTACTGTTATATGTTATTTGATAAGGATTCTATAAATCGAAACTAACCTCCTCGCTTTCTTCCCACCCATAACGCACTGCCTTGGCAGTAATCTTTCCTTTTTCCTCAGTAGTGAATGGTGCAGTATAGAGTAACCAGGGACCGTTGTTTATTTGATATCCGATCGAGGCGCCAATTTCTTCTGAGGTAATCATAATTTTGCCGTTTCGTACCGAGATTTTAGGTATGGGGGTTTCTTCTTGATGACCCTGAGGTTGAAATCGTTTGACCATTTCATCCTCTGGGACGTCGCTCCAATCACCGATATTTTGTAGCCATTCATCCAATGCATTCCTCATGTGCTTTAGATCTGAACTATAAACGGTATCGTTGCTAAGATCATGCAATTCGAAAGGGTCATTTTGAATATCGTACAAGCGTTCTTCACCTGGAGCTTCAAACCATTTTAATTGATCGGCATTTAATTTTCCTTCGGCTTTTAATCTCCACATTTCCCTCATAATTTCCAGGTTATCCCTAAATGCCAAATGAAAACCTTCGGCCTGTTCAGGATACCAACTCCTGATGTATTTAAAACGATGGTCCCTTACCGCCCGTTGGCGGTCATCGATCTCGTCGATCCTATCACGGGCGGCATAAACATAAGATCTGGGCATTGTATCGTTTTCAATATCAAATCCCTGTAAATAATCTGGCTTACTGGCCTTAGCGATACCCAAAAATGTGGGTGCAAGGTCAACAAAGCTTACCAAACGATTATCTACCGTTCCCGGTTTCATATTCTTTGGTCGATATGCTTCAGGCCAATAAATAACCATTGGTACTTTTATGCCCGAATCGTAAAGATCTCGTTTTGCCCTTGGCAAACAATCACCATGATCCGTAGTCCATATTACAATGGTCGAAGAAGCCAGTCCGTCTTTTTCGAGTCTATCCAAAACATCACCGACAACCTTGTCCATTGCATTTATATTTGAATAAAAACGTGCGATGTCTGCTCTTACAACTGGTGTATCTGGATAATACGGTGGCAGCTTGACATCCGAGGGGTCCACCTCTTCTCCATTGGTAGCCATTACCATGGCCGGTCTAATAAGTTGCATGGCAAAATGGGTAAGGCTATTCGGTTTGTTTCCCAAAGGGGTAAAAAGCCCTGTCTCATGCGTTTCCATGAAATTCATCATCCCAAAAAATGGCTGATCATTCCTTCGGTTACGCCAAAGTTGACTATCATTGAATGCGTCCCAAATGGTAAAAGGTCCGGATCCAGGCATTGCACCACTGAACTGGTAATCTTCTTTGGCCGTATTGAATGTATAGTACCCGGCAGCACGAAGCAGTTCGGGGAACGCCTTGACTTCGGCAGGCGGGACACTTTGATACCCTCCATTTGGCCTGTTGGACGTACGCATATGCTGCGTGCCGGTTGAAATTTGGTTCATACCCAGTATTAGCCCCGCCCTACTGGGCGAGCAAACCCCCGCGGTCGTAAAGGTATTGGGAAACCTTACCCCTTTGGCCGCCAATCTATCGATATTCGGCGTTTGCGCCAGAGGATCGCCAAAGGCACCGACCCTATCGCTCATATCTTCCGCAACAAGGAATAAAATGTTGGGGCGCTCGGGAAGATCGTTGCTCACTACCTGTTTTGAATCATAGTCCCAAGTACCTAGGCTAAAGGAAGAGGCATACATATAGATTATTCCAATACCGACTAATCCAATAATGGCGATGAAAACCCAAAGCACCCATTTTAAAATCTTTCTTTTTTTTGTCACGCTTACTTAAATTATAATATTGAGTCCAACCTATTCAATTTCCACATGATCACTTTAAACCTTTTTCGCCACAATGTGGTATGATGGCCATTTTATTTTGAAATTCTCAAAAATTGAACGTAAGGTTGGTGAAGACCGTAAATGGCAAGTTACGCCTTCCCAATCTGGGGGTTCCATCGGCAGCATTGAGGTCGAGGAACTGATCGCCCCTGGTATTGCCTTCTTCCAAAGCGACCGTACTGAACAGGTTGGCCGCCGTAACGGAGAATTTCAAGTTACTGAGTATCTGATACCCCGCGCCCAGGTAAAACTCCGAATAATCTTCCAAGAGCACATTGTTGGCTTGGGTCGACCAACGACTGGAGTAATACCTGACGCCAAGAAAAGTCTCCAATTTTTTAATGTTGTACGATGCGGTCAAATCTCCCGTAAACTTTGGCACCCTTTCGGCGACATTACCGCTCCAGTCAAATTCTTGGCCCTCCACAATTGTTCCTTCAGGGGCCACGAAGCTCAAATCGGTATAAATGGGATCTTGGACCGTAGAGATCAATCTGAAGGACAGGTTGTCGGTTGCCCTATAAAATGCTTCGATTTCAGCGGAAATAGTCCTTGACGATACAAACTGCTGGATTGTCGTTAAGGTGCCGTTGGCTGCAGGAATCGTCAAAGGCTTGATTAAATCATTTACTTTGGCGTAAATCAACGAAGAAAATATTGCAAAACGAGGCGAATTATATTTTAAACCTCCCTCAAATTGATATATGGTTCTATCGTCAAGTGACTTTAGGTTTTCGATATCGGCCCCGTCGGCCGTGTAATCCCCGACCTTGATGCCATTGTATCCTCTACTGCCCCTAGCGAACAGGGCAAAGTTTTCATTGAATTTGTAATTTAGCCCCGCAGAAAGTACCCAGCTTCCCCTGGAGTCCTCAAATGGAATATCATCCCCTAAGACAAAACCCGAACCACCGGCGAATACGGGGCTTCCTTCCCTACTGGCAACGGTTCCCGACAAAGATTTATAATCATACCGGAAACCGGCATCTATTCTTAATTTATCCGATACGGTATATTCATCCGTGACAAAAAAGGAGTAGGTGTTTTCATCGCCCCTACTTCTAGTAACTCCCGAAGGGGCCAACAAGGCCGTGGGTGTCAATGCCGGCGCATTCGGGTTACCGGCAATCAATAATCTTGGCGCATTGGTTACTTCCTTAAGGATCAAGGCACTGGATCCCTCATTGTTTATTTTAAAGTTAAAGAATTCAAAACCGAGGGAAAGACTGTTTTTATCCCCGAATTTCGTGAACTCCAATCTATCTATTATATTTCTGTAATAAGCATTTCCATTGGCTATCACACCGTTCAGTCCCAATCCATTTCGATTGAGGTCGGCCACATTTTGAACTTGTGTACCATCGGTGTAATAGTAGTCCGTGTCCGGATCCAATTCCGATATTCCCACGCTTATGTCCAAATCGGTATTGTATTTAATATCGTCTATCCTAAAGTTATTCTTTAGCGTCCACCGGTTGCCTAGATCATATTTGAACTGCAAACCTCCCGATATCAAATTTGTAGAAAACCCGTCTTTTAAATCCCTGCTTACGGTCCTGCCGCTCGGCATGGTATAGCTATATTCTGTATCCACCTTCCCTATGGCACTTCCATCGTTTTGGATATCGAAACCCGGTATTTCGCCTAAATCCCCGTTTCGTTTGAAAATATATGGTGTCGGCAGATTCCAGTTAACATTGTCATTTATGTATTTGGTATATAGTTTCAAAGATCCCTTTTCAAATGTTTTTAACAAATTTCCTTTGAACTGTCCCCCTTTGTTTGCTGCGTACCCATAATCATAAACACCCACGTCGCTTCTTAAAAATCCTCCGACATTATAATATAGATTATCGGAGACAGGGCCTCCCAAGTTTAAGTCCATTCGATACAAATCCTGAACCGGGCTGTAGGTTGCCTTCGCCAGTCCCTGAAAATTTTCTGAACCGGTTTTGGTGATATTGTTGATAACGGCACCTGCCGCACCCTGCATCACTATGGGTGCGGTACCACCACGAATTGCTTCCACTCTTTTTAAAGTGGCATCGGCCTTGAAAAACTGATCTGGCGAGATCGTAGTGACGTATCCGGCCTGCACTACTGGCAAACCATCTTCCATAACGCCTACGAAGGTATAACCGGCAGCCGGAAAACCCCGTACACTAACATTGCCGGGTCCGTCACCGCCTGAACTTTCGACCCATAGTCCAGGTACCGCCTTTAATAGGTCGGCACTGTTCCTGACCACCCGTTCTTCTATTTCTTTGACCCCTACCGTAGTAATGGCCACACTGGATTCTATTTTTTTTCTAGGGTTTGTGGCACCGGTAACGACGACTTCATCCAGGCCTAACGCATCTTCCCTTAAATTTATATCAAGTTCGACGTTTTCGCCAGTCGCAAAATCCACCTCTTGTTCTTGTGTGGCGAAACCTTGATAACTTATTGTTATTACTACAGATCCATCAGGTATGTTGTTCAACTCGAACTTACCGTCAAAATCCGTCGCGGTCCCTATGGTAGTATCCTTGATGAGCACATTGGCGCCAAATATAGGGTTACCTTGTTCGTCTTTGACGACCCCGGTAATTTTTCTTTCCTGAAAGGAAATTTTTTCAATGTTGAGATTCTTACTTACTAAAGAATTCAAATTGTTTACGTTAGCTTGAGCGACGAGGGAACAGACCAAGACCACCAATAATGTAAGTATTGCCTTAAATGATTTGACCAACGAATTTCCGACGGCCGGGTATTTAATTTTTTCAATTGTTTTCATATTGTTTGTTTTTAGTTGATTTTTAATTGATTGTCTAGTATGTTAAACCAAAGCCAAAGGGATAAAGTGGATCCTTGGAATCGTATGGAACATCTTCAAATTGGTCTTCAACGGCTTTCCAGGACGATGGAAGTTCAAAAGGTAATTTGCCATTTGGGGCAACTTTGCCAAAAAGCAGGGGTGCTAAGGCCTCATCGGTCGTTCCAAAGTCGGCCATCAATGCATCGGATGCATCGTTAATCTCCGTCAATATGATGGGGCGCTCAAGATTTATAACTACTACGGATGGTTTTTTGTTAACAACATCCAGAATTTCTTTTTTTTCAGTATCATCAAAATACAAGCGGCCCTGATGGAAAAAACTTTCCATAAAACTGCTGTTTCTAGGTTCATAGGGAGAAGCAATGCGCTTTATCACAACATCGGCATCGTTTATATCGTTAACGACCGTTCCGTAAGAATTCAGGATATTTGGGTTCAACATGCCCTCGGCATAAATTTTGACGCCTTTTTTTAAGGGCAATATATTGTCATTTTTGAGCAGTATTGCCGATTTCTGCTGTGCCTCGAACCCCTTTTTCTTAAATTCTCCCTTCCCAGCAATTTGGGACGCAGCGGTAACATCTACATAAGGGTTATCAAAAAGCCCCAACCTAAATTTATCGCGCATAATGCGTTTTACGGACACATCGAGGCGAGCTTCGGGTATCGCACCTTCTTCTACAAGCTCAACCACTACCTCCGGAACATTTTCTCCCCCGAATTGGTCACATCCTGCATCCAGAACCTTTTTTACCTTTTCTTTTACGTTAAGGCCGTCAACACCCCAACCACGTGGTTCCCCAAGAAAGGATTCGGTGATTATGTTCCAATCGGTGCATACCACGCCCTCGAAGTTCAGGGAGTCCCTTAACAGGGTGGTAATTATGTCCTTGTTGAACGCGAATGCCGTATTTTCCGAAGTTTGATCGACCGGAATCCCATAATAAGGCATGATCTGTGCCGTATTGGCCTCAAATGCGCCATCTATAAATGGTATAAGGTGATAATCGAAATTATTTCCGGGATAGACTTGATCCTTGCCATATCTAAAATGGGCGTCCTCACCATCTTTTTGAGGCCCTCCCCCCGAAAAGTGTTTGGTCATGCATGCAACGCTTGTTGTGGATAATGAATCACCTTGGAAACCAAGCACATAGGCCTTTGTCATATCGGCAGAGAGCTGTGCATCCTCCCCAAAAGTTCCATTAATCCGGCCCCATCTCGGCTCTGTGGCCAGATCTGCCATGGGATGCAAGGCCAATCTGAACCCTGTGGCCAAATATTCTTGTCTAGCGATATCCCCGAATTCCCTTACCAGAACTGTATCACGCGTGGCGGCCAGACCAAGGGAAGATGGCCATTGAGAAAATGCAGGTGTAAATAGGGCAGCACCCGGATTGTTTTCCGTACCGTGCCGGGGATCGGTAGCAATGGTGATGGGAATTCCCAACCGCATGCGTTCCGCCATTTTTTGTATCCTATTATTGTACTTTGCCATTAAGTCAGCGTCCAAGGAGGCCAGCGTATTAAAACTGTTCATTTTTTGTTTGACAATCATTTCGGAATTTGAGGGCAGGGCGAAGGCCATCATGATATTGATAATGTCAGAAGACAAAAAAGGTTTTTCCAACGGCTCTCCATCGTCCGTTGTGCCGATCATGGTAATGAACATGGAACCGGCCTTTTCCTCAAGCGTCATTTGGCCCACCAGATCTTCTACCCTATCTTCAATAGGGGCGTTGGGGTGCTCGTAAACGTCCATCTTCCCATTTTTGTTCAGGTCCCTAAACGCTACCCCGTTTTTGGTTAGCTCTTTTGCCTCTGGCCCTAAAAGTGCAAGATTTTTATTTGAGGCAATTGTAGCTTTTACATAAAAAATGCCGTAAGCCAATAGTACCAATAGAAGAAGTACCCCCAAAATGCCGGCTGACCATTTCAGTATTTTTTTAAGTACTTTGTTCATTTAATGTGTTATTTTGATACAATAGTAAAAAACAAATTTTAAACTACAAAATATATTGTATCTTTTTTACACAATAACAATTTGTTTATATCTTTGAATAGGCATTTTTTATTGATGGTAGACTTATTGGCTTCATTATTTAGGTTTATTGCTTAAATTGGAATCCCCGATACCGTTGGACAAGGAACGATGTATAAAATTTAGAAAAGAATATCATGGAGAAGGAATTCCTAACAAGAGGATTAGAAGATGAAATACAAGACCTGAGGGAAATGGAGGATGCCATAGAGAATTGGCATCCGGGAAGTTCCGTCGATTGTGTCATTTTGGGATACGAAAAGCAGAAAGTCAAGGTATTGCTGTTAAAAATGGAGTTTGACGACCTCCGGATGCTGCCTGGGGGGATGATTCCAAAAAACAAGGACTTAAGGGATGCCGCTTATCATGTTTTAAAGGTACGGACAGGTCTGGAATCCGTTTTTTTGAAGCAGTTCCATACGTTTGGACGAAAAGACCGGCCCAGTATAATGGATAATTCTTTTTCTGAAAAAGGCAGGCAGTATTTAGATCACGTAAAATTAAACTATCCCAAATATTATGATTGGATGAACCGTAGGTATATCACCACGGGATATTTTGCCTTGGTAGATATAAGCAAGGTAAAAGTTGAATATAGTTCTGGTCAAATGAACGAAAAATATGATTGGGTAGCTATTGATAATATACCAGACCTGATAATGGACCATGATCGGATAATACGTAAATGTTTGGATTTTATACGGGTCCAACTAAATTATTTGCCCATAAGCATGAACCTTTTACCGGATGAGTTTACCATGAAAGATCTTCAAAAATTGTACGAAGCGTTTCTAAATGAAAAGTTGGAAAGGAGCAATTTTCAGCGAAAAATGTTAAAATTAGGGATTTTCGACCGCTTGAAGAAAAAGATGAGTGGTGCTGCAAATAAAGCGCCCTATTTGTATCGTTTTGATAAGGATAAATACAATGAACTGGTTAAAAAAGGTATTGGTGTTTTATGAATGGGCTTAACATGAAAATCCAATTTGTATTTCACAATGCCTAAAAAATCTGCTGCCAAATTTAGTCCCATAAAACGGCCGTGGCTGTTGGAGTAGTGGTCTACGCACAAAAATGGACTTCTGGACTATGGCCGATGCCATCCTGAACGGGACAGTGAACTCCTCGCACAGGATCGACCTCAAAGGGGAAAAAGGTGTGTTCAAAGAACGAATGACATTATTTTTTTATACAATTACAGTATCTTTCAAAGTGGCACTGTTTGACCGAAACAGGTGGCACGACCACTCTGAAATATCCGGCATTATTAACCAAAACTATGTACTCAATCTTAGTTGCAACAAATTTTTCCAGAACATCAGATAACGCTGTACTATATTCAGCATCATTAGCTCAACTATTAAATACAAGACTGGTGCTTTTTAATGCTTTTAAGTTGCCTATTCACGCCTCTAATGCACGAATATCAGCGACTTCAATGGATGCCTTAATTGAAAAAACCAAAGAAAAATTAAGAAAACAGGCTTTAAAATTATCCAATAAATTTAAAATTAAAGTTGAGTATCAATGTAGTTATTTGGATTTTGAACTTGAAATAGATTCTGTAATGAAATTACATAACTCAAAATTTTTAGTTATGGGAATGTCAGCCAAATCACTAGAACAAAATTTGCTGGGAAATCCAACAACAACCTTAATCAGCATGAAAAATTTTCCAGTATTGGCTATTCCTGTAAACGCAAAATATTCTGGAATACACAAAATTCTTTTTGCCTGTGATGTAATGAGTGATGTACCTTTACGAACATTGGCAAAATTAAGGAGAATTGCCATTCAGCTTAAGTCTGAAGTAACTGTGTTTTATGTAGAGAAAAAAATAAATGAACTAAAATCAGAAAACAAAGCTTATCAGAATATAGAAAAAGGTCTAGAAAATGTTACATATTTTTATAAGAAAGTGAACTCAGATGCTGTAATAAAAGCAATAGAGAAGGAGATTGACAAATCAAGTTTTGATATGTTAGTGATGATGCCAAAAAAATATGGTTTTTGGGAATCTATAGTCCATAGAAGTAAAACAAGAGTTATGGCTTCAGGTATAAACATACCATTATTGTCAATTCCAATAGAATAACACTTGAAAATAAAAGGTTGACCTCCTCCCGTATTCAGGTCAAGGTGGTCGACAGAGCGAGTCCTAGGATCGGCGGTGCAACGCACCGCGACCTTTCGGTCAAGGTCAAGATACTTTTCCCGCAGCACCTCTACGACCTGAGCGACCTGGAACTCGGGGACCAAGTCAACGACCGGCTCAGCTTCTAGCACTTCGCGGGCAGATGAAAGCAACACTACCACGGTGCTGGCTTCACGACAATATGGCACTTCAAGGAAGCTCTGGTATGCGAGGGCCTGGGGGAAAGGCTCTTTGATCGATGTCCGAAAAACTCAACTGCCCTATTATTAAGCGATTTTTGTCGACAACATTAAGATAACCATAGTATCAAAGCAAGTCAAGATCGAAAAGGGGTTTTTGCAAAGGATTCTACTAACTATTTATTGGTTCGGACTTTTCTTTTATTTGGTTTTTTTCGCTTGCTATGATTGGCTGGTATTTATTCCAGTTGGCAACAATGACCCAAATATTGATTGCAAATAATATTAATGCGATTCCAATACCTGATAGGTCGTGTACTAAATGATGGACAATTATCCCTACCATAACAGGTAGAATTACTAACGCTCCCAATGCTCTTGTTTTCGGGATTGCTGTTAAAGCTCCTCCAATGATTTCAATAAATGCAACAAGTGGAAAAATCCATTTTATTGCCATAAAACTGCCAATAATTTGCATCATTTCTTCAGACATTTCGGGCATAGGCATATAGTTGAAGAATTTGTTTAAACCTGAATTAATCATCATTAATCCGAATAGGATACATAATACTGTAAGAATCTTGTTTTTCATTTTGCGATGGGTTTTATTGATGGCACATCAAATTTAACTATTTTTGATTACCATTGGTAATCAGTTACCTTTTGGTAATCAGTTACTTTTAGGTAATCATTAAATTAATAGAGATGAAAAAAAAAGAACATAAAGAGTGTATGTCCGCTTTGGTACCTGTAAGGGACACTTTAGATGTAATTGGTGGTAAATGGAAACTTTTAATCCTAATTTCAGTTTGGGAAGGGAACAAGCACTTTAGAGAGATAGAACGG
Source organism: Maribacter arenosus (assembly GCF_014610845.1). Classification (GTDB taxonomy): domain Bacteria; phylum Bacteroidota; class Bacteroidia; order Flavobacteriales; family Flavobacteriaceae; genus Maribacter_A; species Maribacter_A arenosus. The sequence continues at coordinate 376,271 of NZ_JABTCG010000002.1, read as the reverse complement.
AGTATTCCAAAGTTAAGTACCAAAGTTTTGTCGAAGGAATTGAAGGATATGGAAGAAAATCAGTTGATTACTAGAACTGTTTTAAATGGCTTTCCGGTCCGAACAAAATATACGCCTACAGAACATTCTAAAACGTTAAAAAAAGTTATTTTAGAATTGCAGAATTGGGGTATTAATCATAGAAAGAAAATCTTTGGCGATAAGTCCGAAAAATAATTCAATTAGTGTGTAGTGTGATATCCTGCTGTTTTGGATTCAGCGGTATTCCTGAATAAATCTTCCAAGTTCGTTTATAGCCCACCAATGGGCTTTAAGGTCCTTGACAGCCTTGAGTAAAGGTAAAATGGTCTTTGCAGGGTTGTTTGGTGTTAAATATTCTTCTCAAGTTAAACGCTAAGGCCGTCAGCCTGAAATCCGCCGTTGCCGAGGGGATACCCTGATCGATACCTTGGTCTGGCGAATCTAAAAAAGGGGCCGGTTTCGATTCGCGGCCCGCAGGGCAATCTGGTTTTGATGCTCCTTAAACATTGTTCGTCTTGCTCGGACAAGAGGTTACCAAGGGGTACCATAGAGAAATCTTTTTAGAAATCGATAAAGCGCAACAACCAGAACACGGGCCAGCATATCAGAGCGTATGGTCTGGGTTAAAGCCATCTACCAATTTTTTATGCTCGTAATCGGCCACCATGAGCCCCTCATAATCAGTTTTTGTTCCCTTGGTAAACTTAAGTACCAATTTTTCCATTAAATTATATATTACCGGTACTATTATCAAGGTCAAGAAAAGTGAACTAATCAAACCTCCGATAATAACCCAGGCAAGACCATTTTTCCATCCTGATCCCGGGCCTGAGGCCAAAGCAATGGGAAGCATCCCGAAAACCATGGCAATGGTGGTCATCAGAATTGGGCGGAGACGTGCGTGGTTGGCCTGTATCAAAGCGTTCCTGACCGTTTCCCCCGACCGGACCCTTTCATTGGCAAAGTCAACCAGGATAATGGCGTTTTTACACACTAGCCCGATCAACATAATTATACCAAGAATGGTAAAGATGTTCAGGGAATTATTTGTTAACGCCAATGCCAGCAAAGCTCCGATGAACGATAATGGAATGGAAAAAAGAACTACGAAGGGGTGCACAAAACTGTCGTACAGGGAAACCATTACTAAATAGACCAATATGATCGCCGCCAACATAGCAATTCCTAGTGTTCCAAACCCTTCCGACTGCCTTTCTTTATCGCCTCCCCATACATAATCCACTCCCGTGGGCCGTTCGACATTTTGGAAGGCAGCTTCCCATTCATCCGCGACCGTACCGGCCGGCCGGCCAACGGACTGCCCCTTTACGGTAACCGACGCGGTTTTGTCCCGACGTTCCAATTGGCTCGGGCCTGAAGCTTCCACGATCTCGGCGAATTGTGAGAGTTTTACTTCTTGCCCTTGATTGTTTGTAAGGATCAAATCCCCTACGTCGGCAATGCTTTTTCTATCAAAACTATTGTAGCGTATGTTAATATCATATTCATATTCTCCCGCCCTGAATTTGCCATCGGTATTCCCGTTGAATGCGGTCTGCATTGTCAATCCTACCGTTTGTAACGATAAGCCTAGAGAGGTCATCTTATCCCGATCTACCTGAACATTGATTTCAGGGTTTCCCGTTTCTACGGACAATTCGATTTCCGTGGCCCCGGGAATTTTATATAGTTCCGCCTCGGCCTTTCTGGCAAAGACCATGGCACTATCCAAACTAGGCCCGGTCACGACCAAGGCCAACGGGGCTTCCTCCGCCACTCCCAAAAGACTTATAGGTACAGTCTTCACTTTGGCGCCTACCAATATTTTCTCCAAACGACGTTTTGTTTTGGCGGCAAATACATAAGAATCGTCCAGCCGTTCCTTTTCATCTACCATTTGAACGTTGATTTCGGCCTTATAAGCGGTAGCCTGTGAAGCACCTAAGCCCTCGCTGGTCTGGCCTACAGTAGTGATAAGGCTCTTGACCTCTTCCTGGGTATTCAAAAAGGCCTCTGCTTTTTGGGCCATAAAATTACTTTGTTCCAATGAGGCATCTTTCGGTAGTTCTATCTGCACCAAAAACTCGCCCCTATCCGATGCCGCAAAGAATTCACCTCCTATAAATCCTGCCCCTACCAAGGCAATCGAAGCAAAGAATATAACCAAGACGACAGACAAGGTTGTTTTATAATGATCCAGGCACCAGGTCAATAAGCCCGAGATCCAATTCGTAAAACGTTTTAATTGTGTTTCGAATTTGATTATAAGTCTACCGAACAGGTTTTTACCAGTTATATGCTCCAATTTTCCAAAACGGGACGATAACCAAGGAATAATGGTAAACGATGCCAGGAGGGACAACAAAGTGGAAATTATGATGGTCACACAAAATTGGGTAATAATTTTGGACACCAGACCGCTGCTCATGGCAATTGGAAAAAAGACCACCACAATTACCAACGTTATGGATGTTACTGTGCCCCCGATTTCAGCGGTACCGTCATAGGCCGCACGGACACGGTTTTTGCCCATCTCCATATGCCGGTAAATATTTTCGAGTACAACGATGGCATCGTCCACCAAGATACCTACCACCAAAGATAATCCCAATAAACTCATTAGGTTCAAGGTATAGTCCAACAACAAAAACCCTATAAATGTCGCGATCAACGATGCGGGTATGGACACCATTACAATTAGCGAGTTTCTTACACTGTGCAAGAAGAAGAGCATTACGATCGCTACCAATAACACAGCGATCAATAGGTCATGGATTACCGAATCGGCCGCCTCCAAGGTAAAAACAGTACTGTCATTGGCGACATTGAGCTTGAGGTCTATGGCTTTATAATCGGTCTCGAGCTGTGCTATCCGTTTCAATATATCCTCGCTTACGGCCACGGCATTGGCATCGGACTGCTTGATTACCTGCAATAGGATGGCACTTTTTTGATTTACCCTTGCAATTTTTTCGGGTGTTTTTTGACTGTCCTGAACATCCGCAATATCACCGAGCCTCACTTGGATGCCATCTTGATCCGCGACCACTAGATTGCGCAGCTCTTCAACGCTTATATATTTTCCGGCCAATCGGATCAATATTTTTTGCTGTCTGGTCTGAATATTTCCTGTGGGGAAATCCAAATTCGAGGCCAGGATGGTCTGTTGGACCTGAGGTATGGAAAGGTTATATCCCTGAAGTCGGTCGGCATCTAAATTTACCTGGATTTCCCTTTCTTGCCCCCCGATCAAATTTATCTGTGCCACACCATTGACCCGGGAAAGCAAAGGGGCAATTTTTTTATCTATCAGGTCATAAAACTTAATTTCATCCATCGTGCCATTAGCACCAATTGTCATAATCGGAAGGTCGCTCAATGAAAATTTGCTTAAAGAGGGTGTTTTGGCATCATCGGGCAGATCACTGATAATGGCATTGATCTTCCGTTGTGCATCGTTCAGGGAAAAATCAACATTGGCATCATCCGTCAAGGTAATCGCAACCGTGGAAAGACTTTCATAAGAACGCGATTCTATTTTTTTGATGTTCTCCAGGGAGGCAACCGCATCCTCTATTTTTTTTGTCACGGTATTTTCGATCTCGCTGGGCGAGGCACCGGGGTAGATAGTGGCGACGGTTATGACATTTCGGTCGAATTTGGGTATCAATTCATATCCCAGTTGGTTATAACTGAACAGGCCCCCGAGTGTAAGTATGGTAAACAGCACAATGACCAATGAAGGCCGTTTTATGGAAATTTCCGCTAATTTCATAGTATAGTATGGAATAAAATGTTTGAGGTTATTGTCGGGCTCTAGTCGATGATGTCTATCTTGGAACCGTTCTGTAGATTGATCTGCCCGGTAACTACTACGAGTTCATTGCTGTCCAGACCATCCAATATTTCGACCTTATCACCGAATATTCTTCCGGCCGTCACGTCGGTCAGTTTTGCAACTCCATCCTCGGCCACGAAAACCTGGTTACTGCTTACACTTCCCAAGAACGCATTTCTAGGAGCTAACAGTATCATTTTGCTTTCCCGGTCCCAGGAAGTAAACGTTGCCGTCCCGTACATGCCCGCCTTCAAGGCGCTGTCCGGATTGTTCGATATCTCGATTTCCACCGGAAAATTCAAACTGCTATCCGATTTCGGTGCTATAAACGTGATTTTCCCCAAGAAAGTTCTGTCAGGTAAAACACTGGCTTTCACATTTACCGGGTCGCCAACTTTTAAACTGGTCACTTGGGACTCGTTGACCGTAACCCTTAGTTTCAGTTTCGAGACATCGACAATTTCGAACATTGGCGTTGCCGCTCCCAGAACAGAACCCGGTTCGATATAACGTTTGTTCACAACTCCTTTTATCGTAGCTTTTATGTTGACATCCCCTGCATTTACCTTGGCCTGTTCCAGTCTCGATTGTGCGGTTACCAAGGTCAGCTTGGCCTGATCCATTTGTTGTTCGGTCACTCCACCGGTTTTTAGGGCATTTTCAAAACGTTTGAAATTTGTGGACGCATTCTGATAGGCCGCTTCGGCAGCGTGCAGTTCTGCCGATACCTGCTCACTTCTCACAATTGCCAAAGTTTGGCCTACTCTGACATGATCACCTTCTTCTACCAAAACCCTAACGACCCTACCTGGCTTTTCCGCAGAAAAATCCAGTTCTTTAAAGGGCTCAAAATTGCCATTCGCTGTAAAATTGAGGGAACTGGTTTCCGTTTTTACCGTATCCACTTTTACGGCGACGCTAGCGTTTTTCTGTGCAACGATATCTGTCTTTGCTTGATTTTCCTGTTTATTGTTCATTAAGGTAAAGGCGATCAGGGCCAATGCCACTACAATTACAAATATGTATATTATGTTCTTTTTCATCGTGCTTATTAATTTGTTAATGTCATTAATTCCCCTTTGGCCTTCAACAAAAGGATTTCTGCCAGTTTGTATTGTAAAATTGCGGTGTTAAAGTTGTTCCTAGCCTCGGTCAAGGCGTTTTCTGCATCCAGTAGATCCGTTAGCGGAGCCAAACCTTGGACGAAATTGTTTCTGGTATTGTCCAATACTGCCTGTGCCAACCTGACATTTTCGGTTTGATTGTCGATGGTCGCAATACTATTGTTTATTTGGGTTCGGGCATTTTCGTAATCAAGGTCCAAGGCCAATTCGGTATCCTTGATATCCTCTTGTAAGATCTGCAGATCGATATCGGCCTGCCTTACTTTGGAACGCGTCCCAAAACCCGCGAAAATGGGAATTTTCAAATTCAATCCTATCGATGAAAAATCGGACCAATATACATTGTCCTCCGGCTTTTTGAACCAGGGAAGATCCGGGCCTTGGCCAAGATAATTGTACCCACCTGTCAGGGAAAGCGTTGGATAAAATTCAGCCTTGACAGCCATTTTCTGGTAGGTCAGCAATTGTTCCTGCTTTTTAAGAAGCAGATACTCCGTTCGGTTCTCAGTATCCATGGATGAAGCTGCCTCACTTGGTCTGAATTCGAACTCGATTTCCGGAATTTCGATTTGTGCGGTTATGGGCATACCCATAAAAAATTTCAGGGTATTTTCTTGAAGCTGCAGCGCATTGATTATCTGGAGCTGTTGGATCTCGAAATTTGAAATTTTTACAATGATCCTGTCCAGATCGATTTTCTTGGCCAGCCCATTTTGATACTGACCCTCAATGATATTTTTTGCCTTGATCGTGTTTACCAATGTACTATCGAGTACCTGAAGGTTTAAACGTTGTAGATATACCTGATAGTAACTATTGGCTACTTTTTCTATTACCTGCTCTTGCGTCAATCGATTATTGATCTGATAAAACTCACGGGTAGTTTTTGCGGCTTTTAAACCTGTGAAAACCGATTGGTCAAATATGGTCTGGTTCAACGAAACACCGAAGATCGAATTCCATTTTTGGCCCAAAGTTGCCTGTATAATGGTGCCCGGTTGCCCAAATGAACTTCCATCGATCACATTGGTCTGTAGAATGGGATTATAGACCAAACTACCGTTTCCTGTGATCTGTGGCAATGCCCGCGAACGAACTTCCTGGATTTGGTACTCACTATTTTCAATGGCCAACTTCGATTTTTGTGCATCGGCCTTGTTTTCAAGTGCATAGCTAACGGCCTCCTTTAGGCTAAGCTGTTTTATTTCTTGGGCATTGACTATGCAAACAAGGCATAAAAGGGAAATACTTAAAATTTTTTTGATCATAAACGGATACGTATTTAATGGGAAGAAATTTTTGGATGTCCTATTTTTTATGCATAATTCTTTATTACACAAAGCCTAGGAGCCGTTTCTATGTATGCTATAGATACATCTTGCCAAAGCCACTGGATCCTTTTGTTCACTTTGGAAAAGTTCCACGTCTACTACAGCGGTCGCCTTACCACTTTTAACGATCTTTGCCTTGGCCAAAATATAACCTTCAACGGTAGGATGGAGATAATCGATCCGCATATCCAAGGTATTTATCCTGTCCTGTAAGGAATCGAGGGTCGTCGCTCCGGCAGCTCCTCCTGCCGTATCGGCGATAGCGGCCAAAATACCCCCATGCCATCGTTTTTGCAGATAGTCTCCTATAAATTCTTTCTTAAAAGGGACTTTGATGATCACGTACCGAGGTCTGATCTCCATGATTTTCAGTCCTAATATTTTATTGGCCGGCATCATGTTTTCAATGGCATGCTTTAGAAACGAATGGTCATCTTGCCCTTTTTCCCGCATTATTCTGATTTTAAAAATTAAAGGAATAATATTTTTCTTTTGCAAATATAAATACTATTTTTGACTTTATAACTAAAAAAGTCAAATGGACAACGGTAAGAGTGACGATGTTTTTTTGTCAATACTTGATTCCGCCGAGAAAAGATTTTGCCGTTATGGCCTAAAAAAAACAACAATGGCAGAGATTGCCGGAGATATAGGTCTATCAAAAGCATCACTTTACTATTACTTCCCCAATAAAGAAGAACTCTTCAAAGAAGTAGTAAGTCAAGGACATAAAACACTTTTAAAAGAGTTTGAAGGCCTCCTTTCTTCAGGTGTTCCCGCAGAAGACTTATTGCATGGTTATCTAGAAAAGCGACTGATCTACTTTCGCGAATTTGTACATCTCAGTGCTTTGAGCCTGGAATCCATAAACAGCTTAAAGCCCGTGTACGCCCGGCTATTTGAAAACTTTCGCAAAAAAGAAATACGACTAGTGGGTGAAATATTGGCAAAAGGTATAGCCGCTCAAGATTTTCAAAATCTTGATGTCGCCTATTTTTCCGATTTGTTCATTGCAATCTTCCAAGGGTTGCGGCACAATGTAATTGTTAAAAAAGATACCGTAAATATCACGGAAACAGAGTATTCTTTATTGAGGAAACAATATGAAAGCGCATTTAATATGTTCATGAAAGGAATCAAAAAATAAATTATGAGTGTAAAAAAAATAGTTATCTGTTGCCTGTAAAATTATAAATTTTATGAAATGAAAAACAATATGCTGCCCAAAATCAGGTATTTGCCTTTTTATGCAATCTCGGTACTGCCGATGCCCGTTCTGTACGTGTTATCAGACATGTTGTTTGTAGTGGTCTATTACCTAATGAAGTATAGAAGGAACGTGGTATCGGACAATATCAAAAAATCCTTTCCTCAAAAACCACAGATCACACGGAGAAAAATCGAAAAGGACTTCTATCGGTATTTCTGTGATATACTTGTCGAATCCATTAAGACATTGACCATCAGTAAAAGGTCGGCGATGAAACGTTTGCGTATAGAGAATCCGGATTTGGTAGAATATTATTTGGGCGAGAAAAAGAATATTTTGCTTTATACGGCCCATCAGGGAAATTGGGAATGGCTGATATTCCTACCCCTATTTTTTCCATACCGGGCAAATACATTTTACAAACCGATTAAAAACCACTATTTCAACGACCTATTTAAAATTATCAGAGAGCGATTTGGTGTGCATTGCATTGAATCCGCCAAGGGATATAGGACCATTATCGACCTTGAACGGAAAAATGTCCTTATGATGAACTGCATCATCGGTGATCAAAGCCCCGTTAGGATCAATACCAAACATTGGTGCCAATTTTTGAATCGGGAAACGGCCTTTTTTGTAGGGGCCGAAAAGCTTGCCAAAAAAACCGGTGAAGTTGTTCTGTTTCCTTCTTTCAAAAAAATAAGAAGAGGGTACTATGGACTACGTTTTAGTTTAATTACGGACAATCCCGTTTCCATGAGAACCAATGGGATTGTAGAAGAATATGCAGAGGCCTTGGAAAACGTAATCTTGAATTCGCCGGAACTTTGGCTATGGAGCCATAGAAGATGGAAGTTAAGTGCCTGAACATGGGATTTTAAAGTTCCCGGCATTATCTGGTCTATCCAAAAAGTTATTGAAATTTAAGACCAATTATATTTGACTAGAAAGAACCGTGACAAAAGGATTAACGACCTAGTGCTATTTATCATTTTGGTAATCCTTATCATATTCGCTATCGTTGTAAATACGTAAACTTTATATTGTCTTAATAATTTTCCCAAATGATCAGTAAATCCGAACTTGTCGCATGCTCCGCCTTAAACTTCGCTCAATTTGGGAGCAAACGTTTCACACTCGATGAGTTGGCAAATCAGTTTGGCATATCAAAGAAGACCATCTACCATTATTTTAATAAAAAAGAAGAATTGGTTCAAGAGAGTACTGCCTATCTGTTGCAAAGCTATTCAAGGGAGATTCAAGAACCTGAGATTGCTCTCTGTAAAGATCCTCTGGAAAAGATCATTCTGATATACAAAAAGGGTTTCGAACATTTAAAATATTTCAGTCCCACGTTCCTTTTCGGGCTAAAGAAATATTATCCGAAGGCCTATGATCTCTATTATAGCTTTCGAAATGATTTGGTAAATGAAACTATTTATGAACTCTTTGTCGATGCACAAAAATTGGGCTTTGTTGTAAAAGAGGTGAACTTGAGATTGGTTTGTGAACTGTATTTTTTGAATTTGAACGCTATCGCTTTTGGTAGATCCAGTCTTTTTGATAAATATACCCAGCAAGAGATTCTACAACATCTCATAATCAACACCATAAAAGGAATTGTGACCAAAGATTACACCAATAAGTTTATCCAAAAATAGACTGACAAATGTCATTTGGTTAAAAAGTATTTCAAGGTAAATTTGGTTGAAGCGAAAACGACCTAATATAAATGCTTGCTGCAATGAAAAATTTACTAATACCAACGGATTTTTCAAAGGATGCCCAAAAAGCAATCGACTATGTCATTCACATTTTTAAAAAGGGAAGAATGTATTTTTTATCTGTTGCATGCCTATATCATTCTTCCGTCCTCCCCTGATAATAGGGACAATTACAAACAAAAACTTGAAGAGCTAGCCGATAAACTTGACACTAGGAATCATAGTCCACAACATAAATTCAAAGGCCTGTTTGTATTTGGTTCTCTTTCCAACGCTTTGGAAGAAACTATACTGACCTACAAAATAGATTATGTGTTTATAGGTACGAAAGGATCTACGGCAATGCGGGAAATGTTTATGGGCAGTAATACGTTTAGGACGATTAAGACTGTTGATTCATGCCCTGTAATGGTAGTACCGAACAACCTGACATTTTCTACCGATGAAATAATGTTTGCAACGGAATTTACGGACAATCCTGATGACTATGAGTTGACCCCAATGCTGGATATAGCACGTATTTGGAATTCAACCATTATAGTTGTGCATATTGAGAACAGGAAAGAACTAAATGCTGGTCAATTAAAAAATAAAGAACGCCTTGAACAGCGACTGAAGGGATTGTCCCATAGGTTTCAGGAGGTCAAAGAAGCCGTTTCGGTCACCAAAGCATTGCACCGCTTGGCAAATGAAAACAAAAAAGTCGGGCTGATTGCAATGGTAAGGCATAAGCATAGTTTTTTTGTAGAAATTTCCCGCGAATCTGTTGTGAAAAAAATGGCGTTCAAGGCGGAAGTTCCTCTTTTGGTCATACCCAATATCAATTAGTATTTTACACCTTTAAAGTACAGGTCTAGGTGGGACTCCGACTTTATTGGGCGGTATTATTTTTAAACACAAACAAAATTCTCATGAGTTCCCTTAATTAAAAAAGCTAAGAATATATTTCACCTTTGCCTCGTTGACCAGTTTCCCTTTTTCCAAAATATCTTTTCCGTACCTAGTTTTGAAATGGTTTCCGCTTAAAAATTTTAGGTTTATATGGTGCCATTCCAACTCGTTCACCTTCATTATCCCATTGACAGCCCATTCCCTTCGTAGTAGCAGTTTTTTAAAGAAAAAATTGGGCGTGCCGATATGGAAAAGGTCGGCGTCGCATAAAACCTCGGAATACTTGTTCTTAGGACATTGTGGCATTTTGGTAGCATCGATACACTCAAGGACAGTATCCAACCTATCAGGATCATATTGCATTTTCTTTAAAAAATCAGAGGCCAATGCTTTGCTGACTTCCTCATGACCAATATAGGTTTTGGAAAGTCCGGTGTCGTGGAACCAAGCAGCTATGAGAATTGGCTCGGTTTCATCGTCCGTGAATCCAAGATATCTGGAAATAAGCCTTACATTATTCACTACTTCCTTGGTATGTTCTATATCATGAAAGGGAAGTTTGGTACAGGAACCGTTTAAAAGTAGTCGAGTACAATGGTCTTTAGCTTTATCAATCATAGTAGTACTTTTACGATTGCGCAAAAGTTTTTTTGCTTTATTGGTGTTTGGCATTTTGACCTAATTAATTAACGATGGATATATACTAAATCTTATTTGAAGATATGAGTTTAACATCAATTTATGTAGAAATAAGAGCATTGGGGTAGTGGAGAATTTAAGTACAATTCTTCATTTATGAGCCAAAGTTTTTCGTGAATTCAAATCAAAGAACGTTCCGTATATACTTTATTTACTATACTTTTAAAAGACGGAATGTTTCTTAACGCAACAGTAATAGTTGGTCATTATTATAATTATTCTGGTCCTATTGTAAGCTACCTCAGTTTAGAATTGCTTAATTGTCTAAATTATCGACACCAGTTTACACCGGATACTTTCGGTTTAACTGACTAAAACCCCAACTTCACATCCTGCGTCAAAGAATCGAGATATTTCTTTTTATCCAATTTATAAAGTATAGGAGGGCGACTCCTTGTTTTTGCTTTGGACTGTCCAATCTTGATTAGAATCTTGGACTTCAAAACCCGCTGACGAAAGTTGCCGCGATCCACAGATCTTCCCAAAATGGCCTCAAACAATTTTTGTAATTCGGGTATGGTAAAGATATCGGGCATGAAATTCGTAATCAAAGGTCTACTCTGGAGTTCTGAGCGGAGGGTCAATAGTGCTTCCGATACCAATTGTGCATGATCCATTGCCAATAGATTGCTTTCAAGAACATTTATCCATTTGACTTCTTTGAAAAATGGACCAGTTTCCAAACCGATCTGTTCTTGTCCTACAATACTATAATAGCCGATTGTAACAAAGCGTTGCGAAATCCATTTGACAAGCTCTCCGGGAAATCCGAGTGTAGAAAATCTACTGATTTCTTGGGCAAACTCACGTTGCGCAGCTCCGAATGTGCCGAACTGACTTAATAGAAGATTGTCCAGTTGGGTCTGTTCGAAAAGAATTCTTTTGGCGGCAAGGTCAATATCCTCGGTTTGACGGACAAAACCGCCGGGTATGGTCCACATATCTGCATGTACTTGTTGCACAACGGCCACTTGCAGTGCTTCCCCATCAAATCTAAAAATAACACAGTTGATGGATAATTGGGGAATGCATGAATTTAATTCCTCCCGAATAAATTCAAGGGTTTCTGCTGTGAATTGGGTCATTATTTATGCATAAACGATAGATTGCAAAACGAATATAATTGATAAAAATGTAAATGGAGTTCTTTTGTTATATATTTGAGTGAATTTCACTCAAATACTTAGTTCTATTAAGAATGACTAAACCGAAAAAGGGAAGGACTAAAAGGAGAATCCTTAGGGTTCTTGTCGTTCTAGGAATACTATTGGCAATTATCACAATTGCGGCCTACTTCATGTTCAAACCCGCCGAGGTAAAGGTTCTGGTTTTCTCGAAGACCGACGGTTATCGACATGAATCCATAGAATCGGGTATCGATGCGATTCAAAAACTCGGACAACAAAATGATTTTACGATTGAAGTCACAGAGGATGCCACCCTATTTAATGAAGCCAAATTAAAAGATTTCATGGCAGTCGTCTTTTTGAACACTACCGGCAATGTTCTTGATCCCGTGCAGCAAAGTCAAATGGAACGCTTTATTCAGGCTGGTGGGGGCTACGTCGGTATTCACTCTGCAACGGATACAGAATATGGTTGGCCTTGGTACGGCAAGCTTTCGGGGGCCTATTTTGACAGCCACCCTATGAATCCCAATGTACAGGAAGGTAAGGTTGCTGTTGTGCAGCCCAATCATGTTTCAACGGACTCTCTCCCTGAATCTTGGTCGGTTGCTGATGAATGGTACAACTATAAATCAATAGAACCGACCAACAATGTGTTGATTACTGTAGATGAATCGACCTATGAAGGCGGTACTAACGGCGCTAACCACCCAATCGCATGGTATAAGGAATACGACGGCGGGCGTTCCTTTTATACGGGGATGGGCCATACTAATGAGCAGTTTTCAGATTCGAAATTTTTAAGCCATCTATTAGGTGGTATCAAATACGCAATTGGGTTGGGTCAACCTGTTGATTACACTAAGGCTTATGCCGAACTCATGCCTGAGGAAAACCGTTTTGCCAAAACGGTCTTTACCCAGAATTTGAACGAACCCATGGAGCTTGATTTTCTATCGCCAAATGAAATAATCTTCATCGAAAGAAAGGGTGACGTTCATATTTATGATCTTGAAAAAGGTACCGATTCCGTCATTCACACCATGGATGTATTCTCAGGCTTGGAAGATGGACTATTGGGCCTTGCCGTAGATCCGAATTATAAGGATAACAGTTGGGTTTACATTTATTACTCCAAACCTGATGATGACAAGCAAAACCTATCACGTTTTGAATTAAAGGACAATAGCTTGCTGCTCGATACCGAAAAAGTCCTGTTGCAAGTAACGACACAAAGGCAAGAATGTTGTCATTCGGGAGGTTCTTTGGAATTCGGGCCAGACGGCTTGCTGTATCTTTCCACAGGAGACAATACTAGTCCGCGAGCTGATGGTTATGCGCCTATTGACCGTCGCGAAGGCAGAATGCCATGGGATGCTCAAAAATCTTCCGCGAATACAAACGACCTTCGTGGAAAAATCCTTAGAATAAAGCCGGAAGATGATGGCACCTACAGTATTCCCGAAGGAAACCTATTTGCTAAAGGAGAAGCGAAAACACGTCCAGAAATCTATGTGATGGGCAATCGGAACCCATATCGTATTTCGGTAGATTCGCGTACAGGATTCCTGTACTGGGGCGAGGTTGGCCCAGACGGAAACAATGATTCCCTGAATCTTGGGCCAAGAGGCTATGACGAAATCAATCAGGCGCAAAAAGCAGGAAATTTCGGTTGGCCTTATCTTATTGCTGACAATGAGGCGTATCACGCCCGTGATTATGTGGACAATACTACGGGAGCCGCTTACGACTCCTTAAAACCAATTAATGAATCCCCTAATAATACGGGATTACGTGAACTTCCACCATCGCAACCCGCAATGATTTATTATCCGTATGCGGTTTCAGAAGAATTTCCGTATTTGGGTACGGGATCACGGAATGCAATGGCTGGTCCTATTTATTATAGCGATGATTATCCCGATAGTGGTCGCAACTGGCCAGATTATTTCGATGGAAAATTGTTAGCTTATGATTGGATGCGGGGTTGGATATTCGCCGTGACCTTTAAAGAGGATGGATCGTTCGAAAAAATGTCGCAGATCGTTCCGAATATGAAATTTAACAATACCATCGATATGCTATATGGGCCTGATGGTGCACTCTATATTTTGGAATATGGCACAGGATGGTTTTCGCAAAATGCCAATGCTACACTTTCACGAATCGACTTTATAAAAGGGAATCGCGCGCCAAAGGCCGAAATCGCTGCCGACAAAACTATCGGGGCGGATCCATTGACCGTAAATTTCGCGGGAAGAAATTCCATCGATTATGATGGGGATGAGCTTTCCTATAATTGGACGTTCAGCGATACCGGCGAGGAATCGACAGAAATAAATCCGTCATATACTTTTACGGAATCCGGGAAATACAAAGTAAACTTGGAAGTAACCGACTCCGAAGGAAATACAGCGGAAACTGAAACCGAAATCATGGTGGGCAATGAATTGCCGGAGCTAACATGGGAAATTACCGGTGGAAACAGTAGCTTTTACTGGCCTGATTCTCCAATAGACGTCAAATACAAAGTAGATGTAATCGATGTCGAAGATGGCAAACTTTCCGACGGAACTTTGGATCCCTCGCGTGTGATCGTTTCTTTTGATTATTTGGCCGAAGGTAGCGATAAAGTGCTTGCGATGAAAGATCATTCCGACATGGCCGATGCATCTTATTCGTCTATTGGTAAAAGCTTGATTGGTAGGTCAGACTGCGTTTCTTGTCATAAGGAAAAGGAGAAATCAATCGGGCCTGCGTATCTTGATATTGCCAATAAATATGCTTCCAATTCGGGTGCATCTGAAATGCTGGCCGGAAAAATTATCAATGGGGGTAGTGGTAATTGGGGCCAAGTCGCCATGGCCGCACACCCTGATTTAAGCAAAACCGAGGCCAAACAAATGGCCGAATATATTTTGAGTCTTTCAGAATCGGCCACGCCCAAAAAATCGAAATATCCACCTTCGGGAAGTTACACAAGCGATTCGCATATCGGTAGCAAGACCCAAGGCACCTACATTTTGACCGCTAGTTACACAGATCAAGGCGGTGGCGAAATCGAAGGCTTGAATGCACAACGGACATTTCTGCTAAACTATCCAAAAATAGAGGCCGAGGATTTTGATGTAGGTTCGTCCCAAAAAATGAACGTTCCGGCCGGCACGGTACCTGATTTGGATGAGGCTTTGAGCATCGCTATTGGTCAAAAAGGAAAGTATTTTATGTTCAAGGATCTGGATTTGACCGGTGTGCTGGCCATAAAAGGAAGGTTTGCCGTAGCTGCCGGAATTATTAAGGGTGGCGATGTGGAATTCCGTGTGGGAGGTATAGATGGAGATTTACTCGGCTCGATTACAGTGGAAGTCGGTTTAACTGAATTTGGTCTGAAGGAGTTACAAACAAATTTCAACAAATCGGTGGAAGGAAAACAAGACTTCTATGTAGTGTTTAAAAGTGAAGAGAAAGACGAATCGACCATGGTCGGAATTGTTGATTGGTTCGAGTTTTTTAACAAGCCGCTCTAGTACTTTTTTTGCGTAAATGAAATAGATTTAGGAATGAAAAAATTCTTTAAAATTCTAGGAATAATAGTTGTTGTGCTGCTCATTGGGGCAGCGGTAGCTTGGTTTGGATTTTTAAAGCCCGAACCGCCACCGATTTCAGATGCCGATCGAGCACTGGTCAATCTAATGCCATTGCCTTCTGAAATGGAACTTGGCAATGGAAATTTTCTAATTAATGTTGATTTTGGCCATTCCCTAAAGGGTACTAGCAATTCGAAAATCGAAAAAGGCCTTGAACGCTTCTATTCTCGATTTGGAGAGATTACTGAAATACCTATTAAGAACAAAGAAGGTGTTGAATTGGTAATCGATTGTAAAAAAACCATTAAGGCATACCCTTCCTTAAATGACGACGAATCTTATTCCTTAACTATTTCCGATTCCAAAATAGAGCTGTCTGCGAATAGTGATACTGGCATTTTGTACGGATTGGAATCACTCTTGCAATTGGCAAAACAAGAAAATGGCGACTGGGTCTTTCCAGAATTGGAGCTAAAGGATAACCCTAGATTCCCTTGGCGTGGATTGATGATCGATGCTGGGCGACATTGGGTAAACAAAGAAACCATCCTTAGAAATCTAGATGCGATGGCTGCCGTCAAAATGAACGTCCTGCATTGGCATCTTACGGAATACCAAGGGTTTCGGGTGGAATCGAAAAAGTTCCCGAAACTTCACGAAATGGGTTCACAAGGCAATTTTTATTCCCAAGAAGATATAAAGGAAATTGTCGCATACGCTTCCGATCGAGGAATACGTGTTATTCCTGAATTCGATGTGCCAGGGCATACGACGGCTTGGTTTGTCGGCCATCCTGAACTAGCGAGTGCCCCGGGCCCTTATGTTCTGGATTCCGTATTCGGTATCCTCGATCCGGTAATGGATCCGACCCGTGATAAGGTCTATGATTTTTTGGATGTGTTTGTTGGCGAAATGGCCGAACTTTTTCCTGATGAATATTTGCACATTGGAGGCGATGAAGTGAAGACCGCTCAATGGGATGCCAATGATTCAATCCAAAACTTTATGAAGGAAAACAACATTGAAGATTCCCATGAACTACAGGCCTATTTCAACATCCGTCTTCAAAAAATACTGAAAAAGCACGGTAAAAAAATGATGGGCTGGGACGAGATTATTCATCCCGATTTACCCAAGGATGGTATAGCCGTACAATCATGGCGATCACATAAATCCCTTTGGGATGCTGCAAGATCGGGCAACAAGGCCATTTTATCCTCTGGATATTATCTCGACCATAAAAGGCCTGCGGCGTTTCACTACTCCGTGGATCCCATGCAGATATCCGGGGCCGTGACCATAGATATTGATTCCACCAATTGGAAAGGTTACGAATGCAAACTTTTTGTACAGGGTACGGAAATCGATGGTCATGTGTATTTCTTCGGGGAAGGCGAAAATCTTAGGGGAGTCATGAATTTTATGGACAGTGCAACTGATTTTACCAACGTTCAACTTGATGGCGAAACAATGAAATTCGAGGCTGAGGCCTCAGTGGGTACTATTAGTTATGAATTGATGAAAAAGGCCGATTCCCTGATTGGACAGGCCAGTATCGCCATGTTCAATATTGATGTAAAGGGAAAGCAAACCGGTGGCAGCGATATGACGAACGGGGAAGTCTTACCTAAATTCGAAAAGATTCAGCCCTTGACCAATGAACAGCAAAAAAACATCTTGGGTGGCGAAGCCTGCCAATGGAGTGAAATGGTCGATAACCGAACCATAGATTCCAGAATTTGGCCTAGGGCGGCCGTTGTGGCAGAAAAGTTATGGAGTCCACAGGTTCTGACTTCCAATGTAGATGATATGTACCGTAGGTTGATGGTGTTGGATGATGACTTGGTTCAAATGGGAATACAGCATAAGACCAGTGGGCCTGAAATCGTTCAAAGTATCGTTCAGGAACCCTACCAAAAACCCCTCCAGAATTTGGTGGATGTTTTACAGGAAGATGAATTTTTCAATCGCATGTTGATTTACGAGCCTCAGTTGTACACTAACACTCCATTGAACCGAATCGTCGATGCCGCACGGCCTGAAAGTTATGTAGCCTATCGATTCAATAAAGATGTCGATTTGTACCTTGAGACCAATGATCCTGCCGCCAAAGAACGTATTTTGGAAGAATTGCGAGTTTGGTCTAAAAACCATGAGCAATTGGCACCCGCTCTAGGAATTCCGGAAAAGTATATCGAGGATAGTCCGCTTTCGTTGAAAGAACTCCCTGAGGAAAATTCTCGTTTGAAAGAAGTTGAAGCACACTCAAAAAACCTGTCGGCACTATCCGAATTGGCGTTGAGCGTATTGAACGGACAATCTGTAATTAAAAATGACCCGGAGATGGATTCGCTCTTTATTGATGCAGGTATGGGTCATGGCGGCACCAAACTTCCGATTGAGTCAGGACTGAAAAAATTGATTCAACATAACCAGGAATAGTAGTATGAAACGTAAACTAAAAATCGCCCTAAAGATTGTTTTGGGATTGTTTTTACTGTTCGTAATAGCAATGGGCCTTTTTATCTATAAAGCGCGCTATGGATTTAATTTTTACGAAAGCGACCCGCCAGAGCTACCTGCGGATATGATCGGAAATACGATCCTGCTATTCTCTAAAACCAATGGGTTTCGACATGGCGAAGCGATTGATGCTTCCATTCCCGCTTTTGAGAAAATGGCCAAGAACAACGGATGGAAACTTTTCTCTACAGATAATGGTGCTGTTTTTAATCCAGAGCAATTGCAAAAATTCGATGTGGTCATCTGGAACAATTGCAGCAGGAAGGTTTTGGACGAGGAACAGCGTAAAAATTTCAAATCCTATTTGGAAAATGGAGGGGGCTATCTAGGCGTTCATGCCTCGGGCGATAATTCCCATCAATGGGAATGGTATGAAAAAAATGTAATCGGCACCCTGTTTTCACATCATTCGTTGAATCCACAATTTCAAATGGGAACAATGCATTTAGAGGAAGGAAATGCAACACTGACTAAAGCTCTACCGACCAAATGGGAGCGTGAAGAGGAATGGTATGTTTTCTATGACAGTCCGCGCGATAAGGGTTTCAAAGTTCTTTACACATTGGATGAAGGCAATATGAACATGAGCGGAAACATTCCACTTTTGGCTTCCGATAAGGATTTTGGTATGGGCGACGACCATCCTATCGTTTGGTATAATACGGTTGGCAAAGGTCGGGTGTTCTATTCCGCCCTGGGCCATGCGGGTAGTGCCTTTGAAGAACCCGAACATTTACAAATGCTTGAAAACGCGATTCAATGGGCCGGAAAATTCAATGACGAATAGAAAAATAAGAATATCCTAACTTAAAAAAAACACATGAAAAAATCGATTGTTAATCTATTGGTTATGGCATTTATTATGTCAGGGGCGATCTTATCCGTCCAAACCGAAAATACCCGTGGTTGGCCTAATAATTAAGCTTTAAGGAGTTTGATAATAGGTAACATTTAAACACATAGAAATGAAAAAAGTCTTAAAAATTCTCAAATACGGGCTATTGGCCATACTAGGAATTCTAATTGTCGCTTTTTTAGTGATTTACACAAAAATGGCATTGGCATCAAGTAGTAATTTTGATTTGCTTGGCGAAGAGGCGACTTCTAGTACCCAAAACGGAATCTCGTTTAGGGATTTGAATAAAAATGGAAAATTAGATGTCTATGAAAATCCAAAAGCATCTCTAGAAGACCGTGCTAACGATCTCGTATCCCAGATGACCTTGGAAGAAAAAGCAGGATCCATGTTCGTCAATATGATCGGTACGACCCCTGACGGGGAACCTATGGAAAAGCCTGTTTTTTCAACGGACCCAATGACATTGATTATGTCCTTCATGCTGCCGTCCAATTCGGAGATGATCGCCCAAAAGAAAATGAACAGCTTTAATATTCTGACTTCCATAGATGCCGATCTTTTGGCAAAATACAATAACAGCGTACAAAAAATGGCCGAACGCACGCGTTTGGGCATTCCCATAACCATTGCCTCTGACCCTCGGCACGGCACCGAAAATAATCCGGGAGCGAGTTTGTACACTCCGGCATTCTCGCAATGGCCTAGTTCTTTGGGCCTAGCCGCAACAAGGGATACGGTATTGGTTCGTGAGTTTGCGGATATCGCAAGACGGGAATATACGGCTGTCGGTATACGTTTGGCACTGCACCCAATGGCCGACTTGGCAACTGAACCAAGATGGGGTAGGTCGAACGGTACTTTTGGCGAAGATGCGCATCTTTCTGCAATGATGACGAAAGCGTACGTCTTAGGATTTCAAGGCGATTCGTTAGATCAAAATGGGGTCGCCTGTATGACAAAACACTTTTCTGGGGGAGGCCCGCAAGAAAATGGCGAGGATGCCCACTTTCCATATGGCAAGAACCAAGTATATCCAGGAAATAATTTTGACTATCACGTAATTCCATTTACAGAGGGGGCTTTCGAGGCAAATACGGCCCAGATAATGCCTTACTATGGAATTCCGATAGGGCAGACCAACGAGGATGTGGCTTTTGGTTTCAACAAGGATATCATAACCACATTACTTCGAGATTCTTTAAACTTTAAAGGGGTAGTTTGTACGGATTGGAACATCATTACCGATTCACGAATGGGCGAAGGCCGTGCATGGGGCGTTGAAAACTTAACTCTCAAAGAGCGGGTAAAAAAGGTAATCGATGCGGGTTGCGATCAGTTCGGTGGCGAAAGTATACCAGAGCTCATTGTGGAATTGGTAAAGGACGGAGCCATTTCCGAAGACCGCATAAATATTTCCGTCAAGCGGATTATGCTCGATAAGTTTCGTTTGGGACTTTTTGATAATCCTTATGTAGACGAAAAAGAAGCGGCGCAGATTGCCGGAAAAAAGTCTTTTCGTGAAAAAGGAAAAATTGCGCAGAGCAAATCAATGGTGCTATTAAAAAACGATGGATTGCTTCCCCTTAAAAAAGGAACCAAGATTTATGCCGAGGGAATGCTGACCCCGGAAGTCATCAATACAGATGGAGCGTTAGTAGACAACCCTCAAGACGCCGATGTTATCTTAAAAAAGATACGAACACCTTTCGAGCCACGGGATGAGTATTTTCTGGAAAGTTTCTTCAATCAAGGAAGGCTCTATTATTCATATGAAGAAAAAAAGGAACTATTGGATCTGATAAATCAAAAGCCTGCGATCGTAGTAGCAAATCTAGAACGCGCTGCTATTTTGACGGAAATCGATAAGGCTTCAAGTGCCCTTTTTGGAGAATTCGGCACTAGCGATGAAGTATTGATGGATGTACTTTTCGGAAAAGTGAATCCCTCGGGGAAATTACCTTTTGAGCTTCCGTCTTCTTGGGAAGCCGTTGAAAACCAAAAAGAAGATGTTCAATATGATTCCAAAGACCCACTATACCCTTTTGGGTTTGGGTTGTCTTACAAGTAACTACAAATCATGATATTCTTTAATTTGAGAATTGAAGATGTTTAGACAACCTCGCCAAACCTTTATGGGATTTGGGCTATGAAATCTTGATTTATAGTATGGTATTTTGTGATTCCCAATGTAAACTATCTTTTTGATCTCTTACTGATTACCTATATATGGGCGAGGTATCAATATGTTATTTATTAATGTCGCAAAGTCTTGTTTTATCAGTAGTGAAACATTCATTTAATTAAGTAATGCGTGGGTTTTCTCCAAGCCTCTGCGGAAATCGGGCAAACCTTTCACTCCAATCCTCCCCATACGGACACGCTTCGCTGGCCTGTATGGGAAGTTTTTCCGTTCCAGGTTTGCCCGATATCCTCGATGCCGCGCAAAAGAACAAGCGGCGAATAGGCCGCTTGCCCTTTTTTCTCCCTGACCACAAAAGCTTAGGATGTGTCTATCCAACTGATACCTCATAACGAATTAACGTGTGATTTATCGAAATCCAAGGCCTTGGCTAAATAGAAAACATATCTTATGGGTGTATAAATCATTTTATGGAGGTGGTCGTTTTACATAAGGAGGCTTTTTATGCCCTGTTCAAAAAGGTGGTCGAACACGTTGAGGCCAATAGAAAGGATACCGAGGATAAATGGATCGATGGGGCGGAGGTGATGTCCATACTCAGAATAAAGTCCACGACCACATTGCAAAAATTAAGGGACGAGGGAAAGATCAGATATTCCCAACCTCAAAAGAAAATTATCCTTTATGATAGGGATTCCGTTATGGAATATATCGAGAAACACGCACGGGAAACTTTTTAATCATGGAAGAAGAAATCAAAGTAGACGAAAAATTTAAAAGTTCCTTTAATCTGGGCTACCGTGTGGCAAAGGAGTTGAACCTAGAAACGCACATTCTTCAGAACCAAGGGAAGCTATTATCAAAAAATCCGATGCATATGGGTATGCAACAATTTATCGATGAAGCCAAACTATCCATAAATATCAAGAAGAACGAATCGTTGGATGTAAGCAAGGACGATATGCTTAAAAGGAAGAAAGGTAAATCCCGTGGTAGAGGACCGAGCTTGTAACTGCAGGAAGATTCGATAAAAATCAATTTATTTCTGAGCAGTACATTTCCATTATTTCATAGATATCCCCATAGGTATATTTATCAACCAGCGAAAGATCAAATTCACTTGCGAAATTACATAAGAGCAGTTTGAGTTCTTCCATAACATCCTCCTCCAATCCACTAGCATTGGGTTCATAGATTTTATAGGCAAGAGACCTGCCAAATTCCATATCGAATTTCTTTTCCGAATAGGTATCACAACCAGCTAAATAATCCTCGAAATAGCACATGTATTTTTGGTTGAGGCCCCAAAAGTACAGCGAGGTAAGTTCATCTTTTTCAAGGCTGTTTTTGAATCGCCACAGCATTTCGAATAGTCCAAGTCTGATTTCATAGGGCAAGTCAAACTCATAATGGTTGACGCTTCTGAACAAGTCCGTAATAGTATTATCATTTGATAACGGTTCGAAGGAAAAAGTCATCAAAAGTTTACGAAGAACCGACTTTTTAAAATAGGTTACCGTAGCCGAATTGACCTCTTTTGTAATGAACATTCTGTCGCTAATACTTATCAAAGTGCTTTAAATTTTCTTGTAGTTTACATTATAAGATTTTGATATTGTCCAAAGATACCGAGTACAGATTTTAAAGAATTACGTAATACTCTTTTTAACTTTTTTTATTCATCCAAGCATACCCAAGCCGCTGCGGAAGTCGTACAAAAACTCCACTCCAATCCTTCCCGTTCGGACATGCTTAGCCGGTCCGTCCATGAAGCCTTTCCGTTCCGGTTTTGCACGACCCCCTCGCGGCCGCGCAAAAGTCCAAGCGGCGAAAAGGCCGCTTGCTCTTTTTTCTCCCTACCCACAAAAAACTTGAACACTTCCGTATTTTTTTGCATTATTTCAATACCATATTAGACCAGATAAATTTTATATCTGTACCCATTTGAATCCATATGGACTTATCTGATATTATGGGTTAAATAATTGAATATAAGATAGTTGTAATAGAAATCTATAACTTATATTTATCCGTGAAACGGATAGCGAGGTGTATTCTAAGTAACTTAGAATCGTCTACTTCTGACGAAGTGTTTTGCCCTGAAAAGCAACGAAAATGGAACAACAGAAAAGAGGTCGAAAACGATTGGGAAACAAGAAGCGATACCATAACGTAATGCTTAGGTTCAACGATACGGAATACGACAAATTGAGAAAAATTTGCGAATCCTATGGCTTGGATATTTCCAAAAGGGGAACGATAAGTCCGTTACTCAGAAGATTGATTTTGCAACAAGGGTCAGAGGAAAAGGATAGGCTTCCCGACACTTCTAACCTTGCCTATCATTTCAACAAAATCGGAAACAATATCAACCAACTGGTCAAGCTTGCACACCGTAAAAATCTGCGAAGCCCTAACAGTAGTTTGCAAAACGAAATACAAATAACCAATGAATTGCTTTACCAACTTTTGGAAATCATAAACGAAAAATAGGAATGATAGCGAAGCTGATCTATGGCGATACCTGTCAGGGAACGTTGAAGTACGTTCTTGGAAAAGAAGGTATGCGAATAATGGGGTACGGCAACACGTTTTCCCAAAGCATATCGCCAAAGTTCTTCGGGAGCGTCCTCCATTTTCAGGGACAGCGCAATGCCACCAAAAATCGCTATGCGCACATCAGCTTGAACCTTCCCCATGGGGAACACCTAGACGACAATACTTTCCTAAAGATTTCCATGGAGTATATGGAGAATATGGGCTACGGGGAGCAGCCCTATGTCGTAGTCAGACATACGGATACCGAGCATGAACACGTCCATATTGTAACGACCAACGTAAAGGAAAATGGACAGGTACTAGGTATCTTCAATAGCCATAGAAGGAGCATGGCGACACGGCAGCATTTGGAAAAAAAATATGGCCTGTACGAAGCTCCGACAACAAAACGGAAAGAGCAACTTCCGATTCACAGATTACCCGAACTACAGTTCGGCATGGATGCTGAAAAGGGAACGAGGTATTACTTACAAGATGTACTCAATAGCATCAACCAAAAACATAAGATGCGGAGTTTCGATGAACTGGCAAGATTGGTCAAGCCCTATCACATTGAAGTAAAGACCACAAAGAACGAAACGGGAAGGATAGGGGTAAAGTACGGACTGGACAACCAAAAGGGATATCGAACAAATTTCATCAACGGCTCCGAGGTACACCATAATCTAAGCGGCCCGAAACTACAAAAGGTATTTGATGTACATTCCAAATCGAAGCTGTTGCCAATGCACCGGAAAAGACTGCTGAAACAGATAGAAACAACCTATGACCTTTTTCGAACCATCCATCCACAAGAACTCGGTGAAGTCCTAAAAGAATATCAGGATATCGACATAAAACTGGACAAGAAAGAAGAAACCACTGAAGGATTTACCATCTATGACAAATCGATGTATGTTTTCAGGGCAAGGGAACTTTCCCGAAACATCCGAATGCAAAACCGTTTGGATATTTTCGGTAACGACAACGCACCCACGCAAATCGATACCGAAAGCAAGCAGTTCAAATTGGAAATGCAAAAGCTGATAAAAGAAGCATTGACCACATCATATCTGCAATCCTCCAAACAACAAGGACTACTTTCGGAGCATATCATGACCAAGAACTTCGGAGATATCTTACCGAGCTTGATGGCCTCAAAAAAACATAATTTCCTGGAACGTTACCTCCAAAGAAATCAAAGGACGGAACTCAGGAAAGCTTTAGGAAATACCTTTCCGATGGTCAGGCAAAGATTATATGAATTGGAAACCAAAAAGGAACAGGAAACCTTGGAAAGCAAATTCAAGCTCATTGGTAAGGTATTAAAAAATAAAATCTTCAATGTCGGCACGGAGCAGGGAAGTGTCCGTCTCTTGTTCCAAGCGTTGGGCGTAAAGTATCATGATAACCAATTGTCCTTTACGAATTCGGATAGACATACGATTCCTGTAAAACTGGGCAAGCTATCTTTTCCGAAGGAAATGGAAAACTATGTATCCACGGGCTTTGTTCGGCAAAACCATTTGATGTTCCAAATGTTGACGGAACAATCTTCTGACAACAGTCCCAAACTGACGGCGACCGCTATGTTCTTGCCGATGATATTCCCCAAGCTCTATAAAAGAATGAACCCCGAATTCAAAACGCAGTACGAAAGCTTGGCATTAAGTGCTTATATAAAGGATGCCGAACGTAGGCATTCACCATTTGAAAAATCGGCAAAGGACTATATCGCCCTTTTCAATGCTAAGGGGTTCTATTTTACAATAGGTGAGGAAGGCTTTAAAATCAAATCCATTTATACGCGCAACGAATCAGCTCATACCTTGCCCAGAAGAACAAGCCTTTATTTGAGTTCAATTCCTAATTTGACCGAAACATTAAAAGAACAGCGACCCGTTATCAATAACTTGGTTGAAGATGGGAGGAACAGGCTCGAAAACCTTTGGTCAGGACATCTTATGGAAAGAGGCGTGTATAGTAAAGTGGCCTTTATGTTAACGGCCGAAAAAGTCTACCCGAACTTACATCGTGAGATGGTGCAGCACCATATGGATAATGGTCTTCGTGAAAGTATAATCGTGGCATCCGAAAGACAATCCAGTATCCAGCAAAACTATGTACTGCGCAAAGGTGCTTATGCTATCAGTTCAATATTGGGCGGTAGCAGTACAAAAACCGAAGATATGTATAATGGGTTCAAGGACGAGTTTACTGATTTTACAAAAAACAAGAGGAAAAGTAGGGGTATGGGGCTTCCGTGTTAAATTTAATAGAGGTACTTTCGGTAAAGGATTTTGCGCCCTGACGGGCGCTTTTTTGTGGATAGGGAGAAGAAAGAAAAGAATCTATTTGCTAGGACAAATAGAAAACCAAAAACCGCTTTCTGCTCATTTGGATAATTCCGAGATCAACCCCCGACATAACTAAGTTTATGGTAGTTATAATTGAACTAGTCTATTTCCTATGATGATGTGATTTTGGCATTTATTTCGTCCAGTATTTTCTCTGAAACGCTTTTTCCATAATGCTTTTCTGTTACCTGAACACTAGAATGCCCAAGGCCCGATGAAATTTTGCGGATGTCGATACCCATGTCCAAGCCGATGTTTGTCCAAGTATCTCTTATGGTATATGTAGTTATCTTTTTTTCAATCCCTGCCAATTTCGCAATTCTTTTAGCATACTTATTGAATGTTTTGACCTTTCCATTATTTACTGTATGTAATCTTTCGGGCGTTGTATTTTCTGGAATTATAGGAAATAGGTACTCGTCATCATTTTTGCCGTTTAGGTAATACCCAATGATTTTAAGGGATTCTTCATTTTGTAGAACGCTAAAGTAATCTCCTTCATAAATAGTTTTTTTACGAAAATATTTGATGCGATTGTCGTTGAATTGAAAACGTTTTAAAATGGCCATGTCAAAATGGTTCATGCCCATGTTGTTGAACATAAACAATAAAAAATTGCGGGTATCCCATATCGAAGTGCGAGCTTCTAATTTTAACTTTCTGATAGCGTTGATATCTTCTAAACTTAGAGGGGCAGGTGCATTCTCATGACTTTGCTTTTTAATACTCGACAACGGCTTATGGTCTTTTAGGTCTTGATATGTTTTTCCTGCATCGTTCATAATGGCCTGTAAGCTCCTAAGGTGTATAGCGGGCGTATTTTTTGATTTATAGCGGTTACTCATGTATGCCTTAAAATCTTTTGAAAAGGCGTAGTCCATGGCCTTGATTTCCATATCCAAATCATTGTAATCATCGAGCACTTTTAATTTGCCGTCCTTTAATTCAAAAAGTGTTTTGATTAAAACCGTATCATCCTCCCCTTTTAGACTTTTACGGAATTTGATCAAGGCTTTCAGAGCGTCTTCGTAAGAACTTGCTGTGGAAAAACGTTCTTCAAGTCGAAGCCGATTAAGATAGACCGCACCATGATTGAGTATGGAATGTGATGGAGATTTCTTGAAGAATATTCGTTCGATTTCAGATTTCAACTTTTTTATCTCCCAATTCTTTATTTCGCCTCCATGCTCATCCATCCATAAATCGACATCCGAATAAATTTTTCGGGTGCGCTTGGTATGTCTTGTAGCGTTCATGATTCCAGTTATCTTTCCGGTTGAAAAATCATACTGATTATCTTTCAAATGTAAATTGAAAGGTATATCACGTGTTTTTCTGTCGTGCCCTAGACGCAATACCAAAGGATATTTTTTATCTTTAGTTTTGTGATCTGCCCGTTTATCAAAGGCTATCTTGATTGTGGCCATAATTATCAGCTTAAAAAAGTGGCGTGCTTTTGGCGTGCTTTTTTTGATTTTAAATGGTTTGTATTGATATTAAAGATAAGTAAAATACCCATAAAATGGGCATTTCAAGGCATATAAAACCATATGGAACCATAAGTAAACCGACTGTTAATCAGAGGGTCCTTGGTTCGAGCCCAAGAGGAGGAGCTAAAAGCGACACCTGGCCATCCATGAAAATGGGTGGCTTTTTTCGTAGAGAACTTGGGGGAGAAGCCTGTGCCGAGCGTAGCCGAGGTAAGCCCAAGAGGAGGAGCTAAAAGCGACACCTGGCCATCCATGAAAATGGGTGGCTTTTTTCGTAGAGAACTTGGGGGAGGAAATTAATGGTTGGTTTGGCAGCATTAGAAGACAACTCTAATTTGCTGGGATCGCGTTTTCAGTCTGGTAAATGTGTTAAGCCCCAAACTGCCTTAAATGATGGTCGGTATGTTTATAAGCCAGAATTCCAATTTGTTCCTTTGTCATTTTTCCGAAGAAGTCGTGTACAAAGTCAGGATTATCATAATTGTCAAAGGCTTTAATCAATGAAATCCATTTTGCCTTCTCTGTATCCAAATCGCCGCTTATTTCTTTCACTTTGAACTGAACGGAAGTCGGAATATTTTTATCCAAAGGTTTTTCGTCTTTTACCATATTCTTCAACACCCTTTTTCCGAATAGTTTTCCCATAAAAGACTGTGTGTAGCTATGCTTGTCTTGGCCCAATATCCAGCCATTCCAATAGGTGTTGTGCCTGACCATTTGGTAAACGTTCATTTTGCCCCATTGGGCTTGGTCGGTTTCATTGATTTTTTCGATTCTTTCAATTAGGGCCTCCTTGATTTTCTGGTCAAAAATTGTTTTCATTTTTCTTTCGCTATAAGGGGCCGACTTACAATTACAAATTTTAAATACTAATTAACCGCTTCTACATAGCGTTTGAAATTATCCAATATGGCCTGCCAACCCTGTCGCTGCATATCCTTTGGGTTCTCGCTCTCTGGTTCAAATGTTTCCGTAACCCTAATACCATTTACTGTTTCTACAAAATGGATGGTAACCTTTCTGCCATCGTCAAGCGTATATGAGATATATTTGTTAGGGATCACCTCATCATATGTACCCCCAAAATCAAAGCCCATACTGCCGTTTTTGGCCTCCATCCTTGAACTGAATTTGCCACCTACTTTTAGGTCATTTTTAGCCTTGGTGGTATGCCAATCGTCAGAAGCGTTGTTCCAATTTTTGATATGTTCCGGTTTTGTCCAAGTTTTCCAAACCGTTTTGATATTGTTATTCACGGTTGAGGTAATGCTGATTTTATCGGTTGTTTTCATACTGGATGTGTTTTCTTGGACTCTAAATTTCACAATTTTTTTTATCAGTTCAATTGGCAGGGTTTCGCCCAACGGGAATTGCACAGATCCTTTGCCCTGTTTATAAATTGACAATTCTTTTTTGATTGCCGAGTGACCCGTAGGAGTGGCATAGAAGCCTATATGTTTATCGAAGGCGGCAAAGTAAACCAAGGGTTTGCCTCCTAGTTTATAAGCCGGCATTCCGTAGCTAATACCTTCCTCCGCATGTGGCGCAACTTCCCTTATTACCGCTCGTATGTTTGTCAATAGGGTCTGTTTCCCCCTGGGGAACGCTTTTATATACTCATCGACTGTTTTTATTTTATCGGTTTTCATAATAATTAGGCCATCGAATGTATGCCGAACATATTACCTTCGGTATCATTGGCGAGCACCATAAAACCGTAGTCCCCAAGTGATACTTTGGACTTATGGACATTTCCTCCTGCGGCCGCTATCCGTGCTTCCTCGATACTGCAATCCTCACTGGCAAAATATACGATGGTACTGTTGTTGCCGGCCTTAAAGCCTTCCATTTTGACCAGTGCGCCCGAGGCACTATTCTTCGATTCCATATCGCTTGGAAACGCTAACATTTTCATGCCATCATCCACAGCATCCGGCGTTGGAAGTTCGTTCAAGGTCAGGTCGAATACCGTTTCGTAAAATTTTTGTGCTCTTGGTAGTTCGTCAACATAGATTTCGAACCATACTACGGGATTTGTTTTCATAATGAATTAATTTAAGGGATTGTCTTAGGTGCTATTTTTCCGAAAGTTCCTTTACCTTTTCAAATGCTTTTGGCCATACTTTCACAAAATAATCGAGATATTCATCAGCTATATCCATGGCAACTAATAGCATTGTTTTGCCTTCTTTGTCTAAAAGGGAGTAGTTTTCCATGGCGCCTTTCCATTCCTTTACTTTTTCGCTCGTGGTATCCTCCACACCGTTCTTTGCAATGCCCAAATGTTCTATGGACATAAATTCATTGGGTCGGTTCTTAGCGATTCGGGAAACCATTCCCCCTCCATCGGCGCTAAGAAAATGCACTTTGCTGCCTTCCTTCCAATCGGTCTCGGCACGGGAACCTTCCCCAAAAGGGGCCGTCCATTTGGGGTAGGTGCTATCGCCCCATAACACCTTCCAAACTTTTTCCCTAGGGGCATTGATAGTCGTTTTAAATTCTTTTCTTTCCATGATTGAATTGTTTTATTGTTTAGGCATTTTCTCCGGTTCCATGTATAACATGCTCCAACGGTGGCCATCCAGATCGGCAAAGCTTAGAATGTACATCCAACCATCTACTTCGGTAGGTTTAAAATAAACATTGCCGCCAGCTTTGGTGACCTTGTTGGCGAAAGCGTCTACTTCCTCTTTCGACTGCGCATCGATGTTTATGAGCATCTCATTGCTTTTGGCCGTGTCGGTAATTTCATTTTGGGTATAATTTTTTATGTCCCCTTCGGGAAAAAGCATCAAGACAAAATTGCTGTCACCAATCAAAAAGCTACCCAGATGCCTGACCTCTTTATGCATGGGATTTTCACGAAAGCCTATGTCGCGAAAGAACTGCTTCGATTTTTGAAGGTCTTTTACAGGGAGGTTGAGCCAGATTGTTTTCATTTGATTTTGTTTAAAGGTCTGTTTTTTGAGCTATAACGTAGCAGGGTGTTTCCGCAGTCAAAGGTTCTGGATTCGAGTAACTCCAATTTCATTTGGTTTCTAACTTGGAACAGCGAAGTACCTTTCCCTAGAACGACCGGATTTACAATCAACCGAAATTCATCGATCAAACCGTATTCCAAAAAAGTCGAAGCGATATCGGCACCGGCGAACAAAACCAAATCCTTACCTGTCTTCCTTTTTTCCAACTGTATTTCTTCGATTACATTTTGTTTGATCAACCTTGAATTCCATTCCACTTTATCCAAGGTTTTTGAGAAGACTATTTTAGGGGTTCTGTTCATAATATCGGCAAATTCCCCAGTTTCAAAAGGCCAGTAGGTCAGCATTAGTTCATATGATTTACGGCCATATATAAACGTATCCACGGTTTTAAAAAAATCCATCATATAATCGGACATTTCCTCGTTCCATACATGCCAATCGATTTCCCCATTCGATCCTTCGATATATCCATCCAAGGACATCATCATCGACAATATTACTTTTCTCATATAATGGGTATTAATGATTTTCCGAACACACCATTCCAAAGATAAAGGGGTTTTTTGAAATCTAAAATGGGTAATTACGTCAATCTAACGGGTTGATTCCGACAAACGTTTTAATTACATTTGCAATTCAATAATAGCAGATAAAATGAAACACGTATCCATAATAGTTCCTAAAGGTCATAGTAGTGTGGTCAACATCGGGGGTACCCATCAGATGCTATCTTGGGTCAACGAATTTTTAGAAAAGACCAATAGGGAACCACTTTTTGATATCCATTTAGTAGGTCTTGAAAAACAAACGGAGCAGTCAAACGGTCTGTTTACGGTCAATCCGGATCTATTGATCGATGAAGTAGTAAAGACCGACCTGATTATCATTCCCGCCATACATGGCGACTTTGAGAAGAACCGCGAAACCAATGCCGCATTTATTCCATGGCTGATTGCGCAGTATAAAGAGGGAGCGGAAATCGTCAGTCTTTGTGTGGCCTCCTTTTTTCTGGCATCTACTGGGCTCCTAGACGGAAAAAACTGTTCTACCCACTGGCAATATGCCAACGAATTCCGAAAGAAGTTCCCGAATGCAATCTTAAAAGACGATAAGATCGTGACCGATGCCGATGGCATTTACACCAGTGGTGGTGCCTATTCGTTTACCAATCTCGTCATTTACCTCATCGAAAAATATGCGGGGCGCGAAACCGCCGTGATGGCCTCCAAGGGTTTTATGATCGATATCGACCGCAGCAGTCAATCCCCCTTCATTATTTTTTCAGGGCAAAAATCGCATAAGGATAAAGAAATACTACAGGCACAGGTATTTATTGAACAAAATTTTAAGGATAAGATTACCGTTGACGAGCTCTGCCATAAAATGGCCGTTAACCGTCGGACTTTTGAACGACGTTTTAAAAAAGCGACCGCCAACACTGTGGTAGAATACCACCAACGGGTAAAAGTGGAGGCGGCGAAAAAGGAATTGGAAAAAGGCCGTAAAACAGTCAATGAGGTTATGTATGAAGTCGGTTATTCAGATCCCAAAGCGTTTCGTGATGTATTTCGAAAGATTACCGATATGACACCTGTGGATTATTTAAAGAAGTATCGGAATGTGGAGGTGACTGTGCATTAATAAACTATCATACAATTTCAACTTCTTCTGGAATCATGAATAATAGCTCACAGCCGTTTTCGGTTCGCACGGCATGTTTGCAGTTTTTTGGGGTATGGAGATAATCCCCAGCCTCGAGAAATGACTCGTTTACGTAACAATCCCCTGTAATTACAAAAAGTTCTTCCCCGCCGGGATGGTTGTGGTACGGGTAGGCCGCCCCGGGTTCGAATTTCAGAAAGATTGACGGCGACCTTTTAGATGCTTCATCATACCTCAGCGACTTCACAAAAATGCCTTTGTAATGGTGCCCGTTTTCTATCAATGGCTGCCAATCTGTTTTATTTATATTTACAATATAATCTTCGATTGCTGTTTTCATTTTCGTTAATTTAAAGATTAATAAATATTCGATACTTCAAAATTAGGTAGGAACGAAGCTCGGATAAATGGAAAATCCTGTGAAATGGCTGCAATAATTAAGAAATTGGGGCTGAAATTACTTTGCTAGGCTTTTTTGATATTCCGTTGGAGAGAGCCCGGTGTGGTTCTTGAAGAATTTGGTAAAATAATAAGGGTCGTCAAAACCCAGTTGATGGGCCACTTCCTTAATGAAAAGTCTGGGTTCGTATTGAAGGATCCTTTTCGCCTCGGAGATAATGAGGCCATAAATGACTTTTTGTGCCGTTTTGCCCGCATGCAGCTTGGCCTGTTCGTTCAATTTCAATTCGGTGGTCTTCAATCGCGCTGCTATCTTATTTAGGGAGTAGTTATATTCAAAATTATTACGGACAAATTCTAGAAAATGCAAAAATAGTGCCTCGGGTTTCCAAATTTCGCCCCCATGCTCCAATTTCGCTCGATTGATGTCGACTAGGATCAGTTCGATCCGCGAATGCACCGTGGTCAGGTATTGAAAGGGTTTTTCGTTGAGCTCGGTTTTAATCATTGCCATTTGTCTTGAGATTGCCGGGTGGCCGGCAACATTTATCACTTCATTATAATCGAAATGACAAAACAGGCTGTTCTGAAAGATGAGTTCGATATCGTGCTCCGTTTTGGCAAAGAAATCAAGCGTAAATTCGAGTAAAAAGCCCTCGGCACTTTCAGTATGCGTGAAATGGTGGTACTGTCCCGAAGTAATGGTCAACACTTCGTTTTCCTTAAGCGTTATTTCCTTTTCGTCAACCTGCAGGGTCAGTTGCCCTGTTTCACAAGAGACCAGCAGGTATTTATTGACCCGTTGGGGGCCAATGGCCTTGATATCCTTTATGCTTTGAATGTTGACCATTGGTGTAGCGCAATGAAAAACGTTACTAAAGATAAAGGATAAATCCTGAGTTCGTTAATAGTGTTTTCTAAAAATCGGGATTTTAGTCTTCTGGAAAAATAACTCTGGAAAAGAACGCAAAGCGCTTACCCTTACCTACTATCTTTATAATGGTCGTTGAGACCGACCCCATTAAGAATTTTAGGCATACATTTCGCGATTCTTGACGCCCGGGTCTTGGATTGCTTGGGTGCAGAAAAATATAAAAGATAACCTCTTTGCCGACCTGGTGTCAACGATTCAAAGGCGGATTTTAATTCGGCATTTTCATCCAATGCCTTTTTAAGTTCATCGGGCATCCCAAATTCGGAAGTTTTTTTCATTTTTACCTGCAGTCCTGCTTTTTCCACCTCTATGGCTTCAAAAATATGGGCTTTGATTATAGATTTTAAATCAATTATTTCCTGCAAAGTAGTAAACCGAAGTTGTCGGGCGGCTTGTACGTTTTTAGTCTGTTGCACTAATAAGTTTTCTGCATTACTTAACAAAACACCCTTAGGAAAAAGTAAAGCACAATAGTCTTTGAATCCATGGATCAAAACAATGTTGTTGTTTTGAAACGTATAACAGGGAACACCCCACTTCAATTCTTCGGTCAGTCCACACTTAAGAACAATAGATCTCAAGGCTGCATATTCCTTTTGCCACTTCGTGTCTTTATTGAAAAACCAATCAACCTTAGCATTCATTTTGCATTATTTTTTTTGACTTCATTAATTTTTGCCTGAACTTTTAGGGTTTCCTTTAGTACGGCGACCGGTACTTTTTGGCCGAACTTTATTTGAACGGTCTTTTTCCCTGTTTTATAACCCTTTTCTTCTAGTATTTCACGGTTTTTGGCGTGCAGCGTATCCAATCCTAGACTAACATGGTGCTTTGCCACTGAAAACCCTGCAAGAATGCCGTGATATTTATAGATGGGCACATTCCAGCTTATTACTTCTTCCGCTTCGGGTACAGTAGATTTTATCAAATTCCGAAGCTCTACCATAATCTCACGGGCTTGGGCATTCGAATTGGCAATATAAGAATCAACATCTTTTGGTTTTAGCTTTTCCATTTTAATGGGTTTTCGGTTGCCTGTTACGATGGTTTTCGGGATGATTTTTAGGACCGAAAGTTTCAAATACCAAGATACTACGCTTTTGTCTAAAAGTAATAATTGAAAGAACACCTTGCCAATAAAATTTCAGCTTGCCGATTTTAGATAAGGTGAAAAGTTTTCCTTTGTATATGAATTTTGAATACATCCGCTTATTTCTATGGCATTAAAATCATTGGATTTGTTGAACATCGTTCCTTGTACCTGTGCTGAAAAACCATCAATTAATGATGTTATCTATGCATGCTTAAGGAATTAGGAATACATCAATAGTATCCATCTAATTCAATTTATCCTTGAAAAGTAGGTTCGGAATCACTATATTGCCCTGAATATCGGATGTTTACCGAATATGCAATAGAATAATTGTACCGGTAATCAGTGTAGAATATCGATTGTTGCCACAACAATCAAAGTAATTTTTTCCATTAAAACATAAGCACGATGTCAAAGAATCAAAAAGCTGTTATCAAGTTACACGGAAGCCAAGAATCCGATTCAAAAATAGAAGCGATTAAGAACCTCATTTTTGGGGATCATATCCAGGCCTATGATGCGGAGTTCGAAGTACTTAAACAAGACATTCTCAATAAGAAAAAGGTATTGGAAGACCTGATTGAGGAAGTAGGTTCTGATTTGCGAAAATCAATTGATGATGTTTCGACCGATGTGAATATTAGGATTACGGATTTGGAAAAGAGTTTGGCCAATAAGATCGATGATTTGGAGGATAAAAGCGTGGGTAAGGAAACGCTTGGGAAATTGCTCATCGAATTAGGCAATAAAGTCAGTAACAAATAAATAGACCTCAACGTTGTCTGGGATGAGCGAAAAAGATAGATTGGAAATCCTTAAGGATATTCTCTTCACTGACGATCGGGAAGATATCGATAAAATTGCCGATCGCATCGAATTTTTGGAGCAAGCCTATAACGACAGGGAAAAATTCGCCAAGAGGGTAGACCCCATTATTGAAAATCGATTGGATGAGTTTACCAAAAAAATGCCACATACCCTGGGGCCTACAATTACCGCAACCTTAAAAAAGGAAATTCAAAACCACAAAGATGAAGTAGTGGATGCCCTTTATCCCGTATTGGGCAAGATGGTCAAAAAATATGTGGCGCAGGAGATAAAGGTCCTTTCTGAAAAAATAGACAACCAATTGAGTTTTATATCGGCATGGAAAAGAAGGATTAGGGCATTTTTTGGCGGGAGTAAGGAGAAAGAGTTATTGCTCCGAGATTTGGCCTCCGAGAAAATAGAACAGGTGTTATTGATTGAGCGGGATTCGGGACTGTTGAAGGCCAGTTTTTCAAGAACGGATACCATCGACGAAGAAATGATCTCGGGTATGCTCACAGCGATCAAAACCTTTGTCGAGGATGCTTTTCACCAAAAAAACCAAGATCTGGAGTTGATCGAATATGAGTTATATAATATACATATCCAAAGCTTTGTCAATTACTATGTTGCCGTGGTCATATCAGGGTCATATAGTTTAAAAACGAAAAATAGGGTGCAGGATATCATCTTCAATTTTTACCATAATTTTATGGAGATGAACCTTGACCTTATTTATACGAGTCGACATTTGGAACACCCTGTTGATACGCTAAGTTCTTCGCTGATCGAGAAAAAGCTGGCAGAATATTTTGGCAATGCAAAAATCTAAGAAAATCGTGATTCTCGGTCATTTTGGTGTCGGGAAAACATCATTGATCAGGAGGTTTGTAAACGACAGTTTTTCCGATAATTATAAAGTGACCATCGGCGTTCATATCACCAAGAAAATTGTTGAGGTACGCGCTGATGAATCCATATCGCTTATTATATGGGATCTAGAGGGGACAGATGAAGTTAGAATGATTCGTGACGCTTATTTATTGGGATCCCATGGCGTGGTCTTTGTTTTCGATGTAAGCAGGCCCTCTACCTTCCAGGGTCTAAGCCAGGATTTGGAAATCGTTGCTGGGAAGACCCAAGGTATTCCCCTGATCGTTGTGGGAAACAAAATAGATCTGGTCATCAATGATGAGCTTCAAAGTCTCCTAAAAGAGAATGATATCGAAGCAAATTATCTGACAAGTGCAAAAACCGGGGATGCTGTCAATGAAATGTTCACCTATTTAGCTACGATATTGAATGACCTTTCTTGATCAGTATAAAAAACAATATATCAATCGGAACATTCAGTTTGTTGTCATTGATCTCCAGGGTCATATCCTTGAAAGTGACCAAACTTTCATCGAATTGAAAGAGGGTGATCTTATCTATGATGTACATCCTTTTTTTATGTCTTTCTCAGCTATTCTCGATGCTACCCAAGCATCGATAACCTATAACTGTGTCCATATCGAGGTACAGGATAAGGAATTCATCACCGATCTAAAAATATTCAAAAAAGAGAATCATGTACTATTGGTTATTTATGACCTTACAGAACACTACCTCGACTACCAAAGTATCGCCCAAGCCCGTAATGAGTCCATTATAAATTCTGAATTGGTGGTCCTGAAAAATGTTGAATTGGAAGAACGGGAACGGTTTAAAAATGCCTTTATTCAAAATTTCAGCCATGAATTAAGGAATCCGCTCACCAGTATTATTTCAATTACCAACTTGTTGGAAGGCACGAACCTGGATAACGAACAACGCCAAATGGTCGATTTTCTAAAGCAGTCGAATTCTAATTTGAGATTACTGCTCGACGATATCTTAAGTATCAGTATGATCGCTTCTGGCAGATTACAATTGCGGAACAAAGTCTTCAATCTATATGATTTACTCGAGCTCATAAAGTTTACGTACAAGTCAAAAACCTCCCAGAAATCGCTGCGATTCGTGATGGAGTATGATCATAAAATACCTGAGTATTTAGAAGGAGATCGTTTGCGTTTATTCCAGATCCTTACGAATTTGCTCGATAACGCCTTAAAGTTCACCGAAAAAGGTACTATTACATTGAATGTTAAACTTAACCAGAAGCGAGCCAATAAGGTAAGCCTAAGATTCGAGGTGGCCGATACCGGTATTGGAATTCCGTCGGAGAAATCAAATGCTATTTTTGAGAGTTTTACCCGATTGGAGACGGAAGATAAAAAGGAAGGAGTAGGTTTAGGACTTTCTATTGTAAAAGGGTTGTTGTCCCTAATGGGTAGTGAAGTCAAGGTAGAATCTATACCTGGGCAGGGATCGATCTTTTACTTTGATGTTACGTTAATATATGCATTGGATCTTGCTTCAAAACCCATTGAAAAGATAAAGGCCAAGCCCATCGATGTTTCTAAGCTTAAAGGTCATCGAAAGTATAAGGTTTTATTGGTCGAAGATGATGAACGAACACAAACGGTATTGTTCAAGGCGTTGATGGAAACTGCATTGTTTTATATTGATTTGGTCAATGATGGGGCCTTGGTTTTCGAAACAGTGATGAATAATTCATATGACATTATACTAATGGATGTAGATCTCCCGAATGTTCCAGGGGACCAAATAACTAAGTTGATCCGGGGATTCCCATTTAAGGACATCAAGGGTATCCCGATTATTGGGATTACGGGTAATGTGTTCAAGGAAAATATAGAGGGTTATTTAGATGATGGTATGAATGCAGTAGTGCCGAAGCCTTTTGATTTTCATGAACTCCTTGAAACCATAATAAAACATCTAAAATAACGGCTCCTGTTTCCCTAGATATTTTCTGGTTTTGCACTTTATTTGGATTTAGTTCACAATGCTAAAAGTAGGAATAAGCTTTCAAAATTGCATTTTATCGATAAAATAAGGCATTTCAGCGACAGCCAGATTTGATTTTTATTTTCTTCTTTCCCAGTATTGGTTACTTATTAGCTTTACATCGTATTGAAATCCAGAACGCAATACAATATTGAATGACGCTTATGAATTCATCGATTTTAGTTGATATTTTTTTCATCATCAGTTTGTTGGTTTTTTTAATGACGCTGTGCATCATCTTACCCTCAGCCCGATTGAATCGAAAGGCTGTTTTAAAGTCGAAAGGTGATCGATACGGACTATATATGATCAAGAATAAAAGGACTAGAGTAATTAATTGATTTTTTCAGGAATCGGATGGAATAATTGAATAAAAATATTAGTTGGATATAAGGCTATGCTAACACTAACCATTATTATCCATCAACCACTGGGATTGAAGTTCAATTCCAGTGGGATGTAAAAACTGGCCAGGGTTTTGATAGTAATTAAAGTAATTTAGGTTTTAATTAGTTTGGCCGGTTTAAAGACCCTGTAAAAAGGGTCTTTTTTTTAAAAAGCCCCCTAATTAATAAACATTAAAATGGGATACCCGCGTACATTTTTTAAACACTATCGAACATGCCAATTCTTGGGAAATTGATCAAATTGGGACATTTCAAGGAGGAATATCCCGAAGGCAGCTTATCCCGGCACAATGAAAAAGAGAAAAAAATAAAGACAAGCATGCTAGAAGAAGAAATGTTCATCGGTTCGATCTTCATTGGAGATGTATCGAACTTTGATCTATTGGAAAAAAATAAGAGGGAAGAAAACCTGGGAAGATTGGGTCATGGTTATCTAGAAGAATAAGAAGGCCCATGAAGAAAAAAGTTAATGGTTATGGCCTGTTGATCTTGTTTGGAATCATGATCATTTTACAGCTAATCGATACGATTCTCTGAGAAGAACAATGTGCTACTATCGATTGGAAGGTATAGATAGTTTTAGGCGCACGGATTAAGACCAGTTTCTATGTATAAAAACACTTTGTAAATCAAAATCACCAGTTAAGTAAAAAAGGGTTGTGTTTGTTACGTTCCCCCGAAAGGGATAATCTGAAGTAATTTGGATTGTCCCTTTTTTTATGCTTGGAATTCAATTTTTGTATATTTAGGTCTATGAGATACTTACTTTTCACCCTACTGGTGGTATTCATGTTTTCATGCAACTCAAATGAGGCCAAAAAAGGTACTTCGACAAATTCGCCCATTCAACCGCATATTCCCGAAGGTTATGATCCTGAGCAAAGATTAAATGAATTGGGTATTAAACTGCATGGGCTCTCGATACCTAAGGCGAACTATGTTCATGCGGTTCGTACCGGAAACCTTATTTTTTTGGCCGGGAAAGGGCCTAGTAATGAAGATGGGGAAAGCATAACAGGTAAACTGGGAAAAGATTTGGATGTTGATTCAGGGTATGCGGCATCCAGATTGGTTGGGGTGCGGCAACTTTCCGTGCTTAAGGCTGAATTGGGAAACCTTAATAGGGTAAAACGAATTGTAAAGGTTAAAGGTATGGTGAATGCCATCCCGGAGTTTACGGACCATCCCAAAGTCATAAATGGGTATTCCGATTTGATGGTGGAGGTTTTTGGGGAACGGGGAAAACATGCCCGGGCTGCTGTTGGAATGGGATCATTACCTAATAATATTGCAGTGGAAATAGAAATGGTGATTGAGATTTTTGAGGAATAAACATAGCTGATAAAGATTGTACAACAACCTGAAATATAAATCTTGAAACTAAACGGTTATGGGCATTATTATCGCCATTCCGTTCATAAATTGATCAATGATTATTCAATAACCTCGCCTTTGAAATCGACTTCAATGGCAAAGGGGTCTAAAATGCGGTCGGTTAAGATACTTACCGTTCTTCGGTTTAAAACGGTATCTTCATTCAACGGTTGATCAATATTCCAAGATTCCCATTGCTGGGCCAATTCCTTTAAAGAGTATTCGGGTTTTATCCGCATCACGATTTCGATAAATGAATTTAACGTCAACCCCTTACCGGAAGCGGGTAAGTTGTCCAAGCTTTCAAAGTAGGGCAAAAGCCCTTGCACATATTCATATTCCGAGACCAATTTATTTGGATAAAACCAAGTTTGGTTCGCCCATTTATATGGCACACCGTACCCTTTTAATATGCCGGTTACCCCAATACGCTGCATAGCAGTAAAACCTTTATCTTCTTTTTTCACGTCGATAAAAGGCATGAGATAAACATTCGCTTCCAATAAGGTATTTTGCACTTGCCTAATAGAAACTTGGGAAGGCGATAGGTTCATTTTGATAGAGCTAGCGGCCAATGCCCCTGCAGCCTGTCCTATGCCCAATACCACAGGTTGTAATCTTGTGGTTCCGTTTACAATAT
Organism: Maribacter arenosus; assembly: GCF_014610845.1. GTDB lineage: Bacteria > Bacteroidota > Bacteroidia > Flavobacteriales > Flavobacteriaceae > Maribacter_A > Maribacter_A arenosus. The sequence goes on along the minus strand of NZ_JABTCG010000002.1, from coordinate 335,617 downwards.
TGGAGACGCTTATATTTTTTTCTGCGACGATAAAATTTTCTATATCCTCGGGAATCAGGGCCCCGATGGGAATGGTATAACTTGGAACCTTTATATCGATGAAATCGATTTCCGGGGCATCAGGGTTTTTATCATGATGGTGGTCTATGGGGTAATCGCCCACTGCGATTCCCGTTCTATAGAGGTTGAAATCATAGGGATTTTCCAAATGTAGTGCAGTTAGAAATACCTTTCCTTTAACCCTTCGGCCTTCACGCTCATAAGGAATCATGGGAAAGTAATCCGTGGTCGGGAATTCCTTGGCCATTCGTAGGTTTTTGTACCCAAGCTCGTTTTGAATATAATATATGAAGCCTTGTGTAAACTGTTTGGCGGTTTTGAGTTTTTCCACTTTTTCTTCTTTGGTCATACCTGGCCAATTCAAATAATAATCATTGCCGCAGTTGGGCCAATTGATCATGTATTTGTTATTGGGCAACTTGCCATAGTTGAGCATTTGATCACAGTTTGAAACGGCACTTAACATTTCCCCATCTTCCCGTTTGCAAGCGCATTCATAATTTTTGGGATTATAGTTTTTAGGTTTTTTTACCAATCCCAATCTTCCTTTTTTTGTGCCTATATCCTCTAGAATGGCAACATAGGTAAGGTCTTGAACAATAGTGTTGGCCTTCTCGGGGGCTTGGGCCTCACCCGTATCCCCTTTGGCATCCATTCCCAATCTAAAATCGGCCCCGACAAGAGGCAATAGCTCCCCTGTTTCGGTTGCATCAATAAGGATTTTTGCATTGATCTGGTGACTTTTGCCACTTTGACGATAGGTGACCAACCAATTTTCACCATCTTTAAGTATGGTTTCATATTCAGCGTCGAAAGCAATATCCAAATGGGGAATATGGGCCATTTCTTTTAAAATATGATTTCCCACACTGGGTTCGAAAAGGGTATGGCTAACCCAACCCGTGGCCAATGCCTCTGCCCCGCCATAATGGGAGCGGAGCCTTTCACGAAACTCCCCCCATATCCCAGAGGGCAATTCATGATTACCATCAATGGCCGAAACACCAGCCGAAGTGAGCATACCCCCTAGCCAAGGGGTAGCTTCGATTATTTGCACCTGAACCCCCATTCTCGATGCTTGTATGGCCACTGAGGTGCCGCCAGCTCCTCCACCGATAATCAACACATCTACTTTTTTTTGGGCATGTAATACCCCTTGGGAAATCATCAACCCAAAAATAACAATCAATATTTTATTATAAAATTCCATTTTCGATTATGTATCAAGGGTTTTCCAGACTTCCATTAAAGCTCTGGGCACATGAAAGCAACCTTTCCATTTACCCCCTTTAAGAGGCAGTGATACGTCTCCCTGTCGGTTTAAATACCCATACCATTCACCTCCATTTTTTTTATCCCTAAAATGGGTCCAAGTATAATCATGTACTTTCTCGAACCATTGTTTGGCCTTGGGGTTTTGGTTATAAGCATAGGTTTTGGCCAATGCTACCAAGGTTTCCAAATGCACCCACCAGAGTTTTTGGTCGTGTTCAAGTTGCTGGGGTGGATGCCCATTAATATCCATAAAATAAAAAATGCCGCCGTATTTTTCGTCCCAACCATATTCTAGTTGTTGGTACATAATCTGTTCTGCTTTTTGGACCAGGGCGTTATTGTTTTCAGCGATACCCAAGTTCATAATGAACCACATAGCTTCAATGGCATGGCCAGGATTCAACAATCTACCTTCAAAACTGTCGACAAACTCCCCATTGATTCCAATATTTTCTAGAACCAAGCCACTTTCTTTATGATAGAACTGGTTTAAGATTTTGTGTATAATAGTATCGGTTATGTGCTCAACTTCTTCCAATTCCAACAAATGTTTCAATTCCAAGGATAGGTTACATAAAATCATGGGAAGGGCAAAGTTTTGCAACTCGCGCGTACCTGGATATACTTTGTTGAATTTTCCTTTAGTGTTTTCCTGTCGCTTAATAATATTCTTGAAGGTGTTCATTGCGATTTCCGCGTAACGGTCTTTCGGATCTATTTTATATAAAGCGCCAAAGGCCATGGCCGCAAAGCAGTCAGAAAATATATTATAAGGTTGTACCAACGGTTTACCTTCCCGATTTAGTGAAAAATACCAAGCGCCGGAGGGATCCCGGCCATATTTTTCCAAAAAATCCGCTCCCAAAAGGGCGATTTGTTTCCATTCTTCCTTAGGTTGAATTATTGTATAGAGTGTTGCGAACATCCAAACCTGTCTGGCTTGTAACCAAATGAATTTATCAGTATCGTAAATTTCATTAGTTTCTGAAATACACGTAAAGTAGCCACCAAATGCAGCGTCTATGGAGTATTTTTCCCAAAATGGGATGACTTCATTCAGCAGTTCATTTTTATATAGTGTAGCGTATTGCTTCATTCATTAAAGTGTTCCAGATACCTATTGTACAAATGGTGCGCTTGGATATATGCCGATTGTGGACTCATGAAATGGGAGAATTCGAAAGTAATCGCTTTTGTACAGCCTGCTTTTCTGGCTGCCTCTAATTTAAACAACATTTTCTCGAACTTTATCGGCATGAATTTAATGGGCATATCCCTATCAAAAGATTCAGAGTTGGTCCATGATTCCAAGGCATATTTATCGGCCAGGTTTTTATTAATCGTCAAATAGGCTTCCAATTCATTATAATCGACATGCCCATCTTGAAAAGCAACTATGTCAATACTGTTCTTTATTCCATCGAAGATTTCATCCCATTCCTTCTCATGTTCGCGAATAAGGATATAGGTTTTTTTCGTCAGCTCCGGTGTATTTGCCGTTACGGCTTTTTTCCCGTCAATCCAAGGTGATATCAAAACAGGCAATCCGCCACTAATAGCCTTGCAATGATCACCCAATTTTGCGATGGATGTTATCGCCCCTTTGGTTTTTCTACTCAACTCCAGACTTAAATACCAGCCTCCAAAATTGGGATGTTGACCATATTTTTGGAATGCTTCATCAATAACGAATAAATTAGAATCGATTTCATGGCCCATATTCCCGGTTTCCCAGTATTTCCCACTATCATAGATCCCGAAAAAGAAGGTCATGGCATACTTCTCGGATAGATCCAAAAAGAGTTGTACCAAATCCAGGGGAGGTGTATAACATCCATGTTGATCAATCAAATAATCGGAGGGATAGGTCAAAAACTGTTTGTAGCCGCAACGAATCATGATCACAGTGTCGATGCCTATTTTTTTCATATTGGCAAAATCGGCATCCCACTCCTTAGCACCCCAGTTTTGATGAGGGATATCGTGGCTTATCTCATCTAAAAATGTCCCAGTAATGCGCATACTTATCCAATTGTTCAAATACTAAAAACCCAATTCCCCAAATATATAGAACTATTTAACAAGGTATTCTAAAATTGTTCGATATGGCTTTTAGGACTCACAAAAAATGTTCTATTTTTGCCTCTTTGATGTATTGGAGAAAGGCTATAAAGCTAAAGTCCAGAATACGAATTCTTGTCTAATAAGATGCATCTTGATATTTTGGCCTCATAGTTCAACGGATAGAATAGAAGTTTCCTAAACTTTAGATCCAGGTTCGATTCCTGGTGAGGCTACAAAAATAGTTTCCTATTCACGTTTCATCCAAATCTCGTACATAGGTTCTCCTTTGCTATTCTTGCCTTGATGATGCCAGTCATTGCCCATAATCTTATATTCGAAAGTAAGCTGCGCACCGACCCGGGAATTATCCCTGGAGAAAAATCCGATATTTTCTTGGTATACCCCATCCGTCGACGTAAAAGAACCACCACCTGTGCCATGGAATTGCATAGTTTCGGTATTATAGGCAATCCATTGGAATCGGCCATCTTGCAAGTATTTCAATGTTTTCCTAGGTTGGCTGTCCCCCCTTCGTTCTTGCCCTTCATCCGGACCACGGGTGCCAAATAACCATTGACCATCCAATTCTTGATTGAGTTTAGGAATCGGGTTGAACTGCACGCTAGATTCTAGCTCAAGAATAAGATTTGAACCTTCCATTTTAAAAGGAACGCTCAGTTGTCGCAATGAATCTTGGGTATAGTTAGAGTTAAACTCTAGAAGCACAACGAGCCTATTGTCTTCGTGTTGTGGAAATCCCCCAACGGTTTTAATGAATTTTGCCGGGGATTTTTCGTATACCGTATGTGTTAGATAATTCTCTGAGATTTTGAGTTCGTGAATGGTATTTTCGGTATCTGAAATGTAAACCCCAGGATTGATTTGTGCTTGTAGGCTCATTATACCACAGCTGAAAAGTAATATGGCTTTAATTGTCATGTGTTTTTTTGCTTTCATACTTTGAATATCTTCATTAAAGATAATAATTAATGGACTATAAATGAATTGGTTATAAGCAATTATGAACGTATTTAACGACAATGAAAACTTTTTTTTACATTTTACCGTATTTTTTTTTGAAACACTTGTTTTTAAATATTTTTTGTTTTCATTTGTGCTTTCAAACTAATGGTATTATTAGTTTGGATTTAAGCTATTAGCTGAACATAATGAATGATGTTTGTATGTTCGGGTCAATGGGATTTAGGAAGTCAAACCCATTGTCAGCCCAAAGATTGGGTAACCGGAATTTAAAGCTTACTTCCGATTACACTTTCGCAATCGTCTGCAGCCAGCACGATTACTTTTTTATTCCAACTACCGCGAAACAGATAATTATTTGATTTAAATGTGACGATTTTTAATAAAAGGGTCGATTCTTTTATCTTAATCTTTAAATTGAATTTTATTTCCAAATAATAATTTGTTCCATGAACACAAAATATATTGATCTTATTGATCAAACCTTTGATTTTCCACAGGAGGAATTCACGCTAGATACCGACAACTTACGGTTTCATGGTATTCCTCTGATCGAACTTGTTGAAAAGTATGGCAGCCCATTGAAATTTACTTATTTGCCCAAGATTTCAGAAAATATAAATCGAGCAAAGAATTGGTTTGCAGAGGCCATTGAAAAAAATGGATACAAGGGTAAGTACTATTATTGTTATTGTACCAAAAGTTCCCACTTTCAGCATGTAATGCACGAGGCCTTGAAGAATGATATCCATATTGAAACCTCATCTGCCTTCGATATCAACATCATTGAAAATTTAAAGGAAAAGGGTAGGTTAAAAAACGATGCCTATATCATTTGCAACGGATTTAAGCGTGAACAGTATATAGAGAATATTGCTCGGCTCATCAATTCCGGGCATCGCAATTGTATTCCTATTATTGACAATTATGAGGAATTGGATCTACTGTCAGAAGTTATAGAGGATAACTTTAAAGTAGGGATACGTATTGCATCGGAAGAGGAACCAAAATTCGAGTTTTATACCTCTCGATTGGGGATTGGATATAAGAACATAGTGCCGTTTTATGAGAACCAAATCAAGGAGAATGATAAGGTTGAACTCAAGATGCTTCATTTTTTCATCAATACCGGTATCCGAGACAACGCATATTACTGGAATGAGTTAGCTAAATGTTTAAAAGTTTATGTACGTCTGAAAAAAATCTGTCCCTCTTTGGACAGTCTTAACATAGGTGGTGGATTCCCGGTTAAAAACTCCTTGGCCTTCGAATTCGATTACCAGTATATGATAGATGAGATCATTAATCAAATCAACATTGCCTGTCAAGAAGCAGATGTTCCCGTGCCCCATATTTTCACCGAGTTCGGTAGCTTCACGGTTGGGGAGAGTGGAGGTGCGATTTATGAAATCCTCTATCAAAAACAACAAAACGATCGTGAAAAGTGGAATATGATCGATTCGTCTTTTATCACCACGCTACCGGATACGTGGGCAATAAATAAGCGGTTTATTATGTTGCCGATCAACCGATGGCATGACGAATATGAACGGGTACTTTTAGGTGGGCTCACTTGTGATAGTGATGATTACTACAATAGCGAGCAAAACATGAACGCCATTTATTTGCCAAAGTTCCGCAGAAATAAACCGCTATATATCGGCTTTTTTAATACCGGGGCTTACCAAGAAACCATAGGTGGTTATGGTGGTCTACAACATTGTCTGATTCCGCAACCAAAGCATATATTGATCGATAGGGATGAACATGGTGATCTTGTGACCACATTATTCAAACCACAACAAAAGGCCGAGCAAATGTTGGATATATTAGGATATGATACGAGTGGGCCTAAATCGATTTCCAAAAAGAAGTTAAAAGAACGAACAATACCTGTACAAGGGTAATATAAACACAACTAAATAATTTTAAATCATGAGTACAATGAAGAATTACGCGGGAATTGCCGACGAATTCGCACAATTGGAAACTGCCAAAGTGGTATTGATACCGGTTCCTTATGACGGAACAAGCACTTGGGGCAAAGGAGCCGATAAAGGTCCAAATGCATTTTTGAATGCGTCGGAGAATATGGAATTGTATGATATTGAAACCGATTCAGAGGTATTTAAACAAGGCATTCACCTTACTGATGCGGTGACCGAAAACAGTTCACCCGAAACCATGGTAAATGCAGTCCATAAAATGGCCAAAGAGTATATCAAGCGTAATAAATTTGTTACACTTTTTGGAGGCGAACATTCGATTTCCATTGGTAGTATTAGGGCGTTTAACGAATGTTTTGATGATTTAACGGTATTGCATATTGATGCGCATGCCGATTTAAGGAAGTCGTATGAAGGCACAAAGTACAATCACGCCTGTGCCGTACATGAAGCTAGTCAAACAACCAATTTGATCCAAGTAGGCATCCGTTCTATGGATGCCATTGAAAAGACGATCATGGATGAAGAAAAGACCTTTTTCGCCCATGATATGGTCAATGATGAGTATTGGATGGACAAGGTGATTGAGCTCATGACCGATAATGTCTTTATTACGTTTGACTTGGATGCCCTTGACCCATCTATTCTGCCTTCTACGGGAACACCGGAACCAGGGGGATTGTTCTGGTATGAGACGTTGGATTTTTTAAAGCAGGTTTTTGAAGAAAAGAACGTAGTAGGTTTCGATATTGTTGAACTCTGTCCCAATACCCAAGATAAATCATCTGATTTTTTAGCCGCCAAGTTGTATTATAAAATGTTAAGCTATAAATTCATGGGAGAAGAGGTAGAGGATGATTATGATAATACCTACGATGTGAATTACAAATCGAATAACACCCATTCAAAATTCGATGATGACGAAGACTAAAGGAGCCATTTCAGATTTTATCGAGAAATACTATTTGCACTTTAATGCGGCGGCATTGGTCGATGCGGCCAAGGGTTATGAAGACCAATTAAAAAAGGGTTCCAAGATGTTGGTGTCATTGGCCGGGGCCATGAGCACTGCGGAGTTAGGTAAGATTTTCGCCGAAATCATAAGGCAAGATAAGGTACATATAGTTTCCTGTACCGGTGCCAATTTGGAAGAGGACATTATGAACTTGGTTGCACATTCCCATTATAAACGTGTGCCTAATTATCGCGACTTGACTGCACAGGATGAATGGGATTTATTGGAGAAGGGACTCAATAGGGTAACCGATACTTGTATTCCTGAGGAAGAGGCGTTCCGAAGGTTGCAAGGTCATATCTTTAGACTTTGGAAAGATGCCGAGGATAAAGGCGAACGTTATTTTCCCCATGAATTCATGTATAAAATGTTGCTTTCCGGGGTATTGGAGGACTATTATGAAATAGATTTGAAAGATTCCTGGATGTATGCTGCAGCTGAACTAAACCTGCCGATTATCTGTCCAGGTTGGGAAGATAGCACTATGGGCAATATTTTCGCCTCGTATGTGTTAAAAGGGGAACTTAAAGCCAGTACTATGAAGTCAGGTATAGAGTACATGACTTTTTTAGCGGATTGGTATACTGATAATTCGAAGAAAGGAATCGGTTTCTTTCAAATAGGAGGTGGTATTGCGGGCGATTTCCCAATTTGTGTGGTACCAATGCTGTATCAGGATATGGAGCGGACAGATACCCCTTTTTGGAGTTATTTTTGTCAAATAAGCGATTCGACCACAAGTTATGGGTCCTATTCGGGAGCGGTACCGAACGAAAAGATTACTTGGGGTAAACTCGATATGGATACCCCCAAATATATTATAGAAAGTGACGCGACCATTGTGGCGCCATTAATTTTTGCGTATCTTTTAGACATGTAATTATGGATAATCTTAAAAGAGTTATAGTAGATTTCAAAAAACTTACACCGGAAGTTCTAAAACTTTTGGTCGAAAGGTATCCTGATGGTTACGATGATCGTAATATCATTTCATTTAGAAATGCCAACGGTGAACGTGTAGAGGCGGTCGAAGTTTTGACTGATGATACCAAATATTTGGTCAAGATCAGTGCGAAATTAGAGTATACCATGGAAAATTATGATGAGGATGACTATGAGGATTATGACGATGACGATCCAGAAGCCGTTCCTGATCCTGATTTACCAGAGGATGGGAATGACGATGACGATGATGACTAAGGAAAGGGTGTTTTTGGTGTTTTATCTTATCAAGTATTCTAAGATTAGGAATTAATTCTAGCCGAAATCGCGTTAAAAGTGATTATCTATAGGTCATCTGCATCCGCAGGGACGTAACAACTGCGTCCTTTCGTGCAGTTCATGGGAGATACTAAACCACTGTCAGGCCCTGCCCCTCCTGCAGATGAAATGCACCAGCATATCGTGTTCGCATCATCGAGTAGAAGCCAAGGTTGATCGCCTCCTTCCATCATGCCATATGGGTTTCGAGCTCGAAGGAATTTGCAGATCCCAAGTTTACTTGGTTTATTTTCTCCCATCTTTATGTAATTTTTAAAATAGCTTCGCTAATAATAGATTTAAATAAGGGCACCTTATACCCATTTTTCGAAAGTGGGCGTGCAACAGACATGGCTGCCTCAGCTGCAGCCATAGCATTGGTATTATTGATCGACTTTTTTTCCATAGCCTGCTGGGCCTGAACAGAACGATATGGTACCGGGGCGGCCGCCCCTAGAACGATACTTGCAGATTTACAGGTATCCCCAGAAGTTTCTATAACTACGGCCACATCCCCGAGAGACCAGTCATAAGATTCACGCGCCACCTGTTTTATATAATAGCTTTTCGTATTCTTTGAGGGTGCGGGGAGGACTATTTCGGTAATAATTTCCTTAGCTTGGAGGATGGTTTCCATAGCAATATCCTGTCCTGCGGAAACAAAGAAGTCATCCATTAAAACCTTTTTCTTTTCTCCTTTACTATTGACGATAACGACACTGGCATTAAAAGCCATAAGTGCTGTCGATATGGAGGAAGCATGTAAACTTACACAAGAGCCATTGTCAATAATGGCGTGATTCTCATTTTCACCTGTTTCGGAGTGACGTGCAAAGCATCGATCTCCTGACTTCCGGAAGCATTGATGGTCTGCAGAACGGAAATACCAGCAACGGTTACGTTGGGCGATATTGCCACCCAAGGTGGACATATTGCGCAATTGTGGTGTGGCTGCATGGTTTATCGCTTGATGTAGTGCCAAATAATGATTTTTTATATCGGAATTCGATGCCATTTCGGCCAAGGTTACATTGGAACCTATACGCAAACCATCCTTAGCGTCATAACTGATAACGTCAAGACCGGGTATATTGCGAATATTGATGATTTTTTGTGGATTGATCAGGCCTTCCTTTACCCAGTCAAAAACATCAATACCTCCTGATTTAAAAACTGCTGCATTATTGGTAGACTGATACAGCTCTTCGGATACTGTTTTGTTTACTTGTTGAAGGGCATCTTCAATGGATGTGGCTTCGTACCAACTAAATTTATTCATGTCTTAGTATTTAAGAGACTTTATTCAATGCTTTGAGTATACTTGATGGCGTAATGGGTATTTCATGCAACCTTACCCCGATAGCGTTATAAACTGCATTGGCAACGGCAGCTGCCGTTGCAATATTTGCAGGTTCCCCAATGCCATAGGCATCAGTGGAGGATAATGCGGAATATTCTTCCACAATGAGGGTTTCAATCTCAGGAATTTCCATAGAATATGGCACCTTGTATTGATCAACATTGGCATTCATCATATGGCCCGTTCCTGTGTCCATTATCCTATTTTCATATAGGGCGTAAGAAATACCTTGTATGACACCCCCATTGATCTGGCTTTCCAATTGACCAATATTGAGTGGTCTGCCGCAACTATGGGCGGCGACTATTTTATCTACTTTTACAAATCCCGTATCGGTATTTACACTTACCTCCGCAAATTGCACCGAGCCCAAATCGCCGTAGGCGAGACCCCAAGGCTGTTGAAAGCCGCCATAATCATCTGATCGGCTTGCGATTTTACTAATTTGGCTAGTCCGCATGAGTTTGGTCGCCTCTTTAAAGGGCATTTTTAGATTGGCATCCTTTTTACTCCCTACTTGACCATTTTCAATGAACAATTCGGATGAATCGGTTTCCCATTTTTTTGCAACCAACTTCAATAAAGCAGTTTTCGCTTCAAAGGCTGCATTACGGGTAGGAGGGGTAATGGAGCCCGTAACGACACTTCCTCCCGAACCTGGTCCTACTGGGAAAAAAGTATCCCCTATATTGACGGTAATATCGTTTACCTGTAGTCCTAATTCCTCAGCGACCACTTGTGCAAGAATGGTTTTTGTTCCTGTTCCTATATCCTGGACGCTAGATCGTATTTCAACGCCACCATCGTTATGGATCTTGACTTCTACCGAAGAATCCAAAGTAACGAATCGCGGCCAAGTGGATTGGCCTACTCCAAGACCTTTCTTTACCAAACCTTTGCCACTACCGGCAGGTTGACGTCGTGACCAATTGAAAAGTTTCGCTCCACGTTGGCGTTCTATTTTACGCACCTCACTTTTATCAATAAGGTCTCGATATTTTAGCGGGTCCATATTTAGTTTTTCTGCCATTTCATCAATAGCCTGTTCCAGTCCAAAAGCGCCCTGAACATTACCAGGTGCACGCCAAGCCGCGCCAGGCCCTGCATTGGTCAATACATCGTATTGTTCAGTTGCAAAATTAGGACAGGGATAAAGGACTTGGGCAATACGTCCCACCCCGGCACCTAGTCCCACTCCTGCGGTTCCGTGGGAACGTTGTTGAATGGCGGTCAGGGTACCATTTTTCTTAGCTCCTATTTTTAAGTACTGAATGGAATTTGGACGGTTCCCTTCTGCAATATGTTCTTCTTGCCGATCCATCATTAACCATACGGGTCTCCCTGTTTTTTTGGAAAGATTAGCTGCCATTGGGCCGAAACTGCCTGCACTATGCTTGGCACCAAATCCGCCACCCATGAAATCACATACAACCCGGACTTTACTCTTTGGCAAGCCGAAGATACTAGCCATCTCATTTCTGACGGCATTGGTATTTTGAGTAGAGGCATAAACCATCATCATATCAGGTCTCCAGTCAACAACGACGCCATGGGTCTCCAACGGCATGTGTGTCTGTACTTGGGTTCTGTATGTTTTTTCCACGATAATATCCGCTTCATTGAAACCTTGCTCCAAATCACCTCTTGGTCCCCCAAAGAAACTACTGGTCGATGGTCCCCTAACATTACCTTGTCCTTTACTGCCATCATGTACTTCACCTACATCCCCACCATCGGCCTGACGTGTTATAGGTACATCAAAAACGATAGGTGCATCCATTTCCATGGCAGCTTCAAGATCTATGACGAAAGGTTTCTCTTCATAATTCACCTTGATCAAGGAAATCGCATCTTTGGCAATTTCCAGGCTATCCGCAGCAACACCTCCCAAAGGCTGGCCCACATATTTTACCATTGGGAATTTGCCATTATTTTTTTCTTCTCCCTCTTTCTGGGTATTTTCTATAAGGTAGATGGCATGAACACCAGCGAGACTTTTGGCTTCACTAATATCTATTGATTTGATGGCCGCATGTGGTACCTTTGATCGCAACATCTTGGCATATAGCATACCGGGCAATTTCATGTCCGAGGTGTACTTCGCCTTACCTGTTACTTTATCAACGGCATCGATTCTATTGACCCTTTTTCCGATTATTTTTAATTTATCGTTGATAGGCCATACTGGCGGTTCTTCAATAGGAATTTCCCGTTCTATTTCACTTAAGTTATGTCCAGGAATACCGTATGGGAATTTTTCTTTTCTAGTATCCATCTTAATTGGTTTTATTTGCTGCCGCTAATGTTGCCTTAAATACATGAGGATGTGTGCCACATCTACAAAGATTGCCCCGTGTGGCGTTTTTAACATCGTCTAGAGTGGGGTTGGTATTGTTTTCCACCAAGTGGACACAAGACATGACCATGCCCGGTGTGCAGTAACCACACTGGGATGCATCGTGCTCTATAAAAGCCTCTTGTACCGGATGCAATTCGCCATTCTTCGCAATACCTTCAATGGTCGTAATTTCCTTGTCACCGACATCAAAAACCGACATCATACAAGAATTCACCGGTTTCCCATCTAAATAGACCGTACATGCCGAACAGGAGCCCCGATCACAGACCACCTTGGTTCCTGTAAGTTCCAAATGGTCTCTTAAGGCAGCGGCCAATGTTGTTCTCGGTTCCACGCTTAGCGATTCGACCATGCCATTGATTTTCATTTGAATGGTCGTTGCCCCTGGGCCAAACTCTTTGCCGGCTGTTAGTTTTTCCTCCGATCCAAATGCAAATGCATTGGTAGTCAACAATACGCTTCCAGCGGTAGACAATCCTGCACCTCGAATAAAACTTCGTCGGCTTATCCCTTTTTTGGAATTGGAGTCCGCTCCTTGTTTTTTATCTTCCATAAAATTTGAATATGGGTTTATTTCCTTTAATTAACCAAAGAGAAGAAAGTTACTAAATTATTCATATAGAAGCTATATAAATAATCAAGGATTTCCAGTTAAAAACCATTTGATATTGTTAAATATATCTTAAAAGAAGGTCAACCTAAATCTGTTTAAATTATCAAAGGAAGGCCATTGGAAAAAATAGCATTATAAAATATGGTATTTACCGAAATAATGGCTTATGAAAAAAGGTTGATAGATTATGAAAATGGAAATACCCTTGGCAAAACACTTTTAGGTAACTTTTAAGTTATTTGGCCAAATTATCCAACATTTCGGCGGTGGTTTTTTCCAAATCAAATTCAGATTTCCATCCCCAATCAATACGGGCTTGGGAGTCATCTATACTATTGGGCCATGAATCCGCAATTTCCTGTCTAAAATCAGGGTCGTAGGTAATATTGAAATCGGGGATTCTAGACTGTATGCTATCGGCGATCTCTTCGGGACTGAAACTCATTGCCGCCAGGTTATATGATGATCGAATTTTAATATCTTCAGAATCGCTTTCCATAAGTAAGAGGGTTGCCCTAATGGCATCATCCATGAACATCATAGGAAGCTTTGTGTCTTTTTCCAAAAAGCAGGTATACGTTTTCGAGGTCAATGCCTTATGGTAAATTTCGATGGCATAGTCGGTAGTACCACCACCTGGCATGGTTTTCCAACTTATAAGACCTGGATAACGGATGCTTCGGACATCTACACCATATTTATTAAAATAATAATTGCACCATCTTTCGCCCGATTGTTTACTAATACCGTAAACCGTACTAGGTTCCATTATGGTATTTTGCGGGGTATTTTCCGATGGGGTATTTGACCCAAAAACAGCAATACTAGAGGGCCAAAAAACTTTATCTATCTTTTTCTCCTTGGCAAGGTTCAATACATTGAAAAGTGAATTCATATTCAGGTTCCATGCACGCATAGGAAATTTTTCGGCGGTTGCACTTAACATGGCGGCCATCAAGTAAACTTCGCTAATTTCATAATACGCGACCACCTCTTCCAAGGCATTGTAATCCGTGGCATCCAAAAGCTCAAAAGGTCCGGAGTCCATTAAGCTTTCGTTTCCTTCCCGTATATCACTTGCTATTATGGTATTGTCTCCATACTTTTCCCGAAGGGCATAAGTAAGTTCTGTTCCAATCTGCCCACAAGCCCCTAATATTAAGATGGATTTCTGCATTAAAATCTAGTTAAAAAAATACTTGGTAAATATAGCCTTTATTAAAATTTGTACATTCGCTTTATGCATAAATTATTAATTACCGTGGTAGTGCTTTTCATTTCGGTTTCTTGCAAAGAAACGGTAAAGGAGGAGACAGACCAGGATGCTTCCCGCTATGAAATAACTACGGATACGTGGCCGAAAAAAATACCCGTAGACCCCAAGGTTAATGCTATTTTAAGGGAATGGCCCGAATTTTTGGCCATGGACATAAGTTTTGATGCCATTTATAATGCGGTCAACAGGGAGGATTTGAGCCTAACCATAGATAACATTATCGAGGAGCAAAATTTACTAGAAGATTCAAGTTATCCAAAAGAATTTGATATACCCCAGGTTAAAAGCCGTCAAAAGGTATTTAAGACCTATGTCCTAAAAGTAAAGGGAGACTTAATCTATTATTTGGATCCTGAACCTTCGGTGCATCAAATGATCGTAGCTTATAATTTGCTCCGTGAAAAGTTCAATGGGGTCGTGAACCAAACCTTGGATGCCAAATTGATTTTAGAAGAAGAATAGAACATTTCCATCCTAACTACATCCACGCCTTTTTAACCTAGCAGTGCTACTCTTTTTGCTAAACCTCCAGACCTCTATGAAATGTCAATAAAAGACCTAATGGTTGCGTTATTTCTTTTCTTCGGTGGGTTGTGTTTTTCTGGTTTCCAAAGCTTGCCTGCTTAAACTTGCCAAATTAAAATTGGGATCAATTTTCAAAGCCTCATCGATCAGTGCAATGGCCTCGTCGATTTTGGTTTTGTCCTGATTGTAGGTGGTGAGTGCTTTTAAATGTAAGAAAGCGGCTTTCAATGAGGCTTCATAAGGTTGCTGCCTTTCATAAAAAGCATATTTCATATCATCCGTGGCATTGGCAATACCAAATTCAATATTAGTACTAGCCCCAAGTGGGTCTCCGGTCTGGATTTTTAAATCGGCCAATTCATAGGCCAAATAGGGATTTGGGGTACGTTTGTTCAAAATCTCAAATTGTTCCAAGGCCCTTTTGGGTTGGTTTATGGCCTTTAAGGAAATGGCCTTTACTTGCACGGCCAAGTCGGAATCAGATTCGTTTTTTTCGATCCCTATGGTATTCAGGGCCTGCATATGTTGATTGTTATTGGTGTAGATATAAGCAAGGGTATCCTTTCTTGCTTTGGAAGGCGAAAGTACATTAAGATGGGTCAGTGCATTGATCATGCCATCTACATCGGCCTGCATCCTCATTTCTTTGTAAAAGGCTTCATAATGCTTTTGCAATTCGGCATTTGATTGGGCATTGACCATGAAACTAGTGGCACATAGAACCACAAAGGCAATCTTTCTCATTTCGCTTGTGTTTTGTTGATTTTTGGTGCGCTAAACTATTAAATTTATTGATAATAAGCTGTTAAGAAAAGCCTTAAATCAACAATAAAAAAAGGTGCCTTGTAGGCACCTCTAATTTTAAATGTATTATTAATGAATCAAACAACGGTCAGTTTCACATCCTTTTTAGCGAATGTGCGTAAGAGTCCCGCATAAAACCCCATACTTTTTGCATCCATTTCAATACATGACCTTAAAAAATCCTTTAGGTTTTTGAACAAAAGATTCGCATGTAATATTGGGATACGGGTATTCACCTTGGTAGGGTGATAATACTTGTCATCAATTACAATATCCATAGCCACCCTTTTTCTGTGATAATCAATGGATACATCTGCTGCGTTATAGTATTTCTTCAAAAGCGCAACATGTAATGTTTCATATTTTTTGGTCGATTGTTGGTTGGCGCAACTCTTGGAAATTAAATTCTCAATCTCCGTTTTAAGTCTAGTACGTAATGTTGAATTTTCCATGACAATCGAATTTTATGGTTTACTTAAAGTTATGCATTTCATCGATAAAGTGTTTAAAAACAAGGATTTAATTAACACAAAAGAGGGGTTTTTGTTGTGAAAACCTACTTTTTTGTGGTGAATTAATCGAAGATTGAGGTCTTAAATCTGAACTTTTTAACACTTATTAGCTTACTTGAGTCGATTATTTTTCCTGAAAATTTCGAATTTTGAACATATTCTGGCGGCATAACTCCCCTTTTTAGTGCTATCTGCTGATAATATTTTTCTTTGGTGGGATGTATAGGGTATACGGCATTGAATACTTCACCCCACCAATGCTTTTTTAAAACAGAATTTATAAGGGCAACGCAGTCATCCAAATGAATTAAATTCACCGGATGATTACCATTGCGTAAGTCCTTTTTGCCCGATAACATTGTGATCGGATGTCTATCTTTCCCGATCAATCCCCCGAATCGGATGATGGTCGTCTCAACATTGGGGATGTTGCTTATCAGTTTTTCAGCGGACAATACCTGTTTTCCGGATTCGGAAGTCGGTTCAGGCGGTACCACTTCTGTTACCTTGCCCTGCCCATCCCCGTATACCGATGTACTACTTATAAAAACTATATTACGGATCTTCGATGCGATTACGGCTTGTCGTACAAGGGCCATTTTCTGGACATAATTCCCACGATTGCTTCCTCGTAGTTTAGGTGGAATATTAATAATCAAAGATTCCGAATTACCCAACAATTCTACTATTTGCCCTTCTATACGCTCTTCGGAAACAGAGACTAAAAAAGGAACGATCCCTGCCTTTTCAAGTACTGGGAGTTTGTTTGTTGAGGTTGTCGTTCCATATACTTTAAAGCCTTGTTTAATGAGCGATTGGGCCAAAGGAAATCCTAGCCATCCACAACCCATAATGGCAATGCTCTTATTCAAAGGTTATGGTTTTGGTCAACAGGATGGCATCATTTAGGACAAAGGGCATTGGAATAAGGTCTTCAGGTCTTTCCGGCACAGTGAATTGGGCATTGTGCAACAGGTCGTTTGAGGCCTCATAGAATGTTAACTCCAGTTTCTCCCCTTTAGGCAAGGTAAGTAGAAGGTCGGTATACTCATTATTACTTATATAATGGGTAATCAACTTTCCATTTTTCCTGTTGGCCAAATAATAGGGCGATAACACTTTTGCATTTACAACAGCCTTCTTGATTTCAACGTCATTGGTAAATACTTCCAATCGGTTAACATTTCGTTGCGGAATGATACACAGCTCTAAAATACGCTCGTTCTCAATTACGGTATCTAGACTAATATCGATTTTGGGGGATGCTATATCCTTTATCGGGGCTACGGCTACATAGCTGAATCCAGAAGAATACTTACTACTGATGGTTTTATCGGCCAGTTTTTCCGGAATTTTTTTGGCATCATTTATATATTGGGCTGTCCAATCAGAGATCAGATTTTCATAAGTGGCCCAAAGGGCCGTAGAGGCATCGGTGTCCAATACATACAGAAGGCTCGTGGGCTTTGCATTTTCTTTGGTAAAACCTGAATTGAAATGCGCTGAAGCCATAAACCCAAGAAAAAGCAAACACCCTAGCACCGCTATGCGATTTTTATTTTTGTAAAATCCGAAAACGGGAAGCAGTAAATAAAAGGTCAGGGTAGTCAAAAGTGTGGCAGCTACCATCATTTTCAACCCTAAGCCAACGGGGAACATTTTAATGAAGGGCGCGTACATCCATAAGGCAGGTACAGCGAATAGGAACAAAAGATATGCATTTGGACTTTTTTGGTTGATTACCACCATAAATGAAACCAAAAGGGCATAGACGGGAATAACGAAAAAGCTTGCCCCAGGTAAATAGGCCGAGACCAAACCACATATAAGCAACCAAAAGAATATGGGTGCAACCAAGAGATTTGGCGTTTCAACCTTTTTGAATTTATGATATACCCAAAAACAAGTGGCTATGGAGAATAGTACAAAGGCGGCTATATAAGCATGGCCGTTATAGGTAAATCCATGCAGAATGTCGGTATATCCAGGATAGATCCATTTGAGCACGGTCCAGCTATAAAAACCGACAACCCCATTAATGACCAAAGAAATGATCAGGGGTAGAAATCCCTTAAGGATTTCGTTCCCAAGGATTACTCTTTTCCGAAACCCGATTACCAATAGGATTCCAAAAAAGAGTACGGCCAAGATGAACATGGGCCAGATCCATTCAAAAGGATAAGAAACAAGTTTAAAGAAGGGCACATTGAAATAGATGAAATCATCCAAGCTCTTTAGGTTCCCCAAATCAGTGTTCGCGAAATAAGTCAATAAGGGCATTAAATAGCTGCCTTGGTGGGCCAGGGTATTTCGGTTTAATCGTTCATAATTATCACGAACCGTGTGATAATCGTAGTGGTCATCGATGAATGCAAAATTCAATCCCTCAATATCCCCATCTTCCCTAAAAACCGTTAAATCGGTATCGTTGGGCAACATTTTATAAATGCTATAAACCAATGAATTGGCCACAGGGTATTTAGGATCCGCTTTTATAAACTCCCCAATAAGTTTTCCATTGCCTCGATTGGTCTCAATGAGCATATAACTAGGTCCGCCACTACCCCGGGCCTCAAAATTCAAGATAAGGCCTACCTCCTTTGCCCATGGGTGTTTATTAACGAACAGGTCTGCCCCATTGAGCCCCAATTCCTCAGCATCGGTAATGAGGATAATGATATCGTTTTTCGCTTGTTTTCCTTCTGTAAGATAAGCGCGTACACCTTCCAGTATGGTCGCCACCCCACTACCTGCATCACTGGCCCCCAAGGAAGAATGTGGACTACTATCATAGTGGGAAAGCAAGAGCAGCGCCTTACCGGTCCCAGTTCCTTTGACTCGCGCAAGTATATTCGTCGCCTTGCTCAAATTGCCCCAATCGCCTACGGTATAACCTTCCTGTAAGGAGGGTTCCAAACCCAATGCTTGTAATTGGGCCATAATGTACTCCCGTACTTCGGCATGGGCAGGAAATCCGACGCCATGGGGTTTTTGGGAAATTCTTTCAACATGGGTCAATGCCCTATCTGTGGAGAAATTGGTTTCCGGTGCATTAAGGTCCCCTGAATAAGAAGGCATTTGTGCTTTAAAACCCCAATAAACCGCAAGGAGAATAAGTAAAAGTGTGATGACTTTAGTGAATCGATCCATATGAAATACTTGTACCTTAAAAGTATAAAATTCTAAGATGATGCCACATTACATCGAGTATTTTATGGAATTAGATTAATTTTTCTATCTTTAGTTTTCAACCTAAATTTTAAAGTTATGGCTATCAAGAGTTTTCAAGGGTTCAGAAAGGCGGTCAAAAAGGAATTTGATGCTCCTATTTTGGTCTCTGATTATATGAGCACCAAGTTGGTTACTTTTTCACCGGAGCAGTCCATTTTGGAGGTCATGGAAAAATTTGCCAAACACCATATATCCGGAGGACCGGTGTTGGACGATAATGGTTTTTTAGTGGGAATTATTTCCGAGGCAGATTGCATGAAACAGATTTCTGAAAGCCGTTATTTCAACCAGCCTATTCTTGACAAAAGTGTTGAAAAGTATATGTCAAAAGAAGTGGAGACAATACCCCACGATATCTCTATATTCGATGCCGCAGGTATTTTTGACAAGCATCATCGAAGAAGGTTACCCGTAATGAAAGATGGGTTGGTCGTTGGTCAAATAAGCCGTAAGGATATCGTTATTGCCGCTTTGAAGCTTAGTGGCCAGAATTATAAATAGACTACTCGCGTTTTACGATCATATAATAGTCATTCTCTAGGGGTAAGTACCCTAAATCATATAGAAAGTAATATGTTGTGCCTTTTTTGGTGGTATAAAGATTGGTGATGAATTCAAAATCGAATCCTTTATCCATCAACCGTGTCCGTGTGGTTTTGGTTTTTCCATCCTTTAGCGGAAAACTATCCAAAATACGGTAATTCTTTCTAAGCCGGTTGTTTATATTGCGAATAAGGTTTTTACTATCCTTGTTCACTTTATTGTTGTAGGCATTCCTACATTGGTCAGAACAGTATTTTTTGTCGACACGTCCCCTGATTTCGGCTCCACATTCCAAACACTTTTTTTGCATTCTATTCCATTTTTTTATAATTGAATTTTACTTCCTCCGAAGACCCATCCTTTTGGCCAATGACCACATACATATTAATCTCGTTCCCGCTTATTTTCTCAATGGTAAACCCATCGAAATAGATCCTATTGCCTTCCAATCTCACCAACGGGAAATCGACGGTTTCTTCTTTTTCCTCCCAACCTTTCAACGAGCTATCAAAATGCTTCAATTGCAATACTAACGTTTCATTTTTGTATTGTATATGTCCCGCCTCGTAAAACTTGACTTTACCCTCGGATACCAATTTAAAGACGAACATCATGGAATCTCCCAATGGGGGACTCCATATTTCTTCCGTTACACCACCAAAGGCTTCGCCTTTCCAGTGGCCCGCAATCCATGAAACATCCTCCAAAGTCGCTTTTGGTGAAGAACTTGTTGCCGGCAACGAAAGGGTGTTCTGGGCAAAACAGTTTGCCGAAAAACAAAGTAATAGTATGAGGACTTTTTGCATCGGATTTAGTTCTAGTTGACAACAAGGTACGAATTATCCGATTACAAATGAATAATGCTTAGTCTGCGATAATGCAGTCATATTTGGTTAACAATCCAATTCTATTTTCCTGAGAGAATTTGGCTTTCTTAATATCAGTCCGTAAAAGAGTCTGTTAAGGTTAATATGCTGAGCTTACTTTTGAATGATTCCAAATCTTCTCTTTTTGTTTTTTTAATGGTCACGGTTTTTTGGGTGTTCGGAAGCATATCAAAATAATTATCCGAGAAATTAGCGATGAATCCTGAAGATAGAAAAACATCCTTGGCCAGTTTTTTGGTGTTCAAGGTCACTTCAAAAACATCGGGGTTTTCCTTTACGGTAAATGAGAGCTCTGGATCTGGAAAATCCAGTTGCTTAAATGGTGATAAATAGTGAATATTTTCGGTTTGTATTTTATCACCAACATACAATGCTTCGTGTAAAAGTATATTTTCGGAATCCTTTCCCTTTAGAAAATCATTTTTTAGAAGTGTAACATATTGTTGGGAGGTGTTAGGTGCAACAACTACTTCTTCTTCCCATTGGTTCAGTTCATTGCCTTCAAAATCGAGTAATCGGATTTTCAATTTGGCATTAATGCTTTTCAAAGAGTCGGAAACTATGAATACATTCAACCGATCTGCCTTATCTTCATTACTGATAAGAAAATTTTTGAAAGACTTTTTCGCCTTATATTGCAGGGCTTTCCATTTGCCGTAATAATCGATACTAGACCAAGAAGCTACCGGCCAACAGTCATTGATTTGCCAGTATAGGCTACCCATACAACGTTCCCGGTTTCTTCTGTGGGCCTCGATGCCAACATTTACCCCGTGGGCCTGCAATAATTGGCTAACATACAGAAAGCTTGCAAAATCTTTCGGCTTTTTATAGTGGCGTAGCATATATTCTTCAATCGTTACATTGCCGATGCTTGACCTTTGATGCGAGGTCATTACCTCGGAATAGATATCATGGTCTTTAGGTTGGGTGTATTTTTCAACGGTCGACAATTCCGGAAAGGATTGAAATCCATACTCTGACATAAATCGGGGTATTTCAGTGGTATACTTATCAAACGGTTCTTTGCCCCACCAGACCATCCAGTAATGGGCGTCCCCTTTTTCGAGGGATTCCTTTTTCCCAAAATCACTACCGGGGGACGAGGGCCAATAGGCACGACTATTATTGAATTCCTGTACTACTTCTGGCAGGATTTTATGGAAAATATCATCATAGGCTTTCCAAATGGTATCAGCAATTGGTTTGGACTGTTCTTGGGCTACCTGATTTTTCCAGCCCCAGTTTTCCCAGGCAGACAGTATTTCATTGTTGCCACACCAAAGGGCAATTGAGGTATGGTTTCGTAGTCTTTTAACATTGTCTATGGCCTCTTGTCTTACATTGTCGAGAAAGGATGGGTCTCCTGGAAACATTGCACAGGCGAACATAAAATCTTGCCAAACGAGGAGTCCCTTTTCGTCGCACATTTGGTAGAACATATCATCTTCATAAATTCCGCCGCCCCAAACACGTAGCATATTCATATTGGCTTCCTTGGCGGAGGACAAAATATGTTCGTATTCGGCTTGTTTCGCCCTTGGCAGGAAGACATCTTGGGGAATGTAATTTGCCCCTTTCATAAATACGGGATGGCCATTTACCTTAAAGAAGAAGGAAGCCCCAATGGCATCGGGTTCCCGAACAAGTTCAATGGTTCGCAATCCTATTTTATGGGCTTTCTTGTCCACATAGGAATCGGAGACTACTTGGGCTTCTATGGTATACAGTACCTGGGCCCCCATGCCGTTTGGCCACCATAGTTGGGGGTTTTCTATTTCAAAAGGGATATTGAAATTATTTTTTCCTACCTCAAGTGCGACCTCTTGGGTCTTGACAATGGAATCATTAACGAGGATTTCGATTTTGGATTTGTCATTAATTTCTGTTGCACTCAATTCGATGTGTGCCGTGAGGTTGGCTTTTTCACCTATGGCTTCTTGCTGAATGAAAAGATCATCAATTTTATGATGGTTATAACTTCGCAGTTTTATAGGCCGCCAAATTCCGGAAGTCACCAATCGGGGTCCCCAGTCCCATCCAAAATGGTAACCGGCCTTTCTGGTAAAAATACTTACTTGCTTTTCACCTTCAACCTTACCGATCTTTGAAAGATCGTTATCCGAGACGGGGATTTTATAACCTAGGGCATCATATTTTTCCAAACCCTTGTTGATAGGGGATTCTAATAGGATATGTATTCTATTATCCCCAAGTTGTAATAGAGGTTTTACCTCGACCGTATAATTCCGGAACATATTGTCGGTCTGTAGGATCAAGGAATCGTTCAGGTATATCTTGCTGTACGTGTCGAGTCCTGAAAAATGCAGTTCTATACGCTCTTTGGCCAGTACTTCCTTCGAGACTTTAATAAGGGTTTTGTATTCCCAATTTTCCTTATCGATCCATTGTAAATCATGTTCGTTCAGCCTGTAGTAGGGATTGGGGATTTCGCCTATGTCAATCAAATCGGTGTGGACTGTTCCTGGGACGGTGGCTTTGTTCCACAAGGTATCCTGGACTTTTTTGAAGGTCCAATTTTGGTTTAAATCAATCTCCAAAACTGCAGGTTTATTTCCACAACTGGACAGTAAAAGGGTTGCCATAATAAAAAATAGGGTTTGGCGGAATTTAGTTGTTCTGCGCATCGTTGTATTTAAAAATATGTATAGAACGGACAACAATCAAAGAATGAAGTACAGAAGCAAGTCACCCCCTGAATTAGTCCACTAGTATATTGATTCTTTCTTTTTTGAGGTCAAGAGTTCACCCGTGTTCGGAAATACCTGCTTCACAAAATATTTTGGGTATCAGGAAAATCGGATCAATCCCAACGAACAACGGACTTTCATCCTTTTTACCAAAATTAAAGGATGCCCGCTTCTAAAACAAGTACTGAACACTTCTGTATATGAAAAAGATCATATCGTATCATAGTTAGATTGATCCTGTTCATATAGTAGAGTATGCGACGGGTTATGGCTTGCGATTCGGTAAAATTCCGTGCTATGCAGAATCGTTATTTCTTCGGAAAACTCAATAATGATATATCAATATCTATTATTTCAATCGCCTAGGATAGGTCTGCTTGGAGTTGTAATTCTTGAATTTTTACTACCAATTATTAATTAGTGTCTATAATTTATATCCGATTAGGATTTGCAACAATGTCGAATTTATTTCTGTCGTTGGGATGTCTGACTTAAGAACAAATGCGTACTGTCGTACGTAAAATGATTAAAAAAACAAAGTTCACATGTAGCAATGGATTAAGTAAGTTATTGATTATCAATCTTAAAAAAGTATACAAACGAATACAACCGTTTACAAACGAAAGTAATTATTTTACAACCGAATAAAAGTTTTTCGGGGTGTTAGGTTTGTGCTGTCGAATCAAGGAGGTTCGGTAGTATTAACTGTTTAACACTTAAAATTAGAAATTATGAACGCACTTAGAAACAAAGTACAGTTGATTGGAAACTTGGGTAACGACCCTGAAATCGTAAACTTGGATGGTGGCAACAAATTAGCCAAATTCTCTATTGCAACCAATGAAACCTATAAGAATGCCAAAGGCGAAAAGGTCACCGACACCCAATGGCACAATGTGGTCGCCTGGGGAAAAACTGCAGAGATCGTCGAGAACTATTTAACCAAAGGAAACGAGGTAGCCGTTGAAGGTAAATTGACACACCGTTCTTATGAAAACAAGGAAGGTGAAAAAAGATATATTACTGAAATAAGATGCAATGAACTGCTAATGTTAGGGAAGTAATAGGTTAAATCGTCCTTAACCTTCAGTTCAGAAATGAAGCGATCTCATCTTGGGAAAATACCCTAGTGAGATCGCTTTATTTTATTCACCATGATTACTTGTTCTCATGATAGGAATCAATCATCCACGGCTGCCCCCACCATTTGCCGAAACTTCCAGCCTGTATCATCCTGCACGGATCCTTGGGTTTGTTTCATCAAAACACCAATTACCTGTTCCTTGGGATCAGCAAAATATTGGGTATTAAAATATCCGCCCCAATCAAATGTTCCCGCACTGCCAATTCCACCGGCATCTTGTCCATTCTCGGTTACCACTCCAAAAGCCAAACCATAATGTTTGGGTCCATCGCCCCAAATATCACCGATTTGGTTACCCATAATACTTTGTACAGTAGTACGGCTTAAAATACGTATACCATTTAGTTCGCCTTTGTTCAAATACATCTGTAAAAAAGTGGTATAGTCCTTGGCAGTACTTGAAAGTCCGGCACCTCCTGAGAAAAAGCGTTTCGCCCCTTTCTTGGGATAATCGGTATCATAAAAGGTAATCGGATACTTTTTCCATTTTCCATCGACTTTTTGTTGAACGGAAACCAAACGGTCTTGTTTGTTTTTAGGAAGGTAGAACCAGGTATCCTCCATGCCCAACGGTTCGAAAATACGGGATTTCAGAAATTCATCAAAGGACATTCCTGAAACAATTTCGATAAAATAACCTAGCACATCCAGCCCTTCACTGTAGGTATATTGGGCTCCAGGGTTATGGTGCAGTGGTAGTTTGGCCAATTTTTTTACACTTTCCCCAATACTGATATCCTTGGTCGTGAAGAGGTCGGTTATACCGGCTTTGGCATAGATTTTTTTAAATCGTTCATCACTATCGATCACACCATAACCTAAACCGGAAGTATGGGTAATCAAATCGCGAATGGTTATTTGATCTTCGGCCGGTTTGGTGGTATAGGTCGAGTCAGTTTCATTGAAAGTATCCAATATCTGAGCATCCCCGAACTCGGGAATAAACTTGGAAATGGGATCGTCCAATTTAAATTTTCCCTCTTCCCAAAGAATCATCACGGCAGTGGAGGTAATGGCCTTGGTCTGGGAGGCAATCCTAAAAATGGCATCGGTTTCCATTGCTTTACCCGAGGTGTTGTCAGCCATACCATAAGCATTATGAAAAACGATTTTTCCATTCCGGGCAATAAGGGCAACGATACCTGGGAGATTGCCATTGTCGACATTAAATTGCAGCATGTCATCTATTCGCGCCAAGCGTTCCGAAGACAAGCCGACACTTTCAGGTGTTGCTTCGGTAAGCGGAGGGGAGAATTGTACCGATGTGGTTTGGGCAATGGTCAAAGCGTGAAAAAGTACCGCAATAAAAAGAACAATTGGCTTCATAAGCTTGCTTTCAGGGTTGCCAAAAATGCACAAAATGAATATGTACAGATAGAAAGGTATTAATTTAACTGCTTTTTATAAAGTAATCCCCTAAAAATCTCCACGCTAATACCCATTAATTATACACCCGGAGGTGCTGCGGCACTATTGGCCGTAATCTGTTGCACATCGCGATCAAAAAGATAAAGTCCACCTTTATCGTTACCGATAAGGTTTATTTTATCCAAAATCGTCCTAGCCAGGGCTTCTTCCTCTATCTGTTCGGCTACGTACCATTGTAAAAAGTTATGGGTAGCATAGTCCTTTTCCTGTAAAGTGATATGCACTAGGTCATTGATACTGTTCGATACAAAAATCTCATGTTCCAATAGCTCCTTGAACATTTTTTGGAACGTGCCAAAATCCAGTTTTGGTGCTTTCAAGGTCGACACTTTGGCATGCCCTCCACGTTCATTCACGTACTTGATCAATTTTAGCATATGCATACGTTCTTCATCCGATTGGTCGTACATAAACGTGGCGATGCCTTCCAATCCCTTAACTTCGGCCCAAGAGGCCATTGATAGATATACTTGTGATGACTCTGCCTCAATCTGTATTTGTTTGTTGAGGGCTTTTTCTAATTTTTCAGATAACATAATTTTTCAATTTGTATAAAATTACAAAGAAAAATAACCTCTTTGGATGATATATATCAAGTTAATTGAGGAACTTTACTTATGCAGTTTTAGTTGAATTCGCTTTCTTGGGATGTCTATATCTAGAACTTTTACAATAACTTGCTGGTGGAGACTTACATGTTCATTTACATCCTTAACAAATGCATCTGCCAGGTTGGAAACATGAATAAGGCCGCTTTCCTTGATACCGATGTCTACAAAACAACCAAAATTGGTGATGTTATTCACGATTCCCGGAAGTAATTGGCCTGGCTGTAGATCATTGATAGATCTGATATTTTGATTAAAGGTGAACACCTTGGCTTTTTCTCGCCTATCCAAGCCGGGTTTTTCCAGTTCCTGTACAATATCCTTTAAGGTAAATAGTCCGATGTTGGAAGTGCAATATCGCTGTAGTTCAATGCCTTGTAAGAGGGATTTATTTCCGATCAAGTCCGAAACGCTTTTACCCATATCCTTGGCCATGGATTCAACGACACTATAACTTTCAGGGTGTACTGCGGAATCATCCAAGAGGTTTTTTGCATTTTTAATCCTGAGAAAGGCTGCGCCCTGTTCAAAAGCCTTGCTGCCCAAGCGGGGCACATTTTTTATGGCCTCCCTACTTTCAAAGGCACCCTTTTCGTTTCTGTAGGCAACAATATTTTCAGCTAATTTGGGCCCAATACCCGATACGTAGCTTAATAAGGGTACGCTTGCCGTATTGATGTTGACACCCACCGAATTCACGCAACTTTCCACAACGGAATCTAACGAAATCTTAAGCTTATTCTGGTCAACATCGTGCTGATACTGGCCTACGCCGATCGATTTCGGGTCAATTTTAACCAATTCCGCCAAGGGGTCGGCTAATCGTCGCCCAATGGAAACCGCTCCTCTAACGGTAACATCGTAATTCGGAAATTCATCACGGGCGATTTTTGAGGCGGAATAGATAGAAGCTCCAGCTTCGTTCACTACAAAAACCTCAATAGGATTTCTAAAATGAATACGCTTTATCAATTGCTCCGTTTCCCTGGATGCCGTACCATTACCGATGGCAATAGCATCTATTTTATAGGCATCGGTCAAAGAACTTATTTTTTTGATAGCCCCTTTACTATCGTTTTGGGGCGCATGGGGGTAAATGGTCTCATTATGTTCCAAATCGCCCTGTTCACTTAGGCAAACTACTTTACAACCCGTTCTAAAACCTGGATCGATGGCCAATATTCGTTTTTCACCTAAGGGAGCCCCTAATAACAATTGTTTCAGGTTTTTTGAAAACACCTCAATAGCCGAATCATCGGCTTTTTCTTTGGCTTTTTTCAGGGTTTCATTGGATAGGGATGGGAATAAGAGGCGTTTATATGCATCTTGAATGGCCTCCTTTAATTGGATAGTGCATGCATTGTTGCTTTTAAGTATTCGTTCTTCTATTTTTTTTAAAGCACGGTCATTGTCAATTTCTATTTTTACCCGAATGAAACCCTCGTTTTCGGCTCTAAGAATGGCCAAGAGACGATGTGATGGACACCGACCCAGTGATTCGCTCCAATCAAAATAATCCCTGAACTTTTGGGCTTTTTCTTCTTCTTTTTTGGTGGGGATGACCTTAGTGGTTATCTGGGCAAATCTATCCAGTTGAAACCGCAATTGATTACGGATATCAGTACGTTCATTAATCCATTCCGCAATAATATGCCGGGCACCCTCCAGGGCCTGATCCTCATTTTGAACGGCATCGTTTAAAAACCTTAATGCAATTTTTTCCAACCCATCACTGCGTTGCGCCATGATAATCTTTGCCAAGGGTTCCAATCCATTTTTACGGGCCGTTTCGGCTTTGGTCTTTTTACTCTTTTTAAACGGAAGGTAGAGGTCTTCAAGCGTAATTAAGTCCTCGGCTTGATTTATTTTTTCACCTAGTTCTTTGGAGAGTACTTCTTGTTCCTCCAAAGTTTTGATAATAGTCGCCTTGCGTTTTTCAAGTGCCTCGAATTGCGATTTAAAAGTGACTATGGCACCGATTTGCACCTCATCCAAATTCCCAGTCCGTTCTTTACGATAACGTGAAATAAAAGGGACCGTGCAGTCTTCATTAAGAAGTGCCACGGTATTGCTTATCCCTTTTTCAGGCAGTTGGGTGTGTTTGGCAATGTAGGGGATGAGTTGCATTTATCTTTTTGTTATTGGATTTAATGTCCGGTCGAGCGCAGTCGAGACCTTAATCTTTGTCAGTAGGTTTAAAATCAGAGTGTGAAACATTTCTACACTCTGCCAAAATTTGTAATAGGTCATATTTGCCTTTGGCCAGGGCAATTTTCTTTTTACCACTCCATTTTTTGATTTTCTTTTCAAAATAAATGGCTTGCACTACATCATTGAATTCTTGATGGAAAATTAACTCGACAGGTCTTCTTTTATGGGTGAAACAAGATTTGTTTAGACCCTGTTGGTGCTCGTCGAATCTTCTCTCAATATCATTTGTAATTCCGGTATACGTTATTCCATCCGAGCATAATAATATATAAACATAGTAGAATTTCATTATAATTTACTGCTTTAATCCAGGTCTCGACTGCGCTCGACCGGACATCACGAATATCAAATAGCAACCTTCTATGAATGGTCTCGATTACTCTCGGTGTTACTCTAGTATTAATTAATCGTCAACCCATTCCCAACCCCGTCTTCATCGGGGTTGACAAAGACCAATTTACCTTCAGTGTTTTCAGTCATTAAGATCATTCCTTCACTTTCTACCCCACGTAAAGCACGAGGGGCAAGATTCATCAATACGGTGACTTTTTTGCCTACTACTTCTTCAGGGGTAAAACTTTCGGCAATACCCGATACGATAGTCCGGGTATCTAGGCCGGTATCTACTTTCAAGACCAATAATTTTTTGGCCTTTGCCATTTTTTCCGCCGCTACAATGGTACCGACACGCATATCCAGTTTTGAGAAATCGTCGAATGTAATCGTATCTTTTTGTGGTTCAACCTCCTTGTTCATTTGCTCATTTGATTTTTTAGTAGCTTCCAGTTTATCCAACTGGGCCTGTATTTCCTGGTCTTCTACTTTTCTGAACAGTAATCCGGCTTCACCTATTTGGTGGCCGGCTGGCAGTAAGGATTCTTTGGTGGCAACATCTTCCCATCCGTTCTCGATACGATTCTCCAAAGTCGAATCACTCGAACTGACATTCAGAATATGTTTTAATTTCTTTGAAGTAAACGGCAAAAAGGGTTCACTTAGAACAGCCAATCCGGTTGCGATTTGAAGGGCTACGAACAGTATTGTTTGTACGCGTTGTTCATCTTCCTTTATGACTTTCCATGGTTCTTCATCGGCCAAATATTTATTGCCCAAACGTGCCAAATTCATAAGTTCTTGACTGGCTTCCCTGAACCGATACCTATCTATAGAACTCGAGATAATCTTTGGGTATTTTTTCAACATTTCCAAGGTTTCTTTATCAACCTTCGAAAGGATACCCGGGGCAGGGACTTGACCACCATAATATTTATCGGTCAATACTACAACCCGATTGATAAAGTTCCCGAAAATTGCCACCAATTCATTGTTGTTCCGAGCCTGAAAATCTTTCCAGGTAAAGTCGTTATCCTTGGTCTCTGGGGCGTTTGCCGTTAAGGTGTATCGCAGAACATCCTGCATTTCAGGAAATTCTTCCAAATACTCGTGCAACCAAACCGCCCAATTCTTGGAGGTGGAGAGTTTGTTACCCTCCAAGTTCAAAAACTCGTTGGCAGGCACATTGTCCGGTAATATATATTCTCCATGTGCCTTTAAAATACTAGGGAAAATGATACAATGGAACACAATATTGTCCTTACCAATAAAATGCAAAAGTTTGGTGTCTTGATTCTTCCAGTATGGCTCCCAATCCTTGCCTTCACGTGCCGCCCATTCTTTGGTAGAGGAAATATAACCGATAGGGGCATCGAACCAAACATACAAAACTTTACCCTCGCCACCTTTTACGGGTACCGGGATACCCCAATCCAAGTCCCGGGTAACCGCCCTGGGTTTTAATCCGTCATCTATCCAGGATTTACATTGGCCGTATACATTCGGTTTCCAGTCGTTTTTATGTCCAACAAGAATCCATTCCTTAAGAAAATCCTCATATCTATCCAGGGGTAAAAACCAATGTTTGGTTTCCTTTAATGTAGGGACGGCCCCTGATATGGTCGATTTCGGGTTAATCAAATCGGTAGCGTTCAAGGTGGACCCGCAATTCTCGCATTGGTCGCCATAGGCCTCTTCATGGCCACATTTGGGGCAAATACCCACGACAAAACGATCGGCCAAAAATTGCTTGGCTTCCTCGTCGTATAATTGTGCTGTGGTCTCCTCTATAAAATCGCCTTGTTCGTAAAGCTTTACAAAAAATTCAGAGGCCGTCTTATGGTGGACTTCGGCCGAAGTTCTGGAGTAATTGTCAAAGGAAATTCCAAAATCGTCAAAGGATTTTTTGATGATGGCATGGTATTTATCTATGACTTCCTTTGGTGTGACCCCTTCTTTTTTCGCTTTCATTGAAATGGCCACCCCATGTTCATCGCTCCCACAAACAAAGGCCACATCTTTACCTTGCAGTCTTTGGTATCTTGCATAGATGTCAGCAGGGACATACACACCGGCCAAATGCCCAATATGGATAGGGCCATTGGTGTAAGGAAGTGCGGCTGTAATTGTATATCTCGCTGGGCTTTTCGGTTTTGCTGCCATTTACTTTCAAAATTAAGCCTCAAAAATACTGATTTTGCTCGGTGCAGCCTAGGTTTAGATAAAAAAGGAAAGCCCCCGAACCATCATTGCTGATGGTATCGGAGGCTATTCCAGAAAGTGGGGGTTGTTAAGCAACCATTACTGATTTGCTCATTTTCTGGTTCTGAACATTTATTCGATAAATATATTTCCCTGTGGATAAATGACTTGGCATTCGTTCACGGATATTTATCTCGGTAGAACCTTCAAACATCATCTCATTAAATACGGTTCCCACGTTTTGTCCTAGAATATTGTACAACTGTATATCTACATGGGCACTAAAAGGCATTTCCAAGTAAATATGTGGTGTACTGTCCGTAGGATAAAACGGTTTGTGTACGATTGCATCCAATAACTCCGGGTCGAAAGGAGTTTCGGGGGTAGGTTCTGTTGTTGGTAACGTAGGTTCACCATCGCTGTATACAATATCAGGGAAATCAACCCCACTACAATTGAATCCTAAGTTTACCGGTGCATAAGGGTGGTCAAGTAAATGTTGTTCTACCAAAGGAATATCCACACATAACCATTCGGCCAGAACAGTGGCATAAAGATCCCTAAAGTCCATCGTGAATTCCAAATTACCACGACCGTCTGGGTTATCCAAGGTCGGGTGGTCCCCAACGAAAGCACTTCCATTCAGTCCGGAACCAAAGAAAAGGGTAGGAGCGGCCTTACCATGGTCGGTACCGTTTGAACCATTTTCAAATATTCGTCTTCCGAATTCCGAAAAGGTCATACTCAATACTTTATCATCTTGCTGTGTAAAAGCGATGTCATCATAAAAGTTGTCTATAGCCACCGAAAGATTGGTCATTAATCGTTCGTGGGCCAAAGGTTGGTTACCGTGGGTATCGAAACCACCCATGGATATCATATAAACCTTTGTGCCTAAATTACCCTTGATCAATCGTGCTAAAAGAGCCAATTGACGGGCAAATCCATTATCCTGATATTCTACTTGGTTCTGGCCTCTTTCATAAGCTTCATGTATGAGCCCTGAATATTCATAGGTGGTGTTGGCCACCCCCCTAAGGAATTTTAACTGATCGCCATACATACAATTACCAAACAAAGTATCATCCAAACTATATTGTAATCCCGATTCCGCGATTTCCTCCAGTTGGTCAATATTAGAGGTTACAAAGGCATAGTTGGTCTCTTCCCCTTGGAATACCAAATTGCCGAATTGGCCAATCTGTATGGCCGCAGGTGCTGCCGGTGGGTTGATCAGGTAATCTGGGTAAATGTTTTCGAAATATCGTCCCATCCATCCTGTATTTAAGCCCTGAAAACCATTTGAGGTCAAATCGGTATTGGCAAAAATATCAGATCCGGTAAAGTGTGAAAGGCTTTGATTTTGATAGCCTACCCCATGCACCGCCTTAAATTGGCCATCGCCCCACATGGGCTCAAGCGACTTCATGTAAGAAGGCACTCCATATTCATCGGTAAGTTTTAATATCTTACTTTCAGGAATATAGATATTGGGCCTGGCATTGGCATAGGAATCATACTGGTCTATGGGAATTACGGTACTGAGTCCGTCATTACCGCCAGAGAGCCGTATAAGTATTAGAATATTGTCGGTTTCCGCAGCTGCTATTGCTGCGGTCAATGGGGAAGGGGCAGATGCTGTCAGCATATTGGCACCCAACATCATGGATCCTGTGCCAGCAATGCCCATGGCCTGAAGAAATGATCTTCGGCTCCAAGCTTTATGTTCTTGATCGTGGCCATCATGTTGAAGGCCTTTATATGGGGTAGTATCGTGAGTATCGCACATAGTCGTAGGTTTATTTAAGTTGAAATTCAGGTTCTCTTGCCAAATATTGAAGTAACAAATACACTTGAAATGCGGCTTGTGGCCACATGGCTAAGGTCCAAGTGGGGGTAGTGCCACCTTCATAATAGGTTTCATCGACATCACTTCTGAAAATCGCGAATGCCTTTTCATAGTCCGGTTCGGTGAGTAACCCTTTTGAGAGCACAAAATCGATGATCGGTCTTGCAATCGCATCAGGATTATTACTGGTCATTCCAATATTACCTACTATGGCCATTCCGAAAGCCCTGAATTGTTCATTATCGGCTTGATAGAAATTCTCAAGTATTGATTCTATGGTCAACCAACGACCAATGATAAAATTCGTATTGATCCAAGAACGGTCTCGTTGCCAACCTGCAACATCGAAAGGGTCGAACAAGCGTTGACTGAGCAGCCCACTGTAATTGATCAGTTCGGATACATTAGTGTCATTATAAGCGAATCCAGATTCATTTAGAAAATTAAAGTACATATCAAATGGACTTTTAATAATCACGCCTATGGCCTCGTCATCAAAAAAGTGTTGGCTTTTAAATAATTGTGATAGGACAGGGGCCAATTCAAAATTGTTGGAAACGAAAGTACTAGCCATACCGTCAATGACCACCTGTGCATTATTGGCATCATCCCGTGAGTCGGGATGAACGAAAAATTCGTAAAGTTTTCTACAGATGAATTCCGCTATTTCATTGGGTCGTTGCTGAAACAGGATATCAATGACATCATCATAGCCCCAATTGCCCGTTTGACCAAAAATGGTCTTACTGCCGGTGTCAAAACGGGTTGGATCGAAAGTAACGGCTTCACACCCTAATTCGCCCCGCTCAACATACCCTGTAAGCGCTTTTGCGGTTTCAATGATATCCATTTCGGTATACCCGTTTCCATCACCAAGTGTAAAAAGTTCGTATAACTCCCTTGCGTAATTCTCATTAGGATTGTTCCCATTGTTATAAACCCCATCCAAATAATAAAGCATGGCACTGGTCAATCCAATTTCACTCACAAAGGTTTTGAAATTGCCGATGGCATTTCGCTGTAAGCAATTGATATAATAATAGAGAAAAGAATTACAGTTATAAACATCGATTTCAGTAACGAAATGATTGCTCCAGAAAAAACTGAGTCTTTCCCTTAGATTATTGTTCAACATTCCGTTCGCATAGGTAAGACTCCATTCGGCCTGTTGTGCACGTCGAAGTTGCCCGGCTGCATCGTCGTCCGCGGGATAATTGCTGTTATTCCAATCGGCCCATGTCGGTGCCGGGGTAGGGGCCATATTAATAGCTTGGTTGACCAAGGTATCTACCAAGGCACCAGCTGAAAGTCCGACAGCTTGATTAATAGTCTCCACTGAGGCGCTAAACCCCAATCTTCGGTACAAGTGCGCTACTCTAGTCCTATCCAGAGGCGTAGTGTACGGCGCTAATGTAGAGGTATTACAATTAACGAAGTATTCCATAGTAATTTTAGGCTTTAAGAACGTTCATGTGCGTAGGGGGCAGATTCTTAACGGCTAAACCAATTGGATATTATGTAAATCCAAGTATTTTCGTTGTTATGCATTCCAAATAACGGTGATATGTTTGAAATATACGATGAAAGTCATATTTTTTCGATGAAATGCAATCATTTTGATAAGAATTAAGTAAAAGAAATGGGTGGACATAATGAATTTGGTAAGGAAGGCGAACAAATTGCGGTCGATTTTTTAATTGGAAAGGGATATACGGTCAAGTATAGGAATTACAGGTATCTTAAAGCCGAGATTGATATCATCGCCCAGATTGAAGATACCTTGGCCATCATCGAAGTGCGATCAAGAAGTACCGATTTTGTTGAGAATATTGCGGAGACCATTACCAAGAAGAAAATAGGCCTTTTGGTCATGGGAGCTGATCATTTTGTAACGGAACGGGATTTGGATGTTGAGGTCCGATTTGATGTCATCACGATCCTTAAGAATAAAAAAGTTTTTAAAATTGAACATTTGGAGGGTGCGTTTTACCATTTCTAGATTTAATTTTGCACAATTTGTTTTATTTATAACAATATGTTATATTTGCCAATAATTATTCCATCATGAAAACAATATCGTCGGTTGTTGAACAATATATCAAGAAGAAACCCTTTCTTCAAAGTGCGCTGGCACAAGGTATTATTAACCTCACTTCACTTTCTAGAATAGTTAAACCTGAGATTGAGGAGCAGTTGGGGAAAGATATTCGTAATGGGGCCATAGTAATGGCCTTGAAACGTTTATCCGACGATCTAGAGTTTAGGGCCACCCATAAAATTATCAAGGTTTTAAAGAATATTGGGGAAATTACAGTACGCTCCTCCTTAACCGATTATACATTTTTGGCATCTGATACCATTCTTACCCAACAGGCAAAACTTTTAGAGGAGATACATTCCAATCAAGATGTTTTTTATACCTCTTCTAGAGGGGTAAACGAAATGAATATTGTTATTAGCAATATCATGGATAGTACCGTTGAAAGTTTGTTCAAAGCGGAACGATGCACCCAAAAGGCGAACAACCTATCTTCAATAACCGTAAAACTTCCTGCTGAGAATGTCTCTGTTCCTGGAATCTATTATTTTATTTTTCAACGATTGGCCTGGGAAGGTATTATTCTGTACGAAGTCATTTCAACCACTAACGAGTTTACGATTATCGTAAATGATGACCAGGTAGATATTGCCTTTAAGACCATAAAAGACCTTAAAACGCTTTAGGGCACTAATCCCTTTCCAAAAATTCAATGACCTCCTTGTCATTATCAGGTTTGGCAATTATGCGCTTATCCTTATCCAAAACAAAATAGGTGGGTGTTTTTAGTATGTTGTATGTTTTGGCATAGTCACTTTCCCATTTGCCCAAAGCAATGGCATGCTCTAAATCAGGTAGTTTGGCTGATTCTTTTTGCCAATTCTTGGTGTCTTCCTCCAAACCAACCGCGATAACTTTAACGGTAGTATAATTTTTTAGTTTTTCTTGTAGGGCGGGTAATTCCTTTAAACAATGCCCACAGGTACTGCTCCAAAATGCGAGGATATAATTATCGGCCCCTTCCATCTCCTTTAGCGCATAGGTAGATTGGTCTTTTTCCCATTTTATATTAGGCGCAACCGCGCCCAATCGCAATCTATTGTGTATATCTATATCGTCGACAATATTTTTGTTGTCCGTTGTCGTCGCTAGTTTTTTGAGATAGCTGGTGTAGATATAATCAGAGGTTAAATTGTAGCCACTTGTCGCTGCTTGTGTCCACAAGCTATAAAAAAGATGCGCTTTATAAGTGTCACCTACATTGGATAATTTTTCATTGATCACATCAACATTCACATTTATGGCCTCCTGTGTTTCTTTATCGGTCATGGCCTGTAACGGAAGTGCGGTAAAGACATAGTTGAGCAATTTTTCCGTTAAAAATCCCGAAGCCTGTAAAATAGGATTTTCAAATTCCATCGCATCGAAATAATGTGTTTTTCGGCCATTTACGTATTCATCGACCGACTGTATTTCTTTTGGAATGTAGGGCTTATTGCTCATTATGAAGTTATTTGCGAGGGTACCCACCGATCGATTTTCATAGGAATCCTGAACTTGTTGCATTTGTTCGGTCAGGGTCTTAAAAGTTGCTTTATCGGTATTCCCGCTCGTATAATAATCCGCCATTTGCTGTTCAAGGCCAGTAATTTCCTCAATGTACGTATTGAAAAGTATATTTTCCTTCGAGTTAAAGAATGAAACCCCACTAGTGGCGTCAAAGGCAAGTGTTATATCTTCTTTTCCATTATAGATGACATCGAAATAAAACTTTTCTTGAGGTAGGGCATACACCAATCTATAGTTCCCAGGCAGTGCCTTTTCCGGCATCTTTAAATTGAACAACCCATTTTTTACCGCGGTTTCGGCGATATAGCTTTGTGTTCCCGGTCTAAGCTGGTACGCTATCAACCATTTATAATCCCTAGCGGGTGAAAAGGTACCGGAAATTGTGCGTTGCGCCGTTATTTGTATGCTGACCAAAAAGGTAATTACACATAGTAGTTTCTTCATATTTCGGATAAAATCAAATATCGGTCCAAATTACGAATTTGGGGGTATTTACTGGGATTAGGGCGGACAGAAAATTCAATTTTTGATGATTTGCCCCTGCAGTGGCAACATAGGCGGCTGGCAACATTCCAATGGATTCCCTATCAATATAGTGGAGGAACCATGGATTTTTATGGTTGACTTTATAAAATCCGCCTCCTCGGCCTTGAAAATATTGTCTACGTATTTTTGGGGATTACGGTCAATATAGGGGAACCAGGTACTATGGATCTGGATCATGATGCGATGCCCCTTTTTAAAGGTATGCAGCACATCCTGTAAGCGAAAATCCACATCGCTTATTTCCCCAGGTACAAAGGGCTCCGGCTTAGCAAAACTGTTGCGGAATCTACCCCTAAAAACTTCCGACCGTACCAATTGTTGATAGCCGCCCATGATGATGTTTTTAGGATTATGTTCATAATTCTGATGGTCATCGGGATACACATCGATTAGCTTAACGATAAAATCGGCATCGGTACCGCTCATCGAGACCTTGAGTTTTGCGAGAATCTCCCCGGCAAGTACCCTTTCATTCGAAAGTATTTCAGATTCGAAAGTAAGCACATCAGGACGTCGTGAAGCATGCCTTTGGTCATCTGACATGAATCTTCTTGGGGTAAAGGTAAGTCCTTCTGTTTGTGAGGTGTAAGGGACCGGTTTTTTTGGGTCGCTCATATATTCGAAAGCAGTATTTTCATCCGTGGGTTCATTGATGGACAGTTGTCCATTCTCTCCAAAATATAGGGCCATGGGTTCTATTTCCGTGGGAGGCCATGCATCGAAAGCTTTCCATTTTTTTATACCCGTATCAAACATATAAGCCTCGGGAAGTGGGGCGGTCACCTCGTCTTTTAAATAGTGTGAAAAGAAGTTACGTTCGATTTCCCTTTGATAAAACGTGGAAATACTATCCCCAAAATAAATATGATTGTGGGTGGTCTTGCCATTTTCCCTCGCCCAACCTCCATGGTCCCATGGCCCCATAACAATGGTATTCTTAGCCTTTGGGCTTGTTGCCTCAATGGTTTTGTAAATGGATAAAGGCCCATACAGATCTTCAGCATCAAACCAACCACCGACGGTCATCACAGCATGGCTTACATTCTTTAAATGCGGAATTATGCTCCTTTTCTGCCAGAACTCATCGTAATTGGGATGATCTACGATTTGCTGCCAAAAGAAGTTGTCAAAGTGATACTTTTCGGTAATGTTCTTTAAAGGTCCCATGCGTAAATGAAAATCATATCCATCCGAAGCGGGAGCGTTATAAAACCTTTTTAATTCATCCATAAACCAAGACTGTCTGGTCAAGCTCTCCTTTTGATATCCAAAAACCGCAAATGCAGCGGTATAGCTTTGCAAAAATGCACCTTGATGATGGAAGTCATCAAAGAAAAAATCGGCTATAGGTGCTTGGGGAGAAGATGCCTTAAGCGCTGGATGCGCATCGGGTAATGCCGCCGCCGCATAAAAACCAGGGTACGAAATACCATACATACCCACCTTGCCATTGTTGCCTTTGATATTCTTGATCATCCAATCAATAGTATCCCAGGTATCCGAACTTTCGTCTATGTCGATTTTGTTTTTTCGGTCATTCCCCGGGATATTGGGCCTCATATTATCAAAGGTGTCATCGGACATGTACCTTCCGCGGACATCTTGGAAAACAAGGATATATCCATCTTGCAATAGGTATTTGGAAGGATACCCACTTAGCCCATAATCGGTATAATTTGAAGCATTATAACAGGTGCGGTTCAATAGGATTGGTGCTTTTTTGGAAGTATCCTTTGGGGTGTAAACCACCGTAAAGAGTTCGGCACCATCCCGCATGGGTATGCGGTATTCCTTTAGGTCATAATGTTGGCGAACATATAGGGAATCATTGTTTTGGGCAAGGGTTATTTCAACGGTTAGGGCAATTATAATCGCAAGTATAAATCTTGACATATTAAAGCTTTTAACACGCTTGAAAGATAGATATTTTAGGTAAATCCCTAATGTCATTTTTAGTGGTTTATCCTCTATACTTCAAGAAAAATAATGGTATTCAAGGATACCCTTCTTGAATGGAATGAGAAGGTTTGAAAAACAAAAACGGTTGGTTTAGCATGCTATTTGGCCGACTTTAGTTTTTGTTCAAAACCGATAAATGTATAGATGTCGGTGATTAAAGCCGTTTCTTTTTCATGCACAAAGCCGTCAGAAATGGCGATTTCATCCAAAATGGTTGCCAAAATTTTCTTTTTCCCATACGTCATATCACGCAGTATCAATTTTGCTTGCTCCTGGGTTATATTGCGTGCCTGTAGAATAAAATTACTATCAAACTCAATACTGCGCATCAATTGGCCCAAGGCGGTAAGTTCACCATTATGTACAGTGCCATCCGCTATTATGACAGAATCAACGGCATGTACAATGGCTAGTTTTTCGGCTAAAGTAAAGCCCGAAGTTGGAGTATTCATAATTCTAATTGTGGGTTAGAAAGGGTGGAAGATACAAAATAATGTGTTCATTGGAGGTGTTCAAAAGAACTAGGTTGATGCTATTTCCTTTGTAATCTTATTTTTAAATGGAGCCAAAGCGCTCAATGCTTTTTCTACAGAGGTGATTCTATCGAAGGTCAACAATAACCGCAGACCGTTTCGGGTTTGCTTTTCCTTTATTTTGCAAAGGCCCGAATGGGTCTGTACAAATTGTAGCACTTGGGTGAATATTGTACTTTGATAAAATGCGGAATGCTGATCAGCAATAAAATAACCGATTAACTTGCCTTTTTTCATCACCACTTTTTCAAGGCCGATACTATTGGCAATCCATTTTACACGAACAGAATTGAGTAGGTCAACTACCTGGATGGGCAGTTCCCCAAAGCGATCGACCAGTTCCGATTCGAATTTCAGTAGTGCCCCCTCATCTTTGATGGAGTTAAGTTCAGTGTACAGATTCAATCTTTCCGTAATATTGTTGATGTAATCATCGGGGATCAGCAATTCAAAATCCGCATCGATCTGGGTGTCTTTCACATAAATAGGTTCATGATGCCCTTCAACCTCATCGTACAATTCCTTAAATTCATTTTCCTTGAGTTCCTCTATGGCCTCGGCCAGTATTTTTTGATAGGCATCAAAACCTATTTCATTGATGAAACCGCTTTGTTCCCCACCTAATAAATCACCTGCACCGCGAATTTCCAAGTCTTTCATTGCAATGTTGAAGCCACTGCCAAGTTCGGTGAATTGCTCCAGTGCCTGGATTCTTTTACGGGCTTCGGTGGTCATGACGTCAAAGGGAGGGGTAATAAAATAGCAGAAGGCTTTTTTATTGCTGCGCCCCACGCGGCCCCGCATCTGGTGCAGATCGCTGAGTCCAAAATTATTGGCGTTATTGATGAATATGGTATTCGCATTGGGAACATCCAACCCACTTTCAACAATGGTAGTTGATATCAATACGTCAAATTCCCCGTTCATAAAAGCGAGCATCAAGGTTTCCAACTTCTTGCCTTCCATTTGGCCATGGCCAATACCAATCTTGGCATCGGGCACCAACCGTTGCACCATGCCTGCCACTTCTTTGATGTTTTCAATGCGATTGTGTATAAAGAAAACCTGTCCGCCACGTTGTATTTCATAGTTTATGGCATCGCGAATGGTCTCTTCACCGAATCGGATGACATGGCTTTCAATGGGATAACGATTTGGCGGTGGGGTGTTTATGACCGAAAGATCGCGGGCTGCCATTAAACTGAACTGTAGCGTTCGTGGAATGGGAGTTGCCGTCAAGGTAAGTACATCCACATTTTCTTTTATCGACTTCAGTTTATCTTTGACAGATACCCCGAACTTCTGTTCTTCATCAACGATCAATAGGCCTAGGTCCTTGAACTTTACATTTTTATTTACAAGTTGATGGGTGCCTATAATGATATCCACCTTACCATTCTCCAAATTTTCAAGGGTTTCACGTTTCTCTTTGGCCGTTCTAAACCTATTGAGGTAATCGACCGTAATGGGCATTTCTTTTAGTCGTTCGTTAAAGGTCCTATGATGCTGAAAGGCCAAAATTGTCGTTGGCACCAGTACGGCTACTTGTTTGCCATTGTCGACTGCCTTGAACGCTGCCCGAATGGCCACCTCGGTCTTTCCAAAACCGACATCCCCGCAAACCAGGC
Organism: Maribacter arenosus; assembly: GCF_014610845.1. Lineage (GTDB taxonomy): Bacteria > Bacteroidota > Bacteroidia > Flavobacteriales > Flavobacteriaceae > Maribacter_A > Maribacter_A arenosus. The sequence goes on along the minus strand of NZ_JABTCG010000002.1, from coordinate 294,147 downwards.
GGTCCATAGGTCGTTCACTCTCCATGTCTTTTTTAATATCCTCGGTTGCCTTGCTTTGGTCTGGCGTGTCCTCATAAATAAAGGATGCCTCAAGCTCTAATTGTAGATAGCTGTCCGGATGGTATTGAAATCCTTTTTGCAACCTTCGTTTGGCATATACCTCAATCAGGTCGAAGGCAATTTTCTTGACACGTGATTTGGTCTTTTGCTTTAATTTTTTCCAAGCAGCAGAACCCAATTTATAGATTTTGGGTACTGCACCATCCTTGCCATTGAATTTTGATATTTTATGAAGTGAATGTATACTGACATATAAAATGTCGCGATCCCCATACATGAGTTTTATCGCTTCCTGCTTCTTGCCCTCTACGTCTATTTTTTGGAGTCCGCCGAACTTTCCTATACCATGATCAATATGGGTCACATAATCCCCTACTTCCAATTTATTGAGTTCTTTGAGGGTAATTGCCAGTTTTTTGGCATAGCCGTTTTTCAGATGGAATTTATGGTAACGTTCAAAAATCTGATGGTCTGTATAGCATGCCAATTGCAAATCATCGTCGATAAAACCTTGAAAGATGGGAAAAATAACCGTAGAATATTGTATATCATGGTCTACCTCCTCAAAGATGTCATGAAACCGCTTGGCCTGTTGTTCTGAAGCGCAGTAGATATAATTCGTATACCCTTTTTGGCTATTTTGATTGAGGTTATCGATCAATAAATCGAACTTTTTGTTGAAAGAGGGTTGAGGCTTGGTATTAAAAATCAACTCTTCAATAGGTTCGGAATTGGAGGCTTTGCCAGATCCTCCCATTTCTACCAAGCCATAGTGCTTCAATTGCGATTTTAGCAGTTGTGAATTCACGAACAGTTCCTCGGGTTGGGCATGTTTTATATCCTTTGACAATTTGGCGAACGATTCTTGCGCTTTACTAAAGAACGAATCCAACCGATCATATAGTAATTCAAGATTTTTCGTGAATAGTAAGGTATTTGGCGAGATGTATTTTAAGAAACTCTCACGGGATTCATTCAAAAACTTATTCTCCACATTGGGAATTATGGTGATTCTATTCACCTTTTCGGTAGACAATTGTGTTTCTACGTCGAAAGTTCGAATACTATCTACTTCATCCCCGAAAAATTCAATGCGATAAGGTAAATCATGGGAGAAGGAAAAGACATCAACAATGCCCCCGCGTACCGAGAATTCACCGGGTTCTGTAACAAAATCGACCCGTTTGAATCGGTATTCAAAAAGCACCTCGTTGAGAAAATCCAATGAAAATGAATCCTCTATTTTAACTTTCAGGGTGTTCTTCTCGAGTTCTTTCCTGGTGACCACTTTTTCAAACAGGGCATCGGGATAAGTAACAATGACGGCTGGTTTTTTTCTTGAATTGATTCGGTTCAGTACCTCTGCCCTAAGTAGCACATTGGCATTATCGGTCTCCTCAATCTGATAGGGTCTGCGGTAACTACCTGGATAGAACAACACATCTTTCTCACCAATAAGCATCTCTAGATCATTCAGGTAATAAGCTGCTTCTTCCTTATCATTGAAAACCAGAAGGAATGGCCGTTCGGAATGTTTGAAAACGCTTGAAATTACAAAGGAAAGGGCAGATCCTGTCAGACCTTTTAATGCAATTTTGTTACTTGAATCGGAGCCGGGAAGTTGGGTATTGGCAATAGCTGCTTGCAGTTTCCGTGTTTGTGGAGACTGTGCAAACAGTTGTTGGATTGTATTGTGGGTCAACCGTTAAATTTTGTGCAAATATAAGTTGAAGTCACTCGCTGCCCAAGGCATGGTTTATATTTTTATGACCAACCCTTCGGCCAGGGCAAAGACTTCGTCCTGTTTTTTAGGTTTTAGGGTATGGGATCCAGTAAACTCCCCAAAAGCAGGAAGTATCATTTGATTTTGTTTTTTAAAAAAACACGGGAACCGAAGGGATTGTTTGCCACTTCCCCTGATTTTTATGGCCGGATGTATATGTCCGCAAAAGTTGTAAAGTCCATTTCGTTTCTCAGGATGGTGTGTAAACAAGAATGTTTCAAGGATAAGCTCTTCTACCACTTGAACGTTTAGGGTTTCGTATTTAAGAGGTGGTATGATATCATGGTTGCCATTGATAAGGATCATTTCGATCTGTACTTTGGATACCCAAGCCTCAAAATACTTCCATTCCGTATTCAAATGGGAATGGAATAGGTCCCCTAAAAAATAAATACAAACAGGGTTGAAAAAATCTACGACTTCGTCCAACAATTCAAAATTAGCTTGAATGGCATCCCGGGGAATCGCAGCCCCGTATTTTCTGAAGTGGCTTACTTTACCCAAATGCACATCACTGATCAATAAGGCAGATCTTTCTTGCCAGAACATGGATCCAGACGGGTGCAATATGAAGTTTTGACCTTGTATTTGGATTCCTTGGGTCATCAATTATTTATTCTGGAGTTTAGCGATCATTCGTTTTATACGGTCGGCCAATTTTTCGCTTGATAATTTTTCCCGTAGTCTGTCCGTAATCAAAGGGAATGAAAACGGGGTCGGTTGTCCACAGTGTTTCCATATAAATTTTTGTTCGTCAATCCGCCCTAAGGCCAATCGTAAGCGTCCTTCTTCCAATTGGTGCTCAAAGGTTTCGGTATAGGCCTGTTGATACAGAAGATTATCCGATTCATACTCTTTGAATACATCGAACAATAATTGTGAGCTGCTTTGTAAATGCTTCATTTTAATTCCTTTTTCAGGATAACCTGTGAATATTAGGCCACTGATGACCGCAATATCGCGAAATTTCCGCTTTGCCATTTCGGTCGAGTTCAAACTTTTTTGCAGATCATCGAAAAGAAAGTCCGTGGTAAACAGGTTATTATCGATTATCTCTTGTATATCCAATTTTTGGTCAGACAGCAATTCAAAACCGTAATCATTGAAGGCCAATGAGAAGGTTATAGGCGATAATAGACTAATACGGTAACTCAAGAGACTTCCCATGGCTTCATGCACGGCCCGACCTTCAAAAGGATAAAAGATATGGTGGTGCCCATCATGGCTCTCGAAGGTTTCTATCAAAAATTCATCGGGCTTGGGAACAATACTATCCACCCGCTGTTTGTCGAATATGGTCTTTAAAGATCTAATTTCTATGGACTGATCTGAAAAGGGGAGGGAGGCAGAATACAGTTCGTTCCGCAATAATTCTGACATTTGCGCGGAGAACGTCATTCTACCGCCCATCCATGCCGGAACCTTGGTCGATTTTTTATTCGAATTCCTGACATGTACCTGCATTTGTTTTATGCGGATGAATTCCAGGTTTCGACCAGCAAAAGTGAAAACATCCCCGGCTTTCAATTTGGATATAAAATACTCCTCTATAGTACCAATATAGCCACCCTTTTGATAACGCACAGTAAGGTTTGCATCGCCTACAATGGTTCCGATCTGAAAACGATGGCGCATGGCAATACCACGGTTGTGCACCTTGAATAAACCATCTTCTTCTACCTCCACTTTTTTATACTCATCGTACGACTGCAGACTTTGACTGCCCAAGACCAAAAAATTCAATAGCCATTGCCACTGTTCTTCGGAAATTCCTTGGAAACAAAACGTATTACGAACCTCTTTATAGATGGTCTCGGAATAAAATCCATCGGAAACCGCCAAAGTGGTGAGATACTGTAGCAATACATCAAAACTGTTGAGATATGGAATGCGATCTTCGACGGCGTTTTTTTTAACGGCCTGTTGCAACGCAGAGGCCTCAACCAGTTCCAGGGCATGGGTGGGCAAAAAGTAAATTACGCTTTCTTCCCCAGGTCTGTGGCCACTACGACCTGCCCGTTGCAAGAAACGTGCAATACCCTTGGTTCCTCCAATTTGGACGACGGTTTCAACAGGGGCGAAATCGACCCCAAGATCCAAACTCGACGTGCAGACGACTGCTTTTAGGCTTTCGTTGCGAATGGCCTGTTCTACCCATTGTCGGGTTTCCTTATTGATGCTACCATGGTGCATAGCGATTTCCCCGGCATATTCAGGATGCTTTTCAAGGATTTTTTGAAACCAAATTTCGCACTGGCTACGGGTATTGGTGAACAATAATGTAGTTCTACTTTTATTGATAATGGGAATGACCTCTGGTAACAAACGAAGTCCCAAATGCCCACGCCAAGGAAACGTTTCCATGGTGCTGGGAATGATGCTTTTGACGGTTATCTTCTTAGGAAGATTGGCTTTGATCAGTACGGAGTTTTTCAAGGCCGATGAGTCAGGTCCCAATAATACCTGTCTAGCCTGTTCTAAATTGCCAATAGTAGCCGAAATACCCCAAATCCTCAAGTTTTCCGAAATCGATTTGAGTCTGGACAGTCCAAGTTCGGTCTGCACACCTCTTTTTGACCCCAGAAGTTCGTGCCATTCATCAACAACGATAGCCGAACAATGCTTAAAAGTATTTGCATACCCCTTAGTGGCCAATAGCAAGTGAAGACTTTCGGGAGTCGTAATCAGTAGATCGGGCATATTCCTTTTCTGCTTTGCCCTTTCATTGGTACTCGTATCACCGGAGCGAATTCCTACGGTTAGACCCGTACCCAAATCATGGGCCACGCGTTCTGCCGATTGTTTTATTTCATGCGATAAAGCACGCAATGGGGTTATCCATATCGCCTTTAATCCCCTTTTATGGGTCGTCTTGTAATCAGGATGGTGGTTGATGTAATCCAAGACAATGGGGAACCAAAGCGCGTAGGTTTTTCCACTCCCGGTTGGGGCATTGAGAAGCCCATGTTTCCCTTGCAGAAATGCTTTCCAAGTTTGCTTTTGAAACGCAAAAGGCTTCCAATTTTGTTGGGCAAACCAGTCTTCGGCAATGATATAATTAGGCTCCTTTTTCATGGAATCATCCTGATTTTAACGCTGATTGTTTGTGAGAAAATAATCATTTACAGACTAAAATATCACTTTTAAAAATTTATATTTGTTGAAATAAAAAGAAGTAACATGCCTATTTTAGATTTATACAACCATAGTGAAAAACGAAGAAATTTGGCCCATTTTGCCGCAATAGCTTCTTTAGCGGCTGTGGATGGAGAGGTGAATGCCCAAGAAATGAGGCTTTTGGAGAAATTTGCCAACAAATTGGACATCTCTGAAGCAGAATTTAAAGAGGTCATGAAAAAATCGAATAAGTACCCGATTGATCCCCAAAATAGTTTTGAAAAAAGAATGGAACGATTGTACGATCTTTTCAAGATTATTTTTGCCGACAATGAGGTTGACGATGATGAAATGGTTTTGTTGAAGAAATATGCTATTGGTTTAGGTTTTCCCAGTGATAAGGCGGACAAAATCATAGGAAAATCAATTGCGATTTTTTCGGGAAAAATAGATTTCGAAGACTATATGTACCTAATAAAGCATTAGGCAAGTCATTTTTAAGCCGAAAATTCAATACAGGCGTAAACCACTTATTTATATTTGTCGAGGAATTCCTGTAGCTTTTCTACCATTTTTCTACTTCCACAAAAGAAAGGTACACGTTGGTGCAGTTCTGTCGGTTGAATATCGAGAATTCGAGATCGGCCACCAATGGCCATGCCATTGGCCTGTTCCGCAATAAATGCCATGGGATTACACTCGTACAACAGCCGCAATTTTCCGTTTTCCGTTATGCTGCTCTTTGGATACATATAAATACCTCCTTTGATCATGTTCCTATGAAAATCGGATACTAAAGAACCTATATATCGGGAGGTATAGGGTCTATCGCCTTCCTCCATTTGACAATACTTTATATAGTCTTTCACACCTTGAAGAAAATGGATATAGTTTCCTTCGTTCACCGAATAAATCTTACCGGTATCAGGAAATCTCATGTCGGGATGCGATAGGTAAAAGGTACCGATGGCCGGGTTTAAGGTAAATCCGTTTACACCGTCCCCTGTGGTATAAACCAGCATAGTGGAAGTTCCATAAACAATATATCCCGCAGCGACCTGGTTCTTGCCCGGTTGTAGAAAATCTTCAAGCTGTACAGGGGTGCCTACAGGTGTTATCCTTCTGTAGATTGAAAATATTGTTCCTACGGAAACATTGACATCGATATTGGATGAGCCATCCAGAGGATCGATCAATACGACATATTTGTTTTGATGTTGTTCATCATTGCTATTGATACTGATGAAATCGTCTTCTTCTTCCGAGGCAATTCCACAGACAATCTCGCGATTTTTCAAGGTTTGTATAAATCTGTCATTCGCGAGGACATCCAACTTCTGTTGATCCTCTCCCTGGATATTGGTGTCACCAGCTGCACCAAGAATATCGATCAGACCTGCTTTATTCACTTCGTGGTTTACTACTTTTGCCGCAAGGCGAATTGCATTGATCAGTTTTGAAAGTTCCCCAGAAGAATATTGAAATGAAGATTGATTTTCAATTATGAACTCTCCTAATGTTTTATGTTTTTTACCTACCATGGTTGAATTGTGTGATTTAATTACAAATATCGGGTAATTTGTGAAACTATAACGGTTTCGAAATAATTTGATAATGTAAATTTATAACTTTGTGTTTTATTTGTAACAATAATGGACTATACGATTCGAGATGCCGTAGTGGAAGACATGCCTTATGTCCTTGATCTTATCAAGGAGTTGGCACGTTTTGAAAAAGAGGCCGATGCTGTTGAGGTCACCGTCGAAGATTTGGTACGCGATGGTTATGGGGAAAATGTAATGTTCCATTGTTTTGTTGCGGAATCAAGTGGCGAGATTGTTGGTATGGCCTTGGTTTACAATCGATATTCCACTTGGAAAGGCCCAATCATCCATTTAGAGGATTTGGTGGTTTCCGAAGCAATGCGGGGTAGTGGCTTGGGTACGGCCCTATTGGATGCGGTTGTTGCCTATGGGGCGAAAATTGGGGTTAAGCGTATAAATTGGGAAGTGTTGGATTGGAATGAACAGGCCATAGCATTTTATGAAAAAAAAGGGGCAAAGGTACTGCGGGATTGGGATGTAGTGCAATTGGATGAAAAAGGAATTCAGAATTATATAAATAAGATATGAGAATATTCAAATTTGGCGGGGCATCGGTGAAGGATGCCGACGGAGTACAGAACCTTGTAAAGGTTTTAAAGCAGGTAGGTCATGAGAATACGTTGTTGGTAGTTTCGGCCATGGGTAAGACCACCAATGCTATGGAGAAAGTGGTTAATTCTTATTTTGAGGATAAAAATGCGCTGAGCTCTGCCGTTCAAGAAGTTATTGAGTATCATAATACTATTTTGTTGGATTTGTTCCAAACCAATAAACATCCGGTCTTTGAAAAGGTAAAAGTACTGTTCGATGAAGTACAAGGGTTCTTGGTGTGGAATAAATCACCGAACTATAATTTTGTATATGATCAAGTAGTAGGTTACGGCGAATTGGTATCTACCACAATTTTAAGTGCCTATTTGAATAAAGAAGGAATTAAGAATTCTTGGCTCGATGTGCGCGACTTTATCAAGACCGATAACAATTATCGGGATGCCATCGTCAATTGGGAGAAAACACAGGAACGTATATCCCAAGGCGTGGATAAAAGCAAGTTTTATATTTCCCAAGGTTTTTTGGGAAGCGACGATAACAACTTTACCACTACTTTGGGACGTGAAGGATCGGATTATACAGCCGCTATTTTCGCCTATTGTCTCAATGCCAATTCGGTAACCATTTGGAAAGATGTACCAGGGGTCTTGAATGCGGATCCCCGTTATTTCAACGAAGCCCAGCTGTTGAATAAAATATCGTATAGAGAGGCTATTGAACTAGCCTTTTATGGAGCTTCGGTAATCCATCCCAAAACCTTACAACCCCTACAAAGAAAAGAAATTCCATTAATGGTAAAATCGTTTATAAATCCTGAGGGAGCAGGTACAACCGTTGGGAAAGGCACAACCTTGGAGCCCCAGGTTCCTTGTTATATTATGAAAAAGGACCAAGTTCTGATGCGGCTTTCATCCTTGGATTTTTCATTTATCGTAGAAAATAGTATTAGCGAACTGTTTAAAATGCTACATGACCATAAGATGAAAGTGGATCTAATACAAAACTCGGCCATAAGTTTTTCGGTTTGTGTGGATAACAAATTTGGGCGGTTGCAAGATTTATTGAATCTTTTGAAAAGTAGGTTCAATGTGGATTGTTATGAAGGTGTGTCACTTTATACCATCCGGCATTTCAATAACGACGCGATTACTTCTTTACAAAAAGGGAAGGAAATATTATTGGAGCAACGGGCCAATGAAACCGTACAATTGGTCGTTAAGTAGTGATTTTATGAGTTGTTCAAGACTGTTAAAATAAGGCTTCCAATAGGGATTTTACTATATTTATGCTTCCTAAATGAAATAGAGCATGGGTTTAGTGACCGCTAAAGAGGTAGCCAAGGCAATCAATCTACATAAATACGGTTTTTTGGGCACCTTTATGGGTTGGATACTCATGAAGATCACCCGCATTTCAGGCATCAATGAATTTTATACCAAGCATAGACATCTCGAGGGGATGGAATTTTTGGATGCCATTTTAAAACATTATCAAATTGATTTTGAGGTGCCGGAGGAGGATTTTAAAAGATTGCCCAAAGAGGGTGCCTACATCACCATATCCAATCACCCTTTAGGCGGTATTGACGGGGTTTTATTGTTAAAGTTGTTGGTTACCCACAGGTCCGATTTTAAGATTATCGCAAACTTCCTGCTCAATAGAATAGAACCCCTGTCCCCTTATATACTGCCGGTCAATCCTTTCGAAAACCATAAGGATGCAAAAAGTAGTATTTCGGGGTTCAAGAGTGCCATGTCGCATTTGGACGAAGGTCATCCCTTGGGTATTTTTCCTGCAGGGGAGGTCTCTACGTATAAAGACGGGCGATTAATAGTTGACAGACCTTGGGAAGAAGCCGCCCTTAAACTCATACGCAGGGCAAAGGTGCCTGTGGTTCCCATTTATTTTCATGCACGGAACAGTACTTTTTTTTATCGATTGTCCAAAATAAGTGATGTATTCAGGACGGCTAAATTACCATCGGAGGTCTACTCCCAAAGAAACCGCCCCATCAAGGTTAGGATCGGGCAACCGATATCCGTGGAAATGCAAAATGAACAAGAGACCTTGGAAGAATTTACCGAATTATTGCGTAAAAAGACCTATATACTTTCCAATGCCTACGAAAAAGAACGGTTGATCGATCAGTTACCGACTTCCTTAAAGATACCTAAAGCACCTAAAAAAATCGCCACGGCCGTTAGAACGGAAGTAATTCAAGGCGAGATTGAAAAACTTCGGGAGAAAGAGTGCAGATTATTACAAAGTAAAAATTACGAGGTCTTTTTGGCCAAGGCTAAGGACATGCCTTTTATCCTTAAGGAGATCGGTAGGCAACGCGAAGTTACTTTCAGGGCCATCGGGGAGGGCACCAACAACTCCATAGATTTGGATGAGTTTGATGAGTACTACCACCACTTGTTTCTTTGGGATGATAATGATAAGGAAATTGTTGGGGCATACCGTATGGGAATGGGATCCGAAATATTTAAAAAATATGGGATCGATGGGTTTTATCTGCAAGACTTATTTCGGTTTGAGCCAGAATTGTTTGGGATGATGAGGCAATCCATTGAAATGGGTAGGGCCTATATCATAAAAAAATACCAACAAAAACCTATGCCCTTATTTTTATTGTGGAAAGGGATTGTTCACACCACCTTAAGGCATCCGGAACATAAATACCTGATCGGAGGGGTGAGCATTAGCAATCAATTCTCGAATTTTTCCAAGTCCTTGATGATCGAGTTTATGAAAAGTAATTATTGGGATCCCTATGTGGCACAATATATTAGTCCGAAAAAGGAATTCAAGGTGAAGTTAAAGGATGCGGATAAAGATTTTATTTTCGATGAAACTGAAGCTGATCTCAACAAATTTGACCGTATGATCAATGAGGTAGAGCCCGGAAACCTGCGATTGCCCGTGCTGATTAAAAAATACATTAAGCAGAATGCTAAAGTTGTGGCTTTTAATGTAGATCCACTTTTTAATAATTCGGTAGATGGATTGATGTATATACGGATCGCAGACTTACCCGAAAGTACCGTAAAACCTGTCATGGAAGAGTTTCAGGCCGAATTGGAAAGAAAATTTGCTGAGAATCTTCAAAATGGTGATGATTAGTCGTGCAATTCGCGCAATATGAATTTTTGACAATATTCCTTGATATCGTTCCTTACCTTTAAGAAAACATCATGCTTTTCTTCGGCTGTACCTTCAAACTTTGAAGGATCAAGAAAATTATGATGGAATCTTTTGGCATTTTTCGAGGGAATGTAGGGACAGTTTTCATCGGCATGATCACAGACCGTGATAATAAAATCAAAATCCACATCGATATATTCATTAACGTGGTTTGAGCCGTGCTTTGAAATATCAATACCATCTTCAGCCATTATAGCCACTGCATTAGGGTTTAATCCATGGGTTTCTATTCCGGCACTATAGATGTTGGCCAGCCCATTTTGTAATTTTTCCAAATAGCCATGTGCCATTTGACTTCTACAGGAATTGCCTGTACACAATACCAAAATGTTCTTCATGTATTGATAGCTTCTCTTGTTCCTTATGGTAGAATACCGTCATTCCTTATAAGTGTTATATCCCAACTATTTTGCTTCTACGTTCAAATAGGAGATTATCCTTCCAAATACCATCTAGTTGGCCCACTCGTTCCCGAGTACCAATATAACGAAAACCAACCTTTTTATGCAAGGCAATACTACCCACATTTTCAGGAAAAACACCAGATTGCAAGGTCCAAAACCCATTTTTTTCACTTTGTGATATTAATTCTTTCATGAGTACTTTTCCCACACCTTTGCGGTTATACGCTTGGCCAACATAAACACTTACTTCAGCTACGCCCCCATAAACACATCTACCGGAAACAGGGGATAAAGCCGCCCAACCCAAAATGATGTTCTTATCGACCGCAACAATTCTACACCATTTAAGATGGGCCTTGTCCCAGACCTCAAAGGTAGGAACCTGCTTTTCAAAAGTTGCTAAACCTGTAGCTATACCTTCGGCATAGATAGAGGCAACGGCTTCCCAATCTTCCGATATCATTGGCCTGGTCATAATATGTAATGTATTACTCATTTTTAACAGCAGGTTATCTTAGCACGAAGGTTGTTCCACCTGGCTCGGGGTGTATCCAACAGTAATATAAAATGCAATATGGCCAATATTATAGCACCGGGAATTACATTGATACTGACAAAAGCAAACAACCCTTGGGCCGAAGAAGCGACAATTTCGCTGACAAACGTTAAACTGCTGCCGGTTATTTCGATTTTTAGTGCAAGAACAAGAACAATGGCAGAGAAATGGAACGCATTTGAAAAGAGATGAATGATGTATTCCCATTTTGGGAGGCCTCCCATAAAATTGCGACTTTCCTTTTCAGAATATGCATCGATTCCTAGTATTACCAAATCGAATACTACTAGGGAGATTCCGAATAGGAATAGGTCAGAATTCGATTCATTGATGAATAGGGACCAAATAATGAACGGAAACAATATAGCCCGTATCGTATGGGTCTTATGCTCGAAAATACTCTCTTTATGATTAAATAGTCCGTATTTGAATATGTGTAAATAGAACCCGTCATAGGCAGCCAAGATCATAAAGAAAATTAGACAGGCAGTAGCAAGATAAAAGATGATTTCCATAATAGGGTAATTAAATGGGCTAGCAACATCCATTTCCGGGTGAATAACATGCTTCTACTTGACTATTAGCCTCGACGGACACTCCGCAAGATTCCTTTGCCTTGCAATCGGTTGTTTGGACACCTAATTTCATGATTAACTTGTTTTCATCAAGTAGAAAATCGTTCACAAAGAGTTGTGCCGTATGGAAACTGGGATTACCATATTCGAATTTTACTTCGGCTTCTTTTCGCATAGGCTTAATGAGATCTACTTTATTTAGAATCCCCATGGCCTTGAAAGCGGTCATGAATTCCCTTTTGTCTTTCTCTGTCGGACTTTCCAAAAGTTGAATAACGGTCTCTTTCCAAAAGTCGGTATGAGCACCGCAATCAACGGAATCAATCGTAATGTTCTTAACTTCTGTAATATGGTAATTGGTGCCGACATAATAACCGTCTTTGTATTCAAAAAGGAGGCTTTTATTTTGATTTTGTTCCAATAGCGATAAGAATTCATTCGTTAGCATAATGATGGGTTTTTAACAACAATTAAATTTGGTTTTATCAAAGAAGGCATTCGATTCAGTTTGTATTTCCTTCCATTTCTTTAGGTTGATACAGTAACATATTCTTTTACCGCTGATGTCCCCTTTGATCAGGTCAATACTTTTCAGTTCCTTCAAGTGTTGCGAAATCGTCGGTTGTGCCAAGCCTATTTCGGCAACAATATCATTGCAGATACATGCTTTTTGATTACTGATATACTGAAGTATCGCTATCCTTGCCGGATGGGCGAGTACCTTGAATATCGTTGCCAGTTTATTCTGTTTTTTGTTAAAGATCTGTGTTTTGGTGATTCCCATAATGTATTTATATATTGCAATATTACGATAATAAATCGATTAAAAAAAGCCAGACCCTATTAATCTGGCTTCTGTTATTTAGAACCAAGGTTTTTTACCAACCTGGTATGTATTGTAAAACTCCTCATCGGATTTGGTCAAATATAATATACCCTCAACCAAGCCTACCAATGATACTACGGCAGTGGGAATCCCACATAAGAACCAACCAACTACGCCTATCACGGCCATGATAACACCTTCTTTGGTATAACCCAATATAAATTTATGCACCCCCAGCCAACCTAAGACAATGGCTAATATACCAGCTAGTAACTTTTTGTTTTCACCCCCAGCACCGCCAAATGCCTCTTTGGCACTTTCGGTGAACTCCTTCGCCGTATCCTTGGCATCTTCGGCGAAATCACTTGCCTTTTCCTTTGCATCTTCAGCAAATTCCTTGGTTGACTCTTTGGCGTCATCGAATTTTTCGCTTGCTTTTTCGCCTAGATCTTTGGCTTTTTTCTTGGCTTTGCCCATGGCATCTTCCGCCTTATCCCCTAAATCCTTATTTTCTTTTGACATTTTTGATTGTTTTTGGTGGTTAATACTTAGGTTAAATGTAACAAATATTTATACACAAAGGAAATATGCTTTAACATTCCTGATTAGGAAACCGATGACTTTTAAAGTAGCATTTTGTATGATTGAAAATCGTTTGTAACTCCTAGGGGAGGAATGCCTTATCGATGGGTTCCCAGAGTTCCAATTTATTCCCTTCCGGATCTAGGATCCATCCGAATTTACCGTATTCATATTCTTCGATTTCACCTACAACAGTAACTCCTTCCGCTTTTAAGGTTTTCAATAATTCCACCAAATTATCGACCCTGAAATTCATCATGAACTGTTTTTTACTGGGTTCAAAATATTTGGTGTCCTCATTCATCGGGCTCCATTGGGTAGAACACTTATTGCCCTTTTCGTCTTTCCACCAAAAGGTACATCCGTATTGATCGGTGTTAAGCCCCAAATGATTTTTATACCATGCTTTAATTTTATCGGGATTTTTGGTCTTAAAGAAAAAACCCCCCAAACCTGTCACTCTTTTGTCCATAATGGTCAAGTTTTTTTTATGTTTTTCTCATATAGGGTTATCCAATCGGCCACACTCATTTTAGTGCAAAGTTCGCCGATGAGGCCATAAGGTATGGTTTCCATCTTTTTGAACCGGACACAACTCTTGCCCATATCCAACTTTGTTTTTACATACTTGGGATATTCGCCAACGAACCAATCATACATTTCCTCACTTGCATAAATACCGGAATGGTACAAGGCAACAAAGTTCTTTTGAGAAGCCAAACTCATAAAAGGTAAAGGAAGTTCAGGAGTGCAATGGTATCCGTCAGGATATATGCTGTGTGGCACTACATAACCCAACATGCCATAGGTCATTTGTTCCTCGAAACCTTCAGGAAGGTTTTCTTTGATTATCTTTCTAAGTTTTTTGATAACTTCTTGTCTCTCAGAAGGAAGCTGTTCTATATATTCTTCAGGGGAATTTGCCTTGTATTGCATAATATCTAGTTTTTACGTTGAAGTATTAAAGCCGAAACTAATGAAATGACCAAACCAATGATCATTACAGTTAAGAACATAATCAAAGCCATAAATCCGCTACCATAATCTGGAATTTCGCCTTTATACCCCTGGGCTCTCATTACCTCGGTATATTCCTCAAAAAAGTCAGGGTTTATGACAGTAGTGTAAATAAAATCTGCAATGGCAATACCGAATGCAGTGAATGCGGATATCAGCAAGCCAATGAGCACGGCTTCCCTAAAAGTTAGTTTTCCATTATTTTCTTTATCCCTAAAATGTTTTATTCCAAAGAACACAAAAACCAATGAGGCAATCATAGTAATATACCCAAAAACTTCTTGGGTTGAAAAATCCATATCTTGCCCAAGATAGAGTCCGCCTAGAAAGAAAACCAAAGCCAATATGAGGCCATAGGTTCCAAACTTGATTATCGTGTTTTTCATGATTACGAGTTTTAAGAATTAGTAACCAAAGCTAACTAGGGGGAAGGTTTTGGAGTTCATACTAAAGTACTAAATTGTTAATAATTTGGTATTTACACCATTTTTTTAGATGATATGCATCTCTTTTGCAATTTGAATTGCTTGTGTTCTTCGTTTAGCGTTTAATTTAACCAAAAGATTAGATACATGTGTTTTGATGGTACTTTCCGATAGGAATAATTTATCACCTATTTCCTTGTTTGATAATCCCTTGGCGATTTCAGTTAATACCTCATATTCCCTGGAACTTAATTCGAGAGCTTCTATCTTTTGAAAGTTTATTTCACTTTCTGGAAAAGGTTCAGAATTAAGACTTTTTTTATTGATATAAATTCCAACAATAAAAAATACCACGGCGACAACGGCTATGATAATTTCTACATCCATATTTCCGGATACCAGCGAATACTTACTTAGCTGAAAAAGGAGTAAAAGGGCAAAAATCAATAAGCCAAAAACGAGGATTGTTTTTTTCACCTGAATGATTTTATTGTTTTATATGGGTCAGGCTTGCCTGTCGGTAGACAGGAGTAATTCGCGATTAGACTTTATAGCTATATAGAAATCTAATATTGCCCATTTCACAAACCTAAAGTTAGCAAAATCTTTTTTTAATCTTATCGACAATGGTTTGGGCAAGCTTTTCTTTGCTTTCCACGGTCCATCCTGCCACATGTGGGGTGAATAGCACGTTAGGGGCTTTAATAAGATACTGGAAGGCTTCGGGAAGGTTTTGGTCATCGAACATATTCTCAAAAGATGATTTTTCATACTCCAGGACATCCAATCCTGCTCCGAATATTTTGCCCGATTTTAAATTCTTGACCAAATCCTTTGTAATCACACATTTGCCCCTAGCGGTATTCATAAACCAAAAAGGTTTTTGAAAGGCATTGATAAACCCATCATTGATCATCCCAAGTGTTTCAGAGGTCTGAGGTACATGCAGACTAAGGATGTCGGTTTTTTGATGCAATTCCATAATACCTACTTGGCGGGCGTTTTCATCACCAACACCACCTATGATATCATAACAGATGGTTTCAACATCAAATCCCTTCAATTTTTTAGCGAAAGCCTTTCCCATATTACCATAACCGATAATTCCCACGGTTTTGCCATCGAGTTCAATGCCACGGTTACCCTCTCGATCCCATTTGCCATTCCTGACTTCATGGTCTGCCTTATTGAGTTTATTAAAGAGTGAAAGTACCATTCCCAAAGTATGCTCTCCAACGGCATTTCTATTGCCTTCTGGTGCTGCGGCCAGGAACACCCCTTTCATTTTGGCATAATCGATATCGATATTTTCCAGACCTGCCCCTACGCGCCCAATAAATTTAAGCTTAGTGGCCTTTTCTAGGAATATACTGTCTATCGTAAACCTACTACGGATAATAATGCCATCATAGGAATGTATTTTCTTTTCAATTTCTTTTTTGGAGGAGGTATAATCTTCATGGTTCTTGAACCCCAATTGTGAAAATTGCTCGATAAGCAAGGGGTGGTTGGTATCTAGGTGAAGTATTTTCATTTTTTCTTCCATATTTTCTGTAGCCATTCCCCGGCATTTTTAAGATCATTACTATATGCACATCCCTGAAAGTGCGAAAGTTGTTCGTTGATTATAAAAGTGATATCACTCCCTTCGCTTTTCGACTTTTCTACCCATTGTTTGGTCTTGCTTACTACGAAGAGTTCATCCTTTGCCCCGTGAATGACATAAAGGGGCAAATCTATTTTCTTGTTTATCGCATAAGAACTTGCCATGGGGATCGCAGCTGAGAACAATTTGGGATAGTTTTCGGCAAAGAACCAACTTCCGTTACCCCCGTTACTGTAGCCCATGATTGCTATTTTCTCTGGATCAACGTTCCAGTACTTTTGCGAATTGGTAACTATTGCCAGTATTTTATCGATATTGTTCCCGGTATTCCAAAGTTGATTTTCGCCTTCTGGTGATACTATTATGGCGTTAACGTCTTGAAGACCTGGGAGTACCAGGCAATCATGGAACTCTTTGTAGGTATCCCCGCCACCTGCCCAATGCAAAGCAATAATAAGGGATTTCTTTTCACTTGGGTTTTCGGGGAATTCAACCCGCATCTTCCATCGTTTTCCGTAATCATTCATTAACGAAATGTTTCGAACACCCGCCTTGTTCGATATTTTCGAAAAAGAAATTTCGGATTTTTTTAGCGCTTTTTGGGCATTCAAATGAAAGGAATAACCCGCTAAGCCAAAAAAAAGTATGATCAGTCCTATCTTACTCATATTTTGGGGTACTGGTTTTTAGTCATTTCATGCTGTACTTTCCCTGTATGTGCAGTGGAGCATTTTTCAAAGAGCAGCACTTGGACTTCTTCCCCGTTTTTAGTCATCGGATTATGTTCCACACCTTTAGGGACCACAATGATTTCACCTTCCTTGACCAAGACGGTCTTATCCCTGAACTGCATGTATAGCGTACCCTTGAGCACTTGAAAAAGTTCGTCCTCATTTTCATGGGAATGCCAAACAAACTCCCCTTTGACCTTGGCCAGGAGTACTTGCATACCGTCTACCACGGCAATCTGATGTGGGTGCCAGTGGGACTTGAATTCGGCATATTTTTCTTTAAGGTTGATGGCCTTCATTCCAATGAGTCTAAATACAATTCAGTTTAAGCGCCACTAAATAGTGGAATACCAATCAAATCCCCAAGACTATTTTGGCAATGGAGAAGTAAATCAAGATACCAAAAATATCGTTACTCGTGGTAATAAAAGGTCCAGTGGCAATGGCTGGGTCAATGCCTCTTTTATCCAAAAATAGCGGTATAAATGTGCCTATGAGTCCGGCCACTACAATCACTACGATCAGGGATATTGAAATCGCCAAAGCCGTTAAAAAATCACCTTTATAGGCCCAAGTGAACAACAGCAGGACTGCTGCTAAAATTACACCGTTCAATGCGGCCAAAAGCATTTCCTTTATCAAACGGTTGCCTACGCCTCCTTTTAAATCGTCATTGGCAAGCCCTTGAACGATTATTGCACTCGATTGTACACCTACATTACCTGCCATGGCGGCAATAAGTGGGGTGAAGAAAAACAGGATCGCATGCTTACTGATCATATCCTCAAAACCACCCATGATTGCAGCTGCCCCAACACCTCCGACAAGGCCTAAAAACAACCAGGGTAGACGAGCCCGGGTAAGATCCCATATGCTGTCATCGGCCTCAACATCCTGGGAGATACCAGCGGCGAGTTGGTAATCTTTCTCGGCTTCTTCACGGATGACATCCACGATGTCGTCAATCGTGATTCGACCTACCAATCGACCCATTTCATCGACTACGGGAATTGCCTCCAGATCATATTTAGACATGATTTTAGCCACTTCCTCCGGCTTCTCGTTTACGTTGACCGAATCTACCTTTGGAATATAAATATCACTGATATGGCTTTTTGTTGAGGTGGTCAATAAATCTTTAAGGGATAATCGCCCTTTTAATTTATCGTCGTCATCCACCACATATATAGAATGGACCCTAGTCACATTTTCGGCCTGGGCGCGCATTTCCTTAACGCATGTAAGTACATTCCAGCTTTCACGTACCTTAACCAATTCCTTGGCCATGAGTCCACCCGCCGAATTCTCATCATAACGTAAAAGTTCAACGATATCCTTGGCGTGTTCCCTATCCTCGATTTCGGAGATTACCTCTTGAATGATTTCTTTCGGAAGTTCCCCAACAATATCTGCCGCATCATCGGTATCCAGTTCATCGAGCTCTTCGGCAATTTCCTTGGCGGAGAGGTTCCTTAGTATTACTTCACGGATATCCTCATCAATTTCGGTGAGCACATCGGAGGTTTTGTCACTATCAAGAAGTTTGATAAGATAAGTGGCATGGTCCTCGTTTAGCTCATTGATGATTTCGGCAACATCGGCATAATGCACCTCTTCCAAGAGCTTTTCCAATTTGGAATTCTCTTGGCCCTCGATCAGTTGTCCGATCTTTTCTAAAAGCTCCTCAGTGAGTTTAAACGGTGTCATTCCCTATTTTCTTTGTCAACCCAATAAAATCGGCTACGGCCAATTGCTCGGGGCGTTGGTCAAAGATAGTATCTTCTTTGAGAATATCGGAAAGGTCAAAGAGTTTTAAACTATTTCTGAGCGTTTTTCTTCGCTGGTTAAAAGCGGTCTTCACTACTCTATGGAATAACTTTTCATCGCAGTCGAGTGTAAAGTTTTCTTTTCTTTTTAGCCGTAGCACGCCGGATTGTACTTTTGGAGGTGGGTCAAAAACTTCCGGTTTTACCGTAAAGAGATATTCAGCACTATAATAAGCTTGCGTGAGTACAGAAAGGATTCCATAGGTTTTGTTGCCTTCCTGGGCACAGATTCGCTCAGCGACCTCTTTCTGGAACATTCCCGAAAATTCAGGAATCCGATGACGGTACTCCAACATCCTAAAAACGATTTGGGTCGAAATGTTATACGGAAAGTTGCCGATAATCGCGAAGGGCTCGGAACCAAAAAGGGTAGTTAGGTCAAATTTAAGAAAATCGGCCTCAATAACTTTAAAGCTATTATTGTTCCCTAGAATTTCAGGATGTTCCAATGAAAAATTCTGGTTTAGGTAAGTGATGGATTCCGAATCCAAGTCCATCGCAACCAAGTCAATTTCATTTTGTAAAAGATATTTTGTCAAAACGCCGGTACCTGGACCTATTTCCAGAACATTGTGATATCCTTCGAAGGTGAGGGTATCCGAAATTTGTTTGGCTACGGCCTCATCTTTTAAAAAATGTTGGCCCAAATATTTTTTCGCCTTAACCGGTCCTTTGTCATTCTGATAATTCCTTTTCTTTCCGAATGATTTAGAGTGCTTTTTCTTCCTTTCCCCCATAATTTTAATGCTCGCTTACCACTTTCAATTCTGTTCGGAACGAAACAAATTTATTGGAAAACAATTTATGGGCTTCCTCTCTTAATGCAGATGCATGGTCGTCATAATACGATTGAAGGGTTTCTTTATCGATTGTGGTGAACTGTACCGCATAAGTGATGCCTCCCAATTCCTCTTCCAACATTACCTTGCAAATTTTGGCAGAAAGAAATTTACCGGTAGCCAATATATCGGGAATATGGACTTCCTTCATCCATGTAAGCCATTCGTCATGCACTGATTCATCTATATTCGTTGTAACGTTATATATGTACATTGGTCCCTCGCTTATCTCCCCAAAGAGGAGGAGTTAAATTCTTGTTTTATACTTTTATCGAAACCCATCTGCGTATTTTTCAATGATTATGGTTTAGGGTAGGTACTAATTGATACTATCACCACGGAGCATTCTAAAATTTTTACGTGCCTGGGGGAAATAGTAACTGTCTTGGTAATTGTAAATGATTTTTTCGTATTGCTCCTTTGCTTTTTGGGGTTCGTTCAGTACATTTCTATACAATTCCCCTAGAGCGAAATAGGCATCATCCGCTAAAATATCATTGGCATAGAATTCCGTTATTTTTTGGTAATTGAATATTGCTGCTTCATAATCCTTTATCAGAGTTAGTAGCTCCCCTTGTTTTAGGAGTGCTTCATCCTCTATCTTTTCTCCTTTATGGTTTTGAAGAATGTCATCAAGGACATCAATCGCATCCTGCGTCTTTTTTTGATAGGCAAGCAGGTCGGCCCTGGCATATTTTTTAAGGGCAGTTTGTGTGGAATCCTCCAAAGAATTGTCTGCGATGAGCAAGCTCAGTTGCATTGCATCATTGGCGATTAATTGTGAAGTAGAGCTGCGAAGCACTTTTAACTGGGTAAGTGCCCAATCAAAATCGCCTTTATAAAAGCTCGTTTGTGCCACTTTGAACCTGGCATTTTGACCAAGTACGTCATTTTTCAGACTTTTTTGTACTTGGGAAAAATAGATAAGTGCTTGATTGAACTTTTTATCGAAAACAAGAATATCGCCCAAAGCCAATTTTACATAGGCTTTTCCACGTGCATTTAAAGGTAGGTCTAAACATCTCTTAAGAATTTCGATGGCGGGTTCGGGCCTGTCCATTTTGAATGTCAAGAAATTGGCATAGGCAATTTGAAGTTGTAATGTTTGGCTTTTATAGCCATGGGTTTCAATCAAGGATTTAAACAGGGCATCTATTTCGGACACTGTTTTTTTATTTTCGTCCAGTAATTGGATGTCGATTAAATTCAATTGGGCGTTAAGCCGAGTTACCTCATCCAAGGATTTCTCGGAAATATATTCGAAAATAGACTTGGCAATTTCATTTTCGTTATCGTTCAATGCTAATTCCCCTAGGTTGACCAGGCGTTGAATAGTCCCACCTTCCATACGTTTGAAAATGGCCTTCTCTTGTCTAAAGGCACTATTGTATTCCTTTTGTTGTACGAACAACCAACTTAAAAGATCGTTCCAAAGCAAATCAGGATCTTGTTGTGCATGTTTTAGGAGTATTTTTTTCAGTTTGATGTTGTTTTCGTTTTCTGGATCGGAGGAAACAAAATCATCGAGGCTTCGAAGTACATTCGATTTTGAGGTTTTACCATTGATAAGGAGATTTAAATAGGAGTTGTACATCTTATCTATATCGCCTTGTTCACCGTAAATACGGGCCATTTGGTAATTATAGTCCAGCTTTGGGTTTAATTCCATTGCCTTTGAGTATGCTTTTAAGGCATAATCCAAAAGTGAATATTTTTGAAACCGAAGGGCTATGCTATAACCGAGGTTAGGATTGTCACCAATACGCATTAATGCTTGTTCGTAGTATTCCGAAGCTTTTTCAGGTGCATTTTGTAGCGCATGGTTATACCCCAATTCAATGAGCAATATGGGGTAGGTATTCCCTTGTTTGATTTTTTCAAGTAAGAATTCTTCGGCATCCTTATAGCGTTCCAACTGCTGGTAACAAGCGATCAACCCTTCGGAATAATCGGTCCGCCTTGGATTTTTATCCACCAACTTTTCATAGAAAACCACGGCTTTGTCAAAATCACCATCATTGAAATACTGTTTGGCCAAAAAATCATCCTGGGCCGAAACTATATGGGAGTAGCATAAAACAAAGAAAATCAAGAATACCCTCAAAAGAACAATTTTTCCAAAGATACGTAGAATGCAATAAGCCGATGTTAAGGTTTACAAAAAACCTATCTAACTTATGATATTAAAACCGCAGTAAGGGACCAATACATCGGGAATCTTTATACCCTTAGGGGTTTGGCAGTTTTCCAAGATGCCGGCCAAAACCCGTGGCAAGGCCAAGGAACTACCATTCAGGGTATGTGCCAATTGGGTCTTCCCGTTTTCGTCCCTGTACCTAAGCTTCAATCGATTGGCCTGAAAGGCTTCAAAATTGGAAACCGAACTGATTTCCAGCCAACGGTCTTGGGCGGTTGAGAAAACTTCAAAATCATAGGTTAGGGCCGCCGTAAAACCCAGATCGCCCCCACAGAGCCGTAAAATTCGGTAGGGCAATTGCAGCTCCCTTAAAATACTTTTTACATGTTCTACCATTCCATCCAAGGCTTTGTATGAATTGGCGGGATGCTCAACCCGTACGATTTCCACCTTATCAAATTGATGTAAACGGTTCAACCCGCGTACATGTGCTCCATAGCTCCCGGCTTCCCTTCTAAAGCAAGGGGTATAGCCCGTATACTGAATGGGAAATTCGTTTTCGTTCAGGATAACATCGCGAAAGATATTGGTCACCGGCACCTCTGCCGTCGGTATCAGGTATAGGTCATCTGCACCTATATGGTACATTTGCCCTTCTTTGTCCGGTAATTGTCCAGTACCATATCCAGAAGCCTCATTTACTAGCAGGGGTACTTGCATTTCAGTATAACCGGCTGCTGTATTTTTATCCAAGAAATAGGCGATTAATGCACGTTGTAACTTGGCACCCTTGCCTTTGTATACGGGAAAACCTGCGCCCGTGATCTTCACACCAAGTTCAAAATCGATGATGTCGTATTTTTTGGCGAGTTCCCAATGGGGTAGGGCATTGGTATCTAATGTAGGAATGTCACCTTCCCTAAAAACCTCTTCATTATCTTCCTCGGAGGTACCCGCTGGGACCAATGCATTGGGGATATTCGGTATTTGATAAAGCAAGTCCTGAAGTTCCCCAGCAACTGCACTGAGTTCGTCTCCCAAGCTTTTGGATTCTTCTTTTAACCCTCCGGTTTTTTCCTTTAATACATTCGCTTCTTGGGCTTTTCCACTTTTGAACAACATACCGATCTCTTTGGATAGTTTATTCGATTCTGCCAAGGTATTGTCTAACCGGGTTTGTAGGGTACGTCGCTTTTCGTCCAATAGCACTACTTTTTCCAATAAGGGAGCAGCATCTAAATTACGCTTTTGCAAGGCGGCGATGATGTTATCCTTTTCTTCTCTTACGACCTGTAACTGTAGCATGGGATTTTTATTAAGCGCCAAATTTAAGGTTAATTGATCAATGTATCAATTAGGGGTTTAACTATTTTGGCCTTTCCTTTTGGCCATAGTTCGAAGGCAAGATCCACTCATGATGTCCAAAATGGTCCCAATCCTCATTGGCAAGATCCACTTTTGGATCAATAAATGGTTTATAGGGTTTCCCGTTGATGCTTACCTTTGAATTCAAGGCATACACAGAAATATTTTCACCTTTGATTTCATGTTGCTTCTTCAGATATTGGGAAAATTGCCAAATAAAATCTGGGTAAGCGGCAATTTTTCTTTGTTGTTTTTCGGTCAAATGGTCTTTCAAACTCACCATATAGGCCCCACCATTATCTTTGTTTAGAACCTTGAACTTTATTTGTCCCTGGCGACTTCGTAACATCATACGCCAACTTAGTCGATGGCCTTCCTCGGTCCAAAGCACATCATCCTTGATCAAATGGTGTCGGAGGGGCAGGAATAGCTGTATCAAAAAATAGAGGGTACAACCCAGCAGCAACCATTTTCTATACGACGGAATGACAATCCTATTATCGCTATAAACCTTTTTATCTTTAAAGAAAATATTACGGATCGATTTTGGGTCAAAAAAGAAAACGGTGAATGCCAAGGCCAGGTACGGGAAAATACCAATTTGAAAAATCAACGAATTAGAAAGGTGAAAGATAATGCTGAATATGAAGGCGATTTTGCGTGATGGTTTCCAAAGTAGGGCAGGTATGATCAATGCATCGAATAGAATGCCTATTATGCCAATGGTCTTATGCGTCCAAAGTTGTTGCAAGATCGGTCCTATGACGGGTATGTCTTTTTTTTGTTGCATTAAGATCTCGATGGTACTGAAATCGAGCCAATCGCCATACAATTTCGCTATTGAAGCAAAAGTATAAACCAAAAACAACTGGGCTATGACAATCCATTTTACATAAGAAAACATAGTATTGGATCGAAGCGATGGATTTTGTCGTGCATCAATCGACAAGCCAGCGTTGGCCGGAAAAAAACACATCAAGAATGAAATGAGGGCCAAAAGATAATAATGGTTGTTGTACGAGGACTTTTGCATTAGATATACCGCAAGCCATAAAATGGTGAAGCTAATGATACTAAATCGGTATTTATAGCCAATGGCTATCAAGATGCCCAAGACACCCATTAGTATAAAATAGTAGTACATACCATTTCCGGGTAAGGGTTGCAGCCATTCAAAACCAATAAAGGTAAACGTGAATTTTGGGATTATCAAGGTTTCCCTGACCCACCCTGTGGCAATGGCCCCGAAACTTTCCAAGGCGATCAAAATCCCGAAGAATACCCTGAAAACAAGTAAAGGGGAGTTGTCAACTTTAGTAAGAAGCAAACGATTTAACATTATTTGTTGAGTATCGAGAGCGATGTCTCCTTATCTTTTTCCAATTGATTTTTCAATGCCGTAATCGATTCGAATTTATGCTCATCGCGAATTCGCGCCAATATATCGACCTGTAATCTTTGGTCGTATAGATCACTCTTAAAATCAAAAAAGTGGATTTCAATACTCTTTGCAGTACCGGAAACAGTAGGGTTATAACCAATATTCATCATACCGAATACCTTTTCGCCTTCTATCTTGGCCTGCACTATATAAACGCCGTTTTTAGGTACTAATTTGTAGGTTTCCTTTATAAATAGGTTCGCCGTGGCAAAACCGATCGTACGCCCCAAACCTTTGCCTTTCTTTACTTCACCTGTCAACATATAAGGGTAGCCCAGATAGGTGTTGGCAATTTCAACATTACCCTCTTGCAAGGCTTTGCGGATCTTGGTGGAACTTACCGATACTTCATCGACTTCTTGCGCCGGAATTTCGACTACTTCGAAATCGAAAACACTACCAAAAGCAATCAGATCATTGATATTGGCATCCCTGTTTCTGCCAAATCGATGGTCATAACCGATGATTATTTTTTTGGCCCGTAACGAATTCACCAAAATATCACGGACGAACCCCGTAGCCGATAAACGGGAAAACGCTTTGGTAAAAGGATGTATAATGAGGAAATCAAGTCCAAGATCCTCCAAAATCATCTTTTTTTCATCAATGGTGTTCAATAATTTGATCTCGGCGTCTTTTTGCAATACCATTCTTGGATGGGGAAAGAAAGTGAGTACGGTCGATTTTAAATTCTGGGACTTGGCATTTTCAATAAGTTTTCCAAGGATTTTTCTATGCCCGATATGAACCCCATCAAAAGTACCTATCGTAATAGCCGTGGGGTGTTCTTTGTCATATTTATCGATGCTTTGGACAGTTATCACGTAGAATAAAAAATAAAAAGACTTATATTTGATTTGATATAAAAAACCCTGAATGGTTTCAAAATTACGTCTAGTTTTTTCAATATCCATATTATTTCTTTCCTTTTACGGATATGCGCAACGTAACTATTGGAAGCAGGAATCTGGACGGATAGACCTTAACGCGTCAATATCAAATCGATTCGAGGTTCAAAAAGGAAGGGTTTATTCCTTTGATGAGGCTACATTCAAGAATGAAATCAGTCAAGGGCAAATAAGCGACAAATCCCCGATTACCGTACGTTTTCCTAATGATAAAGGAGAGTATATCGATTTTAGGGTAATTGAGACCCCCGTTTTTTCACAAAAACTGGCCGACAAATATCCCGATATAAAATCGTATTCCGGATACGGTTTGAAAAACAAAGATGATAAGATCCGTTTTAGTGTTTCCCATAAGGGAATACAGGCGATGATTGTCCATGGCAATAAAAAAGGCAATACGTACTTGCAAAAAACAGACGATGATAGTTATATCATCTATGCCCGTGATGGGGATAACAACATCGACAAAGCTTTTATTTGTGAAACCGAAAGCGTCATTGCCCAAGGAATGACTTCTTTGACCTCCAAACAGGTAGATGATAAGCAGTTACGAAAATTCAGATTGGCCGTTTCCGCCACAGGGGAATACACCACTTTTCATGGCGGTACGATCGCCGATGCCTTAGCGGCTATCAATGCCACGGTAACCCGGGTCAACCAAGTCTTCGAATCGGATCTAGGGGTTACCTTGGAAATCGTTCCCGATAATGATAAGATTGTTTATACGGATGGTGTGTCAGACCCCTACAATACCGATCTGAATTCGGAAGTGCAGGGCGTTATCACGGATAGTATAGGAGCCACAAACTATGATATAGGCCATTTGTTCCATAGGGTTGACAGTAGCGACAAAAATGGAGGAAATGCTGGTTTTATTGGAGCGGTATGCGCAGACAATAAAAAGGGCAGTGCCTATTCTTCCAAGGTAGTTCCGGAAGGTGAT
The DNA here is from genome assembly GCF_014610845.1 of Maribacter arenosus. Lineage (GTDB taxonomy): Bacteria > Bacteroidota > Bacteroidia > Flavobacteriales > Flavobacteriaceae > Maribacter_A > Maribacter_A arenosus. The sequence continues at coordinate 267,643 of NZ_JABTCG010000002.1, read as the reverse complement.
ACCTATGATTTGGATTATGTGGCCCACGAAATGGGGCATCAATTTGGAGCAAACCACACGTGGTCTTTTGAATCTGAAGGCACCCAAGTTCAGGCGGAACCAGGAAGTGGAACCACCATCATGGGCTATGCGGGTATTACCGGGGTGAATAACGTCGCGATGAATGGCGATGATTATTTTCATTATTATAGTATATTTCAAATATCCGAGTATTTAACCACAGTGGATTGCGCTGAAATTGTAAATCTGACCAATTCCCCACCCGTAATCGTTCCCATCGGGGATTTTGTCATTCCAAAATCCACAGCTTTTGCCCTATCGGGAAATGCATCCGATGCCGATATGGACGATGTTTTAACCTATGCCTGGGAGCAAATAGATGATGGTATAGTCACCCAAGCTACATTTGGTCCTACAAATCCAAGTGGGGCCAACTTTAGGTCGCAAAAGCCTTCAACCGATTCAACCCGCTATTTCCCCAAGTTATCCAGTGTGTTAACGGGCAACTTAACGGAATCGAACCCTACTGTGGATTCTTCTTGGGAGACATTGTCAGATATAGAACGGGAAATGAATTTCGCATTAACGGTTAGGGATAATGCTCTAGGTGGTGGTCAGGTTGTATTCGACTTGATGAAGGTTTCCGTAGTAAGTAATGCAGGCCCTTTTAAAATGGTTTCACAGGCATCAACTCAAACGTATACGGCAGGCACGGTCCAAAATATTATTTGGAATGTTGCAGATACCGATAAGGCCCCAGTAAACGTGCAGGCGGTTGACATACTATTGTCTATCGATGGGGGATTAACCTTTCCTATTTCTTTGGCGGAGAATGTGCCTAATGATGGTAAACATAAGGTGGTGCTGCCCGGGACGCCAACAACGACGGCACGGATTATGATAAAAGCCAGGGATAACATTTTTTTTACTGTAAACGCCGTCAATTTTACCATAGAAGAGGCACAAATCGTTTTGAACTTTACGAATCTCGAATATGAGGTATGTCAACCCAATGATTTGATCACCACCTTTGATTATGAAACGTATTTGGGATTCAATGAGGAGGTAACTTTTAGCGTTCCAAATCCACCCTTAGGGCTGGATATCGCTTTTTCTCCGGTAACAGCAGTCAATGATACGACCGTTACTGTTACTTTTTCAAACACGGGTAGTGTGCCGGAAGCCTTGTATGCCATAGAGATTGAAGCCACTTCAGCCAGTATTACAAAAAATATCGTATTGGATTTAAGGGTGTACGATGATGTGTTTCCCGATGCAATACTCCTTGCTCCGGCAGATGGCGCGGTAGATATTTCGGCAAAGACATTTTTGGAATGGGAGGATACGGCTTCCTACACTTCGTACGAGGTCGAAATTGCGACAGATTCATTGTTTAATGATATTATTGAGGTCAATACCGTTTCCACCAATACCTATTCACCGTTGAATTTAAATTATGAAACGAGCTACTTTTGGAGGGTCAAGCCCATAAATGGCTGTGGTGAGGGTGAACCTTCGCAACCATTTGACTTCACTACGATTGAGTATAACTGTGATAGCAATGATGCGCTTGACCTACCTATTGAGATATCACCGATTGATACGCCAACAATTTCTTCAAAAATCGCTTTTTATGATGACATCCCTTTGGCAGATATCAATGTACATATAGAATTAGATCACACCTATTTGGCCGATTTGGTAGTTAAACTGATTTCACCGGCCGGGACCACAGTGGTATTATTATCAAGTTCGTGTGGGGATTTGCAAAATATTAATGCAACATTCGATGATGACGCCCAGAATTTTATTTGTAATGGGGATCCCGCTATCAGTGGAACAATAAAGCCAATAGGTTCTTTAAGTTCTTTTAATGGAGAATCCCTTTTTGGGGAGTGGACCTTAGAAATCAATGATAATGCAGCTTCGGACGGAGGGTCATTAAAGGCTTTTACGATGGAGGTCTGTATAGAAGGGGCATTTCGACCCGATGAAGATCAAGATGGTGTTTTCGATGATGGCGATGATCTATGTCTTGGAACCCCTATAGGTACCGAGGTAGATATTTCCGGATGTCCCGTATATCGATTTGCAAATGATAATTTTAACGTTTCCTTACAGAGTGAAGCGTGCCGCGATAGTAATGATGGGGCTATCAATATTTCAACGTTGGAAACGCTAAATTATGAAATAACCATAGGAGGTAATGGGGTAAACATCAATGATGATTTTACCAATACCTATACTTTAAGCAATTTAATGGCGGGTACCTACAACATTTGTATTGGTGGGACAGATGGGCAAGTGGATTATGAGGAATATTGTTTTGAAGTGGTCATTACCCAACCAGAGGCCCTGTTCGTAAGCTCCAAAACTTCCTATAATGATGAGATGACGATTGTGAGTCTACAAGGTTCGGATGCATATTTCATTGAATTGAACGGGGAAGTCATTCAGACCACGGCATCTGAAATTTCCCTTGACTTGAATAAAGGCAATAATACCCTTAAGGTATATACCAACCTACCTTGTCAAGGGGTATATGAAGAATCCATATTTTTAGGTGAAGAACCCATTATTTATCCAAATCCGTTCGTTTCTACAGTCACTGTTTATTTTAATACGAATGTAGAAAAAGTAAGGGTAGGGATTTTTACCACCGAGGGTAGATTGGTGCTAAACGAAACATTTGAAGTCTATGGGATGGAATTACCCTTAGATCTGTCCATTTTGTCTTCCGGCTTATATATTATTAAGTTTGAGAGTGAGCATATGAAAGGAACAACTAAAATCATAAAACAATGAGGATCATCTTAGTATTGTTATTTGGTGTTCTTTTGATTGGATGCAGTAAAAAGAGTGACCCCAAACCCCCTGTCGCAGCCACCTTGGTTTTCCCAAATAAAGACTCCGAATGCACCACAGGGCGGGATTTGAGCGAGACGACAAGTGAAATTGAGTTTAAGTGGATGGCCTCAGACCATACGGAGAGTTATGAACTTAGGGTCACTAATTTGAATACCGGTATTACCCAAACGATGAACACCAATGCCATTTCAGCCAAATTGCCCATTGCCAAAGGCGAACCCTTTTCCTGGTTGGTACGGTCAAAAAACACCAAAGTTTCGGATGTGGCCACTAGTAGCACTTGGCATTTCTATAATGCAGGTTACCTTACTACCCATGCTCCTTTTCCGGCCCAGTTGGTCAACCCCCAGAATGGAGCTTCACTTTTTAAGGATATAAACAATGAGGTTACTCTGGAGTGGTCTGCGGCCGACGTTGACAATGATATCATCGGATTTGAGTTGTATTTTTCTACCGAGAATCCGCCTTTGGACTTAATTGCTTTTACGACATCAACTAAAAGGAGTCAAGTGGTAGGCGTCAGCTCTAATACGACCTATTACTGGAGGGTGATTACAAAAGATGCGGAAGGCAATAGTTCCAATTCCGGTGTTTTTACCTTTAAGGCCCTTTAGTTTACGAGTTATTGAACTGGTTCATGGTTATCTTGATTCCGGAAAGAATAAAGGAATATATGAGTTGCGCGGATCTTTCCAATCGTTCTGGCAAGGCTGTTTTTTCCTCTTCGTTCCACTCCCCCAAAACATAATCTATCTGCCTTCCTTTACTAAAGTCGGCCCCTACGCCAAAACGAAATCGGTTATAGGTAATTGTGTTCAGGATTTCCTGAATATCCTTGAGTCCGTTATGGCCCCCATCGCTTCCTTTGGCTTTCAGACGTAAAGTGCCAAATTGTAGGTTGAGGTCATCGGTTACCACCAACACATTTTCAAATGGTATATTCTCCTTCTCCATCCAATACTTTAGGGCTTTTCCGCTTCTGTTCATATAGGTTGAAGGTTTAAGACAAAGCACACTTCGACCTTTTATACGAAAGGTACCCAAATCACCTAGTTTCGCCGTTTCGAAGGTGAATTCTTTTTCCTTTGCCAATTGATCTAGAATCTTGAATCCGATGTTGTGTCTGGTTTCGGCATATTCACTACCGATATTTCCGAGGCCTACAATTAAGTACTTTTTCATAAGATCTTTTTCTTTCAAAAATAGTTTTGTGTTACCAAAAAAGGCCTTTAAGAAGTGTAACATAATAAACGGTGTATTCTATAAAAATACAAAAGCATCCTAAAATTTTCAGGATGCTTTTGTCGTAAGGGTAAATCCCGTTTATTCTTTACTTTCCGCAGCAGCTTCTTCAGCCGGGGCTTCTGCTCCTTCAGCACCTTCTGCTTCTGCGCCTTCAACGCCTTCTTCTCCTTCTGCTTCTTCTTCTTCGACAACAATAGCTGCACGGGCAGTTTTAACCTGTACGACTACTGTGCTCTCAGGATGTAATATCGTAAAATCATCATTTAACAATGATTCAACATTAATATTATCACCGATTTTTAATTTGGAAATGTCCACATTAAAGAAATCGGGGAGGTGATCCGGTAAGGCCTTGATAGTAAGTGTTCTTTTTCTGAACAACAAACGACCACCATTTCTAACCCCAGGTGAGTTTCCTTCCAGGCGAACTGGTATTTCCATGGTCACTTCTTTGTCTTTGAAAAGTTGATAGAAATCTATATGTATGATTCTATCCGTTACAGGATGAAACTGAATGTCTTGCATAACAGCATCAATTTTGTCCCCATTTTCCAAATCAATCACAACAGTGTGCGCGTTTGGAGTGTAAACCAAGTTTTTGAATACTAATTCATCCGCTGAAAAGTGTAATGGTTTCTCCCCTCCGTAGACTACGCAAGGAACCTTTCCAGCATTACGTAGGGCCTTCGTTGCCTTTTTGCCCACGCTTTCTCTTTCTGATCCTTTAATTGTAATTGACTTCATTGTTATATTTAAGATTAATAATATATTCTATTGTTTACATCAAGAATTTTGAACTTATCGATGTATTGTGGTGTACCCTATGCATGACATCGGCAAACAAATCGGCACAACTTAGTACTTTGACCTTTTTGCTCTTGATCTCAATTGGAATTGAATCGGTTATGATCAATTCTTTCAATTGGGATTTTTCTATTTTCTCATAAGCATTGCCCGATAAAAGTCCGTGGGTAGTTATCGCCCTAACACTGATGGCACCTCTTTCCACCATCAAATCGGCTGCTTTGGCCAAAGTACCGGCGGTATCTACCATATCATCTACCAAAACAACGTTCTTCCCTTGTACGTCACCGATAAGTTCCATATGTGAAATAATATTGGCTTTTGCCCTTTGCTTATAGCAGATGACAACATCGCAACTTAAAGCCTTTGAATAGGCATAGGCCCTTTTTGAACCTCCCATATCAGGTGAGGCAATGGTCAAATCAGGAAGGTTTAATTTTTTCAAGTAAGGCAAGAACAGGGTCGAGGCGAATAAATGATCAACGGGTTTTTCAAAAAACCCTTGAATTTGGTCTGCATGCAGGTCCATAGTGATAATTCGTGTTGCTCCTGCCGCTTCCAGCATTTTGGCGATCAATTTAGCTGCGATGGGAACCCTTGGCTTATCTTTTCTGTCTTGTCGTGCCCATCCGAAATAAGGCATTACTGCAGTTATATGGCGAGCTGAGGCACGCTTGGCCGCATCTAGCATTAATAACATTTCCATAAGATTTTCAGAGCTCGGATTGGTTGAACCAATAATAAAAATACGTGCTCCTCGAACCGACTCTTCGAAGGAGGGTTGAAATTCCCCATCACTATATCTTGAAAAATGCACTTTGCCCAATTGGGTACCATAGGATTTTGCGATTTTTTTCGCAAGTTCGGTACTCTGGGTACAGGCAAAAATCTTCGGTTCAGGTACTTGATAAGGCATGTTTAATGTATTGTTTATCAAATTATTAAACTCCATTTGGACAAAGGAGGTGCAAATTTAGAAATTTATTTGGGTTGCTAAAGGATAAATCTTGTTATTTTTAGTTCCTGAAATGAAAATATTTTATAGTTTTGCAGTCCTATTTTACATCCTCGAGTGGCGGAACTGGTAGACCTGTCTGCCGACAGGCAGGCGCGCTAGTTGAAATATTGTAATAATGGTTTGGGTTTATGCTATTTCTAGTTTAGATTTCAATTACATTTATGTCAGGATGTCCGTCAATGTAAGTGAACGATTGAAAAGACATAATAATCGTAGAGAAAGAACTACCAGACCATATGCTCCTTATAAATTGATCTATAAGGAAGAGTGTGAAAATAGAATTGAAGCTCGCAAAAGGGAAAAGTATTGGAAATCTGGTATTGGAAAAGAAAAACTCAGAGAGCTAAGAAATGAAGAATAGGTATATTTATTGAATTTTGCTCGAGTGGCGGAACTGGTAGACGCGCTGGATTCAAAATCCAGTTCTTTCGGGAGTGTGGGTTCGATTCCCACCTCGAGTACAAAAAAAACCAAGACGAAAGTCTTGGTTTTTTTGTTAAAGACCTCATGGGAAACATCATTTTCAGGTAATAACTATTGTGCTGTTATTTTTGATGTGGACCCTATTATTGAAGCTCCTTCTTAAAAAAAGCAATTGTCCTTTCCCAGGCCAATTCTGCCGCCTCCCTGTCGTACCTAGGGGTAGTATCGTTATGAAAACCGTGGTTCGCCTTTTCATAGATATAGGCCTGGTATTGTTTTCCATGTTTCTTTAAGGCAGCCTCATACGCAGGCCACCCCTCGTTCACGCGCTTGTCCAGTTCCCCGAAATGAAGCAACAGGGGCGCATTTATCTTGTCGATATCTTCAGTGGGTTGGCCTCCATAAAATGGGACTGCGGCCCCTAGATCGGAAACTTTAACGGCCATCATATTGGAAATCCAACCTCCAAAACAAAAACCGACAACACCTACATGACCATTGCAGTCAGGATGTGATTTTAAATGGTCGAAGGCAGCGATGAAATCTTCCAGCATTTCATTCCTGTCGCGTTTGCGCTGAAGTTCACGGCCATCGTCGTCGTTGCCGGGATAGCCACCTAAGGGCGTAAGGGCATCGGGGGCCAAGGAGACGAATCCCGCCAAAGCGGCACGTCGACCAACGTCCTCAATATGTGGATTCAATCCACGATTTTCATGTACCACAACGATTCCGGGAAGTTTACCGGTGGCATCGGCAGGCTTGGAAAGCAATCCTTTTATAGAACCTCCGCCTTTGGGCGAATCGTAATGTATATACTCTGATACTAAACGTGGGTCATCCTGTTTTATCTGCTTTTTTTTTACATAGTCGGGAGAGATAAAGCTAAGTAGGGAAGGTAGGGTTAACCCACCAACGGCATAGGTCGATAGTTTATCCAAAAACAGCCTTCTGCTTACCCTATTATGGGCGTAATCGTCATATAGGTCGAACACCTCTTGTTTAATGTCTTCTTTTTTTAATTCTTTCATAATCGTCCGATTTTTATTTTAATACGTGTTTCATAAAATGTTCTTTGTAGGCCCTTCCTATGGGTAAGGCCGTCTTTTTGTCCAAGTAAACTCGATTACCGATAATTTTTTCAATTTTTAGGGTATTAATAATATAGGATTTATGAATCCTGATAAATCGATTAGGATCTAGAAAACCTTCCCAGAACCGAAGTGGTTCTTGAGATAAGTGTTTGTATAATCCGGTATATACTTCGGTATAATCAGCATCGGAATGTATGAAAATAATATCGGAAACATCGATTTTGATATGTTCATAACCCGATTTGATAAAGATAATTTCAGGGGATGTTTCCCTTGTTATCGAATTTTTGATCTGTAGTTGCTCCGATTTTGGTGGGGGTACTTTTGAAACGGCCTGTACAAAACGTTCAAAGGAAAAAGGTTTTAAAAGATAATCGATTACGTCGTATTCATAACTTTCCAAGGCATAGTCAGAAAATGCGGTCGTAAGAATAACTTTGGGGTTTAGACTCGTATTTTTTAAAAAATCAATACCGGAGATTTTTGGTAGATGAATATCCAAGAAAATAAGATCAATAGATTCGGTCTTTAAAAAAGCCATGGCCTGTAATGCATCGGCAAAAGTGCCTTTAAGATCCATATTCCCCATATCGGCAATATACTTTTTAAGTACCCGTTGTGCCGGTGGTTGATCTTCGATAATAATACAACGTATCATGCCTTGGCTGTTTTTAACTGAATTTTCAATGCTACCGAAAATAGTCCCTCATTATCGTCTATTGTTAATGTATGTGAGTTGGGGTATAAGAGCTGTAATCTTTTTTTAACGTTCTGAAGACCTATACCTTTCGCTAGACTTTCGGTGTTTCCCTTTGACCTAAACGAATTTTTACATTCGAATTCCATCATGCCATTGTCGTTTACCTTGATGGTGATATCGATAAAAATATTATCCGACTGGCTTGCTGTACTGTGCTTAAAGGCATTTTCGATAAAAACGGTCAGGATTAAAGGTGCGATTTGGTATTCAGCGGTAATATTTTTGGTTTTAAAACTAACCTTACCCCGTTCTTCTATTTGGAGTTCGTTCAACTTTGTAAAATTTTCAAGGTGTTCGATTTCTTTGGGAAGCGATACGAATTTTTCTTTGCAGTCATATAACATATAACGAAGTACCGAGGAAAGCTCCAGAATGATCGATGGCGTTTTTGGTGATTGGGCAATAGCATAAGAATAAAGATTGTTCAGGTTGTTGAACAAAAAATGGGGATTGATCTGCGATTTAAGGAATTGCAATTCACTTTCTTGAATGGAAGAACGCAATTCTTCGACTTCCAATTGTTTTTTTGAAGCATCCCAGGCAAATTTGAAACCTGCTAAAATGGTAATGATGGGCATTACATCCATAAGGCCGTAAATCACTCCTTGAAATCGAGACCCCTTGGTATCTGGATAGTATATTTTTTCGAGGACCATTTCTTCGATCAACATTATGGCGGTGACGACTACGATGGCCGAAATAATGAAACTTATATAGTGTTTTTTATAGAAGAAGCGAGGTAATAAACCATAATTGATAACAAAAGCGCCCAAGGCATAATTGATAAAGGCAAATATTTTAAACTGTTCTATATGGGGTTCTTCCCGGTCGAAGGTAAAGAACAAAAACAGTAAGACATGCAATAAGAATTGAAAAATGATTTCCTTGGAAGTAGCGTTTAATTTGTGCGGTAAGGTTGCCATACCTTAAAAATAAGGATTGTAGTTAAGTAATACTTCCAAAAACCGCCATCGACAGATTTGATAGGGTCAACGTCATTGCTCAAGTCTTGTGTCGTTCACTGTAAAACTGCTGTCGTTCACGGAATATAGGTTGACTATTACCTATAAAAATATAACTTTTAACCTATCAATTAAAAAATGAAGACCTATGAAACGCTACATACTCTATTCTCTTTTATTTGGATTTCAAATCTTGAATATTACGGGTATCGTTGCCCAGACCACCACCCTGATTACCGGTAAAGTGGTTGATGTCAATGAACGACCTATAGAGTTCGCAACGGTTTTGGTAGCCGATTCTGAAACCCAAAAACCTTTGAGTGGTACCACTACATTGGAAGATGGTAGTTTTGAGCTGGAGACGAAAGCCTCCAATTTCTATATTGAGGTTAGTTTTATCGGTTTCGAGACTAAGACTTTTGGTCAACCTGTGACCAAGGGTGAAACAATAACGTTGGGAACCATTACATTGTCGGAAGATGCCGAGAAATTACAAGAAGTAGTGGTTCGTGGAGAAATATCCCGAACCGAATTTAAGTTGGATAAACGGGTATTTAACGTGGGTAAGGATTTGAGCACTACTGGCGCAAGTGCCTTGGATGTATTGAACAATGTTCCCTCGGTCAATGTGGATATCGAAGGGCAAATAAGCCTCCGGGGCAGCCGAGGCGTCCAAATTTTGATTAATGGTAAACCATCGGTTATCGCTAGCGAAGAGGGTAATACCTTGGGAACTATTACGGCGGATATGATCGATAGGATTGAGGTAATCACAAATCCCTCTGCAAAATACGATGCCGAGGGTACATCGGGCATAATAAACATTGTCATTAAAAAAGACCAAAGAAAAGGTTTAAATGGTTCAGTATCGGTGAATACGGGAGCGCCAGATTCGCATAGTATTGGTATAAGTCTTAACCGAAGAAGTGAAAAATTCAACCTATTCAGTCAATTGGGCTATGGTATTCGGGAACTACCGGATGATAGGATAAATCGAAATGTGGATTTGGTGAACAATACTACTGTACTCTCGACCGGTACGGAGTATAGAAACGAGACGTACTACAATTTTGTGTTGGGTACCGATTACTACATTGATGAAAACAACGTTTTGACACTTTCCGGGAATTTTGCAATGGAGTTGGAAGATCAACCCTCAACAACCAGTTTCACTTCCTTGGATGCCTCCGATAACGTTGTCTCTGAGTGGCAACGTACAGAGGTAACTGAAGCCGAGAATCCTAAACTTCAATTTGAGTTGCAGTATAAAAAGGATTTTAACGGGGATGAGGACCATACCCTGGTATTTAGCTCTTTAGGAAATTTTTTCGGGAAGGATCAATCATCGGACTTTATCAATACAACGCTTAGTGGTACTGATAACGATGCCGAACAAAAAACCCGAACAGATTTTAAGGAATCAGTGTTTACCTTTAAATTGGATTACACCAGGCCATTTTCTGAAAAATGGAAGATAGAGACAGGTGCGCAATATGTATTAAATGATGTGAAGAACGACTACGAGGTCAGTGATTTTGAAAATGGAAGTTTCGTTGTGGACCCTGGTTTGACCAATATTTTCGATTTCGACCAAAATGTATTGGGCGTATATGGTACCGGCTCCTATGAGGGTTCAAAATGGGGCATTAAAGCTGGCCTGCGATTAGAACAAACCAATTTGAATACCTTATTGGAGAACACTGACCAGGCCAACGAACAGAACTATACCAACCTTTTTCCTAGTGTTCATTCCTCTTATAAATTCACGGACAAAATTTCGGTGCAGGCAGGCTATTCAAAGCGTGTCTATAGACCAAGAATGTGGGACCTTAACCCATTTTTCAATATCCGAAACAATTTTAGTATCCGACAGGGAAATCCCGATTTACAACCAGAGTTTACCGATTCGTATGAGATTACCAGTATCTATATTTTAGGTAAGGCATCCATAAATTTCGGGGCCTATTATCGCTATACGACCGATGTCATTGAACGGGTCTCTTTTTTTGCGAACAATGTGAACACAGTGAGACCTGAGAATATTGGAGAGAACAAGGTTACAGGTATTGAATTCAACGCCAAGTACGCCCCCTTTAAATGGATGACACTTAATGCGGATTTCAATTATAGCGAGTTTAAGCGGGAAGGTATTTTTGAAAGTACCGTCTTTGATTTTGATGGAGATCAATGGTCATCTAAAGTTATGGCAAAACTAAAGCTCCCAGCTGATTTTGAATTGGAGACCACGGGCAATTATAACTCGAGAGTGAGAACGGTGCAAGGGGTTCGTAGCGATAATCTTTTTATGGATCTTGGGTTACGAAAGAATATCCTAAAGGGTAAGGCGGTATTGAACTTAAGTGTACGGGACCTGTTCGCTTCAAGAATCAATGAAGATGAAATTGTCCAGAACGATTTCGAGGTCTACAGTCGTCGCCAACGCGGTCGTTTTATTGCCTTGGGCTTTAGCTATGGCTTTGGGAAGGGAGAAGCTATGCAATACTCAGGTCAGCGTAGAAGGTTCTAAAATTGCATCGGGAATAGAAGCATGCAATGAACTGAATTTCAAAAAGTAAAGTTGGTGCTTGATGAAAGTTTGGGCATTACAGGATTTCCTCTGATAAAACTATAGGCTTCAATGCATATTGAAGTCTTTTTTTTTTAGTTATAATGTGTTTTTGGTATTTAAGCGTATTTTTAATACAAATCAAAATACTATGGGTTCACGAAGGGATTTTCTTGAAAAATTATCGATTTCGGCAGTAAGCCTGCCTATTTTATATAGCCCTGCAAGTGTTTTTGCCGCTTGCGACACACCATATGAGGGCCGCATACTTAGAGTGGCCATAATGGGGTTGGGCAATTATGGTACCCGGGTAGCCAATGCGATGCAGGATTGCAAACGGGCCCAATTGGTCGGCGTGATCAGCGGTACCCCTTCAAAAATCACGAAATGGCAGGCTGAATATAACATTCCCGAAAAAAATTGCTACAATTATGAAGATTTTGATGCCATTAAGCATAATCCTGATATCGATGCGGTATATATCATTACACCAAACGGACTCCATTGCGAGCAGGCTATTCGTGTCGCAAAGGCCGGTAAGCATGTGATTTGTGAAAAACCTATGGCCATCAATGCTGAGGAAGGGGAACGCATGGTAATGGCTTGCAAAGCCGCGAATGTAAAATTGTTAGTGGGTTACCGTATGCATTTTGAACCTAAAACCGTAGAGGTCATACGAATGCGAAAGACTGGGGAATTTGGGCAGCCCAGGTTTTTTCAAGGACAAACGGGCTTTGTTATAGGGAATCCTGACCAATGGCGTTTAAACAAGGAATTATCGGGAGGTGGGGCCATGATAGATATTGGCATCTATGCCGTAAATGGGGCCCGGTATATGCTGGGGGAGGAACCTATTTGGGTCACTGCCCAGGAAACAAAAACAGATCCCGTGAAGTTCAAGGCAGGTATTGATGAAACCATAACCTTTCAAATGGGCTTTCCCAGTGGGGCAGTGGCATCATGTCTATCAACCTACGCCATGAGGCATTTAGATCGTTTCTTTATGACGGGGGATGATGGTTGGGTAGAAATGCAGCCTTCCATAGGTTATGGGCCTATCAAAGGGAGAACCCATAATGGGGAACTGAACCAACCGCATATTACCCATCAAACCTTACAAATGGATGGAATGGCCCAACTTATTTTTGAGGGTATTCAACCCTTGGTTCCCGTTGATGGGGAAGAGGGATTGAAGGATCTTAAAATCATGGATGCGATTTACATGGCCGCCAAAACGGGTGGGAAAGTTAGCTTGTAATTGAAAAAATTATTTATTCACACTGATTAAAACGGCCTCACAACTTTTAAGGTCTGAATTCAGGATGATGTTTTCCAAGGTCGTTCCATCGGTGATTTCAACGGAAACAGTATTCGGCGCATATTTTCCTAGGTTATGGGCATATACGAACAGGTCGTTTTTCTTTTTGGGATCCAATGTAATTTCGATGGATTTTTTATGATAGGTCAGCAAGTGTTTTGAAACCACTGTAAAGCCGTTAAGATAAATGGAGACAATATCACCATCTTGCCTACCATGGTCCCAAATGTGTATTTTAATTTTTTCTTTGGTAAAAGCCAATTCCTTAACATAGGTAATATTCCGACCATCGAATTCCATCCTTTTTGGTGCTGCAACAGGCAGTGCTGCTTCAACAGGTTGGGATGCTTCAACTTTTTTTTGTACCGCAGGGGTCTGTGTGGTATTTGCAAGTCTAGCCCGTTCCTTTCTGGCATCCGATTCCTTATTTCGGATAGAAAAATATGGGGTAGAAAATTTTGCGATATGGAATCTATCATCCGGGAACATCTCAATGCCTACTACCTGATAATTATCCCCAGAGCCGATGTTCTTGGCTAAAACGATATCCTTGGCCATTCCTGTATTTTTAAACGTACCCAATTCCTGCACCACCATATCATCCTTGGCAAGGAAAAAGCGTATCGATTTCGCCGTGCCGATATTTTGGGTGGTCCATTCCAGTTCTGCCGGTCCAGGTATGGTCCAAATCGAATGACTATTTGGAGAGGTGATGTTGATTGAAGATTTCAAGCTGCCAAGTTCTCCTCCCCCCCCTAAGTTTTTTAGACCCTCTGATGCATTGAGAGAATTAAAGGAATCGATAAAGTCATTATGGGTCAATGAAAAATCATAGCTATTGGCATGCCCCTGCATCCAATGAAACAGCATAAAAACACTAAGTATAAAAATTGTTCGCATAACAAAATACCAATACTATACGATTGGCAAGTTTTATGAATCAAAGTTTATGCCAATCCCTATAGTAACGAAAATTCGACGTAAATATTTGGTTGTCCGTTCAATTGTTACATGATATACTAGTGTAAACTATTTCTTTGTAGATTTAAGCAAGGTATTTTAATTAAGGATACCGGTAAAATGAACATTGAAATGCAAAAAGAAGATCTGGTTCAATGCCATAATAGAATAGCCCCATATATTCATAGAACGCCTGTTCTCACGTCTCGTTTAATAGATAAAATGGCGGGTGCGGAACTCTTTTTTAAGTGTGAGAACTTTCAAAGAATGGGCGCCTATAAAATGAGGGGAGCCACCAATGCGATTTTGCAACTTTCAGAAGGGCAAAGAAGTAAAGGGGTCGTTACCCATTCCTCTGGTAATTTTGCCCAGGCCCTTACCTTGGCGGCAAAAAGCCTCGGGGTTAAGGCATTCATTGTGATGCCAACCTCTGCCCCACGGGTAAAGAAAGATGCGGTTTTGGAATATGGAGGGAAAATCATTGAATGTGAACCCACATTGGAAGCGAGAAAGGCGGCCGCCTTAAAGATCGAAGCGGAAATGGGGACGACTTTTATCCACCCATCGAATAGTGTCAATGTCATTATCGGCCAAGGCACCGCTTGCATGGAACTATTGGAAGAACATCCTGATCTTGATTTTATAGTAGTTCCTGTCGGCGGAGGTGGGCTCATTGCCGGTACGGCGTTGGCAGCACATTATTTTGGGAATAAATGTAAGGTCATTGGTAGTGAACCGTTCGCTGTTGATGATGCCTATCGCTCGCTTCAAAGTGGAAAGATCGAGTTGAACAAAACAACGGATACCATTGCAGACGGACTCAAAACAAACTTGGGCGATAAGAATTTTCCATTGATACGTAAGTATGTGAACAGTATTATTCGTGTTACCGAGGAAGAGATTGTCGAAGCCATGCGCTTGATCTGGGAGCGTATGAAGATTATCATAGAACCATCAAGCGCCGTAGCCTTCGCGGCCGTATTGAATGAAAAAGATAAGTTCAAGAACAAAAAAGTGGGAATCATTATTTCCGGTGGCAACGTTGATTTAAAAAAACTTCCATTTTAAACGTTTTTTCACTTAAAACCGGTCATTTATCTGTTTTTTGGGTCAATAGGACTAATAAATACATGTTTTCGCATTCACGGAATGGGCTTTGTAATCCAATAGCTAATAACGCTAAATATTAGGATTATGAAAACAGCACTACTTATTAAGGAGATTTATTTGGAAGCATTTCGAAATTTGGGACATCTTATCCTAAAGCACTATTTAAGAATCTTTTCGTGGTTCAGTTTTATGTTGATCATTCTTGGGCTGTATGCATTGATTTTCAGGATACTCACTGGCTTTGCTTTTGATTAACGATTCTTTTGCAATCGGTTTTGTTCATCATATGGGCTTGGGAATTATTTTTGGCCCGTCCGAGTGTAAATTAATCGGTTGTACCGCAAATACTGGGTATTTCATCTCTATTTATACTTGCTTAAGCCAATAACCTGACAAAGTCTCCAGCTTTATATAACCTTTGTATTTAACTAATTTTTAAATGGATAACTTATGAAGATAATTTTACTTTTTAAAGAAATTTATTTGGAAGGATTCAGGAATATCGGAAACTTGATTCTAAGGAACTATTTCAAGGCCTTTGCCTGGTTCAGTTTCGTTCTATTTGTTGTGGCTCTGTATGCTTTTATTTTCAGGGTATCTACTGGCTTTGCTTTTGATTAGGGCAAAAAAGACGAAAATATATTGGAAATAATCCATATAATTGGAAATATTCCATATATTAGCTATCCCTTTTTAGGGTAGCAAATAAAACAATGAGCTGTCCCCTTTTTGGGATAGCAAATAAAACAATGAGCTGTCCCCTTTTTGGGATAGCAAATAAGAACCATCAGCTATCCGAAAAGGATAGCTATGAACAAAACCATTTTACATTTAGACCTCGATACTTTTTTTGTATCCGTAGAGCGTCTTATCAACACTGAGCTGCAGCACAAACCTTTGTTGGTAGGCGGCACAAGCGATAGGGGCGTGGTGGCGGCCTGTAGTTATGAGACCCGTGGTTTCGGGGTACATTCTGGCATGCCCATGAAAATGGCGCGGGAACTATGTCCGGAGGCTGTGGTTATCAGGGGCAATGCAGGTACTTACAGCAAGCATTCCGATATGGTCACCGAGATTATCAAGGAACAGGTACCCCTGTTCGAAAAATCGAGTATTGATGAGTTCTACGCCGACCTTACTGGCATGGATCGTTTTTTTGGCTGCTACCAATACGCTTCCGAACTTCGACAAAGAATCACTAAAGAAACGGGCTTACCCATTTCTTTTGGACTTTCGGTAAATAAAGTGGTCTCCAAAGTAGCCACCAATGAGGCCAAACCCAACAATCAGCTAAAAGTCGATTTTGGGTACGAGAAACTTTTTCTGGCTCCCTTGTCCATTAAAAAAATACCTATGGTGGGTGATAAGACCTATCAGACCCTCCGCAATCTGGGATTGCGAAAAGTAAAAACCGTTCAAGAAATGCCGATGGATTTGATGCAACGTGTATTGGGCAAGAACGGGGTGGTGATATGGAAACGTTCGAATGGGGTAGACCACACACCCGTAATCCCTTTTTGTGAGCGAAAATCGATTTCGAACGAACGTACTTTTGATAAGGATACCATAGACGTGGTAAAACTCCGGGGCATTCTTTTAGCGATGACCGAGAATCTGGCCTTTCAATTGCGTAGGGGCGAAAAACTGACGGCCTGCATCGCGGTAAAGATCCGCTACTCCGATTTTAATACTTATACCAAGCAAATGCGTATTCCGTATACGAGCGCCGACCATATCCTTATTCCCAAGGTCATGGAACTGTTCAAGGCATTATACAATAGAAGGTTGTTGGTACGCTTGGTAGGCATACGCTTTAGCCATTTGGTAAGTGGCAATTACCAAATCAACCTTTTTGATGATACCGAGGAGGCGTTGAACCTCTATGCGGCCATGGATCATATTCGCGAACGCTACGGGGATAAAAGCGTGGTCCGAGCCTCGGCTATGGGTGCTAGGACCATTGGTAGAATGCACAACCCGTTCAACGGGCAACCGCCGATTGTGCTTGCGCACCGGAAACAATAAATATCAAATTCCAAATGACAAATTCCAAAGATTATGAAGAAAAATACGGTTTACAATTTAGAGGATAGGACATATTTGTTTGCAAGGGAATGTCGATTTTTTGTAAGAACATTGCCTAAGACCTTAAGTAATATTGAAGATGGAAAGCAACTTATAAGAGCTTCTGGATCAGTAGGTGCAAATTATATTGAGGCTAATGAAAAGCTTGGTGATAAAGACTTTTTGATGAGGGCCAAGATTGCGAGAAAGGAAGCTAAAGAAGCACAATATTGGCTTAAACTTTTAAAAGATTTAAATGTTGATCATCAGCTAAAGATTGAAGAACTAATTGCGGAGGCCGATGAGTTAAGAAGAATTTTGTCATCCATAATTAATAAAAGGTCAATTTCAAAAAATTAAGCTTTAAACGCTATACAAATACGGCTTAGTACTTGGAATTTGGAATTTGGAATTTGGAGTTTGTCATTTGGAATTTGGTACTTATACCATGTACTTAAACTGCCATACATATTATAGCCTACGCTTCGGAACCTTTTCCGAACTCGAACTCTTGCAATTGGCCCAAGCGAACCATGTGACCCAATTGGCCCTGACCGATATCAACAATACCTCGGCCGGACTCAATTTTGTACGCAAGGCCAAGCAATTCAACATACGTCCTATTCTCGGTATCGATTTTAGGAACGGGGTCGAGCCCTGTTTTGTGGGGCTTGCCAAAAACAATGATGGCTATCAAGAATTGAATGCTTTTTTGTCCTGGCACCTGCATCAAGGGGAAAAGCTGCCCGCCATCGCCCCACATTTTGAAAATGCCTATATCATTTACCCTTTTGAGAAAGTATTGCTCAATGACCAAATCACCTTTTCCGATGATGAATACATCGGTATTTCGATTGCCGATTTGCGGCGATTGCCTTTTTCCAGGTTGGTGGAGTTAAAGCCCAAATTGGTGGTCTTACAACCCGTTACCTTTAGGAACAAACGCGATTATAATGCCCATCGGCTCTTACGTGCCATTGATAATAATGTATTGTTGAGCAAGCTTCCCCAAACGGAGGTGGCCTCTGATGACGAAAAAATGTTCCCCATCGAGAATTTGGCAGCGGCCTTTTCAGAATACCCTTTTATTTTAGAGAATACAGAAAAGTTGATGAACTCCTGCAGCATACATTTCGATTTTTCGGAGGGGCGCGAACCCCAGAACCAAAAGACCTATTTACAGACCAAGGAAAAAGATGAGGAACTGCTAGGGCACTTATGCCAAAAGGGCTTGCCGTACCGCTATCCTGAAGTAAACGAAACGATTTTAAACCGGTTGCACAAAGAGTTGACCCTGATCAAAAGAATGGGTTTTGTCTCCTACTTCCTGATCAATTGGGATATTGTTTCCCATGCCCAAAAGAAGGGCTTTTTCTATGTAGGCCGTGGTAGTGGCGCCAATAGTATCGTAGCCTATCTGTTGCGGATCACCGATGTAGATCCCATAGAGCTCGATTTGTATTTTGAGCGTTTTATCAACCTGTATCGGGTGAATCCGCCCGACTTCGATATCGATTTTTCATGGCGCGACCGTGAGGAAATGACCCAGTATATTTTTGATACGTTCCAGAATGCCGTGCTTTTGGGCACCTATGTAACGTTTAAGCATCGCGGGGTGGTACGTGAGCTGGGTAAGGTGTTCGGACTGCCCAAGAGCGAGATTGATCTATTGGCCGAAGGGCGGTACCAACCCTCAAAGTTGGATGAGGTTTCGCGCTTGGTCTT
Organism: Maribacter arenosus; assembly: GCF_014610845.1. Lineage (GTDB taxonomy): Bacteria > Bacteroidota > Bacteroidia > Flavobacteriales > Flavobacteriaceae > Maribacter_A > Maribacter_A arenosus. The sequence goes on along the minus strand of NZ_JABTCG010000002.1, from coordinate 248,729 downwards.
GAAGTATGGCGAGTTGATCAAGGGCATGCCCAATTATTTGAGTATCCACGCCAGTGGTATTTTGATCAGTGAAAAACCGGTACATTGGTTTTCGGCCACCCATTTACCGCCCAAGGGATTTGCCACGGTCATGTTCGATATGGTCATTGCCGAGGATGTGGGGCTCTATAAGTTCGATATTTTAGGACAGCGTGGCTTGGCAAAAATAAAGGAGACCTTGGAGATTTTGGAGGACAGCCGTCCCGAGGAAATCCCGAAGTTCGATATTCATGATATCAAAGCCTTTAAGAATGATCCCAATATCAATAATATGATAAAGTCCGCCCAATGCATGGGGTGTTTTTATGTGGAATCGCCGGCTATGCGTATGCTGCTTAAAAAATTGCAGGTAGACAATTATTTGGGGTTGGTGGCGGCAAGCTCGATCATACGCCCGGGGGTATCCAAAAGCGGTATGATGCGGGAATATATCCTGCGGCATCGTAATCCTGGGCGGGCTGAGGAAAAGGCGCATCCGGTGATGTTGGATATTATGCCCGAGACCTATGGTGTCATGGTCTATCAGGAAGATGTAATCAAAGTGGCCAACTGTTTCGCAGGGTTGGATCTGGGGGAAGCCGATGTGTTGCGTAGGGGCATGAGCGGCAAATTCCGTTCGCGCGAGGAGTTTCAGAAGGTAAAGGACAAGTTCATCGATAACTGCCGGGAAAAGGGCTATGATGAGAAGCTCGTTTCCGAGATTTGGGACCAGATTGCCAGTTTTGCCGGTTATGCCTTTGCCAAGGGGCATTCCGCTTCCTATGCCGTGGAAAGTTACCAAAGTCTGTTCTTAAGGGCCTATTATCCGTTAGAATATATGGTGGCCGTACTCAATAATGGGGGAGGCTTTTACCGGGCCGAGAGTTACATTCACGAGGCCCGTATGTTGGGGGCTACCATTCACGCGCCCTGTGTAAATAAAAGCCAACCCGCGAATTGTATTTATGGTACGCATTTGTACTTGGGCCTTATGTATTTAAAGGAGCTGGAAAGCCGGGTTATGGATCGCATCCTAAAAGAACGCATAGCGAACGGTGTCTTTACCTCCTTGGCCGATTTTCTGGATCGGGTGACCATCTCCATAGAGCAGGTGAGTATCCTTATCCGTATCGATGCTTTTCGGTTTACGAAAGTGAACCAGCATGAGTTGTTATGGCAGGCACATTTGTTCCTTTCCAAGGGGATGTTGGTAGACCATCCAAAGCTGTTTCCACCACGACATCAGAAGTTCAGCATTCCCAAAATGCATAACACCGATCTTGAAATGGTCTTTACCCAATTGGAACTCTTGGGCTTTTGCCTCTGCAGCCCCTTTGAATTATTGAAAGAGCCCCCTAGAAATGACCATGGTAGCAGGGATTTGGAAAGGTATCTGGGAAACCATATCGATATTTACGGGTATTTGGTCACGGTAAAGAATACGAGTACCCATACCGGAAAGCGGATGCATTTTGCCACCTTGTTGGACCAACAGGGTGCCGTGTTCGATACGGTATTGTTTCCGCCCGTGGCGGCCCAATACTTTTTTAGGGGTAGGGGCGTATACCGCTTTTATGGCAAGGTGGTGAGCGAGTTCGGTTTTTTGAGTATCGAGGTCATTAAAATGTTGAAGCAGGATTATGTACAGGATCCAAGATATTCTGATATGAAAACCGCGAACAAGGTGTTTAAGGAGAAAGAGGCCAAAAAGGTCAATGCGGATAAAGAGTAGGACGAAAGCCGTAAACCTATATCAATTCCTAACTTTTACCGTAATGATAACCATCATAAAAGGCAAAACACAGGGAGTAGAACAATAAAAGGGGATTTTATAGAGTTCAGTACTTACAAATCGGATATAAGGTTTATCATCCAAGATTAAAAAATGGGAACAAAAGCTATTTTAATCCTGTTACTCCTATCAATTCTATCTTGCTCAAAAGCGGATAGCGATAGCAAAGAACCGATTTCCTATCCCACTTTCGGTCCTGAAATAGACGTAACAATAGAAGGACTGACATTCGATGCGATGGAACCATTCCTATCGCCTGATGGCACCAATTTGTTTTTCAACAATATAAATGATGGAATCGATACCAAATTATTCTATGCGACTAAAGTAAACGATTCAACATTTACCTTGGCCGGGGAATTGACAGGGACGGGGCAAAGCGCTGAATTTCATTTGGATGCCGTCCCGGATATGGACTCCAATGGTAATTTCTACTGGACCTCTACCCGGGATTACCCAGCAGAATTGGACAATCTTTTTCACGGGGTTTTCAACGCCGGAAACGTCACTGGAATTTCCAGGGTACATGGGGATTTTAATTTGAACATCCCCGGTTGGTTGATTATGGATCACGGGATAAGTCTCGATGGACAGTTTTTATATTTCAACAATGCTCGTTTCGACGATCAAAATTGTACAGGTCCCTGTGAAACTCGATTGGGGGTGGCCCAAAAAGTAGATGCCACAATGTTTACGACCCTACCTACCTCTGAAACGATCATGGCAAACATCAACGATGCCGCTTATGTGTATTATGCCCCCTGTATCAGTAGCGATAACTTGGAACTTTACTACACGAGATACGCAAAAGGGCCCATTACCACAAACACAAGGCTTGAGATCTGTGTGGCAGTTAGAAACGATGCGGAAGACCCTTTTTCGATACCCCAGGTGTTGTTCTCGGAAACCATCTCCGATCTGATTGAGGCTCCGACGTTAAGCGTGGACAATCAGATTATCTATTACCACAGAAAAATTCCCGGTTCCCATAAGATTGTAATGCGCTATCGCATGGGATAATACGATGTATTCCCCTTATCGGTTTAGGCTATTCTTCAACCGGATACCCATTCAATTGTTGTTGCTCCTCCAGGTCAACAGCATGGTACATGGCCGCAAAGGCAGCGGAAATCCATATGATGGCGAATATGATACCAACGATAAAACAGATAAGCCCACCTATGACAATGGGAATGGCCAATAGGCCCATCCCGAAAATCTGCCATCCATGTCCTCTAGTCATTTCCCAGCTTTTTTCAACAGCAGCAACCGGGTCCATGTTTTTGTCCATGACCAAGTAAGAAACGAAGGCCAACCTACAGGCCAGAATGATTCCCGGTATAATGAGAAAGACAAATCCCAACCCCACAATGGCGAAAACAAGTAAATTGGCCAGGATGATATGTACGTAGTTCTTTTTAAAACCATCGAACATTTCCCTGATCTCAATTTTTTCATTACGTATGGCACGTAGGTATAACAAATCGCCTCCATATTTGACCACAGAATAAAATAACAACCAATACGCAGCGCCAAGAATTTGCAACAAGATCAATCCGGCAGTCAGGTCACCATCGGATTCCTGAAGTACGGAAACAGGTGAATTTAGAACCCCTACAATGACCATCACTAGGAATAAATATAAAAAGTGCTTCCACATTTGTTGCCATCCATAACCATAACTACCCGTTATGGTTGCTTTTGGTCTTCTTTCTTCTTTTACGATTTCCATGGGTATTGATTTTAAGTTGATATAAAAGTAAGAGTGTCTTTTTTATATTCCTTCCAACTTAAGTAGTGATTTTAAATTCACTACTAAGGTAGTGGTCGATTTAGGTACATTTTCATACTTTTAGGCTATAAGATTCCTATCCTTGCTTAGTTTAACCTTCATCGTGGTATTTATTTTTTGTACGGCCATCGCAGTGGCAAGCACATTATTGGCCCATCAGTTCATTACCACCTACAATACCGAGTTTCTCAGGAACTATTTTTATTACCTGGTTACTTTTTTCGCATTCGCGTTTTACGGGATTTGGGGTCCGATTATCATGCGGGTACTACTGTCATCCATAGCCTTGGAAAACGAAATAATAAAGGCCGTCGCCAATTTTTTACCTGTTTTAGGCGTGCCTTTTCTGATGATTTCTTGGATTATGTTGGTGAAAATGGGATTTTCACTGGTGGGGGTCAATGCAGGGAACAAAGCTATAGGAATATATTTCACTTTTTTGGTCGCCGTACTAACGGCCATTGTAGGGATTTACTTTTTTGTAGATACCACAGGATGGCTTTTTGGGGAGCAACTCAGAAACACCGAGATTGGGATTTTTATCGTTTTGGAACTGGGTTATATGATTTTATTCGCCACTATTGTATGGAAGTATTCAAAAAAACAAGATCGATCTCATCAAAAAATAATAAACCGTTTTGTGTTATTCATGCTTTTGGCCCTAGTAGTACGATTAGTGGTATTGCCTTTCGCTTTTTCCGGCCCATGGAGCCTTGCTGCGTTGATCTTGGTCTATTTTATGACCAATTTTGTTCCCTTATTTTTTTTGAAAGTCAATGCGGATATGGTATTTGTACCCTTACATGCCGAACATCCGAATGAAGGGAAAAAGGAATATATTTTTGAAAAATACCAGATTTCAAAACGTGAAAGAGAGATTGTTGAGCAGATTTGTTTGGGGAAGACCAACCAACAAATTGCCGATACGCTCTTCATTAGCCATCAGACGGTTAAGGACCATACGCATCGCATTTATACCAAGATCGGGATCAATAGCCGTATGAAGTTGGTACAGATGGTGAACGGATAGCTTAGGATCCATCAAACTGAATTATCTTCAACCACCACATGAACAGTACTGTACGTAGTTGGGGAACAAAATTTTTGGATAAGATGGATACTAGAATACATGTTTCCGCCATTTGGCAAGATGAAGCATGGGTGCTTACCCAGATTCAAGCGCGAATAAAAGAACCACCCGAATTAAGACAGACCATTAAAATAGATTATTTTTAACGTTCAGGACTTTAAGACTCTACAACCCATCGAATGATTCCCGAAACCACCTTGAAAAAACCTAGAATAGAAGTCGTGGATAGTTTAAGGGGTTTCGCTATTATGGCCATTATGCTACTGCACAGCATTGAGCATTTCAATTTTTATGTATTTCCGAAAAAATCCACCCAGCCCGATTGGCTCAACACCATGGATCAATGGGTTTGGGATACTTTTTTCTTTTTATTTGGCGGCAAGGGCTATGCTATTTTCGCCCTTTTGTTCGGATTTACCTTTAGTCTCATGTACGCCAAGCAACAGACCAAGAACATCGATTTTGGTTCCCGTTTTTTATGGCGCATGCTCCTATTGGTTTGTTTTGCCCTGTTCAATGGCATGTTCTTTCCTGGGGAGGTTTTGATGCTATATGCCTTGGTAGGTATCGTCTTGTTTTTGGTTCGTAAATTCAATACTAAGGCCTTACTGATCACAATCGTATTGCTGTTGTCACAACCTTTGGAATGGGCCAGTTATTTACGTTCCGTTTTCGACCCGAATTATGTGCCTCCTGTATTGGAAATGGGTTATATATGGAAGGCGTTGAAAGAAGGTCAAATGGGCGATTCGTTTTTTGGTTTGGTTAAAGCAAACACCCTGTACGGTCATAAGATGTCGCTAATGTGGGCCTATGATGTGGGTAGGTTGTTACAAACCGCCGGGTTGTTTGTATTCGGCTATTGGTTGGGCAAAAATCAACTTTTTGTCGATAGTGAAAAGAGCAATAAATTCTGGAAGCGGGCCCTGATCGTGGGTGCTACGGTTTTTATTCCATTTTTTCTGTTGGAAAAGAACTTCAAAGCACTTGTCGATGCCAAAATATATGCCCATACGCTCTTGAAAGTGGTCGATATGTATGGCAACCTAGCCTTTACGACAGTGTTGGTGGCTTCTTTTATACTTCTCTATAAAATCCAATATTTTAGAGATATTCTGAAGGGTCTCCGTTATTGCGGGCGTATGAGTTTGACCGCTTATGTACTGCAATCGATGGTCGGGGGTTTTGTGTTTTTTGGTTATGGGCTGGGCATCGGGACCAAGGTTCGGCATACCATGAGTTTGGCCGTGGGCATTCTCCTCTTCGTGCTCCTGTTTTATTTTTGTAAATGGTGGATCAATAGATACGGCCAAGGTCCTTTGGAAAAATTATGGCATAAGCTCACTTGGATCGATCTTTCGGGCAAGAAAAAGAAAGCGATAGGGTAGTTCACTGGGAGGGCTCTTTTATCGAACTACTTCATCATAACTTTTCAAAGGAGAATATAAAGTTATTTTTAAATGCCCTTAATTGGCATTCAATCGTTCCCGCTCAATTTTATCGATTTCCCGTTGATTGTCCTCCAACCTAAAATTACCGAAGTTTACGGTAAGTCCCAATCGAACATATTGGGTCTCTTCCCTCGCAAAATAGGCATTGTCCTGATTCAGGTATTTAGATGAGATACGGTTGTTGGCTTTGTTCAACAAGTCATTTACCTGTAAACTGATCAATGCCCTATTGTTCCAAAGGGTTTTCCGTAGACCTAAGGTAAGGTTCGTTGTTTCTTCTTGCTTATAGGACCCTTCCAGAAATCCGGAGAGGTAGGTCAGCCCTACTTCCCCCTTAAAGGTACCATCCTTTGATAAGGTAAGATAGTTGGTCAGATCAAGATAGCCCCCATTCACCGTATTGGTGACTTCTTGATTGTCACTTTCCAAGGCGACAAAGGTCTCGTCTTCGTGAAAAATGGAAATATAACTATATAGGTACCACCAATCGGTTACCGATTTCCCATAATTGAAATCGAAGCCGTATGAAGTGCTGCCTAGGACATTTTGTGTAATATCGCGCAAAACCTGGTTGAAGTTGTCCTGAAAGGCCAATGTGGAGATGAAATTGCCATTGTCCCTATAATAAAAATCAAAAAAGAATTCATCCTGCAAGGTGTAGTTCAGGTTAAAGTTATGGCTAAAATTGGGAAGCAAGTTAGGGTTACCTTCTGAAAAATTATTTTCATTGATATAGTACCGGAACGGATTCAGGTCCTCATATCTGGGCCGCGCCAGTTTTCGCGAATAATCGAAAGATAGACTATGATCGGTATGGGGTTTAAATAGTAGATGCAATGTGGGGAAAAGTTCAAAGTAGTTCAAATCATTTATTTCGGAAAGGGAGGTTGAAAACCCGGAACTTTGCGTCTGTTCAGCACGCAGACCGGTTTTAAGGCTGACCTTATTCCAATCTTTCGATAGACTCACATACCCAGCGTAAACCTTTTCATCATAAATATAGTCATCGGATAAATTGGCGATAAAAACACTTCCACTAGTTGTGTTGAAATATTCGATACCACTTTTAGACTCGATGAAGGAACCTTTTAACCCGGTTTCAAAATCAAGGCTCCCTAGTGTCGTTGAGATATCCAATTGGGTGGTATAGATTTCAATATCCTGATCGGCATCGGTAAAAAAACCGTAGGTTCTTATAAATTGCCCATTGTCATCCGAATAATCGGATCGTGCATTTTGGGTAGAATGGAAATCAAAGTTAGTGTAATGACCGTTTAACCGAAGATTGCCTCCAGCCTTAAAATCGTATGTGTAGGTAAAATCCGCGGAAAAATTGTTTTTGTCCTCAAAAAGGTCGCTTTGGGTGATAAAAGTAGAATCGAGCAGGCGTTGGGTATTTCGCATTTCGGTAAACTGTACATAGTCGAAATCCTTGTTTGGTGAAACTAATGCGGTGGTCGTAAAATCAAGTTTATTTCGTTCATCTAGGGTATAGTCCAAATTAAACTGTGCGGTATGGGCTTTTGCTTTCGATGTTTTATCAAAATCGGTCTGCCATCTTGAAAAAATACCGGTGTCATTGATGAAATTGGCCTCACTTTCTATGTTCTTATAGTCCTTTCGAGGACCATAGGTGTAGGAAGCTAAGAGGTTCAGTTTTTTGGTTTTGTAAAAATGGGAGGTCCCTAGGGTATATTTTGGAAATACCCCTTGGGTATAGGTACTATTAATATTGCCCTTGTAGCCCAATGAAATATTTTTATTGGTCACTATGTTGAGAACGGCCCCACCTTCGGCATCATACTTTGCCGGGGGATTGCCAATGACCTCGATCAATTTTATATGTCCGGCAGGATAATTCTCCAATAAATCATGCACTTCTTGGGAAGACAATTGCACCTTACGGTCATTGATATAAATGGTAGCCGATTGGTTGCGCACCTGTAATTCTTCACCTATGGCGATTACTCCTGGCGTTCGTTTGAGCACATCCCATGAACTGCCTTGTGAAACGACGGTATTCTCCACATTGAAAATCAGGCGGTCAGCTTTACGTTCGATTTTAGGTTTGGTGGAGGTAACCACCACTTCCTTCAAATTTTGAACTTGTTCGGCAATAATGAGTGTTCCCATAGCGACATCCTTGGAAACATCTATGCCGATTAATTTAGAAGATTTGCCAATATAACTAGCTTTGATAAGATAGATGTTGGGCTGTACATTCCGCATCACGAACCTACCATCCTCATCGGCCGAAACCCCTTTTACCTGGGTACTGTCCGCTACCTGTAATAAAAAAACCGTCGCAAAAGGAATGCTTTGGTTATCACCATCCTTTACTGCCCCGGAAACTGCAAAACTCTGTGCATTCAAGGGTATGCTACAGACAAACGACACGAACCAAAGAAAATAAAGGTATTTCACGTAGCATTTGGGTTAAACCTTAAATCTAGAAAATTATGTTGTATTTCTTTACAAATAATGTAAACTTTATTTTAGGTATTGGCATCTTATTGGCCTAAATAGGTGCTTCCGGTCCGAGATGCCAGTGGATGCAATGGACCATCAGAATATCCTGATTACCATTCTTGCTCTTCGAAAAACCTTGGGTTTCGACGTGTGGTTTTTTACCCTAAAAATCAACACTCCCTATGTGACTTCAAAACAATTAAGCGAATTAGGGGAAACCAATTGCGAAACTTTCTTTGCGCAAGCGCCCCAAATCAATCCTGATACTTCAAAAATCACCGGTGTAATATGTGGCCATCGTGTTGGGGTAATCAAAGACAAGCCCATGCAAACGATTCGATATGTAGATAAGTTGATCAACGAATTGGAAAAAGGAAAAGAAATGGATAAAATTTTAAGATAGTAGAGGGGACCGGATATTGGAAATAACCTTGTGAAAGTCTATAAAACCTTACTTCATAGGGTTAAGCTAAAAACAACCACGTGCGCTATCTAAAATTAATTACAGGCGTATTTCCAAAACGGAAATCCTTACATTTATATAAAAGCTCTGCGTAATCGAGGAAATGGTCAGTCGGCCATTTTCAAAAATGAAACCATCGTTAAAAACGTTGGGCATAATGCAATAAAATCAATGGGCCAGAGGATCGATTTAGAATTATGATATAACGTATAATCAGAAAAAATGGATACAAACACTATAAAAAAGAAGACTTTTGGGACTTTCTCGGGTGTGTTTACCCCTACGACCCTAACAATTCTAGGTGTAATTATGTATATACGCCAGCCATGGGTTGTTGGCAACGCCGGGGTAGTAGGAGCTTTGGCCATTGTTTTGCTATCAGTTGCCATTACTTTTACCACCGCACTCAGCTTGTCCTCTATCACAACAAACGTCCGGATCGGCAGTGGGGGTGCCTTTAGTTTGATTTCGCAATCCCTTGGATTGGAAATTGGAGGAGCCATAGGAATTCCTTTTTACTTCGCACAGGCCATTGCCGTTGCAATGTATATTTTTGGATTTCGAGAAGGGTTACAAACACTTACCCCGGGTATAAATCCATTTATCCTTGACATAGGAATTTTTATCTTGGTGATGACGATTGCCTTTATAAGTACCAGTTTCGCTTTTAAGATACAGTATGTAATATTGGGAATTATTGTTTTGTCATTAGTATCCATTTACGGCGCATTATTTGTTAATGATTTGAATTTTAACGTAGAATGGTTTGGAAAATACCCTGGCTCTATAGAAAACAATTTTAAAGGATCATCTTTTTGGATAGTCTTTGCCGTCTTTTTCCCTGCAGTAACAGGAGTTATGGCAGGGGCGAATATGTCTGGGGACTTAACCAATCCCCGAAAAAGCATCCCCGTAGGAACATTATCCTCGGTAGTGATTACCACGGTCATATATGTAAGTTTGATATTTGTTGCTGCGGTTATTGCCGATCCTACCGAATTGGCGGCCAACTACAATATCTTTATTGACAAAGCCTTGTACGGACCTATTGTTCTCGCTGGCTTATTGGGTGCGACGCTTTCATCGGCCCTGGGTTCGTTTGTTGGTGCTCCTAGAATCTTGTTGGCCTTAGGAGAAAAAAATATTCTGCCCAAAAGTAAGTTCCTCTCAAAGCTGTCTAAAAGGGGAGAACCGGTCAATGCCATGCTAATAACCGCCGTGATTGTCCTTTTTGGTATCTCATTACGTAATTTGAATACTATCGCCCCGATACTTACGATGTTTTTTATGATAACCTATGCCATGGTAAATATTGTCGCCTTGGTAGAACAAACCTTGGGCTTGCCGAGTTATAGACCCACCCTGAAAATACCAACGATTGTGCCTGCCATTGGTGCTTTAGGGTCCATTGCCATTATGTTCGTAATGAACGTTTTAGTTGCATTGTTTTCATTGGTTTTTATCGTGATTTTTTATCTATATCTGGTAAAAATGAACATCAAATCTGCTGCCGGAGACTCTAGAAGTGGTCTTTTCACTGCTTTGGCCGAGTGGGCGACCAAAAAAACCAATAATCTGAGACAAGAAAAAGAAGTAAGGTCGTGGCGACCTGATTTGCTAATGCCTATTACAATGCCAAAAGAACTCAGAAGCTCTTTTAAACTTATCCATTCAATTATATATCCTAAAGGTTCGATTAAAATATTGGCTTTGCGGAATGAAAATCAATTCGAACAGAATAACCTGGAAAACTTTCTTAAAAATGCAGTTAAAAAGTTTAAGGAAAGCGAATTATCGGTATCCTATACAACAATTGATAACACCGATTTCAATACAACGGTAAATGTAAGTATGCAATCGTTAAATGCTGCATTTTTTAAACCGAATATCATTTTTGCAAGCATTGATTCGACAACATCCAATTTAGCGTACTACGATAAACTTATAAAGGATTCTAAGAAGAATAATTTTGGACTGATTGTTTATATCCCATTTTCTACAGCTAGTCTGGCAATCGAAAAAAGTCTCAGTTTATGGATGACAAGTATTCCCGTAAATTGGAAGGAAACATTCAGTGTTAATAACAATGACCTATCTACACTTATTGCGCTGTTAATTTGCCGGAATTGGAAAGGGACTATTGATGTTCATATATTGAATAATGATGCGCAATTGACATTTTCCGATAAGGACATTGAAGATTTACATACTATGGTACGATTTCCCAAAAGCACTACAATTTCAATAAAAAAAGGTGATTTGCTGGAAAATGTAATTAAAGAGCGAAATTCGGATGTAAATATCTTTAATATAGAGGAAGGAATGACCGTTAAGGATATGGTCGAAATGGTGAATAAATCCCGAATTTCAGCCATTTATTGTGCCGATTCCGAATTTGAAAATGTTTTAGTATAAAGAAGAACAAAAGGTTGGTTATACGTATGAAGAACCTTTTCCGAGACAATAGATTAAAGTTCAATTGGCAATTAGGATTGACATTGATCATGTTGTTTGGAATACCAAGATTCCTTGTCGTTTTGGAGGCCAATCGGACAGGGAACTACAATTTCACTTCGCTTATTTTCATAATCATGTGGCTTACCCCTTTTTTGCTGTTAAAAAAGGAGGGTAGGAAAATGATCGGGATTACATGGACAAATAAAGTTCAGTGGTTGGTAATCTCATTCGTCTTAGGAATTTTGGCCTGTACGATCGTATTTTTTCTCGGATATTATCTTTATCAAGACACCATTGAAAACTGGTTTGTTTATATCTCCAATTCTTATGGGAATATTCCAATAAATGAACTCACGGGCAAGGATAGGCATATTTTCTTTGTATTGTTCGCCCTCATAGGAATGACTTTTAGCCCCATTGGGGAAGAATTGGTCTACAGGGGATTGATTCACCAAAGCTTTGTTCCGGGATTTGGGAATAATAAGGCGTCAATTTTCGATAGTTTAGCGTTTGCGACGGTTCACTTGGCCCATTTCGGCATCCTATTTACCGACGGGTATTGGAAGGTATTGGTTGTACCTGCGATTTTATGGATGACCTTGATGTTTTTGACTAGCAGACTGTTTTTTTATTGCAAAAATAAATCGGAATCGATTTATGGGGCCATTGCGGGCCATGCAGGATTCAATCTAGCAATGACCTATTTTATATTCTATCATATTATAAAATAATAGGTGTACTGGGCACCAAGCATTCGTAGACTCCTTATGCCCATGAGGAATGTCTAGTTTAACCTCCCCGACCAATGATGTTTTTCCATGGTTATAATGGGTCAAAAGTCCTCAATCTGATAGTGCCATAAAATCGAAGCCTTCGCCTTCTTATTTTAGGAAAGATCAAGTACCTTCAAGGGCTAAATAACTTAAAATGGGGAATCGAAGAAAATTTTTAAAAAATCTCGGGGCGGCATCAATTGCCACTACCTTGCCTTTAAGCCAGGTGTCGGCCCGATCTACTGTAATGGATAAGGATAGCATTACCGTGGGACTCATTGGTGTTAGGGGTATGGGTTGGGCAGACCTCATGTCTTTCCTTAAAAATGATGGAACCGCTTGTGTGGCTCTTTGTGATGTCGATACAGGGGTATTGGAAAAACGTGCTTCGGAGTTGGAAACCATAACGGGAAAACGGCCTAAAACCTTTTCCGATCATCGCGAATTCTTAAGGCTCAAAAATATGACTGCCGTTATCATCGGAACCCCTGACCATTGGCATTGCATTCAAATGATTGATGCCTGTGCGTCCGGGAAGGACGTCTATGTTGAAAAACCCATTGCCAATAGCATTCATGAAGCCGATTTAATGGTCAAAGCCGCACGAAAATATAATAGGGTCGTACAAGTAGGGCAGTGGCAACGGAGTGACCCCCATTGGCACTCCGCTTTTGACTATTTGCATACAGGGGCTTTGGGCAGAATAAGACAGGTGAAAGCCTGGGCCGATGTTAATTATGGTCGTGGATTTAATGTGGTCCCCGATACTGAAGCCCCTCAAGGCGTTGACTATGATCGCTGGTTGGGTCCAGCACCGAAAAGACCCTTTAACCAAAATCGATTTCATGGCACTTTCCGTTATTTCTGGGATTATGCGGGTGGACTCATGACCGATTGGGGGGTACATATGATCGACATGGTTTTGGAAGGAATGAAGGCCTCAGCCCCGAACTCAGTAATGGCCATTGGGGGAAAACTGGCGTTTCCCGATGATGCAAGCGAAACCCCTGATACCTTGACCACGGTTTACGATTTTGGAAATTTTAACCTCATTTGGGAACAATTCATGGCCATGGGCACTTCCCCTTATTTAGAAGAATCAGGGGAACCCGGGGTGGCCTTTATAGGGGAAAACGGTATCTTGGCCGTTAACCGGGCCAGTTGGAAAGTAATGCCATTACAGCACGATGGAAAATACCTTACCGAGGCGATTCCCCCACGAAAAAGTCATGCCAATGGATTGGATGCCCACACCAAGAACTTTTATGAGTGTATTAAAAGCCGAAAAGATCCCAACTGTACCATTGAAATTGGCCGGAATGCGGCACTCGTCGCCCATTTGGGGAATATCGCCTATAGAACCGGTGAAAAATTGGAATGGAATGATAGCGAAGGTAGTATTATGAATAGCCCTGAAGCGAATTCTTTTTTAAAACCGATTTATCGGGCCCCTTGGGAATTATGGCAAGGGTAAAATTTAGTTTCACACTTATGGCACATCAACTTAAGAATAAAAACCTGGAACTTCAAATCGACCTTCCGGATGAAAATTATAACGCTTCAAGATTTGACTGGACGGGGAAAATCACCCAGTTGAAGTTTCAAAATATACCCCTATCGATTGCTGAACGAACCGATATTGTAGATGACTTGGCTTTGGGAAAAGGGTTTTATAATGAGTTCGGTATCGATAATGCCCTAGGTTTTGAAGAAGCGGCTATTGGGGGATGGTTTCACAAAATAGGAGTAGGGCTATTACAAAAGGATACAGATGAATATCGCTTCAATAAAGCACATAGGATAAGACCCGCGAAATTTCAAATACAACACCCCGCTCCGAATATAATCATGATCAGTTGCATATCGGATACCATAAACGACTACGCCTATGTTTTAAAAAAAGAGATTGCCTTGTACGAAAGTGGGTTTTCCATAGCCTATCGGTTAGCGAATACAGGGGAAAAGGATATTCGTACGGATGAGTACGTCCATAACTTTATGGCCTTGAATAATGCATTGATGGGACCTGATTATAAGTTGAAATTTCCATTTCAATTAAGGCCCGAATATTTTAAGGAAACGGTGAATAGTGAACAGCAAGTTAGCTTAGGGTCCAATAGCGTTGGATTCAACGGTACACCCAACGAGCAATTCTTTTTCAGCAACCTATCAGGAGGTGAAAACGTAGAGGCATCCTGGGAATTGGTGAATCATAGACATAAGATAGGGATTAGCGAAACGGGGAGTTTTAAAACCAGTAAAGTGAATCTCTGGGGGTGGAAACATGTGATCAGTCCCGAGTTATTCTTTCAAATTGATGTTCCATCCGGTGGATCCAGGGAATGGTCCAGGACCTATAAGGTGTTTAATATAGATTAAGCATAATAGTGTTGAGGTTTAAGTAGTGCTAAGAAAACACCATGGTAGTAGAAAAAAGCGAATGGCTTTACCAAAATAATGAAACGGATACTGCGCGCTATATTTTAGGGGAAAGAAGCGAAAACATGGTGGCTTGTATAGGGGTCAATCCGAGTACGGCAAGGCCCAATGCATTGGACAATACATTACGGTCGGTAAAACGGATCTCGAAATTCAACGGCTTCGATGGCTGGGTGATGTATAACGTATACCCCCAAAGGGCTACGGACCCAAATCAGTTACACCGCCAAATTAATCAAAACTTACAATTGGAAAATGAAAATAATATAGCCCAATCCATTCGGGAATTGGGTATAGATACGATATGGGTGGCCTTTGGTGATTTAATAGAAGCTCGGGAATATTTGCCCGAATGTTTGATACGATTATATACCCAATTGAAACCTTTGAATCTGAAATGGAAAATAATTGGTGAACCCACCCAAAAAGGGCATCCGAAACATCCCCTTTATAAACCGACCCAGAGTCCGTTTATAGATTTCGATATGGGGAAATACATCATCGAAAGGTTGAAACCTATGACGTTCTAAGGTGTACTTTTGATTTTTAGCCTGTATTCCTTGAATGGGAATCGAAGTAGGCGTATTGTTTTTGAATCATTCCAAATTTCACACCCTTTTTCTTGAATATTCCGTAAATTACAACCCTAATAATGAGTGTTTATTATAGATGAAACAAACAGCCCCCTATGTGCCAAAGTTTAAAGTACGTATCGTTACGGCTGCCTCCCTTTTTGATGGGCACGATGCTGCCATCAATATCATGCGTCGTATCATCCAAGCCACCGGAGTCGAGGTCATCCACTTAGGGCATGATCGTAGCGTGGAAGAGGTGGTGAATACCGCCATTCAGGAAGACGTCAATGCCATTGCAATGACTTCGTATCAAGGCGGTCATACCGAGTACTTCAAGTATATGTATGATTTACTGCAGGAAAAGGGCGCAGGACATATCAAAATCTTCTGCGGTGGTGGCGGTGTAATTCTTCCAGAAGAGATTAAAGACCTAATGGACTACGGAATCACCAAGGTTTATTCACCCGATGATGGTCGCGCTATGGGCCTGCAAGGCATGATCAATGATTTGGTCAAAAAGGCCGATTTTCCCAATCCACCCTTAACCCTTCCTGGAGATACAGGCATTAAGCAGTTACTTCATAAAAAAAACGTTCAAACCATAGCCAGACTGATCAGCTTAGCCGAAAACAGACACGATGAGTTTGAAAAAGCTTTCTCCCGGTTCCGGGAAATAGGAAAAAAGGCGACTCCTGTGCTGGGTATCACAGGTACTGGGGGTGCCGGCAAATCGTCTTTGGTCGATGAGTTGGTGCGCCGTTTTTTGATCGATTTTCCAAAAAAGACACTTTCTATAATTTCGGTGGATCCATCCAAACGAAAAACAGGGGGTGCACTCCTTGGGGACCGGATCCGTATGAACGCCATCAACAACCCTAGGGTATACATGCGTAGCTTGGCGACCCGTCAAAGCAATTTGGCACTTTCAAAACATATACAGGAAGCGGTGGATGTTTTAAAGGCGGCCGAGTATAACCTTATCATCCTAGAAACATCAGGCATTGGGCAGTCCGATACCGAGATTATTGAACATAGCGATGTATCGCTCTACGTGATGACCCCTGAATTTGGGGCTGCTACCCAACTTGAAAAAATCGATATGCTCGATTTTGCCGACCTCGTGGCCATCAACAAATTCGACAAACGTGGTGCTCTTGATGCACTTCGTGATGTGAAGAAACAATACATGCGCAACCATAATCTGTGGGATACGCCTCAGGATGATCTACCTGTTTTTGGAACCATAGCTTCCCAATTCAATGACCCCGGTATGAATATCCTTTACAGGGCGGTAATGGATCAACTGGTGGAAAAGACCGAAACCAATTTGAAATCCAGCTTTGCCGTTTCAAAGGAAATGTCTGAAAAGATTTTTGTGATCCCGCCGGCCCGTATCCGTTACCTTTCGGAAATCACGGAGAGCAACCGCACATATGACCAAATGGTGAACGAGCAGGTACTCTTGGCACAAAAGTTATTTGGTATTTTTAAAACGATTGAATCCGTTACTGGAACAACCCCACAATTGGATAAACATGGGATAGTTTCTGAGTCCGTGAGTTCAAAATCGATTGATGATAAAGACTTTATAAGTAGGCTTGTTGCGGAATTCGATCGTATAAAAATGGACTTTGACCCCTACCATTGGGAAATGCTACTGCAATGGGATGAAAAGGTCAAAAGATATAAAGACCCCATGTACAGTTTTAAGGTAAGGGGCAAGGAAATAAAGATTGAAACACATACCAAATCGCTTTCACAGAACGATATTCCAAAAGTGGCCTTGCCAAAATACCAAGCATGGGGCGACCTCTTGCGATGGATGCTGCAAGAAAACGTTCCCGGTGAGTTTCCATATACATCAGGGCTGTATCCGTTTAAAAGAATGGGGGAAGATCCGGCCCGTATGTTTGCTGGTGAAGGAGGACCCGAACGTACCAATCGCCGTTTTCATTATGTGAGTTTGGGTTTGCCGGCCAAACGGCTTTCCACTGCTTTTGACAGTGTTACACTTTATGGAAACGATCCAGATCGGCGTCCTGATATTTATGGGAAGATCGGCAATGCAGGCGTTTCCATCTGTTGTCTTGATGATGCCAAGAAATTGTATTCTGGTTTCAACTTGGCACATGCCATGACCTCGGTAAGCATGACCATCAACGGCCCAGCACCCATGTTATTGGGTTTCTTTATGAATGCCGCAATCGACCAGCAATGTGAACTGCATATCAAGGAAAACGGTCTGGAAAAAGAAATCGAAGCAAAGATCGATAAACGCTATAAAGAAAAGGGCATTGAACGCCCATATTACAATGGTAAACTGCCTGAAGGCAATGATGGTCTTGGCCTGCTGCTGTTGGGTGTTACCGGCGATCAAGTGCTTCCACAGGAAACCTATAATAAAATAAAAGAAAAGACCCTCTCACAAGTTAGAGGTACGGTGCAGGCGGATATTTTAAAGGAAGATCAAGCGCAGAATACCTGTATCTTTTCAACCGAGTTCGCATTGCGGTTGATGGGCGACGTTCAAGAATATTTTATAAAAGAGAAGGTGCGTAATTTTTATTCGGTGTCCATTTCGGGTTACCATATTGCCGAGGCGGGTGCTAACCCTATATCACAATTGGCATTTACCCTTTCCAACGGGTTTACCTACGTGGAATACTTTTTGAGCCGCGGAATGGATATCGATCAATTTGGCCCCAACCTTTCCTTCTTTTTCAGTAATGGAATCGATCCCGAATATGCCGTGATTGGTCGTGTAGCCCGAAAAATTTGGGCCAAGGCGATGAAAATAAAATACGGAGCCAACGAAAGGGCTCAGATGCTCAAATACCATATTCAGACCTCGGGGCGAAGCTTGCATGCACAAGAAATCGATTTTAACGATATACGCACTACTTTACAAGCACTTTATGCGATTTATGATAATTGTAATTCACTGCACACCAATGCCTATGATGAAGCCATTACTACCCCGACAGAGGAGTCGGTGCGCAGGGCCATGGCCATTCAATTGATTATCAATAAGGAGTTGGGCTTGGCAAAGAACGAGAACCCCATCCAAGGTGCTTTTATCATTGAAGAATTGACCGATTTGGTCGAGGAGGCCGTCCTGTTGGAGTTTGACCGTATCACTGAGCGTGGCGGTGTTCTGGGCGCCATGGAAACCATGTACCAGCGCAGCAAAATTCAGGAAGAAAGCCTGTATTATGAGACCTTGAAGCATTCAGGGGAATATCCCATTATTGGAGTGAATACTTTTTTGAGTTCCAAAGGGTCGCCCACAATAATGCCTACGGAAGTGATACGTGCTACGGAAGAGGAAAAACAATTTCAGATCCGGACCAAAGAAAATCTGCATAAAGCGAATGTCACTAAGGTCGAAGAACTGATTAAGGATTTGCAAAAAGCTGCGATATATAATGAAAATCTTTTTGAAAAATTGATGGAGGTTACGAAATATTGTTCCTTAGGTCAGATTACCTCGGCATTGTTCGAAGTAGGTGGTCAGTATAGAAGGAATATGTAAAGTAGGATTGTAATAAATAATTTCCGGTTATTTAGAAGCGTACTAAATTTGTGTCAAAAAGACCACTTTGGTTGGGAAGGGTCATAGTCTAGCCCCTTTTTTATTAAATTCGTTTTATGGGAAATTCTAAAAGTAAATCATGTGCTGAGAATGGGGATAATTATGAGGATGCACTTGCTTGTTTACAGAAAGATCTAGTTCATCTCCAGGAATGGGTGCGAACACAAGGTCTAAAAGTGGTTATTATTTTTGAGGGCCGGGATGCCTCGGGAAAAGGAGGTACTATTAAAAGAATTACAGAACCCCTAAACCCTCGCGTATGTAGGGTCGTAGCATTGGGTGTGCCAACGGAAAGAGAAAAAACCCAGTGGTATTTTCAGCGGTATGTGGCCCATTTGCCTGCAGCTGGCGAAATCGTGATCTTTGATCGCAGTTGGTACAATAGGGCCGGAGTTGAAAAGGTAATGGGTTTCTGCACCGATGAGGAGTACGACGAGTTTTTACGATCATGCCCATCTTTTGAACGTATGTTGGTGCGCTCGGGTATCATACTTTTAAAATATTGGTTTTCGGTCAGTGACGAGGAGCAGGAGAAACGTTTTAAAAGCCGTATTAAAGACCCAATGAAACGCTGGAAATTTAGCCCAATGGATTTGGAATCCCGTGCCCGATGGTTGGAATATTCTAAAGCCAAAGACGATATGTTCGCACATACCGATACCAAACAAGTGCCTTGGTATGTCGTTAATGCCGATAACAAGAAAAAAGCGCGCCTTAATTGTATTGACCATATCTTAAGCCAAATTCCACATGAAAAAATGAAGTACAAACCGATAAAACTTCCCCCTTTACCCCAATATGAAAGTTATGTACGCCCCCCAATGAAGTACCAGACCTTCGTGCCAGAAAAGTATTGAATCTTGATTAACTTTTATTGATTTTACTATCTTCGAGAAAATTCAGACAATAATGAAAATTCGTATCAAAGAAAATTCAGTTCGCTTTCGGTTGACCCCCACCGAAGTTAAAAAGTTTTGTAAAGAGGGTTTTATCGAGGAATCTACCCAATTTAGTTCATCTACCTTTACATATGGGGTAAAACAGAAACAGATAGAAAATCTACAGGTTGACTTCAATGGTAGCACTATTACGCTTTATGTGCCTGAAGATTTTGCCAAGGAATGGTATGACAATAATGTGATAGGCCTAGATCATCATGAGGAACTTGGTGATGGCAGCACATTTTTTCTATTGCTTGAGAAGGATTTTGCCTGTTTGGATAACACCCATGAAGACCAAACGGACAAATATCCAAACCCTAAAGCGGGAATGTGTTGATAATGCCTTAATTATCCATAGTTTAACTACATTTAAATATGGATCATAATTTAAATAGGAAGGTGTCCATACACGGATCCCCAACATTCACCGATATTAAACTAAAACCCCCTGCACGTTATGCCGCTGGATTTCCTGGGGTAAAAGCGGCTATGTCCCATAGTTTTAAGGAAATGGGTGTCGTTCGATCCTTTCGGGCATTATCTCATATGAATCAGAATGAGGGTTTTGAATGTCCAAGTTGTGCCTGGCCAGACCCTGATGAACCCTCCAAAATAGGGGAATTTTGTGAAAATGGGGCTAAGGCCTTGGCTGATGAGGCCACTTCATCCCATATCGGTAAAGATTTCTTCGAACAGTATTCCGTGGAGGAACTTTCGCAGCGGTCGGATTTTGAATTGAACAAATTCGGAAGGATTATAGAACCTATGGTGCTTTGGGCTGGAAAAGTACATTACGAGCCCATCACATGGCGGGAGGCCTATGAGCTTATTTCATCCGAGCTGCAAAAATTGACCACTCCAGATGAGGCCATATTCTATACCTCGGGCCGTTCCAGTAACGAAGCAGCCTTTTTGTACGGATTATTCGCTAGGGCTTTTGGCACCAATAATATGCCAGACTGTTCCAATATGTGTCATGAAAGTAGTGGGGTGGCTTTATCACAAACATTGGGTATAGGTAAGGGTTCTGTAAAACTTGAGAATATCCATGGGGCCGAAGTGGTCATAGTGGCAGGACAGAATCCCGGGACCAATCACCCCCGAATGCTCTCCGCCCTGGAAAAATGCAAGGAGAATGGCGGAAAGATCATCAGTATTAACCCCTTGGAAGAATCAGGCCTTATCAACTTTAAAAACCCACAAAGTATTAAGGGAATGATGGGCGATGGTGAAAATCTAACGGATATCCATTTACAGGTAAAGATCAATCAAGATATTTCGCTGGTTAAATCGATTATTAAAAAACTGACCGATTTAGATCGATCCAATGGTTTGGTGTTCGATCATGATTTTATAGACACCTACGTTTCCGGTTATGATTCGTTAATGGAGGACATTCAAAAATATGACACCCAAGAGCTTATAGAATTATCAGGAATTCAGGAAGAAAAAATAGATGAAGCCGTTCAGCTTTTGGCTTCCAAATCAAAAATCGTGATATGTTGGGCCATGGGACTAACACAGCACAAAAATGGTGTCGCAACCATTCAGGAATTTGTAAATCTGTTATTGTTAAAAGGGGCCGTGGGCAAACCGAATGCTGGCACGTGTCCGGTAAGGGGCCATAGTAATGTACAGGGAGATCGCAGTGTGGGGATCATGCACTATGTGGATAAAGATCTAAATAAGCGTATCGAAAAGCACCTTGGTTTTGTTCCCCCAAATAAAGAAGGGTATGATACGGTAGGGGCAATGAAGGCCATGCATGATGGGCATGGAAAAGTTTTTGTTTGTCTTGGGGGTAACTTTCTTATGGCAGCAAGCGATACGGAATATACAGCTAAGGCCATACAACAGTGCGAACTTACCGTGCAGATCAGCACAAAGCTTAACCGTTCCCATTTGGTCACGGGGAAGACCGCCTTGATTCTGCCCACATTTGGTCGTTCGGAAAAGGATATGAAAAACGGTACCCAGCG
Source organism: Maribacter arenosus (assembly GCF_014610845.1). Taxonomy (GTDB): domain Bacteria; phylum Bacteroidota; class Bacteroidia; order Flavobacteriales; family Flavobacteriaceae; genus Maribacter_A; species Maribacter_A arenosus. The sequence continues at coordinate 226,898 of NZ_JABTCG010000002.1, read as the reverse complement.
CTATATTACCATCGAGAATAGTATGGGACGGGTGCGACAGTCCCGTGGATTGTTAAAGCCTGCCTCAGAAAGTATTAAGAGCGAACCTGAACTTATTGCCGAATTGGCCCATACCTTTTTTAAAAGTGAACATGCCGTGCAATGGAAAGCCTTGGGGGAAGACTATGATATGATCAGGACATATATCGATAAGGTGATAAAGGGATTCGAAAACACAAAGACAAATTCGAAGGGGTCGGGCTATTACCTGCCTAATAATGTAAGGGAACGCGATTTCAGTAAGTTACCGAATGGCAAGGCCCAACTGACTTTGAACAAGTTACCGGACCATAACTTGGGAAAAAACGAATTTCTATTGATGACCATTCGTTCCCACGATCAGTTCAATACCACAATTTATGGTTTGGATGATCGATATAGGGGAGTCTATAATGAACGAAGGGTACTTTTTATGAACAAGGAGGATATGAAAACACAGGATCTACAGAAAATGGACGTTGTGGATATCAGCAGTTTTTATGATGGAACAAAACGTACAGCTCAAAGATTCCTGGTTATCCCATATAATATCCCCCAAGGTAATCTAGGGGCTTATTTTCCTGAGACGAATGTTTTGGTGCCTTACAATCAGTATGCGGAATGGAGCAAGACGCCCATAAGTAAATCCATAAAGGTTAGTTTGGCAAAAACTTCATTTGAAGTAAACTAAAAAGGGTCTTACTTTTTACGGCAAGACCCTTTTACGAGAACACTATATGAAAATGAAAAAATTTAATTCGTTTTTATTACATAGTAAATGTACTTTACTGAACCCATCGGTGAAAAGAAATGATGCGTAGCAAGGCAATGTTGTGGTGTACACCTACTATTTTGTTTTTTATGTCAGCATATATCATAATTGTGCACTTAAAAAGTTTGTCAGCACAACCAATGTGCATTTCAGCATCCTTATATAAAGCCCAAGATATAAGACATGTTTTATAATAGGTACATTGATTGCTCTTTTGATTTCATGTTCCAATGACACCGATGATAATCTAACTATTCCTTAGGGAGGTACATAGACACTTACCAATGTGTCCTGTTTTTGTTTTTTTTGCCATAATCCTGATTTTAGGGGGCACAAATAGATTTTTAAAAACAATGTTAAAGGTTGAAAATACCGGGGAGTTTAAGTTTATGACGTATGCTGCCGGTGACTTCACCATCAATGGGGATGTAATTACACTCCAAAACAAACAAAAATAGATGTATGTAATAAAATGGAATGTATTGGAACTCACCTATGTTGATGAACCCGGTATTGCCGATGATGAGCTATTCCTGGAATACAAACGGGGCTAGGTCCAACACATTTTACTGAAATGCCGGCATCCCTGTAATATCCGCTCCGGTAATCAATAAATGAATATCATGGGTGCCTTCATAGGTGATAACACTTTCGAGGTTCATCATATGGCGCATAATGCTGTAATCCCCGGTAATGCCCATACCGCCTAAGACCTGTCTGGCCTCTCGGGCAATTTTAATCGCCATTTCCACATTATTGCGTTTCGCCATTGAGATTTGTGCCGTCGTTGCACGACCTTCATTCTTTAATTGCCCCAAACGAAATGCCATTAATTGTGCTTTGGTGATTTCCGTGATCATTTCGGCCAATTTTTTCTGCTGCAACTGAGTAGCTGCAATAGGTTTTCCGAATTGAATGCGTTCCTTGGCATAGCGTAAGGCGGTGTCATAACAGTCCATAGCTGCACCTATGGCACCCCATGCAATGCCAAAACGAGCAGAATCCAAACAACCTAGTGGCGCTCCCAATCCATTTTTACCGGGCAATAGGTTTTCCTTGGGCACTTTTACATTGTCAAAAATCAGTTCTCCCGTAGCCGATGCCCGTAAGGACCATTTGCCGTGGGTTTCAGGAGTCGAAAAACCTTCCATACCCCGTTCGACGATCAACCCATGTATACGGCCTACCTCATTTTTTGCCCAGACAATGGCGATATCGGCAAATGGCGAATTAGAAATCCATAATTTGGCGCCATTTAAAAGAAAATGGTCACCCATATCCTTGAATTTTGTTTCCATCCCTGATGGGTTGGAACCATGATTGGGTTCAGTAAGTCCAAAGCATCCCATAAGTTCCCCACCGGCTAATTTGGGCAGATAGTTTTTGCGTTGCTCTTCGGTTCCATATTGGAAAATAGGGTACATGACCAATGAGGATTGTACCGAAGCCGTTGATCGCACTCCACTGTCTCCCCGTTCTATTTCCTGCATAATGAGTCCGTAGCTGATCTGATCTAGGCCGGCACCACCATATTCTTCAGGAATATAGGGACCGAAAGCCCCAATTTCGGCCAAGCCACCGATAATCTGTTTCGGGAACTCCGCCTTTTGGGCGTATTCCTCAATGATAGGTGAAATATCACGCTTAACCCATTGGCGGGCTGCATCGCGTACTAAAAGATGTTCTTCGGTAAATAGGTCGTCTAGATTGTAGTAATCGGGTGCTTCAAAAAGGTCGGGTTTCATAGCCAGCTGTTTAAGTCAAAGGTAAATAAAGAAATATAACATTTCAAAGCACTTGAGTGATATTATTTACTATTTAAGAAGTGTGCCAATAACCTTTGAAAATGGTGTACCCCTTGTTCCCTTTTCGGTGAAAACCTTCCTGCTTGGTAGAATTGTGACCGTACTCCTTTTTGCACCCCCTCGACAATTTCCTCATCTTCCAATTCAACCTTGTCCAAAATAGAGCCTGCCCCTTTATCCAATTTAGACGCATCATAGACATAACTATAAAAGGAAACCTTTGTACGATCTATTTCCAAAGGTTGAACAATATTTACCGATAGGCCCCATGGATAAAAATTGAACATCATATTTGGGAAGACCCAGTAGTAATATGCTGCAATTTTCTTTCCGTAGTCCATATGTCCTTCGGGCAACTCAAAGGCCGTATCAGTACCTTCTGCATATCCAATTTGAAGGTTAAGATATTCATGGATTATGGTATCGTAATTCCCATAGTCCAACACTGCATTCAGGTCTTCATGAACAAATGGGATATGAAATCCTTCTAGGTAATTATCGCAATAAAGGGCCCAATGCGCATTCACGAAATAATCTTTTGAGCGATTCCCATCAAGTTTATACTCATGTAAAGGCAAAAATCCAACCCTTTCATTTAGGGTATCGATTACTTTTTGAAAATCGAAAGCTGGTTCAATTCCGACAAATAAAAAGGGTCCCCAATGTTTTAAGGTGAATTTTCGCAAACTATCACATGGTCTAGGGAAATCCTTGGTCTCCTGAAATTCGGGCATATGCTCGAAAGTACCATCCAGCTTAAATCTCCTACCGTGGTAGCCACAGATTAATTTTTTGGCAGTGCCGGATGAATCGATAACCAAATTACCCCTATGGGTACATACATTGCTCAAACAATGAAGGTTACCCTTTTCATCTTTGGTCAGAACCATAGGTTCTGTCATATACTTGTCCAATACAATAAATGGGTGGGTTTGTTGTGGCTTTTCTACCAAATCGCGATGGCCAACCCATTGCCATGATCTGTAGAAAATCCTATTTTTTATGGCCTCGAAAACTTCTGGGTCTCTATAGAATGATGCTGGTAAAGTTTCTGCCTTACTGATATCTTTATTAATATGGAAGTTGTAACCCATGGGCATTTTAATTTGTACATTAGTAACCACGCTTCTCAAATGTAACTAATTCTCCTTGAACCTTTCCTAAATACAAACCATGAATAAAACCCAGGAAACCAAAAAATTAGGTCTATGGATGAGCACATCCCTTGTAATCGGAAATATGATCGGGGCAGGTGTATTTTTAATGCCCGCCGCACTGGCCGCTTATGGCGGAATCAGTATTTTGGGCTGGCTTGCATCTTCGGCCGGTACACTCGTGCTTGCTATGGTTTTCAGCAAGCTCAGTAAATTACTCGTCAATAAAAGTGGTGGGCCTTATGCGTATACCAGGGCAGGGTTTGGTGACTTTGCCGGGTTTTTAGTCGCCTGGGGATATTGGATTTCTGTATGGTTAGGTATTGCGATTATTGCTATTGCTTTTGTAAGCGCTTTATCGGTATTTTTTCCATTGTTAGGGGAAAACCCAATCGCAGGGGTCATTACCGGCTTGGGAGCTATTTGGTTCCTCACTTGGGTGAACACCAAAGGGGTAAGGGAATCGGGAAAAATACAAGTATTGACAACGGTACTTAAACTCACCCCCTTAGTAATGATTATCGTGGGGGGATTTTTCTTTTTTGATATTAATAATTTTATACCCTTCAATGTTAGTGAATCTACAGATTTTGAAGCTATAGCTATAACCTCAACGATGACCCTTTATGCTTTTTTGGGATTTGAGAGTGCCACTATTCCTGCAGACAATGTAAAAAACCCGGGTAAAACCATCCCAAGGGCCACTATGCTGGGCACGATTATCACAACCTTGGTATATGTGTTGGGTACGGTGGCGGTTATGGGGATGGTACCGCTTGATGAACTTGAAGTATCTCCAGCACCTTTCGCTGATGCCATGGGGGTTATGACCGGGGAATTCGGGCGTTATTTGGTAGCTGGTGGAGCTGCAATCGCTGCCTTTGGAGCCCTTAATGGATGGATTTTGGTCGTTGGTCAATTGCCTAGGGCCACTGCAAAGGATAAACTATTTCCAAGGATTTTTAAGAAGGAAAACAAACAAGGTGTTCCTGTTTATGGAATGTTGATTGCCAGCGCCTTGGCCTCCGTAGTTATGTTAATGAACTATACTGAAGGCTTGGTAGAACAATTCAGGTTTCTAGTATTATTGGGCACTTTATCTGCATTAATTCCTTACCTTTTTACCGCCGCTTCTTATGTAAGTATCCTCTTGGAAAAGAAGTTGCCATCACAGCCCTGGTTGGGCATATATGGAATGGGAAGTTTGGCGTTTTCATACTCCCTTTGGGCCGTTTTCGGGGCTGGCGAGGAAGCAGTGTTTTGGGGGTTTATATTATTGATGATAGGAATTCCCTTTTATGTATTTGTAAAATGGAGAAATAAAGGCTAACCGTAATAAACATTATTTTGAAATATACATCGCATTCCGAATACAAACCTTTGAAAACGGTTTATATCAAATTGGTAGCAGAGGCGTTCATAAGCCAATCTAAATTAAAAAAAGAATGGTCCCCTTTAAATTATCTTTCCGAACCTGATTTTGGAGCTTCTATTAGTGAATACTTGGAATTTGAATCCCTGCTTACTAAAAACAGCAAGTGCGACGTAAGGTATTTTCCAAGGGAGAATGATTTAAGTATCGATTCGATTTATTGTCGTGACGCTTCAATAGCTACAAATTATGGAGTCATTATTTGTAATATGGGTAAAGCTAATAGAAATGGGGAACCAAATGCACAGAAAAAAGTTTTCGAAGACGAAGATATACATGTATTGGGCGCTATTGAATCACCAGGGACTTTTGAGGGTGGTGATGCTGTTTGGTTAGACGAGAATACGCTTGCCGTTGGTCATACCTACCGAACCAATGATGAAGGAATACTGCAATTAAGAAGTCTAATCTATCCTTATAATATCGATGTGCTGGTGGTTGAATTGCCACATTACAGGGGCCCGGGCGACGTATTTCACCTAATGTCGGTTTTCAGTCCTGTAGATAAGAACCTAGCAGTGGTCTATTCCCCTTTAATGCCCGTAGGTTTTAGAAATGAACTGATTCGTAGAAAATATCAATTGATTGAGGTACCGGATGATGAGTTCGAAAGTATGGGCTGTAATGTCTTGGCTATCGCTCCCCGAAAATGCATTATGGTCAATGGCAACCCAAAAACCCAAAAGGCGCTTGAAAAAGCAGGATGCGAAGTTTTTACCTATAGCGGGCAAGAAATAAGCGTCAAAGGGGGAGGCGGACCTACTTGTTTGACCCGGCCATTAAAAAGATGGGTGTAGAAATCACATCTTTAAATAAAAGGACTTTGTCAATTCGGTGTACTTCGGTGTGTATTGATGTCTTTCGATTTCAATGATCAATTCATCCTCAAAAGCTTTATTTTTATTAAAGGAAAATTCAAGTAAACTCCGTTTGATTTCTGACGAAGGATTGCCTTTTACCCTTGTGATTCGCTCCGGGAATAAACCTTTTTGGGCGGCCAGGGAAATAAATCGGCCCTCCGTTTTAAAGGGAATTATGGTAGAAAAAAAACCTGAGGGCTTTAGAAGCATAGAAACGCTTTTTATCAGTTCTTCGAAGGGGAGGGATTGGTTTTGTCGTGCCGTGTCCCTTGCGAAATTACCGCTGGTAACATCTTCAGTATAAAAGGGCGGATTGGAAATTATCAAATCATATTGCTCTTCGATATCATTCATAAATTCATCCAATCCGGCATGGTAGCAGAAAAGACGATCGCCCCAAGGGGAATTTTCGAAGTTCCCAACGCATTGTTCATAGGCATCTTCATCGATTTCCAGGGCATCGATTGTGTTGGCTCCACACCGTTGTGCCAACATCAGGGCCAGTAAACCTGTGCCAGCTCCTATATCCAATATAGCGTCTGGATGGTTCGCTAGGGAAGTCCATGCCCCTAGGAGTACCCCGTCCGTGCCAATTTGCATTGCACAGCGATCTTGATGTATGGTAAATTGTTTGAATTTGAAGGGTTTCATTAGTGCTGGGTGTCTCGTCGAACGCGGTCGGGAACTTCTCGATTGGTCATGAATAAACGTCTCGACTGTATTCTGCGAGACATTATTTCGGTTCAATTTTATAAGAATTTTAGTCAATCCGTCCCGGTTCCCGTGTCTCAGAACCCTCCAATTCCAATAAGGAATCCCCTAGTCGCGACCGAATTTTATTAGCGAGTATTTTTATTTCCTCCACGACCTTGGGATGTTCTTTGGCCACATTCTTGGTTTCACTGATATCGTTTTCCACATCGTAAAGTTCAATCTCCTCAAGATCGATCATTCGATATTCACCAGGCTGTCCATCCTTTCCCGGTTCCTGTCCCTCCATGGTTCGATAGCGGTGTGGAAAATAAAGTTTCCATTTGCCATATCGAACGCCGAAAAGTTCATTTACACGATAATAAAAGAAATAAGCTTTTTGAGGGCTTTCCGTAGTTTCCCCTGAAATAACATTCCAAACATCTTTTCCATCAATGGTCAACCCTGGCAGTTCGGAATTGGTAAGCCGGGCGATGGTGGGTAGCATATCAATCGCCATCACGGGAATATCGACCACTTTACCGGCCTTTAATTTATCCGGATATTTTATGATAAAGGGTTCCCGCTGTCCACCTTCCCACGCGGTTCCTTTACCTTCACGCAGGGGTAGGGCACTACCGGCGTGATTGCCATAGGACAACCAAGGACCATTGTCCGAAGTGAAAATAACTACGGTATTATCTTCGAGTCCGTTCTTTTTTAGAGCATCAATAATTTGACCAACAGACCAATCGATTTCCATGATCACATCGCCATATAACCCTCTTTTTGATTTTCCTTTGAACTTATCTGAAACGAAAAGCGGAACATGGGGTTGTGGGTGGGCCACATACAAAAAGAAGGGATTGTCCTTGTTCCTCTCGATAAAATCTACGCTCCGTTCGGTAATTTGGGTGGTCAGTTGCGATTGTTCGGTCAAGGTGTCGATGACCGTTTCATTTTCATATAGGGGTAGGTCCGGGAAATTGAAAATAGGACCTTGTTGTGGATGAAAGGGCCACATATCATTGGAATAGGGTATGCCAAAATACTCGTCGAACCCATGCCGGTTGGGCATAAATTCAGGATAGTGTCCCAAATGCCATTTTCCAAAAATCGCGGTAGTATACCCATTGGCTTTTAGCATTTCGGCTATTGTGGTTTCGCTACTATTGATGCCATGGGTGTTTCCAGGGCCTAAGGCATTATGAATGCCAATACGATTGGGATAGCATCCGGTCAAAATCCCAGCACGCGATGCAGAACATACGGCTTGGGCCGAATAATAGCTTGTTAATTGTACACCTTCAGAAGCCATTTGATCTAAATAGGGGGTTTCTATATTTGGAGATCCAAATACACCCACATCTTGATACCCTTGGTCATCGGTAAAGATCAAAACGACATTGGGTGGGCGGGTAGACGTTTCCGACCGGGAGTCATTGTTTTTACAAGCAAAAATGAACAATAGAATGAGTGGAAATACGTATTTGGTCATGTTTTAGGGTTTGTTCTCAATCTTAAAATTAGAGGAATTTATTAAGAATCTTACAAAAAGATTAAAATCAAAACCCTTTTACGACAAATATAGTTCCACCAATCCTTCGGGTGTGGAAACGAAAATCGTTTTGTTTTCCCGATCTACTTTGTTAATGATTTCATCATTGATCGGAATCAATAGTTCCTTTCCGTTTTTTACCACCTCAAAAAGGGCTTGGGACGTCGTGTCATTGATACTTTTAATAATCCCGATATCGCCATGAACGCTATCTTTGACCGTGAAACCGATAACCTCGTGAAAATAGAATTTATCACCAGTAAGTTTGGGAAGAAAAGTCAGAGGAAGATAAAGTTCCGAACCCATAAGGCGGTCCGCTTCAGATTCTGACTTTACCTCTTCAAAATCGATACGTAGCAAGTTTGATTTGTGGAGGCTACATTTTTCAATAAAAAATGGAACCAGATTGTTTCCCAATGAAACAAAGACTGATTCCATATTTTCGTAAATCCCAGGTTCATCGGTATCGAGCTTAGCAAGCACCTCCCCTTTGAAACTATATTTTGAAACGATCTTACCTAGGTAGAAACATTCTTCCTTTTGCATCGCTTCGGTACATTTTACTTTTCTTCTTTAGGAGCTTCTGGTGCAGCTTCTTCCTTAGCAGCCTCTTCAACAGCAGCTGGTGCTTCTGCAGCAGTTTCTTCAACGGCAGGTGCTTCGGCAGTTTTCTCTTCAACGGCAGGTGCTTCCGCAGCAGTTTCTTCGACTACTTCCGTAGTAGCTTCCTCAGCTTTAGGGGCTTCCTCAACAACAATTTCAGATTCAACGATCTCTTCCGGCAATTCTGCTTCTGCAGCGGCCAAAGCACGTTTTTCGTTCACCTCTTTTTCGGCAGCTAAGGCTTTAGCTTTAGCATCTGCTTTAGCTTTATCAAGTCCACTTACTTTAGAGGCAACCAGTTTTTCTTTCTCTGCCAACCAAGCAATGAATTTTTCTTCTGCCTGTTCCTCAGTCAAGGCACCTTTACGAACACCGCCCATTAAGTGGTGCTTTAATAAAACACCCTTATATGAAAGTATTGCTCTTGCAGTATCTGTAGGTTGTGCTCCGTTATTTAACCACTCAACCGAATTGTCAACATTGACTTCGATAGTCGCTGGATTGGTATTAGGATTGTAGATTCCTAATTTCTCTAAATATTTACCGTCCCTTTTTGCACGTGCATCGGCGGCTACGATCCAATAGAAAGGTTTTCCTTTTTTTCCGTGTCTTTGTAATCTAATTTTTACTGGCATATCACATTAATTTTGTAGGGTGCCCGACCCTCGGTTATTAATTCTTCTTTAAATCCCTTAAAAAGGGGCTGCAAATATACTGTAATTCTTTAATTCGGCAATAATTTTAAATAAATTACTTTATTCCCTTTCGGCCAATTGATCTTTGCCTTTGACCAAGTTGGATTTATGGTCTTCAACAAGCTTTTTGATTTGTTCGATAATTTCAGGATGATTCCCTGCGATATTGAAATTTTCCGAAATATCCTGATTTACATTATATAACAATGGGGGGTCATGTACTTCAAGTTCCCCGAACTGCCCATATTCACCTTCTGTGATAAAATGGGCTTTAAAGTCCCCGAGTCGTGCGGCATATAGTTCGGTTCCCCGGTAGTATAGCATACTATTTCTTGGGCTTGGTTTGTGATGAATCAAAGTTTCACTTAAATCTTTCCCATCAATAATACGGTCCTTTGGGAGTTCGATACCGGCCATAGTACTAAAAGTAGCGAATATATCCATCGTAGATCCAAGTTCGCTGACCAGACCGGGTTTGACCAATCCGGGTCCCCAGAAAATCGTGGGTTCCCGCATACCACCCTCCCATGTGGTGCCTTTGCCTGCTTTAAGTGGTCCCGCACTGCCAGCATGGGTTTTGAAAGGTAGCCAAGGCCCGTTGTCGGAGGTAAAGACAACAATGGTGTTTTCTGCCAGACCAGTTTCCTTCAATGTCTTAAGGATAAGGCCTACCCCATTGTCTATTTCTTCGACCACATCGCCATATAATCCACGTTTACTAGAGCCAAGAAAATTCCCTGAAGCGAATAAAGGAATATGGGGCAGATTATGCGCCAGATAGATGAAAAAGGGTTCATCTTTATGTTCTTTAATAAAAGAAACAGCCTCTTCTGAATATCTTTGGGTAATATTATTTTGGTTCGCCGGGCGTTCAATGATTTTGGTGTTCTGCAAAAGGGGAACATTATAATCCTCCATTTTAATGGCTATTGGGCTTTCTTGGGCCAACTTATTGTAGTCGGTATTCCCAATAAAGTCCATATCGTTAGAGTACGGAATTCCAAAATAGGAATCAAAACCATTGTTGGTTGGTAGGTACTGTTCTTTATGGCCCAGATGCCATTTGCCAATACAGGCCGAGGCGTACCCTGCTTTTTTGAGCTGCTCTGCCAATGTGATTTCACTGGCGGGTAACCCATTTTTACTGTCAGGAAACAACACCCGATGAATATTACTGCTCATTCCACTGCGTACAGGTAGTCTCCCTGTTAACAGGGCAGCCCTACTTGGTGTACACACGCTGGCTGCGGCATAAAAATTCGTCCATTTTTGCCCTTCATGCGCCATACGGTCTAAATTTGGGGTATGTATGGTTGGATTGCCATAGGAACTCAAGTCGCCATAACCCAAATCATCGGCGAATATGATGATAAAATTGGGCGGGTTTGAAGGGTCTATTTGTCCATGAATAGGCGTTTGGGATACGATCATACTGATAGATAGGGAATATAACAACTTCCAAAAAATAGTAGAATAGGCCATTGGGTAGACGAATATTTAAATAGGGCCTTAAGGTACGGTTTTTGTGGATTCACTAAAAGGAAGTAATTTAGAATTCCCGTTGATAACTCCTAATAACTACCCTTTTGTCCAAAGCCCCTTTTATCTATTTTTATAACACTTTTTTTGCACTTAAAAACACATTGGATGTATCTTATTTTTGACACCGAGACTACTGGTTTGCCCAAACGATGGGATGCACCTTTTACCGATGTGGATAATTGGCCTCGCTGTATACAGATAGCTTGGCAATTACACGATGCCATGGGGAATTTGATCGAAAGTCAGGATTATCTGGTAAAGCCCGATGGTTTCAATATACCCTATGATGCAGAACAGATACATGGTATTTCTACAGAACTGGCCGTTCAAAAAGGAACCTCCTTGTCCGAAGTACTGGAGCTATTCAACACGGCCATGTCCAAAACAAAATTCATCGTTGGGCAAAATGTAGGCTTTGATATCAATATCATGGGGGCCGAATTTCACCGTTTAGGTATTGCGAATGCCTTACAGGAACTTCCGGTTTTGGACACCTGTACCGAGGAGACGGCCTTGCTTTGCCAAATTCCTGGAGGTCGAGGGGGTAAATTTAAACTACCTACGCTGACAGAGCTTCATGAATATCTTTTTAACCAACCTTTTGAGGAAGCCCATAATGCCACCGCGGATGTGGAGGCAACCACACGTTGTTTTTTCGAATTGGTGCGTCGAAAGCACTATACCCAGGAGCAATTGGATGTACAACCCGATTACTTTCAAAAATTCTCCGAGGCCAATCCGAAAGAGATAGAACTCATTGGTCTAAAACACATCAATCTTAAAAAAGCATCAAAAAAAATAGCTGATGCCCTTTGGGAAAAGGATACGGGTGGGGTTTCCGAGGAAGAGATCAAGGAGAATATCGAAAGTCTCTCCGATACCCCATTCGTACATTTGCATAACCATTCCCAGTTTTCCGTCTTACAATCGACAATCAATATTAAGGATTTGGTACAATCGGCGGCCAAGAACCACATGCCTGCCGTTGCTTTGACCGACCATGCCAATATGATGGGGGCATTCCATTTTGTAAGAATGGTAAAGGCACATAATAAATCGGTACAGGAAAAAAATACCAAAGCTTTGGAAAAAGGGGAGGAAACGAACGAAAAGGAAATTAAACCCATAATCGGTTGTGAATTTTTCGTTTGTGAAGACCATACCAACAAAAGTGTTAAGGATTATGGCTATCAGATAGTTCTTTTGGCAAAGAACAAGAACGGCTACCACAATTTGGCCAAGATGTCCTCAATAGCCTATACGGAAGGATTTTATTACGTGCCAAGAATAGACAAGAACATCATTCAAAAGTACAAGGAAGACATCATTGTATTGACAGGCAACCTTTATGGGGAAGTGCCAGGAAAGATATTGAATGTTGGTGAAAAGCAGGCAGAGGAAGCATTATTATGGTGGAAAGAACAATTTGGCGATGATTTATATATTGAGATTATGCGCCACGGTCAGGAAGATGAGGATCGCGTCAACAAGGTATTGATCGATTTTGCAACAAGACATCAGGTTAAGATGGTGGCTACCAACAATACCTATTATTGTGCCAAGAAAGACGCGGAGGCCCATGATATTCTACTTTGTGTAAAGGACGGTGAGAAGCGAGCCACCCCAATTGGTCGTGGTCGCGGTTACCGATACGGCTTGCCAAATCAGGAGTATTATTTTAAGTCTTCCGAGGAAATGATCGAGTTGTTCAAAGACTTGCCAGAGTCTATTCTGAACATACAGGAAATCGTGGATAAGGTAGAACCCTATGATTTAGCAAGGGACGTGCTATTGCCCAAGTTCGATATTCCGGCCAATTTTAAGGTTGATGAAGATGAGGTCGATGGGGGTAAACGTGGTGAAAATGCCTATTTGAGGCATATTACCTATGAGGGGGCTAAAAAACGTTATAAAGATATCACTCCAGAAATAATGGAGCGCATCGATTTTGAGTTAAAAACTATAGAAAATTCGGGGTATCCTGGTTATTTTCTGATTGTTGAGGATTTCATTCGTGAAGCGCGTAAAATGGATGTTTCGGTAGGCCCTGGTCGGGGATCTGCTGCAGGATCTGTCGTGGCCTATTGCCTAGCCATCACGAATATAGATCCTCTGAAATATGATTTGCTGTTCGAGCGGTTCCTGAATCCGGATAGGGTGTCGATGCCCGATATCGATATCGATTTTGACGATGAGGGTCGGGGACGAGTCATGGATTATGTAATCAATAAATACGGCGCCAATCAAGTAGCACAGATCATTACGTATGGTACCATGGCAGCGAAATCCTCGATTAGGGATACGGCCAGGGTATTGGATTTACCGTTAGGGGATGCCGATCGTATTGCCAAGTTGATCCCGACCATGTCAAAGCTCGGTAAGATCTTTGGTGTGCCGGAAGCGGAGCTTAAAAAAAGATTCCGGACCGAGGAGATGGAAAAAGTCAACCAACTATTGAATATTGCCGATGGGGATGACTTAGAGGGACAAACCGTGAATATGGCCAGGGTTTTGGAAGGTTCCCTCAGAAATACGGGGATCCATGCCTGTGGTGTAATCATTACCCCTGATGATATCACCAACTTCGTCCCTGTTGCCACTGCTAAGGATTCCGATTTGTATGTAACCCAATTTGATAACTCGGTTGTGGAAAGTGCCGGCTTGTTGAAAATGGATTTCCTTGGGCTGAAAACCTTGACATTGATCAAGGATACGGTCAAGATCGTAAAGGCCAAGCATGGTATTGAATTGGTGCCCGATGATTTTCCCTTAGATGATGTAAAGACTTACGAACTCTTTCAACGAGGGGATACGGTTGGGATATTCCAGTACGAATCCGCAGGAATGCAAAAGCATTTAAAGGACCTGAAACCGACGGTATTCGAAGATCTTATTGCCATGAACGCCCTGTATCGTCCGGGCCCCATGGAGTATATTCCCAGTTTTATCGCACGTAAGCATGGACGGGAAGAGATATCCTATGATCTTGACGATATGGAGGAGTATCTCAAAGAGACCTATGGCATTACAGTATACCAGGAGCAGGTGATGCTACTGTCCCAAAAGCTGGCCAATTTCTCTAAGGGTGAAGCCGATGTATTGCGAAAGGCCATGGGAAAAAAAATATTCTCCCTACTACAAAAATTAAAACCCCAGTTCTTGGATGGCGGTGAGAAGAACGGACATCCGCGTGAGGTACTTGAAAAGATTTGGAAAGACTGGGAAGCCTTTGCGGCCTATGCCTTCAATAAAAGTCATTCTACCTGTTATGCTTATATCGCCTACCAGACGGCTTATTTAAAGGCGCATTACCCGGCAGAATATATGGCAGCGGTGCTTTCGAACAACATGAACGACATTAAGCAGGTTACATTTTTCATGGAAGAATGTAAGCGCATGGGCTTGGATGTACTAGGGCCCGATGTCAATGAATCATATTACAAGTTTGCCGTAAACAAGGATGGTGCCGTTCGTTTTGGAATGGGGGCCATTAAGGGTGTAGGACGCGCTGCGGTAGAGACCATTGTTGCCAATAGAAAGGAAGACGGACCCTTTAAGTCGGTATTTGATTTGGCCAAACGTATCGATTTGCGGGCCTCTAATAAAAAAGCATTCGAAAGTTTGGCCGTGGCCGGAGGCTTCGATTCTTTTGGCACCACCCATAGGGCCCAGTATTTTCATCAGGAAGGTGATGGGGTGACATTTTTGGAGAAAGTGATCAAATACGGTTCCAAATATCAAGAGAATGAGAACTCGGCCCAAGTAAGTCTCTTCGGGGATGCCAGTGAAGTCCAGATTCCCGAACCAGAGGTTCCCCCTTGTGAAGAATGGGGTACTATGGAAAAACTTCGTCGTGAAAAAGAGGTGGTGGGTATTTATATATCAGGTCATCCTTTAGATGATTTTAAAACGGAAATCAATGCTTTCTGTAATGCCAGTGTTTCCAATGCCCATAATTTGGAGGAGCTAATAAATCGGGAAATCTCTATTGCGGGGGTCATTTCCGATGTGCAGCATCGTGTTTCAAAGAATGGAAAAGGATGGGCCTTGTTTACCATCGAGGATTACACTGATTCGTTCGAATTCCGGATTTTTGGTGAAGAGTATTTGAAGTACCGCCATTTTCTAATGATCAATTCCTTTGTTTATGTTAAGATTTTTGTAAGGGAAGGATGGGTAAATCGTGAAACTGGCCAAAAAGGGGATCCAAGGATGCAGTTCAATAGTTTCATGTTACTTCAGGAAGTAATGGAAACCTATGCCAAAAAATTGACGATAAAACTCGATATCGAAAATCTCCGGGAAGAGCATATCGTTGATTTAAAGCATACGTTGGTATCCCATAAGGGGAGCCATCCCTTGAATTTTGTGGTTTATGAAATGCAGGAGGAAATTAAAGTGAATTTAACAAGTAGAAAACAAAAAGTTCAGATTAGCAGTGAATTATTAAATCTGCTGGAAGAAAAAGAAGTGCACTATAAATTGAATTAACGATAAATTCCATCAATACAGCCATAGGAAAAACGAATATGGTGTTCGTAAGGTTCAGGTAAAATATTTGACTAAATTTGTATAATTAAAATATAACAACATGGCATTAGAAATAACAGATGCTACTTTTGACGAGGTAGTTTTAAAAAGTGATAAACCGGTAGTAGTTGATTTTTGGGCAGCTTGGTGTGGTCCTTGTAGAATGGTCGGCCCTATCATCGATGAGGTGAGTGCAGAATATGACGGTAAAGCCGTCGTTGGTAAGGTAGATGTAGATTCGAATCAGGAATTTGCGGCAAAATATGGGGTACGTAATATCCCAACGGTATTGGTATTCAAAAATGGCGAGATCGTGAATAGACAAGTAGGGGTTTCTCCCAAGAAAGTCTATACCGATGCCATTGATGCACTATTGTAAAAAGAAAATTATTTCAATTCAAAAAGGCCCTGATAGTAGTTTCAGGGCCTTTTTGTTTTATTTTAGTTGAACAATGCAAAGGCATGGATCTTAGATCAGAATTAGATAAGGCAAGTTTATTCCAGAATTTGGAGCTTTTGGCACAACAGGTGGTCGAGGGATTTATCAGTGGGATACACAAGAGTCCGTTTCATGGTTTCTCTGCCGAATTCGCTGAACATAAGATCTATAATAGCGGTGAGAGCACCAAGCATATCGATTGGAAGCTATTTGCCAAAACCGATAAGTTGTACACCAAAAGATATGAGGAAGAAACCAATCTAAGGTGCCATATGATCTTGGACAATTCGGCTTCCATGTATTATCCCAAGATTGAGAGACCCACGATCGATAACTTGAACAAAATAGGTTTTGGGGTTTTAGCAATCGCGGCGATAATGAATGTGCTTAAAAGACAACGTGATGCTGTCGGATTGAGTGTTTTCTCGGACACCTATAATTACTATGCCCCAGAAAAGGGGAGCGAAAGGCACCATCAAATGTTGTTGACCAAGTTAGGCGAGATCAGTTTGGATACCCAACCGGGTAAAAAGACCGGTTTGTATACCTATCTGCACTTGATAGCCGAAAAGCTGAAAAGGCGGAGTCTTATTTTCTTATTTACCGATATGTTTCAGACCGAAACCGATGACGACAAGATATTCGAGGCGCTACGCCATTTGAAGTACAATAAGCATGAGGTGGTGCTATTTCATTTATTGGATGCGGACAAGGAATTGCACTTTGATTTTGGGAATTCCCCCAAGCGTTTTCTGGATGTTGAGACCGGGGAACATATAGACCTTTTCTCCGACACCGTAAAGGCAGGATATGAAAAAGCCATAAAGGTTTATTTTGAGGCACTGAAATTAAAATGTGCCCAATACAAGATAAAGTATGTGGATGTCGATGTTCGTGGCGATTTTTCAAAAGTGTTGAATACATTTATGGTAGAGCGGCAAAAATTCCTTTGATGGTGTTGAATATTTTGCAAGAAATTGTTTGCGGATTTCATTAAGCAATGTATATTTGCACCGCTCTAAGCACGGTCTGGTAGTTCAGTTGGTTAGAATACCTGCCTGTCACGCAGGGGGTCGCGGGTTCGAGTCCCGTCCAGACCGCAACATAAAAGCCCTTCACAATCGTGAAGGGCTTTTTTAGTTTTGAGCGCATCGCTTGCGATTGAACGAAGAAATCAAAAAAGACCATGCCTACAAAGTTGGCGAAAGGCGATGTGTTTGCAGGGCCACCTTTTGGGCCGTTTCCGAACATCGTGAAGAAACAATCCCGGACGGGAAAATACCAGATCGCGCTTCCCATTTTCCAATTTAGAAGGTCAATCCAGTTGGCGAAAGGCGATGTGTTTGCAGGGCAACCATTTGGGCCGTTCGCGAACATCTATTAGCCGACCATAAACATTTTAACGGTTGCCGATCGTAATAACGGTCGAAAAAAAGACATGTGATAATGCCATTCAGGATGTCCTTTTCCATCTGTGGGGCGAAACCAAGATCTCATTCCCCTATAATATATTAAACCTTCTATGCGGATTTTCGTTGAACTCAATGCTCAAATATTATTTTAAGATCGACGTTCCCTGGCCAGGGCTGGCTTCAAACCAAGTTAATTTAAGGTTACAAGCTTTCTCATAAGCTTTTGATGCCGCAGCTACAAATTCGTCTATCGCATCTTCGTGTACTAAATTTATGGTACAACCACCAAAACCACCGCCCATCATTCGTGCGCCTAGGACCGCATCGTTACCTTTTGTAAACTCCACCAGAAAATCCAATTCAGGACAACTTACCTCATACATTTTGCTCAACCCTTCATGGGTTTTATACAATAATTCGCCAACTCTCTTGAGATTATTACCCTTAAGGGCCTCTACGGCCTCTAAAACCCTGATTTTCTCCTGGATGACATAGGCACAACGATTGTAGACCGTTTTATCGATTTTATCCTTTACCTTGTTCAACATGTCCATATTGGCATTACGTAACGATTTTACTTCAGGATAGATCTTTTGAAGTGCACCAACCCCTGCCTCACACTGGGCTCTTCTTTTGTTGTATTCACCGGACGCAAGATTGTGCGAAACATTGGTGTTCAAGAGTACGATCTTATATGGCTCTATATGTATAGGGATATAGGAGTACTCCAGTGACTCACAATCCAAAAGTATGACATGCCCTTCTTTACTCATTACGGAAGCAAATTGATCCATGATACCGCATTTGGTCCCCGCATAGGTATGCTCAGCCGCTTGTGACAACTCTACAATATCCATTTTGCTCAATCCTAAACCGAACAGTTCATTTAAACCAAAAGCCAATCCGCATTCCAATGCGGCCGAAGAACTCACACCAGAACCAATGGGCACATGGCTTTCCAAGACACAGTCAAAACCTTTAAGTTTGTCTGTCCTTTTTGATATTTCATTCAAAACACCCAAGATGTAGTTTTCCCATTCTACCTTACTTATTTCAATCGTATCCAAAGACAGTTCGAACCCGGTATCATAACCCTTGCTATAGACATGGCAGATTTTATCAGATCCATTTTTTTGAAACTGGAATGTTATTTTCTTTTCTATGGCCGTTGGCAGTACAAATCCCATATTATAATCGGTATGTTCCCCGATGATATTGATTCTACCTGGGGATTCAACAGTAAGTTCTGGTTTGAAATTGTCTAAAAAGCGCATATTTCTATATTAGTTGTTTTTCATATTCTTGACCATGGCAACAGAGGCAACAGTTCTAAAGCCCAAGTGTTCCAATGAAGAATCCACGCTTGTGGCCATTCTTGAGGAAACCCGATAACTCGCACAATAGGATGCATTGCACAAGAATGAACCCCCTTTCATTATTTTTTCCTTGGCATAGGGTTCCCGAACATTATAGGGGGTAGTCGCTCCTTTAGGGTTTACCGATACTATATTCTCCTTGGAAACCTTATTGTAATGATCTGTTCTATACCAGTCATTGGTCCATTCCCACACGTTTCCTGCTATTTCGTACAGACCAAATTCATTGGGAGGATAGGTTTTTACTGGGGCCCGCCGTTCAAAACCATCAACCTGCGTATTATTTACGGGGAATTCCCCTTCCCAACTATTCACCATTTGTGACAATACTGATACGTCGTTACCCCAAAAATAGATATTCCCCTTCTTATTCCCGCGGGCTGCCCTTTCCCATTCTGCTTCTGTAGGTAATCGTTTGCCCGCCCATTCACAATAAGCCAAGGCATCTTGGTATGCAATATGTACAACGGGATGGTTGTCCTTGCCTATTATGTTTGAATCTGGGCCATTGGGGTGTTTCCAATTGGCGCCTATAGTCCAATTCCACCATTGTGAGAAATCATACAGATTGGGAACTGGGCTCCTGGTTTTTTTAAAGGTCAAAGATCCAGGTTGCATGATGGAATCATGGGGCTTTGCAGTGCCTTCCGGGACTTGCTTTTTAAGTTCCTCCCAATCGATTTTTCTTTCGGCCACAGTAATATATCCCGTTGCATCAACAAACGTTTTATATTGGGCATTCGTTACCTCGGTAATATCCATAAAGAAACCATCTACAGCTACCTTATGTGCCGGTTTTTCATGGGGCATGGCCATTTTATCCTCTGGGATGGCACCCTGCATGAACTCGCCTCCGGGAATCCAAACCATACCTTCCGGGGTGTTCAGGTCGATTGGTTTTTGAATGGTCAGTTTGGATAAATCGACAACCTCTATAGTATCTATAACTTCTTCGGAATTTTCTTTTAGTTCTAATGTTGGTTTTTTATTGCCACATTGAATTAATGTAAACACCGTTACCATTCCGATGAAAATTTTGGGTATTTGATATGCAGATTTCATTAAGATTATAAAGGGCGTTTAAACATTAAATTAAATTGAATGCTTTAAAGAAAGGAATAAATTGTGATTTGCCATCATAGAGCGTGTTTTTTATGTAAGGGGTACAGTGTCGGTAACGAAAATTAAACCTACTAGGACCTTTTAATACCGGCATGCCTAAATGAAAATCGATTGTACTTTATCCTTGGTATAAAAGAACGCTTTGTTGGTCCTTATAATAGTTATTTAAATAAGTTTTAATTAGCTTAGAAGTCCGATGTCAACGTGTTTGCTTTCAAGACCAATTTTAGCATAAATGAAATGTATTGTTTGTGGAAAGCCAAGGGAATTTATCCCAAAGGTAAAAAATGATTCTAAGATAGAACCTGGAGAGGCCATTTACGATACCGATGCTTGGTACACTTTTGGTGAAGGCCCTACCAAAGAGCCTGAAGGTCATTTCAAGAACCATAAGGCTTTCATGAAACTCAAATATTCGAATACTGATATTCGCTATACTACAAAGGATTATTTAATAGATGCGATTGACTTTGGGGCGGTTGAACCAGGTAAGGAGGTGGGGTTTGAATCTTTTGCCAAAGATAAAATATACGATGCCCTTACCATTGGGAAGGGATCCTTTCTAGGTAGTGATGAAAAAATAGATTGGTCTAATGGAAAAGAAAAAGGACTTTCCGTTAAAGCTCCAACGAAAACCATAAATGAAATGGCAATCGTCATTAAGCTAACCATATTACAATAATGACATGACGATTGACGCCCACCAACATTTCTGGAGGTACGAACCTTTAAAACATAGCTGGATAGATGATTCCATAGCTGTGATACGAAAGGATTTTTTACCATCAGACTTAAAGAAGGTATTTGTAGAAAATGATATCGATGGTTGTGTGGCTATACAAGCCGATCAAACGCTACAGGAGACCGAATTTTTAGTGCAACTGGCCAAGGCGAATGAATTTATAAAAGGGATTGTAGGTTGGGTGGATATGCGTGACAAAGGGGTTGATGCTGTTTTGGAAAAATATAGCGATCAAAAGGAAATAAAGGGATTTCGACATATTGTTCAAGGGGAAGCGGACCCCAATTTTTTGCTACGACATGATTTTATAAGGGGTATATCCCATTTGGAAAAGTATGGGTATACTTATGATATTCTGGTTTTTCCACACCAATTGGGAGCTACCCTGGAATTTGTGAAAAAGTTTCCAGATCAGCGATTTGTTATAGACCATCTGGCCAAACCTTATATCAAGGATGGCTTCTTTGACGGATGGGCTGTTTTAATGAAAGAAATTGCCAAGTACGAAAATGTTTATTGTAAATTATCGGGCATGATTACCGAGGCCGATTTCAGTTCATGGACTCCCGATCAAATCGATCCTTATATGGATTTGGTTTTGGGGGCATTTGGGTCGGACAGGCTTATGTATGGCTCGGATTGGCCCGTTTGTCTCGTGGCTGGGAATTATACCCGGGTAAAGCAAGTAGTGGTTAATTTCATTGCAAAACTAAGCACAATCGAGCGGCAAAAGATTATGGGAAGTAATGCCATAAAATTTTATAATCTAAGATAGAACAGAATGGATTTAGGATTAAAAGGAAAAGTAGTCGTTATCTCAGGGGCTGCTGGCATTCAGGGGAGCATAGGCGAGACCATACTTCAAAATTTAGCGAACGAAGGGGCGATTCCTGCGCTAATCGATAGGAATGACCGTGGGTTTGCGTATGTGGAAAGTATCAAGAAAAAAGGAATTGATGCCCTCTTTTGTAAAACGGATGTCACAGAACCAAAGCAGATTGAAAAGGCCATGAATGCCATCATCGAAAAATATGGGAAAATAGATGTAATCATCAATAATGTGGGAGTGAATGATGGGGTTGGGTTGGATGCCACCTATGAAGAATTCATGGAGTCATTAAAATTGAATATGGTAAGTTACTTTTTAGTGGTGAAACATGCACTTCCCTATTTAAAGAAATCCAAGGGAAATATTTTGAACATCGGATCCAAAGTTGCCTTGACGGGACAAGGGAATACATCTGGGTATGCTGCTTCGAAAGGAGGCGTATTGGGTTTGACCAGAGAGTGGGCAGTCGACCTTGTTATATATGGAATTCGGTCAAATGCCATAATCATTGCCGAGAGTTGGACACCAGCCTATGATAATTGGATCAAATCCCTTGAGAATGGGGAGGAAAAACTAAAGTCCATCGTAAAGAACATACCCCTTGGAAACCGCATGACTACGCCCCAGGAAATTGCCGATACGTGCCTATTTACAATTTCAGATAGATCCTCGCACACCACCGGACAATTCATCTTTGTTGATGGGGGGTATGTGCATCTTGACCGTTCTTTACTGACCGATGACGACAACTAACCACCAGCTAAATTTCTAAAATGGAAAAATCCAGAAAAATTCCGGTTGTCCCTAAAAATGTAGTTCTACCCTTTATCTTGATTACCTTTTTGTTCGCCTTATGGGGTTTTGCTAATGATATCACCAATCCTATGGTCTCGGCGTTTAAAAAGATATTGGAATTGAACAATACGCAGGCATCTTGGGTACAAATGGCTTTTTATGGGGGTTATTTTACCATGGCATTTCCTGCAGCCATGTTTATAAAAAAGTATACCTATAAAAAAGGAATCATCCTAGGGTTGGTACTGTACGCCATTGGGGCACTAATGTTTTATCCTGCGGCTTCCTATGAGGAATTCGGATTTTTCTTGGCGGCCCTATATATTTTGACTTTTGGCTTGGCTTTCCTCGAGACAACCGCTAATCCCTTTATTTTATCAATGGGCCCGGAGGAGACAGCTACACGAAGATTGAATTTGGCCCAGGCATTTAACCCAATGGGAGCTTTAATGGGCTTATTCGTTGCCCAAACATTTATACTGGGGTCGTTACGATCCGATGACTTGGATGTGCAAGGCCAAACCATTTATGATACGCTCTCTGAAACGGCGAAAACCGCAGTAAGGACATCCGATCTTTTGGTCATTCGAAATCCTTATGTAATACTTGGATTATTTGTTTTGTTTATGCTCGTCCTTATAGCCATAGTAAAAATGCCGGAAAAGAAAGACTTGGACGGAGGTACTGTTGGGAGTGCGTTAAAGCGTCTTTTTAAGAGCAAAAAGTTTGTTGAGGGCGTTATAGCCCAAATGTTTTACGTTGGGGCCCAGATTATGTGTTGGACCTATATTTATCAATATTCGGAAACCTTGGGGATTGACAATAGAAGTGCGGTCACTTATGCGTATTGGGCTTTAATCTTGTTTTTAACTGGCCGTTGGATAGGAACCTATTTGTTAAAATTTGTTCTTGCGGGTAAACTCTTGATGTATTTCGCCTTAGGGGCCATACTATGTAGTCTGGGGGCTATTTTTATTGAAGGAATGATGGGATTGTATTTCCTAGTGGGAATTTCTCTATGTATGTCATTGATGTTCCCCACAATTTATGGCATTGCCCTGGAAGGCGTTGGTGAAGATGCCAAATTCGGAGCGGCATTTTTGGTTATGGCCATTGTCGGTGGGGCTATAATGCCTGTATTACAAGGTGCTATTTTAGACTTTGGGGGATCAGGTTATACCGATATCAAAATACTTGGTGTTCCAGAGGTCAATTTTTCATTTGCATTGCCCTTATGCTGCTTTCTTGTAGTAGCCATCTTTGGTTATAGAACGTACAAAATCCATAATAAATAAAGAATTTACCAGATGAAAACTAAAAGGATTTGCTATGCGTGCGATTTAAAGGACAACCCCGAATCAATAGCAACATATAAGCGGTATCATGTGACGGGAAATACGTGGCCAGAAGTAACAAAAAACATTAAACAAGCCGGAATTGTTGACATGCAGATTTATTTGACAGGAAACCGTATGTTTATGATCATGGAAGTTGATGAAACTTTTGATCCGAATAAAAAAGCTAAAATGGATGCCAATAATCCCAAGGTACAGGAATGGGAACAACTCATGTGGAAGTATCAACAGGGATTGCCTTGGGCTAAAAAAGGGGAGAAATGGGTTGAAATGGAACAAATATTTCAATTGTAACAAATACTGTTCATTTATTTAGTGGCGTTTAATACCGCTTGATCTGACTTATATCCAATGGGTCATTCAGTTCTTTTTGCAATTGCATTAATTCGGTGAACATGGCTTCCTTTCGAACTTTATGTTCCGGTTTATCCGCTAGGTCATACATTTCTTCTGGGTCGTTGGCCATATCGAAGAGTAAGATTTTATTCAATTTAGGGTAGACCAATAATTTATAGCCTTCCTTTCTAATCATACGTTGGGTACTTACATATCCCCCATATATGGCATCGTAATGGCTAGTATTTCTAGTTCCATTGAGAATATCCAAAAAACTGTTGAAATAAACATAATCCGGTTTTTCAATCCCTGCAAGTTCCAGACTTGTTGCCATTGCATCCTGTAAATAAATGTCCATATCAATTTTTTCACCTTTGGGAATTTTTGGACCGAGAATCATAAAAGGTGGGCGTATACTATGGTCAAACAAAGATTGCTTGCCCAACAACCCATGGCGACCCACGGCCAACCCATGGTCAGCCGTGAAGATAATATAGGTGTTATCTATTTTACCGCTAGCTTCCAAGGCATTAAGAATTGCCCCAATTTGATCGTCAAGATGGGTGATCAACGCATAGTATTCCTGAATATGTTTCTTTGTGGCATATTCGGTTCTAGGGAATGGTGCCAATGCCTCATCCCTTAAACCAGGTCCATTACCTATGCTATCTTTAAAAGGATACATGGGCATCCAACTTTTGGGCAAACTGATATTTTCCAACGGATATTTATCCAAGTATTCTTGAGGTGCTTGTCGCGGGTCATGGGGGGCATTGAACGCCAAATACATAAAGAATGGGGTTTCTTTGTCTTTTGCCTTATTGATGAAACCAATCGCATCATCTTTAAGGACTTCGCTCCAATGCTTGCCTCCTTCCCAATAACCACCATATTTCTTATCTGTAGGCGACCAAGTGGTGTCATTTTCAGTTAGTGGGCGATTATACCCTACCCCTTTGATATCCGATTCTGATTTGCCATTTTTTAGCATTTCATTTATCAGTGGAATTGATCCATCATGGCTCCTGGAATCTCTTGGCATACCAGGACGAACATGGGTGACATACTTAAAAACGGAATCAGCCGGCGCGTCTATGTGCCATTTACCGGTCATATAGGTTTCATATCCTGCCCTTTCCATCAGTTTTCCCCAGGTTTTGTCCAATTCTTGACCTACCATCCATTTTTGCCTGAACTGGTCGGCATCCCAAACACTGCGTCCTGAAATAAGCATGGCCCTCGAAGCCGTACATACTGCACCATTCCATGCACCCATATTATAGGCATGGGTAAATGTGGTTCCCGCATCAACCAAACGGTCGATATTCGGGGTCTTTATCTCCATATTTCCCAATGCGCTTATAGCGGTATAAGTCATGTCATCTGCAAAAATGAAAACTATATTGGGTTTCGAACACGTCGATTTTTCAGTAGTCTTACAATTCAACACCGATGCGATAAAAACAAAGGCAATCAGTTTTTTCATAGTGATTTCCGGAATATAGGCGTGACCAAAATCACAAAATGTGAACAATTATATATGGGTTGCTTTATTCAATATGCCCATTATTTTTTAGGTCCCAAAGGAAATCCCTTATTTCTAGATACATGGCTTCCCTACTTTCCGGAGAATCGAAAGATTGCCCCAAATGACGTGCAAAAGCATAGTTTGAGCAGAATTCATCGATATTGCCAAGCCCAAGTTGATGGTATTCCTCTACCAGATTGTTATAATCGACTGCATAGAGTTTTTCATTATTGAAATTGTCGATAATCGAATTGACCTTTTGGTTCATTTTTTTAAACTTTTCCCCAAAAGCGTTGAGGAAACCGAAGGGTGTACCGTTTGGATTCATTCTTGACTGTTACGTTTTAATTTATAGTTAAAAAAGAAATTGAAAATCACAATAAGGCTCAAAATGAGTGTAAGATAAAATTTTGTATCGGGTTCATTGTACTTGGTGGCTCTTGCATTGAAAAGCAAAAGAGCAACGGTATACCCGCTTAGAACAACAGGAACCAGAAGCGCAAATCTATATGATTTCCCTTTGGCGTCCATCATCCAACCCACCCAACCGATATGGGCAAACAAGTGAATAAGCAGGGTATATAGAAACACCCTATAAGACGAAAAGCCCATGACCTTGCCATCACTGGCAGTCAGGGCTTTTTCAAGTCCAAAGTCAGGTACCCAAGGGGCAAGCCCCTCTCCCTTAATGGTAATCAGATCATGTATATAAGGTAACGACGATACGCAAATGATAAGTATCGAGACCGTTAGGTTTTTAAGTATCGTCCTCTGTGATTTCGTCCTTATCAATGGCTTGTTGCTCATAGAGCTGGTCTTCATTCGCGGTCGATTCATTAGTGCATGAGGTCAATGCCGTGGTTGCTAGCAATACGGCAAAGCCAAAAACTACTTTAGTTGCTTTCATAATACATTGTTATTAAAGGTTAAACATCTTTAAATAACTATGAAAGCAGGGTAAAATTGTATTTTATCAGATAAATATTACATTTTTTTGTTGAAATAACAACAAAAAAACATTCGGATTAAACACTAAACCAAATATAATTAAAACACATTCGAATGCAGGAAAAAAACCATATTTCTCTTCCTCGGACCCACCATCCTATTGAAATCGTCCCTGGCATAAATTGGCAGGGTGGTTGATCAACCCATAATCGAGTCAAATATTTGGTTAAGATATAGTCCCACGCTTGCATACAACCCATTATTTTGGAAGCTAGAAACCAATGGTCAATAACAGGATTTGGAGAAATGCGCCATGATTCAAAAAAAAATCATAAAATAATTTAGTACTGACCTGGATCATTTTGTACGCCAGTGGTTCCTTATACTTTAGGGTCAAAATTCAAGGATTGTTTAACCTAAAAACACAATGTTATGTCACTAGTAAAATTTAGAAGAAGACCTTTCGGAAATCTTGTTAGACAGGATTTTTTCGATATGGATGATTTTTTCGATAATCGTTCTTGGGTCAGGAATATGCTTCCCGATACGTTTTGGAATGGTAAAACCACCGAACCCGCATTGAACATCAAGGAAACCGAGGACAAATTCGAAATAGAGCTTGCAGCTCCTGGCTTCGCCAAAAAGGATTTTGAAATCACTATTGAAGACGGCTGCTTGAACATTTCTGCTGAAAAATCGACATCAGAAGAGGAAAAAGAGGAAAATTATACTCGTCGCGAATTCAGTTATAATGCTTTTGAACGCTCATTGCAATTGCCAGAAAGCGTTAAGGAAGAAGCAATAAAAGCCAAGTACAAGGAAGGTATATTGAGTTTTGATCTATTAAAAAAAGAAGAGCTCAAGAAAAAACCACCTAAAAAGGTAGAGATTGCCTAACATCCATTGCGTCTAACAATGCCCTCTTACAAAAACCATAAAAAGCGTCCATGCGATTTGGTTAGGTAAGGGGGCATTGTCTTTTATTTTTATAATTACTTAATACACCGTTATGGTCCAAAGTCCCTTCTCACTTTCATCAGATGAAATTTTAAGCGCTTTGGATACTGACTATAGGCTAGGTCTGACTGAAAAAGAAGCCCAACGGCGACTTCAAAAATATGGACTGAACCAAATACCGGAACAGGGTCCTAAAAGTAGATGGTTCATTCTCAAGGATCAGCTGCTCGACCCCATAGTTTATATTCTTTCAATCGCAGCTGTTTTAGCATTTTTTTTTAGTGACAAGTTGGAAGGTTTTGCCATATTGATTGTGATATTGATATCAGTTGGCATTGGGTTTTTTATGGAGTTACAGGCGATTCGTTCTTTGGAAGCATTGCGCAAAATGGGACAGGCCAAAACCATGGTGGTGCGTTCGGGTAGGAAAAGGGTAATCAAGGCGGCTGAGATTGTCGTGGGGGATATTATTTACTTGCAGACAGGGGATGTAATTCCTGCAGACGGGCGACTTATCCATGTCGATAGTTTGTCCATAAAGGAGTCCGCCCTTACAGGGGAAAGTACACCGATAGTCAAAAATACGGATACACTGCCCATTAATACACCCTTGACCGATCAATCGAATATGGTCTTTAGGGGAACAACCGTATTAACGGGTTTAGGTAAAGCCATTATTACTGCGATAGGTAAAGATACCCAGCTGGGAAATATTCAGCAAATGGGGGTCGAGGCTGAAAAGGAACGAACCCCTTTGGAAAAGAAATTAAACGAATTGGGGAAAAGGCTCATCTGGCTGACACTTTTTCTTACGGTTATCATTGTTGTTTTAGGATTTCTACGCGGAAAAGAGTTGTTGCTGATGGTCGAAACCGGGTTGGCATTAGCGGTTGCTTCCATTCCAGAAGGGCTGCCTATCGTTGCCACTATTGCATTGGCTCAAGGCATGTACAGGTTATCTAAAAAACAGGTCATTATTAAAAAGTTGGAAGCCGTTCAGACTTTGGGAGCCACCGATATCATATGTACGGATAAGACGGGTACCTTGACCGAAGACCAATTAAAAGTCCATACTATTGTTTTTGCCAATGGATCGGTGACAGATATATATCACCATGAAAATAGCTTTGATGCAAAACAGAAACCTGCCTTAAAAAAAATAATCTTGACTTCGATCCTCTGTAACAATGTGGATGTTGGAGCGAATGACCATATCGGCGATTCCATTGAATTAGCCTTAATCGATTTTGCAAAGTATCTCGGATATGATGCCCTTGCCATTAAAAATGAATATCCTGAATATTTTGAACTTCCTTTTGATGCTGATCGCAAACTCATGGCCACAGCACATAAGAACAATACGTTCGCGGTATATGTAAAGGGCGCGTTCGAGAGCTTGGTTGCCCATTGTCATTATTATTTAGATGGGGACGAAAGGAGACCTTTACATAATGTCGATGCATGGTTTAAAAAAGTTGATGCCTTGGCTGCACAAGGCATGCGTACCTTGGCTTTCGCTTGTAAGGAAACGGCAAATGCACCCACGAAGGACACTATTTTGGACCAACTCATATTCTTAGGCCTAATAGGCTTTTTAGATCCAGCAAGAAAAGATGTAAAGGCCACACTTGACATCTACAAAAAGGCGGGGATTAAGGTAGTGATGGTCACAGGTGACCATCCAAGTACTTCACAAAGAATTGCACAGGAAATTGGACTATTGAACATAGATGCATCGCCTTTTAAAACACTTAGGGGGTGTGACCTTGATTTCGAAGCGTTAGAAAATGAAAATCATTCTAAAAAATTGCTCGATGCCACTATTTTCGCTCGTGTGACACCCCAACAAAAATTAAATCTAGTCTCCTTTTATCAAAAACACAATCATATTGTCGGGATGATCGGTGATGGTATAAATGACGTACCGGCATTAAAGAAGGCTGATATTGGCATTGCAATGGGCATCAGGGGAACTGAAGCTGCACGGGAGGTAGCTGATGTAATCCTTAAGAATGATAAGTTTACCGCCATAGAACTCGCTATTCGTCAAGGAAGAGTGGTTTTTCAGAATATCCGTCAATTTGTGGTATACCTATTGTCATGTAATCTGGCGGAGATCCTTTCAGTAGGATTTGCCGCATTACTGAATCTTCCGGCACCTTTATTGCCTTTGCAGATTCTATTTTTAAATCTAGTGACCGATATTTTTCCTGCACTCGCCTTAGGTTTGGGTAGGGGAGAGTCGGATATAATGGAGCAATCCCCTAAAAACCCTAAATCCCCGATTATAGACAGATTAGATTGGTATGCAATCCTTGTTTATGGTCTTAGTATCAGCACAGCCGTTATGGGAATCGTGGCATACGCACATTTTGTACTTCAACTAGAGGCTATTATGATCAACAATATGGCTTTCTATACTTTGGTGTTTGCACAATTATTCAATGTGTTCAATATACCCAAAAGACATGAATCTTTTTTCAACAATGAAGTCACGAAGAACCCATGGGTATGGTCTGCCATTTTTTTATCACTCGTGATAACTTTTAGTGCCTATCTTATACTACCAATCGCATCGGTCTTATCATTGAAAACCTTATCGGTTGAATTTTTTACAACAATATTTTTATTTGCTTTAGGGTCAATGGCATTGGCACAGCTGTTAAAAAGGTTAATAGTAGGTTCACATGAGAATTGAGGAGTTGTGCTCCTTAATTAATACTTTGGTTGGGCTGGATGATGTAAAGCGTAATAATTAATAATTATCGGCAATGTTCTGCAATTCCTCCTTATCCAAAAGAATGATCCTTCGTGCATGCCCCATGGTAATCAGTCCTTCTTCCCGAAATTCCGAAAGGGTTCTTATTGCAGTTTCCGTGGCCGTACCGATCATACCTGCAAAGTCCTCTCTGGGAATATCAAGTCCTTCATAATAGGAATCCTTAATGATTCCTTTATTATATAGACTCAAAAGGGCTTTGGCTACCCGCTGACGTACTGTGGAATACGCCATATTGACCAATTGGTCCTGTACCTCGATAAGATTGTTCGAAATGATATCCATAAATTTATGGGAGACCTCTCTATTGTCATCGACCAAGTGAATAAAATCTGCTTTAGGTATAGCATATACCTCCGTGGCATCAATAGCCATAGCGGTTTCGAGATAGACCCCTTTTGGGCTCATAAGGGAAAGCTGCCCTATAAAATCGCCCG
Source organism: Maribacter arenosus (assembly GCF_014610845.1). GTDB lineage: Bacteria > Bacteroidota > Bacteroidia > Flavobacteriales > Flavobacteriaceae > Maribacter_A > Maribacter_A arenosus. The sequence continues at coordinate 196,184 of NZ_JABTCG010000002.1, read as the reverse complement.
CCTTGTGTATACCCGTTACGAATTCCTTACCCGACTCGGTTGAACGATAGGTCTTTATGGCTCCTCTTTCAATAAAGTATAAGGTATGGGCACCGTCCCCTTCCCTAAAAACGAAATCTTTTTTATCGTACGATTTTGGTCGATATTCCTTTTCAATTTGCTCCAGGTTCAGGTAGTTGTGGGCTTCTTGGATAAATGCGTTGATACCTTCTATGTTCCTGGAGAACTCTTTCCGCAGAAAATCGTTTTTGCGGACACGTGTTTCAATTGCTTCGATCAGTTCATGTTCCTCAAAAGGCTTGGTGAGATAATCGTCGGCCCCCAGGTTCATCCCTTTGCGAAAATCGGTTCTTTCCGATTTGGCCGTTAAAAAGATAAATGGGATTCCAATCGTTTCTTTTGCATTACTGAGTTCTTCCAATACGTCATACCCATCCTTTACCGGCATCATAATATCGCAGAGGATCAGGTCAGGAGGATAACGTTTTGCCTTTTCAATTCCAATTTGCCCGTTTTCGGCGGTCACCACATCATAATTATGAAGTTTCAATATATCCGCTGTATTCTCACGAACATCAATGTTATCTTCTATCAATAGTATTTTTTTCATGGCTTCTTGTGTAATATCGTTAGTTCGCATCCTTTCGGTGCTGATTTTTAAGGGGCGCTCCTTGTATACAACACTCTTTAGTCCTAGGCTTCCATAAGGCAATTTTATCAGGCAGTTTCCTTATCCAATATGTTCCTAGTTGCGTTTTTCCCTGCCTCTATTTTTATGGTTTATTTTTATTGATGTCATAACCTTATAAATTGTTATGTTCTTCCGATTTCGGGATATTCAGATGTTGTAATGTTGGGAATCTTACCCAAAATGTTGATCCTTTGTGCTGTTCACTTTCCAAACCAACAGTGCCACCCATAAGTTCGGTATATTGTTTTATGATATTAAGGCCCAGTCCCGTGCCTTGTATGTTCATGCTGTTATTTGCTCGGAAGAACCTTTGAAAAAGTTTGTCCTGTTCTTCTTTGGGAATACCTATACCCTGATCTTTTACTTTGACCGAGACCGATTCTCCCGAGTGCTGAAGGGTAACCAGGATCTCTTGGTCATGTTCGGAGTATTTAATGGCATTGCTCAAAAGGTTGGTCAAAATATGGTTCATGAGTTTAGGATCCAAATACGCGGTGATGGTTTTTTTGTTAGAGACTACCTTGATATTTTGCCCCCGTTTTCGATTGGGTTCCATTTCAGAGACTATCCTTTTCGTAAAGGCAACAAGATCAAAGTTTTCAGGATTGGGCAGTACACGACCTTCTTCCAATTTACTCAACGAAAGGAAATCGTTTAGGATAACTACCAACCCTCTAACATTATGTTTGATCTGATTTACATATTTCTCGCGTTTAGCTTCTTTTCCCGGGGTATTTTGTTTTTCTATTAGGATAGCAGAGGAATGGATGGCGCTCAAAGGAGTTCTGAACTCATGGGAGGCCATTGAAATGAATCGCGATTTCAACTCGTTGAGTTCCTGCTCACGTATTAAAGCTTTTCGAATCTCAGTTTCGGCTTGTTTTAATTTAGTTATGTCATTATAGACGAAAAGTGTCCATTTTATTTCATCATTCCCCCCCATCAACGGAGAGGTATTTACACTAAAATATTTGTTCCTGAACCGCGTCTCGAATGAGAGGCTCTCTCCTTTCATCGTTTTTTTTATGTCTTCCTTTATTCGGGAAATACGTTGCTTTGAAAATACTTTTATATCATCGATGCACTTACCTTCAAATTTACTCTTGTCCAAGCCCATACGGAACATTTCACCGCCATCGATATAGACAATATCAAAATCAGTATTGAATACTATAATAACCCCTTTGGGAAAATTCTTAGCTATGGCCGTGAACATGGCCTGGCTTTCCAATGCTCTATTTTCCGCATCTTTCGTCTCTTTGATTTGGTCCTCAAGGTTAAGGTTGGCCTCTATCATTTTTTGAACGGTGGCCTTTAGTTCGTTCGTACGTTCATTTACGGTTTGTTCGAGTTCTTTTGCATAATCTTCCAAAAGCCAATGGCTTTTGTTTAACTGTTCACGAATATTATGTTCTTCTAGGGCGATACTGATCAACTGAATGATGGCACCTACGATTTCCTTATCCGCTTTTGAAGGTTTTTTTGGCGCCCTACCATATATACCGAAAGTACCTAACACTTTTTTGTCAGAAGAAAAAATAGGATAAGACCAACACGAGTTAAGTCCGTGTTTCAATGCCGCTTCCCGATAGTCGACCCAAAGTGGATTCGTTGTTAAATCGGTAACGATCACTTCCTTTCTCAAATAGGCTGCAATGCCACAAGAACCGATATCTGGTCCCAATGATACGCCTTCTATAATATCGCAAAACCCTTTAGGTAGATTGGGGGCCGCCAATTTATGAAGCGTTTTTTTCTTTGGATCTAACATAAAGATAGAGGCAACACAGTTAGTTAAATGACCCTCTACCAGCTCTACTATGGTTTTGCCGATTTCTTCAAGGGCAGTATGCGTTGCGATCATTTCCAGGATTTGACGCATCTGATCTTTGATCTGGGCTTCTTTAATACGTTCGGTAACATTGTTCTGTACCCCTATAAAATGCGTCAGAACCCCTTGTTCGTCAAATACTGGCGTAATGGTAAGTTCGTTCCAAAACAAGGAGCCATCTTTTTTGTAATTGCGTATCACCTCGTGGCATGGACGACCTTCTTTAATGGCCTTTCTTATTGTGCGAAGTTCTTTTTGATCACGATCGTTCTTCTGCAAAAAACGGCAGTTTCTTCCTAAGACTTCATTTTCGCTGTACCCTGTTATTTTAGAAAAAGCATCGTTGCAATAGATAATGGGATTATCCGGAAGCTTTGCATCCACGATAATTATTCCGTTTCCTGCTGCTTCCAAAGCCCTGTTGCGGACATATAGTATATCCCGTATTGCCTTGGTCTCGGTGATATCGCGCAATACCACAAGCAATTTATCGTCTTCAAAAGGTACGACCCTTCCCTCGCAATCTATTATTCTATCCCGACCGGGTATTGGTGCTTCTAAAACTTGTAGTGATTTGGTTTTATGCGCTTTTGACAATACGTCAACAATTTTTGAACTCAATTCTTTAGGGAAAATCTCCTTTACATTCTTCCCAATGGTCATTTCCCTATCAAATAATTGTAATGACAGGCTTGATGACTCGATATCGAGATAGTTCCCTTTTTTGTCATGTACAATTATGGTGTCTGGAAGCGCTTCCAAAACCGCCCTATTCCTGGCTTCACTTTCCTTTAATTCCTGTTCTGTTCTTTTTTTATCGGTAATATCGCGGACTATGGTCAATAGGTTATGGTCGTTCAGCAGAACGGTTCTCGATTCATAGTCAACTTTTTGCTGATTTTGCTTTAATGAATATTCACGAATCTGGGTTTTTTTTGATTTTATGGCTTCATTGTGTGCCTGCAATATCATTTTGGACATCTCTGAAGGAACAAGCTCCTTAATATTTTTTCCTATGATTTCCGTTCTGGGAACATACAGCTCTGTTTGTTCCGGAGCATAGAAATCGATTATATCCCCGGAATAGTTTTGAATCACCATAATATCGGGTTGGGCATCCAAAAGTGCTTTGTATTTGGCTCTTTTGGCCCTTAGTTCCTGTTCCACCATTTTTGAATGTAAAATATTCCTTATGTAAGCGATGGTAACAGATTGATTATCGAAGATTGAAGGACTTAGACTTATTTGCAAAGGAAATTTAAGACCATCTTTTTTTAGCCCCCATAAATCCAAATTCTCGCCCATAGGTCGTGTTCTTGGTTTTTCGTAATACCTGGCTCTCTGTTCCTTATGTGTTCTACGTAGTTTTTTTGGTAGTAAGTCTTCAACTTTCTTTCCCAATAGTTCCCCTTGGTCATATCCGAACATTAATTCACATGTCGTATTGGCCTTAATGATTATCCCGTTTTTATCGACCACAAGAATACCATCGAGTGAAGCCTCGAAAATGTTTTTATAGAGGATGTTATCGTTTGGGTCGGCTTTCATAGTGCTTATTTATCTTCTTTAAACTAGGGTCGATGAAGGTATTTTTTCACCTCTTAGGTGTGCAACCTGTATGCTCCCAGTTCATTATCCTATACTGGCTTCCATTGTATGCGTGATATGATAGCGGTTATACCATAGGGGTGTAATGGATTAAATTTAAAATTAACACAGGAATACCCTTATTGAAATGACATTTATCATGTAGGTTCCCTATGAAGCCCTGTAAAAGGAAATCTATTTGTCGCACATAGAACATCAACGGCATGGTGGTCTAGCGTTTTTGGTTACTCGTTCAATTATACCCTAAAACCGTTAATTTCCTGAACGGATTGACCTAAGTCATTGCAAGGGTAATGGTTAGAAGATAATTTCACCATTTAGCAAACAGGACCTTCTCCTATGTATGCAATAGTGTATACCGAATATTCTATTTATGGAAACTAAATCGATAAAAAAAGAAGAGCCATATGTTTTCTTTTATACCATGGCGCAATTGTCATATGTTGAAAAATGGGTGGATTTTTTGACAAAGAATGACTCGGATTCCCATTTAACCATTATGTTCAAACTAGGGCAACAAAATTTAGATGATGTGTTTGTAGCAGATTTGAAATTGAAACTTGAGAATTATTGGCAAAAAATATTGGGGCCAATGACAGAATTCGGATTGTTCTATAATCCGGATATTGGCAGCGTTTTTATCACCGGTCCTTATACGGGCTTATTTGTACAAGAGGTTAATGGAAAAAAATTGGGTGCTTTGCCCGAAGGCCTTTATGGTATTTTGAGGGGTTTGGGCCTGAACAGTAAAGAGACCTCGAATACTTTGGAAAAGTTGACAGAAGGACAATATCTTATCCTAGGTAGAACCTCTACCATCATTAAAAATCCATTTGAAACAGTTGAAATCCAAGAGTTAACATGATATACACAAAAGAGCTTACGAAATCCCTTGCTGGATCAATAAGTCCATCCTTTTATTGGCATCACTTAAAATTTTGGCATTTTTAGTGAAGTCTTTCCAAGGGTCTTCATTTTTGGTTAACCTATGACCCGCCGTATGAATATTAAAAGCCTGGGAATCGTTAAGCTTATCGAGTTCGTCCCAAGCAATTGGCATGGCTACAGGGGCCTTTTGCAAGGCACGAACGGAGTAGGGGCAAACCGCGGTCTGCGCATATGAATTACGTAAGTAATCCAAGAATAATCGTCCTTTGCGTTTGTCTTTTCGAATGGCAATGGTAAAATCTTTTGGATATTTTTCGGCCATATAGGTGACCACTTTTTTGGCAAATATCCGAACCTCATCGAAATTCTCAATACGCATTAGGGGAACAACCAAATGAACACCCTCAGAACCCGTGAGCATAATATATACAGAAAGTCCTAATTGCTCAACTAATAAATCCCGAAGTAGATGGGCTCCTTTACGGACCGACGTAAAATCGTGTACAGATGGGTCAAGATCAATGATCAATTTATCCGGGTAGTCCAACTTATCTATTTTACTTAAGGTAACATGGAAAGTTATGGTCCCTTGGTTTGCCAAATAAGACAAAGTCTCTTTGTTGTTGCAGATGACAGAGTTTACCCAACCCGATTTCTTTTTCACCTTCGCTTTATTTATCCAATCGGGAAAATAGTCGGATGCGTTCTTTTGAAAAAACCCCTCTTCTGAAATTCCCTTAGGGAAACGATGCATGGTTAACGGCCGGTCCTCGAGATAGGGCAGCATGTAGTCTGCTATGGTTTCATAATAATGTATGAGGTCGCCCTTTGTGATCCCGGACTTCGGGAAGAATACTTTATCGCTAGATGTTGTGTTCGCCAAGACCATGATTTTTAGTATTTGGATAAATCGTATTTAGCTTTATTGTGTGGTACATTTATCCAATCCGGTTTTGTTCCGGACAAAATAAAAATGCAGGGTAAAGTAAATGAATTGATGACGTTTCAAAATGACAAGGATCATTTCGATGATTTTTCAACCTGATTTATTTGGCTTTTTCAGGTCTTGGACTGATACAAATCATTTCAGGGAAAACTACTGGTTTGCATTTTTGTACCATAAAAATTCATCCCATGAAAGGTGCGACTATAAAATCTTCTACCAAGTATACTTTGTTATCAAATCCTAAAACAGAATTATTGTTAGGTGCTGGCCTTGACGTATTGCACCAAGAAAGTCGTGAATGGTTAGACACCATTGCCTTTTGGAAAGACGAGACCAAGTTCTTCGGCAATATTCTGGAAAAGCGGGAAGTAAAGGAATCGGAATATGGTAAAATGCTGAATTATCTGGATAAGATCCATGAAAACCTATTCGACTATCTAACGGAAGACATCAAGGAGCATGAAAAAATGTTGTCCCGTTTGGAAAAAGGGGAAAAGGGCATTGCCGATGGGGACTATAGGGAAGAACATAAGCGATTGAACGAAAGCATGGTGCTTTTTGAAAACGATTTTCGGGAATTCAAAAAAATGGTCTTCGGGTACGTTAAAAAACTTTAAGAGCGACCAATTCTACCAGTAATGATTCAGAGGTCGATTTCAAGACCGATCGGGCAATGGTCCGAACCGAAAATGTCCGAGTAAATTTCTACCGATTGCAGTTTTTCAGCAAGGGATTTGCTAATCAAAAAGTAATCGATTCGCCACCCCGTATTGCGTTCCCGGGCCTTAAACCGATAACTCCAATACGTATAGGCCACCTCATCGGGGTGTAGCTGTCTATAGGCATCCACAAAACCTGAACCTATAAAATTATCCATACCATCGATTTCCACTTGTGTATAGCCGGCTGTTTTGTTATAATTCGATTTATCGTTCTTTAAATCTATGGGCCTGTGTGCTACATTAAAATCACCACAGGCAATGACGGGTTTTTTCTTCTCTAGATTTTTGAGGTAGTTAAGAAAATCGGCATCCCATTTTTTGCGGTAATCCAAGCGGTCCAATTGTTGTCCTGAGTTAGGCACATAAACATTCACCAGATAGAAGCCCTCGTATTCCGCACATTGTATCCTACCCTCCGAATCATGTTCTTCAATTCCCATATCAAGGGTTACTTCCTTAGGTTCGGACCTGCTCAATAAGGCAGTCCCTGAGTACCCTTTTTTATCTGCCGAATTGTACTTGCCATAGTAGCCTTGCAACGGTTGTAATGCTTTTTCAGTCTCATCGGCCTGTGCTTTGGTTTCCTGCAAACAGAGGATATCCGGGTTTAATTTTTCAATCGATTCAAAAAAATCCTTTTTTACTGCGGCCCGTATACCGTTTACGTTCCATGAGATAATCTTCATAATCGTGATTTTGTTATTTCAAATATATGATTTATAAATCTTGGGGGACAAGTCTTCGTTTGTACCATTTGATGATTTCATACCAAATAACCGAGAGAAAACCAATACCCGAACTGATAAGAATTTGTACGGCTTCCAAAGATGAAAAATCAAAAAATCGGGTCAACGGAGGGATAAAAAGCAGCATTGCGGTTAAAACTACCGTAATTAAAATAATCAATGGCAAGAGATTGTTGCGATATTTTAAGGTCGTGAAAATGGAATAATAAAAAGAACGGTTCACCAGGGTCAATATAATATTGGCAGATATCAAGGTAACGAAAACCATAGTTCGTGTAGTAGCTTCATTATAATCCAGATTTACGGCATACTGATAAGTGGCCAGGGTTCCCACGGTAATCATCAACCCTTGGATAACGCTGGTGGCCAATTCCGTCCAGTTGAAGAAAGTCGTCGAATATGCACGAGGTTTACGGATCATGGTATTTTTCTCGACAGGTTCGTTTTCATAAATGATACTACAGGTAGGTCCCATAATCAACTCTAAGAAAATGATATGCACAGGGGTAAAGATGTTAGGGAAGGTCCAGCCTAAAACCAAGGGAAAAAAGACCGTCAATATAATGGGAATGTGGATTGATATAATATACTGGATCGCTTTTTTTAGGTTGGTATAAATACGTCTGCCCATGGAAATGGCATCGAGCATTCGTGACAGATCATCGTCCAATAAGATGACCGAAGCGGCTTCTTTGGCGGTTTCTGTTCCCTTTTTACCCATGGCGATCCCTATATGGGCTGCCCTTAGCGCTGGAGCATCATTTACCCCATCTCCGGTCATTGCCACTATTTCTTGATTAGCTTTAAGGGCATTTATGATTTTCAATTTCGCTTCAGGGAACATTCTTGTAAATATTTTTTTTATAGATACCTGTTCTTGTAGTAGGGCTGGCGATAATTGCATTAATGCATCCCCGGAAATACTAGATCCATAGCCATTAAACCCTATTTCTTTAGCAATGGCGGCTGTTGTTTGCGGATTATCCCCTGTTACGATTTTTACTTTTATCCCCGCCTGATCGAAGCCTTTTAGTACATGCTGGATATTCTTTTTTGGAGGGTCGTAAAAAGCGATGATTCCCTTGAATTCAAAAGTAAGATCTTGTTGTTTTTGAGGATATGACGTGCCTTTGAATTTTGATACACCCACGCCGAGGACGCGATACCCTTCCTTAGCCAGTTCACCGATAGCATTATTGATATGCTGTATTTCGGTTTCAGAAAGCTTGGAAACCTGCATCAATGCCTCTGGGGCTCCTTTCGCAGCCACGATACGATTGCCCTCTTTATCTTCAAAAAGATGGGTCATCATGGGTGGTTCACCCCCTAATGGATATTCATGTACCATTTTATAATCAGGGCGCTCGTCCTTATCGGTAGTCGCTGGGTAAGTCTTATGTAGGGCGATTTCCATTGCATCGAATGGAATGGGTTCACTAGCCCACATCGCTGACTGGATAAGTTCTTTTTCTGACTTTCCCAAGGGATCTTTTATATCCGATATCCTTTCGGAGGATAAGGTGTAGAGTTTCGCCAAGGTCATTTTATTTTCCGTAATCGTTCCCGTTTTATCGGTGCAGATAACCGTCGCCCCTCCCAAGGTCTCAACGGTTTTCATCTGTTTTACAATGACGCCCAATTTCATCAACCGATACGACCCCAAAGCCATAAAAGTGGTAAATGCCACAGGAATTTCCTCTGGCAAAATCGACATGGCCAAGGTTAAGGCTTTGAGCAGGCTGTCCAAGATGTCATATGAATTATAGTAATTGAACCCCCATACGATCAAAAAAACGACAGACCCAACAATGACCATTTTCTTTACAAAATTGTTGATTTGGTTTTCTAAGGGGGTCTTTTCCTCTTTTATGGTTTCCAGGCTTTTTGCTATTTTCCCCATTTCGGTCTTGTTGCCGATAGCGGTAATAATGGCAATGGAGAGTCCGCTAGCAACGGTTGTGCCCTTATATATTTTATTGTTATTCTCGTTGGAGTCTTTATAGACCGAAAGTGATTCCCCGGTAAGGACTGATTCGTTCACGGAAAAATCATTGGAGTGGATAATGATCCCATCGGCGGCAATGGTGGTGCCTTCCTCGACCATCAAATGATCACCGATAACCACTTCCTCACTTTTGATTTCAACCACTTTGCCATTACGGATGACTTTGCAATTGGGTTGCACGAATGCCTTTAAATTCTCAAGGGCATTACGACTGCGCCCATCTTGATACAGGGAGATGGCGGATACCATTATAATGGCTGCGGCCAAAAAAATACCATCCCCGACATTTCCTGTTAGAAAATAGAGTACCGATGCTACAAGTAATAAGATGACCATCGGTTCTTGGGCCAGACTTTTAAGTGCCTTAAAAAACCAAAGGTCTTTTTTGCCTTCCAAAATATTTTTCCCGTTCGCAGCCCTCGATCGTAGCACTTCTTCAGAAGTTAATCCTTGTATGTCGAAATTGGCGATGGGCATTTTGGTTCTTTACACGATCTTATAAAAGTACGATTTGGATTCGGGATTTCTTTATGGTGGACGAGACCATTTTAAAAGTGTTTATACCTCAATATGTATAAGGCCCCAATTATTCCAAAACCCTTCGATTTCGTTAGTAAATGGAAAAAGCTTAAGCAACGCTGCAGGCCGCCCTGAAACCCAAAAGTCTTAACAGGGTATAAATCCCCTACTTCCTCCTAGTCGGGGAGGCATGTACGCCAAAGGCCACAAAGTTGAAACGCCTTTAATGACGAATCGGACATCATTACATATACTTAGACAGAAATCGGAAGAATTCTTTTTTCAAGTCGGTATAGATCTTTCTTTGTTTATCTATTTTCTCTCTAAATTCGAAATGTCTTTTGACCAAGGCAACATCTAATGATTTGTTCCCCGTCAGATTGTGGCCTGCGATACTTGCTTCATGTTCCTCGATAGTTTCCTTTAAATCATCGATTACACTTCCATGCAAAATAAATTCATTTTGGAAATGTTCCAATTGCTTTAGCACTTCCTTCTTGGTCCAACGTGTGACCAACTCGCTTAACCGGTTGTTAAAGGATTTTAATTCACTTTCCCAAAAATCCAATTCCGACATCCAGTGTTCATGCTCAAAATGCAGATGTTCATCATACACAACCTCTTTGATCTTATTCATGAGAATTATATTTATTTGTTGAATAATCAGTTATCAATACTATCAAAAGCTTTTGATGGTGCTTCTGTATTATTTGTCTCCCTTTTTCCCAATAATGCTTCCAATTCCTCTTTTTCGACTACTTCCTGTTTCAAAAGTAGTTGTGCCAGTTTTTTCAATTCGTCAATATGTTTGGACAACAGATTTTTAGTACGTTCATAGGCAGTAGCGATCAAGTTTTGGACTTCCTTATCGATTAGCTTGGCCATCTCCTCGCTATAGGGTTTACCCAACATGCGTTCGTTTTGTCCTGAAGAGTCGTAAAAGCTAATTGGGCCGATTTCTTCGTCCAATCCATAGTAAGAGACCATGGTATAGGCCTGTTTGGTTACTTTTTCCAAATCGTCCAAGGCACCTGACGAAGGCTCCCCAAAGATGATATCTTCTGCAACACGTCCGCCAAGGGAGGCGCAAATTTGATCCATAAATTGTGATTTGGTCACAATTTGGCGTTCTTCGGGAAGGTACCAGGCAGATCCCAAAGATTTGCCCCTCGGGATAATGGATACCTTTACCAAGGCATCCACATTTTTGAGATACCAACTGACCACGGCATGGCCAGCTTCATGGTGTGCCACTATCTCTTTTTCCTTGGGGGAGATGATCTTGCTTTTACGCTCTAATCCTCCGATGACACGATCCCGAGCTTCAAGAAAATCCTCGTGCTCTACCTTAGACTTTTTCTTACGTGCAGCGATCAAGGCGGCTTCGTTACAGATATTGGCAATATCGGCCCCGGAAAAACCTGGGCTTAATTTAGCCAATACTTCCACATCGACATTTTTTGATAGTTTTAAGGGACGTAGGTGAACTCCGAATATTTCTATACGTTCCTCTTTGGTAGGCAATTCCAAATAAATATGGCGATCAAACCTTCCGGGGCGAAGTAGGGCTTTGTCAAGTACGTCGGGACGGTTGGTAGCCGCCAATACGATAACCCCTGTATTGGGACCGAAACCGTCTAACTCGGTCAATAATTGGTTCAAAGTGCTTTCTCTTTCATCATTGGCCTGAAAAGCATTGATTTTGCCGCGAGACCGGCCCACAGCATCTATTTCGTCAATAAATATGATACTGGGCGATTTTTCCTTGGCCCTTTTAAATAGGTCACGTACCCGTGATGCACCCACACCAACGAACATCTCGACGAATTCTGAGCCCGACATGGAAAAAAATGGTACTTGTGCCTCCCCCGCGACCGCTTTGGCCATTAAGGTTTTTCCGGTACCCGGAGGGCCTACAAGCAAGACCCCTTTCGGTATTTTGGCTCCTAATTTGGTATATCTTTCAGGGTTTTTTAAAAAATCAACAACTTCCATTACCTCGGCCTTGGCCTCTTTAAGCCCGGCGATGTCATTAAAATCCACTTGGCTTTTAGCGCCTTTTTCAGTAAGTACGGCCGTTGATTTTCCAAAATTAAAAATAGAGTTGCTTCCTTTACCACCTTTGCCCAAACGCCCCAATAGATATAACCAAAATAGAATGATGAGTCCAAAGGGTAACAGCCAGGATAATATACTGACCCAACTGGTGCGGTTCTGGTACTGAATCTCGATTTTTTTTCCCGGTTCAACATCTTGTTGGGCCCGTTGTAACTTTTCCTCAAAGGTATCGACCGACCCTATGGTTATGCGATATTTGGGTACTGGTACCGATTGGAACCATCTTTCGCCCACATCCTTATTATTTTGGCCGTTGAGCTGGCCATTATCTATATATATCTCAGCGAATTCCTTGTTGACGACAATGATTTTTTGGATCCTATTTTGGGCGATTAGGGAGTCCTGCATAAATGTCCAACCTATTTCCCTTGTTGTACTTATAGGGTTGGAAAAAAAGGTCAATACAATTAAAAAGATAAATAGGAGAAAATAGTACCAATTGAAACCATCTGCCCCAAAAGGCGGTTTTTGGTCCTTTTTATCTTTGGAATCTTGTGTACCCGTATTATTTTTTGGCTGTTTCATGTTGTTCTAAGTTTGCGAATTGTGACAAGGCTTCCATGGCTTCGCATCCATAGACCACTGAGGGTCCGCCTCCCATCAAAATGGCAACACCAATGGTTTCCATAATTTCTTCGGCACTGGCACCAGCCTTTATAGAATCGTGTACATGGTAAGCAATACAGCCATCACAACGTACCGTTATTGCAATACCCAATGCAATTAATTCCTTGATTTTTGATGAAAGCGCACCTTCTGAAATACTGGCCCGATGGAGTTCGGAAAAACCATTCATCGTATCAGGTAGGTGCATGCCCAATTCTTTCATTTTTTCAGTTAGCTCATTGTATTTTCTGGAATGGTCGTGTAACATTTCCCCGGGCTATTAAATTGGACATCTTTCATAGGATAAAACCCTATGATTTTATTCCAAAGCTAATTGACCTAAATGGGAATCCGAATGATTTACGTCAGGTCAAACCCATAATATATGGGATTCTAAGGCTGGTTTTCTGTACTGACGTTATCTGGTAAATACCCATAACTTTATAAATGGTCTGTACCTATTGGGCATCATCGCTACATCAACATCCCAAAGCGATAAGTTTTGACTTTTACCAATATGGTTGTATCGAAAATTTCAATAGGCAATTTGTTGGGTTAAAAGTCTATATCCATCAAGAAATGATATAGGTCATGCACTAAAAAGCCCACTAATGATGCAGATCATTTGCATTATGACAGGTGTGATATAGCTTTGGGACAGTACTAAATACAGATTAAAGTGAGAACAATCCTATATGGCACTGATTATTCGACGAATTCGGTAGCCGCCTTGAAATATGCGAAGAAAATGGCAGAACATTTAGATTGTCATTTGGTCGACTGTCATGTATACGGATACCCTATCGTAACCGAAACCATGGTTGTTGATGAGCTTCCCCAATTACGGAAGAATGCGCTAAAAGCCAATCGTTACCGATTGGAAGAATTCTGTGCGCAATATTTGGGAGAAAACTGGAGCAAAGAAGATATTAAAATTGCTCCCGTAGAGGATATATTCGTGGTAGACGGCATTGTTGCCGCCGCAAAAGATTGGCATGCCGAATTCATCATTGTAGGGACCAAAGGTGAAAGTATCCTAACCGAAGCCTTATTGGGTAGCACGACCAAACATTTGATCCAAAAATCACCTTGTCCCGTATTGGCCATTCCACCAAATATCAAATATGTGACACCCAAAACCATGGTATATGCCACCGATTTTGAAGAGGAAGATATTGATGCTATCGGAAAACTGGTTGAACTGGCTGAGTCTTACCAAGCTAAAATAAAGATAGTGCATATCTCACCAAAAAAAGAATATTCGGGAGATACCCAAATGGAGTGGTTTAAAAATCGGTTGCAGGAAAAAGTCGCTTACAAAAACCTGGAATTCGAACTCATATTTTCAGAGTATATCTTTAAGAGTCTAGAAAAGTACCTGACCGATGTCAAGGCAGACTTAGTGGGCATGCTTGCACGAAAAAAGAGCGGTTTCCTTAAGAGATGGTTCCATTGGGATCTTGTCAAAAAAATGGAATCGCATAGCACCATTCCAGTATTAAGTTTTAATGAAGTCAATTATCAAATGATGGTCATTTAATAGGTTATCGTTAAAAATATAAAAATGAAAAAATTATTGATTTTCCTAATCGCAAGCTTGTTTCTTCAAGGACCTACAATGCTCAATGCACAAATTTTGGGTAAACTGAAAAAGAAGGTTGAAAAAAAGATAGAGAAAGAGGTTGATAAAACCTTGGACGAAGAAAGTGAAGATGTTCAAAAAGAAGAAAAAAAAGAGCAAGAAGTAAATACACAAGAAGAAACACATGGTCAAACGAAAGAATCTGTAGCCTCCCAAGAACCTCAATTGGTGTGGGCAAAATATGATTTTGTATCTGGTGATAAGGTTATTTTTGAAGATAACCATGAGAATGAGGAGAATGGGGAATTTCCTTCACGTTGGGACCTGAAACAGGGTACAGTAGAGAATGCCGAATTCGGAGGTGAAAAAGTTATCATGTTCAGAGGGGGACAACCCATGATAATACCCTATTTAAAGAATCCTGAAAAAGATTACTTACCCGATATATTTACTATAGAATTCGACCTTTATAACTCCGATAGAAATGGTTTTACCGTGTATTTTTATGACAGAAAAAATCAAAGACCTCCAATAACCTATACGGCCAATTTAAATATCCATCCAGAGTTCATGGAACTTAGACCGGCAAAAAGCAATATTCCCGACAAGGGTTCTATTCAGAACAAATGGGCTCATATTGCAATAGCTTATACTAATGGAAAGATGAAAGCATATATAGATGAAACAAGACTTATTAATATTCCTCATTTAGATTATAACCCAACAGGTATTTCACTACATGCTTATTTTGCCAATGATACTCGACGGTACTATATTAAAAATTTCAGACTTGCTGAAGGTGGTGTAAAATATTACGATAGGTTCTTACAAGATGGTAAAATCGTCTCCAATGGTATACGCTTTGACGTAAACAAGGCTACAATGAAACCTGAATCTATGGGGGTTATTAATGAAATAGTCAAACTAATGAAGGAACATCCAGAAATTAAATTCAGCGTTGAAGGGCATACGGATAGTGATGGAGAATCCGATTTTAACCAAAAGCTATCCGAAGAACGAGCAAAAACTGTGGTAAAACAAATCATTAGTTTGGGTATTGTGGACAATCGCCTTGTGGCCAAAGGTTTTGGTGAGGGCAAACCAATAGATACCAACGAGACCCAAGAAGGCAAAGCCAATAACAGAAGGGTTGAATTTGTAAAGATGTGATTGGCAGATTTAGAAAGGCATTGGCAAACAACCTAGTCATAATAAATAATAAGAAATGAAAACTATATTGTGTGGTACGGATTATTCGATGAATTCGGTGGCTGCCTTGAAATATGCCTATAACATGGCCACGCATATGCAGATGCGTTTGGTAATCACCCATGTATTCGATTACCCTACCGTCTTGGGAACAGAGGGTTCGCATGAACCCTTTCCACATTTGGAAGAAAATGCATTTAAGATAAACCGATTTAAATTACAAGATTTCTGTGAAGAGCATTTGGGCAGTTATTTTATGAATCCGAACATACAGCTCCAGCCGGCAGAAAACAAGTCCTCAGTTAAAGGTATCATTTCCGTTGCCGACGAATGGCATGCCTATTTAATCGTGGTGGGCATCAAAGGGGGTAGTGTTATCCGTGAAATACTCATGGGGAGTACTACGAAACAACTCATAGAAAAGGCGCCTTGCCCTGTTTTGTCTATTCCGATGGAAACCAGTTATAAGTTGCCCAAAACCATTGTTTATGCTACGGCTTTCGAGGAAGAAGATGTATATGCCATTCGAAAAGTTGCCGAGATGGCAGCGCAATTCAATGCCCAAATAAAGGTGGTCCATATTTCAACAAAAGAGGAATACAAAGGGGAAGTGCAGCTAGAATGGTTCAAGGAAATGCTTCACAAGAAGGTAAGCTACGAACATATTGAATTTAAAATTCTTTTTTCCGAGAACATTTTTGAGGCTCTCAGAATTTATATCGGTGAAACCAATGCGGATTTAATAGTAATGTTGGAAAGGGAAAAAGTCGGCTTTATCAATAAATGGTTCCGCCAAGACCTTGTCAAAAAAATGGAATCGTATGGTAAAGTACCCTTATTAAGTATGAGGGGAAGCCATCATCAGCTCTTTTATTATAAAAAAGCACTTTAACCTAAATACCATGGCTAGAAGAGTTTATGGCATATTGATTGTAATTGCGTTGGGCTTGGGATTTTATATCTATACATTGAGGGAATCGCATTCAAATGTCTTTATGATCATTACATCTGGTTTTATCTTTACAGTATTAAGTATGGGCGTTCACGGAATAATCGCCCATTCGTTGAATCCAAAAGCAAAGGGTGGCATTCTTCTATATCCACTTTTAATGGGTGTGCTTTGGGCATTTCTGTTCTTTTTGTTCGTGTTTTTTATTTTACCCATCTTTTGTCCTGATTTCTTAATACAACAATAGTGGTTTTAGGGATAGTCAGTACCCAGGGTTTTGATAGGTTTGAAGAATTAATTTCCATTGGACTGATTTACATCATTTCTATCGTAATCGGCTTACATTATCTTGCGAGCTAATTCGAAAATTTTATAGGATGAAAGCTCTGGTAAACGTTAAAAACCTTCAATGTGAGGAGGGTAAGAAAGTGATTTTAAGGAATCTGAGTAGAATATTGGATATTCGGGTTATTGATATAGATATTCAAAATGGCATATTGCATTTTCTATATATCAACCCCATTGGATTACAAAGAGTAAAGCAAGAACTGACTCGAATTGGCTTCCCTATAGAACCTTTAAATATACGTCCTTCGCGTCCTTCTCTTTTACATGGTTCAGATGCCATGACTTCCGCAATGATCTAAAAGGTCTAGACTATTTCTGGAAGAATCAACAAAGGCACTTCGGTATTGAAGGTCATTTTACGCAGCACGGGTTCATGGAATAAACCTTCAAATAATCCGTGTTTGGTTTTTAGTAGTGCGACCATGCCTATTTTCTTATTTTCCTTTTCCAATTTGTACAAAGTAGAAGTAATGGAAACTTCCATTTGAACCTCGGAAAATCTTGATTTCACTCCTTTTAGAGCGTGCTTTAATGCTTCTTTGTTTTGTTTTTGGGCACTGTCCAAAGCTTTACCTGAGTAAAGATTAATGGTCCATAATGTAGAGTCCCACAATCTGGTCAATTTGATAAGTGGTTCCAATTCAGGAGCTATAAAACGATGTTTGAAATCGTTGGCAAAGAGGATTTCTTCGGGTTGGGCGTAATCATATTCTGCCGGAACGGCAACAATGGGGCAAGTGTCAAGCTGGCTGATGACCCTGACCGTATTGCTGCCCATAAAAACATTGAATAGGGAAGATATACCTTTGGTACCCATGAAAATATAGTCTATAGCCTTGTCTATCATGGTAACATTCAAGGCATTCACCAATGAATCTATCATAAATACAGATTCAAAGCGGTGTTCAGGATATTGTCGTTCTTTATGTATGGTTTCGGCCAGATGCTTCAAATCGTTTTCCAAATCGGCCCTAGCTTTGGAAGCGGACGGGGCGTCATGATAGGCATGCAATAGATAAAATATGCATTCTTCTTTTTGAAAGAGTCTCACGGCGTAGTCAATTGCCTTTCGGGCATTCTCCGAAAAATCGGTAGGGAGTAGTATTTTTAACATTATTTTATTGTTTAATCCGTTGCTTAAAAGTAAATCGTGAGATTTTAAAATACCATGATGTTGGTCAGTTAAAAAAGGCTGATGCCTTGTTTTTATTTCGTTTGATAAACTCCATCATTCAATGGGTTTCAGACCTTTCCATCTTTTTAAAGTAGGCAGGGTACTATGGGCCAAAATGGTAGCTTCTTCTCTAGGCATTCCCATTTTCTCTGCTAAAGAGATGTTTTTTTCAATTTTCTGCTCCAAGGTAATCCCTTGGTCGTTGAAATTTCCATTGAGATAGCAATGATGGCAATATTCGCGGTTTACCGTACCGTCTTTGTTAGTTCCGAAATCGGCCAAATGGTACATTGGCATTACACAACTTTGACAAATGGAATTATGCATAGATTTCATCATTGTTGTTTTAATAATAACTTTTATATGATTCATTTTAACAAAGAAAAGATAATGAACCTATATAGGTTGTGGAATGACCAAGGTCAGTACCACTATCTAGGAGCCTTTATTGGTCAGTATGAAGGCCTTTGTCGAGAAGGTCATCTTGGGAAAGTCTTTTCCGGGCTATGACTTTTCGGACCAATAGGACATCCAGATAAATGAACCAGACGATAAATAGTAAGAAGGTAATCTTTTGGATTACGGGAAGTGAACCAATGAAGATTCCGGTTTCGTAGGTATAATAATTCGCCAGGAAGATTAGTATACATAATATTCCTAAGGCGAAAAGGAATTTATGGCCCGCTTTGAGTAGTTCTATTGAACAACTTATAAATGCTATGATTCCAAATAACCCGGCGATACGTACAATAAGATCATGTTCGCCCAAAGCAAGGAATGGGATTGTTAATATGGATAGCAATCCGGATACCCACATAATTTTTTGATTTAGACCATTCGTTATGAATGCCCTAGGTAAATACATCCATAACCAGAATAAACCTGAACATAGGAAGCCCAGTGCAATTATGGCATAAACCCGTGCTGTATTGATATCACCATTGATTGCATAAACATCCAAAAGATCACATAGATAATTATGCCAAAAACTAAAACCTTCCTGATTTGGTGAATACCAAGAACCACCGGGATAATTCAAAGCGGATAGGATATAAAAAAGAACGAATAATCCGATACCGATCAATGGCATTAGTAATGAAAAAATACCAAAGCGGACATTGGATTGCTTCTTCATGTTCTTATGTTGCATGTTCTTCTGTAAATGGGAACGCAGTTCTTTGGTAAAAGCCAGACCTAATTCTATCTAGGTCATCCCAACAAAACCGAAATGCTGATTATAATATTAGTGAAGATATCAAAATCAAGATCTGGCCACAATGATAGTAATCAGGACTGATCTGCCTACATGAATAAACAAAAACAGGAGACCATGGTCTCCTGTTTCCTTTAAAAAGTTCGTACTGTGCTACATGTACAATCTATCCTTTGGGTTACCTAATTGCCAAACTGTTCAAAGGGTAACTCCGGTGATAAACATTGCGAACTTTTTTAGTCCATATCACCCTACGGTTGCTCGTATCTTACATTTGTATGTTAAAAAAAAGGACAGGGATATCGATTTATTCCTGTCCTTTTAGTGGTATCCTATGCTTACATTTTGGGTAGGAGCCAAGCTCAGACGAACTAGCTGCACAATTACCAAGATGTCAAAACTATATAAGACATTGTGATACCATTATATGACCGCCAAGGCATTACTGCTTAGAAGTCTGAATGATTGATGTCAAAGAAAAAACAGGTCCGCTTACAGCGTCCCTGTTTTCCATAAAGAAATGGAATTCATCAATTCTGTTTTTCAACCATTTGAATCATTTTATCGCTAAAATGACCTAAGCAATTGACCTACATATCAACAGTATCCGTCTCTTTACTAGGGTCATCATCGTCTCTTGGGACTTTGATAACCATTGCTTTAAAAGAATCCGAAATACCCCAATATTCCGGATTCTTTGAAGATGTTTTTCAGATCAATCTCCTCTTATATTGAACCTTTTATGAATTTTTCCCCAAATACCTATAAGGTCCAAAGGGTATAATCTGCAATCTGAAACTTCTTCCATTTGTTGGATTTTTGTATCCCCACGACCCAAAAACCCAAGAATTTATTTTTCAAAGAACTCATTTACAAGTTATAGACCACAAGGTAAGGAACTACCTCTTCGCCCACAATGACCTAGGTCAGTTTGGCGGACCTTTATAAAAAAAGAACCGGAACACCGAAATGTCCCGGTTCCCTAGAAGATGCTTTCCTTTCCGATGTGCGCTTACACTGACCCTTACCAAAATTTATCGCTAAACTTTATCGGGATTCAAAAGGCTTTCAGATTTTCTAGCTTCTTCTTTTTCATCGGCCTTCAATTCCCCGAAGAAGGCCAAAATACTTTTCAATGAACCAATTGATTTATAATTTGATCGTAAAGATAGAAGGGCAGATTGGGTAGCAAAATGACCTAGGTCAGTTTGGCACTTATTTTCTCTTTTTTAACTGTGTTGTTCATGACCCACCCATACAGTTGATCTGCATCCTCTTTATTACAAAGTTGTGTCCCGGGATGCAGTGTTGCTGCCGTACCACAGGCTACTCCATACTTTATGGCCTCCCCTAGACTTTTGCCGGTGATAAGGCTATGGACCATTCCTGCTACCATACTATCACCCGCACCAATAACGCTTTTTTGGTGAACCGTTGGGGCAGGTATATGTTCCAATTCATCCCCTTGGCCCCATAATGCCCCTTTTGCACCTAAGGATACCACAAGTATTTCACAACTATATTTATCCAGAAACTTTTTGGCCAGTGGTTCCAGATCAAAAGCCGAGATAGAGGTTGCCCCCATGATTATACTTAGCTCCCCTAAGTTGGGTTTCATGAGATATATATTGGCCTTCATACTCGGGATCAAGGCATCGCCTGAAGTATCCAATACCAATTTTGATTTATTCCTATCCGTGATTTTCGAAACCAGTACATAAAAATCAGTTGGAACCCCCGGAGGCAATTTGCCACTAGCGACCAAAAAATCATCTTGCTCTAAATTAGCTTCCAAAAAAGTTAAAATACGTTTCCATTCCTTCTGTTTAACGTTGGGACCTGGCACCCCAAACCTATATTGAAGCTGTGTGTTCGTATCGGTCACCGATAGATTTTCGCGTGTCCATCCTTCAATGGAAATAACCTCTTGTCCTATATTTTCCTTAGTAATCAATTGTTGCAAGTGGTCTCCTGTGGGTCCGCCGGCAAGATACACGCAAAGCGATTCACCACCTAGCTTTTTTAGGGCTCGAGACACATTGATGCCGCCACCTCCGGCAAAGTATTCGGGCGAGGCACAGCGTAACTTTTTATTGGGAACAATACCTGCTACATGGGTATCCTTATCAATTACGGGATTCATCGTGAGTGTGACTATTTTTGGCATTTTGGCGAATTTTAGAAGTCCACGCTTTGTAAAAAGCATTAATGGTTGTTTAAGGCCATATGTTGACCTACAAAACTTTCTTCAGCTTTATTAATATTTTCAATCCCTTGTAAAAGAGCATCAGGATTAAAGGAAATACTATCGATACCCTCTTCTACCAAAAACTTGGCAAATTCGGGAAAATCGCTGGGTGCTTGTCCGCATAGGCCGATTTTGGTATTGGTTTCCCGTGCTGAATCTATAGCCATTGAAATCATACGCTTGGCCGCAGGATCGTTTTCATCGAATAAATTACCCATGATTTCGGAATCACGGTCTATTCCCAAGGTCAATTGGGTCAAATCATTTGAACCGATGGAGAACCCATCGAAAATTTCAGCAAATTCTTTTCCAAGGATCACATTGCTGGGAATTTCGACCATGGTATATATTTCCAATCCTTTTTCACCACGTTTAAGTCCGTATTTCCGCATAATTTCCATTACTTTTTTACCCTCTTCCAATGTTCTACAGAAAGGAACCATAACTTTCAGGTTATTGAGACCCATATGTTCCCGTACTTTCTTAATGGCGGCACATTCAAGCGCAAATCCTTCTTTATATAGATCGCTATAGTATCTCGAGGCTCCCCTGAAACCCAACATCGGGTTTTCTTCAAGAGGTTCAAAATCGGTACCACCGATTAGATTGGCATATTCATTGGTCTTGAAATCACTTAACCGGACAATGACCTCTTTGGGATAAAAGGCGGCCGCAATGGTAGCGATTCCTTGTGAAAGTTGATCGATAAAATAATCGGTTTTGTTCGCGTAATTATGGGTGATTTTATTGATTTTACGTATAACACCGGCATTTTTAAGTTCGTTGAACTTGACCAATGCCATAGGATGTATCTTTACGGAATGCGTAATGATGAATTCCATTCGTAACAGCCCAACACCATGGTTTGGATAGAACGACATTCGAAATGCGTTTTCTGGATCGGCCAAAATCATTTTGGCTTCGGTTTTTGGCATCTTTATATTTGAAAAATCGATTTTTTCCTCATTGAAAGAAAGTTTGCCTTCATAGATATATCCTGTTTTCCCTTGGGCGCATGACAGGGTTATTAGTTCTTTGTCAGTGAGGCACTTAGTTGCATTTCCGCACCCTACAATGGCCGGAACCCCGAGTTCCCGGGCCACAATGGCCGCATGGCTGGTTCGGCCACCCTTATTGGTTATAATACCACCTACTTGCTTTAGCAGGGGATCCCAGTCAGGGGTAATGGTATCTGTAACGATAATATGGTCATGGGTCAGGTTTTTTGCCTCTTTTGGGGAATAAAGAATGATCGGGCTTCCTATCTTTATTTTTGAACCAACCGCGTTTCCTGTAGCCAGCACCTTTCCTTTTTCCATTAGTTTATAGATGATGTGGATATTTTTTTCCTTGGCACGGTGTACGGTTTCAGGCCGGGCCTGAATAATGTAAAGTTCATTGGTATTACCATCTTTGGCCCATTCAATGTCCATGGGTTTACCATAATGTTTTTCAATTACCAAGGCCCATTTCGCTAAATCGATTACTTCTTGATCAGACAATATAAATTGCTGCTGTCTGGGTTTAGGGGTATGGATGTTTACTGTTGCCCCGCCTTTTTTAGCTTTTGAATAGATCATGGTGAGTTTCTTATCGCCCATTTTCTTTTGGATGATAGGGTAGTTACCCTTTTCCAAGGATGGCTTAAAGACATAAAACTCATCAGGATTAATGGTGCCCTGTACGATATTTTCACCGAGGCCCCATACCCCAGAAAGTAAAATGGCATTCTCGAACCCTGATTCTGGTTCAATAGTAAACCCTACACCTGAACAGCCTTTGTCGGCTCTAACCATTTTCTGTATGCCAACGGAAAGAGCTACTTCGCTATGCTTAAAACCATGATCATCTCGGTATTTGATTGCGCGATTGGTATAGAGTGAAGCAAAACATTTTTTTATAGCGTTAAGTACGGCATCCTTACCTTCGATGTTCAGAAACGTGTCATGTTGGCCTGCAAAACTGGCATCGGGAAGGTCCTCGGCTGTGGCACTACTTCGCACAGCGACCGCGCAGGATTCCTCACCACACAAGGCATGATAGGCCTCGATGATTTCTTTGGAAAGTTGCTCGGAGAGTTCTCCACCAAGAATCAGATTTCGGGCCTTTTTCCCAATAGTGTCCAAATTTGAATACCGGTTAATATCCAATTCGGATAAAATTTTAATTAACGGAGCCCGAAGTGAATTTTCATCCAAATAGGCCCAGAAAGCTTCAGCCGTTGTTGCAAATCCATTGGGTACTTGTACCCCTTTTGAAATCAATTGATTGTACATTTCCCCCAAAGAGGCATTCTTGCCACCTACGTATGGAACATCCGTAATTCTTATATGGCTAAATGTTTTGATATAGGTGTTCATTGCTCACAGGTTTAGCTTTAAAGGTCTTTGGATTTCACCTGTTTTACAATGATGCAGGTCAGTTGAAAATAGATTGGACCGTCTAATTCTGATTAAAGCAAATTTTAGGTTTTTCGAACAACCCATGTAAATCGATTGAAATCAATACATAGGTTATTTTAAGTATTACGCAGTAATGTTTTTAGGACATAAGGAAAGGTAGTATTTACTGAAAATCAGCCTAGCCTTTCCTTCCCTGTAATCTCCAGTATTTTTATTTGATAAACGATGGGAGAAGCATCTTTTACGCCTAATTTTCTTGAAAATTCATGAATGAATTGAACCTTTTTTTCTTCCTTGCTATTAATAATTTCCTTTACGCCTTTTGAAAATTCGTTCAATAGCTTTTTTGCATTGCTACCAGTAAGTTCTTCAAATTCACCATGAACCAACACGGATTTCCATCGATTGACCGTCTCAATGTCATCTACCTGAAGGGATACAGTATTTTTATTACGCATGGAAATTATTTTATGGCCTTCCAAGGAATAACTGATAATACTGTTATTTGGCTGGTAATAATAATATGTAATGGGAATTGCATATGGAACATCATGGGCTATATAGGCCAAACGACCGATACAAGTAGTTCGTAATAATTCTATACAAGTTTCAGATGTTAAATCTCTAATCATTTTCGATGTCTCTATTATGTAAAAACTACTTCTACCATGAATGGTATCAATACCTTTTTCTATTATTGTCAGCCTAAATTTAGAGTAAAAGTATCACATTACGTATGACACCGATCAGTTATATTTTAAAGGATTTAACCCCATCGGGATCAAAACCTTAGGACAATTGAAATTCTTAATTGGGAATTCACATTTAATTAAGGATTTTTCTTTCAAATTAACGTATATTTAAGATACATAATATTCGGATAAAGGAAACCCCAAACATTTACCGATGAAACGCATACTTGTTATTGAAGATGATTTGACCCTTCGCGGAAATACAGCCGAACTTCTAGAATTGGAAGGCTATGAGGTAACTACGGCTACGAACGGAAGAACAGGTTTGCAAAGAATTAAACAAAATCCCCCTGACCTGATACTTTGCGACCTTCGAATGCCTGAGATGGATGGCTTTACCTTGCTTGGCCATATAGGGCAATTTTCAAAACTAAAGCGAATACCTTTTATCTTTTTTAGTGCCAAATCTGAAAAAATAGATATTAAGGCCGGTTTAGATGCCGGCGCCGATGATTACCTTACCAAACCTTTTGAGCTAAATGATCTTTTAGCCTCGATCGAAAAGTGTTTACATAAGAATCAACCTTCCTAACTACACCTTGGATAGCCAATACTGTTTTGTTTAAAATTGCGATTGCTTACGTAATGTGAGTTGTACTGATTCAAATCATTTCGAATTTTGATTGATATGAATATCTTAATACGAAACAAATTATCAGTTATGACCACTTACGAAAAAAACCCACTACCCAGAAAGGAGTTAGAAAATCTTATTATAGATAGGGACCACCATTGTATTTCCATATATCTTCCCATGGATAAGAAAGGGAAAGAACAGAACAAGCATCTGGCCCAGGCACGTTTAAAAAAATGTATCCGACAAATTCGGGAGCAGTTGCTGGATCGACAAATCAATAAAAAGGAAATAGCCGATTTTCTGCAACCGATAGAACAATTGGTAGATGCAACCGGTCTTTGGCGAAATCCTTCTGACGGCCTTGCCATATTCCTAGATCGGGAAGATGGTCTTCGCTATTACAAAATTCCGATTTCCTTTGAAGAACGGGCCTATGTCATGGGTCATTATTATCTCTTGCCCTTATTGCCACTTTATCATAATGATGGCCTTTATTATCTATTGGAACTAAGTCAAGATCATGTGAAATTGTATGAAGCGTCAAGATACCATTTTAAAGATATGCATCTTGAAGATGTCGCCCCTAGACAATTGGAAGAGGCCGTTGGCTTCGATTTTGAACAAAATAATCTACAGTTTAGAAGTGGGCAATCGGCCCATGGGGCTACTTTTCATGGACAAGGTGCTGGCAAGGAGGATTTTAAGGTTGAAATGTTGGAATATTTTAGGATGTTGGATAAAGGCGTGCAGAAACTCATTTCCGACCCAAAAGCTCCCTTGGTACTTTCATGTGCCCAAAGGCTATACGCCCTCTATGCTGAGGTAAACACCCATAACAATTTACATAAAAAGTATTTGACCGGAGATCCCGAGTTTACTAAGGATTATAAAAAACATCAAAACTCCTGGCAACTCGTTGAGGGATATTTTAAAAAGTCCCAGTTTGATAAGATGAAAAAGTTCAATGAATTTTACCATACGCAAAAGACTTCTTATGAACTGAATACCATAATTCAAGCTGCGCTTAATGGTAAAGTAGATACCCTCTTTTTGGAAAAGGGTAGCGATGTGTTCGGTATTTATAATAAGGAAGACAGAAAAGTAACCTTAAACGGAAAACACGAAATTTTCAATGCATCGCTGATGAATTTGACCGCCATTCGAACTTTTGATCAAGGGGGTCAGGTATATATCCTATCCTCAGAGGAAATGCCTGTAAAGGAAAGCCCAATGAACGCTATTTTTCGGTATTGAACAATTAAAGGGTATAACTAATTAAAGCGTTATGAAAGGGGCCTTGCAACTTGGTAAAGTATCCAACATACGCATTATGGTGCATTGGACATTTTTGTTCATCCTGGTTTGGGTCGTGTTTTTGGAAATTCAAAAGGGTGGCAATTTCGAATCCATTCTGTTTAATCTCGCTTTTGTATTGGTTATTTTTCTATGCGTGGTGCTACACGAGTTGGGTCATGGTCTCATGGCAAAACGTTTTGGGATTAAGACCACGAAAATAACGTTGTTGCCCATTGGTGGGGTTGCCAGTTTGGAAGGGATCCCCGAAAATCCTAAACATGAGCTTTTGGTCGCTCTTGCAGGTCCCGTAGTAAATTTAGTGATCGCTATGGTTTTGTATTTTGCAATACCGGTGCAAGGTTTCTTAAAATTACATATGACAGAGCTGCTCGAAAAACTAAGTGGATTTACCTTGGATAATTTCCTCTTTTATCTTTTTGTGGCCAATTTGGGCCTTGTGATTTTCAATCTCATTCCTGCTTTTCCTATGGATGGCGGACGTGTTTTAAGGGCTTTGCTCACTATGGGGACGGACCGGGTAAAGGCGACCCAGATTGCCGCAAGTATTGGCCAATCGATTGCCGTAGTCTTCCTATTGTTGGGCATGTTGTTCAATCCATTTTTAATATTGATAGCCCTATTCGTTTTTTTGGGGGCTTATGGCGAAAATAAGATGGTACAGCAAATCGCACTTTTGAAAGGACATGTGGTGAACGAGGCCATGTTGACCAAAATAACCCTTTTGAAACCCAATGATACCATGGAGAGAGTTGTCGAGCTCATTCTTTCGGGAACCGAAAAGGATTTTATTGTGGAGGAGGATGGTAAACCTGTGGGAATTTTAACCAATGCCGATATCATCAAAAATTCAAAAAACAGAAATAAACCAGTGCGCGAGATAATGAAGACCTCATTTACGGAAATCGATATGCACGCCCGACTTAGGGATGTGCTCAGGTCTGTTGAGGTTCAAAAGGAATACTTTTTCCCTGTGCTGAATAGAAAAGGGTTACTCGTTGGCGCCATAGATATGACGAACATCAATGAATTCATCCTACTTCAATCCAAGTTAGACTATTGATCGAAGATCCAAAGGTCCGAGCGATCATAAAAAGGACCAAGAGTTAAGATTAAGGGAATAGGATGATACAGATCATTTCATATGAACTGGCTACTGGGTAATTTGGCCACTGTATTAATCTTAAAACACAATATCATGTCAGTTGTAAAAGTTATTGAAATAATGGGTAATTCCAAGGTCAGTTTTGAAGATGCTGTGAAAAATGTAATCAAAGAAGCTTCAAAAACCGTCAAGGACATTAAATCGGTGTATGTGCAAGATATGCAAGTTACCGTAAAGAATAATCAGATAGAGGATTATAGGGTAAATACCAAAGTCAGTTTTGGCATAATGCAAGATTGATTGTTTCCATTTACTTCGGTACTAAAATGATCTAGGGCATGTCTCTCAATTTAGGCATGCCTTTTTCCATAAATTTCCATTCTACCAAACGTATAAGAATAATTATTGTTTACCTACAAGATTGATCTATATCATTGTGGTAGTGTACCCTTTTTTCCACTTTTATAAGAATCTTAAATTGAAATTCAATGGGACAGATAGCAATATTTGACAAACATGTCGCAACATATGAAAAATGGTACGAAGATTATCGCGAAGTCTACCAATCCGAACTTTTGGCCATCAGGGAACAATTGGCAAAACTACCGGAAAATATAAGGGGAATTGAAGTAGGCCTTGGAACGGGCAGATTCGCTTCTGAATTAGGCATCAAGGAAGGCGTGGAACCATCGAGTGCAATGGCCGAGAAGGCCATTAATAGAGGTATTGAGGTAATCAAAGGATTTGCGGCCCAGCTTCCATATGGTGACCTTCAATTCGATTTTGTGCTTTTTGTGACCGTTTGTCATTTAGATGAAATGAAATTTGCATTGAAGGAAGCGAATAGGGTCTTGAAGCATAAAGGCAGTATCCTGATCGGATTTTTGGACAAGGACCAAAATATAGCAAAAGAATATATCGCTAAACGTCATCGCAGTACTTTCTTCGCTAAGGCCAATTTCTATACCGTAGAGCGTATTGTAACTTTATTGAAAGAAGCCGGATTCAAAGACTTGGAATTCAACCAGACCCTGTTTGGTGATTTAGACGAAATCAAGGAAGTACAACTGCCGAAAATCGGTTATGGGGAAGGCTCTTTTGTAGTGGTGAAAGCTATTAAAAAATGAACATTGTATACCTTCCCCACACGGCTGATATTCGGATGGGTATCCAAGGATCAGATTTAATGGAGTTGTTTCAAGCAGGGGCGATAGGAATGGGTAATATTCTAAAGGAGGGCATTTGCGAGAAAAAAGCACGTGGCCCCATCAAGTATAAAATCGAAATAAAGGCAGTGGACCCCACTTGTTTGCTGATTGATTTCTTATCGGAAATCCTTTCTACTTCCTATGTGGAAAAAGCTGTTTTTTGCAAAGTGAAATTTTTAAAGTTGACCCATGAAACCGCAATAGCCGAAATCCAAGGAGTACAGGTCGAAGAATTTGATGAGGAAATCAAGGCAGTGACCTACCACGAAGCAGACGTTCATAGAACCGATAACGGGCATTGGGAAACAATGGTCATTTTTGATATTTGAGTTATGATAATCAGCAAATCGGATATTACAAGGATTGAAGCCTATTTATGGGAGATACCCAAATCGTTCAGTCCTAAAATGCGGGTTCCTGCAAGGATTTTGGCTTCTGAAACCTTGCTCGATAACATTATGGAAGATCGATCTTTGGTTCAATTGGTGAACGTGGCATCTTTACCGGGTATTCAGGGAGCTTCCTTGGTGATGCCCGATGTTCATGAAGGTTATGGTTTTCCAATAGGCGGTGTGGCGGCCACTGTATATCCCGAAGGAGCCATTTCCCCAGGGGGTATTGGTTATGATATAAATTGCGGGGTACGATTGCTTACCTCCCAACAAAAAATAACAGATATAAGGGATAGGTTAGAATCCTTATCCAAGGAGTTGTATGCCCAGATTCCTTCTGGGATGGGTAAAGGCGGTCAAATAAAACTATCGCTCCAGGAAATTGACGAAGTGCTCCATAATGGGGCGGAATGGGCAGTTCAAAAAGGATATGGGGTAAATGATGACCTGGCATTTATGGAAAGTAATGGCCGTTTGCATAATGCGGATGCCTCTATGGTCTCTGAAATGGCGAAGAAAAGAGGTGCTGATCAGTTGGGCACAATAGGTTCCGGAAACCATTTTGTGGAGGTAGATTATGTCGAGGAAGTTTTTGACGAAACTATTGCCAAGTCTTATGGCCTTTCGAAAAACCAGGTGGTCGTCTTGATCCATACCGGATCCAGGGGATTGGGGCATCAAGTTGCTACGGACTATATACGCCAAATCATGGCGGCGATGCCCACATACGACATTGAGGTTCCGGATCGGGAACTTGCTTGTGTGCCCTTTAATTCTCAAGAAGGACAAAACTATTTTAAGGCCATGGGTGCAGCTGCAAATTATGCCTGGTGTAATAGGGAGATTATCTCATGGGAGGTGCGAAGGGCGTGGAAAAACATTTTTGGACCAACAATCGAGCCTTTGAAACTAATGTACGATGTAGCCCATAATATCGCCAAGATTGAAGAACACTCCATTGAAGGAAAAAGAATAAAGGTGATAGTTCATCGTAAAGGGGCGACTAGGGCTTTTGGACCAGGGTTTGGGGAATTACCGGAAAAGTATAGAAATGTTGGCCAACCTGTAATCATTCCTGGTAGTATGGGTACATGTTCTTACGTATTGGCCGGTACCGATAAAAGTATGCAATTGACATTTGGTTCATGTTGCCATGGGGCTGGTCGCCGATTATCCCGTACAGCGGCCAAGAAGCAGGTAAATGCCCCTGTCCTCAAAGAACAGCTTAAAGAAAAAGGAATATTTGTAGAGGCTGGCTCATTTAAGGGCATTGCAGAAGAAGCACCTATTGCCTATAAAGATGTGAATAGGGTGGTTGAAACGGTAAGCGATTCAGGTATTGCCAAGAAAGTGGTAAAACTACGACCGGTTGCTGTGGTTAAAGGGTAGGTTTACGTTGAGCGTTTGCTTCTTCCAAAATTCGAATAGCCTCTTGATCTGAAACTTGGCGAAACTCCTCGTAAAATTGGCCCACAGCATGAAAATTATGGGGTACTTGTAAGCAAACCACTTCATCTATATTAGGGGTAGATTCCAATAGTTTAATAGCCGAAGGTGGGGCAACCGGTATGGCCACGATTATTTTCTTGGGTTCTTGTTTTTTTACCAACCCTATCGTTACCAAGAGTGTATTTCCGGTAGCTACGCCATCATCGACTACGATAATTGTTTTATCACGAAGGTTTTCAGGGGATCTATTTTTGTAATATTGCCGATGTCTCTGTTTTAAGACTTCGCGAATACGTGCCGTTTCTTCTTCGATATATTCCTTGGGAATACCTATGGCATCGGAAAGGATCAAACCATCAAGACTCACTGCTCCTATGGCATATTCCTTTTGGTAAGGATGACCTAATTTTTTGGTCAAAACAACATCTAAAGGCGCACCTAAGGTTTTGGCCAATACTGATCCGATCGGCAGCCCACCACGGGGTATGGCCAATACCACCAATTCCTCACTTTTTATCGACGATAATTTATCGGCCAATTGGGTTGCCGCGTCCGTTCTATTTTCAAACATGATTTCCAATTTTTTCAGGCACTAGGTTTTCAACGAACCAGTTAGCCGATGTATCGGCAACTTCTTGCAACTTACCGGTTTCCTCGAATAAATGGGAGGCACGGGGTATGATTTCCAATTTCCTTTCGCATTGCAATTTTTGATACGCTTTTTCATTAAGTCCTATGACCACCTCGTCCAAACCACCCACAATCAAAAGGGTAGGTGCGGTAACCTTGTTTATATCCTGCAACGCCATATCGGGACGGCCCCCTCGGGATACTACAGCTTTAATTTCCTGGTTAAAAAAGGCGGCTGCCCTTAGTGCAGAGGCTGCCCCCGTACTTGCCCCAAAATAACCAATGGGTAAGTCCTTGGTCTCTTCTTGTTGTTGTACCCATTGAGTTACGGCAATGAGACGCTTTGTGAGCAAATCGATATTGAACCGGTTTTCATAAATACGATCTTCTTCCTCGGTTAAAAGATCAAAGAGCAAGGTGGCCAATCCTTTTTGCTGTAATAAAACGGCCACGAAGTTATTTCTTGGGCTAAGATGGCTACTTCCACTACCATGTGAAAAAATCACCAATCCAATAGCGTTTTCGGGAATTATCAGTTTTCCCCTTAAAATGACATCCTTCAAAGGAATGGTGATCGATTTGTTTATATTGATCGTGTTTGACATAACTTAAGATTTTAAGGCGTTCACTACAAAGGAATCCATTATCATTCGTACTGAAAATGATACAGGTCAGAATTCTTATAATTATGCCTTAAATCGCGGTATGTCAATCCTGAATATTCTTTTTATGGTAACTAAGTAGTGGCAAATGACCTTCAGATTTCATCCGTTTTACCAAATCCCTGTGCGTAAGATCTTTGATAAGGCTATGCCCCTCACGTTCTAACATGGCTACCAAATCGGGTTCTATTTCATCGATGTATTCCTGAAGTGTCGTAAAGACGTCTTCCCCATAACGTAAATCAAAATGGATGTTTTCATCGTCAACCTTGTGTTTTAACATGCCTTTGAACCATTCCATTTGATCTTTGCTTGTGCGGGTATCCAGTGTTGAAACATGTACGAGGTGTAGATCCAATTGTAAAGGTTTGGCCAAATCGGTCAATTTTTCAATGGTAAAAATATCCGCCCCTTCAAAGTCAGTGGCGTAAACCATTTTTTTGATGCCGTAGAAATCCACATCATCTGGCACTGCCAGTACAGGACAGGGAGCCTTGTCGATCAGTGATGTGGTAGTGCTGCCTAGCAAGGCTTCCCGAATAGGATTACCCCCCTTGGTGCCGACAATGATCAAATCGGCCTTATGTTCCTTGGCATTATTGATGATTTTCTCGTGGACTGGATTTCCCTCGTCTATCTTATAAGTGATTTTCTCAGCCCCTGGCTTGTTTTTCAAATGTTCCGAACAGAAATCCCTCAATCGCTCACGATGATCGGCAAAGGCCCTTACTTCCTTGCGCGAATAGGTATGTGAAACCGTACTGGCCAAGGTCAGGGACAATTCAAATACGTGCAGGGCAACAAGTTTAGCTTGGAGTTCCCGGCTAAGTGCATACGCAAATTGGAGTGCTGCCACAGAATTCTTGGAATAATCCGTGGCATATAAAAACGTCTTCATCTCTATTTTTTTTATTCCCTTAAATGTAAGATAACCAATAGGCCAATGAAATGATGTGTATCAGTCAGCCTATATAAATGGATATGATATAGGTCATTTAGTTTTTCAGAGTGGCCTATTATTTTTGTTTATCCGATTGCAAAACTCAATAAGGATGAAAAAGGACAAAAGAGGACATGAGCTCGATTTTTTAAAAGATGGGCCATGGGATGAGCTTTATGTTTTGACCAAATACTGGAAGTCCGATCTTCAATTTTATAAAGATGACCTGCGCTTCTTGAAACATCTGACTGAAAAATATTTTATATGGTTGACAAAACCAGATAGTCTTCAATTGGTGAAGGATTTAAAGGATGGATTGTTCAGACTAACTGAAAAAAGCAAAGACTTGCTTCTAAAAGTTGACAAACATTTAATTCAATTGGGATATTTGGTCGAAGATCCAAATAGAGAGGATGCCGGAGTCATAGTAACTGAACATGAACATCTTGAGGAGGAAATGGCGAGTTTCTTAATATCTTTTAGGAAGAACCGAAAAGAGGTTTTTGCGATAACCGAGCATATTATAGATAGTGAGGAACTCGCCAATATATTGAAAACCTAAAAAGAATACCATGAACGATCCTGATAACTTACTCAAGCGAATTACTAGATTAACGTCCGAAATCGAAACAGATTATCCTGAATTGTATCGTTTTTTGGAGGAGGACCCTATAACATTGCCGGGCAAGGCGCATCCTAAAGTTCAAAAAAAAGAATTGCAAGACTATTTGGAAAGTTTAGAACAGTTATTGGGGAAACATTTAAGAACCTATAAAAAGGCTAATGGCTTAAATTGAGCGTATGGGAGAAATTGCTACATCGGAAAGACAGATTACCTTGTTTTATAATTCCAATTCAAACAGGGCCAAACAAACCTTGGCACTTGCCAAAGCTGAGGGGTTGCCCATCTTACCTGTGGATATTTTGAAGACCGGATTGACAGGGACACAAATTATTGAATTGGCCGATAGATTGGGTATAGAAGTCAAGGATTTGGTGAATCAGGAACATCCGACCTATTTATCAAAATTCGAACGGCATGATTTTTCGTCCGAGGATTGGATAAAGATGATAAAGCATAACCCTGAAATCATGAAGCAACCCATTGCCTTGAGAGGGAACATTACTATTTTGGTAGAAACCCCTTCAGATGTCATCAAAATTTAAAGATAAAACGAACAGGGTCCAAAATTCCTTTGGTTTTGTGCATTCCTGTTTCGGGTAGGTTAGTTCCAATGGTTCTTTGTCTGGTCTAAAATATCGATTTAACAGGTCTGAATGTGATTTACATCGAAAAGTAAACCGTAGATCCTATTTTAGTGATTTCGTTTTTTTTGAGTCCCCATAAAAACTGCTTCCTAATGATTTACATCATTGATAAAAGGATTTTTTGGTTGTAACTTCCTTAATCATATGTACAATCCAAAAATCTTGGAGAATGACGATTTTAGAAGCATACGAATCTGGGGAACATGAAAGCAAAATATCACACTTCGCTGCCATGGTGACTTTGGCGGGTATAGATGGGCCTATTAATCTGGAAGAGCAAAAGGTTTTAAAACGTTTGGCTTTTAAACTGGATGTTTCCGACGAAGAGGTTAAGGTCATATTGAAAAACCCAAGAAAATATCCTTTGATACCCCCTTACGGGTTAGAAGAACGTTTAGAGCGACTACATGATTTTTTCAAAATTATAAATGCTGATCATGAGATCGATGCGGAAGAACGCACCATGATTTACAAATATGCCATAGGGCTTGGTTTTTCTTCGGAAGACGCGAAAAAGGAAATTGAAAAATGTATCGTTTCCCTCGGAAATGAACGTGTTAGGCAGGATTAAAATAGAACACAAATCACTATAACTTTCACAATCACCTTTATGTGATTTAGTGTATACGTAATATTTTTTGACAATAACCTCAGAATATCCCTCTCAATTTTAGAATATAATCAAAATACCAAAATTCTTTACGAAATCGCTTTCGAAAATTTTAGTAATGTTAGTCTTGGGATAAAAGCCCTATAAACTCGTGCTATTTGAGCATTAGGGAGGGTAGATTCGGTTTTCGGTCAAAAGGCGTTATTCACTTCAAGGGCAATTAGGTTTTATTTCAAGGGAACTTTATAATACATTTGATAAAGGTGTGACTCTTTCAACACCTTTAAAAATCGAATTTTAAATAACACTGACACATATGTTTTATCTAGGATTGGATATAGGAAGTTCTTCCATTAAAGCAGCACTGGTCGATATGGCTACCGGTAAGAGTATCGGGCTAGTACAAGAGCCTGAATCCGAAATGGGAATGTTGGCCATTAAGAATGGTTGGGCCGAGCAACAACCCGATGATTGGTGGAACTATATATGTGCTGCGATCTCAAGACTTAAGGCTGCCCATACAATTACCCAAACACAGATCAAAGGCATAGGTATCTCCTATCAAATGCATGGACTTGTAGTGGTGGATAAGGCTGGGAAACCCTTGCGACCTTCGATTATTTGGTGCGATAGTCGAGCCGTTGAAATAGGCAATAGGGCCTTTGAGGAAATTGGAGAGGACAAATGCACTACCCATCTTTTGAACTCCCCCGGTAACTTTACGGCCTCTAAACTAAAATGGGTTAAGGAAAATGAGCCCGAGATTTTTAATAAGATATATAAATTCATGCTCCCTGGCGACTATATCGCTTTCAAGTTATCGAATACGATGAATACCACGATTTCGGGTCTTTCCGAAGGTGTCCTATGGGATTTTAAAAAAGATGAAATCGCCGATTTCCTATTGGACCATTACGATATTGAAAAATCCATGGTGCCCGATATTATTGAAACTTTTGGGATACAATCCAAGGTGTCTGAAAAAGGAGGACTTGAAAGTGGCTTGGCGGTCGGGACGCCAATTTATTATAGGGCCGGGGACCAACCCAACAATGCACTTTCCCTCAATGTATTCAAGCCGGGTGAAGTGGCTGGTACGGGTGGGACATCCGGAGTGTTTTATGCCATCACCGATAGCCTCTCTGTCAAGGAAAGTTCCCGTGTGAATAACTTTGCCCATGTGAATTATAAAAAAGGGCAGCATCCACGAATAGGAAAATTGCTTTGTATCAATGGTGCCGGAATTCAATATCGATGGCTATTGAATAATTTGGACGTTTCGTCTTATGAAGAAATGAACACCTTGGCATCGGAAATTCCTGTCGGATCGGATGGGGTTTGTATGATCCCTTTCGGCAATGGTGCAGAACGTATGTTGAACAATAGGGAGGTAGGTTCCAGACTTCTCAATATTAACCTGAACAATCATGGCAAGGCCCATATTTGTAGGGCAGCATTGGAAGGTATTGCATTTTCATTTGTTTATGGAATGGAGATTCTTAAATCGGATGGAATAGAGGTCAACGTATTGCGTGTTGGAAATGATAATTTATTTCGATCTGGGATTTTCTCGAATACCGTCGCAACCTTGATCGGGCATGGCATTGAGATATACAATACTACCGGAGCAATCGGTGCCGCTAGGGCGGCAGGATTGCATGATGGCGATTTTGAAAAATTCGGATCGTACATCATGGAGAACGACTATGTAAAGACATTTAAACCTGCCAAAGACAAAAAACCCTTTGACGAGGCCTATGCAATTTGGAAAAAAGAATTGAAACTAATTAGTAATATATAAAACATCATCATGGCACTGATAGGAAATAAAGAATACTTTAAGGGAATCGGGGAAATTAAATTTGAAGGTAAGGATTCAGACAATCCATTGGCTTTTAAATATTATAATCCGGAACAGATTGTTGCAGGTAAAACCATGCGCGAGCACTTTAAGTTTGCCATTGCTTACTGGCACACCTTCTGCGGACAAGGCTCGGATCCTTTTGGGCCAGGTACCCAGAATTTTGGATGGGATCAGGCTTCGGAACCTTTGCAGGCGGCAAAGGATAAAGCGGACGCCGCTTTTGAGTTTATCACCAAAATGGGCTTTGATTATTTCTGTTTCCATGATTTTGATTTAATCCAAGAAGGGGCGACTTTTTCCGAATCCGAAAAAAGTTTGGCTACAATAACGGATTACCTAAAAGAAAAGAAAGCGGCTTCAGGCGTAAAACTTCTTTGGGGAACAGCCAATTGTTTTTCCAATCCACGGTATATGAACGGTGCTACCACCAATCCGGATTTCGATGTAGTAGCCCGGGCAGGTGGACAGATTAAATTGGCGTTGGATACGACCATTGCCCTTGGGGGTGAGAATTATGTTTTTTGGGGCGGTCGTGAAGGCTATATGTCCCTACTAAATACCGATATGGGACGCGAATTAGATCATATGGGCCAGTTTTTGGCGATGGCGCGCGATTATGCCCGTGGTCAAGGGTTTAAAGGCAATTTCTTTATTGAGCCCAAGCCTATGGAACCTATGAAACATCAGTACGACTTTGATACAGCCACAGCAATAGGATTCTTACATCAATATGGCTTGGAAAAAGATTTCAAGATCAATATTGAAGTAAACCATGCAACGTTGGCCCAACACACGTTCCAACATGAACTGGCAGTTGCGGCAAAAGCAGGAATGTTAGGTAGCTTGGATGCAAACCGTGGTGATTATCAAAACGGATGGGATACCGATCAGTTTCCTAACAATGTTCTGGAAACAACTGAAGCCATGTTGGTATTCCTAAAAGCGGGTGGATTGCAAGGAGGTGGAATTAATTTTGATGCAAAGATCAGAAGGAACTCTACCGATCAGGATGATGTTTTCCATGCACATATCGGAGGGGCAGATACCTTTGCAAGGGCATTGATCGCAGCAGATAGAATCATATCATCTTCTGATTATGAAGCCTTGAGACAAAAAAGGTATAGTTCTTTTGATTCCGGTAAGGGAAAAGACTTTGAAAAAGGTAAATTGACCTTATCCGACCTCTATAATTTAGCGAAGAACAATGGGGAACTTGAACTTAAAAGTGGGAAGCAGGAATTGTTCGAGAATATCATCAATCAATATATATAGTTCGTAAAACCAATTCAATGCAAAAATCGACCAATTCCCTTTATTTATTGCGATTAACAGTGGTGGCCACACTTGGGGGGCTGCTTTTTGGCTATGACACGGCCGTAATTTCAGGAACAGTCAGTTCTTTGGATAGTTTTTTCGTAATGCCATTTGGGTTGGATGAAATGAGCGCAAATGCCCGATTAGGATTAGTTGTTTCCAGTGCTTTGATCGGTTGTGTGATTGGGGGTATTTTAGGAGGTATCGTAAGCAAAAAACTAGGACGTAGAAACGGACTGATTTTGGCGGCTATTTTGTTCCTGCTATCCGCAATGGGATCGGCAATGCCGGAAATCTTTTTAAAACCAATCGGCGAAGCCGACCATACCTTTATCTACATCTTTATTGTTTATAGGATTATTGGTGGTATTGGGGTAGGGTTGGCATCAATGTTATCCCCTTTGTATATTGCCGAAATATCACCGGCAAAGATTAGGGGCAAGTTGGTGTCTATGAACCAGTTCGCCATCATTTTTGGTATGCTGGTGGTCTATTTCGTGAATTATTATATTTCTTTGCAAGGCGATGATACATGGTTGAATTTGGTCGGATGGCGATGGATGTTCGCCTCGGAAGTTATACCCGCATTCTTGTTTTTGGTAATGTTGCTATTTGTACCTGATACCCCAAGGTCCTTGGTATTAAAATCGAAACCGGAAAAGGCCCTAGCCGTTTTAACCAGGGTCAACAACCCTGAAAATGCAAAGAAGATCTTGCTAGAGATTCAGAGTACTGTGACAAGTCATTCGGGTAAGCTATTCTCGTTCGGTATTGGCGTTGTAGTAATTGGGGTGCTGCTTTCCGTATTCCAACAATTTGTGGGTATTAATGTGGTATTGTATTATGCCCCTGAAATATTTAAGAGCATGGGGGCCGGAACCGATGTGGCGCTATTGCAGACTATTATCGTTGGTTCGGTAAACCTGATTTTCACGGTATTGGCCATAATGACAGTGGATAAATTTGGAAGAAAGCCCCTGATGATCATCGGGGCTATGGGGATGGCTTTATCCATGTTCGCCTTGGGAACCTCTTTCTTTATGGAAGCCATAGGTATAGGGGCACTGGTTTTCATGCTGTGTTATGTGGCTAGTTTTGCCATGAGTTGGGGACCGGTAACCTGGGTATTGTTATCAGAAATATTCCCAAACAAAATTAGGGGAAAGGCTATGGCCATTGCTGTAGCCGCCCAATGGATATCAAATTACCTAGTGTCTTGGACGTTTCCTTTAATGGATAAAAACAGCTACTTGTTGGAGCAATTCAATCATGGTTTCTCGTATTGGATCTATGGCATCATGGGCTTACTGGCCGCATTCTTGGTCTGGAAATTTGTTCCCGAAACAAAAGGGAAAACATTGGAGGAAATGGAAAGGATGTGGAAGAAGCATTAATTGATATTGAACTATTCAAAAATCAAGGACCATGACAAAACTAACCCTGAAAGATATCGCCAAACATTTTTCGGTTTCAGTTTCCACGGTATCAAAGTCCTTGCATGATAGTCATGAGATTAGTGATGGTTTAAAATCGAAGATTCGAAAGTATGCCAAAGCGAACCACTATAAACCAAACAAGATTGCCCAGAATTTAGTGAATAGGAGTACAAAGACCATTGGGGTCATAATTCCCAACATCCTGAATTATTTTTTTGTACAAGTGCTTTATGGTATCGAAAAGGTGGCCAATGAAAGGGGATACAGTATTATTAGTTGCATCAGTGACCATTCGCTTAAAAAAGAGGCAATGACCTTGGACTTGTTGAGTAGTGGGGCTGTTGACGGACTAATACTTTCTACTGTTGCCTCGGAAATGCAAACAAATAAGCATATAGGGAAAATTTTGGAAACTGTAGATAATCAAATTCCTTTGGTCATGTTCGATCGGGTATTGGATGCCATTGAATGTGATAAGGTGATCGTTGATGATTTTCAGGCCGGATACAAGGCTACCAAGTATTTGCTGGATACCGGTTGTACGAACATTGCTATAATTTCCCCAATCCATAGTACTAAGATAGGTCGGTTACGTGTAGATGGTTATAAGCAGGCTTTAAGCGAAAAGGGATTCGCCTTTGATGATAAATTGATAACCCCGATAGAACCCAAGGACGATTTGGAGTTTATTTTATCATTTATCCTGAATGACAAGAATATTGATGGTATTATGGCACTGGATGAAATAACCACAGTAAAGGCCATGGGTATTATTATGGCCAGAGGATACCATGTGCCGAATGATATTGCAATAATCGGATTTACAAATGGCCGATTGTCAAAATATGTTACTCCAGCGTTGACCATGGTTAGTCAGCATGGCTCTTATATTGGTGAAACATGCGCCAATCGATTGATCGATCGTATTGAAAATATCAGTTCTCCGGGGAATTTTGAGACCAAAGTTGTAAAAACCAGTCTTATCGTTAGGGAATCTACTAGGAAATTGCCAATGGTCTAACCCAATTTTTCCTGAACCACACCTTGCATAGAATCCGTTTCAATCTGGGCTTTCTGCTTACAATCAAATAGTCCTTAACAACAATTCAAATTCTGGAGTGCACAAGAAATGTTCGATATCAACTTGATATCATCGTTAAAAATAAGCTTGATTCCCTGAAAAACACAATCAAGATTCTCCTCGTCAAGAAGCAACTGGATGTTAATAAAGCTGTTTATTCTGTATTACCAATGCGTTGTAGCCTTGATATCCATGTTCCCTTTGAAACAATTGTGCTATTTCCACAACGGGGAAGGATATCCTCCCTTATCCGTGGTTTCCTGTAATTGTGATACCGCCATTTCCCGATCGCTGGCATAGGTGACACCAAACCATTTGCCGCCAGATGGAACCACTTTTACCATCACTTCATTGCGCTGTACCATTTCCTGAATTACAAACGGAATATAAATCTCTCCTTTTTCTAAATTCTCACCTTTTTGAAGGAATGATCTTAAATCCTTTTCTATTGCCTTGAAAATGGTAGGTCGGCAAATCCAATAGTTCATACTAACCAATTCATCACCTGTAAATTCGACGCCAGAATCCTGATCCACAACAACATTGCCCTTTTGTATAAGCTTAGTACGTTCAACAACGGATATCAAAGTGTTTTTATCATTGGCTTCGCAGACCCCTCGGGAAACGGATCCATGTTCTGAAAGTGTATCTTTTAAGGTATATCCAACAAGTCCGTAAGCATCTTTATATTTTTTGTCTTTTATGAAGTTGGCGGCATTCTTGAAGGCACCTTTACCATAATAATCATCCGCATTGATGACCACAAAAGGATTGTTTATTAAATTTCGTGCTGTCCAAACGGCATGTGCCGTTCCCCAAGGCTTTTGACGTTCCCCAGTATAGCTACATCCTTCAGGAATGTCCATTAATTCCTGGGCAATAACATCGAGCTTGATTTTTTTAGGTAATCTCGCCGATAAGTGATCTCTTAAAAAAGTAACATTATCCTTCTTAGTAATAGCAACAACATGGTCAAAATCATTTTCCAAGGCATCAAATATGCTGAATTCCATTAAAAATTCCTCGTTTGGACCTAAGCCATCAAACTGTTTTAATTTCCCATATCGGCTTCCGCTTCCAGCGGCCATTAATAGTAATGTCATGTGTTTTGTCTTTTAAAGGGGCAAAAATAAGTCTTTTACGTCCAAAAATGGTTCGTTTTTCGATGTATCCCCGATTATTTGGATTTAACCCCGAAAGGTTTTGACGTTATTATAAATTGAGAACCTCAGTGTGATAATGAAATCCCATATGCTGAAAAAATAGATATTCCGGATCAAAGTGTTGGGAGTGCTTACCAATAACCTAAGTCGAAAATCTTCGAAAGGCAATATGGACCAATCCGAAGAACACTGGTTTTAACCCCTTTGGGCAATGTGATAATTGTCATGTTAATTTAGATCTTTGCATTGTATATTTGTAATTCTCAAATTATTTGCATGAGCCAGCTTATACAGAAATATAATATTCCGGGGCCAAGATATACAAGTTACCCGACGGTGCCTTATTGGAATATGGATACGTTTTCTGGTCAAGAATGGAAGAATACCCTGAAGAAAAGTTTCGATGAAAGCAATGCCAAAGAGGGCATAAGTCTATACATTCATTTGCCCTATTGTGAAAGCATGTGTACGTTTTGCGGATGTCATAAACGCATAACGAAACAACATGATGTGGAAACCCCGTATATCAGTTCCGTTCTAAAGGAATGGCGGTTGTATTGTGACCTTTTTGGTTCTAAGCCCATCATAAAAGAAATGCATTTGGGTGGGGGTACCCCTACTTTTTTCTCGCCCCAGAACTTGACGAGGCTAATTAACGGGATATTTAGATGGGCTGAAAAAGCCCCAGAATATGAGTTTAGTTTTGAAGGTCACCCCAATAATACCACAAAGGAACATTTACAGGCTTTATATGATGTTGGTTTTAGAAGGGTGAGTTATGGCGTTCAGGATTATAATGAAAAGGTTCAAAAGGCGATTCATAGGGTACAGCCTTACGAAAATGTAAAAACGGTAACCGAAGCTGCCAGGGAAATAGGTTATACTTCTGTTGGTCATGATTTAATTTTTGGTTTGCCCCACCAAACCCTGGAACATGTTAAAGAAACCATTCTAAAGACCAAGTCCTTGAGGCCCGATAGGTTGGCTTTTTACAGTTATGCCCATGTGCCTTGGTTAAAGGGTAACGGCCAACGTGGTTTTTTAGATGAAGACCTGCCTAGTGCCAAAGCAAAGAGGGCACAATATGAAGAGGGGAAAAAACTATTGTCGAAAGTCGGTTATGAAGAAATAGGAATGGATCACTTTGCTTTAAAAAGCGATAGTCTTTATCAATCCATGATTTCCGGCAAACTACATCGTAATTTTATGGGGTATACAGCCTCAAAAACTCAGGTTATGGTCGGGTTGGGGGCTTCGAGTATCAGTGATAGTTGGTACAGTTTTGCCCAAAATGTAAAAGGCTTGGAAGAATATAAACATTTAGTCGAAAACAATATCATCCCAATTTATAGAGGGCATATCTTAACACAGGAAGATCGGATCATTAGAAAACATATCTTGAATTTAATGTGCCGCTTTAAAACAAATTGGGACACAAAGGAAACCTACTTCCCTGAGATTCCTTCAGTGGTCGAAAGACTCAGAGAGATGGAACAGGACGGTTTGGTGGCGTTTGGAATAGATGAATTAAGGGTTACGGAAGAAGGCCAACCCTTTATTCGTAATATTTGTATGGCCTTTGACGTTCTATTACATAGAAAAGAGCCAGAGACTAGGTTGTTTTCGATGACGATTTAATTTTTGAACTTAGTTTTAAAACCTACATTATGAAAAAAATAGTAGTACCCGTAGATTTTTCGGAACAATCGGAATTTGCACTGAAAGTGGCTGCTTCTCTTGCGAAAAAACACAAATCGGAAATTTTGGTCCTTCATATGTTAGAGCTAAACCAGGCGATGGCCACTTCATCT
The DNA here is from genome assembly GCF_014610845.1 of Maribacter arenosus. Lineage (GTDB taxonomy): Bacteria > Bacteroidota > Bacteroidia > Flavobacteriales > Flavobacteriaceae > Maribacter_A > Maribacter_A arenosus. The sequence continues at coordinate 152,802 of NZ_JABTCG010000002.1, read as the reverse complement.
GAAGGTTTTCATCCAGAACAGACCGTATTCTTGATAAAATTGGCTGAGAAAAGGTTTAAGGAATTTTTGAATAAGCCTTATCTCAATGGAGTTGAAATCACACCTATAATTAAACATTTTAAAGTGTTCAGTGAAGTTAATGACGTGGCGAAGAAAAACAATGCCGATATGATCGTCATGGGTTCGCATGGCACCGATGGATTAAAAGAGATATTTGTAGGGTCCAACGCAGAACGTGTGGTGCGTAATGCAGATATACCCGTACTTGTTATCAAAAAAGAGCATACAGACTTTAAGGTAGAGAAATTTTTGTTTGCAAGCGGCTTTAAGGAAGAGAGCATTGAAGCCTTTCGAAAAGCGAAACAATTTGCAGCCATGCTTTCAGCGGAATTGAAGCTCGTTTATATCAATACACCTGGTGATGATTTTCTTAGCACAAGTGATATCCAAGAAAGGATTTCCAAGTTTTTGAAAAAAGCGGGTGTTGATACCAAAGTCAATATTTACAATGATTATAGCGTGGAAAAAGGTATTCTGAATTATGGGGATAAGATTGGTGCGGATATCATAGGCATTTCCACACACGGAAGAAAAGGCTTATCGCACTTCTTCATGGGAAGTATCGGCGAGGATATTGCCAATCATTCCAATGTACCAGTAGTGACCTTTAGGATATAGTCGATATTTTTATATTAAATTGATCTTTAAAAAAGGGGAACCGAGTTTTCGGTTCCCCTTTTTTAGATTTTTCTCATGGTATCAGGATTCCATAGAACTGGTTTTTTTTGATAGTAACTTTCATTGGCCAACAATGCGGCGCCAGCAGCCCTCAGTCCAAATGTTGGATCCTCGATTACCTTTTTATCATTGCGTATACTCTGGAAAAAATTATAAAAATGGTCGTAATGACCTCCTTTATATTCCTCAGGAGCTTCCCAGATTGTTTCCCCTGTAGAAAGGTTGGATTCCCTGGTTTCCAAGTTTTGAGCGGTATAACCCTGTCGTATTTTTTCTTGGGTAGCCTCAGTATAGGCAATCATTGAATATCCTCCTGGTATCATACCTAGTTTTGAGCGTTTCAATTTCACTGAATTTTGGCCAACCTCCATTTCACCCTCTGTGCCGATCAATTTAAAGCCTCCACCCCCACCGCTTCCTGCAATAAAATTGATGCGGAATGCTGCATTGAACGCTGCATGTGTATCCGTTTTGGGATAATCGTATAGTGTTATACTGACATCTGGCACATCCCTGCCATCTTTCCAGTATCGAAGTCCGCCAGTTGCCATTGCCTTGTTTGGTCCATTTGAGCTTATGATGTGGTTTAGGGTAGAAAAGGCATGTACAAAAAGGTCGCCTGCAACGCCGGTTCCATAGTCTCGGTAATTTCTCCATCTGAAAAAGCGCTTTAACTCGAAGGGTACTTTTGGTGCTCTTCCTAAAAAAGTATCAAAATCCACAGTATCAGGATTTGCATCGGGTGGAATTGGATACTGCCATGCCCCTTCTGCCGAATAGCGATCGTTGAAAAAATCGAGCATCACTATTTCACCTATAGCACCATCCTCATACAATTGTTTTGCTTTTTCATTTCCGAGCGAGGACATTCCCTGACTACCAACTTGACAAATTTTCCCTGTAGATTTTTGTGCGGAGATTATCTCATGGCCTTCCTCCCAATGTTGAACCATTGGTTTTTCACAATAGACCGCCTTTCCGGCGTTCATAGCCTCTATGGTTATTTTTTTATGCCAATGATCCGGTGTGGCAACGATGACGGCATCAATATCGTTTCTATCCAGCAATTGCCTATAATCCCTAGTTACGAAAATATCCTTTCCCCATAATTCCTTGGCGCGATCTAACCGGCCCGTATACAAATCGCAAACGGCCACCAGCTTTACTCCATTGACTTGCAGGGCCGAGGTAGTATCATAGATTCCTTGAATACCGCAACCGATTAAACCTAAATTTATCTGGTCGTTTTTGGAATAGTCTTCAAAGGTATAATCACGTGTAAGTGATATTTTTTGCTGGTAAGAAGAAGCCAATATATAAGGTGCTGAGGTAAATGCGGCTGAACCTAATGTTGCTTTTTTAAGGAATGATCTTCTGGTATTGTCCTTGCCCATGATTTTGAAGTTTTTTGGTGTATTAAATGAATAGAAAGTTACACCTTTTGCTTTTCTCGAGCAAGAATAAATGCTTAACTTAAAGGGGTAAAAATGATGTTTTGGCCTTTATCCCCTTTACCATATCATTTATGGTGTTGTTTTCCAGATTTTCAAGAAGATGGGTCCTATAAGAGGCTGCAAAATGATGTAATGGACATGGTTTATCGTTATTACAGTTTTGAATACTGAGTAAACAAGAGTTCAATCTATTTTCACCATCGATGACATTCACAATAGTGATGAGTGGCGTTTTCAGATTTTGTTCATTCAAATAAAAACCACCATTAGGCCCACGAACGGAAGATACGATATCATGCCTCGAAAGATCTTGAAGCAATTTGGAGATATAGGCTTGGGGAACATTTATCGGTTCACTGATATTCTTGGCCATAATCTTGTTTGATTCACTGGCATTTACGGCCAAATAAAGTACTGCCTTTAGTGCATATTTAGATGAATTGGAAAACATTAAGCATGTCGTATTTTATGTTGACAAATATTAAAAGATATTTTTATCCGAAATATGACAAATGTCATTTTTTGGGTATCTTTGACTATATATTTTTACCGTTTAATTTAACAAATCGAAAACAATGAAAATACCATTTAAAAGTACAATCCTTCTTTTATCATTACTAATGCTTAGTTGTGGCGGCAAAGAAGAAAAGAAGAAAGAAGGTTTTAGTGTAAAGCAACAAAAGACAACTACAGAAAAGGCAGTTGAAACCCCAGCGGTTTCAGGTGACAAAGCTTCTGAACGTGTCGATTTGACCACCAAAGGTGTAGGCCCTATAAAATCCTTGACCTTAGATGAAGCAATTGATGATGCCATGGCGGCCAAAGGCAAGGAGGTATATGACCAAATGTGTTTGGCATGCCATAGAATTGGAAAGAAATTCATTGGACCAGCTCCAAACGGTGTATTGGAAAGAAGAACACCTGAATGGGTGATGAATATGATCCTCAACCCGGAACAAATGGTTAAGGAAGATCCACTAGCCAAGGAGTTGTTAATTGAATTCAATGGTTCACCTATGGCCAATCAAGGCTTGACAGAAGAACAGGCACGTGCGGTTCTTGAATACTTTAGAACATTATAAACCTAATTTATATGAAAACAACAGCCAAATTTAGATTACTTCTTGGTTCGTTTTTAATGCTGATGATTTTTATCGGTTGTAAGAACGAAGCCAAAACCGAAACAACTTCATCTACTTCAGAGGCTACCACCGACGAAGCAAAAGAACAAGGACAGGCCTTTATCGAGGATGATGGGTCAACACCCAATGTACTACAGATTGCAATAGGTTCTCCAGACCACACCACATTGGTGGCAGCAGTTCAGGCAGCCGATTTGGAGAACGCCTTGGTAAATGCAGGTCCATTAATGGTTTTCGCCCCTACAAATGCTGCTTTTGATGCATTACCCGAAGGGACTGTGGAGAATTTATTGAAACCAGAAAATAAGGACGCATTGGCCAATATTCTCAAGTATCATGTGACAGCCGGTAATTATAGCAAGGATTTCTTGATGAAGTTCAAGAAATTGGGACAGGCCAATGACCAAAATGTCATGATTGAAGTAAAAGGCGATGATGTCTATGTCGGTGGCGCTAAAATTATTGGAAGTGTAAAAGCAGGTAATGGTATCGTACATGTGGTAGATAAGGTAATGCTACCCCCATCGGAAGAATAATTCAACTCAAATAAATAATAAAACACATACAATGAAAAAAATCAAATATTCTATGTTAACCCTATTGGGTCTGGCATTGGTCTTCGCAAGTTGTGGCGATCAAGGCAAGAGCTCATCAAATGGGGCGTTGTCTTCAAGTGCAGCCGAAAAAGTTTATGTAGCACCAGGCGAACAAGATGACTACTATGCCTTCCTATCAGGGGGATATAGCGGCAACTTAACGGTATACGGATTGCCCTCAGGGCGAATGTTCAAGGAAATTCCTGTATTCTCACAGTTCCCAACATCGGGATACGGGTATTCGGAAGAAACCAAGCCTATGTTGAACACATCGTTCGGATTTGTTCCTTGGGATGATTCCCACCACCCCGATATTTCACAGACAAGTGGTGAACTCGATGGAAGGTGGATATTTATAAACGGAAACAATACCCCGCGTATTGCCAGAATAAGCCTTACTTCTTTTGAGACTGAAGAAATCATTGAAGTGCCCAATAGTGCGGGTAACCATAGTTCTTCTTTCATCACTGAAAACACCGAGTACGTAGTCGCAGGTACCCGTTTTGCGGTTCCTGTTCCACAAAGGGATATGTCTATTAAAGAGTACAAGGGAAATTTCAAGGGCGCTTTGTCATTTATCAGCGTAAATCCTGAAGATGGCCGAATGGATCTTAAATTCCAATTGTTGATGCCTGGATTCAATTATGATCTTTCGCATCCCGGTAGGGGAAAATCGCACGGATGGTTTTTCTTCACCACCTATAATACCGAAGAGGCCAATTCCTTGTTAGAGGTGAATGCCTCACAGAACGATAAGGATTTTATCGCTGCCATTAATTGGAAAAAAATAGAGGAATACGTAAACAATGGTGGTGGCACTAAAATGCCTGCCAATTACGCGCATAATGTATATGACGAGCATACCCATACAGCTACGTCTACCATGAAAAAAGAGGTGTTGACCGTAGATCCAACCCAGGTGCCAGGCGCAGTTTATTTCTTGCCAACGCCTAAATCACCACATGGTTGTGATGTGGATCCCACAGGGCAGTATATCGTTGGGAACGGAAAACTATCCGCGGATCTTACCGTACACTCTTTTGACAAGATGTTGGCCGCAATCGAAGGGGAGAAGTTTGATGGTGAAGCCTATGGTATCCCAATTTTAAAGTTCGAAGATGTTTTGGCCGGTCAGGTCAAGAGTGGTGGCCTTGGACCACTGCATACAGAATTCGATGATAAGGGAAATGCCTATACAACCTTCTTTATTTCTTCGGAAGTCGTTAAATGGAAAGTAGGTACCTGGGAAGTTATCGACAGAAAACCAACCTATTACTCTGTTGGTCATTTGATGATCCCTGGTGGTAACTCGAGAAAACCTTTCGGAAAATATGTGGTAGCCATGAATAAGATTACCAAAGACAGGTATCTGCCAACAGGTCCTGAAATGGAACACTCGGCACAATTATATGATATTTCCGGTGAAAAAATGGAGCTATTATACGATTTCCCAACACACGGGGAACCACACTATGCGGCGGGTTGTCCTGCCGAATTGTTGGCACCAAAATCACAGAAAATCTACCGATTGGATGAAAATAAGCACCCATATGCTGCTTTAGGCACTAACGATACACGTGTAGAGCGAAAAGGAAATGAAGTACATGTTTATATGTCGATGATACGGAGTCACTTTACCCCTGATAACATTGAAGGTGTAAAAGTGGGTGATAAGGTGTATTTCCATATCACCAACCATGAGCAAGATTTTGATGTACCCCACGGGTTCGCGATGATAGGTCAGAATACCTCAGAATTATTAATAATGCCAGGACAGACCAAAACATCGGTATGGGAGCCAAAAACTCCTGGAGTATGGCCGTTCTATTGTACTGACTTCTGCTCGGCTTTACATCAAGAAATGCAGGGTTATGTTAGGGTGTCACCTGCAAATTCGAACATTGAACTTTCGTGGTCTTTGGGCGATTAATTTACACCTGGATATATTATTTTATTTCAATTCACATTATAGCGGGCTGAGTCTTTGACCGGCCCGCTTTTTTCAAAAATCCCAGCAACCTTTCAACAGCCAAACACGATTTGTAAACCATCAAAAAGTATAAATGATGAAAAAAGCAAGTATTTTAATGATTATTGGCCCATTATTCCTGTTAGGATTGTATATGTTCCCTTTATGGAATATCATGTTAGGTGCACCTCAATATCCAGAACCACTGGGTATGAATATCCATATCGATGGTATCCAGGGAGTCAGTGAGTTCGATATACAGAATATCGATGGGCTTAACCACTATATCGGGATGCGCCATTTACCAAAACCGGAGGATATGTGGGAGTTTAGCACCTTTCCGTTGGTCATAGGTGGAATGGTAGCCTTGGGCGTATTGATCGGTCTTTTGGGATTTTTTGGAAAAGTCAGTTACAAATGGTTTTTGGGATGGTTTGTTCTCATGAGTGTTTTGGGCGTCTTGGGTATGTACGATTTTAATGCATGGATGGTAGATTATGGTACCAACCTAGATCCAAATGCCATAATGAAACTCACCAATCCGGATGGATCACCCATGTCCTATAAGCCTCCGCTTTTTGGTCATGCGAAAATGCTTAATTTTGATGTCACATCCCTTCCGCACACTGGTGGTTACTTGATGTTCGTAGGTATGATGTTGACGGTCGTTGCGTTTTTTGTGGGCAAAAAAGCTTCGCAAGCTATAAATTAAGTCAAATGATAAATAGATTCATTTTTGTGACCTTAGCTATTTTGCTGTTGGTTTCCTGTGAGGTTAGTCCAAAACCGATTGATTATGGCTCTGATGGCTGTCATTTTTGCTCCATGACCATTGTTGATCGGCAGCATGCAGCGGAAATAGTAACAAAAAAAGGCAAGGCCTATAAATTTGATGCGGTAGAATGTATGATGAATCACCTAAAGGATATCGATATTAACACCGTCGGACTTTTTTTGGTCAATGATTATTTAACACCGGGTGAATTGATCGATGCCAAAGAATCAACCTTCTTAATTAGCAAGGCAATCCCTAGTCCTATGGGTGAATACCTATCGGCTTTTCGTTCAAGGGATGTGGCGGAGCAGATTGAAGCTGAAAATAAAGGGGAATTGTATTCTTGGGACGAGTTGCTCACAAGATTCAAAGTGCAATAATTGGAATCGTTTTAATGGTTAATAGTATAGGGCCTTTCAATGCCCCCGTAATTCTGTTAACCATTTTTTATTGATTAAAGCCATAGTATGGAAATGTGTCGGATAAACAATCAGATTACAGATCGGAATTTCAGTTTTCCGAAAGCGCAGGAGCACTTTATCTTTGAGAATGAAAATTTAATATTTTGGATCATACGCTAATGGGTAGATTTCAGCTATTGTGGGTTTTACTGTTATTCGTGGGTACCTCACTTTGGGGCAAAACCATTGAGGTTTGCGCTTCGTGCGAGGTAAAGTCCATAACCAAGGGCGTAGTCCTTGCCGCGGACTACGATACCTTGCTCATTAAAAAAGGAACCTACAAGGAATTCAATATTCTTATTGATAAACCCTTGACCTTATTGGGCGAAAATTATCCCATAATCGATGGGGAAGAACAAGGCGAGATCATACGTATTGTTTCCGACAACGTTACGTTAGACGGACTTTTTATAATCAATGTTGGCACCAGTTATACCTCGGATTATGCAGCCATTCGGGTGGTTAGAAGCAAAAATTTCCTCATTCAGAATGTGGTTTTGGAAAAGTTGTTTTTCGGTATTTATCTAGAAAAATCGAATCATGGTAAAGTGTATCACAACAAGATTATCGGCGATGCCGTGGACGAATACAATTCGGGCAACGGAATCCAATTATGGTATTCCCATAATATTGAAGTAGACCATAATATAGTACAGGGCGTACGCGATGGTATTTATTTGGAGTTTTCAGACCATATTACCATCAATAATAATGAGAGTACGAATAATCTGAGATATGGCCTGCATTTTATGTTTTCAAACGATGATGTATACACTAATAATACCTTCGAACGCAATGGTGCAGGAGTTGCAGTCATGTTTTCAAAGCGTATTAAAATGGTGGGCAATACCTTTAGGCAGAATTGGGGAACGGCCGCCTTTGGGATGTTGCTAAAAGAAATTAACGATGCCGAGATTGTGGGAAATACCTTTGAGGAAAACACCATTGGGATCAATATCGAAGGATCTAACCGTATTGTATATAAAAACAATAATTTTGTGAACAATGGATGGGCGGTAAAAGTTTTAGGGGCTTGTTATACCAATTCTTTTATCAATAATAATTTTCTTTATAACTCCTTCGACATTTCATATAATAGTAAGTTGAACGACAACAAATTCGAAAAGAATTATTGGAGCAATTATACAGGATATGATTTGGATAAGGATGGAATAGGGGATGTGCCCTACCGACCGGTTAAATTGTTTTCGTACATAGTGAACCGAACCCCTGAGACCATTGTTTTATTGAGAAGTCTATTTATGGATATCATTGATTTTTCCGAGAAGGTTTCCCCGGTTTTCACTCCGGACGACCTGTTGGATGATATGCCCTTAATGAAAAGAACAAGATGATAGAAGTAGATAACCTACATAAGAAATTTGGCAAGAACCAAGTGCTGTCCCAACTCGATCTTCGTATCGAAGCTGGGGGTATTTTTGCCGTGCTGGGCCCCAATGGTTCGGGAAAAACAACACTGATCAAAAGTATTTTGGGAATGGTCGTGCCCAATAAGGGGAGTATTTCGGTCCTTGGAAAATCGATAAGGAACAATTGGAAATACCGTCAGGAAATCGATTATTTACCCCAAATTGCGAACTTTCCGGGCAATCTAAAAGTGAAGGAATTAATACGTATGATTAAAGACCTTCGCCAAAAGGCTAGTAACGAGCATGAATTGATCAGACTTTTTATGCTTGAACCATTTTTGGACAAAAAACTTGGAACACTTTCAGGAGGCACCAAACAGAAGGTCAATATCGTTTTGACATTTATGTTCGATAGCCCCTTGATCATTCTCGACGAACCTACAACCGGATTGGATCCTGCATCCTTGATTAAACTAAAGGAGTTGCTTTTAAAAGAAAAGAACAACGGTAAAACGATATTGATTACAACCCATATTATGCAGTTTGTTGAAGAAATGGCGGATGGGATCGTATACCTTTTAGAAGGAAAAATATATTTTAAAGGCACGATAAAAGAATTAATGGCCAAGACCGAACAAAACGATTTTGAACACGCCATTGCGGCGATATCTACCTATACGACGGATGCTTAAGATACTAAAATACAGTTTTTATGATTTAATGCGAAGTCGCTGGAGTTACGTGTACTTCCTGTTTTACCTGGCATTGGGTTTTGTGCTCCTCTTCTTGAACAACGACCTTTCAAAAGCGGTAATTACGCTGATGAATGTTATTATTGTGTTGGTACCCTTGATTAGCACGATTTTCGGAGTCATGTATTTTTACAATTCCAGAGAATTTACTGAATTGCTTTTGGCACAGCCTTTAAAACGTACATCAATATTCTTGGGACAATATTTTGGTGTGGCAAGTTCTTTGACCCTCAGTTTGATCTTGGGCTTAGGGATTCCCTTTGTCCTTTACGGACTTTTTCGCAGCGAGGCCATTTGGGATTTTTCATTACTACTGATTACGGGGGCATTTTTAACCTTGATTTTCACGGTATTGGCTTTTATCATTGCCTTAGCCAATGAAAATAGAATCAAAGGTTTTGGCTATGCCGTTTTATTGTGGTTGTTTCTGGCGGTCATTTATGATGGATTGTTTTTATTGTCATTAATATTATTTGAAGAGTATCCCTTGGATAACTATTCATTAGTGGCTATCACCTTGAATCCTATTGATCTATCGCGTACATTGATTTTACTAAAATTGGATATATCGGCGTTATTGGGATATACAGGTGCTGTGTTTAAATCCTATTTTGGGACAAGAATGGGATTGTTCATCTCGATTGGAATGCTGCTGCTATGGACAATACTCCCAATATGGCGATTGGCCTATATGTCTAAAAGAAAGGATTTTTAGAATAAATTCGCTTCAATGGGAAGCTATTGCGCTAAATGAATCTGAAAACCCATATAAATATAGCACTAGGTTACTTTGTGGTGGCCGCATTTCTTGGAGTGCTATTGCGGTCTTTCCATTCCCTTGAAATCCCCATTAACTACAAATTCATCGTGCATGGGCATTCCCATATAGCCTTATTGGGTTGGGTCTATATGGGATTGACCACTTTATTGTACAAGTTGTTTTTAGCGAAAGAGGATCTCGAATTAAAATATCGTCGCATATTCTGGTTCACCCAAGTATCATTGGTAGGCATGTTAGTGACATTTCCTTTTCAAGGGTATGCCTTGTTTTCTATTATTTTTTCTACACTGTTCCTTTTTGCCTCCTATTGGTTTTTTTGGTTTTTCAAAAAATATACGAAACCAGGGGTCATGAAAAGTTATGCCTACAAATGCATCAATGCTGCATTGTGGTATATGGTAATTTCAAGTCTGGGCCCTTGGGTTTTGGGGGCAATAATGAAAATGCTCGGTCCGGAATCGATCTGGTATAGATTGGCTATTTATTTCTACCTGCATTTTCAATATAATGGCTGGATGATTATGGCGCTACTGGGGCTATTTTTATATGTACTTGAAAAACATCATATCAACATACCAAAAAGGATTTTTAAGCTTTTCTTCTTGAGTATTAATGGGGGCATTATAATGACTTTTTTTCTGTCTACCTTATGGATACGACCTTCATTGTTTCTTAACTTTTTAGGAGGTGTTGGGGCACTGCTACAACTATTTGCTTTGATTGTTCTTATGAAATTCGTTAAACGCCACATAAATGATTCTGGGTTTTCTGGATTCCAACTCCAAATACTTAAAATAGTTACCTTGTTACTGTTCGTTAAAATGGGATTGCAATTATTGACCAGTTTGCCCTATTTTGCGAAGTTAGCCTCGACAATTTTAGATTTTACCATAGGGTATTTGCACTTGACCTTTTTAGGTGTGGTCACCTTGGGCCTGTTCTTGTTTCTCGATTATTTTGAATTACTTAAAATATCTAAAACATCGTTTATCCTTTACCTCATAGGTTTTGTTTTTACTGAGGCCATGATTTTTTATAGGGGTCTGGCGGCTTGGTGGCATTTCGGTATTTTTGAGGGTTATTTCGAAGGCTTGGCGCTTGGTAGTTTACTGATTTTGGTAAGTTTGGTCTCCATGTTTAAACCGAAATCGGGATAGGGGCATCAACCGCAGCACCAATGTAAAATTCGAAATTCTGGATAAAACGTATCCTTTATTTTTCGCTAATTAATCTTCTGGGTATCGATTTCTTGCATCAGACGATGGGTTTCGGTCAGGGCCATAATGATTTTTTGATAGTAAGGTATGTCGTCATTATCTAAGGTTCTGCCCTTACGGTCCTTTAGCCATTTTTGTGCAGGTTGGCAGCCCCCCATATAGAATTCCCAAGCCGTTTGGGGTACATTGTCGAAATACTGGGTCTTGTTGATCCAGACTTTGCCAAGAATTGAGGTCTCGACGGAGCTTGTCTTGAGCGCTGACGAAAGGCTCGACCCGACATTGGGTTCAAAACCAGGACTGGTCTTGGTCAGCTTTCGGATAATCCTATTATCCCCTTCAATGGGGTAGTTGGTGTTATATTCCTTCACTTTTGGCGATTCCAAAAGGTGCAATTGTCGTAGTTCGCTACCAAGCCCTACATGGTTCCAAAAATGATTTGGGTTTTTGGGGTAGGGGACTTTGGAAAAATCAAAGCTCGGAAACTCCTTATATGTTTCTGTGTGGCATGGCGAATGTAAGGTTGCATAGATGTAGTCGAGCAAGTCTAACGGTATGAAGCTTACTTTATAGTCATCTCGAACTTCAGGACTGTTGACCATGCATACATTGCCTTTATAATCATTATCGCGCATAAAGGTCAAACCTAAGTCTTGAATTCTTTTAAGGATTTGTAAAGGCTCACTCTCGTGATCGATAGGTATATTATTGTACCATTTATTTAATTCTTCCAAATGTTTTGCCAATATCATATGTAAAAGCTTATAAGTTCCTATGGAAAGACTCTTCTAAGTTATGGCTATTCATTTTTTGCCTCCCGGATGTTAAGGTTGATTATTGCTTTTTTCTATAAATTCCGGACAATCCAATCGGATATCCCGATTCAATAATTCCTTTTCCAGTAGGTTACAGTAATCCGCGGTGGCGGTTTTTTCATGAAACTTACATCCATAGCAGTTACGTTGTACTGTCAGTATACCGTTTCGGTTCAGTTTATAGATCAATTCGCTCAAGGTTTTGAATACACTTTCCAGGTCGGTGGTCCCAAAACTGTCTAGGTGATTTTTTAAGGGATCGGCAAAGTCGTCGGTTTCTGATATCATTTTATGACCCAGAGGGGACAATCCAATGGAGTAACTCCGACTGTCGGAAGAGGAGAAGTCTTTTACAATCATTCCCTTCTTGTCTAAAACCTTGACGGCATCGCTTACAGTTGGTTTTGTGACGTTGAATTCTTTGGCCAGATGGCTTACATTGCACAACTCTTGCTTGTGAAAAGCAATAAAAATCAGTAGTTGGATCTGAATAGGGCTTAACCCTACCACCTTTGCTTTATCCCAAAGTAACGTTTTGAATACTTCCGAAATCCGTTCTAAACCTGCAACGATTTTAGAGGAAATATCCCGTTCTTGTTGTTCTGGATTGAATATACTTTTTTTCGTCATAAAAAAACCTGCCGGTATTTGTCCGACAGGTAAAGTTAGTCATCCTTATTAATTTAGTCACAGTTTTCCATCTCGATAATAGCGTAGCCTTTTTTGTCAATTGCTTCCGTAAGTTCTTCGGAAGTATCCTCAATATGGCAAAAGCGACATTCTTTCGTAGTCAACGCATGATTTTCAATGGATTTGTTTTTCAAATATTCATTGCCGAAACCGAACACGATCTTCGGTTCTTTCAAATTGATCGGCACGAGAATATCGAAATGCATTCTGCGCCCATCTTTTCTTTGTACATAAGTATCCCAAAACGAAACTTTCATTAATTACCCTTTTACGTCGACCATAGAGGCACCGAAATTAATATGAAGGGTATTGCCGTTCGGGGTCACTAAGGCGGGAACCGATTTTACCCCTGCCTTTTCCGCTTCGGGGATTCTTGATCTGTTTTCTCCGATATTAACCACTTCCACATTTTTAGAACCGACCAAATTAACGATATCGTGCTCTGCGCTTACGCATACTGGACACCCTGCGTGATAAAAGATAGATTTTTTCATTTGCCTTGTTTTTAAGTTTTGCAATAGTGCGATATAAATATAGTAAGGAATCCTAACAATACAAATTAATTAACATAATTATTTTGCATAAGGCCATAGTAGTTGCAAAGGGCTCAACTATATTAATGCGGCTTGACTTTTGGATAACACGGTATATTTTGTGGATAGATAAATGGATTTCTTAATCCAGCACCACCTTCTCAATTCTTTTAATCCCGTTCCTATTCATAATAACACGGTAACGGCTGAACTCAATCCCTTCTTCGGTATAGTATTTTTGAATAATGTTAATATTATAGACCTTATTGGCTGCCTTCATATAAACCTCACCCTTTTTCACTAAAATGTAGTCTTTTTTTGGGTCGTCCATATATTGAATGAATCGGTGGAAATTAAGGCGGGTAATATCGGTTAGGCCCAAAATATTTTCATCGGAAAGGTCATTACCGAATTTTTTAGGGTAGATGGTGACTTTCTTTTTATATTCTATTATTTGCTCATTCAAAGATCTTTCGGAAATTCCTATGACCATATCTTTTTGTCGGTGCTTCTTAACTTTTGGGCCTAGATTTTTTAAGGATACAAATGAAAACTTCTCTTTTATCACCCCAATCTTATTATTTAACGCATTAGTGACCTTTATTTTGTAATCGTAAAAAAAGCTATTTGATTTACTCACGAATAGTTGACTTACTGATCCTTTTATACGATCTTTAAGCATATAGCCAACCACCAAAGCAATAAAGAAAGGCATGGTAAAATTACCATAAACCTGTTGATAATAGAACGCAACGGCGGTTGAGAATACCATGGCCAATCCCGCGGCCAATGCCAAAACCGTTTGTTCGAAAGCAGCCCCATCTTTACGTATGTCCTGGTACAAAAAGAAAACGCTTTCAATATATTTTTTTAACCTGTTTCTTTTATAGAGCAAGTCCTCAGGATTTACATTTTTATCTTTGGGGGAAACGTAATTTTTCTGCTTTTTATATTTTTGCTCAGATTCAATAAGGGCAACGATCAATTCGAGGGAATTTGCCCCGATTTTCCTATTTTTAAAACTATTGAACAGTTGCATGAGTTCTAACTCGATTACATTGCTCATATGCTCATCTGCATAAAACACGACATTCTTATGAATGTCTTTAAAGGATGATTCTTTAATTACCGAAGCAATGGCTCTGAATTCAGACAAAATCAGTTTTATTTTTCCTAAAAAATCTATGACATCATTATTGGAAATTTCTTTTCTTTTAATCAAGGAATCAGTTTCCTCCCGAAGCAAACTACTAAACGTAGCTGCAAACATTTTAACCTGGTTCTTAAAACGGGAAAGGTTTTGATCAGATTTAGTTTTAAGAACTATTTTGGCATTCTTAGTTAGGTTAGTAAGCAAATTACCCTCCCCATGACTTAATTCACTTAACGTATAATTTGGCGTATCATACTTTAAAAAAAGCCTTACATCGTTATAAAACTTTGTAGCGGGGTATGTTTTCCCATTAACGTTCAGACTATCGGGAAGAAACAGATAGGTAAGTGTGGTATATCTTGATTTCTTCCTTTTGGAAATCGTATCATAGGTTACATCTATGATGACCGAAAATTTATCGTGTATTTCTATTTTGCTTTTAATCAAAATATTCCTTTTATAGTATCTTTCCTCCCGTTCCGATATTTGGGTTTTGACACGGGTATTCCCATAATCGAATGCTTCTGTTAAGGTGGCACTAATGGGTGGTTTGTCAACACCCTTATGGGATGCGTATAAGAACAGAAGTTTAAGGCTTTGATTAATGAAAGTTACGCAAAAGTAGCAACTAAGATCTGGGTTTTATCTTGAAAACCATATTGTTCAATTTTTCATTGACCGGAATCTGACAGGCTAATCGACTTTTAGACGAGGTGCCATCGATTACCAAAAGGGTTTGCCTTTCATCTTTGTCGATAGTTTGTGTTAGGTGGCCTTCCAGGATCTCTATGTGGCAAGTCCCGCACCATGCCCTACCTTTACAATCACCCCATTCTTCGACATACTTGTCAAAAAGGAGTTCCATAAGGCTATGATATTCATTGACTTTAAAATCAGCTTTACATAAATCGCCAAATTCATTGAAATAGGTAAAGCTGTAATTCATATGGGTTGGCACTGTAGTATAAAGATGTAAAGGAATTAAGTCAAATCAAAAACATGGTGATCACTAGGCTACTAAACAAAACACTTATGATAAGCAGGTTAAAAGTGCGCTTTGGTTTCAATTGGGCTAAAATGGCTGCATTAAAAGCCATGCAAAGAATAGTCACAAAAAAAAGAAGTACCAATAATGGAATTTTGGATAAATCGCTCATTAAAATCATCATCGCAGCCGCAGAAACGATACAACTTTGCCCGATGATAGCAATGGCCGAATAACCCATTTGTCCCTTAGTGAACTCCTCCAGTAGAGTGTTATAAAGTTTCATGTCATTTGTATTAATGTCGGTTTCCTTTAAATTGTCTCATTTCCAGAATTCATCATCTATATTATCATGAAACTTCACATTATTATGTAGTTCTGAAATTGTCTTTAGTTGTTTTTCGGTAGCTACTTTTTGTATTTCCTTAAAGAGTACCCGCTCTTCGAAACGTATGTGGTGTTCCAATGCGACCTCGATAGTATTCAGTGAGTTTTCGATTTCTTGGGCATCGGTAAAAAGCCGAATCAACTGGTCATGTTCCGAGAGGGCTTTTTGTACCATATCATTTTTATTGCCTAGAATCGGAAAGATGTATTTTTCCTCCATATTAAAATGGGGAACCAAATGTGTTTCAAAAAACCAATCTGTGTATCGCTTTATTCGTTCAACTGCTATACCCTTGGAAAATCCGGTGCGTATTTTCCAACACAGAAGTAAGCCGTGATGATGGTCACGACTTACCTGTATCAATGCTTTACTCCTTTTTATGGGCGGGGTTTTCATTTTTTTTTCTTTTTAACTGGGATCTGCCAACTGTTTTTCCAATATTTCCGCTTTGGGAAAAAGGATGTTATTTTCCAAATGAATATGGTTATGTAAGTCGTCTTCGAACTCTTTGAGCAACGAATAGGTTACGTTATAAGTTGTGCAACCGTCTGCTGGGGGAGTGTAACCATTGCTTAGCGCCTCGATGTGCCTGAACCGTTCCCCTTCGTTGTCATGTTCTTGCATCATAACTTGAATTGGGTTTTGTATGGTTCCAAAATGAAGGGGTTGCATTTGGGTTCCTGTCTGATTTGCCTGAACCATTTTACGAACAGCAGGAAAAACTATCAATTCCTCTTTTTTCATGTGCATGGCCAGTTCACCTGCCGAGGCGTTGAAATGCTCAGTAATCTCAAACAGTTCAGGATGGCGCTCCCCATGAACCTGGCAGAGCTTGTTCAGGTATTGTTGTAAAACTGGAATTCGCTCAGCTACATAACGATGATGTTTTTTCTCGATATAATCGGCAAGCAGGTCCAATGGCCAAGATTTAAAATCTGTATTGCCGCCGTCACCTTGGAGCTGCACACCTTCAATTTCCTTTAAAAGAAGGTCTGCGTCCAAATTATTTTTGTCTGCCACTTCTTGAATACTTCTATTGCCTTTACAGCAAAAATCAATTTTATGATTTTTGAATATTTGCGCGGTTCGGTAGTCCTCGGCCACTATTTCACCAATGTTTTTTTTAAGTGTATTTTCCATGTTCAATTAAATTAAGTTCTTGTATGTTATTAAATTAAATAGGACAAAAATGTCCTGTTTTGAATCAAATTTTTTTAGCGTTTTAAATAGGTTAGGCCTACTTCCAATCCTGAAGCCATTTCAAATAGGGTAGTGCTTTCCAACATATTTCTAAGATCGTTACGTATGGCCACAAATTTATCGTGGACCGGGCAAGGTTTGTTGGCGTTGCATTTTTCTAATCCGAGGCCGCATCCCGTGTAAACATTGTCACCATCAATGGCATAAACTATTTCGCTCAATTTTAGTTGATCGATTTTACTTCTTACGATCTGGAACCCTCCTGTAGCTCCTTGAACCGAATCAATAATGTTGTTCTTGGATAATTGCTGCAGAATCTTCGCGGTGAATGCTTCAGGGGAATTTGTTTCCCTGGCAATATCCTTTAGGCTGGCCCTTTTGCCCTCAAGAGATTGTAAGGCGATATACGTGGTGGCCCTAATCCCATATTCACATGCTTTTGAAAACATTCAGGTTCTGTATTATTTTAATACAAAGATAAACGTATTTTTAAATCGGACAAAAATATCCGAGTTAAATTTTGATATGGAAAATTATAGGTGATAATTGTTATGGACAATCTTTTTTTAACTCCTGAAATTGGCTCACTTGGGTCGATGTTGGTACATGTGCATGAATAACATGGTACTCATCTTCTGTGCCCTATTTTTTGCAATCCATGTGGTTTCCCCTTCAAAAAGTTCATCCAAGGTTTCAAACCATAGGTTTAACCAAAGCCCGAAGTGTTCTGTGGTAATCGTATAGTTCATTTTTTCATCTACCTCTTGGTGGGCCGTTACCGGATTACCGTAATATTTTCGTTTAAGGAACAATTGGGTTTCCCAGAAATCGGTCAACAAAACCAAATGGGCATCCCAATCATCGATGATACCATTGAAAATGGGTCCGAGTGCATCATCCTTTCTTATTTTTTTATAGAAGGTGTTTATCAGTAAGGAAACATCTTCCCGATTTTTTATGTCTGCTTTTGTTTGCATATCGTGACAATTTAAGATTAAAATCGCAACAATTCGGTCATTATTCCAAACCGAATGACATCCAACCGATGTTGAAAATAGATATTATAATAATCCATTCCGTGGTACAATTGCACGAAAAAGCCGATATCCTCCAAAAATTTGGGATGGTAGTAAAACGTCAATCCTATATTGAACCTTTTAAAATTAAAGGTGTCCCAATCATTTATATTGTCGATCATCCAGGTGGTTTCGGCCTTTAATGAGAAATCGGCTTTTACCGATCCCCGATGCCCCATTTTAACAGGGAGTTTGTAAGCGAAAAAGGCATTATGCCAACGAAAGCCACTATACTTGCCATGCATTTCGTCCAGCATCCAACTTCGGGGATGCACTTCAACGGAACTTTTGAAAAACTTGGAGGCGTTCAACGTTTTGCTGAACGATGTTTTAATCAGACCCAGTTCAAAGTAGTTGGTAGCGAAGTTACCGTTCTGTAAATTGATGTTGCCATCGGTATTATAAAAATTACCGTCCTGCCCGTTGGAATGGTGTGCGAATTTGCCGAAAAATGTATAATGGCCCACGGGATTCCTGTCTCCTGTCAAATAGTAAAATGTTATCTGGGGTATATAGCTGGGTGTTTTTACCGGATACGAATCTTCATTATACATTCTGATTGTGACCTGGGACGCAAGTACCGCCATCAAATTCGATTCTTTCCGCTCTCGAATTATAAAACTGGGGTTAACGTTGGCCTCGAACATCAAGGGTTCCAGATTGCCGATATCTGTAGGAAACGTGATATAACTGTCAGTTTGGTTGACCTGTGCTATTTTTGCAAGGTCAAGATTGGGTAGACTATCGTTCGGTTGTTGCGCATGGGCGGTTTGTAACAAAAAAAGGATGATGAACGGTAGGTAATCTTGCCTTTTCATTTGTAGATTATTTTTACCGATACTGTGGTATCGGCGTCAAGCGCGAAACTCGCCTTTGAAAAATTGGGTCGGTTCGACAACCCGATGTTGGTATAGTTGGAAAATCCGATACCCTCTGTTGGCAAAACTAGTCCTTTGTCTATTTTGCCGTTTTCGTTTTCATCGTGCAGCACGTTGATGGCATATCTTCCCTTGGTTAAACCGGAAAACGATATAGTGGATGACCCGTTGGTTATTTCGGCTTTTTCCATTTTGTAAAAAGCCTTGAATTTGGTATCGGGTATGGAACCTTCAGTATTGTACAACGCAAACTGCACTACCCCTTTTGAATTACGAAGTTCTTCCACCTTCACGATTAAAGTATATCGCTCATTTTGAGCAGGAGAGTCGAATGCTGTAAACATCGCTATTACCAATGTCGTTAAGATAAATTGGGTAATGAATCCCAAAATTTTGTCCTTTTTCATCTCGTTCTATGTATTACGGATACTTTTTGGCTACTTTCCCCGAACCACCACTTCGGCTTTTGTTCCTTTTTGACCAATTTGAATTTTTTGATGGCATGGGTCTTGATATGTTCTGCCATTTCTTCCACGGAATCGGTCACAAAAAGGAGTTCCATATCCTCAGGACTTATACTTTCGTTTTTTGCCATTATTTCTATATGATGACAGAGTTCTTTATGATATTCCGAACCGAAAATGACGACGGGGAAATTCTGGATCATTTTGGTCTGTATGAGCGTAATCGATTCGAAGAGTTCATCGAGCGTGCCCATTCCGCCAGGCATGACCACAAAAGCGTAGGAATATTTCATCAAAAGGAACTTCCGAACAAAAAAGTAGCGGATATCGATCCATGTATGCAAATACGGATTAGGTTTCTGTTCAAAAGGTAGGATAATGTTACAGCCTACCGAATAGCCACCTGACTCGTAAGCCCCTTTGTTGGCTGCTTCCATAATTCCCGGGCCACCACCGGTCATGACCGTAAAGCCGAGATCTGCTAAAGCAGCCCCCACTTTTTCCGCCTGTTGATAAAACAGATTGTCAGTTTCAAACCGTGCCGACCCGAATACGGTGACGCAGGGCCCAATAAAGTGCATTTTTCGGAAACCCTTGATAAAACTGAACATTACCCTGAACGTGAAGAACAGTTCCTTGAACCTGGAAAGTGGCCCTTTAAGAAATATGGATTCTTCGGTCTGCAACCTGTTGTTAGTATTGTTTTTCATATCAAATTTCGAGTGTTAGGTTTCAAGTTCGAAGAACTTAAGGGTCTTACAATACTTCTGATTGATCTTGTGAAACATTGAATCATTTTCAACTGACTTTCTTATAACTCCATACGGCTAGGCCGTTCATAACAATTGCATATAACAGGGTCTTTAATAACTGTGGTATAATATCCGTAAATCCTGCTCCTTTGAGCATGACCATACGCATTACTTGCACAAAATATTTTATGGGATTGAATTCGGTCAGGATCTGGGCCCACTTTGGCATACTCTCAATTGGGGTGAATAACCCACTCATCAAAATAAAAATAACCATAAAGAACCAGGCAATGAACATGGCCTGTTGTTGGGTTTCCGTATAGTTTGAAATGAATAAACCAATTCCTAAAATAACAAGGATATAGATAATGGTATACCCATACATAAGGGTTATACTTCCTATGATGGGAATATTGAACAAAAGTTTGGCAATGATCAATCCTACAGTCAATAACACCAGCCCTAAAACCAAAAAGGGGAAAAGCTTGCCTATAATGAAATGGTATTTTTTAATAGGCGTTACATTGATTTGTTCCAATGTCCCTATTTCCTTCTCCCGAACAACGTTCATTCCAGAAAGAAAAAGAGTAATCATGGTTACCAATAATACCAATATTCCCGGAACCATAAAGGTTTTATAATTTAAGGTCTCATTATACCAAAATAGGGGAATGGTCTCGATGAGTTGCTGTTGGTCAATCGCAACGCCCTGTAACCTAAAGTCGATTTGCGCTTTTTTGTTGAATTGTTGAACGATTTGACTTGCATATACATTTTCAACCCCGGCAGCCGCACCATCAATCGCATTAATCGTTAGTGACAAATCTGTTTTTTTATCCTTTAGAAGGTTTCGTTCAAAATAGGGGGGGATTTCGAGTACGACATCCACATTTCCATTTAACATGGCTGAACTTGCCATTTTAGCCGTAGGATAATCGGTAAGTACATTAAAATAGGTCGAAGCATTGAATTTTTCGATCAACTCACGTGAAAAGGAGGTCTTGTCATTATCAATATACCCGAACTTAATGTTTTTAACCTCAAAAGTGGCCGCGTTCGATAAGATGATCAATTGAATTAAGGGCATCACAAATATGATGGGCAACATCGCCTTATTCCTAAAGATTTGCCTAAATTCCTTTTGTATGATATAACGAATGATGTTCATTGTTTCTCTTAATCGATTTAATTGCTTGGGACACTCATGGGCATACTTTTCATTCTAATCTAATTTTATATTTTTTGGTGCTTATGCCAATGAACAATAAAGTCATTCCTAATAATACCAAGGTTTCTTTCCATATATAAGCCAAGCCCACGCCTTTTAACATGATTCCCTTTAAAATGATGATAAACCATTTGGCAGGAATTATATTACTAATAATCTGCAAGGGGATTGGCATACTGCTTATGGGAAATATAAAACCTGACAAGAGGATTACCGGCAACATCAATCCCATCAAAGAGGCCATCATTGCAGTCTGCTGGGATGCTGAAATGGTTGAGATCAAAATCCCCAAGGAAAGTGCATTGATAATGAACAATAGACTTTCCGCCCCTAAAAGAAAAAGGCTGCCCTGTACAGGCATTCTAAAGACAAAAATGCTTAGCAAAATGATGATTATGGCATTTATGACCGCAAGAAGTATATAGGGTACCACTTTCCCGATTATGACTTGAAGTGGCTTTAACGGCGAGACCAACAAGATTTCCATAGTCCCTAGTTCTTTTTCCCTTGTAATAGATATCGAGGTCATCATGGCGGAGACAAGCATAAGTATAACGGTCATAACACCTGGGACGAACATAAAAACACTTTTAAGTTCTGGATTGTAAGCCAATCTTGTTTTAGGGACTATTTGATACGACAAGGCGATACCTTTATTGAGTTCCTCTTGGTAATTCTGTAATATCGATGCCATATAATTACTGATGGTATTGGCTGTATTCGGGTCGGTGGCGTCCGTAAGGATTTGTATGGTCGCCTTTTTCTCGGATATCAACTTATTGCTGAAATCTTTTTCGAAATTCAATACAGCCTTAATTTGGCCTTTTTTAAATGCGGGTTCTATGGCCGCTTCATAATCTATAAACTGTTTTATACTGAAATATTCAGAGGCGGCAATTTTGTCGATGATTACCTTAGTGGTCGCATCCTTGGAATGGTCCAAAATGGCAATATCCACATTGTTTATTTCATTGGTAATGGCAAAGCCAAATAACAAAACCTGAACAATGGGCATGCCAAAAAGGATAAACAAGGATCGTCTATCGCGAAGGATATGATAAAACTCCTTTTCTATGAATCCTATAAATCGTTTCATGGCATCTTTTTATTCTATATTTCTTGCCAACTTGAGGAACACTTGGTTCATCGAGTCCACTTTATATTGTGTTTTTAAGTTTTTTGGGGTATCCAACGCCTCGATTTTACCCTCTACCATAATGGAAACCCGATCACAGTACTCGGCCTCATCCATATAATGGGTGGTGACGAATATTGTTTTCCCTTTATGTGCCTCCCTATAGATCATTTCCCAAAATTGCCTTCTCGTAATTGGGTCAACGCCTCCTGTGGGCTCATCCAAAAAAATAATCCTGGGGTTATGCAGAAGTGATACCGAAAAAGCCACTTTCTGTTTCCAACCAAGGGGTAATGATTTCACCAATTTGTTGGCTTCGTCCTTTAGGCCCAACTCATCGATCAATTCCTGTGTCTTTTCCTTGATAACCGATTTCTTCAGTCCGTATATTCCTCCGAAAAAGGTAATATTCTCTTTTATGGTCAGGTCATTGTACAATGAGAACCGCTGACTCATATACCCAATGCTTTTCTTAACCTCATCTGCCTGTGAAGCAACATCGAAACTAGCCACTTGGGCATGCCCCGAGGTGGGTTTCAAAATTCCTATAAGCATTTTCATGGCGGTGGTTTTCCCCGCGCCGTTTGCACCTAAAAAACCAAAAACCTCCCCTTTGCCCACTTCGAATGAAATGTTGTTGACCGCCGTGAAATCACCGAACATTTTGGTCAAGTTTTCGACATATATGGCGTTTTCCTTTTTCATTTGGACAGTTCCATGAATGTATCTTCAATCGTTGGATCTGTTTCCATAACCTCGATATTCGAATGATTTTTTTCTTTTAAAAAGTCCACCAGATCCTTGGCTTTAAAGTCCGTTGATGTACTTGTAAAATGTATGTACTCCCCAAAGGGATAGGCACTATGTGTTTTATCATAAGCTCCTAGATCCTGAATCAATTGGAAGGTCCCCGAGGACTTAACCCTATAGATTTTCTTTGGGAAGGATGATTTTATGGCCTCCGGAGTATCGATTTCTAATATTTTACCGTCTGTGATAAGGGCAATCCTATCGCAGAGCTCGGCCTCGTCCATATAGGGTGTAGAAACCAGAATGGTAATATTTTTCTTTTGTAGACGCTTGAGCATTTCCCAAAACTCCTTTCGCGAAACGGGATCCACTCCGGTTGTAGGTTCATCCAAGAACAACACTTTTGGTTTGTGGATCAACGCACAGGACAAGGCTAGTTTTTGTTTCATCCCTCCTGAAAGCTTGCCGGCCCTTCGATTTTTAAAGGGTTCTATTTGCACATAAATATCTTTTATAAGGTCGTAGTTCTCTTCAATCGTAGTTCCAAAAATGGTGGCAAAAAAGTTCAGGTTTTCCTCCACGGTCAAATCTTGGTAGAGGGAAAACCGTCCAGGCATATAACCTACATGATTTCTGATCGACTTATACTCTTGGACGACATCATATCCTGCTACTGTGGCTTCCCCTGTATCGGCGATCAATAAGGTTGTCAATATGCGGAACAAGGTGGTCTTACCTGCCCCGTCAGGGCCTATCAAGCCGAACAGTTCCCCAGGTTTCACCTCAAAGGAAATGTTTTCCAAGGCTTTTATCTTGTCGTAAGTTTTGCTGATGTTGATGACTTTTATACCCATTGACTGCTCATTGAAAGGATTAGGTTTTACTCAAAATAATCGTAATATGCTTCCAAGTGTTCCTGTATACTTGAAGTTAATTGTGACCCTTCCTCTGGATTTTCAACCTTTTGTAGAAGCGCTATTTTATCGATTAGCGGATGCAACCAAACATGAAGGTTGTCGTGTGATGCCCCTTTCATAGTGCATTCCTTGACCACCATATTCTTTACATTATTTAACGCAACTCCCAGATTTTTATAGTCAACCGTTGTGGTGGTTTTGTTATCCTCTATCAATATCAACATTTCCCTAACCCCATCCGTAGTTTCCGTGTTCGCAGACCATTTGAGGCCGTTGTTCAGCATAATTTCGTTGACCCAGGTTTCGTTGGGTTCATGGAACATCGTTGAATGGCTTTCATAATCGATGGTTTCGACCTTGGTTTTCTCTTCGGCGGGATTTTCCTTGTTCGTTTCCTTACAACTTATAACCAAGGAAAGTATTGCTGCCATTATTACTGCTGTTTTTTTCATTGTTCACGTTTTATTTCAAGGTATTTGTTTTTTCCTGGTAGTGTCAAAATGAAGATTAATAGCCAGACGCCTACTCGAAAGGTCATTGCCTTTAAACTTTCCATAGCAACCGTGTCACTAAAAAAGTAGAGATAGGCTAGCACCAATGCATGGAAAATAAGAATCAGGGGTATCAATTTTCTGGAAAGCAAAAAGTTTTTCCATATCAAGAATGCGGTAATAACAGAAAGAGCCCCTAAGACCACGTTATAAATTACCAGGCCGATCAGTACCCTATATCCTACTTCACGAAGTCCCAATAACACCATTGATCCGGAGATGATCGACATGATGCCTAAAGCTCCGGCAAGTACCAATGCGATGATTTGCGCTATTTTCATACTATTAATATTGTATTGATTTTTGATCGACTATTCATTGCCATTATCAATCCACATTTCCGCGGGCATTCCTATTTTGAGGCTACCATCATTTTTTACCCTGATTTTTACGGCATATACCAGGTTTACACGTTCCTCTTTGGTCTGTATTATCTTGGGGGTAAACTCTGCGGAATCGGAAATCCATGATACGGTTCCTTTGTATGATTTCATGCTGTTTGCATCATCTATCTTCACTTCTACTTTCTGACCCATTTTTATGTTCGCCAATTGTGTCTCGCTGATATAGACCCGAAGTTCCATAATATCCAAATCGGCAATTTTATATAAGGGTTTTCCAAAGGCCGTAATCTCATTGGGTTCGGCATATTTTGCAAGTACGGTACCCTTTATAGGGTTTTGGA
Organism: Maribacter arenosus; assembly: GCF_014610845.1. Lineage (GTDB taxonomy): Bacteria > Bacteroidota > Bacteroidia > Flavobacteriales > Flavobacteriaceae > Maribacter_A > Maribacter_A arenosus. Next base: position 127,347 of record NZ_JABTCG010000002.1, on the reverse strand, counting down.
TGATACTTTTTTGAATCTTATCCTCAATCTGTTGTATCTGGATCTCGATGCCTTTTACCTCGTTCACGATGGGTGCATTCTGTGTTTCAACGCTTTTCATCTGTTGTTTGAGTATCTCGATTTGGCCATTGATATCATCCAATTGTTTGGGGGTGGCCGCGTTTTCCTTGATCAGATTCACAATTCTTTGCTGGTCATTTTGTGCCACTTTCAATTGTTCCTTGAGCACTTCCCGTTGTGAAAGCACGTTGCGGGATTTTGAAAAGATGGTGTTTTTTGTCGCCTGCAATTGGTCTCGTTGAAGTGACAATTGAATCGTATCGATCACACCCACCACGGTGTTTTCTTCGAGTACATGACCCTCCTCAACGTCAAAAAACAGAAGTTTGCCATTGGCCTCGGCAGAGACCGTAGTTTCTGTAGCCTCAAAATTACCGTAGCCGTCTGCTTTGTCGCCATTGCCACTACAGGATAAAAAGGTTGTAAGGGTTATCGCGATGATGATTTTATATGTTGCTTTCACTTTAATATGTTTATTGGATTAATGTTACTTATTGTTTTGTCTTTTTGAAGGCGCTACCTGCTGCTCTTTCTTAAATATTAACTTAACGCTGACCTCTTTACCCCAGTTCCTTATTGCTATTGTCCATAAGTTCCTTTCGAAATCTGATATTGTATCTGTGTCAATAGCATTTGGGTTTTATGCAAGGCCAGATTGTTCTTGGCTTCATATAGGTTCGTAAACTCGGTAATATAGGCCGATGAGGTAATGACCCCGTTCTTTAACTGTGATTCAGCCGTTTTTACCATTTTTTCCCGTAAAGGGATAATCGCTTCGTCATACGAAATCAATTCGGTGATTTTATTGATTTCGGATAGTAGGGCAGTAAGTTCAACATTGTTGTTCAGTTCAAAGGTTTCTTTTTGGGTATTGATAATTTCCTTGTTGATCTGTAGCGATTGCTTTTCGGTTTTGTTCTTGTTCCAATCGAAAACGTTCCAGTTCAATCGTAATCCTGTCATATAAAAAGTATTGAACGAATTATCCAGCATATTCAGCCCGGGATTGCCATAGCCTCCTAGGGCGAAGGCGCTTAACTTGGGCAATTTGGATTTAGACAATAGTTCCGTTGAAAACTGAACCTGTTCTTTTTGAAGTTCAAATAGGGTTAGTTCTGGCCTGTTAGGGTCGGTGTCGATATCCATAACAACTTCGGGCCGTTGCAAGGCCACATTATTATTGAGATCCTTTCCAATTAATAAAGACAGTCTATCAAGCAAACCTGCTTTAGAATGATCTAGTTCCGCATAATTTTGTTTTATTTTAAGAAGTTCCACTTCAAGGGCGTCGGCAGAGGATGGCAGCAGCATTCCGAATTTAACACCTGAATTAACTTCATCTAGGCGCGTCATCAATTGTTTTTCTTTGGCATTCAAAAGGGTACGGTTTTCCTGCAAGAGCAACACGGACAAATAGAGTTGGTTGACTTGGTTCTTAAGTTGGTAGAGATTTACTACAACTTCTTGTTGGCCTACCTTACCCTTTGCCTCCGTAACTTTTGCCAAGGCGTTTATCTGCCCGCCGTTGTAGATCAATTGGTTTACATCCAAAGTTGCACGGTACTGATCTTTGTTGGGCGGATCAATAGTAACATTAGGAAGTTGAATGGGCAAACTGGTCACATCCGATTGATACGAAGCCTGTGCATTGACATCCAACTGGGGCAATTTGCCTTTTTCAAGGGCTTCCATATCAAGTTGTAATTGATTTTGAAGTAAATCGGATTGCCTTGCCAACGGATAGTTTTTAGAAACGAGATCAAAACATTCGTCTAGAGTGATCGATTGTTGTGCCATAAGGGTCATAGGCAAAAACAAAAGGAACAAGAAAGTACTTTTAAAAAGTCCGATGAATTTGAATTTTTTCATTCTGCAATGCTTTATTGGCCATTTACATACTTATACTATTGATGAACTGTTCTGCGATCAAGGTTTTTCGTTCTTCCATCATCCTCTTAAATTCAAGGTCCGAAATACCCATTAATACCTTGATCATTATTTCCCCCACAAATGGAAAAATCGTGAGGGACAATAGATTGAGCAACAATTGTTTAGGAGGTATTTTTTTGATGTTCCCAGCATTGATTTCTTGTTCTATTTGCCTTAAGAAGGGGGTGGGGTCGGGTTTTCCTTTGTGAGACATAAATTTCAAGACGAATTCTGGATTATTGTTGAGCTCTTGAACTATAAAATTGGGTAAGTAGGGGTTATCAAGTATAAAATCTATATAACTGGCAGTGAATTGCCTAATTTTTTCATTAACGCCTATCCCTGAAGCAAAAATCAGGTTCAATTGGGGAGCCAATTTTTGAAAGGCTTGCATAAAAACGGCTTCAAACAACTGTTGTTTGTTCCTAAAATAATAATGCAGCATGGCCTTGTTTATGTTGGCTTCATCGGCAATTTCCTGCATTCTTGCTCCTGCCATACCTTTTTTTTGGAATATGGTTATCGCGGCATTTAAAATAGTTTCTTCTGTACTTGAATCTTTCATTAACTATATGGTTTAACTAAATGGTTAGTAAATATATAAAAAAGTTTTCAATAGGAAAAATTCCTTCTATTTAAATGTTGAAAGAGATAAAGTCAAGGACGTTTAAGTTACGGCTAGTCCCGTTCAAAACGTTCATAAGCTGCTTTGCTCAACGCCTCCCTGTGGTCGGGATGGGCAATTGAAATCAGGGCTTTTGCCCGTTGGTGCAGGTTCTTCCCAAAGAGACTGACCACACCATATTCGGTGACCACATAATTAACGTGTGCCCGTGTAGTGGTAACACCAGCACCTTCCCTTAAGTGGGAAGTAATTTTAGAGACTCCTTTGGCTGTTTGGGAAGTTAAGGCAAAAATGGGTTTACCGCCATTGGATAGTCGGGCACCCCTTATAAAATCCATTTGACCACCTACCCCTGAAAAATGTAGATACCCAATACTATCCGCACATATTTGTCCGGTAAGATCAATCTCAATCGCACTGTTTATCGCGGTCACTTTTGGGTTTCTTCGTATTATCGCTGTATCATTCGTATAAGCTGCTTCTTTGAACAACACCATCGGGTTGTCATCGATAAAGTCATAGAGTTTTTTTGAACCGGCTGCGAAACAGGTGACTATTTTCCACTCGTCTACTACTTTTTCCTCTCCAGTTACTATGCCTTTTTCAACAAGTGGTAAGAGCCCGTCTGAAAACATTTCGGTATGTACTCCTAACCTTTTATGGTTATGAAGATTGTTCAAAACGGCATTTGGGATATTGCCGATTCCCAATTGCAATGTTGCACCATCCTCGATGAGTTCAGCCACATGTTTCCCAACCTGTTTGTCAGTCTCGGTTAATACCGTAGGATTGTATATATGGATGGGTTCATCGACCGCTATAGCAAAATCGATATGGCTAACGTGTATGATGCCATCGCCATGGGTTCTTGGAACGTTTGGATTTACTTGGGCGATTACCTTTTTGGCCGTTTGAATGGCCGCGAGGGTAACATCTACGGATACGCCTAAGGAACAGAAACCATGACGGTCTGGGGGAGACACCTGCACTATAGCGACATCCAGGGGTAGAATAGCCCTTCGGAACAATAGTCCTATCTCGCTGAGGAAAATGGGAATATAATCCCCTTGATTTGTATTTACGGCCTTTCTGACATTGCTGCCGACAAAACAACTGTTAATTTTAAAGGCTTGGTTATAGGGTGGAATGGCAAATTTTACTTCCCCATCGGTATGGATGGATATGATCTCAACATTTTCGAGTTCTTTATAGCGATTTTCACACAGTGTATTGACAAGGGTGTTAGGGGTCATTGCGGCCCCTTGAACGAAAATACGATCACCTGATTTTACAATTGAGATGGCTTCGTCTAAAGAAACGATATTGAATGAATTGTCCATTTTATTTTATTATAAATTCAAATTATTAATCCACCATTCTCTTAAAAGCGGTAAACCTAATAAGATAGGAATAACAGGTTCGACAATCCGCTTTGGATATATTTTCTGATACACCAAAAAACAAGAACGAATATCAAGGGTGGCACTCCATAGTGCTCGTTGCAATTTCCGTTACCGGCTTTGGGGAAATATAGGGGATACCCAGACCCATTCCCCGTAAAATGAAAAGTACGCCTATGACCACAACAAAAACCGGGATGAGTTGTTGTATTCTTCGCTTCGCCGAACGTTGCAAAAAGCCACTCATATAAATGGCCGTAGTCATTAGTGGTACGGTTCCCAATCCGAACAATACCATATACAGACTGCCTTGGACGGCATTACCCATAGCTATGGCGCCAAAAAGAGCCATATATACTAATCCACAAGGTAAGAAACCGTTCAAAAAACCTATGGTTAAGAACGTATCGGGTGATTTTTTCTTTAATTCTTGCCCTAATCGGCTTTTAAGTTTGGATAGGATGCTGAATATAGGTTTTGAAAAATTATACTTGCTAAAGGTCCTGTAAGGAATAAGGACGACAACGATCATAACGATACCTATGATCACCGAAAGTTTTTGTTGCATTCCAAAAACATACAGACCTTTGCCCAGAAGTCCGAAAACCAAGCCCATCAATCCATAGGCTAGGAGGCGCCCTAAATGGTAAAGAAGGACTTGAAAAATTTTCTTATGGCTATTATTTCTATCAACAGGGAGCATAAAGGCGATGGGACCGCACATACCTACACAATGCAGACTGCCCATAAGACCTAATACCAATGCCGATAATAACATATTTTAATACGTAATACTTTTTTTGAATAAATAGGGTTTGTCAAGATAGTCCCATGCTATTTTAATGTCCCAGCGACCATCCAACAAACGTTTGTCAGGTATGAGCAAATGTGCATTGGATAAACTTATAGGTAAGTCAAAATCCAAGTGTTTATTAGATGGCCTGTATAGGGACACTGTGCCTTTTATTTTATCAGGGTTCAATTCATCGGGAAATTCAATCATTATTCCCTCAGGGATTTTATGAATTTGCAATTTCGAGGATAGGTTATTGGCATTTGTTTCGGCATCTATCTCTTTTTGATAACCCAATTCCGCCTTGTAATACTCTTCGGTGACCAGATCATGATTGGCACGATCATCCATATTCATGCGCACCACAAAAAATAGGATAAAGCCGATAAATCCTATGAACGCCAATACAATCCCTGTTCCCCAATTTATTTTCATACTAGTTTTATTTCTTCACTACTTAATTAATTATAATTCCTAGGCGCCAAGAACCGCGCTGTAGTTGATTCAATCAATTTGTCACCACTATAGACGCCAATCTTCAATTTATCCTTATCCCCGTTCAGGGCAGAATTATTAATCTCGATAAATAAGGTACCTTCTGCCAAGTCTTGTGCGGGTACTGCAAAATTTTCATGGGTCACCAACTCAATGGTCCCTTCATGAGAAATCAGTTTAAAGTTTACATCAGCAATTTCCTTGGTGGTTTTATTGATCAATTTAAAGGTATATACATTACTTATGATATTCCCTTCTTTGCGTTCATATAACTGACCTGGTAACCTTAGGATATTGGCTTCCAAATCATTGCGCAAGAACAACATACCTATAAGCACACCGGTCAAAATAACGAGTACAGCCGAGTATCCTTTAAGCCTAGGGGTAAACTTGAATTTCTCTTTTTTGGTGATTTCATCCTCACTGGCATAACGGATCAATCCTTTGGGAAGATTTACCTTTTCCATAATAGCATCGCACTCATCGATACAAGCGGTACAGTTTACGCATTCCAATTGCGTCCCGTTTCGAATATCGATATTTGTAGGGCAAACATATACGCATTGTTTACAATCAATACAGTCACCATGACCCAATGCCTCTCGATCTTCATTCTTTCGGAATTTCTTTCTTCCGTTTTCTCCTTCACCCCGGACATGATCATAAGCAACGATTATCGATTTATTGTCTAACAATACCCCTTGCATTCGTCCGTATGGGCATGCAATAATGCAAACCTGCTCTCTAAACCAAGCAAAAACAAAGTAGAAAACAGCGGTAAATACCAATAGGGCCACCAAGGTACTTATATGAGACATTGGTCCATCCGTAATGTATTGGATCAACCTGTCGCTACCAATCAAATAGGCCAAGAATACATTTGCAATGATGAATGAAATGATAAAGAAGACAATCCATTTGGTAACCCTTTTTCTTATTTTCGCACTATTCCAAGGTTGACGATCCAACTTCATTTGTGCGTTACGGTCACCATCGATCCAAAATTCTATCCTTCTGAATACCATTTCCATAAAAATGGTCTGGGGACAGATCCATCCACAGAAAATACGACCGAAAGCAACAGTGAATAGGGCGATAAAAATGACCCCAATGATCATGGAGATGACGAACAGATGAAAATCCTGTGGCCAAAATGGAAAACCGAATATGTTAAAACGGCGCTCCAAGACATTGAACATTAAAAACTGGTTACCATTAACCTTGATAAAAGGCGATAATATTAAAAATGCCAATAATAGGTAGCTTACTAGCTTTCGATATTTATATAACCTCCCACTAGGCTTTTTAGGAAAGACCCAGGCTCGTTTCCCTTCTTCGTTGATGGTGCCAATGGAATCCCTGAAATTTTCCTTTTCTTGTTCTGCCATGCTTCTTCTTCTTCTTCTTCTTCTTCTTCTTGAAGTAGTAGGGATACTATTCGTTGACCACTACCGTAACCGAATCAGTTTCTTGTTCTGGAGCTACTTCCTTGGCAGGGGCATTCTCGTCTACCCAAACATCACCTTCAGGTGATTTTGGATTAGCTGGGGTAGTCCCTTGGAAAGTAAGTACATAACTTGCCACTTGCGCCATTTCGACCGGTTTAAGGGACTGTTTCCACGCAATCATACCTTTACCGTCACGACCACCTTCTGAAATGGTATTGAAGACATTTTTTATGCCTCCACCTAATATCCAATGATCATCGGTAAGGTTGGGCCCTATGCCCCCACCGCCATCTGCCATGTGGCAAGCCACGCAAGTTGTCTCGAAAATGGCCTTACCAGCACTAAGGTCTGCGGCATCGGTCAATAATTCAACCGTATTCACATCGACCAAGTCCTTGGCGGTTTTCTTGTATTCTTCAATGGCTAGCGTTGCTGCTGCTACTTCCTGTTCGTATTCCAACGCTTGGTCGTAGTCGCCATATATATGGAATCGTACCAAATACACAACACCAAAGATTATGGTGGCATAGAACATCCAGACCCACCATGGTGGTAATTCATTATCCAGCTCCTTAATACCATCATAATTATGATCTAGGATAATCTCACTTTCTTTTTCGATGGGTTTGTTGCCTGTTAATTTGTCCCAAACCTTTTTGCCCCATGTCCATTGCCATTGATCGGCTTTTGCAGATAAATAACGGTCCTTGGCCTCTTCACTTAGGGTCTGGAACATAATGTTCTCAATAGATTTCAATATCAATTCTATGGCAATCAATATTAACAACACCATTAACATAAAGAATTGCGTAATGGGGTATTCCAAGATTGCCAGTTTTTCTCCAGAGTCTATAAAGTACTCCATCAATCCGAAAATGATGAAGAAGATTACGGGGATCCTAATCCACCAGGGTGACATATTTTTCATAATTCTTGTTTATTATTTTGGTTGTTATCTTCTAATGGGAGTTCGCTTACTTCTTTGATGTAAGCTTTACGGGCGGTGAATACCCACCAGAAAAGCAATACAAAAAAGACAAAGAATATAAGTAGTGATATCATGGGGTAAGCGGCTACCCCATCTATGTTCTCCAAGTGTCCTTTTATAAATTTCAACATGGCTTTACTTATTTTCGGTTAAAAGTTCTCCGGTCTCCTTTACCTTGATATCGGTTCCCAATCGTTGCAAGTAGGCGATGAGTGCCACAATTTCCCGATCTTTCATAGGAACATAATCCGCTCCAATTGCCGATTCATTTTCTTCAAAAGATCTTTTTAAATCAGGGTCTTCCTTAAGTCTTTCAACAATTGCTGTGGCTTGATCTTCCATCGATTGTGCTGCATTGGCAATTTCTTCTTCAGAATAAGGAACACCAAGAGTGACCATGGTCTGCATCTTATCCTGAATGGCACTGCGATCATGTTTGTTGAATATCAACCATTGGTACGCTGGCATAATAGATCCTGATGAAGTACTTTGTGGGTCGTACATATGGTTAAAATGCCAGTTATCCGAATATTTACCACCAACCCTTAATAAATCCGGGCCGGTACGCTTACTACCCCATAGGAACGGGTGGTCGTACACAAATTCACCGGCTTTGGCATATTCCCCATAGCGTTCTACCTCGCTTCTAAAAGGACGTACCATTTGAGAATGGCAACCAACACAACCCTCGCGGATATAGAGATCTCTACCTTCTAACTCTAATGGACTGTAAGGTTTGACACTGCTAATGGTGGGTATATTCGATTTTACCATTATCGTTGGCACTATCTCGATCAAACCACCTATCAATATGGCTACAGTGGCTAAAATCGTCATTTGAACGGGCTTACGCTCTAACCAAGTATGAAGGGTCTCACCGGCAGTTCTCTTGCTTGACACACGTGTCAAGGCAGGTGCCTCGGCCAATTCATTTTCAACTTTGCTTCCCGATCTTATGGTTACAATGATATTATAAACCAAGACCAGCATACCTATAATGAATAAACTTCCACCGATAGCCCGCATCCAGTACATCGGGATGATTTCGTTTACGGTTTCCAAGAAATTGCCATAAGCCAATGTTCCGTCAGGATTGAAGTCTTTCCACATCAATGCCTGTGTAAACCCAGCAACATACATAGGTAGTGCATAAAGTATGATACCTAAAGTGCCAATCCAAAAATGGAAGTTGGCCAAGCCAATGGAATATAGTTTGGTTTTAAACAATTTTGGAACCAACCAATAGATCATCCCAAAGGTCAAGAAACCATTCCAAGCTAAGGCTCCAACATGCACGTGGGCAATGATCCAGTCACTGAAGTGGGCAATGGCGTTTACGTTTTTAAGCGATAGCATAGGGCCTTCGAAAGTGGCCATTCCATAACCGGTAATCGCAACGACCATGAACTTTAAGGTTGGGTCTACCCGAACCTTATCCCAAGCTCCGCGTAAGGTCAATAGGCCGTTGATCATACCTCCCCAAGAAGGAGCGATCAACATTACTGAAAAGGCTACACCTAGATTCTGTGCCCAGTCAGGTAAAGCAGAATAAAGTAGGTGGTGAGGTCCTGCCCAAATATAAATAAAGATTAAAGACCAGAAGTGAACTATCGATAGTCTATATGAATAAACAGGCCTATTCGCAGCTTTAGGCACAAAATAATACATAAGTCCCAAAAATGGAGTGGTCAAGAAAAATGCTACCGCATTATGACCATACCACCACTGTACCAAAGCATCCTGAACCCCTGCGTAAACAGAGTAACTTTTTAATGCGCTGACAGGCAGTTCCAAACTATTGAAAATATGAAGTACGGCAACGGTTACGAATGTGGCAACGTAGAACCAGATGGCAACATATAAATGTCGTTGTCTTCTTTTGATCATGGTACCGATCAGGTTTACTCCAAAAGCTACCCAGACCAATGCAATGGCAATGTCTATCGGCCATTCCAATTCTGCATATTCTTTAGAGGTGGTGTACCCCAAGGGTAAGGTAATCGCCGCTGCCACGATAATAAGCTGCCATCCCCAGAAGTTGAACTTACTTAAGAAATCACTGAACATCCGTGCTTTCAATAACCGCTGGGTAGAGTAGTAAACACCAGCAAAAATGGCATTGCCTACGAAGGCGAAAATCACAGCGTTGGTATGCAAGGGCCTTAAACGACCAAAACTTAACCAAGAGATGCCATCGGTTACGTTGGGGAAAAGAAACATAAAGGCCAGTAAAAGACCTACTGACATTCCCACAACTCCCCATAAAATGGTCGCATAGAGGAAATTTTTTACGATTTTATTATCGTAATAGAACTGTTGTACTTCCATAATTACAATTTTTGACTTTTATTTAGTTGGATTGATTCATTCTTGTTATCAATTTTTACAGAGGACTTATCCTTCCCCGAAGGTAGGGTAGGCTTAACGAGTTCATCCTCGAATAGCATACGTACCGAAGGGGTATATGAATCATCATACTGCCCACTTCGAACGGAAATTATAAAAATTGCGAAAAAAATAATAGCAACAAAGATGCTAATGGTCAATAGCATATAAATTACACTCATACCTTACCTGAAATTCGACGTAAATCTAAATATCTGCCTATGGGCAAAATATGACTTTCGTCAGTTTTTAAATTACAAAACATTTTTTCCTATAAAATTTGTGGCCAAAGTGGTGAAAACCACCACACTAATAGAACTTAAAGGCATCAGAATCGCTGCAATGACAGGTTCCAATTGCCCGGTCACCGCAAAATACAAACCAACGACATTATAAACAAGGGATAATATAAAACTTAGTTTAATAATTTTCATCGCCTTCTTCGAGGCCAGTATGTATTGATTTAGTTGTTCGAATTTTGTGGCATCGAGAATGCCATCACATGCTGGTGAAAAGACGTTGACATTTTCTGAAATCGCTATGCCCACGTTGCTTTGGGCCAATGCTCCGGCATCATTTAACCCATCACCAACCATCAGTACTTTTTTGCCTTGCTCTTGAAGCGTTTTTATAAAATTCAATTTATCATTCGGCTTTTGATTAAAGTACATTGGGGTAAGTTTAGGCACTATTTTTTCTAGCCTTGTTTTTTCCCCTTCATTATCCCCAGACAGTATGGCCAGGTGCAAATAATCATCCATCGCCTTAAACAGGTTTGAAATACCTATCCTGTAATGGTTATGAAAAACAAAGCGTCCTTTGTAGGCATCATTCGAACTTATGTGTACCGAGGTTTTTTCTGAATCATAGTCGGCTGAATTGCCCACAAAATCGGCAGATCCAACTTTGATATGGCTCTCATCCTTTTGGCCTTCAATTCCTTGGCCTAGATGTTCATGATATTCATCCAGGGGTACGATATTATGTTCTGCCAACATATCGTACAAGGTACGGCTTAAAGGATGGTTCGAAGCCCGTAAGGTGTTTTTTAAAAGGGCTTCTTCTTCAATCGATAATTGCATGCCCTCATAAGTAGCCTTGCTCTTTTGTGTGGTGGTAATGGTGCCTGTTTTATCAAAAATGGCAGTATCGATTTGGGCCAATTGCTCTATGGTCTGGGTGTTTTTTAAATAGAATTTTTTACGACCAAAAATCCGTAGCATATTCCCAAGGGTAAAAGGAGCGGCCAAGGCAATGGCGCAAGGACAGGCAATGATCAGCACTGCCGTAAATACATTCATTGCCTTACTGCTGTCATGATATAGCCAAAAAACGGTGGCCACAAACGCTATGGTTAAAACGGCCCAGGTAAAACGTTTTCCTATACTGTCGGTCAGTGTTTGGAACTTACTTTCCTTATCCTCACTGAAAACCGAACTGCTCCATAATTGGGTCAAATAGCTTTGTGAGACCGTTTTCAAAACATCCATCTCAATGGCACCTTCCAATTGTTTTCCCCCTGCGTAGATTTTATCCCCTGATTCCTTGAAAACCGGTTCGGATTCCCCGGTGACAAAACTATAATCGATTTGAGCCCTACCATTGATTAGGATGCCATCGACAGGAATCAACTCTTCGTTTCTTATCAGCAATCGGTCACCTCTTTCTATATCATAAATCTGAACGGTTTCTTCCTTATCATTTTTCGAAATCCTCGTTACGGCAATGGGGAAGTATGATTTATAGTCACGCTCGAAGGAAAGGAATGAATATGTTTTTTGTTGAAAGAACTTACCTACTAAAAGAAAGAAGATCAAACCTGTTAAGCTGTCGAAAAAACCAGACCCCCAATCAAAGATAATTTCCAAGGTACTCCGAAAGAACAGCACAAGAATCCCCAAGGCAATTGGCACATCTATATTCATCAGTTTCGACCGTAGTCCCTTAAAGGCTGATATCAGGTAATCTTGCCCGGCATAAAAAACAACAGGTAGGGAAAAAGCGAACATCAACCATCGGAACAGGCCTTTATATTGATCTAACCAAAACTCATTCACCTCAAAATACTCAGGGAATGATAGAAACATTACATTGCCAAAAGCGAAACCTGCTACTCCCAACTTGTAAATAAGTCCACGGTTGACTTTTTTCTCGCCCTTATCATAATCCTCGAGTGAGATATAAGGTTCGTATCCTATTCGTGCCAATAAAATAGCCAGGTCTTTAAGGTTTAGCGTTTCGGGATTAAAAACAATTCGAACGGTTTTTTTGGGAAAATCTACTTGGGAACTACTGATCGAGGGATTTAATTTGTTTAGGTTTTCTAAAATCCATATACAGGAACTACAATGGATATGGGGAATGTAGAGATTTACGATTTGGATCTTATCCTCATTGAACTCTAAGAGCCTTTCAATGATTTTAGGCTCCGTAAGAAACTCATATTTGCTTTCTACTACATTCGGTATCGCCCCAGCTGAGGATTGAAGGTCATAATAATAAGAAAGATCATTGGAAGAGAATATTTCATACACCGTTTTACAGCCATTACAGCAGAAATTCTTCCCATCATGAACAATAGGAAGTTTGCCGCAATCGTCACCACAATGATAACAGTTGACCTTATCCATTTACATTTACTAATACCTAGTAGTAAATATCTTGAACTTTCCTGAAATATTATATGATAATTGTCATCTTTTCGATAATTTTACGTCCAATTTCCCAGTAGTCCTAATAAATTTCTTTATGGAAGAGGCCGAACAAAGCAGATGTGAGAATTGTATCATAAGGCAGTTTAATTCTTTGCGTGCTATGAGCAAGCAGGAATTGAAAAAGGTTTCGGACTCAAAGATTACCAGAAAGGTTAAAAAGGGGGAAGCCATATTTGAAGAGGGCGATAAGTTAGATGGCGTTTTCTGTGTTAGGGAAGGAATTTCAAAACTCTCTAAATTAAGCGCCAACGGAAAAGATCAAATCGTTAAACTGGCAAGCAAGGGAGAAGTGATGGGTCAAAGGTCGGTGATTGCCGAAGAATACACCAATTTAAGCGCCGTCGCCGTTAGCGACATGGAGGTTTGCTTTATCCCCAAGGACAGTATTATACATACCTTAAGCCGAAATCCCGATTTTGCCATAGAAGTTCTACGACATATGGCACATGACTTAAAGGAAGCAGACGATGTAATTGTGAATATGTCCCAAAAAACGGTAAAACAGCGTATTGCCGAGGCTTTTCTTTATTTAAAGAAAAATTATGGAGAGGATAGAGACGGCTTTTTGAACCTTACACTTTCCCGCGAAGATATCGCAAATGTCGTAGGTACGGCAACAGAATCGGCTATACGTATTATATCCGAATTCAAGAAAAGAGGAATGATCAAGACTTCTGGCAAAAAAATCGGGGTATTGAACGAAAAACTGCTCCAAGACCTTATTGAAGGATTTTGATATTTTCTTTCCTTCCCCACTTACATGATTGTTTTTATTCGACTTAAAACCTTGAGTTTATAAGGGCTTTACTGCTTTTTATAAAAACTGATATAAATCATAGTTTCCCCGAACACCTTCCAATAATTTTACCCATTATAAAAAATTCATTGGAATGAAGAATGTATTATTACCTACGGACTTTTCAGAGAACGCTTGGAATGCCACCAAGTATGCCATTGAACTGTTCAAGGATGAAAAATGCCTTTTTCATTTACTTAATACCTATACACCGGTTATTGCAAGTAGTAGATTTATGGCCACCAGTCTAGGCAATGTGCAGGAGGGTAGTATGCGCACCAGTTCGGAAAGGGGCTTAGAGGATGTTTTAAGCAAAATCAAAAAGAAATACAATAATCCCAAACATAACTTTAATACTATTTCATCATTTAGTCTTCTGGTCGATGAAATAAAAGATATTGTAGAAAAGCGCAATATAGACCTTATAATTACCGGAACTAAAGGGGTATCAGGGTTGGATGAGGTGTTCATGGGTAGCAATACCGTGCGCATCATCAAATCCGTTAAAAATTGCCCAGTACTCGCGATTCCGCAGCATTTTAAGTATACCAGCCCTACGGAAATAGCTTTCGCTACGGACTTCAACAGGTTTTATTCACTTTCAGAGCTTCAGCCTATAATTGATTTGGCCAAGGCTTTTAAGGCGGCCATCCGTATAGTGCATGTCCAATATGAGATTAAGGCCTTGAGCGAAATTCAAATGTTCAATCTTAACATGTTGCGCAAGTATTTAAATGAAGTGGAGCATTACGTACATACGGTTTCAGAGTTGAACTCGGTATCTAAGACCTTGGAAGTTTTCACAAAGGAACTCGACATCCATTTGTTGGCAATGCTCAATTACCAACATAGCTATATGGAGCGGATGACCCGTGAGCCTGTAGTGAAACGAATGGCATTTCACACCCAAATACCATTATTGGTGATACCTGAACTAGGAATGAATGTGCCTTCGAAAACGTCACAGGACTCGAAAAATGCTGTGGCTGATTAAGAGGATTGGCCAATGGGATGGTCCTCATAAAAATCCTTGAAAGTCTTATCGGTTTTGTAATCATCCGTTAAAACGCGATATACCATGTAAACCACCATTGATTGACCCAATACGGTTACATAGAACACCCAATTGAACGAAAAATTCATAGCGGCCATTATCGTTACCAAAACCAAAGTAATGGTCGTATTTACCACCCAGAACATTGCAGTACTTTTCATATTTTTTATTTACAAAGTACGAAAATGCAACCTTTTCAAGGTTAAAAAAATACTAAAAAAATAAGCATTCTATTTCTGTTTTGGGCGCTGGTTTACGGCTACGTGGCTTGTTCACGAATAACAACCAATCCTTTAAAGCTATCTTCAGCTTTCACTCTAAAAATATCCATTGAGACGACCATTTCGATATTTACCGTTTAGTAATTGCTAATTTTACAAAAAAAGTGTGTGAATATCCCTAAGACAGATAAGAAAAGGTTGGTGATAATCGGTGGTGGTTTTGCCGGTATTTCACTAGCCAAAAAACTCAAAGATTTGGATGTACAGTTGGTATTGCTGGATAAGCAAAACTACCACACTTTTCAACCCTTGCTATATCAGGTCTCTACTAGTGGTTTAGAACCCGATTCTATTGCCTATCCAATACGTAAAGTATTGAAAAACCTACATAATTTCTATTTCAGATGGGCTACGGTTGAGCATATCGACCCTGACCACCAATACATTTCAACCTCCCAAGGAATTTTATCCTATGATATTTTGGTAATAGCCACTGGGACCATAACAAATTATTTTGGGAATAAGGAGATTGAAAAATTTACCATGCCGATGAAAAATATCCCCCAGGCATTGGATATCCGAAGTCTTATGCTCCAGAATTTCGAAAAAGCGGATGATAGTCCCTTCTTGGAGAATCGAAAAGCCTTACTGAATTTTTGTATTATCGGGGCTGGTCCGACAGGGGTAGAATTGGCCGGTGCTTTTGCAGAACTCAAAAACAATGTGTTTCCTAAAGATTACCGTCATTTGAATATATCCGAAATGCAGATCCAGTTATTTGAGGGGGGTGAACGCGTATTATCCCCTATGAGTGAAAAAGCCTCGAGAAAAGCCTTGTTGTTTCTTCAAAAATTGGGCGTAAAGATACATTTGAATACACTTGTAGAACATTATGATGGGCAAAACTTGATCTTGAAGAATGGCGAAACGGTACAAACCAAGAATTGTATTTGGACGGCCGGGGTTACCGGTGCTGCCATTCAAGGATTTAGCAAGGAGCATTTGGTAGATAGACTTAACCGATATAAAGTAAATCATTTTAACCAGGTTGAAGGGTTTAGGAATATTTTTGCCATTGGCGATATAGCATATATGCAGACCAAGACTTACCCCAATGGTCATCCGCAAGTCGCTCAACCGGCCATACAGCAAGGGGAGCTTTTAGCCCATAATTTAAGGAACCTTCTTAACGGTAAGAAAATGAAGCCATTTAGGTATAATGATAAGGGTACTATGGCCACAATAGGTAGAAATAAGGCCGTGGTTGACTTGAAGCGATTAAAATTCGGAGGTTTTTTTGCATGGTACATTTGGATGTTCGTTCATTTAATGGCGTTGGTTGGATTTCGAAACCGGGTAATCGTATTTTTCAATTGGGCCTACAATTATATCAATTTTGACAAGGCGGCCCGTTTAATTGTTAGGCCATACAAACCAAAGGAGTAGATTGACGAATTGTGCGAATCCGTGCCAAGGATATGAAAAACCTTTGTATATTTGTCATGTTGTGTTGGGCTTCGATTTAGGTCGAAGCTATGGTGAAAATGCCTTTAGGCATGAACCAATGAAAGGCTTTCCTATACTGGGAGGCTTTTTTTATGCCGTTTTCTCAGCTCCGATAACCGTTGAAACTTCTTTGCTTTACCATTTAAATGGAGATTGATTTTATTCGGATACGGGATTATCGTATTTTTAAGAGGACAAATTAATACTACAATTATGCCATTATATCATAAGTTAGGTAAAATTCCCAAAAAACGACACACGGTTTTTAAGAAGGCCGATGGTACGTTACACTATGAGCAATTGTTCGGGACGATTGGGTTTGATGGTATGTCATCTTTGCTTTATCACTTATATAGACCCACAATGGTCAAAGAAGTAGGTGCAACTGTGGATGTGTCTCCCAAAGCTGCCGTGCGATATAATATTAAATCAAGATTGTTAAAAGGTTTTCAGGTTCGATCTGAAGATGATTTTCTCGAAAGCAGAAAAATAGTTCTCTTCAATTCGGATGTGAATGTAGCTTTGGCCGCTCCTAAAAAATCAATGACCGAATACTTTTATAAAAATGCCGATGCCGATGAACTCTTGTTCATCCATAGGGGGTCGGGAATTCTAAAAACGTTCTTGGGTGAAATTGCCTTTGAATATGGGGACTATCTATTGATACCTCGGGGTATGATCTATCAAATAACGTTCGATTCGGAGGACAATCGTCTTTTGGTCACCGAATCATACAGTCCAATATATACGCCCAAACGTTATCGCAACTGGTTCGGTCAACATTTGGAGCATTCCCCATTCTGTGAACGCGATTTTAAACTCCCCAAAAATTTGCAGACCCATGACGAGAGAGGAGAGTTCGTGATGAAAGTAAAGAAACAAGGGCAATTGCATTACTTGGTGTACGCATCACACCCTTTTGATGTTGTAGGTTGGGATGGCTATAATTATCCATACGGATTTTCAATACACGATTTTGAACCTATAACGGGAAGGGTACATCAACCACCGCCGGTTCATCAGACTTTTGAAACCAAAGCTTTTGTGGTTTGTTCGTTCGTGCCGCGATTGTACGATTATCACCCCAATGCCATTCCGGCACCTTACAACCATTCCAACATCGACTCTGACGAAGTGCTGTATTATGTGGATGGGGACTTTATGAGCCGAAAGAACATTGATAAAGGATATATTTCGTTGCACCCTGCGGGAATACCCCACGGACCACATCCGGGCACCTATGAGGCAAGCATAGGTAAAGTGAAGACAGAGGAACTGGCCGTTATGATCGATACCTTCAAACCCTTACAGCTTACCCAAACCGCCTTGGATATCGATGATGGCACCTATTATCAGAGTTGGTTGGAATGATTAAATAGCGTGCATTATATAATGCACCAATGAAGCCGCCAATTTTGCAGTATGGTTGTCAATATCGTATTTCGGATTCATCTCGGCAATATCGATACTAATCAACTTTTTCGAGTTTAAAATCGATTCCAACGATTTCAAAACAATGTTAGGACTAAAACCTATGGGTGATGGGGCACTTACACCAGGGGCATAGGCCGATGAAAACCCATCAAGGTCAATGGTAACATAAATATGATCCACATTAGTGATGAAATCTTGTAATTTTCGGAACACAATACTTGTATTTTGCATTGTGAAATCCTTGTTCTCGATATAATCGACACCCAACTTGGTAGCGGTTTCGAATAGAGTTCTGTCGTTTGCATCCCAGCGTATTCCCAAACAGAGATAGTTGAAAGTAGATGTATCGATTTTGCAATCTTGGGCAATTTGATAAAATGGGGTGCCCGAATTGCCACCATTTGAATCGGATCTCAAGTCAAAATGGGCATCAAAGTTGATAATACCGATGGATGTATTAGGTCCTACATATTTCTTGATGCCGTTATAATGTCCGTAGGCAATATCATGTCCGCCACCGATTACAATTGGAAAAGTACCCTTTTCCAATAAAAGTGCCACCTTTTCCGATAAATGCGTTTGAATGTTTTCTAATTTACCATCTTGACACTCCAAGGTCCCTACATCCAAAAAATCAACATTCTTTTCCAAATGATTGGGTAATTTACCTAAGGCATTACGAATGGCGTCCGGTCCCTTTCCTGCCCCGATTCTTCCCTGATTTCTTTTAATACCCACATCGCATGCATAGCCCAAGAAAGCAATGGCTTTTTTTTTATCCTTATTTTCCTTTTCAAGATTGATACACTTTACTTTTTCATGCAAATAGAGTTGTTGGCCTGAAATTCGACCAGTCCATACTCCAGGTTTTGTAACCATATATCTATTCATGGGATGATGGGTAAATATTGCTCTAGAATAAATCCTTCAATATTGAATCTTCCACTAAGTTAGGTAAAGTTACCTTTAGTTCGGGGGTACGTTCCATTTCACGTTTAATGGCGAATAAGGCCTCTTCATTTCTTGCCCAGCTTCTACGCGAGATCCCGTTGTTCACATCATAGAACAACATATTTTTTAATCTTTTTGAAGCTTCTTTTGAACCATCGAGAACCATTCCGAATCCTCCGTTGATGACCTCGCCCCAACCGACCCCCCCACCGTTATGTATAGAGACCCATGTTGCACCCCGAAAACTATCGCCGATTACATTGTGTATAGCCATATCTGCCGTGAATTTACTACCATCCTTTATGTTGCTGGTTTCGCGGAAAGGGGAGTCCGTTCCGCTTACATCATGATGGTCCCGCCCTAAAACGACAGGGGCCGAAATGTCTCCTGAATGTATCGCTTTATTGAAGGCTTCGGCAATTTTAGTACGACCCTCGGCATCGGCATAAAGAATTCGGGCTTGGGAACCCACCACCAATTTGTTTTCATCGGCTTCCCGAATCCAAGTGATGTTATCCTGCATCTGTTGCTGTATTTCACTTGGAGCGGTGGTCTTGATTTGCTCTAAGACTTTTAAGGCGATGGCATCGGTTTTTTGTAGGTCTTCCGGTTTACCTGAAGTGCAGACCCAACGAAAAGGGCCAAAGCCATAATCGAAGCACATAGGTCCTAAAATATCCTGTACATAGGACGGATATCTAAAGTCAATATTGTTTTCTGCCATGACATCAGCACCTGCCCTTGAGGCTTCCAATAAGAAGGCATTTCCGTAGTCGAAAAAATAAGTGCCCTGTGCAGTATGTTTGTTGATCGCATTGACCTGTCTTCGTAAGGATTCCTGCACTTTTTTCTTGAATGTTTCAGGTTCTGAGGCCATAAGAACATTTGATTCCTCAAAGCTCAAACCTACGGGATAATACCCACCTGCCCAAGGATTGTGTAGGGATGTTTGGTCGGAACCTAGATGTATGAAGATTTTTTCCGTATCGAATCGTTCCCAAACATCAACTATATTACCGATAAAAGCCAAGGATACGACCTCATTATCAGCGATGGCTTTTTGCGTACGAACAACCAGTTCATTTAGATCATCGATCAATTCATCCACCCAACCTTGCTCAAATCTTTTGCGTGCAGCCTCAGGATTTACTTCTGCACAAACTGTAATACACCCGGCTATGTTACCCGCTTTGGGCTGGGCCCCACTCATTCCTCCCAATCCAGCAGTTAAGAAAAGCTTACCCGCCGGCTTCCCATCTTTCTGCAATACTTTTCTAAAGGCATTCATCACGGTTATTGCGGTGCCGTGAACGATTCCTTGTGGACCGATATACATATACGATCCTGCTGTCATCTGACCGTATTGGGTCACCCCAAGGGCATTGTATTTTTCCCAATCGTCAGGTTTAGAATAATTGGGAATCATCATGCCATTGGTCACTACAACGCGTGGGGCTTCCTTGGATGAAGGGAACAAGCCCATGGGATGGCCCGAGTAGATATGTAGGGTTTGTTCCTCGGTCATCGTGGCCAAGTAGTGCATCGTTAATAAGTACTGCGCCCAGTTTTGGAAGACTGCTCCATTACCACCATAGGTTATCAACTCTTCGGGATGTTGCGCCACTGCTGGATCCAAATTGTTTTGAATCATGAGCATTATACTTGCGGCTTGAGGTGTTTTCGCCGGATACGCATCGATGGGTCGGGCATAGATTTTATAAGTTGGTTTGAAACGGTACATATAGATTCTACCATAATCCTTCAATTCTTGGGCAAATTCCTTCGACAACTCTGCGTGCCAAGTCTTGGGGAAATAACGTAATGCATTTCGCACCGCCAATTTTTTCTCCTCTGAGGAAAGGATTTGTTTTCGCGTTGGGGCATGGCTCATCGAATGCGAACGCTCTTTTTTTTGAGGTAATTTTTTTGGGATACCTTGCAGTATTTCAGCCTTGAAATCCAATTTTACGCTTCGTGTTTGCATAATTGATTAGTGCTTATGTTTATCGTAAACCAACTCCCCCTTTTTCCATACCATACAAGGTTTAAAATTCCCTTGGTTATATAAGATTTCCTTATAATCCGCGGTATGGAAAATGCAGAGGTCGGCCAAGTAACCTTCGTTCAATTGTCCTCTATCCGATAATTTTAAGGCCGCCGCTGCCCTATGGGTAATTCCGGCCAAGACTTCAGCATTGGATAGTTTTTGAAAGGTTCCCAAAATGGCGGCTTGGGTCAATAAATCACCCATTGGGGCAGAACCTGGATTGTGGTCACTCGCAATGGCTAATGAACCGCCGGCATCCAGGATTTTACGTGCTGGGGTAAAAGCACACCCCAACCCTATGGAAGCTCCAGGTAATGCGATTGCAATCACATCACTTTTGGCTAGGAGATTTATTTCCTTAGTTGTACTTGCTTCTAAATGGTCGGCGCTTATGGCCTTGTGTTTTATGGCGACTTCGCTACCTCCCGTTGAAAATTGGTCGGCATGTACGGTAATATCAAAACCAAGTTCCTTGGCCATATTGAAGTATGGTTCTATAAGCGATGGGGTAAAAGCACCTTCCTCAATAAATGCATCGACTCTTGAGGTCAGCTTTTCTTTTAATAGTTTTGGAAGCAATTCATTGGTGATTTCCTCGAGGTACCCCGCAGGGGTTCCTTCAAAATCCTTGGGAACCATATGCGCTGCCAAGCACGTAGGAATTAAATCTATGGGCAGTATTGAATCTGCCTCTTTTATTGCAATAAGCATTTTAAGCTCTTCGTGTATGGAAAGTCCGTAACCACTTTTGACTTCAATGGTGGTTACGCCATTCGCCAAATGTCTTTTTGCCCTTTTGACAACCCCCTTGACCAATAACTCTTTAGGGGCTTTTCGTGTTTGGGTTACGGTATCCCAAATGCCCCCTCCCGCTTTTGATATTTCAAGATAGGTTTTCCCTGAATTTCTTAGCGCGTAATCATTGGCCCTAGAGCCTGCAAAACAAATATGGGTATGGGCGTCCACAAATCCCGGGAGACAAGTATGGTCACTTGAAAGTTCTTGAATTTCTGCGTGGGAGGATTTAGCTTTGGTAAATAGGTCGTTAAATTTTCCGACGGTATGAATACGGTCTCCATCAATTAAAATACCGCCGTTTTCAATAATCACCAATTCTTCGTCTTTGATGGCTCCTTTTACGGTAAGCCCGGTCATAGGTATGATCTGTTTAAATGGACCTATAAGTTTCATGTGCGCTGGTTTAATTCTGATTTGGTTTCCCACCAAGTAGGGAAAGGCGAAAGACTACACTCAAAATACTTCAAATTCGTTGAAATAAGGTGTTTTGAACGAGATCTTTTTCTCCTTTTTCGTTTTTTCAATAACCTTCATTATGGTCCGTTCCTTTATCATGTCGATCCCAATTTCTATATCATCGGCAAATACACGATCTTTTTTGGCAAAAGAGACTCTTTTGCGAAGTTCTTTATGCACCTTGTCTAATAAAATGCCCGATTTCATGGGTTTACGGTATTCGAATGCCTGGGCTGCGGTCAATAGTTCAATCGCCAAAATTTTCTCCAAATTGCCAATAACCCGTAAGGCTTTTCGACCACTTATCGAGCCCATACTCACATGGTCTTCCTGTCCTAAGGAAGTCGGGATACTATCGGCACTTGAAGGAAAACATAACCCTTTGTTCTCACTCGCCAATGCTGCAGTTGTATACTGCAATATCATATAGCCGGAGTTTATTCCGGTATCATCCATTAAGAGTTTGGGTACTCCTGGACTATTCCCTTCCAAGGCAAGATAAATTCTTCGGTCAGAGATGTTCCCGATTTCCGAAGCGGCCAAGCACGCATAATCCAAGGCCATGGCCAAAGGTTGACCGTGAAAATTCCCACCACTTATGGTCAGTTCCTCATCAATGATTATCGGGTTGTCTGTTACTGAATTGAGTTCAATTTCAAGCAACTCTTTCAGATGTAGCCAAGCCGTGCGCGATGCGCCATGTACTTGCGGAATACAACGAAGGGAATAGGGGTCTTGCACCCGTTCGCAATCTGCATGTGACTCCATGATTTGGGAGCCTTTCAATAAGCGTTTAATTCTTTTGGCCACATGTAAATTGCCCTTAAAAGGTCTTAATGCATGTAGTTCATTGTAAAAAGGTTTTATAGAGCCTTGTAATCCTTCGATCATCATAGCTCCAATAATATCGGCCTGCGAAAGACAACTGTGCAGTTTTTCGACCACTTTTATGGCATGGGCGGCTATAAACTGCGTGCCATTGATAAGCGCAAGACCTTCTTTGGGACCTAGTTGAATGGATGTTAAACCGGTTTTTTCAAAGAGTTGGGAAGTTGTTATAGTTTCACCTTTATACTGTACTTTTCCTAAACCAATAATGGGTAGAAACAAATGGGAGAGTGGTGCCAAATCACCGGATGCACCCACAGAACCTTGTGAAGGCACTATAGGGATTGCATCATTCTCTATGTGCCATAGGATACGATCCAAGGTCGATTCTGAAATTCCAGAAAAACCTTTTGCAAGCGAATGTACTTTTAGAATAAGCATCAATTTTGCAATTTCCTTCTTAATAGGTTTGCCAACGCCAACACTATGGCTTTGAAGTATATTGCTTTGCAGTATTTTTGTCTCCTCTTTCGATATCTTGGTAGTGCATAAGGGCCCGAAACCAGTATTAATCCCGTAGACCGGATGTCCTTTTTCAACGATGTTCCCAACAATACGCCAACTTTTAGTGATTTTGGATCGAGTAGCTTTGGATAGGTTGACTTTTATATCGCCTAAAGCTATGGCGAGTGCGGTACTGGCCGTTAACCAATCTTCGCCTAATTCGAAAGTTTTGGGAACTGTGTTCATTGTTTTTTTTTGACCTATAAAAATATTGATTTACTTTTTAATAGGCATTGATTTTGTAGCTTTAAAGCATTAAAATAATACCGATGGTTTTTGATATCATAAAGAACAGACGATCTATTTTTCCCTGGCAATATATTGACAAGCCTATTAAGAAGAATGATTTGGATAAGATCTTGGAAGCTGCAAATTGGGCGCCAACCCACAAGAAGACCGAACCTTGGCGATTTAAAATAATGCAAGGCAACTCAAAGAAAAAATTAGGCACATTTCTTTCGGAAAAGTATCAGGAAATAGAAAAGCGACCAAAACAAATTAAAATTGATAAGCTTTATAATAATCCGACGCGATCTGCTGTAGTTATGGCAATCTGTATGCAGCGCGATCTAGATGAAAGTGTTCCCGAATGGGAGGAAATTGCAGCTGTAGCTATGGCCGTTCAGAATATGTGGCTATGTTGTACCGATTTGGGTATCGGTTGCTATTGGAGTTCTCCCAAACTAATAAAATATATGGATGAATTTTTTGATTTTGCTAAAGGCGAAAAATGCCTGGGTTTTTTGTATATGGGATATTTTGAAGGGGAAATACCCGAAGGGACAAGAAAACCCATTACCGATAAGGTAGTTTGGTTAGACTAAGGCCAATGAATTTTATGCTAATTGAAAAAAGGAAATAATGCGGCCTTATATTCCCATGCCGTTGAAATGAATAACCCTAAAAAGACAACGGTTACCACAAATTTCAGAAAGGTCCCGGTCAAAAATCCGATAAATGAACCGAATGCGGCCTTGGTGGCCGTTTTTTTATCAGCCTTATTCATCAATTCACCTACCAACGCCCCAACAAAGGGCCAAATAATGATTCCCAACGGACCTAAAACAGGAACGAACAGAGCAACCAGTAGTCCTAGGGTGGTACCGATCATTCCCGCCCTTGTTCCTCCAAATTTTTTTGTCCCAACTGCTGGAATAATATAATCGAGGGCAAACACCACTAAGGCGATAACTAAGGTAATACCTAAAAATATCCAATCATCGGGTACGACTTTCGTGAGATATAATAAAAGAAGACCAACCCAGCTCACGGTAGGTCCGGGTAATACGGGCAGAAAACTTCCAATAATACCAACCAGCATTAAAATAAAGCCGAAAATAAGCAGAGCGATATCCATTCAAAGTAATTTTGTTGGTTTGACGAAGATAGTGTGTATTTGTTACATTCAATATTTGATTATTACCCATTACGCAAAATAAGTTTCACCAAAAAAATCGTAATTTCCACCTTAGAAAAGGGGTTCATGCGAAAGTTAATTGCATTCATGATTTTGGGCTGTTGTTTTTCCTGCGATTTGTTCGTATCCAAGGAAAAAAAGACCCAAGAATTGGTCAACCAGGAAATGCGTGCCATTAATTGGAATGATGTTGACAACTATCCGTTATTCGAAAGTTGCGATGAATCAACTTCAAAAACGAGCCAAAGGGAATGTTTCGAAACCGAATTGCTAAATCATTTTTCCGCCACCCTGCAAGAATTCGAATTCGTCATAGGCCCCGATATGGATACGACAGTGTTTGTGGATTTTTTAATAGATCAAGAGGGTAAGTTAACTGTTGTCCATATACAGAAAGACAAGGCAATTGATAAGGTTATGCCCGAATTTGATGGTATTATTTCGCAAAGTTTAAGAAATTTACCGCCTTTGGCACCTGCTTTGAAACGTGGCATTCCAGTACGTGTGAAATTTAGGATACCCATTGTTTTGAACCGTAATTAGCCATTGATTTGGTATAAAATAGTTCATAGTATTTTCAGAAGGCCAATCTCAAAAATCGTTGTTTGCCAACAACTAACAACTAACAACTAACAACTAACAACTAACAACTAACAACTAACAATCTGTTTTGTCCAACGAAAAAATCATATTAGGAATCGACCCAGGAACGTCCATCATGGGCTTTGGCATCATAAAAGTGGTAAACAAGCAAATGAAATTTATTCAGATGAATGAATTATTGCTTCAAAAGTATAAAGATCCTTATACAAAACTAAAACTCATTTTTGAACGGACGATTGAACTGATCGACACTTATCATCCGGATGAAATCGCTATTGAGGCTCCATTTTACGGTAAAAATGTACAATCTATGCTAAAATTGGGCCGTGCCCAAGGCGTGGCTATGGCTGCAGGCTTATCAAGGCAAATACCCATAACCGAATACTTGCCAAAGAAAATAAAGATGTCTATTACAGGGAATGGCAATGCCAGTAAGGAACAGGTTGCAAAAATGTTGCAAAGCACGCTGGGGTTGAAATCCTTGCCCAAAAACTTGGATAGCACGGATGGACTTGCAGCTGCGGTTTGTCATTTTTACAACGAAGGCAAGGTTGAGGTAGGAAAAAGCTATTCGGGATGGGCTTCATTTGTAAAAAACAACCCAAAGAAAGTTAATTAAGTTCCGAAATGAGCGGAATCTACATCCATATTCCATTTTGTAAACAAGCGTGCCACTATTGTGACTTTCATTTTTCGACGAGTTTGGCCAAAAAGGATCGAATGATCATGGCCTTGAAAAAGGAATTGGTGCTGCGAAAAGACGAATTCAAAGAGGAGACCGTTGAGACTATTTATTTTGGTGGGGGAACGCCATCTGTTTTAAGGACCAGTGAAATCAATGACTTGATACAAACGGTGTATTCCACTTATAATGTGGTAAAACAACCTGAAATTACCTTAGAGGCTAATCCAGATGACTTGACAGTGGAAAAGGTTGGGCAACTGGCGGAAAGTCCCATAAATCGATTAAGTATTGGTGTCCAATCATTTTTTGAAGAGGATTTGAAGTTGATGAACCGGGCCCATAATGCCAAAGAAGCGGAACAATGTATTAAGGAAGCCGCCAACTATTTTAAAAATATATCCATAGACCTGATTTACGGTATTCCGGAAATGACGGATGAGCGTTGGAAACAAAATATCGAAAAAGCCCTCTCATTTGAAATACCCCATATTTCTTCCTATGCCCTAACCATAGAACCCAAAACGGCTCTGGCCAGTTTTATTAAAAAAGGGTTGATAAAGCCTACTGATGATGCCATGGCGCAGCGGCATTTTCGAATACTATATGATATTTTGAGCCTTGAAGGGTATGATTGCTATGAAGTTTCCAACTTCGGAAAACCAGGGTATTATTCCAAAAACAATACGGCCTACTGGCTCGGGAAGAAGTATATGGGAATTGGTCCATCGGCGCATTCCTATGACGGAGGAAAAAGAAGTTGGAACATAAGCAATAATCCAAAATATCTAAAAGCCATTGCCGAAGGCCAATTACCTATAACCCATGAGTTACTTTCGCTAACTGATAAGTACAATGAGTATGTTATGACCGGTTTACGAACAAGTTGGGGAATATCGCTAGACAAGATCCGTGAACGGTTTGGCGAAAAATATTATGTTTATATAACCCTGCAGATGGAGAGATATATAGCACAGGAATTGCTGTCCCTGTCTAAAAACCAATTGGTGGCAACAAAAAAAGGAAAGTTTTTGGTCGACGGGATTGCCAGCGATTTGTTTATTCTGAACTAGATTCAGGATTTATGATTAATTTAGGTTGAAATTAAAATATCATTCAAACAATGTGAGGAATACATGTTTGATTGGTTTTTGACTGTTCGAGCGCAGTCAAGAAAAACTTAAGAATTTAAACGTCTCAATTTCGCTCGATGGGACTTTTCTTTCTATGCTTGCATCTATAAAAGTAAATAACAGAAACCATACGATTGATCTTTCAAAACCGTTGGATATATCAATTCCCATGAAGGGTAATGCTTCCGATGTGAATGCCTGGTATATTGAGCACTCACGAATAGAACCACATACCGAGGGAGAATTTGTTGGAGCAGTGTCGAAAGGCGCTGCGATCAATTTTAACCATATTTGGTTTAGTCCACATGCACATGGTACACATACAGAATGTGTAGGACATCTTACCGAGGAATTTCATTCGATAA
Source organism: Maribacter arenosus (assembly GCF_014610845.1). Lineage (GTDB taxonomy): Bacteria > Bacteroidota > Bacteroidia > Flavobacteriales > Flavobacteriaceae > Maribacter_A > Maribacter_A arenosus. Next base: position 99,655 of record NZ_JABTCG010000002.1, on the reverse strand, counting down.
ATAAGAGCCTAAACCAATATTTCTTTTATGCCGAAGTAGTGACCCTTGCACCTGAAAAGCAAAAAAATGACTTTGTGATTTCTAAAAAACAATTACAATATGCTTTTGGGAATAAAAAAAGGGATGCATTGATAATTCGTACGTTGCCCAATTTTAAGGATAAAACTTCGAAGCAGTATTCTTATACAAATCCTCCGTATCTCACTGAAGAGGCGGCCAAGTTTTTGGTGGATAAAGAGGTAGAACATCTATTGATAGATCTGCCCTCGGTAGATAAAGAAAAAGACGGGGGCGAATTACTTGCCCATAGGGCTTTTTGGAACTTCAATTGTAAAATGAGAAAACAAGCAACGATTACAGAGCTGATCTATGTGCCCAACAGTATTGAAGATGGCACCTATTTTCTTAATTTACAGGTTGCTCCCTTTGAGAACGACGCCTCGCCGAGTAGACCCGTATTATATAGGAATATCGAAGAGTAAGGAAATAGAACCATTTTTGAAAAGGTCTATATTGCTCGATCATGACTTGTGCGTGGCAGCCGAGAGTAGGTTAGACAAGTAGTTAATTAAAATACTGGAAAATGAAAACGTTGATTAAATTGGAAGAATTCATGATGTTCATTCTTGGTTTATTCATGTTCGGGTTGTTGGGATATGAGTGGTGGTGGTTTTTGGTTTTGATACTTGTCCCTGATGTTGGTATGTTGGGTTATTTATTTGGGAATAAGATCGGGGCAATAACATACAACCTTTTTCACCATAAAGGTTTGGCCATTATTTTATATTTTACCGGAATGTATTTTTCAGCACCCATCATTCAAATGGCAGGCATAATAATATTTTCCCACGCTTCGATGGACCGGGTTTTAGGTTATGGTTTAAAGTACAATAAAGGATTCAAGTATACCCATTTAGGGGAAATCGGAAATAAGAATGGATAATATTTTAGAGGTGTTTTTAGGGCTGATCTTAGGTGCCATAATCATGTATTGGATGTTTTCCTTATTTGGAAAAAAGAAAAACAAGGAACTGACCGAACATCAATCGACCGTGCTTCTCGAAAAAATAAAAAGTGTTTGTAAACTTATATCCGTGGAAGGTGATTTTGCCGAAATCTATAAATATGAAAATACAAAAGAACGTTTTCTCAGCTTGGTTAGCAGTAAAAAGAAAGCCTTGATCGTAATCAATGCAAAGGCCCAAATTGGGTACGATCTGCAAAAAATTTTGATGCACGCCGACATTGATAAAAAGAAAATCATTTTGACCAACTTTCCCGAACCCCAGGTAATCTCCATTGAACCGGAGTTAGAATTCTATGATATTCAAAACGGTCTCTTCAATACCTTTACCCCCAATGATCTAACGTCATTGAACAAAGAGGCGAAAAAGCATATTATGGAAAAAATACCGGAAAGTGGTTTAATGGATACAGCCAAGAGGGAAGCAATTGAAGCCGTTTTATTAATTGAAAAAATCGTGGAGACAATAGGTTGGAAATTGGATTACTCCGCCTTGCGGATAGACGAAAAACAAAAAGAATTATTGAACAAATGAGAAAGAGTTATATCACATTCCTGTTTTTAATTTTTGCCGTTTCGAGTTATGGCCAAAAAGCAGGAACAATAAAGGATTTTGACACTAATTTTGCACATACGGTTTATTTTTGGTTAGAGAATCCGGACAATCAGGAAGAATGTATGGCATTTGAGAATTCATTAAGGAAGTTTTTGGATAACTCAGCGTACGCAAAAACCAAGTTCATCGGGACGCCGCCAAGAGCAAGCCGAGACGTGGTAGATGGGTCGTTCACATATTCATTGATCGTTACTTTTGAATCGGCCGAAGCACAGCAGAAATACCAGGATGAAGCACCACATAAATTGTTTATTGAGGAATCGAGTGATTTATGGACCAAGGTAATCGTGTACGATTCTACCGGAATTTAACGCTAATGCTATGAATATAGAGGAATTCAGGGTATACTGTTTGACCAAAAAGGGAATTACAGAGGAGTTCCCTTTTGATGCGCATACTTTGGTGTTCAAGGTTATGGGCAAGATGTTCGCTTTGGTTGCTTTGGAGCGTTTGCCTTCACAAGTGAATCTAAAATGTGATCCTGAAAGGGCCATTGAACTTCGCGAAGAATATGATGGTGCCATAACCTCTGGGTATCACATGAGCAAAATCCATTGGAATACGATAATGTTAGGGCAAGTTCCACCAAAACTCATCTATGAATTGGTCGATCATTCCTATGAATTGGTGGTGTCTAAATTCACCAAAAAATTAAAGGCAGCTTTTGATGCTATGTAATCGATGATAGGTAAACTGGAATATATAATCAATGATTTAAAAACATGTTTTGATGGCAAACCATGGTATGGGGATTCGGTTATGAAAAAATTGAATGCTGTGGACTGGCATATGGTGAATGATGAAATTTATGGTGATAAGTCGATAGCGGTATTATTACAACATATCATCAATTGGCGCATTTTTGTGATCAAGAAATTACAGGGAGATACCCAGTATGATATCATTATTGACGAATTAAATGATTGGGGCAAGGTCACGATCCAAAATGAGCAGGAATGGGAACTGCTAAAACAGCGGATTCGACAGACCCAAAATGAAATCCTGGACCTTTTAGCCAATAGCTCTGAAGATCTTCTGGATAAAAACGTACCAGGAAAAAAATATTCCTTTGGCGCTATTTTGCCTAGCATCGCCCAGCACGATATTTACCATCTAGGGCAAATAGCGCTGTTGGCTTCGGGACGTATCAATACATAATGTTTGCGTATCTTTATCGATCAAACATGCGATTTCCTTGATACAAAATCCACAACTATTTTATAAAGAACAGATTGCCAGTTTTGAAGGGCAATTGGCCCGAGTAAAGAATCAACTTCATGCATCAAGCATGATTCGGTTAGTTGTTTTTTGCCTTATGGCGTTTGGAGTATACTTGACTTTTGGCAATATCAAACTGGTTATTGGTCTTATATCAATCACCATTGTCATTTTCATTTATTTGGTTTCCAGGCATACCGATTTACAATACAAGTTCGATAAGATACAGGCTATACTTCAGATCAATACGACCGAATTGGAAGTGCTGCAAAGAAAGTTCAATCATTTACCCATGGGTAATGAGTTCGAGGTTGATGGGCATTACTTTAGCCAGGATATCGATCTCTTTGGTCGTGGTTCTTTTTATCAATATGCGAATAGAACCGATCTAAAACACGGAAGTGAGGTCCTTGCCTCTATGCTATTGGAGAATTCCATTGAGAATATACCATTAAAGCAAGAAGCAATCAAGGAACTAAGTAAAATGCCCAGGTGGCGTCAAAATTTTTCAGCCATTGCTTCTTTGGTAAAAACCAAAACGCCGTATCATGTGATCAACAATTGGATAAAAACATATCAGGCATTTGTACCCAAGTATATGCGTTTTTTCCCTATTGTATTTTCTTTGGTTTCCATCTTGATAGTGACCCTTTATTTTACCGATAATCTCAATGGTTGGGGCGTGGTGTTATGGTTGTTTCTGGGTTTGGGAATCACAAGAATATTTTCGAATAAAATAAATATTCTAGCAGAAAACACATCAAAAGCACAAAGCACCTTTCAACAATATCAACTACTGATATTGGAACTGGAGAAAATTGAATTTAATGCTTCGCTATTAATAGAACAACAATCTGCCATATTACTTGATTCATTAAGGGCTTCAAAGGTTTTGGAGGAATTCTCTAAAATCCTGAATGCGTTGGATCAAAGAAATAATATGCTTGTTGGTTTTTTAGGGAATGCCTTTTTACTTTGGGATATTCATCAATGCTACAAAATTGAAAGATGGCTTCAAATCCATGGCAATAAGATTGAAGAATGGTTCAATGTAATCGCCTTTTTCGATGCCTATAATAGTTTGGGAAACTTTGCCTTTAACCATCCCGGTTATGCTTTTCCTAAAATCGTAAATGGGGAGGTTATATTAAAATCGGACAACGCGGGACATCCTTTGTTAGATCCGGAAATAAGCATACTAAATGATTTTAAAATAGCTGCCGAACAATTTTTTATCATAACCGGGGCCAACATGGCAGGGAAAAGCACATTCTTGCGAACGGTTTCCCTTCAAATTATGATGGCGAACGTAGGATTGCCCGTTTGTGCCTCGAGTGTGGAGTATTCTCCAATAAAATTGATTACCAGCATGCGAACGGTCGATTCACTGGCCGATGATGAGTCCTATTTTTTTTCTGAGCTAAAACGGCTGAAATTTATTGTAGATGAAATAAAAAAAGATCATTACTTCATCGTTTTGGACGAGATTTTGAAAGGAACGAACAGTACGGACAAGGCAATAGGATCAAGAAAATTTATCGAAAGACTGGTGGCTTCAAAATCAACCGGAATCATTGCAACCCATGATCTTAGTTTGTGTAAGGCCGCAGATGATCTGCCCCAAGTGCACAATTACTATTTTGATGCCGAAATCATCAATGATGAACTTCATTTTGATTATACATTCAAAAAGGGGGTTTGTCAGAACATGAACGCTTCCTTTTTGTTGAAGAAGATGCATATTGTGGATTAAGACCGCAATGTTAAATTCATTGAGGGGAACTTAAAAAAGGTTTACTTCGATGAATTGATCTTCATTAAAGACTCTTCACCTGTAGATCATGAAAGGCATCGGCTTGAAGTTTAAGTAGTTCCTCGGTTTTCTTCTTTTTATGGGCATAAACGGCCTCTTCATTCTCTATCTCGCTATAGATTTTATGGTTCAAGGAAATATCGGTCGCTAAAATTTGTTCACGTTGCCTCACCTTTTGGGTAACCCAGGTTTTCAGCACACTCTCCTCTTCTTCCAATTTAATGTCATATTCACCTTTTGGGGCCAGCAGTTTGGCGATAATGGGTGAAGTTTCGATAGCTAGGAACAGTAGAAAAATAAAGAACGATGGAAACCAAGGTAATTCGCCCAAGGCATTGATGCGGGCCATAAGTCCATCGAAACCATCAATAATAGGTTGTGAATCGGTTACTGTTTTTGCATATTCAATACTTAAATCATCAATTTGTGTTTCAAGACCTACGATTTTTTCAGCATTGACTTGTTTCAGTTGTTGTAATTCGGCCAAGGCGGCATCGTGTTTTTCACGTTTTTCAGCATACACTGGGCCTTTTCCCAAAAGCATGGTCCCTGCAGTACCTTCGGCTTCAGTAATATACGTGTCGTAGAGGGCATTGGTTTCTGCTTCCTGCGTATCGATTTCGCTTTTTAAAGTAGCAATATCCTGATTCAGTTTTTCAATTGTAGGGGTATATTGTAACGCAATTTGATCCTTATTAGCCAAAGTAAGCTCGTTTTTCCGTTCCAAAAGCACCTGATTGATTTCCTTTTCAAAAATCTTCATTTCCAAAGGTTTGGAAATAACCACTGCAATGATCACGGCTAATAAAATCCGAGGCGTCGCCTGCAAAAGTTCACTTTTTATACTATCGCGCTTTTTAATCGTGGAAACAATAAAACGATCCAAATTAAAAATCAATAGCCCCCAAATAAGTCCAAAAAAGATAGCGGCATAAATGGTATCGAATACGGTATAAAGGGCATAAGCACTGGCTAGAAAGGCCATTACCGCAGTAAAGAATACGGTGGCGCCAATACCGGCATATTTGTTTTGCTCACCTTCGGAGCACGTTTTTAAAATGGCGGAATCTGCCCCTGAGCAGAGGATAAAAAAGCGTTGTAACATAGTGTTCTGATTTTTGATTGATGATTTATTTATACAAAAACACACAACATAGATAGTTTACGTTGCGGTTAATTTATGATTTTCAATTTTCGGCTAACTTACCAAATGCCCATTATGGGCTTCATATAGATAATTAGAACGCCAACTTCGATGATTTGTTACACAAAAACTCTGAAAATCGGGGCTTAAAGTAAGAATTTAAGGTTTTGTTTAATTTCCTTATAAGTTATAATGCTATATAAGTTGATGCATGATAGCCATTTTTACGAGCGAGGCAGTATTTTTGGCCTCAAATTTTGCTAATAGATTTTTTCTATGTGTATCTACCGTTGTAGGGCTTATGAATAATTTTTCTGAAATCGAATTATTGGTCAATCCATCCGCAATGAGCAGCAGCACTTCTTTTTCCCTTCTTGTAATAATGGGGATTTTTGAATTTTGGTTTTTTTCGACGACAATGGCTGCCTCATGGCTTAAATAAATATCACCTTCCATTACCGTTTCAATAGCTGCAATTAACTCCAGGCTTGTTGCGTTTTTTAGAACATACCCAGAGGCACCGTTTTCCAACATTTTTTCTATAAAACTTTGCTGATTGAAAGAGCTTAATCCAATGATATGGATTTTGGGATATTTTGTTTTGACAACTTTGCATAAATCAATGCCACTTTGATCTGGAAGGTTTACATCCATTAGCAATACGTCTGGCAGATCATGTTGTAAAAATGCCATACAGGATTCAGCAGTCATTGCATGACCTAGCCATTCAATGTTTTTTTCGGATTGTAAAAGGGATCTGATGCCCTCAACAATCATATAATGATCATCTATAATGAAAAGCCTTATCATCTATTATATATTGATTTCCAAGTGTACGGAAGTTCCTTTTCCTAATTTTGAATCTATATGTATCGTTCCTTTTAATAGGTCGGTCCGGTATCGAATATTGGTCCAACCCATGCCGCTGGCTTGTTCAAGATCTTTTGTCTTGAATCCTTTCCCATCATCTTCCACGGTTAAAGTTATAAGATTATTCGATTGGGTCAATTGCACGATGGCTGATTTAGCGCCAGAATGTTTCATCGTATTATTGATAAGTTCTTGGGCAATCCTAAAAATGGAGATGGAAGTGGTTTGATCAATTTTTAAATCTGAAAGCCTAATTGACTGGTAATTAATTTGTAAAGCCCCGCTTGCGCTAATTTCGTTGCAAAAATCCTTAAGTGCCACTTCAAGCCCAAACTTTATGAGGGATTCTGGCATCATGTTCTGGGCGACCCTGCGCATTTCATTTATTGAACTGTCTAACATATCCATGCTGCGTTCAAATGCCTGTTGGTTCTCGGGTGTCATCACTAAGGTTCCTTTCATAAGTTGCAATGAGTATTTTATTCCGGAGAGCATTCCTCCTAAACCGTCATGTAGGTCTTTTGCTAGACGGGAACGTTCCTGTTCTTCTCCCTTTAGGACCCCTTCGATCGCATTAAGTTGCTTTTCCTTTTCCAATTCCCCTATACGTTGTTGTTGTAGTTTTTGCCGATGTATATAATTTCTATAAAACATGAGACTTAATATCAAAATTGCCACGGAGGTACCTACCAGTATATAAGTCAAGTTATTCTTCTGTCGAATGGTCAGTTCTTGTATCTTTTTTTCCGATTCCAGTTTTTCTATGGTTGAAGCTTGTTTTTCGGAATCATACTTGGCTTCCAAAAGCTCAATATTGGTTTTGCTTTTTTCGCCAACAATCGAATCTTTCAGTATTTCAAATTCTTTGCGATATTCCAAGGCTTTCTTGAATTGTCCAGTTGCCTCTTCAAGGGAGGACGCTTTTTGGTAGAGGTCCATTAATTCGTATTTTGAACCCAATTTTTCGGCAAGGGCAATCCCTTTTTGAATGGTAAGTTTGGCATTGGCATACTTTTTTGCATCCATATGAAGGTCCGACAAACCCATATAGGCATACATTTCATATTCGGGAAATTCGTGCTCTTTTGAAAAATCGACAACCTTTTCATAGTAGGTGAGGGCTTTCTGTCTATTTTTCATGGCGTTGCATACATCGGCACTTCCCAACCAACCATCTAGTATTACAATAAAATCTTTGGTCCTACGACCTATTTCTTCAATTTTGGCATAGTATTCTAAGGCTTTGTTATATTCTTTTAAATAAATGGCCACTGTAGCCATGTTGAACAATGAGGATGAGATTGCATAGTCGTTTTCTAATTCCTTCGCTATGGCCAAAGAAGCTTCCGCATAACGCAACCCTTTTTCATAGTCCTTTAAATTAATAAAGATAGAAGCAAGGTTGTTATTGATAATGCGCTGCAGGCGCCTATCATTTATTTCGTCGGCAATTTTTTTGGCCTTTAGGTAATGTTCGGCGGCCTGTTGGAAATCTGAAAGGTAGTGCCATTCACTTCCCACATTGAGGTATGCCACCGCTAATTCTTTAGGATTGCCTAATTCCTCATAAATTTTTAGGGCATCCTCCGAAATTTCCAGGGCAGTGCGAAATTCGCCTTTGTTGTTGAGTTGGGTTATAGCATGACTGGCATAGGCGGCCATACCCTTTGCATAATTTAAGGAAATGGAGCGTTGTTTGGCCAAATCATAGTACCACATGGCCGAATCCGGGAATGTGGTTTCAATACTGCTACCATATTCGTAATATAGGTTGATGCGGATAGTGTCGTCGTTTGATTCCTTGATCACAGTCCTAAGGCTATCTAATCTCGAGGATTGTGCATGACCTTGGTTGAAGAGGATGCAGATTAAAAAAGGCCACCAACCATTTATTACCCTTATATCCTTTAGTGGCATATTTCGAATTTAACGATACTTAAAGGTAAGACCTGCTGGGATTACCGCCATCCCCTTTTAACATGATTTTTTCACAATAGTAAAAATCCTGTTTTTAGGGGATTGTGTGTGTCTACTTATATGTCGACTTTTATCATGTCATCCCTGATTTGTGGATCAAAGGATTGAAGTTATAATAGTTCTGTATTACTAAATCAAACAAAACCTGCAAATTTAGGATTGATAAAAGAAAAATTGTTTAATAAATACGCTATCAAAATGAAAACAAAACAAATATTACTGATTTCAATATTGGGTATTCTTACAATTTCGGCATCACAATTTATTGATGACATTCTTTCAAGATTAGGTATCGAAGAGCAATATGCCCAATCTAACATTAGATCCAATTTTATTGGAAGATTTGATAATGGTCCTTTGGAATCTCCAGTAGGCGAAAATACCTTTAAGGTACCTTATGCCAAATTACTCCCTTCTATTATTGCAGGTGATAAAACCGGCGCTGCCAAAGAGTTGTGTCATTACATAAAAAATTATATAAACAGCGAGGAATTTATCATCGCCTACAACGAGATGAGATATGATGCATTGCCATTGTGGGATTCTCAAGACCCAAATCGAAGTAGCCTCGGTATTTTGAAATCCAACCTAAAAGTATTCGAATTGAATATTAAAAATTATCCTAATGATGTTGCTTACGTTGCAGAACAAAAAAAATTAAAAGAGCAAACCCAAGCCAGCATTGATAATATTATGGAGGCGTCTAAAAAACCATTTCCAAATAAGGAATTATGGGAACAGACCTATCCTGAGAACCCTGAAGTTTTGGTCAAGAAAAGATTGCAGGAATACCTCGCACTGGTTAATACCGTCGATTTTAGTGCTAAACTTACGGCTCCTGATAATTATAAAATCCAAAAATTTGAAAATCCCAACTATGAAAGAAAAAGCCCACAATGGAAGGCATGCTACAGGGCAGGTAAGGATGTAAATGATGTTTTCACAAGTTTCGCGAATGAATGGTTAAAAGGGGAAATCATTGCCTCGGTGAAGACTAAAATGCCCGATAGAAGCATAGCATCCAAAGAGGAAACCAAATCAAATGCTATAGCTACGACAACGCCTGTAAATGAAAACAATACTACCCAAGTAGAGGATGCTCCTGCAGAAACTGGGACAATGGAAAGTGTTAATGTAACTGCTAAGGCAAAAAAATCCCTTTTGGATAAAATGAAGGAAAAGGCCAAAAAAATCGTTAACTAATGGGTGCCATCATTGAAATTTTTAAAGTACTTAAGGTTTTGGTTCAATTTAGCATATACGACAAAGAACAAAAAGGACCATGGGATACCTAAATAACAGGAGATGAGGGGTGTTAAAACAATAAAGCTTCTTAAATCCCTTGGCCCCCTGAACAGAGGACAAAAATAATCTGGAATAAAGGTTTCGATTTTTAACTTATAGTCCTATTGGCAAATTGATGAAACACATAGATAATTAGAAAGCCAACTCTGATTTTCCGAATCAAAAAAGCCCCAAAATCGGGGCTTTTACAAAATATTTAGGAAAATATGCATGCACTAATCCAAAAACCGACTGATTTTGACCACAGGCGGATTGTTGTTTTTCTTTGAGACATCCATACTCAGATTGCTATTTCTTTTTAATAGATCTATTGCCTTATCCGATGTAATCTTCTTTTTCCCATAATAGAATAGGGCGCCTTGCTTAGCCATTTCAATGGCATGATCCAAGGGTGAAACGGGCGTTGGTGGCACAGGAGGTGGGTAAATGGAATTCTTTTTGGAAGGTGGTGGCACAGAATGTACGGTATTTAAACCATCGTAGGGGTCCTGATTTGCGATGATTTCATCGATAACATTTACGACCTCTACTTCTTGATGACGCAATGGACTTGAAGGAGCGGGAGGGGCAGGCGGATTTTCACTTTTCTTCCCTTTTATCACTCTAGGGGATTGAGGTGCCTTTGGTGGAATTGGCGCGTCAATGGGTTCGGGCGGCTCGGGAAAATCGGGAAATGGTTCAGCATTTTCCCTTTGCTCATGAGTCATCAATCCATGCAGGTGTTCCAACCTTTCAACATCGGATTTTAGAATTCGAATTTCCTTGGCATCACTCAATTGACGATTGTATTTTTTCGCCAACGCGTTGAATTCTTTAATCTGTTTTTTGGTGGCACCTTCTTGAGGTGGGCATTCGGGAAAAGGTTGTGATTTTTCTCTCTGATCTTCATTCATTTTTCGATATACAGTCTCCAATATCTTTAAATCGGACAGGGGGATTTTTCGGTCTTCAATAGAAATGGAGTTATACTGTTTGGCCAATGAATTGTACGTTTTAATTTGTGTATTTGTAGCCCCTTTTTGTTCTATGGTTTCCAAATTTTGATCCTTATTTTCTTCGGGCCCAATGATATTAACTTGGGCAACCCCATAATCGACCAAAATAGCTTCTATAGCTTCCAATAGGTCTGTAGGTGCCTCGGGATTCGCGAGAATTTCAGCCCTTACATTTTGGGACCGCTGTACTTTGGAAAGCTGTGTGTTGAGTTTCAATAAATGGGATTTTAAAGAATTTAAAGTGACTATATCCTTATTTTGAAGATAAAGCACTTCATTATTTGTTATTCGAATATCAATTTTTTCAACAGGTAAGTTCTGTTCTATAGATGGAATGTTTGGTTCAACTCTGGATTCGACCTCAATACGTTTTCTTTCACTGAACCCAAATAATAATAGGGCCAGTATAGGCAGAAGGGCTATACTTCTTAGTACAATGGATTTTTTTGATGTTTTTGTTTTCATGACTGTAAATCGTTTTTTGATTGATGAATAATTGATGGCGTTGGCCATCTCGGCTGAATGTGAATTATGCGGGTCTGATGAGAACCTCAATAGGATATTTTGATACAGAGCGGGTGGTACGCCCTTGGTAAGTACTTCCCTATCTGCTAGGTATTCATGATTCAGTTTAATGTCTTTCTTTATAAAATATAATAAAGGATTGAACCAAAAAAATACTTGGAGTAACTCAATGATCAACACATCTAGACTGTGTTTTTGTATTGCATGGGTTTCTTCGTGCAATAGAACTTCATGCGGAATTTGTTTGGCCTCGAACTTTTTCCGGTTCAAGAAAATATAGTTAAAAAATGTATGTGGTGCGACGTTTTGACTTAAAAGCACATTGGTTATTAGGTTGACCCTTAGTTTCGGATTCCTTCGGATTCTTGTAATGATTTCAGCAAGGTTTTTAATGAATTTATAGCCAAAAAGCATCAAGCCAAAAAAATAGACACTCCATAAACCTAACGGTAAATATGCCATCAAATCTTGTTCATGATAAGCATCCGGCATCGCTGGTTTTGGGTTATAGGCTAGTTCAGCAGTTTGGGCAACAACTGGGATTTCTATATATTCTACGAACGAAATAAATGGTATTACATAGGACAATACTAGGGCCCCTAACAGATAAAATCGTTTGAAAGTGTGCATATTCTCACGTTCAAGGACTAGTTTATAGAACAATAATAGAATAGTAAGAATAGCAGTGGATTTTAAAATATAGAATAACATGCTTATTTCTTTTTAAGTTCTTGGTCTATGAGTTTTTTCAGATCCTCCAATTCTGTTTTACTCAGATCTGCCTCTTGCGTAAAAAATGAAGCAAATTGTGAGGCACTGTCGTTAAAGAAGTTTTTTATCAGTCCGTTTACATGTTTTGAGAAATAGTCTTTTTTCTTTACTGTTGGATAGTATTCCCTTGAGCGACCCGAACTTTTATAGGCCACGAAACCCTTATCGGTCATTCGTTTTAACAAGGTAGCTATGGTAGTGGGGGCTGGCCTCGGTTCTGGATAAGCATCCAAAAGATCTTTCAGGAAAGCTTTTTGTTGCTTCCATAGGATATTCATAAGTTCCTCTTCGGATTTTGACAGCTGCATATTCCCTGTTTATTGAAATTACTTCTACAAACATAGAATAAAAATTTGTATTCTACAAATGTAGAGCAATGTTTTTGTCTTAACGTACGTTTCTGTCTGGAAATATTATTTAATGTAGTTTTACGCCTTAATTAAAATTATATATGGGTTTATTGCAAGATCTACAATCTCGAAGCGGTTCAAAATGTGAATTGTGCGGAGCAACGGAAAATTTGAAAATATATGAAGTACCCCCTGTTTCGAATGGTGGTGTTGATGGTAGTTTACTTGGATGCGAAATATGCATCGGGCAAATCGAAAATCCGGAAATGACCGATTCCAATCATTGGCGTTGTTTGAATGATAGTATGTGGAGCGAACACCATGCGGTTCAAGTAGTGGCTTGGCGAATGCTTTCACGATTGAAATCCGAGGGATGGCCACAAGCTTTATTGGATATGATGTATTTAGACGATGCGTTATTAACATGGGCCAAGGCAACAGGGGAAGGTGTTGCCGAAGAAGAGCAAATAATCCATCGTGATGTTAACGGGGTAATTTTAGAAAATGGGGATAATGTAGTACTTATCAAAGACCTGAAGGTGAAGGGCACCAGTATGGTGGCCAAGCAAGGGACACGGGTACGTCGAATTTCTTTGGATAGGGAAAATGGTGAATATATAGAAGGAAAAGTTGGGTCACAACAAATAGTGATCATCACAAAGTACGTGAAGAAAATCTAATTTTTGTTAGTTGCCATTCTCTTTAGACCAAACGGTCTTAATGCCAATACATGGTGTTCAAGTTTCTTACTTCACGCTCATTTCCGTAAAGTATTTATAAAAATATGGAATGGTCTCTATGCCTTTGTAATAGAACCAGAGACCAAAATGTTCATTGGGAGAATGAATGGCATTGCTATCCAAGCCAAAACCCATTAATATGGTTTTGCTACCCAGTTCTTTCTCGAAAAGTGAAACAATAGGGATGCTGCCACCACTTCGTTGTGGAATTGGGGTCTTGCCGAAAGTCGTCTCATAGGCTTTGGCCGCAGCTTTATAGGCGATAGTATCTATCGGGGTGACATACCCTTGACCACCATGATGTGGGGTTACTTTTACTTTTACCCCTTTGGGGGCTATATTTTCAAAATGGGAAGTGAAAAGTTCCGTTATCTCTTTCCAATCTTGATGGGGTACCAAACGCATTGATATTTTAGCATATGCCTTACTCGGAATTACGGTTTTGGCACCTTCACCTGTATAGCCGCCCCAAATTCCGTTGACATCCAAGGTTGGTCGAATAGAATTGCGTTCATTGGTGGTATACCCTTTTTCCCCATATACACTTTCAATTTTTAGGGCATTTTGATAGGCTTCAAGATTAAAGGGTGCCTTGGCCATTTCAGCCCGCTCATTGGGCGTCAACTCCGCTACCTTGTCATAAAATCCAGGAATGGTAATATGGTTGTTTTCATCATGCAAAGAGGCGATCATTTTTGACAAAATATTTATAGGATTGGCAACGGCTCCTCCATAGAGTCCAGAGTGCAGATCACGATTCGGACCGGTTACCTCAACTTCAACATAACTCAAGCCTCTTAGTCCAGTCGTAATTGAAGGGTAATCCTTGCTGATCATTCCGGTATCGGATATCAGAATTACATCATTTTTTAATTTCTCTTTATTGTTAGCGACAAAAGTTGCAATATTTACACTGCCTACTTCTTCTTCCCCCTCGATCATAAATTTAACGTTGCAAGGCAATTGGTCCGTATTCACCATAAACTCCAATGCCTTCACATGCATGTACATCTGGCCTTTATCATCACTGGCCCCCCGTGCAAAAATAGCTCCTTCGGGATGTTCTTCCGTTTCCTTGATAATAGGCTCAAAAGGAGGGGAGTCCCACAACTCTAGGGGATCGGGTGGTTGTACATCATAATGGCCATAGACCAGCACCGTGGGTAAATCAGGATTGATTATTTTTTCACCATACACTATGGGATAACCTTCGGTTTCACAGATTTCAACGCTATCACATCCAGCCTCTTTCAATGCTTTTTCTACCATTTCGGCCGTATTGATGACATCTTGTGAAAAAGCCGAATCTGCGCTGATAGATGGTATCTTAAGAAGTTCAATGAGTTCGCTTAAAAATCGGTCTTTGTGTTGGGCTACGTAATCTGAGCTTGTTTGCATGAATTTATCTTTGAAGTCTGTTCAAATTTACGAAAAGAACTTTTTAAAGAGAGTGTATCTAAAATTGAATTTTTGCTTTCTTTTAGTAATTCTGCTATTCATTTCAATTTGTGGCTGTAATAAAAGCTAGGAAGTCAAGAAACCATTTGAAGGGAATGGGAAACTTATTCAGTTCTTCACATCCTTTACACAAAGGAAGTCTAAGTTTTTTTTATTCAATTGGTTGGCCAACGTTCTTTGGCCTCTTCCAATATGGTCGTTGTTGCAGTCGCACCACAACGCGAACAACCCGCCTCGCGAACTGCCAATAGTTGGTCCAAGGTACGAACCCCGCCCGCCGCCTTGATTTTGACTTTTGGCCCTATGGAATTTTTCATCAAGGTTAAATGGGGGATGGTAGCCCCAGTATAAGAATATGTGCCCTCATTATTCTTTACAAATCCGAAACCTGTTGAGGTCTTTACATACTCAACCCCAGTCTGGGTGCATATTTCGCAAAGCTTGACAATATGCTCCTTTTCCCCAATATAATCGGTTTCAAAAATGACCTTGATTACAGCGCCATTCGAATGGGCGGCATCGGTTACCGCCTTAATCTCAGCAGTGATGTATTCCCAATTACCATCCAATGCCTTTCCGATATTGATGACCATATCAATTTCTTCAGCGCCTGTTTTACAGGCCAAAATGGTCTCAAAAACCTTGGTGTCTATGGTAGAATTACCAGACGGGAACCCTATGACGCTACCTATTTTTACATTACTGTCTTTCAGAAGAGACTTGGCATCTTCAACCATGTACGGTTTTACACACACTGAGGCTACCCCATACTTTTTTGCCACTGCACACTCCCTTTCCAAATCTTCTTGACCGTACATAGGATGTAAAATGGAATGATCGATCATCTTGGCTAATTCTTTTAACATATTAGGTATTTTATGGCATTGAAGTAGGTTCAAATTTACGAAAAGAACTTTTTAAAGAGAGTGTATCTAAAATTGAAAATTTGCTTTATATTTGCATCCCGATAATCGCAAATGATTTTCGAACAAATCATGCGGGCGTGGTGGAATTGGTAGACACGCTAGACTTAGGATCTAGTGCCGCAAGGTGTGGGAGTTCGAGTCTCCCCGCCCGTACATTGAAAAAGCTTCTCAAAAATGGGAGGCTTTTTTATTGGAATATTTTTGAACCAACTTGCGAGAGACGAGAAGCCTGTCCTGAGCGAAGTCGAAGGGAGTCTCTCCGCCCGTACATTGAAAAAGCTTCTCAAAAATGGGAGGCTTTTTTATTGGAATATTTTTGAACCAACTTGCGAGAGACGAGAAGCCTGTCCTGAGCGAAGTCGAAGGGAGTCTCTCCGCCCGTACAAAGGGGAAAGCCGACTTTTAGGAGTCGGCTTTTTTAGTTCTGGGTAACACATGGGTAACACAAATGGGCTTTTTTTATTGGACAAACTTTAATTCAGTTGGTGAGAGACGAGAAGCTTGTCCTGAGCGGAGTCGAAGGGAGCCTCCCCGCCCGTACATTCTAAAAAGCTTCTCTTGATCGAGGGGCTTTTTTGTTTGGGTGTTGCGACGAAATAGTCATTCCTTCAATAGTTCTAAATAGAGGCCTGTCGGTCAAGGGATTGGCATCTAGCCAATTTACTTTGTGGTTTATCGAAGTTGAATTTATACGATACTTGCATTAACGTTAACCTTTTTATTATTTGAGCAAAACCAAGCTCAAATTAATCATCATCTTTGTACCAACAAATAGCGAGAGCCGCTATAAAACTTAAAACATGATATTATGAACAATACAGGAAATACATTACTAGCAATCATCGCGGGATCTGCCATCGGAGCGGCCTTGGGAGTCTTATTCGCCCCGGATAAGGGCGAAGTAACCCGAAGAAAAATAGCGGATCAAGCGGCTGCCTCAAAAGAAGCGATAACTAACAATGCCATGGACCTAAAAGATAGAGTAGTTTCAAAAATCTCATCCGAATCCGAGACTCTCGAAACACGAATGGAAGGTATAGTCTCTGACGTAAGTTATAAAACCGAGGATGTTATCACCACATTAGAGCGCAAACTTGCAGAGTTAAAGAATAAGAATAAAAAATTACAGAAAACATCGTAATGGGCATTTTCGAATCTTTAAACCAAACTTCCGACAAAGCCCTTGATCTGGGCGAGTATTATTCCAAAAAGACGTTAGAGTATTACAAACTCAAAGTTTTTCAACAACTTGTGACGAGTTCTGGCATGTTTTGTAAAACAGTCTTGATTGGCGGTTTCCTGTTCTTGGGTTTAATGTTTTTCGCGGTGAGTGGAACACTTGCTTTAGGCCAACTAGTTGGGAACATGATACTTGCGTGTCTCCTTATCGGGGTACTATTACTATTGATAGGAGGGCTGATTTATAAGTTCAGATCGGCAATAGATTCGCTAGTTATAAAGAAATTAGGAAAACAATTTTTTGATTAAATGAGTACATATAAAGATCTTAATGAAATTAATTTAGACCTCAAGAGACTGAACCTTGAAAGGCAAATCGCCTGGGAGGAAATGAAAGGTCTGAATCAAAAGGTCAAACAAGATTTGCACCCTTACAGCTGGATAGATACAGCTTTGTCCGAAGTAAAAAAATATGGGATTATCTATTTGATTCGAAAAGTACTGCGTTAGTAGATCAAATAATTGACCAACAGGGAAAAAAGGATACTTCTTTAAAGAAGTATCCTTTTTTATGCCTTTACAGTGACCAAAGCATTGTTTTGAAACTCACTTGGGCTGATACCGTATTTGTTCTTAAAGATCTTTGAAAAATAACTACGACTGCTGAAACCTATGGAGTAAACAATCTGGGAGATATTTAAATCGGTGGTTCGAATAAGGTCACGGGCCGCTTCTAGTCTGGAATGTCTTATGTACTCCGTGACTGTCCTCGCGTACAGTGACTTAAACCCTTCTTGGAGTTTTGCTTGTGAAAGGCCTGATTCTAAGGCCAATCCTTCCAATGAGTACTCTTTGGACACGTCCTTGATTATATTCTTGGCTAATTTACGAACGATTCTTAACTCTGAATGAAGTAGGCTGGTATTAGGGGATTTATCTTTAATCGTTTTGTCGTGCTGAAGAATATGCAGCGATAATATTTCATAGACCATACCCTCGATCGACATCAAACGTATCATCCCTTTTGTTCTTATTTTCCTTAGTGCCCCTATTTTGTTGGCCAATTTCAAATTGTATGCACCGAAAAACGCAAATTCTTTGTTATGGTCTGTATCTAAGAAAACCTCATATAGTTTTTTGTTCAGCGCATCTAAATTATTCAAACGTTTTTTTAAGAAGTGTTTTCTAGTTATCTGAATCACATTAATTTCCAATTTCTTATTTGCAGGAAAGTAGGCATGATTGTAGCCGCCATCACGACTGGTAATTATTACAGATTGAAACTGCTCCAACGTTTTGATGTCATCTTCCGGTTGATAACCAAATCGGTGGCCACAATGCCCTTCAAGACAATATGTAAAATGTATAGGGTTGAATTCTGATGCATCCATTACTAGACAGATATCATCAAAAAAAGTAATGTCATATTCCAAAAGACTTACGCCCCAATCGAAGGTGATAAAGCGAATAGTACCTTTCGCCAAATCATTGTCCATGGTTAAGGTATGTTCGCCCCATCGTTCTTCTATGGTACCCCTAAGGGCAACACGAAGCTGTTTTACGGTTCCTTCTGTATTTTTAGCATCGATTACTATTTCAGTCATACGGAGTTACCACC
Organism: Maribacter arenosus; assembly: GCF_014610845.1. Taxonomy (GTDB): domain Bacteria; phylum Bacteroidota; class Bacteroidia; order Flavobacteriales; family Flavobacteriaceae; genus Maribacter_A; species Maribacter_A arenosus. Next base: position 81,126 of record NZ_JABTCG010000002.1, on the reverse strand, counting down.
TATAGATTAATTTTCACCCTTCAAAGACATTTTGAATTGCATATAAATTTAACAAAATGAGACTAACGATTTAAATAGAGTCAATCGGTTAATATTTCAACAAAGCAATTATATGAAAAATATGGATGATTTCCGGTTTTGAGCAAGTTAAAGAAAAACCCCTATTGCTAGGGGTTCACATTAAATAACGAAATCTAGATGGTTTAGTTGGCCATGTCGAACTCGTCTAAACTAAAAAAATCCTTGTCGGCCGTACTTGCAAAATAGACTCCTTTGCCTATGATATACTCCATGATTTTGCCATCTACATTTACGACAATACCATTATCTGTGGAATCTAATGTAAATGTATCAGCTGCTTGTTTCTCATATTTTAAGAATATAACCGTATTGTTGGCAGGATTGGCAGTGTCTATTATGGTAATTAGCTTTGCCACTTTAGTGGGGGTGCTTACTCTGTCTTGATCCATTTTGTCCATATCTTCAGCCTTAAATTTGGCGTTATAGGCGCGGCTCTCTTGAACCTTTACCGTATAGGGTAATTTTACTCCATCTTTCATGTAATTGAACGTATTCGTAGTTGTGGCGTTCATGACACCCGTCGGTTCGTTTTGCGCCTGGACGTACGTTGAGACAAATAGTAATAGAATACTTGTAATGAGTTTTAGATTTTTCATTTTTTTCATTTTTAGAATTATATAAGTTTTTTAAAATTATCGTGAATGGCTTACTATAGTTTTAGTTCTGTAACAGGCGTTTATCAGCGTTGATGTTTTTAAGATTCAAGTTGCTATTAAATTCGAGGGAACGTATGGGGAATGGGATATTGATGTTGTTCGCTTTAAATTTTTTCTTTATAGCCATTATACCAATACTCTTGGCTTCCAACTTGTTCTTGGCAGCCGTGGCATCGACCCAGAATCGGGTAACGAAATTGATTGAACTATCGCCGAATTCCTTAAAGTATACCTCGATTTCAGTGTTATCGTGTTGTTCATAAACTCCAGAGATAGCTTCTTTTACGAGTTTTGTTACTTCATCCAAATCGGACTCATAACCTACTCCACAATCTACAGCGATTCGCATTTTTTCAGTAATAGAGTAGTTTTTCAATGGATTTTCAATGATGAGCTTATTAGGTATGATGACTAAATTATTATCGAACTCCTTTAAAATCAGACTATTAAGGCTAATATCGACTACTTCGCCAGAATACCCGTTCGTCTCAATCCAATGACCGATTTCTATTTTCTTACGAAAGGAGAGTATGATTCCGGATAAAAGATTCGATAAAGTTCCTTGTAGTGCTAAACCAATGACCAAACCGGAGATTCCTGCACCAGCTAAAAGTGTATTCAAGGTCTTACTTAAATCTAATGCGCCTAAGGCTAAAACTAAGCCTAAGGAGACAACGATTACTGCAGAAACCCTTCCTATCAGTTTTGAAATACTGTCTTGGTCAATACGTTTTGAGGCTAATCGTGCCGTCCATTTATTAACAATACGGGCGCTATAATAAGCGATGACCATTACGATTACGGCCACAAGAAGATTGGGTAGACTATTGATGAATGATGTCAACCACCCTATTAATTTGTCATAGATATCGGTAAAGGACTGTTGTATACTTTCGTTCATTTATTTTGCTTTTATATTTTTATACTTGATTTTTAAACGTAGTTTTCTTCAGTCCAATTTAAGAGGCTTTAATCCTATTGGCTTTCTTAAACAGGTCTTTAGAGTCCCTGCTCCAAGCCTCGAACATCCAACTAGACTTTTCCAACTCGGCTATGTAGCCTCCTATCATATCAATAGTTCCATCATCCCGTGCAGTTTCAGATTTGTTGATTACTCTTTTCATCTGTTGTAAGATGATTTCATGGTCTTTAAGAATATGATCGACCATTTCCGTATCGGAAATCATTGCCGATGATTCCTGTATTTCGGCCATTTTAAGATACTTACTAAACTTACTTACCGGATGATAGCGCAGGGTTAATATACGCTCAGCAGTTTCGTCGATTTTGAGTTTGGCATCATTATATAATTCTTCAAATTTGTTATGCAGTTCAAAGAAGTTTTTTCCTAAGATGTTCCAGTGAAAACTTCTTAGCTTCTGATAGTAAACATTGTATTCTGCCAACAATTGGTTCAATTCAGCTATTACCGGCACTAATTTTTTGTCGTTTATATTTAGATAATCCATGTTGTTGTTTTAAGGTTCATTCAAAACGTGACTTTCACGTTCTTTCCATTACTTCCTAAAATTAAGGGGAAGGCTGAAGTCAGCTTTGCTCATATGCAGTCGATGTTGACACATTTACCGGAATAGTTGTGGAGATGGCTATTTCGAAGGGAATAGAGCTCTATATTGCCAGATTTTTAGTGCATTGTTAATTTTGGGAATCATAGCTTTGCCTTTAATTCCTTTTATAAATTTATGTCGTTTACTGATGTTCGATTCCCCTATTAAATCTACTTAAAGGCCTCACATTCTTTATGAAATGAGTCAAGACTTTGGTTAAACGAACAAACCATTGCTCCTAACTCCCTTTACCTTTGGACCAATAAGTTTAAAAGCTATTTCCTTAGTTTTTCCAATAATATCACTTGAGAAATCAGCTCAAGTATATTTTAAGCAGTGTTTGAGATTCGATTTCCCAATACGATATAATAAAGAGAAAGTATAGAAAGGCTTTAGATGTAAAGCAGTGCGCATCTAAAAACGAAGAGCATTGTTCACTTAAATATTTTATAAAATGAGTACATATTCAAAAACTATTGGAAATAAATTGAACGACCTTTTAGAAAAAACCTATGATGCGGAGAAAGGCTTCGAAAAGGCGGCGGAAAAGACAAAAAATACTTATTTGAAGGGTTTCTTTGAAAGAAAGGCAAAGGAGCGCTATAATTTCGGACATGAATTAAAAGCTGAAATCAAATCTTTCGGACAAGAGGTGGATAAGGGTAATAGTCTTGCCTCAAAAGCACATCGTACTTGGATGGACTTAAAGGCTATGTTCGCTTCTGATAATGAGGAGGCTATGCTGGAAGAGGCTATTCGAGGAGAAAAAGCAGCGGTTGAAGAGTATGAAGAGGTAATAAATCAATCCGTACTTCCGCCCAGCACGGAGTTATTATTGAAAAAGCAGCGGAATGCTATCGAAGTTGGGTTCAACAATATTAAAACGTTGGAAGATATCAGATAATGAAATAGATCATACCATTTAAAAGGAGGCAATATGCCTCCTTTTTTTGTGAAACATAAACAAGTTGCAATAGCCTATTTCTAAAAAAATAAACTGATTTTTCAAGAATTTCCTTCTGTTGATTTCCCTAAAAAGCATATACCGAAATTGATGTACGTCTAATACCGGAAATACCAAAAGAGCAAAATATTATTTCGATTGCATCAAGCTGGGATATCGTTTTTTCCCATCTTTGGTTAGGAGGCGGTTATGACAGCTTGCCTTATTAAAAATATTAACCTTAAAAAAAACAATATGTTACGTTGGACTATCACTTTTATCATTTTAGCAATCATTGCAGGTATTTTCGGATTCGGAGGCATTGCCGCAGGTGCTGCTAGTATCGCAAAAATCTTATTCTTCATTTTTATTGTACTATTTATAATATCCTTGATTACTGGAAGAAAAAGAGTTTAGTACCTATTAAATTTCAAACAGAATAGAATTTTAATAATCGTTAAAAATTTAAACATGAAAAATATCGTATATATGTTGTTACTGACTTTAATGACGATCTTCGCAGCTTCTAGCTGTAGGGAGAAAACAACAAAGGAAAAAATAGAGGATGGCATCGAAGAAGTCGGTGAGGACTTGGAAGAAGGTGTGGAAGAAATCGAAGATGAAATCGATGATGCTACCGACGACAATTAGTAGGGTTAGCCACTATGTAAAGATGTGCGGATGACTTATAGGGTTTATCCGCATTTTTATTCTAAGGGGCAATCGAGTTCAAAGGGTTTACATTTTATTAATGTTCACAGATTAAATCTAAATGGTTATAGTTGAATCGATATGACAATTGACAGTGTATGTAATTGATCGTATTTAATATACTTCATATTTTTTGCACAAACCATTTGTTTACTGTACAACAATACCCCAAGCACCAAGAGGATTTCGATTTGCCTATATTATTCATTAACTTACCCATCAATTTTAAGATTTAGATGGACAATCAGAATAGTCAATTTGCTGAGTATCGAAAGACTTTGCAACAATCGAGTTTTTTTAAAGACTCAAGTGTAGAGGCTATCGATGACCTTTTGGGTTTAATGACTGCCGTACATTGGAAGGTTAAAAGCTATAAAAGTAGCCCTGAAGTGTCCACAACTTTCCACTTCATTGTTTCCGGTAGGATCAAAGTGTTCAAATCCAATCCGGATACGGGTAGGGAACATACGGTTTTTGTATTGTCAGCTGGAGACGTTTTTGATGTACTGTCTTTATTGGATACGAAACCGCATGATGTTTATTGGGAAGCCCTAGACAACTCTGAAATCTTAAAAATACCCATTGATCTAATGCGCAATTGGATCAATGAATATCCGATAGCCCATAAGGCAATATTATACTATTTGGGCAATAGAATGCGGATGCTTATGGATGTTGCCACGGACGTGACCCTGCACAATACATTGGTAAGACTTTCTAGTTTGTTGCTAAAGAACATTAACGGGGAAACGCAAAAACTCGAATTGATCAATAACCTGCCCAACGAGGAAATCGCGGGACTCATCGGTACTACAAGGGCAGTGGTCAGTAGGCACATTCAGGAGCTTAAACGTTGCGGCGCGATTTCGGTTAGTCGCAAACAGATAAACGTCAAGAATTTAGAGATGCTATTGTCTATTGCTGAGGAAAAGTTTATTCCTTAAACCCATATCAGGGACTTCCTTTACCAATCCTCCAATATTCCATGTTCTCTAAACAAATGACTCAATCCATGTGCTACCTAGGTAGCTGTTCTTACAGGCCTAATGACTTAACTTTATAACCTTTAGTTAGGTATTGTCGGCAACGCCCTGGAAGAATTCAACAATAGCGATAAATCCGTTTCATATTTGAACTTAATTAAAGGCCCATCGCTTTACTTCGACCTATGCCGAATTACCAAATGAAATACTAGAATAGTTGCATAAAAACCAAATCGAATATTAACCTTGAAAAGAGAATTCTATTAGATTATGTCAATATCATTAAAGCGTTTGTTCAAATACAAAAAAACCATAGTGAATCCTTTGGTTCAGCGTTCGTTTAATCTGAAATTTCCAAAGGCAACACATATTTTCTGGCAACAAATCGATGTTTTTAAATGGCATGTGAATTTTAGATGGAAAAAGAATAAATGCACGGCTTTGTTCAATAGCGAAGGAGAATGGTTAGAAACAGTCACCTTGGTGTCCTTGGATAAAATCCCGGAACGATTACAACTTACCTTGGATGAAAAAACCAATAAGGAAGAGCTTCGACAAATCTATCATGTTCAGACCCCTGATAGAAGTCTTTATGAGCTGAATTTAAATAATGGTAGATACACATTCAGATTGCTTTACGATCTCTCAGGTGAAATAATAGGGAAATTTATTTTATAATCGGGTTTGTAATAAGCGCTGATTTTGATTTGAAGCGTATAATTAAAGAACGTGATAATTAAAATAATATGGCACGATTTATAAAAAAACAGAAGCATGAGATTGGACTACCCCCTGATGAACTTTTATTCAGAGGCGATAAAAAGTCGGAAGAAGTTACTATTAGGGTAATTGATTTCGATTCTAAGAACTTAGAGGAAAATGCACTTAATGAATTAACGGGAGTTTTAAAGTATCAAGAAAAAAAGACGGTCACATGGCTCAATATAGACGGTCTTCATAATCCCGGGTTAATGCAGGAAATTGCCATGGTCTTTGATTTGGATGATTTAATCATGGCCAATGTCATGAATACGACGGCCAGGCCAACAGTTCATGAATTTGACAACTGTATTTTTATCTCCGTCAAGATGTTGCAATTGAATGAGGATTCCGGAATGATTTCGGTTGAAAACCTCAGTTTAATTTTGACAGAATCGATTTTGATTTCCTTTCAAGAAAAAAAGGGTGATGTATTCGAGCCGATTAGGGAGCGTATCAGAAAAAAGAAGAAAAGAATCCGCAACGGATGGACAGATTATCTGGCTTTTGCGCTCTTGGACATTGTTATAGACAACTACATCTATATCATTAGCGTGCTCGGCGAGAAAATAGAGGTATTGGAAGAACACTTAGGCCAAAACCAACCAGACGCTTCGGTGATAAAAAAAATCAATGCTTATAAAAGGGAATTGAATTTTCTCAGAAGGAATATCAGACCGGCCAAGGAAATGATCTTGGCACTTTCAAAAATGGAATCTGAATTCATTTTCGAGAATACCTATGTACATTACAAGGAGCTGTTGGATAATATGAACCAGGCTATCGATTCATCGGATAGTTATAGGGAAATTTTAACCGACCAGTTAAATCTTTACCATACCACTATAAGTAGTAAGTTGAACGATATCATGAAATTCCTTACGATTTTTTCCGTCATTTTTATTCCATTGACCTTTATCGCGGGTATTTATGGCACCAATTTCGAGGTATTGCCCGAACTTAAGTTTCAATACAGCTATTTCATTATGCTCGCTGTGATGGTGGTGATGGCCACGGCCATGTTGATTTATTTTAAAAAGAAAAAATGGTTTTAGTAAAACGTTGCGAAAAATATGAAATCACCTTTTAAAGTTGTACGGTTGAATTTTATGACCATCAACGAATTGCCCAATTCTTGGACGGATCAAGACTACATTAATATGTTGGGTATTATGGATTATACCGATATATCCGAGCTGTCATCTGACGAGCTGAAAGAAATGTGCTTGATGTCATTGACTGATTATGAACCGGAAGATGCTGCCAAAATTGTATTGGAATACGTTTTTAAAGGTCGATTGACCAAAGGGCAGGTTGAAAACATTTCCAATGAAATAATCGATGAAAAGATGTGGGAAGAATACGCTGATCTTTCTATGCACGAAGATTTCTTTAATGTTAACCAACTACTTTATGTGGCTTTTAATGGGAAATTTCCAAAACCGGAAGCGGTAAAATTTCAAGTGAAGGTAACCACAACACAAAAAGATGAAATGTTGGTCTTTAAGGACTTTCCCGAAGCACCCTTGATCCGTTTACTGGTAGCGGGTATGCCTCAGAACACCTTGATCTATAGATTGTTCGAAGAGCAAGTGGATGGGGTAGGGTTTAAGGATGCCAAAGATATTATTTGGCAGCTAAAAATCGAGAAAAACGGTGATAATGAAATGTTATTTGATATTATTTCATCTTCTTATTGGTTTCAGGATTTCAAATATGTTGGGGCTTATGAAGCCAGTACCCATGCCGATGAGGTACCCTAAAATTAATGATTAACACCACAGCTTGGATTTATGGGGGATTTGGTTATTTGATGAATTTTGAAGTCAAAGTATTTACGAAAAGAATATTGCCGATAGTATCATATCCCTCAAATAGCTCTATCGCCTTTTCCGATTTCATCATACTGCCATGAAACCCGATCAGTGTAAGGTCCGCATCTGCAGAATACTCATTTATCAAGTCTTTTCTTTTAATTCCCTCTTCTATAGGGAGCACGCTTATATTATTCGCGGAAATTGGTAATCGCCCACTCGTGGTTAGTTCTGTTAAATACTCTTGTTCGCGTTTTAAATCCTTTTCATGGAATGTTGCGAATATTTTTATCTCACCATTTTTCCAGTCCGGATGTCCTAAGATAATATAGGAAAGTAGAATCATTAAACTGGCATTCTCATAATCTTCCCTTCGAATCCATATATGAATATATTTCTTATACCCAAATCCTTTATCAGAACTCGCCAAGATGCATAAATCATATTCTGCAACTTTTAACAAACTATAGTTTTCTATGATAGCTCCCAACCATTCCCGATCTCCTTTTTTAAACTCAAATAGCATTGTATTATTGGGCTGCCCCGAGATTCCAGGTTGCTGTATGGCTTGGGCAATGGCGCCAGTATTCGAGGGGGATATGATAGTTTCCAAAAAAACGTTTGATTTACTTGCAGAAGCTATTTTTATTAGCTTCTTCAATTTTTTTTCAGCGTTGACCTTTGTTTCGTTGGATAAATATCCCTGCACAAAATGTATATAGGTACCAAAACCATAACGATACGATATCCATTTCATAATTTCCAAAGCACTGTACCTATCAAAACTTTCCTTTGATAAACATATCACTGCAGGACGCCAGTATTCTTCGGCTGTTTCCTTTTCCGATTTTTGAAGGAATACCTGCATTTTTCTACTGAATTGATACATCACACCTTGGAATATTTTGGCCATACCCTTTTTATTATCACCTCTATAAGTAATATAGAAGTATAACAAGACCATGACCAAGATGGCAGCCATGGCATACACCGTATTTATTTTGAACATCAAGTAGATGCACATGATAGCCCCGAAAAGCGATAAATACCATTTAGACTTGAACGAAGGCCTATAAGAAGGATCTGCTGCAAAGTGTTGCATAAAGGAAATTAGGCACAATGAGCCATAGGTAACCATAAAGAACATCGAAATAATTTCGGCCACCGCGTTTACATCTCCCATAAGTACAAAAATCAATGCAATAACACTGGTGAGAATCGTGGCGTTTCTCGGTTCATTATTGACTTTGGTTCCCTTGGCCACCCAAAAATTGATAAATCTGTTTGGGAATACCTTATCGCCTCCAATAGCTTGCAAAGTTCTTGGCGCGACCATAAATGAACCCAATGCCGATGAAATGGTGGCGGCAGCCAAACCGATAGGAATTATTGGCCCCCATAACGCGATCTGGCCCATAATTAGCTGATTATTGACCAAATCCGCTGGGCTTGCCGATGAGGCTAACTTATAAGCGATAAATACATAGATGATCATTCCTACAATGGTTGCAGATAGCGTACCAATGGGAATTGACCTTTTGGGATCCCTTAAGTCCCCTGATAATCCTACACCAGCGGTCATCCCCGTAAAAGCGGGGAAGATTATGGCAAAAACATAAAAAAACCCTTTGTCCGTAGTTATATTTTTAAATAGCAGTGTGCTGTCAAAAGTTTCGGAATAGGAGGTGGAACCCATAAAAAAAAGGACCAATGATATGGCAAGAATCGTAACTACTACATACAAAGCTTTCATTCCCAAATTAGCCCCTTTGGTCACCATTAACCAAATCAATATTAAAAGTGCGGGTATACTGAACAAACGGTTATCATATAATTCATAACCGAATTCCGATGCAACCCAAGGCTTAATGGCTTCGAAGGCTTCTGCGAATGCAATAATATAAAATGCCACGCTTATGGCCTGTGAAAGATATAATGTAATACCTATAGCTGCCCCAATATTGACTCCAAAAGAACGGGAAATGATAAAATACTCCCCTCCTCCCTCAACTTTTTGGTTGGTAGCGATCTCAGCCAAGGCCATGGCAGTAGAAAAGGTTACCATATGGCCAATAAGTATTATAAGCAAAGTCCCGGTAAAACCTACTGAACCAACGGCAAAACCGAAACGCAGGAACATTACAGCACCCAAAATGGTTGAAATAGCCGTTAAAAATACAGGCAGTGTGCCAAAATTCGATTTTGTAGAAGCAAGTGTGTCGGACATATGTCTGTTTTCTAAATGGTATCGTATAGGTTTCTAATCTTCAGATGAACGTCATGGGTTGTGCAAAATAAGCCAATCTGAAGTAACAAAGTATTATGTACTCATTCCGCTATATTTTTTTCAACTGTTTTTTTAAATCGTTTTATTTTTTCAATTCTTTGAAATGCTATTAATCGCTCTGTTAAGGTTATCCAAAATGGGCTGATTATTAAGGTAAGTGATATTAAACTTATCATAAACTTGTAGGTGTAATCTTCTATAATACCCAAGTTAAAGGCAGAAAAACCTAATAAAAAGCTCAATTCACCTATTTGTGCCAAGAACGCCCCTCCCAAAACAGCTTCTCTCCAAGGAGAGGAAAATATGCGTAAAATTAACGAATTGATCAGGTGGTTTGTCACGTACACCGAAAAGATGACCGCAGATATTGCCGCAGCGTTCTGATAAACAAAATCAAAATCAAGTTGTAGGCCTACGCTAACAAAAAAGAGGGCAACAAACAATACCCTGAACGAATCCAGGGTATCATAGATCCATTTCGTTGCTTTTGAGGCATGCATTAACAGACCACCAACAAATGCACCAAGTGCCGCTGAGAGACCAAAAAATGAAGAAATCAATGCCCCACCGAAACAGAAGAATATGGCGAGGAACACCTGAAGTTCATGATCATTCTCTATGTTTTTGGAAAATGGGAGTACGATGTTTTTTTTCTGGTAGATATACATGAGTACAATTATTATCACAATACCTCCAACTAACATTAGAAGAAGATTTCCTAAAGGTTCTTCCTTACCTCCCAGCAATGATGTTATGATCAATAGAGGAACTATGATGATATCCTGCATTAATAGAATACTCAGAACGTTTTTGCCAATTCTTGTATTGACCAAATTTTTATCTGCAAGAAGTTTTATGATGACAGCAGAACTACTCAGGGCGATAATAAAGCCTATAATGATGGATCGCTTAAATTGCCAATCGAAAAAAAATCCAATGCCCAATAGAATAAGCACACTTGCCCCAACTTGTAAAAATGTACCTACAGCCGCCACTTTCCACTGTTTTATAAATTCTGGAAGGCTTATCTCCATGCCTATGAAAAATAGTAATAGAATGATGCCGATTTCCCCAAGATGGTTGATTGTGGCAGTGTCCTCGATAAATCCCAAGCCATCTTTGCCTAACAAGGCCCCAACCAAAATATAACCGATAATATAAGGTTGTTTAAGTCTTTTAAGAAACAAACCCACTAATATTATCAATATGGCCAAAATGGATAAAAATGCAATTGTAGGATCAAGACTTATGCTAAGAATCTTCATTTAAAGGTAATATTAGGAGTAAAAAGGTGTTTGTGCCCTGGTTTATTTTAAGGATGCCAATTCATTTTCTATCAAAAATTATTTGGCGATTAGCTATATGTAAATTAAGCCTTAATTGCATGTGAAGCAAATTATGTATTTACTTCTTTTAGTACATTTATAAAGAGGATAAAAACCATATTTTTTATTATTGGGACAGTATATACTTCATATGGTATTGCTTCTTTGATAGACGAACTACATCAAAAAAAAAATACTAGGTAGAAATCTTTTAAGTACGTCTGTGGCATAGAACTATCACATTGAACTATCACATTGAACTTATGTTTAATACCTTCTCCTTCTATAATTTAATGGATTTCTTGTTTCATGGCCAAATAGTCAACTTTCAACGTATATTAGTAGAAAAATAATGTTGGACAAAACACCTACATTTGGCAGTAAACTTCGAAAGAATATTGTCACCGTGCCTACAGTCATAGATCAATGCTCGGGCATAAGGGTTTTTGGGCAAGTTTTAAAATCGTTCCTTTTTTCTACCGATGTTGCCATTATTAGAAATACCAATGCCAATGCGATTATTGCAGTATATCCCTTTACGCCTCAACCCTTGATTTCACAATCTTTGATTCTTGCCGCGGACAAACCAATTTTTTGTGGTATTGGTGGGGGCATAACCACAGGAGATCGTTCTATAGAGCTTGCAATTCACGCCGAATTTCAGGGGGCGTTGGGTGTTGTACTCAATAAGCCTAGCCCGAATGAACTGATTTCAAGATTAAAAGACAAAATCGATATTCCTGTTGTCGTTACCGTAGTTTCCGATAAAGATGATTTTGAAGGTAGAATTAAGGCCGGAATCGATATTTTCAATGTCTCTGGGGCAGAAAATACACCTAATATCGTTAAACTCATTAGGGATATAGACTCTAATGTAGCAATTCTTGCCACAGGAGGTAAAACTGAAGAAACCATTATGAAGTGTATCGAAGCGGGAGCGAATGCAATTTCATATACACCTCCTAGTACAGGTGAACTTTTTAAGGTGATAATGGACAAGTATCGGAGTGAATAAAGTTGGCCCATAAGCCAAAGATATCCACTTAAAGTGATTATGTCTTAAGATTCTGGATGATAGTAATTTTCCAGAATCGAGTCCATTTTATAATTCCCCTGCTCTATCAAAATCGCCAGTTCCCTAACCTTTCTGTCTATAAATGGCATAAGGGGTTGGTTTACCTTTGAAAAATGTTGAAAGGAATCCAATAACTGTTTGTCCCAAATTTTATGATATTTCAATAAATCATCAGGGTATACCGTTTTTCTTTTTGTTCCTTCTTCCATTGCCTCAAAAGGCGCATCAATATTCAAGTACCCATAATCATCTGTTAATTGTTCACCGATTTGAATATCCCTAACAGCTAGCTCAAAATTATAGGCCGTAGTCAAACAATTTGCGTTGAAGCTGTGGTTCACGAATCGGGCGTTGTCCCAACACAAGACCAGATTACCACGATTGTTACGATAGGCGTAAGTATCCAGGATTGATTTATACTCGATACCCATATTGGCATACTCCTCTTTGGTAATCTCACGGTCAAAGTTGTCAAGTGCCCATGTTATGGTACCCTTTGGGATAAAGGCTTTTGCGACCACCCCATAGCCGATTTGGTCGTTTATAAATTGTATTTCGGTATCTGGATGGATCATTTTGTTATTGGTAAATTGCGATAAAAGTATATCATAGTCCGTTTGTCCACTGCTACTCAGGTAGCAGTTGTTAAGAATTGTATAGACTATTTTTGCTCTTTTGTGTATTTTTTTTGGGTTTTGAAATCCATTTGGTAAGAAGATCAAGAGTATCTTTAACAAGAAAAATATATACTTGACTAAAATTCTATAATGACAATTAAGAAACTTTATTATTTTCAATTTCTTTTATTCTCGGTTTTCTCCGTACTTCAGGTTGCTGCTCAGATTACAGTGGATAAAGAGAAAATTTCAAAGCAGATTACGGCTTACAAAAATGACATTCGGGGGCCTTATAAAGATATACGTTGGTTCTGTACCGATGGAAGTATAAGACAACCAAAAGATCCTTGTCCTGATGACATTGGGCCCGGGGTACAACACGCCCGATATAAGGACGAGGTAGTCGCCTTGGCCAAAGAGAACCATATTTATTTAGGTCAGATTCTCGCCTACACCGATAAAAAAGATTTTTGGGATGCGGAAAACAACCACTCCCGACTAAAACAGTATCAACTCGATAAATACCTCCGGACTATTGATAATGGTTGGATTCTGCAAAAAGGGCAATTTTATAGAGGTGCCGTACAATCCGAAGATGAAGAGGCTTGGGGCATTGACTTTTACAATTGGCTCCTAAAAGATGACAAAAACCTAATTCAGAAGTATTTCTTGATACGCCAGTCGTTAAAGGATCTCCCACATAACGGTGATGATAATCTTGCGCAGGCCATGCGGAGTCAATCTAAGGTCATTTCGGATATTTTTCCTGCTTTTATGGATCTTCGCGTAAAAATCCACGGGCAACCAGAGGTTGGGGATATCGACAAAGTTGTGGATTTCAAAAAGAAGAACACCGCTAAACTCACTGCGCCGATCAACAAGCAGCTAGATGGCTTATTGGCGACTATGAAAGCATACTATAAGCCCGTCGATATAGCTTCTTTTGAAGCCAGAACGGCATTATTGAAAAATTCCTCAATTGGGGAGGCCATTCAAAAATATGCGACAGCCAATAGTAGCGAAGTTGCTCCCGAAACACTCATTCCCGCTACGGCAGAATTAGTGTTGAAGATCCGGGAGGCATTGCTTACGGTAAAAGACCCCGCTGCCAGATTGCAACTGTTGGATATTTCGCTGAAGATGGAAGAAATCATTTTCAAAAACGCACCACAATGGGAAACACCTACGGTCAAAGAATTGCTGACCAAAATCTGTTATTTGGGCATGGCCACCACTGGTGCTGGATATCTTGAGCTCTGGGAATGGGAAGAAATTCAAGGGGTATTGAACGCGTATGACACGGATAAATTAACTTTGGAAGAACTGACGAACGTTCTTGAAACCGCAAGGGGACAAGTTGAGTGGAGTGCCAGTATGGTTAAAGCGAACTATCAGGAAGTGGTCAACCTATATACGGGTTTCGAACCCAAAGCCTATGGTTTTATTGATGACAAGATAAGGGGATCTATTGCCCTTTATTTAGGTAAAAGTGTTGGGGAACTTGGAGATTTTATTGCAAAAGAATCTTCGTTGAGCAATAAGGTACTCGATATTCAGAATCAAAGCGCTGTACGCGGGTTGAATCCCGGCTATGCGTTTGGAGAATTGGTGGTTATCGGGGGGTCACCCGATGATATTGAGGTGTCATCCGATAAAATTTATGTTTTTCAACATCCACCCTCGGATTTGAAACCGATTGCAGGTATCGCTACGGTAGCAGAGGGCAATATGGTTTCCCATGTACAATTGTTGGCCCGTAATTTAGGAATACCCAATGCCGCACTCTCCGATGAAAACTTGCAAAACTTACAAAAATACAATGGGGAAAGGGTATTTTATGCCGTGTCAAACAAGGGCAATGTCATTTTAAAACTGGAGTCGACCATGACGGCCGACGAACGGGCCTTATTTGCAAAAAAGGTACGAAAAGAGGAGAAGATCGCCGTGCCGATAGAAAGCATACGTTTAGATGAGGCTAGTATCCTAAATCTTCGCAATGTTGATGCAAGTGATTCAGGAAAACTATGTGGTCCAAAGGCTGCCAATCTGGGACAGTTGAAAAAAATGTTCCCTGATAATGTTGTTGAAGGTTTGGTCATTCCCTTTGGAATTTTCAGAAACCACATGGATCAATCCATGCCTGGCCAAACGGTTTCCTACTGGACCTTTTTGAACGATATGTTTGCCGAGGCCGAAAAGATGCGTGCGCAATCCATATCTGAAAATGAAGTTGAAAACTATCAATTGCGTCAATTGGAAACCTTACGTGAAGCCATTAAAAAAATGCCGCTGCAACCCACATTTATCACTGCACTTGAAAAGGGATTCAACGATGTTCTGGGAAGAAGTATAGGGGAAATTCCTGTTTTTCTTAGGAGCGATACCAATATGGAGGATTTAAAGGATTTTACTGGTGCAGGACTCAACCTTACTATTTTCAATGCCGTTGAAAAAGATAAGATCATAGCAGGAATTAAGGACGTATGGGCATCGCCCTATACCGAACGTAGTTTTAAATGGCGTCAAAAATACCTGTTGAATCCCGAGAATGTATTCCCTTCAATTCTGGTCATTCCAAGTGTTGACGTTGACTATTCTGGGGTCTTGATTACCAAAGGCATAAGCTCTGGTGATGAAAAAGACCTGACTATAGCCTTTAGTCGGGGCGCAGGAGGTGCAGTTGACGGACAGTCTGCTGAATCTTATCTGATCCGTAATGAAGGGGGTCATCAACTTTTGGCGCCCGCTAGGGAGCCTTACCAAAATACATTGCCCACTACGGGGGGAACCGGGAAGAAATTGGCTACTTTTGAAACCGCCGTTCTCAACGGACAAAATATTCAAGAGATTAGAACTTTGGCCAAAACCATTCGAAAAACACTCTCGAAGGACACAAAATCGGATTATGAAGGGGCTTATGATGTAGAACTTGGTTTTAAGGACAATAAATTGTGGTTGTTTCAAATACGCCCATTTGTAGAAAATAAGAAAGCGCTAAGTTCAGGTTATTTAGAATCCATCACCCCGAAAATCAATAAGAAAAAGGAAATAGTACTTACCACAAATTTATAAGATGATTAATAGCATAGAAAACATTGAGCTCCAATTTTTAACCATTGATGACTATCAACAACTAAAAACAGCTATGATCGAGGCATATTCAACCATGCCCAACTCCTACTGGGGGGAAGAAACCATAGAAGCCCTAATCA
The DNA here is from genome assembly GCF_014610845.1 of Maribacter arenosus. Classification (GTDB taxonomy): domain Bacteria; phylum Bacteroidota; class Bacteroidia; order Flavobacteriales; family Flavobacteriaceae; genus Maribacter_A; species Maribacter_A arenosus. The sequence continues at coordinate 65,095 of NZ_JABTCG010000002.1, read as the reverse complement.
AGAAATTCCCTGAAGGGCAGGTGGTGATCAAGGTTAATGGACAATTGGCAGGTTGCGCTTTATCGATAATTGTAGATTATGATGAGTTCGATAGACCACATACTTATAATGAGGTAACTGGCAACTATACGTTTGATACCCATATGCCCGATGGCGATGTGTTATATGGTATTGATGTCTTTATCAAATCGGAATTTCGTGGATTGCGCTTGGGAAGAAGGCTTTATGATTACCGTAAGGAATTTTGTGAACGCCAGAATTTGAGGGGAATCATTTTTGGAGGTAGAATTCCCAATTATCACAAATATTCTGATACATGCACCCCAAAAGAATATCTAGAGAGGGTTAAAAGAAAGGAAATCCATGACCCGGTCCTAAATTTTCAGATGTCGAACGATTTTCATCCTTCAAAAATAATGAAGGGATATTTAGAAGGGGATGAAGCATCAAACGAATATGCGGTGTTGTTGGAATGGGATAATATCTATTACCAAAAGAAACCGAAAAAGGCGGCTGTTAAAAAAACAATCGTACGTCTAGGTTTGATCCAATGGCAGATGCGGCCCTATAAAAATCTTGATGAATTAATGCAACAAGCTGAGTATTTTTTGGACGCTGTATCGGGTTATCGTTCCGATTTTGCATTATTCCCCGAATTTTTCAATGCCCCATTGATGGCAGAAAACAACCATCTAAAAGAATCGGAAGCCATACGCGAGCTCTCAAAACATACGGCTGCAATTGTCCAAAAGTTTTCAGAGTTGGCTATTTCTTATAATATAAATATCATCACAGGTAGCATGCCAGAAATCAAGGACGACCTGTTGTACAATGTAGGTTATCTCTGTAGACGGGACGGTACCATGGAACGATACGTGAAATTACACGTAACCCCCGATGAAGCAAAAGTCTGGGGCATGCAAGGCGGTACCGAAATAAAGACTTTTGATACCGACTGCGGTAGAATTGGGATACTCATTTGTTATGATTCCGAATTTCCTGAATTGAGCCGACTTTTGGCCGATGAAGGTATGGATATTTTATTCGTGCCCTTTTTAACCGATACGCAAAACGGATATTCTAGGGTACGGCATTGCTCACAGGCAAGGGCCATAGAGAACGAGTGTTATGTGGCCATCGCAGGGAGTGTTGGTAATTTGCCAAAGGTGCATAATATGGATATACAATTTGCACAATCGATGGTGTTTACCCCATGTGATTTCCCTTTTCCCGTAAACGGAATCAAGGCTGAAGCCACAACAAACACCGAAATGATATTGATTGCTGATGTCGATGTTGCCCTATTGCGCGAACTGAACCAATTTGGTAGTGTTAGAAATCTAAAGGATAGAAGAAAAGACCTTTTTGAACTTAAAAAAAAGGTAATAGATAAATCATAAAGTAACAAGGACATTTTTAAGATTAACCTATATGAGTAAACCTATTTTATTTACTATCTGCATACTACTTTGTTTTTCGTTTGCCACTATTTCATTTTATCCCATAGATGGGTACGAATATACAGGGATCAAACGTTTGAAACGATTGGAACTGATTAAAAATGGGGAGATTAAGGACGCTGCCAAAATTCCGGAAGGGGCGATGAAATCATGGAGTGAGATTCAATTGAACCTTAATGGTCGCGAAGCTGATAGTGTGGGCGCTTTCTTGATTCCTGATGAAGATTTTCAAAAAGAAATAGGCACTCTATTCAGGGGTTTGGACAAAAGTTATTCGTTGACCGTGCTTGATATTTCGAATCCGTATAGTGTTCGGTATGCAAGTAGAAATGAGACGGCCGGATATCAACCCGGAAGCGTTGGCAAATTGGCCGTTTTAAACGGACTGTTCACCCAGCTGGCCAAAATCTATCCAGATTCTTGGGAGAAACGTACCGAATTATTACGCAATAAATCGGTAAAAGCGGGAGTGTGGGGTCTGACTGATGAACATACCATTCCCATCTACAATATCGAAAAGAATACTTTGGTTAAAAGACAGGTCATAGCAAGTGACGTTTTTTCCCTTTATGAATGGACCGACCATATGCTTTCGGTCAGTAACAACGGGGCTGCGAGCATTGTGTGGCGTGAAGTATTACTGATGGCCGCTTTTGGACAAAATTATCCAGAACTTACAGAAGAACAAGCCTTGGAGTACTTTAAAACAACGCCAAGAAAAGAGTTGACCGATTTAGGGAACGATGTGGTAAACCTACCCTTACGGGATTTGGGTATTTCAGCGGACGAGTGGCGTTTGGGCAGTTTCTTTACCAGAGGAGCTAACACCTATGTGGGCGATAAAGGAGGAAGCATTGGAACGCCAGTTGGACTTATGAAATTCCTGATTCAATTGGAACAAGGCAATGTGGTTGATGAGCAATCAAGTCTTGAAATGAAACGATTGATGTACATGACCGATCGACGGATACGTTATGCCCAATCACCGGCTCTTAAAGAAGCTGCGGTCTATTTTAAGTCGGGAAGTCTTTACAAATGTGATCGTTCAAAGGGCGAAGCCTGTGGTAAGTATATGGGCAATGTCACAAATTTCATGAACTCCGTGATTATAGTGGAACATCCAGATAATTGTAAATACATAGTCGTGTTGATGACCAATGTATTGCGCAAAAATTCAGCAAGCGACCATATGTATCTTGCTGGAAATATCGATAAAATAATTCGAAAGTAAAGGCTTGTTAACTTATTAATCGTATAACTAAGTTCGAAGATTAGAGTTGTTCGGAACTAGACTGTCCAAAGCAGGAAAAGCATCAATTTGCAATGAATCGATACCTTTGATGGGTTCAGTAGAAAGCGTATCAATTTTAGTATTTTCCATTTTTTTTAATGAATCCCTTATTTTCATTTGTTGAATATAAGTGGTATCTGATTTATAAAAGGGATAAGCTTCATTTGCCGGTAGTTCTGAGTACATGGGACAGTTGAAATAGGGAGTATCATATTCAAAATTGGTCAACATTGGGTTTTTCCAACTGCTCAAGCTTTTAAATATTGAGGCTACAATAGGCAGTGCGGTCTGAGCCCCTGAGCCTCTTCCGAATTGTACACGCTTGTCCATAGTTCCTACCCAGGATCCTACCACAATTTCAGGGGAACATCCTATGAACCAGCCATCGCCATTATTCTGTGTGGTACCCGTTTTACCTATAATATTAAATGGAATATCAAAGAAACTTAACCCTTTTCCACTACCTTCGGTTGTTACCTCCTCCATCATTTTTTGTAATTTTTGAATACTTTCTTCGCTGGCTATACGTCCTCCGTAATTGATTTTTGCTTCATAAAGAACTTCGCCATCCTGGGTTTCTATCCTATCTATGGCAAAAGGGGTAATCGCATTGCCTCCATTCGAAATATTTGCATAAGCTTGAACCATTTCTAGCAAGGTAAGTTCTGCGGTACCCAAAACCATAGAGGGTACATCGGGTATTTCCGAAGAAATCCCCATTTTTTTTGCCATTTTTAATACCCTCTCGTTTCCAATTTTAAATTGCAATGCTACAGAGGTCGTATTCACCGAATTAGCCAGCGCACCATGCATACTATAGCTTCCGCCATAAGTATTATCCGCATTCCTAGGTTTCCAATTTTCAAATTCCGAATAGGTTCGCAGTACATTATCATAATAATTACATGGATCTTCACCGCTTTCCAATGCGGTCAAGTAAGTTATCGGCTTAAAGAGCGAGCCTACTTGTTTTTTGTCTTGATTATGGTCGGTTTGTGAATAGCCATAGTCTATGCCACCAAGATACCCCATAATCCTACCGCTTTTGCTGTTGATAGCTACTATACCGGTATGCAATCTGGTAATTGCCGCTACTATGGAGTCTTTCAAGGATTGTTGCCTTGAGGCCAAACCTTTACCCATTTCCCAGTACTTCCTTTCTTTTTTGGCATTTACGAACCCTTCTATTTCTTCAGGGCTTCTGCCCTTGGCTTTTAGCGCCTTTATTTGTGGAAGATCCTCAATCAATTTTTGGATAAGTGCTTCTTTCCCTCCCTCAATCGTTTCACTAGTCCAATACGTTTCCATCTGTTGTTGAAGGCGCTCTATTTGTCTGGTCATTGCCCTTTCCAAATATTTTTGTACAAAAGGATTAATCGTAGTATAAATTTTTAAGCCGTCCGATTCAAGATTAAATATATGTCCTTCTTCATTAGGGTTCTCCTGTGCCCACTTGTTAAATTCTTCCTTTACATATTCTTTATAATACGTAGTTAGGGATGATATTTTTTCAGGAGGCGTGTAATTCAACGTTAATTGCACCTTAGCATCATTATATAATTGTTCATCAATATATTGGTGTTTCAACATTTGTTGTAGTACCACATTGCGACGTTCTTCTGCCCGTTCAGGGTTGTTTCTGGGATTATAAAAAGTAGGTGCCTTTAAAACACCGATCAACGTTGCACTTTCAGTTAAGGTGAGTTCTTCGGGTTTTTTTCCAAAAAAACGGTAGGCCGCCTTTTCTATACCATATAAATTTTCGCCAAATGAAACCGTATTTAAATAAAGTAATATCAGTTCATTTTTGGTATAAATGTTTTCCAGTCTTCGTGCGATATAGAGCTCACGTATTTTATTTATGGGGGTCGACATAAAAAACTGTTTTTTTCTGCCAAACAGGTTTTTTGCAATTTGCTGGGTTATAGTACTTCCACCTCCCGCATCTTGCCGCAATAAAACCGATTTAATTAGAACTCTGACATAACTTTTATAATCAATTCCACTATGGTCATAAAACCGGGAATCTTCAGTAGCAACCAAAGCATTCACTAGAAACGGATTCATTTGAGTGCTATCTATATTTGATCGGTTTTGCAGATAGTAATATCCAATGGGCTCCCCATCACTACCATATATTGTTGAAGTTATAGGGTTTCTTAAAGACTTCAGTTCAATCTCATTGGGTATTTTACCAAACATACCCCAATAGGTCATTAGAAATAAAAGAATCACAAAAAAAGCTCCCGTGAACATCAAATACCCCAAAAATTTAAAGGGATGCTTTTTAATATACTTCAATAGTTTCAACAACTTTGTCTTTAATAGATACATGAGTGATTACGTCCTGAATAGCGGTGCTATTTTTTTGATAATGCATTATAAGCTTTTTCTGCAAACTCTACTATTCTTTTATCCTCATCCTTGAGCAGAGGAAGAAGTAGAGGTAGGTATCTATTATCTGATTGTTGTTTGATCAAGTATAGTACAGCAAGCTTCACCTTCAGGTCATTTCCTTGTAATAACAATTGAAAACACTCCTGCTCGGTGGGAATTTTGTGTTTGATTTTTTGTTGTACCTCCTCCGAAGAAATATCCAAGGATGAATCCTCGATGATGGGCAATAAGGTACGCTTAAGATTTCCAGTGAGGAGATTGTCTAGAAATTCGATAGCGTTGGTACGTGCCTCTGCTTTATCACTCAGGAGTCCTTGATAAGCGATTTCTACATCATTTTGGGCATATTTAAGTCCTAGTAATTTGAAAATACGTTCAAGGCCGGCATCCAATCGCCGTTCTAAAAGCTCTAAAAGGCTAGTACGCGCATCACGTTCTTCAATGCTGATCTCTTTGTTCGATTTCTTGCGATTGCGGTATGAAATGATAATCTGCGTATGCATTGATGATAAAGTCTGATGGTACAATTTGCATTCTTCAAAAATTACATCGACAATTTTGTACTTGTTCAGTTTTACAACCGGATTGTTTGCCCGTACTTCACTCAAAGCTCGGATAACTTCAAGTCGTATGGCCAAATCGGGATCATTCAATAACAGGAATAGATGGCGCACCGCCTCTTGCGAACCAAAAGAACCAATCACCATAGGAATAAACCTCAAAGTCTCTGTAGAGACCTTGCGTTCTTTAACTATATCGGTCAATTCCGAAACCATTTTCACACCGTAGTTGCGCAGTGCGGTCGTTGTGGCATTTCGATATTGCTTTTGTGGTAGAAAGCTTAGCAGGTCGGTAAGGAAAGATTTATCCATACTTGTGCCAGCTGCTTCGATGGCAACATGTACCACTTCAACATTATCATTTTTGAACGCTTCGGAAATTAATGGATAAAATTCCCTAAAGTTCGAAAACCCAATAGTCCTTAACAGTAATTGAAATGATTTGGAAGCCTTGTCACTTTGGTCAAAAAGAGTGATTTTTTCTTGAATACGCTCTTTCAAACGATAGGTGTTCCTAAGGGTATAGTTGTCCCGAGCTTCACGCGCCAGACAATATAATGCTGCATCTGCAATGGCTTGGTTCTTATGCGTTAAATAGTTAGTGTATACATATTCACTATCATTTCCGGCATGTCTTAATAAATACTCTAGGGTTGCGAGTATTAAGTCCTCATCTTCCGATGCCAACAGCTCTGGTATATTTGAAATCACAGTAGCTCCATCAAGATAGTAAAGGTTCTGTATGGCCAAAGTACGTACTTTGTTCGAATGGTGGGTCAACAAGCCTTGAACATCCTCTAAAAAACGTTTGTCGTTGATTTCGAGTAATTTTCCCAGCATAAATAGAATTTGTTGTTCCGTTCCGTGCCGAAAAACAGTGCGCATCCCATCGACGACCGAAGCCTTTCCAACTTTGGTTTTTGAATTTTTGGTTGTTTTTTGCGTAATACGTTCAAGGTTATTCCTAAATGTCTTGAAATACTCCTTTCGAACTTGAAAAATGATGAACACCCAAACCAAGACCAAACCCAGTATAATGCCTACTATATATGCTGATGGAAGTTCCAGACCCTTCACCACGAAAATCAGAACAAACCCTGCCAAGCCCGTTGCGATACTATCTACGACCACATCGATAAACGATTTAGTCTTGTTCTTAAGGTCAAAGGGCAAAGGCAAAGCCAAAAGTTCCGTAGCACTTTTATGTATCGATTGTTTTAAGATACCGTCCATGGCCTTGATCGCCACAACAACGGAAAGCTCTGGTAGTATAAAAAAGGTAACGCCTCCCAAAAAAATGCCAAAAGGAAGTAGGAACAAAGAAAAACCAACTCCCCATATTCCCACAATTCGATGCGTGATAAAGAGCTGTACCATCAGCGATACCAAATTGAAGGTTGAAAACCAAAAACCGAAAAAGGAAGTTAGTTCCTCGGTATCGGGAATCGCATTCGAAGCAAAGTCGCTAAACAGGTAATCGACCAGTTTGGCCACTAAAACGCTTACTGCAACCATCAAAGCGATATACGTTAAGTGTTTGGACTTTTTGATGAGGGCAAAAGGTCTTTCATCTAAAACCAGGCTACGTTTTGTTTGCTTGTAAATGTTCAATTTAGAAACCCGAAGCTTCCAAATATTTCGAAGTAATGGGATGCACGACAGCAATAAGGTGGCAGCCAAGAAAAGAAGAATTTCGGTTTCTACAAAGGGCGCAAGTAAGGAGGTGGCATATCCGCCAAAAATACCTCCTAAAATAGCTCCTGAACCAATAAAGCCAAAAAGGCGCTTGGCCTCTCTCACGTTGAATACCATATTGGCCAAAACCCAAAACTGTGAAGCTGACAATACCGCATATATGGCCACCCAAACATAAAAAAAGTATAAAGCCCACCCGTTGACCAGATTGAGATATAACAGTATTGCCAAACAAAGCAGCACTACGATTGAAGAAATAAGGGTTACTTCAATGAGCTTTTGAAGCGAAAATTTAGTCAGGGCCTTAGAATAGGCAAAAGAGCTTAAAACGGCTGTTAAAGCGACTAGAAGGAAGGCAATCGGAAGTTGTTCAACGCCAAGTGCCGATAAGAAAAGAGCATTGACCGTTGGCTTTATGATAAGGAGAACGGCAATTATTAAAAAAATATACCCGGTCATTAAAAAGGAAACCTTGAATTCCCCCTCTCGAACGTCGAATACTTTTTGAATTATATGTTTAATCATCAAATTTATGGGACACCTTGAGACTATTTACCAGTCAAAGTTAAGCTCTTTTTCAGGACTTTTTCTACAGGAATTACCAAATTCCGAATTATCTGTTCCCCTCTGGCGTCGTCTATTAGTGCAACTAGAATATAGCGTCTATTAGGATTTTCACCCCAGACCAAGACAGAATCGGAGTGATAGGTTTTCCAAGAACCTGATTTTCGAAACAGTCTGGCGTTAGGTGCTATCTGGTCTAGCGTATTTACGAACTTGTGATGTAGTTCGGGTTTTTCCATGATGTCTAACATTTGTTTAGAGCGTTTTTCATTGACCAATTTGCCATTGGCCAAAAGGTAATAGTAACGACATACTTGAGTGACCGATGCGGCGTGACTTAAGTTTTTCAAAGGTTCCCTATTGGTATTTCCTCCACCACCATAACGTTTGCCTACCCAAAGACCGCCACCATAGTCTTCATCGTAAAACTCATATTTAGGGTCGGTCATTACGGCCTCTATCTGTTCATAACCCACTCGATCGATCATTCGGGTAGAGGCCGCGTTGTTCGATTTGCTGATCATCAATCGCATATCTTTTTTTACTTCGGTGGTTTCTTTTAACTTGCCTTTTTCTATAGCATCCATAGCTGCCAAAAGTATGGCGATTTTAGGCAAACTGGCGGCATACATCATGTGGTTGCCATTAACACGTGCGAATCGCACTTGGTCAGTATTGCTAAGATCTACGATGCCGACCGCCATTTTCTTTTGGTCAATCAATTTCTTCCATTGCGGATTGGCCCTCAACTCATATTCCAAATTGGTCTGCAACGAGGTATCAATTACTTTGCGCAATGGCCTAATCTTGGAATCGTCGATGATAATAGGCAACTCGTTTTGGGCCGTTACACCCGCAGTTACCACTAAGAATAATAAGGATATTTTAAAATTCAATTTCATAGTAAAAAACAAGGTTTTAATCATTCAAATTTATGCTATATAACGTCTGATGTACTGTTAATATTAGCGTAGTGCATTTTGGCGAACAACCCAATAAAATGGGGATACATCAATAGTTAATAATATTGTATATGTTAATTTTTTGTTTTTTTTGACATGCTGCCAGAGGAGAAATCGAACTAAGAGCTATCCCAAGGGCATTATTTTAGTTTTCCACATGTTACAAATCAACGATTTTATAGGTTAAAATCCCATAGTCGTGCTCATCTTCTTCTCTTTCACTAATATAGATGATATTCAAAAGCCTAGCTTTGAGGTTTAACGTCGTATTAACTAACAAAATTACAGATTTGCGAATCCTCGAACCGCTACCTAAGTAGCAGTCACTTTTGGCATTGAGCCCAAATCCCAATCATTTTTCGCGAACAATTTAGATATCCAAGACATCAATAATCAACTTCGTACCTAGTTTAGACGTCGCATTTCCACGTACTGTTCCGGAAACAGGCATCGTATGAACATAGTGACTGCTTGAAGCTACGGCGATATGGGTGTGTGCCGTTACAATGCCATTGCTGGGGTCAAAACCGATCCAACCCGCACCGGGCAAATAAACCTCTATCCATGCATGTAATTCATATTGTGGATTTTCGACATCGACATAATAATAGCCGCTCACAAATCGTGAAGCTATTCCTAAAGTACGCAGAAGTTGGATTTGCATCCAGACCAGATCACGGCATGAGCCCTTTTTAAAACCAAATGTTTCGTCGGCCTCGAAAGGAATTCCCTCCTCCCGGGATTCTACTATGAAATCAGCATGAATTCGTTTGGTCAACTCAGTAAGGAAAGGGATGGTAGCATTTTTCGCCCCAACAAGAATTGTCTTGCCATATGCTTCTAATTCAGCATTTATAGGCATGGCTGTCATGTACTTTTGAAGCAATTCAAGTAATGGTTTCGAATATGAAAAAGGAATCGTATTGAGCCCAAGTGGATAGATTAAAAAATTAAATGGGTTGTAGGGACTACTTTTCAATATGGATTCTGACCGGATATGTATTTTTCTATGCATCCCCTCGAACCAACAAAAATGAATATAATTATCTTCTGCATCCATCTGTTCCGAAATTCCTGCCGGCTGTATCGACAATATCAAGGAATGGGATTCCAATTCAAGATGGGGCGTGTTTTTTGGCTTGAACCTTAGGTAATGCGGCTCAAGAAAAACAGCCTCGTTAAACTCGTATTCCGTTTCATGGATGATTTTGAACCTCATGGATGCTGGGATTGATAAACATTTTTTTCACCTTCTCGATACGAATCTTCCAATAATTTATCAATCCAATCTTCTGGAAGGTTTTTTATAGCATTGCTCAAGATACTATCCCAAATTTGTGAGATTTTTTTAAGTTCATTTTCCTCGTATCTTTTTTCTACGATAAGAAAGGAGTCTTTTTCATAGGTAATTACATCAATGGGGTAATCAACGTCATTGGCGCTTATTCGGGTGGCATCAAATGAAAGAAACCCCGCCTTTAAGGCAAATTTAATGGTAGATTCATAGGTGATGGCTCGATCTAAAATTGGCTTCCCATATCCGCTATTCCCAATAATCACAAAGGGAGAACCTTCGGTGACCTCAATCCAATTTCCTTCAGGGTATAACAAATAGATTTTGTGTTCTTCATCATCTTGTAATTGACCCCCGATTATCGAAAAGAGGTTAAAACTAAGGCCTGCTTCCTTTAATGAATTTTTGTCTTCGTTGGCGGTACGCTTTATTTGATCGGAAAATGCGTTTACGACCTTGTAAAGTTTATTGAAGGACTCATCGTTCGCTTCGATAATTTCCTTGAAATAGGTCAAAGACTTATCCCTGACCCCTCTTAGCCCTGAGGTCATTATAAAAAAGGAATGCTTTTTTTTATTGACCCTAAACACCTTCTTGGCTTTGGTAGTCTCTGACCCCGAAGTGATTCGCGTGTCGGAGATTCCTACTATTCCTGATTTCAGTTTGATGCCTAAACAGTATGTCATTGAAGGTGATTACTAAAAATGAAAAGTTATTGTTGTCCTTGTATTTGCGATTGTACAGCAAAAAAGGAATTGTAAAAGCTTATCGAAACCCCGTTGAGGCGTTGTTGAAACTCGTCAAGATATTCATGAAGCCCATCCGCAAAAATATCATTGATATCGACAAACTCCAGTTCTGATTTGAGTTTCCCCAATTGCTTTTCCGCCTCATTGCTAAAACCGCCCATACTTCCGGTAATTTCCTGTAAAGATTGCTCTGCATGAATTAAACAGCATAGCATTGATCGCGGAAATTTCTTGTCCAGAATTAAAAATTCTGAAATATTCAATGCGGTTAGTTTGCCATATTTTTTACGGTACATATCATAAGCGCTAACCGATTTCAATAAAGCAGCCCATTGCATCAAATCTATAGAACTACCAACATCTTGTGGGGTAGTCAGTAGAATATGGTATTTCACATCCATAACCCGAGAGGTTTTATCGGCACGTTCGATCAATTGCCCGATCTTACCAAAGTGCCAACCATCGCTCCTTGAAATGGTAGCATCAAAAATGCCATAAAGCAGCTGACAATCCTCTTTTATTTTTTTAAAGAAAATTCTAGGGTCATTGTTTTTCCATAGTTTTCTTTCCATCCCTTCTTTTACAAAGAAGTAGATCGAATTGATTTGTTCCCAAACTTCCTTTGTAATTTCCGGTCTAATTGACCGGGCATTTTCCCTTGCATTTGTTATACAACTATAGATGGAGTTTGGGTTTTTAGGCTCAAAACCTAAAAAGAAAATGACCCTGGATTTATTGACTTTTTTATATAATTTTTGATATAACGGCCAATCTCCCGTAATGATCACTAATGGTTTCCATTGTTCCTCGGCATCTGGTGGGGATTCCAAGGAAAGATTGAAATGTACATCCATAAACCGGGCGTAATTTTCGGCCCGCTCAATATATCGATTCATCCAATACATCGTATTCGCTACTCTACTCAACATACACTAATTATTTAAAGTTGGAATCCAATACCCACGTGTCCTTACTTCCTCCTCCTTGAGAGGAATTTACGACCAATGACCCTTTGGTCAAAGCCACTCTTGTCAGTGCACCTGGAACAATTTTAATATCCTTTCCATAGAGGCAATAAGGCCTTAAATCAACATGTCGCCCCTCAATAGTATCACCTGCCAAGGTCGGGACTCTAGAAAGATTGATCATGGGTTGCGCGATATAGTTTCTTGGGTTGTTTTTAATTTTAACAGCAAATTCCTCGCATTCTTTTTTTGTGGCTTTAGGGCCTATCAACATACCATAACCTCCCGAACCATCAGTTTGTTTTATGACTAAGGTTGGGATATTTTCCAGTACATAATTACAATCATCTTTCTCGGCGCAAATGTAGGTTTTGATATTGGGCAAGAGTACCTCTTCCCCCAAATAATATTTGATCAATCGGGGTATGTAGGCATAAACAGCCTTGTCATCGGCAACCCCTGCTCCAGGTGCATTGACCAAAACCACATTGCCTTTGCAATAGGCTCGAAAAAGACCCGGAGTGCCCAACAAAGATTCTTTATTAAATACCAATGGGTCTATAAAATCGTCGTCGACCCTGCGGTAAATAACATCGACCCTTTGTAGGCCCTTTGTTGTAATCATATATACAAAGTCGTCTTTTACGACCAAATCCCTTCCTTCGACCAATTCGGCGCCCATCTGTTGGGCAAGATAAGCGTGTTCAAAATAAGCGGAATTGTAGGTGCCGGGTGTGAGCACTGCTATATTAGCTGGGGAAGCCTTGGTAAGCGACTCTAACATATCCCTTAGGTGGTGGGTGTAATCATGAACAGGCCTAACATGCAGCTTTTCGAACAATTCCGGAAAAGTACGTTTTAGAATTTCCCTGTTTTCAAGCATGTAAGATACTCCTGAGGGGCATCTGAGATTGTCTTCCAAGACATAAAAACTTCCATCGTCCCCTCGGATTAGATCGGTACCCGAAATATGGCTCCAAACGTTTTTTGGAGGATTTAATCCGATACATTCCTTGAGAAATCCGGCACTTGAAAGCACCAACTCTTTTGGAATTATCTTGTCTTTCAAGACCTTTTGTTCATTGTAGATATCATTGATGAATAAGTTCAATGCCACAATGCGTTGTTCAAGACCTTTTGTCAATCTGTCCCAATCGTTACCCTCAATAATTCTAGGTATGATGTCTAAATGAAGAATGCGTTCAACCCCTTGATTATCGTTATAAACATTAAACGTCATGCCTAATGACAGTTGAGCCCTTTCCGTGCCGTGTTGTAAATATTTGAGTTTGTTTTTGCTCAATTTTTCCAAACGCGTTTTGAACTGTTCATAGTAAGGTCTTACCTTATTGGTTTCATTGAACATTTCATCGTAAAAACCTGTGGTTTCATATTTGGTAAAATCTACTTTGGCCATGTAAAAGGTTTTGTTTGTTGTGTAATTAGAATTTTAAGGTCATTATTTAATATGAATAACCCATCAGCATTCATTTTAAAATGTAATTGAAATAATATACTATTAAAATGTAGGTTATTTATATGTTGCCCAATAATAATTCAAAGAATTGCATAGTTGTTAAATTTTGCACATAATAAATTTGGTATTGTCAATAAGATAAATAAAAAAATCAATATCCAAAGCTACTTAGGTAACAGTCTTCCGAAAATTATTGGGTTCTTTGATAGCGATCAAATACAAAAAAGTGATTACCCAATATCGGACTAGTCTAGCTAATCTAAGCATTAAGAACCTCAATTTTTTGCAATGGGGGAAACAAAGCGTAATATGGGCTGAATGTCGGATAAATTTTTTGACCTTTACTGCCAATTTACTTACTAAAATAGAATAACGTGAACTATAAAGACATTATCGAAAAGGTCTACAATGAAACCAAAGAAATTTCAAACGAAGGAAAAATAGCCACCTATATTCCAGAATTGGCCAATGTAGACCCCACGATGTTTGGAGTGCATATGACTAATTTAAAAGGTGAGGGATTCGGAATAGGAGACAATTTGGTAAAATTCTCCATTCAAAGTATCGCCAAAGTACTCTCTTTAACCTTGGCCTATAAAATTATGGGTGAAAAGATTTGGAAACGGGTCGATGTAGAACCTTCAGGAACCAAGTTCGATTCCCTTCTTTTGTTAGAAATCTTCAACGGTATTCCCCGGAACCCATTTGTAAATTCAGGAGCTATTGTAATTTGCGATATCCTAGTTTCACACTTGGGAAATGCCAAGGAAGAATTTCTCGATTTCGTGAGAGATGTAAGCAATCTGCCGAACCTAACGTACTCAGATAAAATTGCCGATTCTGAAAAAGCACATGGATACCGAAATGTGGCCTTGTGTAACTTTATAAAGTCACTTGGTAATATCGAGAACGACCCCACCGAGGTGCTCGACTTTTATTTTGATATGTGTTCTCTTGAAATGAACTGTCAGCAACTATCATATACATTTACGTATTTGGCCAACGGAGGTCTTAAAATTTCAGACGGTTCGAAAATCATTACGAAACCTCAATCAAAGCGAATAAATGCCCTAATGCTCACCTGCGGTTTTTATGATGAGTCAGGGGAGTTTGCCTTTAAAGTTGGCTTACCAGGTAAGAGTGGGGTAGGTGGGGGCATCGTGGCAGTATGTCCGCATAGCTATACCATTGCCGTTTGGAGCCCACTTTTGAACCCTAATGGAAATTCTTTCAAAGGCATGAAGTTTCTGGAGGAGTTCACTACACATTCAGATTTCACCATTTTTTAATTAAGCGTATCTTGTTCAGTAGCTTAAAAAAATAATTTTCGTTTTGGCAATAAGAGTTCGTGAATAAAATTCATTTTTTTTACGACTACTGGTGTAATTACGAACGGATAAACATCGGGGATTCCCATGGCCCGATTAATGCTATTGACCGCAAACGATAAGGGGACACCTGTTCGAACGATGGTTTCAAAATCTCTTATGGTATAAGGGTCAAATGTTGACGTTGTATTAATATTCTTGGATATATCCTTGTGATTCACCTCCAATCCAAAGAAGTGGGCAGTTTCGACCATATCCATTATATGTAGGTAATGGGCCCAGGTTTCAGCCCAATCTTCCCAGGGATGTGAGGTGGCATATTTACTGATAAAACAACTACGCCAATCATCAGGTGCCCCAATCTTGTAAAAGGTTTCCAGGGCTTCACCATAATTGGCTTTTTCGTTTCCGAATGTGTTTCTAAATGCCGATAGTACATTTTGATCGCTTAAAACCAAACGTTCCCAAAAGTAATGGCCAACTTCGTGCCTAAGGTGCCCAATAAGTGTGTGATAAGACTCTCGCATCTCCTTTTTCGCTTTTTCCCTTAGGACCGGATCAGCTTCCCGGAGTAGTATGGTAATAACCCCATTTTTGTGTCCCGTCATGATTTTTGAATCATCGTATTTGGCGATAAAATCAAAACATAACCCCTCATCATTGGTCATTTTATTCGGAAGGTCAAGACCTATTTTTTGAAGTTGATAAATGAGACGGTGTTTGGCAACTTCCAAATTCTGCCATTTGGGATAATTCTTTTCATCGGAAAGATCAGGTATAATTCGATTGAGTTGGCAAGCACTGCAATAATCCTGAAGACTATTCTTCACTAATAGCCAATTACAAACCCCATGTTCCTTGTTTTTACAATATTTATATTCAATTTTTTCGCGGTCAGAAAACAGGGAAGAACTAAAAGCATTAAAGGTGAGCATCTTTCGGTCTAGGTCCCAATAACCGGATAAATGCCCGCAATTCCCACATCTATCGTTTTCAAAAAACAACGGATGATTGCAATGACCACATTGAAAAACTTTCATGGGTTATGTTCAAAGATTATATCGCGAATGTAATCTTAATACGTGAGAAGTATTGTGGCGCGGATGAATTAACTAAGGCCTAAGGTATCAAAGCTTAAAACTAAAGCCTTCCAATAACTTTTTGTAATATTTATCTTTATCGAACCGGTACAAATAGGCTCCCTTTCTTGAGACTGTCATATCCTTTTCTTCTAATTTTATCAGAATATCGAGTGAATTCACCTTATTGATGAAATTTCGTTTATCCAATTTTTTATTCAAGATCGACTCATATAATTGCTGTAGTTGACGCATCGTAAATTTTTCTGGTAATAGCTCAAAACCGATCGGTTTTGTCATGGCGCTCTGACGTAAACGGGCAATGGCCTTTTTAACCATGAGGTTGTGATCAAAAATCAGGGATGGAACTTTTTTAAGACTGAACCATTGGGCCGAATCCAAACGTATTAAATCGCTATCATGGGTGGCAATATCAATTAAAGCATAATAGGCAACAGAGATGGTACGTTCTTTGGGGTCTCGGTCAACTTTGCTAAAAGCATATAGTTGATCCATATAAATATCATGAAGTCCGGTCAGATGATTTAAAATCCGAATGGCGGCCTGGTCTAAGTTCTCATCCTTTTTTTGAAATCCTCCAATTAAAGACCAGCATCCTTTCTTGGGTTCAAAATCCCTTTTTATTAATAGTATCTTCAAGCCCTCTTCATCAAATCCAAAGATGATGCAATCTACCGCTAGTAAGACTTTGTCCTCTTTGTTATAATCCTTTAATACCATATATCTTTAAATGATTTTGCCCAAATCCAAAGGTACTAATCTAAACTATTTTGCCCTCATAAAACGTCATGAATCGTATAGAACCCCATAGACTTAAAGCACTATTGGCAGACCGGGTCATATAGGACAATTTGTACAATTTGGAGTATATTGGGTGACGAAGGTAAAGTTAAGCCAAAATAAGTGTAAAATAGACACTTATTAAATAATATTGCAGTATATTTGAGTAATCAAAATGGTGTTTTTCACATGAAAACATACGTTATAGGATTGGATTATGGTTCTGATTCCGTTAGGGCCGTCTTGATAGACACTGAAGATGGGTCTGAAATGGCCTCGGCGGTTCATTGGTATAAGCGATGGAAAAACAATTTATATTGTAATGCCTCTATCAATCAATTTAGACAGCACCCGTTAGACCACATTGAAGGCTTGGAGTCTACCATTAAAACGGTTATCTCGAAAAGTAAGGTGGAACCTAAATCGGTAAAAGGTATTTGTGTCGATACCACAGGCTCTTCACCGATTCCCGTTACCGAAGATGGCACCCCTTTGGCCTTGGTTGAGGGTTATAAGGAAAACCCCAATGCCATGATGGTGCTTTGGAAGGACCATACCGCCATTGCTGAAGCTAATGAGATAAATGCGCTTGCCGCTAATTGGGGAGGTGAAGACTATACCAAATACGAAGGGGGTATTTATTCCTCAGAATGGTTTTGGGCCAAGATATTGCACGTTGCCCGCGAAGATGAATCCGTCAAGAAAGCGGCCCATACCTGGCTGGAACATTGTGATCTTATGACCTTTTTGCTCATAGATAAACCTGATTTAAAATCCTTTAAAAGAAGTCGATGTGCAGCAGGGCATAAAGCCATGTGGCATCCTGATTGGAACGGATTGCCCTCAGAGGATTTTCTGGGCAAATTAGATCCCTACCTGGCCCAACTAAGAAGAAACCTGTATGTCGAAACATATACGTCTGATGAGGTTGCCGGACACTTAAACCAAGAATGGGCAGATAGACTGGGCCTTACAACGGATACGGTGGTCGCTGTCGGTACCTTTGATGCCCATGCTGGGGCGGTCGGGGCAAAAATTGAAGAGCATGCCTTGGTGCGAGTCATGGGTACGTCAACTTGTGATATTATTGTGGCATCCAAGGAGGCTGTTGGCTCCAAGACTGTAAAAGGGATCTGTGGGCAGGTAGATGGTTCCGTAATTCCGGGAATGGTGGGACTGGAAGCCGGACAATCCGCTTTTGGTGATGTTCTGGCATGGTTCAAGGATGTATTGTCATGGCCTATAGAAAACCTCGTGATGACTTCAACTATTTTATCTGATATTCAAAAGGAACAACTGAGGGCAGAAATGGAAGCCAATTTCATTAAAGAATTATCGGAGCAGGCAGAAGCCATTCCTTTGAGCAAAAGCATTCCCATTGCACTGGATTGGATCAATGGAAGAAGAAGCCCTGATGCCGATCAAGGCCTTAAAAGTGCCCTATCAAATCTTTCCTTAGGAAGTAAGGCTCCACAAATTTTTAAGGCATTGGTCAATGCCATTTGTTTTGGGTCGAAAAAAATAGTGGACAGATTTCAAGAAGAGGGTATAAAAATAGATACTGTAATCGGAATTGGGGGTGTGGCCAGAAAATCCCCATTCATTATGCAGACATTGGCCAACGTATTGAACATGCCCATTAAGGTGGCTGAATCTGACCAAGCTCCTGCCCTAGGCGCTGCCATTTATGCAGCCGTCGCATCTGGAATCTATGATAATGTGTTCCAGGCCAGTCAACGCATGGGTAGTAGTTTTGAAGCTGAATATCAGCCACAACCAGAAACCATTGAAACATATCGACAGTTGATGGAATATTATAATGATTTGGGAGAATTTATTCAAGAAAACACTAATTCTAAAAACAAACGTCCATGGGTTCCAAGTTTAAAGAACTAAAAAGGGAGTGTTATGAAGCGAATATGCAACTCAATGCATTGGGGCTGGTGATCTATACTTTTGGTAATGTAAGCGCCTTGGATAGGGCCGCGGGTGTTTTTGCCATAAAACCTAGCGGGGTTCCCTACGAGCATTTAAGAGTCGAGGATATGGTCATTTTAGATTACGATGCTACAATCGTTGAAGGGAGTATGCGGCCTTCATCCGATACTAAGACCCATGCTTGTTTGTATAGAAACTGGGAGGATATTGGCGGTATCGCACATACCCATGCTACCTATTCCGTAGCATGGGCACAGGCACAACGCGACATCCCCATTTTTGGTACTACCCATGCCGACCATCTCACAGCGGATATTCCATGTGCCCCGCCCATGGGGGATGATCTTATTCAAGGAAATTATGAGCACAATACCGGGATTCAAATATTGGAATGTTTTAAGGAAAAACAAATTTCACATACCGAGGTAGAAATGGTCCTATTGGGCAACCATGGTCCGTTTGCCTGGGGAAAGAACGCGGCAAAAGCGGTGTACAATAGCAAGGTGCTTGAAGCGATTGCCGAAATGGCGTATTTGACCCTTCAAATAAACCCTAAAGCTCCAAGGTTGAAAGAATCACTAATTAAGAAACACTTCGAACGTAAACATGGTAAGGATGCCTATTACGGTCAATAATATTTTAAAAAAACAAACAATTAATGAGTATCGATATATCAGAAAAGGAGATTTGGTTCGTAACCGGAAGCCAACATTTGTATGGGGAGGATACATTAAAACAGGTCGCAAAAAATTCCAAAGAGATTGCCAATGGCTTGGATACTTCTATTCATATCCCCGTGAAAATTATCTTCAAGCCTACGGTAAAAACACCAAATGAAATAACCGATTTATGCCTTGGGGCAAGTTCCAATAAAAACTGTATCGGCATCATTACATGGATGCATACGTTTTCCCCATCAAAAATGTGGATCAAGGGCCTAACCGTTCTGACCAAGCCAATATGCCATTTACATACGCAATTCAATCCTGAAATACCCTGGGAGTCCATAGATATGGATTTTATGAACTTGAACCAGTCGGCCCATGGAGATCGCGAGTTTGGTTATATGATGTCTAGAATGAGGAAGAAACGGAAGGTCGTTGTAGGACATTGGAAAGAAGATCGTGTCCAGAAAAAATTAGGGATATGGTCGAGAGTGGCTTTGGGTTGGGACGAGTTCCAGAACCTAAAAGTGGCAAGACTGGGTGATAATATGCGCGAGGTTGCCGTTACCGAAGGCGACAAAGTTGATGCTCAGATCCGTTTCGGGTTTTCGGTCAATGGTTATGATTCATCGGATGTGGTACGCCATATCCAAAACATATCCGAAAGTAGGTTGGAAGCTTTGTTAAAAGAATATGAAGAATCCTATACCCTCACCACTTCGTTAAAAGTCGGTGGTGAAAAAAGAAGTTCTTTGGTCGATGCCGCTAAAATCGAGTTGGGGCTTCGCGCCTTTTTGGAAGAAGGAGGCTTTAAGGCATTTACCGATACCTTCGAAAATCTGGGGGAGTTAAAACAGTTGCCGGGAATAGCCACCCAAAGACTAATGGCAGATGGTTACGGCTTCGCAGCTGAAGGAGATTGGAAAACCGCGGCCCTTGTACGTGCCATGAAAGTTATGAATGTTGGATTGGAAGGCGGAACCTCATTTATGGAAGATTATACCTATCACTTCACACCTAAAAAAGCCTATGTATTAGGGTCACATATGCTTGAAATTTGCCCGTCAATTTCGGATTCTAAACCTTCATGTGAGGTACATCCTTTAGGCATTGGTGGTAAAGAGGACCCTGTTCGTTTGGTATTCAATTCCCCTGCAGGTCCAGCGATAAATGCATCCTTGGTTGATATGGGAAATCGATTCAGACTTATCGTAAATGAGGTGGAAGCGGTAAGGCCGATGGGGCAATTGCCCAAATTACCCGTAGCAAGGGTCTTATGGGATGCCAAACCTAATTTGGAGATCGCCGCGACGGCATGGATATTGGCAGGAGGGGCACATCACACGGCCTACAGTCAGGCGCTAACGACCGAGTTTATGGAAGATTTCGCCGATATGGCAGGGGTAGAATTACTGGTCATCGATGAAAAAACATCCGTCAGGGAGTTCAAAGATAAAATCAATGCCAACGAGGCGTATTATCATTTGTTTCAGCATGGGATATAAGTAATGACCATAGGTTCTGTCCAATGCAGTGAGGCACCCAATAAAATAAATTAGGAGTGATAACCTAGAGTTTTTTGACTAAATCCGGATAGTTTAAAAACCATGTAATTGTTCTAGGGCATCCTCTATATTTTCTACAGGGAGTTTGCACGTGTTGTCCTTGCACACGTAAATATACGTGCCATCAGAAACATATCTACCCTTGAATAGGGGTAGGTTGCTTTCTTGGGTACTCGCTACGATTAAGGTGTTGGCCAAGAACTTTTGTTGAAGCTCTTTACGAAGTACATATGCTTTGTCCCCTACTACGGCTATTTCGTAGTATGGATATGTCATTTTCAACTGTAAGGAAGCCCAATGGGTGTAACTGCGAATACCGTCCTTTAAATAGGGTTGCATAGCCAAGAGCATGGCTTTAGCATTTGCCATATAGTCCCTATTGTATTCGATATGTCCCAATAAAAATAACGAATTGGCCAAAACTGCATTGGGGGAGGGGATGACCCCATCATCGTTCTTAATGATCTTCGCAATTAGAGATTCGTCAGCAGTGAATCTATAAAAGTCAGAACTATCGTCCTTAAACTGGATCAAGGTGGTTTTGATCAATTTTTGTGCGAATTCCAAATGGCGTGGATCCATGGAAGCAGTATACAGGTTTATCGAAGCATTTGCCATAAAGACATAATCCTCCAAGAAACCCTTAGAGCGTTTACTTCCTTTTTTGTAGGAATGTATAAGTTGGTCATCCAAATAGGCGGATTCGATGATAGCATTGTAAATAGACTTGGCTTCATTTAAATATTCATCAGTTCCAAAAGCTTTATAGGCATCAACATACCCATTGATCAAAAGTGCATTCCAAGAAACGATAATTTTATCATCGATATTGGGTTTAACCCTATTCTTTCTTACTTCCAATAAATTTGCCCTCCATGATGCCTTTAAATCTCCTAAGTGTTTTTGAGTCGTTTGATGTTCTTTAATGAACGTTTCATCTTCCAAACTTTGGTATAAAACAATTTTACCACCTTCCATCTTTTTACTTGAGTCGATGCTGTAATATTTCTTAAACAAGGAATAATCCTTTTGAATAATGTGCTCAAGTTCTTCTTCTGTCCAAACATAATACTTGCCCTCTTCCCCTTCACTATCGGCGTCGATCGCAGCAAAATAACCGCCATCCACGTTTTTCATTTCCTTCTTTAAAAAAGCCAGGGTTTCCATTGAAATCTTTTTGTAAGCTGGTTTTTTGAAAATAGTATAGGCCTTTGCATAAAGACTAGCCAATTGCGCGTTGTCATACAGCATTTTTTCGAAATGTGGAATATGCCATTTTGGATCTGTGCTATACCGATAAAAACCACCGGCGACATGGTCATAAATGCCACCTCTGGCCATTTGGTCCAAGGTTGTTTTTACGAAGGAAAGGGAAGTTGAATCATTAGCTATGGTCGCTTCATCCAGTAAAAATTCAAGTTGTCCTGGCAGCATGAATTTTTCCCTTCCTACATTTCCTCCCCATTCCAAATCCCAATCAGATTTCCATTTGGAAAGACCTTCGTTTATGGCGGTGACGGATAGGTCGTTTGTCTTTTCAGTCGGTACGAT
This sequence comes from Maribacter arenosus, assembly GCF_014610845.1. GTDB lineage: Bacteria > Bacteroidota > Bacteroidia > Flavobacteriales > Flavobacteriaceae > Maribacter_A > Maribacter_A arenosus. Next base: position 42,754 of record NZ_JABTCG010000002.1, on the reverse strand, counting down.
AAGGTTTACATCTTTAATGCCTTGGGCCACCTTTTCGGCATATTCATTGGCCTTTTGTGGATTGTCCTTATATAGTTGATGTATCTTTTGAAGTACCGAGGTCCATTGTTCATTTGTATGATAGGTTCCACCATACATGGGTTTTCCATTGGGTAGTACTATTACATTCAATGGCCAACCACCATTACCGGTCATTAATTGCACTGCGGTCATATACACTTGATCTACATCGGGCCTTTCTTCACGATCGACTTTTATTGATATAAAATCCCTATTCATGATTTCGGCCACCTTTTCATCTTCAAAGGTCTCTTCCTCCATAACATGGCACCAATGGCATGAGGAATAGCCGATACTTATAATCACCAACTTATCATCTTTCGTGGCCTCTTCGAAAACATCATCATTCCATGGCCTCCAGTTTACAGGGTTATGTGCATGTTGTAATAAATAAGGGCTGGTCTCATTGATCAGGTCATTGGTAAAAGGGTATTCTTCATTTTGGGCAGTATTCTGCTGACATGACATAAATAAAACAATTAAAAACAGCGTTAAAATATAGGAATACTTCTTTAATTTCAATTTTCGAACCATAATCACAAATCTAAAAGGGCGACAAATTACAACATGGATTTCAATGTTCTGAACAATAAAAGATAAAACCTTAAAAAAGGGTCAAGGACAATCGCGGTGTTCAGTACTAATTCATAGGTCTTTTCAATGAGGTAGAACAAAGTAAAAACCCAGTATCCCAGTTTACCGGATTCAAGCAATAAAGCCCATCAAATAGGATGGGCTTGGTTATTTTTCAAAACAGATAGGAGATAAAATTTGGGGAAATCGTAAATTCAACCGCATTAAATGATTCCAAAGGCGGCCAAAATTAGACCCCCCACAACGGATAGCAAAATCGCGATTAAAATCACCACCATAATGCCCAAAAAAAGGTTGAGCATCTTAGTGCCAAAAGTGATTTCGTGCTCCATGATTTAATTTATTTACTACAATGTAGGGAATTGTCGCCAAAATTCTGCCAATATTTGCGATTATTTCGACTAAATGCCTGTTGTTTAGTATGCTTCAAGGATATACTGCAAAATAAATCGATAAAAAACGTAAGGGCATCATCAAGACTTTATAAAACGTTCATCAAGTTTAGCATCTAGTAGTGTTTCAAAAGAGTTTCCCCTTTGTTTCTGAAATTAAAAGCACATAAAATAGTGGTAGCCCAATCACTCCGATATAATTACAAATAGCATCCAAGTATTAGCTCTAAGAGTGCCTCTGACCGAATTCAAGAAAATTGGTCTTACCTTGGTGATGCGAAATACTTTGGAATTCTTAGGGTCATTTTATTGGCAAGTGTATCCAATAAAAAATAAACAACTGCTAACACCTGTTATTTTTAACTATGCAACTTTTGGTTTTAGCGTATCTATATCTTTTGACTTTTGTTGTTTTTTCATCATACTATCCGGTAAATGCCCTCCGGGAATTGGATGACCTTTTTTTTGGGTCGGTTTAGCCTTCTGATATTCTTCCGTAGACGGGATGTTTTTTTCTTGATGTGGAAAACCCTCTTTTTTCCCTAAGGTTTCCCTACAAGAAAAAAATGGGGCGCATATACAAGCCAAAAGCACAAGAATTTGGGGAAATCTCATAGCTACTAATTATTCGTATCATAATAATCTACGAATGTATTCCATGATTTGGATGCTTGCCCCTTTGTTTTTATGTACAAAATCGAAATTGATTTTTCCAGTTTTCGAAATGTGGTCTGGATTGACTAAAAGATCGGAGATGATCTCCTGGAAGGCATCCTTATTATTTACGGTAATAATGCCCTTTTGCCTTACCAAGGCTTCAGCCTCGTTAAACCCATGGTAATCAGGGCCAATGATAATAGGTATCCCAAAAACAGCTGGTTCCAAGGTGTTGTGCAATCCAGTGCCAAAGGCCCCGCCTACATATGCAATGTCTGCATAACTGTAGATTTTGGTCAATAAGCCAATGGTATCAACGATCAACACATCATATTGGCTGAGGTCATTTTTTACGATTTCAGAGTAGAGTACTGTTTTTTTTGAGATTGATTTTTTTAAGGCAAGAATGTGCTCAGACTTGATATTATGGGGTGCAAGTACGAATTTCAACGATTTTTTGGTTTCATTGATGAAGGGCAGCATAATTTCCTCATCTTCCGGCCAAGTACTTCCGGCAACAAAACAACTGTTGGTTCCTTTGAATTGTTCCATGAAAGGGAGTTCATTGTCCCTTTCCAAAATCTCCGAAACCCTGTCAAATCGGGTATCCCCGCTGATGGTAACATTCAAATAGCCAATACCTTTTAAAAGCTCGACGGATTTTTCATCCTGCACAAAGAAATGGGTGAATGTGCCGAGTGCATTTCGCATGATACCACCATACCATTTAAAGAATAGCTGGTCTTTTCTGAATGCCGCCGAGATTAAAAAGACGGGAATTTTATGCTCTTCCAGAACTTTTAGGTAGTTTGGCCAAATTTCGTATTTAACGAATATTGCGAGCTTGGGATTAACCTTCGAAATAAAACTTTTAGCATTAGCTTTGGTGTCAATCGGCAGATATGCTACGGCATCGGCTACAGATGTATTCTTTTTTACCTCATAACCCGAGGGTGAAAAGAAGGTGATCAAAATCTTATATGTTGGAAATTCGCTCTTGATTTTCTCGATTACCGGAAGGCCTTGCTCAAATTCGCCCAAGGAAGCAACATGTACCCAGATGACGTGATCCCCTTTATGGATTTTATGCTTTAAAATAGAAAATGTCTCCTTTCTACCTTGTACAAAGAGTTTGATCTTTGGGTGAAAAAGAGCCACTATTTTCAAGTGGAACCATGTGATGTGTGCAAAGATATTGTAGATATAATTCACTAGGTCATCGTTTGTGGCTAAAATACGGTTCTTTCCAGAATTGTTCCTTATTTTTGCAATCATACTATGCTAAATCTTGCAGATGCGGAAAATACAAATGGTAGACCTTAATGGTCAATACCAATCCATCAAACAGCAAATAAATTCTTCGATTTCGAATATCCTGGAGACTTCTGCTTTCATCAATGGCCCAGAAGTGCATGCCTTTCAAAAGGAATTGGAGGCCTATTTAGGAATTAAACATGTTATACCTTGCGCCAATGGCACGGACGCCCTTCAAATAGCTATGATGGGATTGGGGTTGCAACCAGGTGATGAGGTCATTACCGCGGATTTCACTTTTGCTGCTACCGTCGAGGTCATCGCCTTGCTTCAATTGACTCCTGTTTTGGTCGACGTTGAAAAAGATACGTTCAATATTGATATTGCTGCCGTCGAACGGGCCATAACCCCGAAGACAAAGGCTATAGTGCCGGTTCACCTCTTTGGTCAATGTGCCAATATGGATGCCATCATGGACTTGGCCAGAAAACATAAATTGTTTGTTATTGAGGATAATGCCCAAGCTATTGGCGCAAATTACAAACGCAATGACGGTACCAAACTTAAAGCAGGAACCATAGGGCATATTGGCGCTACTTCATTCTTTCCTTCAAAGAATCTGGGCTGTTATGGCGATGGAGGCGCCATTTTCACGAATGATGATGCACTGGCACACACCATAAGGGGTATCGTGAACCACGGAATGTACGAACGATACCATCATGATGTCGTCGGCGTTAATTCCAGGCTCGATTCCATTCAGGCTGCGGTTTTAAGGGCAAAACTTCCGCTCTTGGATAGTTATTGCGATGCTAGGAGAAAGGCGGCAAGGGCTTACACCAAGGCCTTTGAAGGCCAGGATCATATCATTGTTCCCGTAACTGTGAATAATTGTGGGGAAATTTGTGATACTTGTGACTGTCATGTGTTTCATCAATATACCTTGCGGATCACGAATGGAAAACGTGATGCATTGGTAGAACATTTAAGCAAACATCAAATTCCATGTGGGGTATATTACCCTATTCCTTTACACCTGCAAAAGGCTTATGCCGATGCACGGTATAAGGAATCCGATTTCCCCGTTACAAATCAATTGGTTAAAGAAGTTATCTCACTGCCCATGCATACTGAACTCGATAAAGAACAGATCGACTATATTACGGATACCGTTATCGGTTTTGTGAATGGTAAATAAAGGGTTTTACTAGATTTGATTCATCAACTAAACGAAAATAGATGAAAATATTGGTTACCGGTGGCTTGGGATTTATAGGCTCCCATACCGTTGTAGAGCTTCAAAATGAAGGATATGAAGTGGTGATCATCGATGATTGCTCTAATTCTTCAGAAAAAGTCCTTGAAGGTATAACGGCTATTACAGGTAAAAAACCCTTGTTTGAAAAACTCGATTTAAAAGAAAAATCAAAAGTCGAGGATTTTTTCAAAAGACATGCCGATGTAGAAGGGGTTATTCATTTTGCCGCTTCGAAGGCTGTAGGTGAAAGTGTGGAAAAACCCTTGTTATACTACGAAAACAACATCGGCACCTTGGTGTATTTGTTGAAAGAACTCTCAAAGAAACCTAAAGCTAGCTTTATATTTAGCTCAAGTTGTACCGTATATGGCCAAGCCGATAAAATGCCGATTACTGAGGATGCCCCTGTAAAGGTAGCAGAATCCCCTTATGGGAATACCAAACAAATGGGAGAGGAGATTATCCGCGATACCTGTAAAGTCACTCCGAATATAGGGGCCATTGCTTTGCGTTATTTCAATCCTATGGGCGCGCATCCCAGTGCCGAGATTGGGGAATTACCAATTGGAGTGCCACAAAATTTGGTACCATTTATCACACAAACAGGTATAGGGATTAGAGAACAATTGTCCGTTTTTGGGGATGATTATCCTACATCGGATGGTACTTGTGTAAGGGATTATATTTATGTCGTTGATTTGGCCAAAGCCCATGTTGTGGCACTACAAAGATTATTGGCCGAAAAGAACAAAGCCAATTATGAGGTGTTCAATGTTGGTACCGGAAAAGGGAGTACGGTACTAGAGGTCATAAAAAGTTTTGAAAAAGTATCGGGTAAAAAACTCAATTATAAGATTGTAGATAGAAGACCAGGCGATATAACCTCTGCCTTTGCCGATACCACCCTTGCCAATAAGGAACTTGGATGGAAAGCGAAATATACGTTGGATGAAGCCATGAAATCGGCATGGGATTGGGAGAAGAAAATACGAAATTGATTTTTTGATTAGCCATATTGAATAAACCAAAAACGTGCTGCGATACGTATTTAGTTTATGAAACTTGATTTTCCAAATAGTATTGAGCTATTGACCAATGCGCAGAAAGGAAACCTATATGGTAAACTGGTGGTGCAGATCAAGAAAGATTTCGGACTTGCCAATATCCCAATAGATTTGGCCAAAGATGTTTCACCAGAGAATTTACAAGCCTTCCTGCATGAGAAAATATACTATTTGATCCTGGAGAAGTTTACCGATTACCTTAATCTATTGTATATAGTTGATGTTCCTGAAAAAGCGTTTAAACAAATCCAGGTGACCGACGTTGTTGAAGTTGCCGAACAGGTTTCATTATTGATCCTAAGAAGGGAGCTCCAAAAGGTATGGTTAAAGGCGAACTATTCCTCTTAAAAATATAGGCGTACAAACGGAGTCAATGCATTGGCATATATGCTTTTATTTTCATCGTACAATACGTCATACCGAAGTCCAAAAGTCACATTTCGTTGGCTATACCCTAAACCGAGAAAAAGGGCGGGAGACCAATAATTATCCTTCAAATTTCCTCCTTCAAGGGCATAGGTCCTGTTGATTCTGAGTTGTTCCCATTCGCCGGATATTTGTATATAAGGAATAGGATTGTAAAGGGTTAAAATACTACCTCCATAAGCAAGAAGTGTGTCATCATTGAATTTGGCATAATTGAAATTAAGTCCGACCCCACTTGAGAACTGCTCATTAATTTGATAAATAGCACTTGGCGAGATTGAACCATTAAAATAATTGTTTGAGAAACCCAAACCAATTCCGCCACCAAAGCGAACATTATCCCAAAAATCATTGGAAATTTTCTGACTTGTGCCCGAAAATCCGATAAGCAATAGTACGCCTACAATAAAATGTTTCATTTTGTAATGTTTTTATGCATAATGTTAAGTGATCGGGCTTTTTAGCAATATAACCCATTAAGATACGCCTAGATATGCGAAATATTGTATTTTTGGACTGGTTTTGTTATTGAAACTGTATTTGAAAGTTGGAAATCATTATTTTCGAACAAATTTATGAAGAATTAATCTCGTCATCTGGCGGGATTTATTTCTTATTATAAGATAGAGCACTTACATGGATAAATATTCCTTTTTAAACGCGGCACATACTTCGTATTTCGCGGAGGTATACGACCAATATCTAACGGATCCCGATAGTGTAGAACCTAGTTGGAGGGCGTTTTTCCAAGGTTTTGATTTTGGGGTGGAAAGTTCCTTGGATGAACTTGAGGTTCCGGCTCATCATACCTTAATGACGGAGACCGCGGGTACTGGCGGTGAGGTGTCCGAGCATATGCACAAGGAATTTCAGGTGGTTCGTTTGATTAATGGGTATCGAACACGAGGTCATCTGTTTACCAAGACCAATCCGGTTCGTAAACGTAGAACTTATGTTCCTACATTGGATATTGAAAACTTTGGATTGAACACTCAAGATTTGGATACCATTTTCACCGCAGGGGAAATTATAGGGCTTGGACCTAAGAGCCTGCGTGAGATTATTAATCATCTACAGCGTATTTATTGCGATGCCATAGGGGTTGAATATATATATATCCGCAAACCTGAATTGGTAGATTGGATACAAAACTGGGTGAATATAAATGACAACCATCCAGATTTCAATAAGGATCAAAAAAGGCATATTTTAAAAAAGCTGAATCAAGCGGTCGCTTTCGAAGGCTTTCTACATACCAAATATGTAGGTCAAAAACGATTTTCGCTTGAGGGCAACGAGTCGTTGATCCCTGCTTTGGATGTCATTGTTGAACGGGCGGCTGCAATGGGGGTCGAACAGTTTGTCATGGGAATGGCCCACAGGGGTCGCCTTAATGTACTTACGAATATCTTTGGTAAATCGGCGAAGGATATTTTCAGTGAGTTTGATGGTAAGGATTATGAGCAAGAGATTTTTGATGGGGATGTTAAGTACCACTTAGGATGGACATCCGATCGGAAATCGGATAATGGCAATCAGATCAAAATGAACATCGCTCCAAACCCATCCCATTTAGAAACCGTGGGTGCCGTTGTAGAAGGTATTGTTCGGGCCAAACAAGACGCACACTATAAAGATGACTTTTCCAAGGTGTTGCCAATCGTTGTTCATGGTGACGCAGCTATCGCCGGTCAAGGCGTGGTCTATGAAGTGGTGCAAATGGCGAAGCTCGATGGTTACAAGACCCATGGAACGATTCATATGGTCGTGAACAACCAAATTGGTTTCACCACCAATTATTTGGATGCCAGGAGTTCTACTTATTGTACCGATGTTGGCAAGGTAACCCTAAGTCCGGTGTTGCATGTAAATGCCGACGACGTGGAAGCAGTTTGTCATGCCGCTTTATTTGCATTGGAATATCGCATGCGTTTTGAATCCGATGTTTTCATTGATTTATTGGGTTATAGAAAATACGGACATAATGAGGGTGATGAACCTAGGTTTACACAACCCATATTGTATAAGGCGATAGCAAAACATAAGAATCCCAGGGATATCTATGCCGAGAAGTTGATATCTGAAGGGGTTATAGAAGAAGGTTTTGTAAAACAATTGGAAGAAGAATTCAAGGCTACTTTGGAAGAAGAACTTGAAGATTCCAGGAAAGAGGATAAAACGATAATAACCCCATTCATGGCAGATGAATGGAAAGAATTTACACCCGTACGTGAATGGGAGATGTTAGATCCTGTCGACACAGGCTACAGCAAGGAAAAACTCACCCAAATAGCCAAGGTCCTTACCGAACTTCCTGAAAACAAAAAGTTTATAAGGAAAGTGGTGAGGTTGGTTGACGATCGTAAGAAAATGTTCTTCGATACCGATAATCTTGATTGGGCCATGGGTGAATTATTGGCCTACGGGTCACTTTTGGAAGAAGGTTTCGGGGTTCGTATGTCGGGTCAGGATGTTGAAAGAGGTACTTTCTCACATAGGCATGCCGTAATGAAATTGGAGGATAGTGAAGAAGAGGTGATGCTTTTAAACCATATCTCGGAAAACCAAGGGACCTTTCAAATATACAATTCGCTACTTTCCGAATACGCTGTTGTCGGCTTTGATTATGGTTACGCCATGGCTAGTCCCAATACCTTGACCATTTGGGAAGCTCAATTCGGTGATTTCAGTAATGGGGCCCAAATTATGATCGACCAGTATATTTCCGCAGCAGAGGATAAATGGAAATTGCAAAATGGCTTGGTAATGTTCTTACCCCATGGCTATGAAGGTCAGGGTGCTGAACACTCCTCGGCCCGTATGGAACGGTATTTACAATTATGTGCCCGTGATAATATGTTCGTGGCCGATGTTACTACCCCAGCCCAAATGTTCCATATTTTAAGGCGACAAATGAAGGTGAACTATAGAAAACCATTGATTATATTCACCCCGAAAAGTTTATTGCGTCATCCGAAGGCCGTTTCATCAGTCAATGAATTTGCAACAGGAAGATTTCAGGAGGTATTGGACGATGTTTCCGTAAATGTCGATAAAGTAGAATCACTGGTGTTCTGTACCGGTAAATTCTACTATGATCTCTTGGCTGAACGTGAGAAATTGGATAGAGATAATGTAGCTTTGGTAAGGATAGAACAATTATTTCCATTGCCCGTTGAACAAATAGACACTATCTTGGGTAAATATCATAAAGCAACTGATGTGGTTTGGGCGCAGGAAGAACCCCGGAATATGGGTGCTTGGAGTCATCTCATGATGCATTATAAAGGGGCTCAGGGCTTTAGGGTGGCATCAAGACGATACTATGCTTCCCCAGCTGCAGGAAGTGCCGTACGTTCCAAAAATAGGCATCAACAAGTTTTGGATTTTGTTTTTGATAAGAGCAAGGATAATATGACAAGACCTAAATAAAAAAACATTTAATTGTAGAAGAATGATTTTAGAAATGAAAGTCCCTTCGCCGGGAGAATCTATTACCGAGGTTGAAATTGCGGAATGGCTGGTCGAAGATGGGGAATATGTGGAAAAAGATCAGGCAATAGCCGAAGTGGATTCGGATAAGGCGACCTTGGAACTGCCTGCTGAAGCAAGCGGAACCATTACCTTAAAGGCCGAAGTAGGGGATGCCGTTGAGGTTGGGGCCGTTGTGTGTTTGATTGATACATCCGCAACAAAACCTGAAGGAGGTACTACGAAAAGTACGACCCCGGTAGCTGCCAAATCCGAAGAAACAGCACCTAAACCCGCATCAAAGCAAGAACAAACCTATGCTACGGGAAGTGCTTCACCAGCAGCCAAAAAAATATTGGCCGAAAAGAATATCGATGCTGTCAATATCAAGGGTACGGGTAAGGATGGAAGAATAACAAAGGAAGATGCGGTAAAGGCTGTGCCTTCCATGGGCACGCCACCTCCTGGAGGAAATCGCGGGGAAAAGCGTTCTAAACTTTCCATGCTACGCCGAAAAGTGGCCGAGCGATTGGTTTCAGTCAAGAATGAAACGGCTATGTTGACCACGTTTAACGAAGTAGACATGACGCCTATTTTTGAACTACGTAAGAAATATAAGGAAGATTTTAAGGAGAAACATGGCGTGAGTCTAGGGTTTATGTCCTTCTTCACCAAAGCTGTTGTGAGAGCTTTGGATATGTTCCCGGCCGTTAATTCCATGATCGATGGTAAGGAGATGATATCCTATGATTTCGCCGATGTCAGTATTGCGGTTTCAGGTCCCAAAGGATTAATGGTGCCTGTGATAAGAAATGCGGAGAAATTAACATTTAAAGGGATTGAGGCCGAAGTAAAGCGTTTGGCTATCCGGGCTAGGGATGGTGAGATCACAGTGGATGAAATGACCGGAGGGACATTTACAATTACAAATGGAGGTGTATTCGGATCTATGTTATCCACTCCAATTATCAATCCGCCACAAAGTGCGATTTTAGGAATGCACAATATTGTAGAACGACCGATTGTTAGAAACGGTGAAATTGTAATTGCCCCTATTATGTATGTTGCCTTATCATACGACCATAGGATTATCGACGGGAAAGAATCGGTAGGCTTTTTGGTGGCCGTTAAGGAGGCATTGGAAAATCCTGAGGAAATTTTGATGGACAATGATGTTAAAAAGGCCTTGGAGTTCTAGTTGAATCGATTTTTTTAAAATATAAATCCTGGACTGCTCGGTTCGGGATTTTTTTTATGACAAATATCATCTTTATTTAGACTCAATAAAAATAACTTTGCCCCAATTCAATGATAAATGTTGAAAATGAGGCAATCGGTTATAGGTATTCTAGCAACTGTATTATTAAGCGGCAACTTGACTGGCCAAACCATAGAACCTTCTTCCGCTGTGCGAAAGAATTTAGTACAGCTGGAATTTGAAACGCTGTATTCAGTTGAAGAATCCAGGGTACAAAGGAACACCACATGGAACATCCCTAATGTTTTAATAAGATATGGTTTGTCGGATAATTTGGAAATGCAACTGCATACCCCTTTTACCAAAGAGCGTTGTTTTGAAAATAAAGAGTTGACCAGTACCATTTTCAGTTTTAATGAAGTTGAACTGGGGTTTTCAGTCAATTTATGGAAGCAAAAAAATCTCATCCCAGAAATGGCTGTAATGGTAAGGGCCATATCATCAACAGCGTCATTTGGTTTTGATCAAATCGGGAGTATGGTTTCTTTGAATTTCTCGAATTCCATTAATGAAAAATTCACAATAGGTTATAATATAGGGGCAACAACCAATATCGATAAATACACCACGGGTTTTTATGTTTTGAACCTTGACTATGCCCCAACTCCCCAAATACATTTTTTTCTCGAAAATGCCGTGAATTTGAATTTTGATACCATGCAATCCAATTGTTTGGGAGTAGGTTTTGGGATTGCTTTGGACAATAATATGGCAGTCGATTTCTCAGCTGCCAAAAGTCTTTTGCATGATATGTTTTATACAGGAGCAATCCTAACTTGGGCCATCAATACCAAAAAACAATAGAGGGTTATTTGGTCGATAAACGCTATTTAAACCCCCATCTTTTTAAAAGCTCAATCTTGGAATGGTTCTTTTGGGAATCGAAATGCATAGTCTATACTTGCTCCATGCATTTAGGGGAAAAGCTTTTAGTTAGGGTTGCTTTTATTTTAAGTAAAGGGAGTTGCCTTTGTAATCGATTAGGGCTTTTCCCCGTTTTAAAACATCGGCACCGATGATGCCATCTACAGGTAAGGCCTTATGGGTGGTAAGCGCCTCGTTTACATGCGTTAGGTCAAACAATACTATTTTTTGTTTTCGTTTGTTCCATTTACCGATTTTAATAGTATTCTTGGTAGATAACAGCGTTTTCATATTGGTGGCCCCTGCACCTGCAGCCTTTATTTCGGATTCCTTTGAAACTAGATTGAAGAATTCAATTTTATCGAAACCAATGCATGTATTCGATGCACCTGTATCTAAAATGAATCGGCCAGAAATGCCATTGATTTTGGCAACTACCTCAAAATGGTTCGTAGCCGTATAGTCCAAGGGTATTCGTATATAGTTTTTCTTCCTTAACAACTTTTTGAGGCTCAACATTTATTTTTTTGCCAAAGATAAGGCTATTTTTGTTCAATGGTTTTGACAGATTCACATACCCATCTCTATAGCGAGGCTTTTGATGAGGATCGGGACGAGGTTATAAAAAAGGCGCTTGATAATGGGGTGGAACGTTTTTTTATTCCGGCTATAGACTCTTCATATACCGATGCAATGTTTGCTTTGGAAAAGGCCTATCCCAAAAATATGTTCCTAATGATGGGACTGCATCCTACACATGTAAAGGGGAATTATTTGGAGGAACTTCGACATGTTGAAAATCTTTTGTCGAAAAGAAGGTTTTATGCTGTTGGGGAAATTGGGATAGACCTTTATTGGGACAGGACTTTTTTAAAGGAGCAGCAAGAAGCTTTCCGATATCAAATCAGATTGGCCAAGAAGCATCGATTGCCGATAGTAATTCATTGCAGGGATGCATTTGATGAAATATTCGAGGTTCTTGAAGGCGAGAAAGGTAAGGGCTTATATGGTATTTTCCATTGCTTTACGGGAACGCTGGAACAAGCAAAAAAAGCCATTTCGTATAACATGAAATTGGGCATAGGGGGGGTAGCGACTTTTAAAAATGGTAAAATCGATGCTTTTTTAAAAGAACTTGATATGAAGCATATAGTTCTCGAAACCGATGCACCCTATTTAGCGCCGGTACCCTATAGGGGAAAAAGAAATGAAAGCGCCTATCTCGTCCATGTGGTCGCTAAATTATCGGATATTTACGGGAAGCATGCTGAGGAGATTGCCGAGATTACTACAGAAAATACCAAAACGGTATTCGGAATTTAATTTAGATGAATAAAAAATCGAACATATTATTAATTTATACAGGGGGTACCATTGGTATGGTTAAGGACTATGAGTCCGGTTCTTTAAAGGCTTTTGATTTCAAAACCTTGATGAAGAATATTCCCGAATTGAACCAATTGGATTGTAGCATTGATAGTGTATCCTTCAAGTCACCTTTGGATTCATCCAACATGAATCCTTCTCATTGGGTCAGGATCGCCGAGTTGATAGAAGACAATTATCCCAAATATGATGGCTTTGTTGTTTTGCATGGTAGTGATACCATGAGTTATACGGCATCGGCATTGAGCTTTATGCTTGAGAATTTAACAAAGCCGGTGATTTTTACAGGTTCGCAATTGCCCATTGGCGATTTACGAACCGATGCCAAAGAAAATCTCATTACATCTATTCAAATAGCGGCGCTGCAAGAAAAAGGTAGGCCGGTAATCCAGGAGGTGGGACTGTATTTTGAATATAAACTATATAGAGCCAATAGGACCACAAAGATCAATGCCGAGCATTTCCAGGCATTTGATTCTCCAAATTATCCGCCCTTGGCAGAATCGGGTGTGCACTTGAAAGTTTATAATGAATACCTTTTAAAACCAAAGGCATCTAAAAAGTTAAAGGTCCACAAGCATATGGATACGAATGTAGCCATTTTGAAAATGTTTCCCGGACTAAATGAATCGGTCTTGAACAGTGTGCTCAATATTCCTGATTTAAAGGCACTGGTCCTTGAGACCTATGGAGCAGGAAACGCTCCTACCGAAAAATGGCTTTTAAAGAGCTTAGAAAAGGCGATCGGTAGAAATCTACATTTGGTGAATGTTACACAATGTTCAGGAGGTAGCGTCATTATGGGTCAGTATGAAACCAGTAAGGCACTAATGCAAATGCAAGTAATTAATGGTAAGGATATTACAACCGAGGCCGCCATTGCGAAGTTGATGTACTTATTGGGTGATAAAGTTTCCCCAAAGTTGTTTAAAACGATTTTTGAAACATCGCTGCGGGGAGAAATGCAATAAAAAATAATGGTTTAAATTTCTTTACTTGATTATTTTTTTGTTAATTGGCCAACCTTTAAGGCTAAACTAGAGAGGTGGCCGAGTGGTCGAAGGCGCACGCCTGGAAAGTGTGTATACACCAAAAGTGTATCGAGGGTTCGAATCCCTTCCTCTCTGCAAAAAAATTACTTTTATTGTCATGTTTTTTTTTTATCTTTAACCCTATATACTAACTAAATTTAAGTTTGAAAGAAATGAAAAAATTATTCTCTACCCTAGCTGTTGCTGGGTTATTTGTAGCAGGTACAAATACGGTAAGTGCAAATGTTGCTTCTGCAATGGTTGCTGTTCAAGATGCGGCTCCAGAGGCTTCTAAAGGTTTTACTCAAGTTTTAAAAGAAATGTTCATAACAGGCGGTGCCGGTTTCATGGGTATTGTTCTTTTATGTTTGATACTTGGTTTGGCAGTTGCCATCGAAAGGATCATATATTTGAATATGGCTACAACCAATACTACGAAACTAAAGCAACAAGTTGAGGATGCTTTGGCTTCTGGTGGTGTTGAAGCTGCGAAGGAAGTGTGTAGAAACACAAAAGGACCAGTTGCCTCGATATACTATCAAGGTTTGGATAGGGCAGGTGAAAGTGTAGAGTCTGCTGAGAAATCCGTTGTTGCTTACGGTGGAGTACAAATGGGCCAATTGGAGAAAAACGTTTCTTGGTTATCCTTATTTATCGCGATTGCACCAATGCTTGGTTTCATGGGTACGGTAATCGGTATGATTCAGGCCTTCCAAAAAATTAGTGCGGTTGGTAACTTGAGCGCATCATTAATTGCAGGAGATATCCAAGTGGCATTATTGACAACGGTATTTGGTCTTATTACGGCTATCATACTCCAGATCTTCTACAACTATATCATTGCTAAAATTGACAGTATAGTCAATGATATGGAAGATTCTTCAATCTCATTGATTGATATGTTGGTAGACCATAAAAAATAAGTCGGACTTAATACAAATTGTATCATGCATAAATTTTTAAAATTATTTTTGTTAATTATTGGTATTGTCTCCGCGATACTCTGGTATTTATTGCCCGAGAAGGATATGCCAGTTGCTGAAGCCGCCCAAAGTGGGGCCATGAACACCATGTTCATGATCACCTATCTTTTGCTGGGCATTGCCGTAGTCGCTAGTTTGGTATTTACCTTAAAGAATCTTTTTGCAAATCCAGCAGGCCTTAAAAAGACCTTGTTTGTTATAGGAGGTTTTCTTTTGGTTGTTGTTATATCATATGTTTTGGCAAGTGGAACTGATGTAGCGGATGATTATATGGCAATGTCAGATGAAAGCACAGTGAAGAAAATAGGAATGGGACTTAATGTGTTCTTTATCCTTACTGTAGTAGCGGTAATTTCTATTATATTACCTGGGATTAAAAAAATGTTTAGTAAATAAATAATTAAACTATGGCTAGAAGAGCAGGAGCACCAGAGGTAAATGCCGGGTCCATGGCGGACATAGCTTTCTTACTATTGATCTTTTTCTTGGTTACGACAACCATTGAAACTGACGCTGGGTTGGATCGTATGTTGCCACCTATTGAGCCACCTGAGGATATTGATGTTGTTATTAAACAAAAGAACATCTTTCAGGTGAACATCAACAAAAATGGGCAATTGTTGGCTGATGAGGAATTGATAGACCTAAAACAATTAAGAACAAAGGCCATGGCATTTTTGGATAATGGTGGTGATGGTACGTGCACTTATTGTAAAGGAAAAAGGAATGCGGAATCTTCTGATAATCCTAGCAAAGCTATTATTTCCTTGAAGAATGATAGGGAAACCAAATATGGGACCTATATAACGGTTCAAAATGAATTGGTCGGCGCCTATAATGATTTACGTAATAGGGAAGCGCAACGCTTATTCGGCCGTGATTTCACCGAAATGGAAGCTGAGTATCTAAATCCTGAAACGCCGCAAGCTATCAAGGATGATTTAAAGGATAAGGTGAAGAAAATACAGGACCTGTTTCCTCAAAAATTGTCAGAGGCAGAAACTTCTTCCGCGAATTAATAATATCTAAAGCTAAGCTATGTCTAAATTTAGTAAGAAAAAAAGTGGGGAACTTCCACCAGTATCTACGGCATCTTTACCCGATATCGTGTTTATGTTGTTGTTCTTTTTTATGACGGTTACGGTTATGAAAGATAGTTCGCTGAAGGTAGAAAACGTACTTCCGAATGCCAATGAGGTCAAGAAACTGGAGAAAAAAGATCGTGTAATTTATATATATGTGGGTAAACCTACCCAAGAATATCAAAAAGTATTCGGAACTGAACCTAAGATTCAGTTAAATGATAAATTCGCGAACCCTTCAGAAGTTGGGGATTATATTTTGGCTGAAAGGGCCAAGAAATCCCAGGAATTGCAAAATGTCTTGACAACGGCCTTGAAAGTTGATAAAAATGCCAACATGGGGTTGATATCTGATATTAAGCTAGAGTTAAGAAAAGTCAACGCACTGAAAGTGAATTATACCACCTATGAAGGTGATGCTTTTAGAAATATACAATAAATACATTCTTTCAAACTTTAAAAACGCCCTGATTAACGTATCAGGGCGTTTTTTATTTCCTTAATTTTACTTTCAAGAAATGGGTATTAGTGAAAGGATTGATTTGAATGAAGATTCTAAAAATTCCCAGTGTATCATGATAATAAATCTTGGAAATAGATGAAACAAATAGTTCTTGGGTTACTTTTATTCGGTGTTTTAGGGGTGTGTGCCCAAACGAACCAAGAATTCGAGACTGGGGATTTAAAGTACTTGGAAGATCAATTTTATTTAGGGATCACCTATAATTTCCTACTTAATAAACCTGCTGATTTTACCCAGAGGAATTTATCTTACGGCTTACAAGGCGGAATCATAAAGGATATACCAGTTAATCCAAAAAGGACTTTTGCTATTGGGATAGGGCTTGGTTATGCAATAAATTCATATTATTCGAATTTGTGGGCATCGGAATCTTCGGATGGAGTTACATATAGCATTATTGATCAGGATGTAATCATGGTTGGGGACGAAGAAATAACCGTAAAAAGAAATAAGATCGAAACCCATTTGGTGGAATTACCGTTGGAATTGCGCTGGAGAAACTCTTCACCCAAAGAGCATAAATTTACAAGGATCTATGCCGGAATGAAATTGGGGTATATATTTAGTGCCCAATCAAAATTGGTCACATCGTTGGACAAAACATCTTTTAGGAATCCGGATGTACGAAAATTTCAATATGGTCTTACTTTTAATATAGGGTACAATACATTCAATGCCCATATTTATTATTCTCTCAGTAGCCTTCTAAAAGACAGCACTTCAGTAGATGGCGAGAGCCTGGAAATGAAGCCGATGCGCATTGGGTTTATCTTTTATATTCTATGACGGCGAGCGCAACAAAAGGGTTATGTTAGTTAGGTTATAACCAATACTTGACGGTCAGTAGCTGTGAGATCATTCCTATACAAAGGCCGATAAATAGTTCCATTTTGCTATGGGCTTTTAAGTATAATCTGGAAGTAGCGACTAAACCAATTATCATAATAAAAAGGCTTAGGGCAATGGTAATATTAATTTCAAAATGAATGCTGAGATTTACTAAGAACATAAACATACTGCCCAGGCCCAACAAGTGCATACTACTCTTAATTTTGAAAAATAGGAGAATAATCGTCGCAAATATGCCTCCTATGAGTCCTACGAAATAAAAATACAGTTCAATAACATAGTTATTGGGAATGACCTTATAGACAATCATGAATAACAGTATAAGATTGATATACAAGGGATACTTACGTTCTTTGATGGTGGGAAGCTGTACAGAGTTTACATATCCGACATTCTTTAAAATCAGGAAGGTAATGATAGGTATGATCACTGTAAGAATGAAAATCGGTATAATATTACCGCTCTGCAGTTCAAGTGGACTATATTTGGGTGTAATGATGAAATAAGCAAAAGTCCCGGCAATAGGAATTAATAGTGGGTGAAAGATATAGGAAATAGCCTTTAGAAAAATTCTCATTAAATCTGTTTACGCAATCTTGCTACGGGTATACCTAATTGTTCGCGGTATTTTGCTACCGTTCTTCGTGCTATGGGATAGCCTTTTTCTTTTAATATGGCCGCGAGTTTGTCATCGGTAAGTGGTTTTTTCTTGACCTCATCGGTAATGACGGTTTCCAAGATCTTTTTTATTTCCTTGGTGGACACATCTTCCCCCTGTTCATTTTTCATTGATTCTGAAAAATAATCCTTAATCAATTTTGTACCGTAGGGCGTATCGACATATTTGCTGTTGGCAACTCTTGATACTGTAGAGACATCCATATTTATTTCATCCGCTATATCCTTGAGGATCATAGGCCTAAGATTACGTTCATCACCGGTTAAGAAATATTCTTTCTGATATTCCATTATGGCATTCATCGTTATATATAAGGTCTGTTGTCTTTGCTTAATGGCATCGATAAACCATTTGGCAGCATCCAACTTTTGCTTAATGAACATGACCGTATCTTTCTGGGATTTGGATTTTTCCTTAGAGGCCTTGAATCCCTTGAGCATATTGTTATATTCTTTGGAGACGTGCAATTCTGGGGCATTTCTCCCATTCAGGGTAAGCTCCAGCTCCCCATCAACAATCTTTATGGAGAAGTCGGGAACCACATGTTCTACAATGCGATTGTTGCCGGCATAAGATCCCCCTGGTTTAGGATTCAGTTTTTCAATTTCCGCTATAGTCTCCTTAAGCCTATCCTCTGATATGTTATGCTTTTGAAGCAGCTTTTTATAATGTTTTTTGGTAAAGTGGTCGAATGATTTTTCCAATATTGCAATGGCCATTTCAATATTGGGATTCATTTCCTTTCGTTTTAATTGGATGATAAGGCACTCCTCCAATGATCGTGCGCCCACACCAGGGGGATCTAGGGATTGAACTATTTTTAATATCGAATCTATGGTTTTCTCATCGGTATAGATATTTTGGGTAAATGCCAAATCGTCCATAATATCTGCCAATGGCCTTCTAATGTATCCACTCTCGTCCACACTGCCTACCAGGAATTCTGCAATGCTCCATTCTTCATCATTGAGATACACGGTATTCAGTTGATTCAATAAATACTGATTGAATGATATTCCAGCGGCAAAAGGAACGCTTTTTTCATCATCATCCGCACTATAGTTGTTTGCCTTGGTCCTATAATCAGGAATTTCATCATCACTCAGATATTCATCGATATTTATGTCTTCGGTATTGATGTTGTCACCGTCGAGTTCATTGTCATCATAGAGATCGTCAAATTCATCCTCAATGCTATCACTTTCTTCCTTACCTCCTTCCAAGGCAGGGTTTTCCTCCAATTCCTGTTTTAATCGTTGCTCAAAAGCCTGCGTTGGCAATTGTATCAATTTCATCAACTGAATTTGCTGAGGAGAAAGTTTTTGTGATAATTTGAACTGTAAGTGCTGTTTAAGCATAAGGATTGTTTGTATGCCTTATAAAGTTAACGATTTCAGATTAGAACTCCGCATTCTGTGGTGTCCTTGGGAATGGAATTACATCACGGATATTTCCCATGCCCGTAGCGAATTGTACTAAACGCTCGAAACCGAGACCAAATCCGCTATGAACGGCAGTCCCAAATTTCCTAAGGTCTAGATACCACCATAATTCTGCTTCATCTATGCCCAAAGCGGCCATTTTTTCCTTGAGGATATCGAGACGTTCTTCACGTTGCGAACCTCCGACAATTTCACCAATACCTGGAAAAAGAATGTCCATGGCCCTTACCGTTTTACCATCTTCGTTCAAACGCATGTAAAACGCTTTTATTTTAGCCGGATAATCGAACAAAATTACCGGACACTTAAAATGTTTTTCAACAAGAAAACGCTCATGCTCGCTCTGTAGATCTGCTCCCCATTCATCAATAGTATACTTGAATTTTTTCTTTTTGTTGGGCTTACTGTTTCTTAAAATATCAATAGCTTCAGTATACGTAACCCGTTTGAAATTATTTTCACAAACGAATTTTAATTTTTCGATCAATGCCATCTCACTGCGTTCGGCTTGCGGTTTAGATTTTTCCTCATCAAGTAATCTTTGTTCCAGAAATTGCAAATCTTCCATACAATGTTCCAAGATATAATTGATTACATATTTTATGAAATCCTCGGCCAAATCCATATTGGCATCCAAATCATAAAAGGCCATTTCCGGTTCGATCATCCAAAACTCTGCAAGGTGTCTAGAAGTATTAGAATTCTCAGCCCTAAAAGTAGGTCCAAAAGTATATACTTTGCCTAAGGCCATTGCATAGGTCTCTGCCTCCAATTGCCCTGAAACGGTCAAATTGGTTTCTTTGCCAAAGAAGTCTTTCTTATAGTCTACCTCACCCTCATCGTTCAAAGGAGGATTCTTGTCATCCAAGGTGGTTACCCTAAACATTTCACCAGCACCTTCGGCATCAGATCCAGTAACAATAGGGGCATGGAAATAAAAGAAATCATTCTGTCTAAAATACTGATGTACCGCAAAAGCTAGTGCGGAACGTACGCGCATAATCGCCGAGAAGGTACTGGTCCGTATACGTAAATGGGCCTTTTCCCTTAAGAATTCAAGGGAGTGTTTCTTAGGTTGGATGGGGTAAGTCTCAGGATCGGCAATGCCATGGACAAAGATGTCATTTACCAAAATTTCGACGCTTTGTCCCTTGCCTTTACTTTCGACCAAAGTGCCTTTTATTCTTAGAGCTGCGCCTGTATTTATTTGATCTAAAATGTCATCCTTTAAATTTTCAAAGTCAACAACACATTGAATATTGTTTATGGTCGACCCGTCATTCAGAGCAATAAACCTATTGCTTCGAAAGGTTCTGACCCAACCATTCACCGTAACTTCTTGAAGCTTGGGAGTCATTGAAAGCAGTTCTTTTACGTTTGCGGATTTCATTTGAATCTAAATAAAATTAAAAGGGCAAAGATAGCCTTTTGCATAAAAAGAAGCGAGTTCTAAAATGTTTAAAACGGTAAGAATGGGGTTTTATGCAAAGTGTACTCCAATAATGACTATGAGCCATGGGCAAGTCGATAGAATAAGGAACTTCAGACAGCCCTATTTTTTCAGGTCTCCTACTATTGTTAGATTTCCAGAATGATATAAGGCACTTTCGCCATTTTAGTCCATTTCATTGATATTGTCCTCTTCTATTGGAAGAATATCGATTTGGGGTTCACGCAAAACTTTTTTATTGGCAATACTGCGTTCCAAGGAAAGCAACAATGACGGTAGCAAAATCAGGTTTGCCAGCATCGCGAACATCAAAGTGGCCGATACCAATGCTCCCAACGCTACGGTACCTCCAAAATTTGAGATGACGAACACTGAAAACCCGAAAAAGAGGACAATGGACGTATAGAACATACTAACGCCGGTTTCCCTTAAAGCAGCATAGACCGATTTTTTAATCTGCCAACGATTTGCGGTGAGTTCTTGGCGGTATTTTGCCAAAAAGTGTATCGTATCATCGACCGATATACCAAAAGCTATACTGAATACCAAAATTGTTGAGGGCTTAATGGGGACCCCGACAAAACCCATAACACCTGCAGTAATAACAAGGGGCAATAAATTAGGGATCAAGGAAATAATGATCATTCTGAATGATCTAAAAAGAAATGCCATAAAAAGGGCAATCAGGAAAATCGCAAAAGTTAAGGATAGTACGAGGTTCTTTACTAGATATTTGGTCCCTTTTAAAAACAAAAGGGCGCTCCCTGTCATATAAACTGTATATCTATCCGATGGGAATATTTTGGTGATATTTTCCAGCAATCGAGCTTCGATAGCTTCCATGCGTTCGGTCTTAACGTCTTTCATGAAGGTGGTTATCCTAGCAATTTGACCTGTGCTATCGACAAAACTCTTTAATAGGTTACCGTCGTTTGATGATTTCCGGACCACATCCATAATAAAATTGTTCTCCTGGGTGGTCGGTAATTGATAGTATTTCGGGATGCCATTGTAAAAAGCTTGCTTCGAATATTTTACCAGATTTACTACGGAAACGGGTTTGGATAATTCTGGAATTTCTTCGATAACCGTACTAAGTTCATCTATTTTTTTGAGCGTTGTCGGTTTTAAAACACCTTTGGGTCTTTTAGTGTCCACTACGATTTCGACGGGCATAATACCATCAAATTCCTTTTCGAAAAAGCGGATATCCTGAAAAAAGTCGGCCTTTTTTGGCATGTCCTCGATAGGACTTCCTGAGATATCTATTTGATAGATTCCGATAATGCTCACCACCAGTAAAATAATAGAGGTCACATAGACCGTAATTCTTTTTTCACGTACAATATGCTCCATCCAACTTACAAAAGCATCAATCCATTTTTTGTTCAAATGTTTCAAGTGCTTTGTTTTGGGTAAGGACATAAAACTATACACTATGGGTATGATCAAGAGCGATAAAATGAATATGCCGATGATATTAATGGAAGCAACAATACCAAATTCCTTTAATAATTTACTATCTGTAATTATAAAGGTAGCAAAACCCGAAGCCGTAGTAATATTGGTCATCAAGGTAGCATTGCCTATTTTGGAAATTACACGTTGAAGTGACAGTGCTTGATTGCCATGCTTTTTAACCTCTTGCTGGTATTTATTGATGAGGAAAATACAGTTTGGTATGCCAATGACAATAATCAAAGGGGGGATCAGAGCCGTAAGCACGGTAATTTCATATTGCAATAACCCTAAAACACCAAAGGCCCACATAACCCCAATAATCACAACAAACATAGAGATCAGTGTGGCTCGAAAACTTCGGAAAAAGAAAAAGAAAATCAAGGAAGTGACACCAAGAGCGGCTAGAATGAATTTTCCTATTTCATCGATGATGTTTTGCGAATTTTTGGTCCTTATATAGGGCATACCCGATACCCGTACATCCAAACCGGTTTCATCTTCAAATTTATTAATGAGATGGGTTAGGTCTTCCAGGATAAAATCTTTGCGAACAGAAGTGTTAACGATGTCCTTGTCCAAGTAAATTACCGTTCTTATGGTTCTACTTTCTTTGTTATACAAAAGACTGTTGTAAAACGGCAGGTCGTTGAACAGATGGTTTATGAGCGTATCAACATCTTTTTGCGTAATGATTTCTGATTTAATAAAAGGTTCAAAAATGAATTTTTGATTTGTTTGGTCTTTTACCAATTCTTGAAGGTTGTCGGTAGAGATAACAAAATCAACCTCTGGAAAAGCACTTAGTTGTTTGCTTAACTTATTCCATCTATTAAAGTTGGTCGGGGAGTAAAGCGCACTATCGTTCACAGCGAATACTACAGCATTACCTTCTTCACCGAACTGACGTAAAAAATTCTGGTATTCGATATTTATAGGGTGGTCATCGGGTAGGAGGTTGGCTTGGGAATTGCTGAATCGCATATTATCCCATTGCATGGCAAAAAAGAAAGTAAGGCCGGCAACCAAAAATAAGATAAGGATCCTATTCCTAAGAATTATCCGGGCAACCCTTTCCCAAAAGCCCTGTGTAAGTTTAGCAACCATTTCAGTATGACTTCTGTTCCAATGTAACTTACTTACATCGGAACAGTTGGTTCGAACTGACCCCGCAGTACTGCGGGGTCTTATGTTTTTAGTTTAAAGCATTGCAAATGTAAAGAATGCAAGCCTCTCTTCCTAAATTGCATCAATTAAATAAAATGTAAAAAATACCATGTATTCAAAAAGGCGACCTATAGGTCGCCTTTTTGAATTGTAATTATGTACATTGAGTCTTATACCTTCATGATTTCTGCTTCCTTGGCAGCTAAAAAGTTGTCTATCTTGATGATATATTTGTCTGTAAGCTCCTGGATATCCATTTCTGCATTTTTCTTTGCGTCCTCGGAAGCATCATCCATATCCCGAATTTCTTTGTTGGCCTCTTGCCTGGCATTTCGTACACCTACTTTGGCATGTTCTGCCTCTGCCTTGGCTTGCTTGGCCAATTGTATCCTTCGTTCTTCAGTCAATGGAGGGACATTGATGATTACGAAATCCCCGTTATTCATAGGATTAAATCCAAGATTGGCATTCATTATCGCCCTTTCTATTTCTTGCAACATGGATTTTTCCCAAGGCTGTACCGATAATGTTCTTCCGTCAGGGGTATTGATATTGGCAATTTGGGACAAAGGTGTCTGTGATCCGTAATATTCAACCTTCACGGATGATAACATGGAAGGACTGGCCTTACCTGCCCGAATCTTTATAAACTCTTTTTCAAGGTGTACAATTGCTGCCTGCATACTTTCCTTCGCAGCATCTAAAATGAATCTGATTTCTTCGTTCATAACCTAAATTTTATAACTAAAAATAGCACAAAGTATACCAAAATTATAGATTTACTTTAGTGCCCACATTTTCTCCGTCGAGGACCCTTAAAAGATTCCCTTTCTTGTTCATATCAAAAACTATGATTGGGAGTTCGTTTTCTTGACTTAAAGTGAACGCAGTGGTGTCCATGACTTTCAATCCTTTTCTTAAGACGTCATTAAATGAAATGGTATCAAATTTGGTGGCATCTTTGTTTTTTTCTGGATCTGACGTATATATCCCGTCGACTCGGGTACCTTTTAGGATAACATCGGCCTCTATTTCGATAGCACGCAATACTGCGGCAGAGTCAGTTGTGAAATAGGGGTTTCCCGTTCCCCCTCCAAAAATAACAACCCTTCCTTTTTCCAGATGTCGTATGGCGCGTCTGCGGATAAAAGGTTCGGCTACCTCATTTATCTTTATGGCCGATTGTAAACGGGTTTCTACCCCTTCGATCTCCAATGCACTTTGGAGGGCCAAGCCGTTAATTACTGTTGCCAACATGCCCATATGGTCTCCTTGTACACGATCCATTCCATTACTGGCACCGGCCACTCCCCTAAAAATATTACCTCCACCGATGACAATGGCCACTTGCATGCCTTTATCAACAACTTCCTTTATTTCCTGCGCATATTCCTTAAGTCTTTTGGGATCGATTCCGTATTTTTTTTCGCCCATTAAGGCCTCTCCACTTAGTTTTAGTAGTATTCTGTTATAATGCATGCGCTGTTATTGTTTTAACAAAAATAATCAAAAAAACTTATGATATAGTTTAGATACACTGTATAAAAAGTGCCGGGTTTATTTCCAAGTGAAACATCCAAAAAAAAACCACCTTAATGTAAGAAAGGTGGTTTTTATAGGTTATGAAAGGCTTTATTTATCCTAAAGCAACCCTTTTGAATCCTGTTATGGTCAAATTGGCATCAGCCGACTTCACATATTGAGCGACGCTTTGCTTACTATCCTTAATAAAATCTTGGTTCACTAAGGTATTATCCTTAAAGAATCGTTTTAACTTGCCTTTAGCGATGTTATCCAACATGGCTTCTGGTTTGCCTTCCTGGCGTAATTGGTCTTTCGCTATTTCGATTTCCTTATCAATTACCGATTGGTCGACTCCTTCTTCATTCAAAGCGACAGGGTTCATCGCTGCGGCTTGCATGGCAACGTCTTTCGCAATTAAGGCAGCTCCATCAACAGCGGCCGAGAGGCCTGCCAATGTCGCAATTTTATTTCCTGCATGGATATAGGAACCCACATAAGGGGCGTTCAACTTGGCAAAACCACCAATTTCTATCTTTTCACCAATCACACCGGTTTGCTCTGTTAGTTTTTCTTGGACACTTAAGCCATTGAAGGATGCTGCGAGGAATTCTTCCTTATTGTCATATTTCAAGGCCAACGTAGCCAAATCATTGGCTAAATTAACAAAGCTTTCATTTTTCGCAACGAAATCGGTTTCACAGTTCAAGGAAATGATTACACCTAAGGTGTTGTCCTCATTAACTTTTGCAATGGCTGCTCCTTCCGACGATTCCCTATCGGCTCTTTTAGCGGCCACTTTTTGACCTTTTTTACGAAGAATCTCGATAGCTTTTTCGAAATCCCCTTCTGATTCGACCAAGGCATTTTTGCAGTCCATCATTCCTGCTCCGGTGGTCTTTCTCAACTTATTTACTTCTGCGGCGGTAATTTTAGCCATCTTATTTGTTATTTAATACTGTCATAGGTATATGACAATAATGTTGTTATTTCATTTAATCCCTGCTTTGTGGCTATCTATTCAACACCCCCTTTGGCATTGTCTTGCCATTCCTTAAGCTCGTCCCACTTGCCTTTTGCTGCCATTTTAGCTTGCTTCGGCCAAGAAGTTGGATCTAAATGAGCCATTCTTGAACTTGCCTCGGTCAAAATTTCCTTGATTTCATCAGCTTTGGCCTTTGATAATTCTGCAAAGGATTTAATGCCGGCGTTAATTATGGCTTCCGCTGCTTTGGGACCAATCCCTTCTATTTTTGTAAAATCATCACTTTTGGTCATTTTCGATTCAACAGCTTTCTCTGCGGCTACTTTTTTCTCTTCGGCTACTTTGGTCGGTTTTGTATCGTCCTTTACAGCTGGTGCTTCGGCAACGACAGGTGCTTCCTCGATTTTCTTTGCTTTTGGGGCAGATTCAATCTTTGAAGATGCGACTTTTGGAGCTTCTTGTGTGATTTTTTCCCTCTTCTTGCCCTTTCCTTCTTCAGGATCAACCTGTTTTTCAGCCTTTCTTTCAGATAGACCTTCGGCAACAGCATCAGTGACTTGGCCCATTATTATGGCTATGGACTTGGAGGCATCATCATTCGATGGAATCACAAAATCGATATCCCTAGGGTCGCAATTGGTATCGACCATGGCGAAAATGGGGATGTTCAATTTTTGGGCTTCCTTGACCGCAATGTGTTCCCTCATGGTGTCCACGATAAAAAGCGCCCCAGGAAGACGGGTCATTTCAGAAATGGACCCCAAGTTCTTTTCTAATTTGGCACGCAAACGGTCAACTTGTAATCGTTCCTTTTTAGAAAGTGTATTGAACGTTCCATCTTTCTTCATTCGGTCGATCGAAGCCATTTTCTTAACAGCTTTACGTATTGTCACAAAGTTGGTCAACATGCCTCCTGGCCATCTTTCAGTGATGTATGGCATGTTTACATTTGCTACTTTTTCGGCAACGATATCCTTGGCTTGTTTTTTAGTGGCCACAAAAAGTATTTTTCGGCCTGAGGCAGCAATTTTTTTAAGGGCCTCATTGGCCTCATCTAGTTTTGCTACCGTTTTGTAAAGGTTGATAACGTGGATTCCGTTGCGCTCCATGTAGATGTAGGGCGCCATGTTGGGATTCCATTTTCTTGTTAGGTGGCCAAAATGCACACCTGCTTCCAATAATTCTTTTACTTCGACTTTCGCCATTTTTAAATTTAGTTTACGTTCTTTTGAATTAGCAATGCTAGAGTGGTATCGCGCCTATGACGCAAAGCCTCAAGCATTTAGATGCTAAACTAATTTACCTGAAAATCGATTCATTGTTCGAATCGATACTTTCATCGGAAATGAAAATCAGGATTTTTTAATTGCCCCAAAAAAGGGACTTTCAATGAACTGGGTTAATACTGAACTCGATTCAGTATGTATTCAATATTGTAATGATGCTGAAACAAGTTCAGCAATGCCATTAACGCTTGGAGAACTGGAACTTCTTACGGGCCTTCTTCTGACCGAATTTCTTACGTTCCACCATTCTGGGATCCCTGGTCAATAGACCTTCAGGTTTTAGCGCAGCTCTATTTTCTGCATCAATTTCGCACAAAGCCCTGGAAAGAGCCAATCGAATAGCTTCGGCCTGACCGGTTATACCTCCCCCGTATACATTGACTTTAACATTGTAGTTGTCCTCGGTATTGGTCAAAGCAAATGCTTGCTTCACTTTGTATTGAAGGGTAGCCGTAGGAAAATATTTGGCTAACTCCCTGTCATTTACTGTGATGTCTCCTTTGCCTTCTGAAAGATAAACTCGTGCAACGGCCGTTTTTCTTCTCCCTATTTTGTGAATTACTTCCATTATTTAAGGTCGTTTAAATTTATAACAGTTGGTTTTTGGGCTTCCTGATCGTGGCTTGGCCCTACATTTACCTTAAGGTTTCTGAAAAGATCCGCACCTAACTTATTTTTTGGGAGCATTCCTTTGATAGCTTTTTCTACAATCCTTTCAGGATTCTTGTCCAACACTTGTTTTACCGTTGACGTACGTTGACCACCTGGGTAACCCGTGTAGCGACTGTATGTTTTGCTTTCCCATTTATTTCCTGAAAGGTAAATTTTTTCAGCATTGATGATAACAACGTTGTCTCCACAATCAACATGGGGAGTAAAATTAGGTTTATGTTTGCCCCTAAGTAATTTGGCAACTTTAGAAGCAAGACGTCCTAATGTCTCTCCTTCAGCATCGACCAATAACCACTGCTTGTTTACAGTAGTTTTATTGGCAGATATAGTCTTGTAGCTTAATGTGTCCACACTAATATTTTTATTGATTAAATACTCCAATCCCTATAAACGGGGTGCAAATGTACAATTAATATGCAGAAATACAAATGCTAAATTCGGAATATTTTTTCGAATTAAAAAAGGATGTAAAGTGACTTTCTATTTTTCCATTATTTGGGTGGCAAGAGTTCGATTATTTCTGTTAAAATAATCTTAAAAAGCAAAGGTAGTGTAACGTTTCCTTATACCACTAGTCTTTTAGTAACACATCGATCATAAACAATCATTCAAATGAGGACCGGCCTTCTATTAATTTGTTCGATATTGATTGTACAAACAACTTCACTTGCACAGGATTCAACGAAAGTCGTACCTAAAAGAATTTATACAACGAGGGCCTTGGAAGCTGCAAAACCACCGATTATTGATGGTGTTCTAGATGATATTTCTTGGAATATTGTTGATTGGGAAAATGATTTTATAGAATCTAGACCTGATGAAAATACCGCACCGAGCAACCAGACCCGATTTAAGCTCACTTATGATCAAAAATTCATTTATGTAGGCATACATTGTTTGGACAGCGAACCCGAAAAAATTGTAAAACGACTTTCGCGTCGCGATGGTTTTGATGGGGATTGGGTGGGTATTTTCATCGATAGCTACCATGATAAGCGAACTGCCTTCGGATTCATTGTATCGGCAGCAGGGGTAAAGGGCGATGTATTTGAATCGAATAATGGTGGAAATGAAGATGATAGTTGGAATCCTATTTGGTATACCAAAACACATATAGGTGCAGACGGCTGGACAGCCGAAATGAAAATACCTTTAAGCCAATTGAAATTCGGTAAGTCTAAAGAACAGGTATGGGGATTTGAAGTGATGCGAAGACATTTCAGGGAAGAAGAGCGTTCGGTGTGGCAACGCTTACCACCGGATACCGGAGGTTTCGTCAGTGAATTTGGTGAACTGCACGGATTATTGAATTTGGAACCCCAAAAGCAACTTGAAATACAGCCTTATACCGTGGGGAGTGTAAGAACCTATGAGGCCGAAGAAGGCAATCCCTTTCGCGATGGGAGCGATGGTAAGTTGACCGTGGGTCTAGATGCGAAAATTGGAATAACCAATGATATGACTATGGACCTGACCATAAATCCGGATTTTGGACAGGTAGAAGCTGATCCCTCGGCCATCGCCTTGGACGGTTTCCAGATTTTCTTTGAAGAACAACGACCGTTTTTTGTTGAGAACAAAAACATTTTCGATTACAGTGTGTCTTCTTCCCAAGCAGGAAATACCTTTGGCTCTGATAATTTGTTCTACTCGCGCCGTATTGGGCGAAGTCCGCAAGGGTATCCTGATGCTGGGGACAATGAATATGTGGATCAACCCGAAAACACCAATATATTAGGAGCGGCCAAATTCAGTGGTAAGACCAAGAACGGATGGTCTATTGGGGTGTTAGAGAGTGTTACCGCAAAAAAATATGCCACTATAGATACTAATGGACAGCGTAGAAAAGAAGTGGTAGAACCCTTGACCAATTATTTTGTGGGTCGGTTACAAAAAGATTTCAATGACCGAAATAGCTTTATAGGGGGAATATTTACGGCAACCAATAGGGATCGATTGACCGAAGACCTTGATTTTTTACATAGGTCGGCCTATTCAGGAGGGTTCGATTTTAAACATCAATGGAATGAACGCGATTGGTACGTTGGGGGTAATTTTATATGGAGTCACGTTAAAGGAAGTGAAGTAGCGATACAGAACACCCAGGAATCCATCGCACATTTGTTTCAAAGGGTCGGGGCAGGGCATGTGGAAGTTGATCCGGAAAGAACCTCGTTAACCGGAACAGGGGGCAACCTGCAACTTGGAAAAATAGGTAATGGGCACTGGAAGTTTGAAACTGGGGCGACCTGGCGATCACCGGAACTTGAATTGAACGATATAGGTTTTCAAAGACGTGCCGATGACATTCGTCATTACACATGGATCGGGTATCAAACCTTGAGACCCGATAATACTTTTAGAAAAGTAGGGATCAATTATAATCATTGGAGTGTCTGGGATTTCGGGGGAAATCATAATAGCTTGATGTTCAATACCAATTCATGGCAAAATTGGAAAAACAATTGGTTCAGTAATATTGGAATGAACTATGAAACGGTATCCTATTCAAATTTCGCCTTACGGGGAGGGCCCAGATTAAGGGAATCACCTCAATTCAGCTTTTGGAATGGAATCAGTATGGATGAGCGAAAAAAGTTAAGATTCGATTTTTTCCATAACGGGAACAAAGCCGTCGACGATTCATTCAGTTCCTATTATGCGGAATTCGGTGTGGTCTACCAACCTATAAATTCACTTCGAATTTCTGCATCCCCTGAATATGGGGTCAATAAAAACAAGTTGCAGTACATAGATAATCTCGATGTCAATGGTGATACCCGTTATTTGAACGGGACGGTTGACCAAAGGACCTTGAGTATGTCTTTCCGTCTTAATTATACCATAAACCCCAATCTGACGATTCAATATTGGGGGCAACCCTTTATTTCCAGGGGGCGATATACCGATTTCAAGGAAGTAACCGATCCTTTGGCAAAAAATTTTAGAGATCGCATCACCCAATTTTCAGATAACCAGGTTTCATTAACGGAAGATGTGTATGCCGTAGATGCAGATTTGGACGGTGCCACCGACTTCAGCTTTGATAATCCTGATTTCTCTTTTGTCCAATTCCGTTCTAACCTGGTAGTACGTTGGGAATACACTCCTGGATCCGAGATTTACTTGGTTTGGTCCCAAGACTTGTCGCAATCAGGCAATCCACAGGAAATGCTATTTCAAGATTTGCGGGAGACTGTTTTCAATAAGGAGAAACCACAGAACATTTTCTTGATCAAGGCAACGTATCGGTTTATTTTGTAATCCGTTATTCTTGTTATTTATACTAAATTCTTCATTTTTACGTTTAGGCCTAGATAATGCTAACTAAACGAAAGATGATGAAACGTACTACTATATTATATCTATTTGCTTTTTTCTTTGTTTTTTCTTGCTCTACGGATAAGGGAGATGATTTGCTAAATGAAGATTCCATTGTAGGGACATGGAAGTTCACACAGTTGAATATAGATAATGCAAGTTCACCCAACGAAATAAGGTTGGCGAATGATGTTATCGAAGTTTTAACCGCTTCAGGTTGCGAAATCCTGGTTTTTGAATTTAAATCGGACAACACGGTAACTGCAGTGGCCAAGGATTTCACGGAAACGGGAAGAGATGTTAACCCCGAAGGTAACGGGCTATTGATAGAATGCCCTACCAATGTTGAAACCAGTTCTTCTACTTGGGAGTTAGACGGTGACCAATTGACTTTTATAGATGAAAATGCTATGGAGGAAACAATTACTATAAAATTGGATGGTGACACCTTAACTATTCCAGCCGAAGTTGTAAACGAAGACAATTTAGAAGGGGCAGAAGCTATTTTCACAAGAAAATAATCTGAAAAATGTGTTTTGAAGATTTCAAAGTCTACCTTTTTACGGGGTGGACTTTTATTTTTTATAGAACCTGGTCTGTACTTTTTGCTCTGGGGATATTATTGTTACCATATAAATTCCTGGTTCTAAAGTAGCAATAGGAATATTAATGGCATTGTTTTTAATATGCCACTGATGTTTTAATAGGGCGTTTCCGTAAACATCCGATATCAGGATATCTGCTTTAGCACTGTTTGTAAGTCCTAGAATATTGACCACGTTGGTCGCTGGATTCGGAAAAACCTTGATCTTTTGAACCGTTTGGTTTTCTTGACCTCCAAAAGAATCAGAATTCACTTGGCCCGATCCGACAGCGCAGAAAAAAATCAATGCTAAAATTGAAATTGCCCTTTTCATATCAATCCTCCGTTACGGCTAGTTTATCTTCAACGCCCAACGACTATTGAATAGTATATGATTCGGATTATAAACCTATATTTTAGCTTAGTTTTAACGTAACAGCTTTTTATAAAAGCTTAATGTGCCTCTAACCAATTATTCCCTACGCCCAAATCCACATCTAGGGGAACATCAAGTTTATAAGCGTTCTCCATTTCGGATTTTATAAGGGTTTTTAATTCCTCTAGCTCGGGTTTATAGACATCAAAGACCAATTCATCGTGAACCTGTAATAACATCTTGGTTTTATACTTGCCCTTGTTAAGTTTTTTATGGATGTTGATCATCGCAATTTTGATGATATCCGCAGCGCTGCCTTGTATGGGGGCATTAACGGCATTCCGTTCGGCGGCACCTCGAACCACTTGATTGCTTCCATTGATATCCTTTAAATACCTACGTCTTCCCAAAACGGTTTGCACGTAGCCATGGTCACGGGCAAAGTCGATCTGTTCGCTGATAAAGTTTCGAAGCTTGGGATAGGTCTTATAATAGGTTTCTATCAATTCCTTGGCTTCGGATCGTGACAGGTCGGTCTGGTTGCTCAACCCAAAAGCCGATACGCCATAAATGATTCCGAAATTCACGGTCTTAGCATTGCTACGCTGTTCACGTGTCACCTCTTCTAGTGGTATATTGAAAACTTTGGAGGCCGTTGATGCATGAATATCCTCTCCATTCTTAAACGCCTCGATCATTGTGGTTTCTTTACTTAAAGCAGCAATGATCCGCAATTCAATCTGTGAATAATCCGCGGCTAACAACGTGTAATTCCCATCCCTAGGCACGAATGCCTTACGCACTTGTCGCCCTCTTTCAGTTCTTATAGGGATGTTCTGTAGATTGGGATTGTTACTGCTTAGACGTCCTGTTGCGGCAACGGTTTGCATATAATCGGTATGTACCCTACCTGTCGACGGTTCTACCTGTTCTGGCAATGCATCAACATAGGTGCTTTTGAGTTTGCTCAAACCGCGATATTCGAGCACATCCCGAATGATTTGATGGTCTTTGGCCAAATAGGACAATACATCCTCTGCAGTGGAATACTGACCTGTTTTTGTCTTCTTAGGCTTATCGACCAATTTCAATTTATCGAAGAGTATCTCACCCAATTGTTTGGGGGAGGCAATATTAAACTCTTGATCGGCTTCTTTATAGATTTTTGTCTCCAGATTTTTAATGTCATTGTCCAGGTCTTCGGAGAGCGAATGCAAAAATTCCTGATCCAGATTAATCCCTTCCAATTCCATATCCGCCAAAACATGTAAGAGCGGAATTTCGATAGTCTCAAAAAGCTCTTCTGTTTTGGCTTCCGCCAATTCAGGTCTAAAATGCTGTGCTAATTGATAGGTGATATCGGCGTCTTCAACAGCGTATTCGGTCTGTTGCTCCAATGGAATATCTCGCATACTCAATTGGTTTTTACCTTTTTTACCGATGAGTTCAGTGATCGATACCGGGGTATAATTCAAATAAGTTTCCGATAATACGTCCATATTGTGGCGCATGTCTGGATTAATCAGATAGTGGGCCAACATGGTGTCAAAACATTTGCCTTTTACCTGAATATCGTATTTATGTAAAACTTTAATGTCATACTTAAGATTCTGACCTATCTTCTCGATGGCCGAGGATTCGAAAAAGGGCCTCAAGTGCTCTATAAGTTCTTGGGCTTCTTCTTTATTTTCAGGAAATGGGATATAGAATCCTTTTCCCGTTTCCCATGAAAAGGCGATTCCCACTAACTCGGCAGTAAGTGGATTCAAACCTGTGGTCTCCGTATCAAAACAAACGGATGTTTGTTTCATTACATTTTGCATAAAAAGCTTCAAGCCCATAGTTCCGGTAACACTCTGGTATACATGCGGAACGTCTTTAATGGTCTTTCTTCCGGAGGTTTTCTTTATTGTGGCCGGGGCATTGCCATCGTTCCCGAAAAGAGAAAACTGTCCGCCGCCAGCTTCTACGGGCGCCTTCGATATAGGTGTTTTACCTTCTGGATTATTTGGTGTTATATCTGGCTCACCCGAGAATATCTTAAGGAACTGATCTTTTAGTCTTCTAAATTCGAGTTCCTCAAAAATTTCTTGTACTTTGCCACCATCTGGCTCAGAAAGGATATAATCATCGGCATCAAAAGTTACATCTACGGTGGTGCAAATAGTGGCTAGTTTTTTTGAGAGCAGACCTAGTTCGCCATGTTCTTCCACCTTCTCTTTCATTTTTCCCTTTAACTTGTCGGTATTTGCCAAAAGTCCTTCCAAGGACCCAAATTCCTCAATGAATTTTTTGGCGGTCTTGTCACCTACACCGGGGAGACCAGGAATATTATCACTTGCATCGCCCATCATTCCTAAATAATCGATAACCTGGTCTGGTCGTTCAACCCCAAAACGTTTTTGTATTTCTGGAATCCCCCATATTTCGATACCATTGCCCATTCGCGCAGGGCGGTACATAAATATATTTTCAGAGACCAATTGTCCAAAATCCTTATCCGGCGTAACCATATACACCTTATAGTCCTCTTTTTCAGCTTGTTTGGCCAACGTTCCGATGATGTCATCAGCTTCCCAACCTTCTTGAACCACGACTGGGATATGCATGGCCTTTAAGATTTTCTGAATATAGGGTACGGCTATTTTTATGGCATCGGGTGTTTCAAGCCGATTCGCCTTGTACTCTGGGAACATTTCCGTTCTCTCGGTACTTCCTCCTTTGTCAAAACATACGGCCAAATGGTCAGGTTTCTCTCGTTTTATCACATCGAATAGGGAATTCGTGAACCCCATTATGGCAGAAGTGTCCATGCCTTTTGAATTGATTCTTGGGTTTTTTATAAGAGCATAGTACCCACGAAATATCAAGGCGTAGGCATCAAGGAGAAAAAGTCGTTTTTGTTCGGCCATTTTAATTTTTTGAATTTCGTAAAACTACGAAGATTATTGCTTTTGGCATTAATTCATATGCTTGGAAAAGAAACTTCATTCTAGCAGGGGTCGTTAATTTTTATCGGCTAAGGACAAGGGCGTTTCGTCTTGTACCCTATAAAAGATAGGTTAAGATTTTATAAAGGAATCCGAAGGGGTATTCACATGTCCACTTTCTGAATATTGCCGGTACGTAAACCCGGGTTGAATGCAATAACTACCGGTTTCCCCTTTTTTGTTCATAGCGATAAAACCAATTTGAAAGTCGGTATTTTCTTTGTTTTTGGCCAAAATTCGCTTTACACCTTCTTCACAGGCTTCTTGTGGCGATTTGCCCTGTCGCATGAGTTCTACGATTAAAAAGCTGCCCACCGTACGTACCACTTCCTCGCCAACCCCGGTAGCTGTTGCCCCGCCGACTTCATTATCGACAAACAGTCCGGCCCCTACAATCGGGGAATCCCCAACACGCCCAGCAAATTTATAGGCCATACCGCTTGTTGTACATGCTCCCGAAATATCCCCGTTCTTATCAATGGCCAACATACCAATGGTATCGTGGTTTTCGATATTTATTATGGGTTTGTATTCCGATGTTTTTTTCCATTCCAACCATTCCAATTTCGATTTTTCGGTAAGTAGGCTGGTTTTCTCAAAGCCCATTTCATACCCAAACAGTTCGGCACCTTTACCAGCTAACATCACGTGGGGTGTTTCTTCCATTACTTTCCTTGCTACCGAGATAGGGTGTGCAATATTCTGTATACAAAGCACGGCCCCACAATTGCCATCCTTATCCATGATACAGGCATCCAAGGTCACGTTTCCATTCCTGTCAGGTCGGCCTCCTTTACCAACCGTCTGGTTGTTAATATCGGCCTCTTCGACCATAACACCCTGTTCAACCGCATCCAAAGCACTGCCTCCCTCTTTGAGCACTTCCCAAGCTTTCGCAGTGGCATTTTCAAAATTCCACGTACAGATAGCAATAGGTTTCGTACCGCTGGGATTTTCAGCTAGATTTGTCTCAATAATTTTAGGGTCCTGGCATGATGCCAATAAAGGGGCAGAAATCATTCCGGCGGTAAGCGTACTGGAATTTTTTAAGAACTTTCTTCGTTTCATCGGCAGGTGTTACTTAATTTTAGAGTGTTAAATATAAGCAATATGTTAGTAGAAGTTTGTGCCAATTCATTGCAATCTGCCTTGAATGCGGAAAAATGTGGAGCCGATAGAATTGAGCTTTGTTCTGAGTTGGCCGTAGGTGGAATTACGCCTTCGTATGGACTTTTGAAGGCGATAAAAGGGCAAATTAATATCCCTGTGCATGTGCTTATTCGTCCACGAAGTGGGGATTTTTCCTATACCGATGGGGAATTCGATATTATGCTTATGAATATCGCACTTTGCGTTAAAATGGGTTTCGATGGTATTGTTTCGGGGGTATTGAATACCGATTTGACCTTGGATGTTGAACGAACCAAAAAATTGGTTGATGCCTCAGGGGATTTAAAATTTACCTTCCATAGGGCATTTGATTGGGTGTTAAATCCCACAGAAACCTTAAAACAATTGGAAGATTTAGGAGTGGATTATATTCTTTCGTCAGGCCAGAAAAAATCGGCCTTGGAAGGAATCGGTCTATTGTCCGAATTGAACAGGCAAGCATCCTCATGCATTATAATGCCAGGAAGCGGTGTAACCGCCGATAACGTTCATCAATTTAAGATCGGTGGGTTTCTTGCAGTGCATTTATCGGGAACAGTTTATGAAAAGCGCCTGAATGCCACCCCACACATTTCGATGAACACCCCTTCGTTCTTGAGGGATGAGGGTGTTTTTGTCTCGAATGTCGACGTCTTGCGAAAAGTAGTGAAGGAAGTTAAATAAACCGTAAATGGTAGCAACAACATTTTTTAAAGAAATATCTTTGTTAAAAACCCCATTATGCTGCGTTGGATAATTTTTATAGCGATTTATAGCGCTCTTTGTTTCTATGCCCTACAGGCCCTTAGAACGGTGACCAGATTCCCTTGGGTGTATTTTACATATATAGGTATTGCTTTGTTAATACTATTGAATTTTGTATATCAATTTACTTGGGGTGATGATGCAGGTCGGGTCTTGAGCCGTCCTAAAAGTTATGCGTTTGGTTTTTTGTTGACCATAATTACCTTTAATATAATCACTGTGATCTTTCTTTTCTCCGAAGACCTTTTTCGTTTTTTGAGTGGTAG
Organism: Maribacter arenosus; assembly: GCF_014610845.1. Classification (GTDB taxonomy): domain Bacteria; phylum Bacteroidota; class Bacteroidia; order Flavobacteriales; family Flavobacteriaceae; genus Maribacter_A; species Maribacter_A arenosus. The sequence continues at coordinate 5,492 of NZ_JABTCG010000002.1, read as the reverse complement.
CTATCACAAGTTGTTCGGAGGCAGTAAAGAATTCAGTTTCCCTGAGCGTAGACGTTTCTTAAGCATGATTGCCATGGGGATTGCCGCTATCCCGTTTGGGGCTCTACTTTATGGCATGTATCGTGGAAAATATAATTTTCAGGTACTAAAATACCAATTGGAGTTTGATGATCTGCCAGCGGCTTTCGACGGATTTCAGATTACGCAGATTTCGGATGTGCATAGCGGTAGTTTCGATAACCGAAAGAAAATAGAATATGCCATCGATCTTGTTAATGAGCAGCAGAGCGATGTTATTTTGTTCACGGGTGATCTTGTGAACAATAAGGCCGAGGAAATGATGCCATGGAAAGATACCTTTGCCAGATTGGAGGCCAAAGAAGGTAAATACTCTATTTTGGGCAACCATGATTATGGGGATTATGTAACTTGGGAAACCGAGGAATTGAAAAGCGAAAATCTTGAAACGCTAAAAAACCTTCAGCGTGAAATCGGTTTTGATCTTTTGTTGAATGAAAGTAGGTATTTGGAAAAAGGGGAAGATAAAATTGCCTTGGTCGGTGTTGAGAATTGGGGTAGGGGCGGATTCAAAAAGGCAGGTGACCTAACAAAAGCTACGGAAGCCATTTCCAAGAATGATTTTAAAATCTTGATGAGCCATGATCCATCGCATTGGGAAGATGTGGTCATTAACGACGATTACCATTATCATCTTACCTTAAGCGGTCATACCCATGGGATGCAGTTTGGAATTGAAATCCCAGGATGGGTAAAATGGAGCCCGGTTAAATGGCGCTATAAATATTGGGCAGGTATTTATCAGGAAATGGGGCAATTTATCAATGTGAATCGTGGATTCGGCTTTTTAGGTTATCCTGGAAGGGTAGGTATTTGGCCTGAAATTTCGGTGATTACATTGAAAAGAAAATCGTTAACATGACTTTAACTTCAAGAAAAAGTTACAAAAGCGTAGTAAAAACAGGTTTTTTAACATTTTTTCTTACATTTGGATTGTAACCGAAAGAACTACATATGTCTAAGTTTGGTGAACTGATAGATTTACAAGTTCCAGTTTTGTTGGATTTCTATGCAGAATGGAACGAACAATCAACGGCAATGCATCCTGTACTTAGGGATGTTGCTGCCGCCCTTGGCGATAAAGGCAAGGTCATTAAGATCGATGTTGATAAGAATAAGGAACTTTCCCAAGCCCTTCGTGTCAAGGGATTGCCCACCCTTATGATTTACAAAAAGGGTGAAATGGTATGGCGCCAGAGCGGGGAACAGGATGCCAATACCCTTATCGGTATCCTTAATGAATACGTGTAATCGATTAGTGATTCCCTTTTATTAGGAATTTGTTAGCTTAGGACTTCAATTCGGTTTCTGTTTTACTGCCGTAGGACAGTTGGAATGATTTTTTTTATTGGTTTCCATCCATTTCCAGAACAGTATCCAATTCCTGTACATTGTTACCCGTTTTGGTATTATCGACTGCATTGCTATCTGTCATATCTGGATCGGCGTCCATGACCGGTTCTTCTTCTAGGATTTCATCTTTATAGAAATGACTGAATTTGTCAATGTATTCATTAAAGATCAAGGTTTCCTTTTCGGCCATTTCCCTATCATTGTTCCCAATAAGCACATCGATCAATCTGCGGTACGATTCCATATCAGATATAATAGCATCGATTTTGTCGTATTGCTGATCTAACGGAATTCCTTCATAGTACTCTAATCGCTCTTGGTATATTTTCTTTAGGGTGGCATATAGGTCATGGGCCTTTGTGGTTTCCCCAACCTTATAATAACCATCAATGAACGGCACTACAAAATGGTAATAGCCAAAATAGGCCACAGGCATTTTCTCCATCGCCAAGTTTATGATATCCTTGGCTCTATCTATTTTGTTTTCTTGGATCAACTTTTCCATTAAGCGCGCTAAATTACTTCGGTACGAAATACCTTGAACCCTGGTTTGCGGGTCGTGGTAAATATCATGACTACCAGAATTGCCCCAGTCCCATTTTGTGACGATATCGTACATAAGGTCGGTATCTATTCTACCCATATCAAAGGAATTGCTGCGTTCTGTTTTGATCGGCACCAGTTTATAGGCCATTCCATCTAATTGCAGATAGTCTTTCATCCAAATGAATTCGGCATCATCAAAACTTCCACCGGAGAAATAAAGGGGCCGTTTCCAATCGTTATTGGCGACAATATCCAACATCATCATACTTTTCTTGGTAATCGCCCCCGGCAGGTCGATATCGATATAATCAACGATCAAAGCCGAATCCTTGGCTTTTACAAGTCCACTTTCCAATGCATTCTTTTTATTAACCGGGATACGAATTTTCTGGGTTGGGTAATACACTAGGTTTTGTGTATTCTCTGGATATTCGTCAACATCGACATCTTGTTGTTCCAAGAAAAATTTGAACTTGGTCTGGGGCTTGTCGCTATCGATCCAGTCGATAAAATCCTTGATATTCCATCTGCTTTTAGATACTTCACGACTGAATAAAGGGTCTACATTTTGAAAGTATAGAACGTCCCTGGATCCCCATCGATATTTATCATGGGTGATTTGGGATGGTATCGGGTCACTTGAATAAGCCTTGCGTTTCATTTGGTCAACATACCAATCTGTCTCGAAAAGACTGGTGCAAACGATACGCACATCGGTCCTATAATTTTCGATTTCTTGGGCATACCATAGCGGAAAAGTATCATTGTCCCCAATAGTGAACAGAATGGCCCCTGCATCTTTTTGGCAAGAATCCAAATACGATTTCGCCGAGGATTCGGCCGTGTATCGGTTGGATCGGTCATGGTCATCCCAATTTTGTACGGCCATTACCGTTGGCACCGCCAATAGGCACACAAGGGTTACGGCCGGGGCCAATATTTTTGGACTTACCCATTTTTTAAATTCATCGAACAGACCATAGACTCCCAATCCTATCCACAAGGCAAAAACATAGAATGATCCTACAAGGGAATAATCCCTCTCCCGCGGTTGGAATATATACGGATTCGTATAAAACTGGATCGCGATACCGGTGAACAAAAAGAAAACGAACAAAACCCAAAACTGTTTTGGGTTTTTCGATACCTGGAACAAGATCCCGATAATGCCAAGAATCAAGGGTAAAAAGAAATAGGTGTTCCTGGCTTTATTGTCTTTGATGTCACTCGGCAAGTTCTTTTGACTGCCATGAAAAGCACTGTCTATGATGGGTATTCCCGATAACCATTTTCCATTTTCATCATATCGGCCTTGCACATCGTTGTTCTTTCCGACAAAATTCCACATAAAATAACGCCAGTACATATACCCAAACTGAAACTCGAACATGTACTTGACATTCTGCCAAACCGTAGGGGGTTGTACTTCGAGGTATTCATCGAATCGCTTAAGAAAGCTGATGTATTGTTCTGCATCGATCTCGCCATTGGCATAACCCGTTTTTACTTGGTTTACCGCTTGTCGTAGCTCTTCATTGGATTGTTTCATCTTAAAATCCAACGGTCCAAAATAACGCATGTAGTTTTCGGCATGTTGACCACTCCACATTCGGGGCAAAATACCTTTGTGTTTTTCATTGGAGTCCTGCAAGGCGTTTTTATAATAGTTGACAATCACATATTTACCTTGCTCAAAATCTTTTTCATACTTGGGTTTGTCATCCATTTCCTTTCCGGCAGGCGCGAATATATCTGAATAATATGCCCCGTAAACAGGACTATCTACGCCAGGATATTGCTCCCTATTGTAATAAGCCAATAATGACCTCGCGTCGGACGGATTGTTTTCATTGATCACTACATTGGCATTGGCCCGGATCGGCAATAGTAACCACGTGGAGAAACCAAAAAACAAAAACATGATGCAAAGCACAATGGTATTGGCAATTCGAAAATCATTTTTACGGGTATAGCGCAATCCAAAATAAAAAGCGGCTATAAAAAGGAATCCCATAATCAAGGAACCGGAATTGAAGGGCAATCCTATGCTATTGACAAAATAGACCTCTGCCCAGCCAAACAGTTTTAGCACATAGGTCAATGAAAATTTGTAGACCAACATTAGAACGGCGACCACCAATATATTGGCTAGCAGGAAATTTTTTACCGTAACGGTTTTATATTTTTTAAAGTAATACAACAGGCCAATGGAAGGTATGGCCAAAAAGCCCATAAATTGTATCCCGAAGGTCAAGCCTACAACAAATGAAATGAGAATAAGCCAGCGGTTGCCACGAGGGGTGTCTAAATGGTCCGTCCATTTTAATCCTAACCAGAGCAACAGGGCCATAATAAAACTTGCACTGGCATACACTTCGGTTTCTACGGCATTGAACCAAAAGCTGTCCGAATAGGTAAACGCCAAAGCGCCAACAAGTCCGCTACCCAAAACGGCAATAGACTTGCTATTGGTCAATGTATCATTCTTTCCTATCAGTTTTCTGGTAAGATTGGTAATGGTCCAAAACAAGAAAAGAATGGTGAATGAGCTGCTAACACCGGAAACATAATTGACCATACGGGCAACTTGATCGGGATCTAGGGCGAACATGGCGAAAAAGGCACCTATCATTTGCAACAAGGGTGCCCCAGGAGGGTGCCCAACCTGTAATTTGGCAGAGGTGGCAATATATTCCCCGGCGTCCCAAAAACTACTGGTGGGTTCAACGGTAATGCTATAAGTTATAAGGGCTATAAAGAAGACGACCCATCCGAGTATGGTGTCCCATTTTTCGAAGTTCTTTGAAAACATGCAATTCGTGGTTTTACCTTGTGGGCGAATTTAGTAATTAATATAGATATGCTCCCATATTTTTGATAAACCTTTAACAGCGGTGACTGCTGTTTTTTTGAATGAATGTTTTTAAAAATGTTTGTGCAAACCAAACTTTGTCTTAAATTTGCACGCTCTAATGCTGAAATAATCAATAGATTTTTTTTCGTTAGGCAAGGTAATGGCCTATGGTGTAATTGGCAACACAGCTGGTTTTGGTCCAGTCGTTCTAGGTTCGAGTCCTAGTAGGCCAACGAATATTCCCTAATCCCGATGTTCTTTTACGTATCGGGATTTATTTTTGCGTAAAAGCTAGGACGAGAAGTTTATCCTGAGCGAAGCCGAAGGGAGTCCTAGTAGGCCAACGAATATTCCCTTATCCCGATGTATTTTTACATATCGGGATTTATTTTTGTATAAAAGCTAGGACGAGAAGTTTATCCTGAGCGCAGCCGAAGGGAGTCCTAGTAGGCCAACGAATATTCCCTTATCCCGATGTATTTTTACATATCGGGATTTATTTTTGTATAAAAGCTAGGACGAGAAGTTTATCCTGAGCGCAGCCGAAGGGAGTCCTAGTAGGCCAACGAATATTCCCTTATCCCGATGTATTTTTACATATCGGGATTTATTTTTGTATAAAAGCTAGGACGAGAAGTTTATCCTGAGCGCAGCCGAAGGG
>NZ_JABTCG010000019.1 GCF_014610845.1 Maribacter arenosus | reverse complement strand
ATCGGTATAATCATTAAGACTCATCGGAGTGCCATCATCATAGGTAAAGGTGCCACAAAATGCCGTTTGCACGGCACTGTTCAAAATGGGCGCTGGGGCACAATTGTCGTCATCGGTTATGATTGCAATGCCCCGATTATCGACAATAGTAATAAATGCACTGGAAGAATTTGTAAGATCAACAAAGAAATCTTCCGTAGATTCCAATGAGGTATCGTCCAGTAATGGAATATCAATGGTCCTGGTTTGATCCGTTCCTATTCCAAAAGTTACCGTTCCGGAAGTAGTGGTATAGTCTTCCCCGGCAACTGCAGTACCATTTGATGTTTGATAACTAACAGTTGTACCTAATAATGTACTACCGTTTAAGGTAATCGTAAATGTCGCCGTACCATCTTCCTCATTCACCGAAATATCATTAATAACTACCCCGGCAGAATCATCATCGGTAAAACTGCTTGAACCCACATCGTCAACTGTACTAATATTCGCATTGGTACTGGGGTTGCTTAAGGTTACACTTATAAGCTCATCAGCCTCAACCACAGTGTCGCCATCGGTAGTCACGGCAACGGTTTGCGAAAGTATCGCCGTACCTGTAGGAAAGGTCAAAGTACCGATGTCACCGTCCTCATTCCCTCCGCTAATCGTATAATCAACCGTTACAGGATTCCCAGAATCGGAAGCATCAATGCTCACCGTAAAATTCAGCGTCGAAGTCCCTGAATTGCCTTCGTTTACAGGTGTCGGGTCATTAATACTTATGGTTGAAGAATCGTCATTGGTGATCGTGCCTTGTCCTTGGCCATCGGTTATCGTCGCATTGACCGGTGCGCTCAGGTTGACCAAAAAGTTCTCGTTGCCCTCCACATCGGTATCCCCGTTGACGTTCACGGTTATCGTTGTACTGGAAGTGCCCGCCGATATCGTACCACTGCCATTGATCACTTGAACATAATCACTGTCCGCCAAGGTCGCGGTCCCATTGGCCGTGTTATAGTTGAAGCCGATGTTCACTCCAGCATTACTACCGCCAACCACGCTGACCGTAAATGTAAATGCCGTTGTGCCCGAATCGCCCTCAGCCAAAGTGACATCGCCGATACTAATCGCATCGGTGGCCTTGGTAGAGGTGTCCGTAGCCGCTGCACCAGTGCCGTTCACATTGGTCAGGGTAGCGCTCAAGGTGATCGTGCCATCGCCCAATCCGCTCAGGTTGATCCCGGATATCGTCTGACCAGCGGATGCCACGGTGCCGGTTCCCGTTACAGGGGTACCACCGCCACTACTGGTGAACGTATAATTGTAGGTCGTACCGATTACGGCACCCGAAAAAGTAAAGCTTACCGCTGTCTCATTGCCCGAGTTGATGGGATCTTGGTTTATAGCCACGGTATATCCCGATGGTGTTGCGGTAGCTTTGGTCGAAGTGTCCGTGGCCGCTGCGCCCGTGCCGTTCACATTGGTCAAGGTGGCACTCAAGGTGATCGTCCCATCGCCCAACCCGCTCAGGTTGATCCCGGATATCGTCTGACCAGCGGATGCCACGGTGCCGGTTCCCGTTACAGGGGTACCACCGCCACTACTGGTGAACGTATAATTGTAGGTCGTACCGATTACGGCACCCGAAAAAGTGAAGCTTACCGCTGTCGCATTGCCCGCATTGATAGGATCCTGAACAATCGCCACGGTATATCCCGATGGTGTTGCGGTAGCTTTGGTCGAAGTGTCCGTGGCCGCTGCGCCCGTGCCGTTCACATTGGTCAGGGTAGCGCTCAGGGTAATCGTGCCATCGCCCAATCCGCTCAGGTTGATCCCGGATATCGTCTGACCAGCGGATGCCACGGTGCCGGTTCCCGTTACAGGGGTGCCTGCGCCACTACTGGTGAACGTATAATTGTAGGTCGTACCGATTACGGCACCCGAAAAAGTGAAGCTTACCGCTGTCGCATTGCCCGCATTGATAGGATCCTGAACAATCGCCACGGTATATCCCGATGGTGTTGCGGTAGCTTTGGTCGAAGTGTCCGTGGCCGCTGCGCCCGTGCCGTTCACATTGGTCAAGGTAGCGCTCAGGGTAATCGTGCCATCGCCCAATCCGCTCAGGTTGATCCCGGATATCGTCTGACCAGCGGATGCCACGGTGCCGGTTCCCGTTACAGGGGTACCGCCGCCACTACTGGTGAACGTATAATTGTAGGTCGTACCGATTACGGCACCCGAAAAAGTGAAGCTTACCGCTGTCGCATTGCCCGCATTGATAGGATCCTGAACAATCGCCACGGTATATCCCGATGGTGTTGCGGTAGCTTTGGTCGAAGTGTCCGTGGCCGCTGCGCCCGTGCCGTTCACATTGGTCA
>NZ_JABTCG010000018.1 GCF_014610845.1 Maribacter arenosus | reverse complement strand
CGTTAGCGAGCATAGTTTAAAAAAGATGTACTTATTCAATAAAAAATTAAACTCAAGACTTCATAAATTTCTCTCTGGACTTCTCTATGGCAGACATATTAACTTTTGCCCACTTTTCTAAATTATCAATCAATGGAAAAAGTGATTTACCCAAATCAGTGATGGTGTATTCAACTCTGGGTGGAATTTCTGGATAACTTGTCCGCTTCAAATATCCATCTGCTTCTAAGGTTCTTAAAGTAACGGTAAGCATTTTTTGTGATATGTCTTGGCCGATTTCTTTATTGATTTCATTGAAACGTAAGGTTTCCTTTTTACCTAAAATTAGCAAAACGAGCAACGACCATTTGTCGCCAAAACGGTCCAATACCTTCCTGACAGGACAATTATTAATGTCCAAATCATTTTCCAAAATATTTATTTTAATCATAATTCATTGATTATCAACAATAATTACTTTGAAGTTAGTTACCTACTTTGAAGTGCCTTATTGTACCAATATACAAACTTATTTATATTTACACACTTTTTAGAAGTAACTAACTTTTTGTAAGTAAAAATAAAAAATTTTTAACAAAAAACGATATTATGACTATCAAACCTTTAACCTTAACCTTATTGGTAGCCTTTTTTTTACAAACAGCAATAGCTCAAACCAATATCTACATCAATCCATCACTTGGTAATGATACCAACATAGGCAGCAAAGAACAACCATTAAAATCGTTAGCTGCTGCGGCAAAAATCGTAAATGCCAACACAGGTGATGATGCCATTACCATTTTTCTATCCGAAGGCATTTATTCGGTCAATGAACCTGCCCAACTTATGCCAGTTAACAGAACCTTTACCAAAGAAAATCGCTTAACCATTCGTGCTGAAGTGTTACCAGACGACCCAGATTGGAATACAGGTAGAATGCCAACATTAATTCATACCATGCCATTGACCGATGATTGGATGGAGCAAAAAGACCCGTTTGGTGGCTGTATGTATGGTATAAAAGTGGAAACAAGCCATGTTACACTCCAAGGTCTAAAAATATTAGGCGCCCCTGTTGTTGAGCATCCTCTAAAAGGTAAAATTATTAGGGTTTATCCAATAACTCGTACAAATCCTGCATTGGATGATTTGGAAATAACACAATGTATTTTTGCAGGTGACGAAGTCAATAGCCCTAATCATTTAGGAATTATAGCCAACGGCAATGGTATTGTGGTTGACCATTGCATATTCTATAATTTGAAACAAGCCATCGTTTATTGGTCTGGCAAAAGTACAGGTCATGTGATGCGAAATACCTTGATATATGGTGGTTATGGTTGTGGTGTGTGGACCTCTGCCATTGCTAATGATTTTGTATTTGAAAATAATGTAATAGCCAATAGTAACTACGCTTGGATAAGTCAATTAGGCAGGGACTCTAACCAGCAAGTATTAGAAGATACTACTAAAAAGGAATCTGAACCGATTTTGTACCAAGTCAATAATAGTTTGTTTGCGGGCAATAAAAAAATGACTGGTACCGGCGGTGGCCCTCAGCTAAATTTTAAGGATATTGACCCAATTTTGTTAAAATTCAATAATACAAAGATTACAGAGCAAAGGATAGAATTAGATTATAATCAAGAGAGTAAAAATTTCTTACACCCTATAAAAGGAACTTTGGGCGCAGATATTGGTGTTGGCTTATTCAAAAAACCTATGGTAGATAACTCAGTTGCAGAAGTAAACCCAGCAGAAAAACCTACGGTAGCTTCAAAGGATAAATCGAGCCGACCAAGCCCGCCTATGGTTGCGTCAGGGAAATTTGGAAATACTACACTTAGAATCGATTACAGTAGCCCTTCTGTAAAAGAAAGAAAAATTTGGGGCGAATTGGTGCCATATAATAAAGTATGGCGGGCAGGTGCAAACGAGGCAACAACCATTACAACCGATGGAGAATTGACAGTTGCAGGAAAGAAATTGCAAGCAGGTAAATACTCTTTTTATGTAATTCCAACAGAAAAGGACTGGACAATAATTGTTAATTCGCAAACAGGGCAATGGGGTATTAAAAGAAATAGAGAAACCACTCGCTTAATTGAAAATGATGTTATGAAAGCAAAAGTAACACCCATTAATTCAAGCAATTTCATTGAAAGATTAACTTACGAAATTAAAAATGATGGTTTTAATTTGAAATGGGAAAATTTAGTATTACATGTACCTGTAAAATAATTTACAAGCCATTAATATTTATATAAATGAGCAAATCAAACTTGAACAAAACTATGAGGGTATATCACCGCTATTTAGGGTTTTTCCTTGCGGGTATTATGGCAATGTATGCCATTAGTGGCATCATCTTAATTTTCAGAGACACCGATTTATTAAAATCAGAATAGCAACTGGTAAAAACCTTGCCATCTGACTTTAAAATAGAGGAATTAGGGAAGGTAGTAAGAATGCGTGAATTTAAAATTGATAAAGAAGAAAATGGGGTAGTCTATTTTAAAAATGGGACTTATGACAAGAATAGCAACATAGTAAAATTCACAACAAGTGAACTACCTTTTATTCTTGACAAAATGACAAAACTGCATAAAGCCTCAACGAATGAACCATTGTTTTTCTTAAATATTTTCTTTGGATTATCTCTTCTATTTTTTGTCATTTCATCATTTTGGATGTTTGTGCCCAAAACCAAAATCTTCAAGAAAGGGCTTTATTTTACCATTGGTGGCATCGTTTTAACGCTAATCTTAATTTTTATTTGATGTTAAATACCAAAATAAAGAACAACGACTCGCTAACATCGTGTATGCGTAATGGCTCGTATCCTCGCTACTACGCATACACTTGACCGTT
>NZ_JABTCG010000017.1 GCF_014610845.1 Maribacter arenosus | reverse complement strand
CATTGGCGATCTGGTCATCCGTGCCCACCAAACTGGAAAGGTCCACGGTTGTCGATGATCCACCCTCGATATCTATCTGTAGGCTGTTACCGGTCAAGGTAGCGCCGGTCAGATTCTGGTCGTCGGTACTGCCCGCGGCCAATTCGGCCAAGGCACCCTCTACTTCCGTGGACGTGAAGTTACCTGCTGCATCGGTGATGTTCACTTCATTGGCGATCTGGTCATCGGTGCCCACCAAACTGGAAAGGTCCACGGTTGTTGATGATCCACCCTCGATATCTATCTGTAGGCTGTTGCCGGTCAAGGTAGCGCCGGTCAGATTCTGGTCATCGGTGCTCAACGCACCTCCATCTACCAAAACCCAATTCGTTCCGTTCCACTGCATTATTTGGTCCGAGGCTGTACCGTCGGCTATATTTTCCAACTGTACCGCATTATCTGCCAATTCTGCATTAGTGATACCATCGGCAGCTACATCCAAAGTATATGGCGAGATTGTGGTTCCAGCTCCAGAACGGACTAAGGTACCGTCCGTAGCATTGGTTACCTCATTACCTATTACCCCATCATTTTCGGTAACCGTTACAGAACCTAAATCTACCAAGGTCCACGATGACGTGGTACCGTCCCACTGCATTACTTGCCCATCCGCGGTACCATTGGCTATGTTCTCCAACTGTACTGCGTCATCCGCAATCTCGGCATTGGTAATCCCATCTGCAGCCACGTCCAAAGTATAAGGACTTATTGCTGTTCCTGCTCCAGAACGGACCAAAGTACCGTCCGTAGCATTGGTTACTTCGTTGCCTATTACGGCATCCGCATCATCAACGTTCAAAGTAATATTGTTTCCACCGGTAATAGAGATATCACCAGGACTATTGTCCGTAGACAAAGTCTGATTATCCGTACCCACCAAACTGGAAAGGTCGACGGTTGTTGATGATCCACCCTCGATATCTATCTGTAGGCTGTTGCCGGTCAAGGTAGCGCCGGTCAGATTCTGGTCGTCAGTACTGCCCGCGGCCAATTCGGCCAAGGCCCCCTCTACTTCCGTGGACGTGAAGTTACCTGCCGCATCGGTGATGTTCACTTCATTCGCGATCTGGTCATCCGTGCCCACCAAACTGGAAAGGTCGACGGTTGTCGATGATCCACCCTCTATATCTATCTGTAGGCTGTTGCCGGTCAAGGTGGCGCCGGTCAGATTCTGGTCGTCAGTGCCCACCAAACTGGATAAATCCACCGTCTGGCTGGTTCCGTCCTCGATGCCTACCGTTAATACGTTAGCTCCAGAAAGAGCTAAATCCTCTATGTTCTGGTCATCGGTTCCCGAATCGTCCAAGTGAGAAAGATCGACCGTCTGGCTGGTTCCGTCCTCGATGCCCACTGTAAGTATGTTGGTTCCCACGTCAACGCCAAGACTCTCGATGTTCTGGTCGTCCGTACTGCCCGCGGCCAATTCGGCCAAGGCCCCTTCCACTTCCGTAGCGGTGAAGTTACCTGCCGCATCGGTGATGTTCACTTCATTGGCGATCTGGTCATCGGTGCCCACCAAACTGGAAAGGTCGACGGTTGTCGATGATCCACCCTCGATATCTATCTGTAGGCTGTTGCCGGTCAAGGTGGCACCGGTCAGATTCTGGTCGTCAGTGCTGCCCGCGGCCAATTCGGCCAAGGCACCCTCTACTTCCGTAGCGGTGAAGTTACCTGCCGCATCGGTGATGTTCACTTCATTGGCGATCTGGTCATCGGTTCCCGAATCGTCCAAGTGTGAAAGATCCACTGTCTGGCTGGTTCCGTCCTCGATGCCCACTGTAAGTATGTTGGTTCCCACGTCAACGCCAAGACTCTCGATGTTCTGGTCGTCAGTGCTGCCCGCGGCCAATTCGGCCAAGGCACCTTCCACTTCCGTGGACGTGAAGTTACCTGCCGCATCGGTGATGTTCACTTCATTGGCGATCTGGTCATCCGTGCCCACCAAACTGGAAAGGTCCACGGTTGTCGATGATCCACCCTCGATATCTATCTGTAGGCTGTTGCCGGTCAAGGTAGCGCCGGTCAGATTCTGGTCATCAGTGCCCACCAAACTGGATAAATCCACCGTCTGGCTGGTTCCGTCCTCGATGCCTACCGTTAATACGTTAGCTCCAGAAAGAGCTAAACCCTCTATGTTCTGGTCGTCAGTGCTGCCCGCGGCCAATTCGGCCAAGGCCCCTTCCACTTCCGTAGCGGTGAAGTTACCTGCCGCATCGGTGATGTTCACTTCATTGGCGATCTGGTCATCCGTGCCCACCAAACTGGAAAGGTCCACGGTTGTCGATGATCCACCCTCGATATCTATCTGTAGGCTGTTGCCGGTCAAGGTAGCGCCGGTCAGATTCTGGTCATCGGTGCCCACCAAACTGGATAAATCCACCGTCTGGCTGGTTCCGTCCTCGATGCCTACCGTTAATACGTTAGCTCCAGAAAGAGCTAAACCCTCTATGTTCTGGTCATCGGTTCCCGAATCGTCCAAGTGAGAAAGATCCACTGTCTGGCTGGTTCCGTCCTCGATGCCCACTGTAAGTATGTTGGTTCCCACGTCAACGCCAAGACTCTCGATGTTCTGGTCGTCCGTGCTGCCCGCGGCCAATTCGGCCAAGGCACCTTCCACTTCCGTAGCGGTGAAGTTACCTGCCGCATCGGTGATGTTCACTTCATTGGCGATTTGGTCGTCCGTGCCCACCAAACTGGAAAGGTCCACGGTTGTCGATGATCCACCCTCGATATCTATCTGTAGGCTGTTGCCGGTCAAGGTAGCGCCGGTCAGATTCTGGTCGTCAGTACTGCCCGCGGCCAATTCGGCCAAGGCACCCTCTACTTCCGTGGACGTGAAGTTACCTGCTGCATCGGTGATGTTCACTTCATTGGCGATCTGGTCATCGGTGCCCACCAAACTGGATAAATCCAGGACTGGGTTGTTACCTAATTCGTTGGTATAAGTAAGTTCATTAGTGGCTCCATTGAAGCCTAAAGTCGTATTAGTTTCTGAAATTGTTACTGAAGCAACATTCAAGTATAATGCGCCATCAGTTCCTGCTGAAATATCATTGTTTGGATCATTACTGATCATATCTAGCGTTACCGGAGCTGCGCCATCATCCTCTAAAGACAAATTAATGACACCTCCACTTATTGAAAGCCCATCAATAGTCTGGTCATCCGTACTACCCGCGGCTAGCTCATCTAATGCAGCCTGTGTGTCGCCAGCAGTTAATCCGGAGGTTGTATTGTCATAAGTAACTTCAGCAGCGGTCTGGTCATCGGTTCCCGAATCGTCCAAGTGTGAAAGATCCACTGTCTGGCTGGTTCCGTCCTCGATGCCAACTGTAAGTATGTTGGTTCCCACGTCAACGCCAAGACTCTCGATGTTCTGGTCGTCCGTACTGCCCGCGGCCAATTCGGCCAAGGCGCCCTCTACTTCCGTAGCGGTGAAGTTGCCCCCTGCATCCGTAATATTCACCTCAGATGCAATCTGGTCATCGGTGCCCGGATTATCCAATGCGCTCAAATCAGCTGTTGCCGTTCCGCCATCCTCCAAGGCTATCGTCAACTCGTTGGTTCCTGCGTTGAACAATGTGTTGGGGTCATCCAATTGTTGGTCGTCAGTGCTGCCCGCGGCAAGTTCATCTATTGCTGCCTGCGTATTGCCAGCTGTCAAGCCTGAAGTAGTATTGTCATAAGATACTTCGGCAGCGGTCTGGTCATCGGTTCCTGAATCGTCCAAATGAGAAAGATCCACTGTCTGGCTGGTTCCGTCCTCGATGCCCACTGTAAGTATGTTGGTTCCCACGTCAACGCCAAGACTCTCGATATTCTGATCGTCCGTACTGCCAGCGGCCAATTCGGCCAAGGCGCCCTCTACTTCCGTAGCGGTGAAGTTACCTGCCGCATCGGTGATGTTCACTTCATTGGCGATTTGGTCATCCGTACTAACATATCCACTTAAATCAACTCCAGTTGCACCTGCAGCCGCATTAGTCAATGTAAGTAGATTACCAGTAAGATTTAAATCCGACAGTTCATTAGTCGGGTCTGGATCTAAATCTGGACTCGCGCTTCCACCTACCTGTTGCCAAGCTGCGCCGTCCCAAACATACAATTGTCCTGCAGCGTCATCAACGTAAGTGACACCTGCATTACTTGGTACTAGTGCCGGAGCCCCAGTTCCGATTAAAGTAAGTTCATTAGTCAAGTCTTCATCAGGGTCAAGTGAATTTACCGTGTAATTACCATTTCCATCATCTGTAACAGATATGGCCCCAGTTCCGGCGATTACGGTTTCAACCAAACTTGATAAATCAACAATCTCATTTCCACCATTTTCTATACCAATGGTAAGATCCGTTCCAGTAAGTATAGATCCGCTTATATTTTGGTCATCCGTACTTTCTGTATTGAGTTCATCAATTGCAGCTTGTACATCGGTGGCAACCAGGCCGGAGGTCGTATTGTCGTATGGGTTCGAACTCGCGTTCGTATCTATGGTCTGTACGTTTCCAGCCTCGTCGGTATACGTATATACACCGTTCACTGGAGTTGATAAGGTAGATATGGAAGTATCTGTAATAAGAACTGTTCCTCCTGCTGCAT
>NZ_JABTCG010000016.1 GCF_014610845.1 Maribacter arenosus | reverse complement strand
TACCAAGACGACGGAAATTTACACCCATGTGGCGGAAACTTCTTTCAAGGACATAAAAGATCTCTTATCTTAGTTCCTCACATAAAAGATATATAGATCATATGATCTATATTCCTACGTTAGCGTCCAAAGTACCTTAAAATAGCTTACTCCGGCGGAGTGTTACGCCCGAATAAATTAAATAAGGCCAGGGCTCGGTGCCATCCCATCTTTTTAAAATTGTTAGCCAATCTGTTCGCAAGGAGAACGCACAGTTCGACCGAAGGCATGCTTATGCTGACCATAGAAACGTCTGTGTTGAATCATGACTTGCCGTTGCTTGGGCCCGACTCGAAAAAACAATTTTAAAAAGGGTCAGGGGCATTTTAGGAAGGTCAAGCGCAGGTCGCAGGGCATGGGCGGTACTACGGACGCTAACAAGAGCTATAATTCAGTGCTGCATCAAAATAATAAATAAATTTCCTACATTTAACTCAGCTTGATTCCAAGACTGAAAATCCTGCCGGATTTCCCGCCCCGAAATCATAGCTTAAACGTTGTAGAACATATCTAAATAAGATGTAATGAAACAAATGACAAAATTTATTATCCTAGTTGTACTTTTCATCAGCTTCCAAAATTTATCCGGACAAAACAATAAGACTCAAATTTCGGAAACAAATGTATTCCAAGCGATGGCCGAATCGGAATTCGATTTGCTTATTCGAATAGACATGGACATGAATGATGCGGAATTAAAGTCTCGAATTGATGTTTTAAATAGTTTTGATAGAGATATTAAAATTGAATATTCACGGGATGAATCTGGTAATATAAAAGCACTTTCTAGTTCAGGCAGCGGAGGTTCCTGTATGTCTGATAATTTTGGTTTTCTGATAATCTCATTAAAAGATAGTAAATGGAAAGGATGTATGATTTCCGATAAAAAATGATACACTTGAATAGTAAAAAATACGTTCTACAACAATGGCTAAAATTCATTGCTTGCGGATTTCCTAAACGGAAATCACGCGCAAAAAGCTATATTTAGGTTCGGCTGGATTGTCCTTCGGACGAATCACAGCAACGAACCTTAGCCGAACCGTTAGCGAACAGTTCAAAAAAAACGCAACCAAATACGAAACTACTTATCTTAGGAAAAAGACCGATATGAAAAAAATGACTTCTATCTTATTCCTTTTTGGAGTACTTATGTTTTCCTGTGAAAAAGAGAGTTCTTCCGATGAATATTCTATTGAGGCGGAAGTACTTGGACGAAATACCGACTGTGGAATCTATGCCGTGAAAATCTTGAATGGATTATCTCAAGTACAATCTATTGTGGGGTCGAAAGTCGGCGACAGTATTTATATTGCTAAAAACCTACCAACTGAACTAGAGACAGCAGGTCTTAAAATTCTGATAGATGTGAGGAAACCCCAAAATGATGAGCTTGGACCATGTACGACCTTAGGACCGGCTTACTACTGGTTATTTGTAAAAAGGGCCGAAAAGAAAGAAACTTCCATTAAAAGTTAACAAATATCCCAATAGTGGACTCTAAAAGTTCGCAAATGGACTCTAAAACAGTTCGCAGTTGGATTTACCGATCTGACTTAATCTGTACGCAGACGGACTTTCCACTCGAACGGAATTAGTTGGATTGCGGTCTTGTCCGCTTAGGGAAGTAAGTCCCTCGATTTTTCCGAAATTTTACGGGCTTTGGCGGGACAAAAAAAGAAAACCGTTCGCTAACAATACCTAAAATTCATTGCTTGCGGATTTCCTTGCAGGAAATCCAGCGCAAAGAGCTAAATTTAGGTTCAGTGGGACTGTCCTGCGGACAGATCACCGCAACGAACCTTAGCCGAACCGTTAGCAATAATTTAAAAAAATTGAACCGAATCATTACCATACTGTTTTCATTGTTTTTAATCTCGTGTGGTAGCGATAAAATTGTCTACGAGTTTTATCCCGCATTTATTACACCTATTCATTATACGATTGACATTGAAAAAAGCATACTATCCCAAAATAGTAAGCAATTTAAGATTGAAGGACACATTCAAGGTTCAAACAACTTAATTAATGAGGAATACGAAATCGACCGAAAAGTGCTAAACAAATTCTTGGAAAGAATTGAGTCTGTCGAATTGGACAGTTCAATTCAACATGGACGCGAAGTACTCGATGGAATTAGTTTTAGATTTAGTAAAATTAATCAATGGAACGACTCTATTTCTTTGATTTCAACAAGTCCAAATAGGCAAGAGAAATATCAGAAGGACTACCAAATTCTAGATGCTTTTTTTGAATTGGCTCATAGAATAATCAAAAACAATAATAAAGGACAAAGCCTTACTGAAAATATTCAGGATTACTTTCATTACGGCTTGCCAATAAATAGGGTAAGCAACAATCCAATTGAATATCGAGTTGCGGGCAGGATTTCTGGATGTCGAGACGGAAACGAAGCTTTGATTAGTCTATTGGACTCTTTACCAAATAATGAACCCATAATATTCGATATTAGAAACGGGAGTTTTGCTCCTTGTTTGACCGAATTATTAGAGGAATTCGAGCAAAAAAAGAGAATTTATTATTACGGTATTTTTGAACTCAATCAAATCGACTTAGATATCGAAACCCTAGAAGATGAACTTTCCGAAGCAGAAAAAGACAACTCGAATGGACTTGTTGGCGGAATAAGAGGGCAACTGAAGGAGTTAAGAAAAGAAAGAAAAAAAATTGTTGCAGAAAGCAAGTTGAGGCCAAATTCATTCAGGACAAAACATGAACTGAGAAAAACTATTGCTAACATTGGCTATAGCAAATAGGGCTAAAAGGGCTATGCCCATTGGCTTGGTCGTATTTGCGAACACCGCCAAATCTTTTGGATTTGGCAATTAAAAAAGAAAAATAATTACAAAACAAAAAGCTCTGGCTAGCAGACCAGACGGAAACCAAAAGTTTCCTTGCCTGCCCTACTTGCCATAGCCGAACCGTTGGCATACATTTGATGAAAACATTCATAACATTTACGTTTTTACTACTATTCGTCTTTAATCTAAATGGACAATGCAATAAGGATTTGGAAATGTACAAACACTTTCAAATTACCGTTGAAAAGGATACCATAAATTATCATATTTACAGTAAAAACGGACTGGACTCTATTTCGAACATTTTACTATATGTTCAAGGTTCCGGAGCTTTCCCTTTGTATCAGATAAAAAGAGAAGGTAAAAGCCTATGGCAATCAGGCGTTCCATTTGACTTATCTACCATTCCTGATGGGTTTGCCTTTATCTTAATATCGAAAAGGGGAATTCCATTTTGCACAAAATTTGGGGAACCGTTTGATGTACCTAAAATATTTTACGATAACGAATCACTTGAAAATAGAGCAAATAGAACAAGCTATGTCATAGACGAATTAGTTACCAGTAAAATGATAAACCCCAACAAAGTTGTAATAATCGGACATTCTGAAGGCTCTGATGTAGTTGCGAAACTTGGTACAATAAACGATAAGGTCACCCACATTGGATATTGGTCGGGCGGAGCAAATACACAATGGTTTGATTTCACAATGTTCATAAGAAAAGATGTGCTCGAAGGTAAAATAACGGAAGTACAGGCAACCAAGAGAATGGACTCTCTTTTTTTTAATTTTAAAGAAATCGCATCGAAATCCAATTCAACAATGGACTTCTGGGAAGACAACACTTATAGGAGATGGAACAAATTTTCTGAACCTGCAATAAATAATTTATTAAAAATAGAGGTGCCACTTTTCGTAGCAATTGGCACAAAAGACCAAGCAGTACCTGTGGAATCAACTTATTTAATTCCAATTGAGTTTATAAGGCATAAAAAGGACAACCTTACTTTTAGAGTTTATCCAGAGTTAGACCACGGTTTTGAAAAGGAATTAGAAAATGGAGAATTTGAAGACCATTGGAATGATGTATTTCTTGAATTTATGAATTGGGTTGAAAAGTCAAAATAAAAACGTATGCCAACACGGTGTATAAAACATAGCTAATAAGTGATAAACCTATGGTTAGTACTTTTCTGTAAAGACCGCCAAATTTTTAAATTTGGCTTTTAAAATTGATAAGTTAAAAATAAAATATAAAAATTCAGCTCTGTGTTAATACGAAAAGTTAGCGTCTTTTTACGCGCTACGTTTCATACACAAACCGTTAGAGCACATTCAGCTGAAGCTGACTTTTGTTGCTACGTGCTGCGCACTCCCACCCCAAAAGAAATATGCTCTAACGACCTGCTAAACCAAATTGCAAGCGGCCCTCTATTACAAACAGCTCCCAGCTGTCCGCTCAAGCGGCTAACGTGCAATAACAATAGCTAAAAGCAATTTGGCACCGCAATTTTTAATCCCAATACCACAAAATCCACAAGATACGACCGATAGCACGGTCTTCTTGGTAAACTATCGATTGAAACCAGTAACCATGACATCAGTCAGTTTTTCAAACGATAGTTAATGGATTTTGCTATATTTCCTTAAAAATCACGGAACTGCGTTTAGCAGGTCGTTAGCGAGCATAGTTTAAAAAAGATGTACTTATTCAATAAAAAATTAAACTCAAGACTTCATAAATTTCTCTCTGGACTTCTCTATGGCAGACATATTAACTTTTGCCCACTTTTCTAA
>NZ_JABTCG010000015.1:0-2500 GCF_014610845.1 Maribacter arenosus | reverse complement strand
TTCCCTCACGGTACTGGTTCACTATCGGTCTCTCAGGAGTATTTAGCCTTGGCGGATGGTCCCGCCGGATTCATACAGGGTTTCACGTGCCCCGCACTACTCAGGATACCACTATCTCAACGCTCTTTACCTATACCGGGCTATCACCGTCTACGGCCCCTCTTTCCAAAGGGTTCTAGTTCATTGCGGTTCGAACAGCGTGGTCCTACAACCCCAATATTGCCGAAACAACATTGGTTTGGGCTAATCCGATTTCGCTCGCCGCTACTATCGGAATCACTTTTGTTTTCTCCTCCTCCGGCTACTTAGATGTTTCAGTTCACCGGGTTTGCCTCCCTTGCGGGATACCATGTCTTCAACATGGTGGGTTGCCCCATTCGGACATCCGCGGATCATATCGTGTGTGCCGATCCCCGCGGCTTTTCGCAGCTTATCACGTCCTTCTTCGCCTCTGAGAGCCTAGGCATTCCCCATACGCCCTTATCTGGCTTGTCGCCATACCTTCTTACCCTGAAACAAGTCCAGGGCCAATTTATTCTAATTCGTACTTCTTTACTTAAAAAATTCGTGTTTTCTCTTCAGTGCACACTATCCCCTTGCGGAAAAAAATGTGCCCTGTCCCAATATGTCAATGAACTTTTTACCCTGAATTCAGTTCAGGGTCCCTCTTGGCGGTCACGAACTTGATCGGCCCTACCTTAAGAGGTGCCGAAACAAGTCCGGCACAAGTGGAGAATACCACGCCACGGCGTGGTGACCTCCTTAGTGGAGAATATCGGAGTCGAACCGATGACCTCCTGCGTGCAAGGCAGGCGCTCTAGCCAGCTGAGCTAATCCCCCGTTTAGGTCGTCGGTTATCAGTTAACAGTTATCAGTTAATCGATGACCTTGCGCCAACTTGGGATACCCAACTTCCAGAATTTCCAGTACTTCAATATATATGAACGTTTCCGATGACCGTAAAACGACCCTCGATTGCAAGCATGGCTTGCCAAGTAGTCCCAGGCAGACTCGAACTGCCGACCTCTACATTATCAGTGTAGCGCTCTAACCAGCTGAGCTATGGGACTGTCCCTACCCTTGCACGGCATAAACGCCCACAACGGTATTTACTTATATATCGTTATCATAAAGACAGTGTTCCTATATCCTGAAACAAGTCCAGGATCAATTAAATCGAAAAAACGGGACCGGTAAAGGCGCCCTCGGCCGTCGGTTCTCTAGAAAGGAGGTGTTCCAGCCGCACCTTCCGGTACGGCTACCTTGTTACGACTTAGCCCTAGTTACCGATCTTGCCCTAGGCCGCTCCTTGCGGTGACGGACTTCAGGCACTCCCGGCTTCCATGGCTTGACGGGCGGTGTGTACAAGGCCCGGGAACGTATTCACCGGATCATGGCTGATATCCGATTACTAGCGATTCCAGCTTCACGGGGTCGAGTTGCAGACCCCGATCCGAACTGTGACCGGTTTTGTAGATTCGCTCCGCCTTGCGACGTGGCTGCTCTCTGTACCGGCCATTGTAGCACGTGTGTGGCCCAGGACGTAAGGGCCGTGATGATTTGACGTCATCCCCACCTTCCTCACGGTTTGCACCGGCAGTCCCGTTAGAGTCCCCGACTTGACTCGCTGGCAACTAACGGTAGGGGTTGCGCTCGTTATAGGACTTAACCTGACACCTCACGGCACGAGCTGACGACAACCATGCAGCACCTTGCAAATTGCCCGAAGGAAAAGCCATCTCTGACCCTGTCAATATGCATTTAAGCCCTGGTAAGGTTCCTCGCGTATCATCGAATTAAACCACATGCTCCACCGCTTGTGCGGGCCCCCGTCAATTCCTTTGAGTTTCATTCTTGCGAACGTACTCCCCAGGTGGGATACTTATCACTTTCGCTTGGCCGCCCAGGTCTCAAGGACCCGGACAGCTAGTATCCATCGTTTACGGCGTGGACTACCAGGGTATCTAATCCTGTTCGCTCCCCACGCTTTCGTCCATCAGCGTCAGTATATGGTTAGTGACCTGCCTTCGCAATCGGTGTTCTATGTAATATCTATGCATTTCACCGCTACACTACATATTCCAGCCACTTCACCATAACTCAAGACCACCAGTATCAAAGGCAATTCTACGGTTGAGCCGCAGACTTTCACCCCTGACTTAATGGCCCGCCTACGGACCCTTTAAACCCAATAATTCCGGATAACGCTCGGACCCTCCGTATTACCGCGGCTGCTGGCACGGAGTTAGCCGGTCCTTATTCTTACGGTACCGTCAGTCAACTACACGTAGCTGTTTTTCTTCCCGTATAAAAGCAGTTTACAACCCATAGGGCCGTCTTCCTGCACGCGGCATGGCTGGATCAGAGTCTCCTCCATTGTCCAATATTCCTCACTGCTGCCTCCCGTAGGAGTCTGGTCCGTGTCTCAGTACCAGTGTGGGGGATCCCCCTCTCAGGGCCCCTACCCATCGTAGCCATGGTAAGCCGTTACCTTACCATC
>NZ_JABTCG010000014.1 GCF_014610845.1 Maribacter arenosus | reverse complement strand
TTAGAAAAGTGGGCAAAAGTTAATATGTCTGCCATAGAGAAGTCCAGAGAGAAATTTATGAAGTCTTGAGTTTAATTTTTTATTGAATAAGTACATCTTTTTTAAACTATGCTCGCTAACGGTCTCGTATAACCGTCAGTTACGGGTTTATATGCGTTAATTTTCGGTTTGACACTGACTTTAGCAATTCCGAGTGGATTCGGACGTAGTCGAATCCGCCGTAATTGCGGTTATACATTGTTGGCAACTGTTTTTTTATTCTTTTTTGTTTTCAACAATCTTAAATTCCATATAGAAATTTTCAAAATCAGAAAGATTTTTATCAAAAGTATCCTGTGTACAAACTAATTGTATTCTATAACAGATTCCATTTTTGTAAATAAAATACTTTTTTGATTTATGGTCAAAACTTGGAATTTTTGAGGTAGTAATAACTTCTCTTGAAAATTCAGAGTCCTCTTGTAAAATATCCGTTTTTAATAGAAAGGGTTGCCATTTTTGTTTTTCGTGATTTATTAGTTCATTTATGTTTTTAATTTCACTGTTTCGCCAAGCGTAAATTTCGATAGAATTCTGAATCTCATTTTCTTTTGATTCAGAAATAACTTTAGGAAGAGTCCATTCCACAATAGAAAAGTTCTGAATGGTATCATTTTTAATTTCTCCAGCTAAATTCCAATCAGATGGTATTTTTGCTTGATATGAATAAGTGATATTTTCATAAGTCGATTGTGCGCAAGATTGTAAACTCACAGTTAATGTGATAATAAAAATCAAAAGTAATTTGTTCATTAGCATTGTAAGTTTAAATTGTTGCCAACGTTTGTGTATATGATTTGTGCGGCTTAAAATCCGACCTGCCACGCTCTGCGTGGGAGGATTTTCAGCTAGTCAAATCAGATACTAAATATACTAGTTTTTAAATTGAGTTCTATAGTAAGCATGAATTATATACCGTGTTGCAACCAGTTATTATTCCCATTTGTAAGTTAGTATTCTATGGCTATATGGGCTATGCATATTTTGCACTTTTTTAATCAGGTAGCCATCTTGGTCAAAAGTGTATTCAAAAGCATTTTTATTAGAGTCTCCTGGAATATTATACCATTGTACTCTTTCTGGAAATTTAGTTCCTTGCTCATGAATGAGCGTTTCTCGTATAGAACGAAACGAATATATGTGTAGAATATTAATATCAAAGAAGGCATTGAATATTGGATGTTTTTCTTCAGTACCATAGGTTACGGTTAAATCAATATCATTTGGGCTAAGATATTCTGCTAAAAAAGGTCCGTTGCCAGAAATACAATTACCTTCAGTGTCATATGCAAAAACCATATCGGCTTCGACAGTATTAACATTGGTTTTTTTTATTCCAGTAATTAAATTATTAGTAAGCTCATATTCAACTTTATAAATTCCGTATTCAGAGTAATGAATACTTGTCATAGAATTAGGACCATATGTAACATTTTTAGTATAGCTATCTTGAGAATCTAAATTACCATCAATATTATATTGGGTAGTTGAAATTTCCATTTTAGATATTTTAAAATCACTGTTGTAAGTTATATTTTTTTCGACTTTTAAAAACAACCATCTAATTGTGTCATTATAATTGTAATGGTAATCTATATTTTGAATAGGTAAATTAGAACTGTCGTAGGTATATGAGTATAAAGTTAATCCGTTTTCATCATTAATTTCAATTATTCTTTCATTGTTGTCATATACATAATTATGGTCTAAATATACATAACCGCCCGGATCCGTTTTCGTCATTTGGACTAGTTTTTTATTAGTATTTTCTAAATTATCGTCAGATGAACAGCCCAGAAAAGTTAATACAATTATAATTCCAATTAGTCTTTTCATTAATTTCATATAGTTTAAATTGGTTGCAACGTTGTTGTATAAGATTAGTTGCGTGGTTTAAGCACTAAAGTTAGCAAATAAACTACAGATAGAAAGTCCGCGAGGACTTTCATAAGTAGGCTTGCACTAGCAATTAATTTTATACGGTGTTGGGTGCAGTTTTATATTTCTTGACTAAAAGGTGAACTTTTTATTATTAATTTAGAATTAAAGTTCTTTTTGAATTTCACTTGCAAATTCTGAATTGATGCCGAACTTAGAGGACTTCTTGTACAAATAATAAATGATGATTTTTCCATATTTTTTGGGTTCGAACTCAATTTATTAATTGTAGCTATTAATTGTTTAATAGAGTGTTCAATATCTTGCCCTTTTAATTCTATAAAATATTCCAATTCTTGCGCTAAAAGCATAAAGTCACATCTCAAACCACTAGTAATTTCACAACCGTCAACAGTTACTTTAGTTGTGTTAATTTGGTTTTTATTTAAGATAATTAGTTTGCTTCTATTTTCTTGGAATACAATAATCTTGTTATTAGTCTTTTGGATACAATTATTTTTCATCAATTAATATTCAATATCTAAAAGTTTACCAAAATCAATAGCAATTTCGTCTGATACGGAATCTAATATGTTTTGTGAAATAAGTTGAGTTTCCTCGTCAATAAGTATTTTCTTTTGACCACCAAATACAGAATAAGCAATTATTTCATTTGGATTTAAAATTTCTTCTTTAGGTATTACTTT
The DNA here is from genome assembly GCF_014610845.1 of Maribacter arenosus. Taxonomy (GTDB): domain Bacteria; phylum Bacteroidota; class Bacteroidia; order Flavobacteriales; family Flavobacteriaceae; genus Maribacter_A; species Maribacter_A arenosus. The sequence continues at coordinate 4,694 of NZ_JABTCG010000014.1, read as the reverse complement.
ATGTACAGCATCAATTTTATTAGGTTGCTCTTGATTAATTTTACCAGCTTCTATCAGATTATTAAAAGAAGATAAAATGTAAGGACTATGAGTAGTAACAATTATTTGAAAATTATTTCGACTATTGTTAAAAGTTCTTGCTAGTAGTTGGATTATTTTTTTCTGTGCTGTCGGAAATAAATGTGCTTCTGGTTCTTCAATATACAAGGTTGCACCACCATTAGAAAAATTTAATTTGGTTAATGCTTTTAAAACAAGCACCAATGGTAAAGTTTCTTGTTGACCTGATGAAGCATTTGATAAATTAACTTTACGACTATCATTGTGAATAATATAATCTTTGTCTTTTTCACGAAGAAAGTTACCATTCATTATTTCGTTGAGTAGCTTGTCAAAACCTTTGTCAAGTTTTTTGTTTCTTCCAAAATCGTCGTCGTGTGCCCATCTTTTAAAGTTGTCGTAGAATGAACCAAATTCGATTAAAAAAGGGTCTAATGATTTATTGTTACTTAAAAACGAGAATATACTTGATTGAATATTAGCAAAAAAACTTCTTCCCGCAGGTATAAAAAACTGATTATAACTAGATATTTCAGAAATCTCATTTTTAAGACATTCATAAAATCTGTTTCGAGTATTTCTGTTTATTTTATAACTAGGCGCTCTTAGCTCTTGCTCTAATTTTTTTTGTTCTTCTTTATAAAACTTCCTTCCTTTATTTAGTAATTTTTTATAGTCTTCTGAATAAGAAAAATTCAAAGTTTTAGAAGCTTTTCTTTCTATGATTATAAAACTGTTATTTATTTTATACTCTATCTTAAAACTATTTTTTGGCCAAGATTCTTTTGGGAAATAAGTATTAAATTTCTCTTTCTGCTTTGAATCTAATTCTCTTTTAGATTCTCCATTCTCGACAGATTTTATTATTTCGGATGTAAAGTTTTTGAAGTAATATAAAAGTTTTGCAGATATACTTTTTCCTGATGCCTGAGGACCAATTAAGATATTAATGTTTTTCAATTCAAAGGACATTTTTTTTAATCCTCCAAAATTTTCTATGTAAATAGCTTCCTTCATTAATTTTTTTTTAAAGGTAATGATTTAGCTCAAATTTTTCATAACGTTTTTTATCGTTATGAAAATCAACCTATTTTTTGCCTTTTTAGCAATAGTGGTAATTGCACCCAACGGTTCGGCTAAGCGTAGTGCGGTAGTAAGGAAACTTTTTGTTTCCGACTGAGCACGAAGCTAAAGCTTTTGGTTTAGTTTTTATTTTTCCTGTCCAAAGCTAAATCCATAAGATTTAGCGACTTAGTAAATATACACAGACCTTTCGATTCAGCCCCGAAGTCCGCATTACGTTTAGGCTTTGTTGTAAAACGTTTTTTCCCGTTCTGTTAAAGTACATATGCGTAAAATTGTCCATTCCATTTCCGTAATGTCAAACCTATTAATTGACTTTCCTTGCCTCGCTAGCCTCTCTTATAAAACTTGGTTCGTAATTAGAATCATTAAAACAATCCATGTCATAAACTAAAATCTTATTGTCGTTGATTCGGACATAAGTTGTGTCGCTGCCACTTATTCCGTCTATTTCCGTTTTATATTTATATGCACTGTCAATTTTTTCCAGTAAAGTCCATTTTCCAGAATATGATGATAAAGTCCCATCATCGTTATATTCTCGATAAAAGCTACCGTCAGATTTCCAGATGTTCCTATTAAACGCATCAATAGGGTAATCATCAATTTCATCCAGCGATTCGCAAGGAAATACAACACCTCTGTAGAATTCCCAAGTGCCTTCAAGTTGTGCTGTAGGATTTTCAGCGTTAGGTTCTGTTTCATCATTGTTTTTACTGCAAGATTGAAACACTAAAATAATCACTAAGATTGCTATTCTTTTCATTGGTAAAATGGTTAGTTTAAAATGTTTTACAACGGTCTCGTATAACCGTCAGTTACGGGTTTATATGCGTTAATTTTCGGTTTAGCACTAGCCTTAGCAATTCCGAGTGGATTCGGACGTAGTCGAATCCGCCGTAATTGCGGTTATACATTGTTGTAGTGCGTTTTTATTTTTTCAATTACGTTGTCAGTCAATATAGTCAATTCAATTTTTTCCGACTTCCAACTTTCATCAATTTGTTTTCCGACGTTGGTTGAGAAAATGTCCCAATTCAAATTCAGACTCTGTCCGATTAAAGTAATTGTTTTTCGCAAGTCGTGATTATTTTTTTCCAATTCTGTCATTATCCATTTTCCAATGCCGTAAGCTGATTTAAGGTCTTCTGAAAAACTTAAATAATATTTGGGAATGTCATTTTCATAAACCACGTCTTCGTTAAATTCCAATTCCAAAAATGGAAAGAAGCGTTCGTTTTCTTTTCCCTCAATTAAATATGATTCCGTTTCGAGAGTTATTTTTTCGGTTTGGTTTTTTAGATATTCAGATGTTTTTCCATTCCAACCGCATTTTATGCAATTCCCATTATCGAATTTATGTTCGCAATTTGGATATCCATATAATTCGTGAGCGCAATTCGGACATAATTCAGCCATTTCCGAACTATTTTTAAAATAGTCAGATTCACATTCAACACAAACTGCTTTTTCTTGATTTATCGGTTTTTTCAAATGCACTACAACGGTTTCGTATAAGAATAGTTGCGGGTTTACGTGCGAGGAATTTCCGAAGGAAATTCAGACGTAGTAAACACGCAACTACCTTTGATTAGGCACTAAACCGCAATTATTTTTATACATTGTTGTACGCAGGCTTTCTTTTATAATTGCTCCACTAGTTTCCTAGCAGTAACAGTATCATATATAATTTTTAGTTTACTAATCTTGTTTTGATTATCAAATTCAATAATGTCTACTACATCAAATTCCACTTTTTGATTATTCTTTAAAGTCCATTTATAGGTGAAATAAAGAGCTAAATCATTTGAGTCATTATCTTCAAAAATTCCTTTTAAATAAAGTTCAGAATTTGAAGTATCGTTATTCAATTCACGATAAAATTCATCTGCTTTTTTTATTCCGTATAGTGGTGAGTCAACCATTCCATTCTGATTGAATAAAGCGATTACTTGTTCAATATTTCCATTTTCAAGGTGAGTAATATAATGCCTTGCGATTTCTTTTTTATTCATTATTTCATCAATTTTTAAATTTCTGAGTACGTTTCTCAGCTTGCGTACAACGGTTTTGTGTATGGCTCGTTGCGGGAAATCCGCGAGGATTTTCCGCCGTAACCGAAAGATAGCAAATTGCAATGAATTCCGATTAGGAATTCAGCCGCAATGAGCTATACACGCTGTTGTGAGCAGTATTTTATTCACAGTATTTTGTCAGTTTTATAGTTTTCAATGCTCTAAAAAATTCCACTTGAGTTGAGTCTGACAAATTGTTTCCGTAAAAACTCAAACTGGTTTTGTTAGAATTCGGTCCACCACCTTTCAAGCTGTCAATATAAATTCCGCTTGCTCCAAATCCTTTGTTTTTTGGTTTTATAAATTTAGCTACAAAGCAGTCAATACTGTCTGTTTGGAATTCGTACTTTAAATAATCTTTTGCGTCATATTCAGCGGTTAGAAAGTCCTCAATAACCAAATGCTTTACATTTTTTAATTGCTTTTTTTGCTTATCGCTAAATTCTGCATATTCAGATTGCTCAAATACCAAGACCTCTGGGTTTTTAGTCAAATCAGGTGAGTACCAACCCAAATCAAAAATCAGCGTGTCGTTTTTGTCCGTTATCAATCCGCTAACATAGCTGTCAATTCCGTTTATTTCATATTCGGACCAATTTTTCGGAACTGTTATTTCAAACGCTTCGTAGTCAATCGTTTTATAGTCCGACTTTTCACAGGATAAAATCAGAATCAAGATTAATATAGATAGCGTTTTTCTCATATTGCTCACAACGGTTTCGTATAACCGTCAGTTACGGGTTAATATGCGTTAATTTTCGGTTTAGCACAGACTTTAGCAATTCCGAGTGGATTCGGACGTAGTCGAATCCGCCGTAATTGCGGTTATACATTGTTGTGCGTTCGGCGTTTTCTTCATTTTAATAAATCAGATTTAGTTAATTCGCCTCATAAATCTTTTATCTCGTTCGTTATTCCATTGGACTTTCCAAGTTGAGCCGTCTATTTGGTCAAGTAATATGAAATTATACATATTTGGTGTAGGATAAAGGGTAAATCTACCATTAATTTCTTCTTCAGGTAGTACAAGTGAATATGTATTTATAGGTAATTCACCTTCGAAGTCATTCGATATTGAATAATGTACTTGCCATATTTTTCCATTTCGGGTGTTCAATTTAATTAACGCCCAAGTGTTTTCGGTTGGAAATAATTTGTATATGGGAACTTCCAACTGTTTAATTTCAGGTTTTTTTTTCACCTGCTTTTCGACTTCTTTTATTGTTGCTAAACTGTCTTTTTCTATTTGTCCATAGGAATAAACAGTAGTTAGAGTAAGAAAAGATATTAATATAATATTCCTCAAATTCATATTTCAATTATTTTGTTATTTCCGTTTGCCACCGCTGACGCACAACGTAGGAATATAGATCATATGATCTATATATCTTTTATGTGAGGAACTAAGATAAGAGATCTTTTATGTCCTTGAAAGAAGTTTCCGCCACATGGGTGTAAATTTCCGTCGTCTTGGTA
>NZ_JABTCG010000013.1 GCF_014610845.1 Maribacter arenosus | reverse complement strand
GTTTTAACGCTAATCTTAATTTTTATTTGATGTTAAATACCAAAATAAAGAACAACGACTCGCTAACATCGTGTATGCGTAATGGCTCGTATCCTCGCTACTACGCATACACTTGACCGTTACCACCAATTTATGACCAATATTATTAACAATAAAACATCCAGATTCTTCCCAGATGTTTTTGCATATATTGGATATCTAATGATTTTTATTGGTGTTGTTTTACTTATTAAAGAACAGCGTTGGGGTATTGTCTTAATTATTCTAGGCATACTATTGGGGTTTTCTTTCGTAGGTATATTGATTGACACGGACAAAAGGACTTTCAAAACTTACTCCAGTCTTTTTGGATTTAAAAAAGGAGTATGGGAATCTTATGATGATTATGTGGATTTATCAATTTTAGAGGTAAATCAAAAACAGAAGGGTCATAGCAGAACTGGACTCGAATTTTCATCTAAATTCATGGTTTATCGTGTCTTTATGTTGGACAAAAAACATAGAAAAAGAATTCTGTTACAAGAATTTAAAACTAAGGAATTGGCTGTTGAATTCGCTGAGGTAATGAGTAAAAGTATTTCCAAACCAATTAAAACATATAGCCCAGTTATCAGTAAATCTTCCAGGTCAAAAAGATAATAAAACCTGGTGCTAACAACGGCTAAAATTCATTGCTTGCGAATTTCCTAAACGGAAATCACGCGCAAAAAGCTATCTTTGAGTTCGGCGGGACTGTCCTGCGGACAGATCACCGCAACGAACCTTAGCCCAACCGTTAGCCTTCATTATAACCAGAAACAAACCAATGATAAAATCTTTCGAAAAATGGTACAGAAAATTATAAATAAAATTTGTTGGGGAATTATTGGTGTAGGTGATGTTTGTGAAACCAAAAGCGGACCACCACTTATACAAGTACCAAATTCAAGTGTTAAGGCTGTTATGAGAAGAAATTCTGAGAAAGCAAAGGATTTTGCAAGACGTCATGGTGTTGAAAAGTGGTACGATAATGCTGATGATTTACTGAATGATCCTGAGATAAACGCAATATATATTGCAACGCCACCAGAAACGCATGCTGAATATACATTGAAAGCAGCAGCTCTTGGAAAACCGGTTTATGTAGAAAAGCCAATGGCACGTTCACATAAAGAATGCCAATCAATGGTAGAAGCATGTAAAAAGGCTAATGTTCCTTTATATGTGGCTTATTACCGCAGAACGCTACCAAATATTCTTGAAGTAAAGGAATTAATTGATAGTGGTTCCATTGGAGACATTAGAAGTGTAGATATAACTGTACAAATGACAATTGAGAATGAAATTGTAGGAACACATGACCACCCTAATAATTGGCGAGTTGATCCTGAAGTTGCAGGTGGCGGTTATTTTTACGATCTGGCTTCACATCAATTAGATGCACTCGATTTCCTATTTGGTCCTATCATTGAGGCAAAGGGGTTTTCAGAAAACCAATCAAAAGAGTATAAAGCTGATGATATTACTGTTGGTGTTTTTAAATTTAAAAATGGAATTTTAGGAAAAGGTTTATGGGTTTTTAATACTAGTAAGGCTTCACAATATGAAATGACAACAATTATTGGTAGTAAAGGGCAAATATCTTTTCCTTTTTGGGGTGATCATCACGTTACCTTAGAAAAAGAGAATGAACCTGTTAAGAAATTTGAATTTGAAATTCCTAAATACATCCAAACGCTACTTATTCAAACCATTGTAAAAGACCTACAGGGAAAAGGAAAATGCCCTAGTACAGGAGTTTCAGGAGCTAGAACAAATTGGGTATTGGAACAAATAGCAGAATAAAATTATATTCAATTGAACATAACACCATGAAAAACACAATTAAGACGGGTATATTATCTTATGGAGTGTCTGGTAAGTTATTTCATGCGCCGTTTCTAAAAGAACACCCTGAATTTGAATTTATAGGTATAGTAGAGCGAACAAAAAAAAAGGCTCATTTAGATTTTCCAAAAATAAAAAGTTACAATTCGGTTGATGAAATTGTATTAGATGATTCTATTGAGCTTATTATTGTAAATACCCCAAATAAAACACATTTTGAATATGCTTTAAAGGCTATTAAGGCAAATAAACATGTATTGATCGACAAACCTTTTACCGCTACTTCTTCTCAAGCAAAACAACTTTTTAAAGAAGCAAAAAAGAACAATGTATTCGTATTACCATATCAAAACAGAAGATATGATAGTGATTTTCTTTCAGTTAAGGAGATTATTGAAACTGGTAAATTAGGAAATTTGATAGAGGCTCATTTTCGATATGATAGATATAATTTAGCTATTAACGAAAATAGTTGGAAGGAAAAGGCAGGACCTGGAAGTGGAGTTCCATTTAATTTGGGGTCACATACTATAGATGGAGTAATTGCATTGTTTGGTGTACCATTAAAATGGTCTAAATACCCTGCTTATATTCGACCAAATACCAAAGTAATTGATTATGTTCATATACATTTACAATATCCCGGTAATTTACAAGTGTTGGTAACAATCAGTTTATTAGTTGCAGATCCGCAACCTGCATTTGTGATTCAAGGCACATTAGGAACCTATAAAAAACATCGAACTGATGTTCAGGAAAAGCAGTTAATTGAAGGAATGCTACCTGACAATTTACTGTATGGTGTAGAATTATCTGAAAGTGAAGGGCTTTTAACCACTATAGCCCCGAATGGATTAAAAAAACAAAATAAAATCGAAGCAAAAAAAGCAAGTTATATGAATGTCTTTGAAGATGTTTATCAAACCATGAGAATGGACAAAGACTATCCGGTAACTGAAGAACAAATAATAGCACAATTAGAAATATTAGAATAGTAAAATTACTTTTTATATAAGAAAAATGAAGTGTCATGATTATTCAATCTGAAAGAAGACAGGATGTACTTTACAAACTATTTTATAAAATAACGAAAGGCTAACAAGGTGTAAAAATCATAGAAGCTAAACGCCACTACGATTCATTCACAAATCGTTGTATGCCGTTTAGAATGACTAATATGAAAGTTCTCAGTATCATAAGTCTCATTTTTGTCCTTCTGACCTCATGTAAACAGAAATCAACTGAAGACCAAGTTTCAGATTGGATCGTAAATCATGCTATCCCACTGAAGACTGTAGAAGCTGGAAATGGGTTTGAAGACCTCGCTCCGATTGGTAAAATCGTTCGTGATGCACGAATCGTTTCCTTGGGGGAACTGACCCATGGTAATCGTGAAGTATTTCAATTGAAACACCGTCTCATAGAATATCTCGTCACGGAAGAAGGATTCAACTTATTCGCTTTGGAATGCCCCTTTGGTGAAGCATTCGATGTGAATCAATACATTTTAGAAGGTATCGGAACTCCGGAAGAGGCTTTGGCAGGAATTTATTTTTCGACCTGGGATACAAAAGAGTTTACGGAATTGTTAAAATGGATGCGCGCTTACAATGCAGATTCTACTCATACTACCAAAGTAAAGTTCCACGGTTTTGACATACAGGATCCTGAACGAGCAGCACGAGTAATGTTGGAATACATAAAAAAGGTAGACATAGAATTATATCAATCTGTTAAAACTGAATTATCCATTCTTGAAATTCAATTTTCCGAGCCAATATACTTGGGACGAAGACCCTATATTCCTGAAGAATATGATGAAGCGAGTTTATTGGCAATAAAACATGTGATGAATGCATTCCGTCTAAACAAAGAGTCTTATATATCTAAAACTACCCAAAAGGAATGGGTAAGGGCACTGCATCATGCGCGGCAAGCAGAGTTGTGGATTGAAGCCTGTTTCAATGATGGCGAAAATTATGATGAAATACGAGACAAAGGTCAGGCTGAAAACATCAAATGGATACTTGATCAGGAAGGAGAGTCTTCTAAGGCCATAGTCTGGGCACATAATTGCCACGTATCGAATGCTTCTCCAAAAGATGACATTAATATGCACGGTTATTACCTACGAAAAATGTATAGAGACCACTTAAAAATATTCGGGTTGTTTTTTAATCAGGGTGGATTTAAGGCGATTGATGCCAATATGCCATCCAAAGGGATGTTTAACTTCTCTCTTGGTCAAGCTCCTCCTAGCACACTAGAAAATACATTAGCTTCAGCACAGCATTCTATTGCAGTAGTGAATATGCATGAGTTACCCAAGAAGGGACCTGTTCGTGAATGGTTTTATACCGAACGACACACCAGACATTCTGGAGGAGGATATGATGAAAAAAAGCCCGAAAACTATTTTTGGTCTTACACCCCTGCCGAGGCTTATGATGTCCTGGTCTATTTGGATACAACCAGCCCTGTAATATCAGTCAATGATGACGCTTATGAGTATATCTGGATGCTTAACAAAAAATTAAATACACCAACGAATCTGGATTTCGAAGGGGACTCTAATGGTGAAGAACCCAGCGGTTGGATGGTATGGTCTAAATTTCAACGACTAGGGGTAGAACTATTGGTAACTGATTTGAATCCTTACCAAGGGAAGCATAGCGCTATGATTCATCGTCCCGAAGGAGTCACATTTGGAGAAATTACTCCTAGCCTAACCCAAAGGGTTGATGCCGCGCCTTATCGTGGAAAAAAAATTCGGATAACCGTTGCCGTACGATCTGAAGTAAAAGACCCTGGTTTTTCGTTCTTCCGATTAGTTATCGAGCCTGATGTGTTACAAAGTGCCCATGTTGGGTCACCTCCCTTGTTTGATAGTCTAGATAAATTTCGAATTAACTCAGCGAATTGGGAAACGATTCAGATTGAAGCAGAAGTTCCTAAAATTGCAAATACCATTAGCTTTGGAATGTATCTCCGAGACTCAGGAACAGTTTGGATAGATGATGTAGAAATAGACATTGTAGAATGAAACGGAGAACAAAAAATAATAAACAGCATACAACAATATATTTAAGCCATTAAAACGGCTCATATACTAACCGTTGGCAGCAATTAAAAAATCAAATAATGAAAAGAACATTGAGTATTAAAATATTATCCCTTGTAATTGTTTCTAGCTTATTTTTTAGTTGTCAGTCCAATCATAATAAAACTGAATTGACCGAAAAGGCTATTGAAGAAGTAAAAACGCTAAATCCAGAAGAAAAAGAATTAAAAGCCCTTGTAGAAAAGCTATTGTTTGCTGTAGGTAATTCTGATTGGCAGACTTTGGAATCCATCGTTTCAAAAAAGGCAAACTTGGCAAGTGCAATAGTTAGAGATGAAGTCTCTAAAAATTCCGTCATCACAATTGGCGAATATTTTGAATCTCAAAAAAAACGAGAACGGAAACCCTTTTACGAACCCGTGAATGAATACAAATTTCTTATAAACAAGAGCCAAATTGCTTTTGTTTGGGCTGATGCTACGCTACATAAATATGGCGTCCCTCGGACAAATAACGTAGACAATTTCACCTTAATTAAGGAAGATGGTGAATGGAAATTCATTAATATCTCATTCACTAATACGGCCTTACCAGAAGAACTTCAAAAATTTGATATAGAGGTTTTTGCCAAGAGTTATGCACAAGTATGGTGCAGCCAAAGACCCAATTTTGTATCGTCCTTTTTTGCTGAAGATGGAGTTCTACAGATAAATGAAGGGGAACCAGCAGAAGGTACTGAAGCAATAACAAATGTTGCGAGAGGATTTATGAACGCTTTTCCGGATATGGTTGTTTCAATGGATAGTCTAATTACTAAATCGGACAAAACACGATTCTATTGGACACTGACTGGAACAAATGACGTACCAAATGGAACTGGAAATAAAGTTAAAATTAGTGGATTTGAAGAATGGACATTAAATGATGATGGCTTAATCCAAGAATCAAAAGGTTATTTTGACAACAAAGAATATGAGAGACAACTTAAATTCGGAACAAACAAAAAATAACTGCTGCCAACAACGCCGTCTGAAAAGACTACGGAGTTCCTCACGCTCGATATCGGGGACCACGATACTATCCAAACGACCATCTTTCAACTCCCTGGCAATCAACTGGGCATCTATCCTGTCTGTCTTGGTATGTTTCTCCTTGCCCTTGCGATGGATGTCAGCCGGGTTGACCACCAAGGATTCCCAACCGTAAGCTTCAAAACAACGGTGTGCATAATATCCGCAGCAACCCGCTTCGTAAGCCGTTGTCACTTCATGTTCGGGAAAATGCCTATCTACATAGTTTTTTAATCCTTCGGGAGAGGATGACATAGCAAAAAAGTCTTGCCTCCTGAAATATCGGTCGAGCAATGCACCTTCCAACTTCGTTTGTGTATGTCGGTGCCAATGAATAGCTTAGGTCTTGCAGTGTGTTCTGTTTTCATATCTTTAAGTGTTATAAATTAAAGATAATGGACACGCTGCTTTTACATGGATGCTAAAAAACATAAGTGGCTCAGTGTAAATTGACAGGTAAGTGCTTTGAAATCACTTACGTTTCTTATACTGACCGTTGGCGAACATGCAAAAATTCATATCAAAATTTCACATTATGAAAATCAAGTTGTTACCTTTTTTTTTATTGGTTCTATTTTTTTCATGCCAAATTCAACCAGAAAAGACATTTAGTGAGATCCGAGAAGGAACCATTACAAACCTTTATGATGCCTTTAGTAAAGACACTTCCCTGACTAGAGACTTTGGATTTTCCTGTATTGCGAAATATCAGGGCAAAACAATTTTATTTGATGCAGGTAGTAACGCTGACATCTTTAAAAGGAATACCAACAAACTAGGCATTGACCTTTCCATGGTTGATATTGTTGTCGTTTCACATGGACACTTCGACCATCTTAATGGAATTGACTATTTATTGCAAATAAATCCAAAAGTGAAAATATATTTCCCCTACGATATTTTTTGGGGCGCGCCCGTACCCTTTGACGCAGCAGGGCAAGAGCAGGAGGTGAAAGATTCATTACCTACATATATGCAATACTTTGACGGTGGAGAAACAAAATTTACCATTATGCAATCAGGGCGGTTTTGGAACTCTAACATTGAGTTTGTTAAGGATTCGAAAGAAATTCTACCAGGACTTAATCTAATAGCGACAAGTTCTCGATACATGGGATATTTTTCGTGTTATCCTGGAAAGAGTTTTGTCGAAGGGCAGTTTGAGCATGAAAAGGATGCTTGTAAAAACACGAACCTACCTGAACTTTCGCTTTCAATGAAAACAGATAAGGGGCAAATTCTAATAGTTGGCTGTTCACACACTGGCGTTGAGAATATTGTTAAGCAAACACAAACTGTTACAACCGATAAAATTGAATTGGTTTATGGTGGTTTTCACATGCTTCCGTTTGACAGAACACAGATAGCTCAGTTAGCTATCATTCTCAAAACCGATTTGGGAGTTCATCGAGTCGCACCAGCACATTGCACAGGACATCTTGCATTCAAAATTCTAAATGACTCCTTCGGTGACAATTATTTATATACAGGACTTGGTGAAACAGTTTCGTATTAGCCCGAAAATAATATCATTGCGAGAAAGGCACGATTCTCTAACAATGTATATACGATAATCTCCCTAAACGGTCGCAACACGCATATACCAGCCGTTGGCTGTAATTTGAACAAAATAATTTACATATAACAAACTGAATAACATTGTTTTAAAAATATATTTAAAATAATTACGTTTTCAGACTAAGAATTTTATAGACTTAATTGTTCTATAATAGAATCAGTAACAAAAATTAATAAAATGAAAACCTCAAATTTTAAACTACTTACAATTTTTACTGCAATGGTATTATTCATTGGAACCTTAACATCTTGTTCAGATGACGATGGATCAACTGCGAATATAACTGTTAACGAAGGTCCTTCCGGAGATATAGGTGGAGATTTTACTGGAAACGGTGGAAATGCGTCCCGAACAATTAATTGGACTAATAATTTAGCAACGGCTGACTATAATGCTGACATAACTGCAACTGGAACTGGAACATTTAATTTTGTAGTTGCTGATTCCGATGGAATTGTAGTACTTGATAGAACTTTAAATGGCGGAACAGAGCCTGATAGTATTGATGGCGTAACGCAAGCTGGAGAACCTGGAAATTGGACTGTTACCATTACAATTACTTCATTCAATGGAGATGGAAGTTATTCTTTAAGCGCTGGAGACTAATAGCGAATTGACAAATAAATTATATTGGAAAGGCTGTCTAAAAATAGACAGCCTTTCTTATTCAAAATAAAAAACTACAGCCAATATTGGATATAATTCATTGCGGTTGAATTCCTAATCGGAATTCATTGCAATTTGCTATCTTTCGGTTACTGCGGAAAATCATAGCTGATTTTCCGCAACGAGCCATACACAAAACCGTTAACCAATGATAAAATTCTTTAGAAAAATACGCTATGACCTTATGGAAAAGAATAAAACTGGGAAATATTTAAAATATGCAATCGGAGAAATTGTGCTTGTGGTTATCGGAATTTTAATTGCATTACAGATTAACAATTGGAACGAAGAAAGAAAAGAGAGGAAAATTGAACGTAAAATGTTAATAGAGTTAAAGGGTTCGCTTCAAAGAAATATTGACTTTACCAATTGGGCAATTTCAAATAATGAACAGAAACAGGTTTCCAACCAGATTATATTAGAGCATTTTGATGATGGCATTCAATATCAGGATTCTTTAGCAAAACATTTCTCAAATGGAATAACATGGTTCAACGTTAATTTGGAAAATCAGGCGTATGAAACCCTAAAATCTGTTGGTATACATACTATATCTAATGACACTATTAGAAATATGCTTGGAATTTTGGAAAACCCCTGGATTGAAATCATTGGAGAGCGAAATGAACAATATTTCAATGTTGTCGCACCTACTTTAACTGATTTATTTGAATCTGGGGAAATGTGGGGAAATATGAAGCCATATAACTACAATGATTTAGTGAATTCTAAAAAATACAGGCATATTCTTAATACGTTAATTTCTAACAGAAAATGGCAAATTGAATTTTACAAAGAATGGCAAGTTAATTATTTAGAAATTATTGAAGTTATAAATAGAGAACTTGATAAGGATTAAAAAACGAAAGCCTGCCTACTTCTGAAAATCCTTCCACGCAGAGCGTGGCAGGTCGGATTTTCTCTCGCAACGGAATCATAGCCAGAAACGTTATCTCTCATTAAATACAACTCGGATAAGCAAATCAACATTTCGGAAATTTATAATATTAAAATTCTACACAACTGGTTAACTTAGCCCAAACCAACCTAAAAAATATTATGAATAAACTTGATTTAAAAAAATTGAAATTAGAATTAGCTATTAACGCAAAAAGCGGAATTGATTTTATTATTTCTGCCTCTATTGTCTGGAGTGCTATTGCTTATATATGGACATTACCGAGAGAACCATATAGTAAAAGTATATTGACATTTTACGTTGGTATTACGATGCTACCTTTGGCTCTTCTATTATCAAAAATTCTCAAGACGAAATGGACAACAAAAACAAATCCTCTACAGCCTTTAGGTATGTGGCTGAATTTAGCACAACTCTTTTATTTTCCTTTTTTGTTCTTTATTTTGAGAGATAATCCAGATTATTTTGTAATGACCTATGTAATAATAACAGGAGCACACTTTTTTCCTTATGCTTGGTTCTATGATGAAATCGGATACGCCATTTTTGCTGGAATTATTTCTATTGGAGCTTTAGTTGTTGCAATTAACGTAAATGTGGAGAAAATGTATTTCGTACCATTGTATATGGTTTTATGCCTACTATTATTGACCGTTTGGTTAATTATATCTAATAAACGGAAAAAAACGAGAGATAACACCGTGTAAAAAACATTGCTTATTTTAGTCTAATCGTTAGGTTCTTACTTTTTTGCTTACTTCTGATTTTCCGTCGGAAAATCCTCGCATACAAAACCAAAACGTTCCTTTTGCAATCACGTTGAGCTTCATTATGATCAACCACTAATTATATGATAAAATTCTTCCGTCAAATCCGTCAAAACTTGCTTATGGAAAACAAAACAGGTAAATACCTTAAATACGCTATTGGAGAAATTATTTTGCTAGTAATTGGAATTTTAATAGCTCTCTCAATCAATAATTTGAATGAAAAACGGAAAGATCAAAATAAACTATTGAATATTTACAGTCTTATTTACTATGATATTGAAAATGACATACAGGATTTGATAAATAATTTAGAGTTTTACAATCAAAAGAAATCTGTTTTTGAGAAAGTCGTACACGATTCAATAACACCTGACTTATTAGATGAAGGGATATCAAGATTATTAGTATTAGGTGGCAATAGAGGTACCACATTAAACACAACAGGCGTTAACCAATTAAGGGAATTACAAAACAAAGATAGTTTAACCCTGAAACTCATAGGAATCTATGATGTAATGGAAACAATAATGCTAACAACTGAAAATAGGATTTCAAATGAAACTAAAGACCACGCAGAATATTTGAGAGACAATTATGATTGGTATCCTGAATGGATTTATAATACCATTATGAGAGATGTTGGAAGTAAGGAATTACATGATTATTTTTTAACTAGTCCTATTTATAGAAATCGAGTAGTCTCTGTTTACCAACAAGTTTATAACAATTATACTACAATACTCAATACATCGATTAAACGTTTAACTGAACTACAAAAAGAATTAAGAAGTGTTCTAGATAAAACAAATAAATAGCGAAAGCCGGCCTATCGCAGGCAGGCTTGCAAAAGTTAAGTGATAAGCCACACAACTACTCATAGCTGAACCGTTGTGGTGCATTTTGTCCCAAAAAAATGGAAGAATATAAAAATCTCTATACTGAACGTGAGGAGGCTCTTAAAAAGGAAGGCAGAACAGGAATCATAACGAGGCCCTACGGATTCATAAAGAGCAACCAGAGTATAATCCCAATTCTTCACCTACAACTCCAGAAATTGTAAAACGTCTTCGAACAGCATATATTGGACAAACGATAGAGGACTTAACTGATACCTATTTTGAACTTCTTCAAAAAATTCACCAAGCGGAAAAAGAAAACAACATCAATGAAGTATTGTTAAATTCTCAATTAAGTCTTGGGTTAATCGAACCTTTAATCATCCATAGTTATAAACATTCTAATAGGTTCGATATTAAAACCATACCAGCCATAGAAAAAGGACTGACATATTTTTCGGTTAACGGAATGCTGGGACAAATCGAAAACATAAGTGATTTGGTCGACTTTTTCCGCGAACTGCATTTCTATAAACCAGAGGTCGAACAGGCCTTTAAAAGGGTGGAAATAGCTTCGGAAATTTACTCTTATATTCGGGAGAATGGGAATTGCGAACATTCAAAACTCAAAAAAGTCTTAAACTTTGATGATGGGAGGTTTATCTCCAATACTGTTTACTATATGACTAAAATTGGAAAATATAAGGTAGGTAAAACGAATTTTATTAAAATCAAATAAAAAACGACACCTCAACACGGTGCCTGCCTGCATACCTGCGGTATGTAAACCGGTAGGCAAGTATAATTAATTGCGGTTGGATTTCCTAACCACGCCTTTGGCGTGGCAGGCCGGAAATCCTTGCAATCAATTATCTTTAGTCTCAGGCAGACATTTTCCATTGGAAACCCGCCTGCCATTGGTATGGCAGAAAACCTGTAAGACCGGTGACTTCCTTTTTTTATTCCAAATAATTCAGGATTTGCATAATCCTAATTACATTTTCCGCTGGAAATACAAAAAGTAAGCTATCGCTTATCTTTTTTAGTTTTCCAAATAATTCAGGATTTGCATAATCCTAATTA
>NZ_JABTCG010000012.1 GCF_014610845.1 Maribacter arenosus | reverse complement strand
AAAAGTAAGCTATCGCTTATCTTTTTTAGTTTTCCAAATAATTCAGGATTTGCATAATCCTAATTACATTTTCCGCTGGAAATACAAAAAGTAAGCTATCGCTTATCTTTTTTAGTTTTCCAAATAATTCAGGATTTGCATAATCCTAATTACATTTTCCGCTGGAAATACAAAAAGTAAGCTATCGCTTATCTTTTTTAGTTTTCCTTCCACTTAGCAAAATATCTTTTGCACGTTTCGAAAAACTAAAAAAGTGATACCGATGGCGGTATCACTTTTTGTGCTTGTCGGGATGACAGGATTTGAACCTGCGACCACACGGCCCCCAGCCGTGTGCGCTACCGGACTGCGCCACATCCCGAAATTGGATTGCAAAAATATAAAAGTTGTGGTAATTAACTTCTATGTTTTCTGGAAATCTTTAAACTAATCCAAACTCTCTAACCATTCGAACATCCGCTCCGTCCATCCCCTGAGGTGTACATCGTTTCGCGCCAAAGAAAATCCATGACCCCCTTTGGGGTAAATATGCATCGTAGCCGAAACCCCTCTTTCTTTTAAGGCCTGATAAAACAATAAGCTATTTTCCACGGGAACACTTTGATCGTCTGTGGCATGCAACAAAAAGGTGGGTGGAGTATTCTCACTTACCCATTTCTCATTTGAAAAATAATCGACTTTTCCAGTATCCGGATTTTCCCCTACTAAATTCCCCTTTGAACCACCGTGGGTCGTCTCCCCAAACGTAATCACAGGATACCCCAAGGCCATAAAATCAGGTCGGGCACTTTCGGTATCGACAGCATCAATAGGTGCGTAGACTTTTTCATTAAAATGAGTGCCTAAAGTAGCTGCTAAATGCCCACCTGCAGAAAATCCAATTATCCCGATTTCATTTTTGTTGATATTCCATTCTTCCGACCTACTACGAACTAATCTCAAAGCGCGTTGGGCATCAATTAGGGGCACATTATGCTTTTCAGTCTGACTCGCTGATGAAGGTAGCCGATACTTTACGACTATACCTGCAATTCCCTTTCCATTCAAAAATCGGGCGATATCCGTACCCTCCCAGTCATAGGCCAATATTGCATAACCACCACCAGGAAAAATAAGCATCGCTTTTCCCGTAGCATTCGATTTTGAAGGAAGATAGACTTCAATCGTCGGTTCCTGTACTTGGCTAATTCTCAAAATTCCTTCTACATCATGTTTTTCCTGTTCATTGGTTACGATGCGATTGGGTATCTTATCGGTCGGCCATAATTTTATGATTTCCTGGGCAGTTGATACTGTGGTTGATAGTAAAAAGACCATTATTAAAGTTCGATTCATGATGTTTCTGATTCTTATTCGCAATTCCATTTAAAATCGGCTACCTTATCGTTAGAGGCAGAGGATAGGTTGTAATGCCACCATTCTGTTCGAATGGACCAAAAACCATGTTTTTCCATAGTTTCTTTAAGCAATTTTCGGTTATCAAGGATTTCTTGGGGTAAATCAAGATTATCGTGATAGGCTTTTTTTCCAAAAAAATCAAAATCGGTTCCCATATCCAATGGATTACCCTCCAGGGTAACTAAAGTAATATCAACCGCACCACCCTTATTATGTATGGATCCTTTTACAGGATTTGCTACATACTGGGGATTTGGTACTATTTTCCACATTTTATACTGTACGGAATTGGGCCGGTAGCAATCAAAGAATTTTATTTTAACCCCTTTGGTCTTAAACTCCTCATTGGCCTTTATAAGGGCTTTTGCCGTTTTTACGCGCATATAACATTCGGCACAATCGTATACCTTGGCCTTGAGAAAATTGTTTGGGGTTGCATAACGCATATCATAAGAAAAACCATCGCTATAATCAGCAAGTCGCACGAAGGTAGTATCCGCTAAACCTGCAAAGGTTTTTAATTTCTTCTTAATGACCTTTTCCGTTGTGGCCGAATCTACGGTCACTCCCGAGATGGGGGGTTCACTGCCTTTATTTGTTGTATTCTCTTTGCATCCGATAATCAAAACCAGAATAAATAAAATAAATCTACCCATTTCCCAAATTGATACTTTGATTCCTTTATCTTTAAAAGATCATTAAACAAAAACCCAAGTTACATATATTTCTTTGTTTCGTTAATAACCAAAGTCACCAAAATAAAATGATACGGATTATGAATTTAAGAAGACTGTTTTTATTTATCGCGATAGTTAGCATAGTGTCTTGTAAACAAGAAAAATCAACTACAACAGCAAAGAGTGACTCCCCAGAAGAGAAGTGGATGCTCGGGTTTCATAAAACCGAAATCAACCCTATCATGGTAGCCGATTCGAGCTATACTTTTTTAGATCCAATAACAAAAGAAGAGGTGCAATGGCAAAAGGCGGACGTGTTCAATCCTGGGGCCATAGTACGAAACGATACGGTTTTTATGCTATTTAGGGCCGAAGATAATCCTGCTGCCATTTTAGGGGGAAGAACGTCACGAATAGGTCTTGCTTACAGTACCGACGGTATAAATTTTACCAAATATCCGGAACCGGTTCTCTACCCCGACAATGATGCATTTAGCAAATGGGACCAACCAGGAGGAATTGAAGATCCCCGAATTGTGGAAACGCCCGAAGGCACCTATATTATGCTTTATACCAGTTGGAACAAGGATGTTGCCCGACTTTCAAGTGCTAGCTCACCTGATCTTAAGCAATGGACCAAACATGGTCCTGTTTTTGAAAATGCCTATGATGGCAAATTCATGGATATTTGGAGTAAATCAGGTTCTATTGTTACTGAATTAATCGAAGGAAGATTAAAGGCCAAAAAGATTAACGGAAAATACCATATGTACTGGGGGGAACTTTTTGTGAATCTTGCCCTGTCTGATGACGGCCTCGATTGGGAACCTGTAATAGAACAAAACGGTGAACTAATGCATGTTTTCAAACCTTCTTTAAATGAATTTGATAGCCATTTAACAGAACCCGGACCTCCAGCGCTTTATACAGAGCATGGGATCCTCCTGCTCTATAATGGTAAAAATCTAAGTGGTGAAGGTGCTACTACAAAAGTAGCTGAAGGCACCTATTGTGGCGGACAAGTGCTTTTTGATAAAAACGAACCCACAAAAGTTTTAGCCCGGTTGGAAACCCCTTTTATTTGCCCGGATTTACCCCATGAAATAACAGGGCAATATAAAGCAGGTACTACCTTCATTGAAGGACTCGTATATTTTAGAGATAAATGGTTTTTATATTATGGTACCGCAGATTCGATGGTAGGATTAGCAGTAAAGGAAGATTAATATGAGATTCGGTAATATACTTCTATTGGCTTGCCTTGTTTTTTCTTGTTCCGATAAAGTAGCTGAAAAAAAAGCGACAGCACCAAAACCCAATATCATCCTGATCATGTCCGATGATCAAGGGTGGGGTGACCTGAGTATAAGTGGGAATACAAATCTTTCAACGCCACACATAGATGCCCTGGCCCAAAATGGGGTGTCATTCCAAAATTTTTATGTACAACCTGTTTGTTCGCCCACTAGGGCAGAGCTGCTGACAGGAAGATATGCAGCCCATATAGGGGTCTATTCCACATCAGAAGGTGGTGAACGTTTCAGTCTTGAGGAAAGCACCATAGCCCAAATATTCAAGAACGCCGGTTATAAAACAGCAGCGTATGGCAAATGGCACAGTGGAATGCAACCACCGTACCATCCCAATGCCAGGGGCTTTGATGACTATTACGGTTTTGCATCAGGGCATTGGGGCAACTATTTTAGCCCTATGCTCGAGCATAACGGGGCCATAGTGAAGGGCGATGGTTTTTTAGTGGATGACCTTACCAATAAAGGCATTGATTTTATCGCTAAAAACCAAGATCAACCCTTTTTCCTTTACCTACCTTATAATACGCCCCACAGCCCCATGCAGGTACCTGATGAATTCTGGAATCGCTTTGAAAACAAAGCGTTGAAAATGAAATACCAAGGCACGGAAGGGGAAAACGAAAACTTTACCAAAGCCGCATTGGCCATGGTGGAGAATATCGATTATAATGTAGGTAGATTAACGCAAAAATTAAAAGAGCTAGGGCTGGAAGAAAACACCATACTAATATACCTTTCTGATAATGGGCCCAATGATTGGCGATGGAATGGCAGAATGAGAGGTAAAAAAGGATCAACCGATGAAGGCGGCGTGCGTACCCCATTTTTCATGCAATGGAAAAACAACATCCCAAAAGGTAAAACAGTTGACCAAATTGCCGGCACCATCGATATCTTACCTACCCTGGCCAGCCTGGCAAATATTGATATGCCTATAGAAAAACAGATAGACGGTCGAGACTTAAAACCTCTAATTTTGAAAGATAGTTCAAATTGGAACCCGCGACCAATCATTAATTATTGGCAGGGAAAAACAAGTATACGAACGCAAAAATACCGTTTGGACTATGCCAATCGGTTGTATGATATGGATGTTGATCCCGGTCAAGTTAATGACCTTTCAACTAGCAAGCCAGTGGTACATGATTCATTGGTTGTACTAAAAAACAATTGGTTGTCAGAACTGGGGAAATACCATGATAACGAGGAGCCAAGACCATTTACATTGGGACATCCAGATTTTACTTATACCCAAATTCCGGCTCGGGATGGCGTTCCGCATGGCCATATTAAACGTAGCAACAAATACCCGAACAATACTTTTTTCACCAATTGGACAAGCGAAAAAGATTCCATTACCTGGGATATAGAGGTATTGGCTGATGGGGAATTCGAGGTTGAACTGTATTATACTTGCCCGGAGGAAAGCTTGGACTCAAGGCTTGAATTGGGTTTTGGTGAAAGTAGATTATCCTCAAAAATTACCAAAGCCCATAACCCGCCATTAACTGGAATGGAAAATGACCGTGAACCAAGAATGGAATCGTATGTCAAGGACTTTATTCCGATGGACCTTGGTCGTATCAAACTTAAAAAAGGAAGAGCTGCATTGACATTGAAAGCACTTGATATAAAAGGCAAAGTGGCACCCGATGTACGATTATTATTGTTCAGGAGAATTATATGACAACTTGATACCAAAAAAATATCTTCATGAAAAGGACATATGGGGAAAAAGTGGATTGGTTGATCCTCGCAATCGCCATCAGCAACGTCATTATCCATTTGCTTGTCTATGACAATTTAGAATACCATAGGGATGAATTGCTTTATTTTTCACTCGGTTTACATCCCGATTTTGGTTACGCCACTGTTCCGCCGCTTATTGGTTGGCTTGCATCCTTAATGAAAACATTCTTTGGTTACTCCCTATTTGCTGTAAAATTATTTCCGTCACTTCTTGGCGGAGCAATAGTACTACTTTCGGTACGATTGGCTAAAGAACTTGGGGGAAGTGGGTATGCCCAGGTCATTACGGGTATCGGAGTCATCATTATGCCCGTATCATTGAGGGCATTCCACCTTTTTCAGCCTGTACCTTTGGATATGTTTTTTTGGACGTTGCTTATTTATTATTTCGTACGTTATATCAATACCAATGAAAACAAATATTTGATGTTCTTTGGTGCGGTCTCAGGACTTGCCCTGCTCAATAAATATTTGGTCGCCCTTTTACTTTTATCAATGATCATTGGCTTGATTGCCACAAACAATAAAAGGATATTCAAGAAAGCCGATTTATACAAAGGTGCTGGTATTGGGTTGTTGATTTTCCTCCCAAACATTTTCTGGCAATTAGCAAAAGGCCTTCCTGTAATAAA
Source organism: Maribacter arenosus (assembly GCF_014610845.1). Classification (GTDB taxonomy): domain Bacteria; phylum Bacteroidota; class Bacteroidia; order Flavobacteriales; family Flavobacteriaceae; genus Maribacter_A; species Maribacter_A arenosus. The sequence continues at coordinate 21,032 of NZ_JABTCG010000012.1, read as the reverse complement.
CCATATGAATGCACTTTCTGCCAACCAGTTGGCAAACGTAAATCGTTTTGATTTCTTGACAGATCAGCTTCTGATGTCTTTTGTATCCAGCATCCTTTTGGTTTTGGGTTTTATCCATCTCATTCGATCAAAGAAATATCGTCTTTTTGCGATTACTTCTATAGTAGTTTTGGTGGTTCTTCTTATGTTACGGGGCAAGAGCTATTATTCCATTGGTCTTTTTCCTTTGTTGGTCGCCGCAGGCTCTGTAGCCCTCGAAAAAATGGTTAAAATGAAGCTGGCTAGAATCGCCATCCCAGGAATCTTACTGCTTCTTACGTTGCCGATATTGCCATTTGGAATTCCAATCTATGGACAAAAGGAGCTTGTTGATTATTATAAGGACCTCGAAAATGATTATGGACTCCTTTTGGGAAGAACTTTTGAAGATGGTACCGTGCATTCGCTTCCACAAGATTATGCCGACCAATTAGGCTGGGAAGAACTCACAGTGATAACCAAAAGAGCCTATGACCTAATACCTGATAAAAATAAAGGCATCATCTACTGTGAAAATTATGGTCAAGCAGGTGCAATCGCAGTTATCGGAAAAAAATATGATTTACCCGAACCTTTGTGCTTTCAAGAAAGTTTTGTGTATTGGCTACCTGAAAAATTTAATCCCGACATTGAATACTTTATTTATATCAACGATGAACTCGGGGATGATATAGATGAGCTTTTTAAAAATGTGGAAATTATTGGTTCGGTTTCAAATGAACATGCCAGGGAATATGGTACAACGGTGTACTTATGCTCATATCCCAATTCAAGTTTTAATGCATTTTGGAAGAACATCATTGAAAACTTAACCGATGATCAAATGTTCTAGAGGATTGAATCAAGTACTAAATCCCTTATGGTTCTCTAATACGATCAATATACAGAATCTCGCTATCCTTGCAGCCAATCCTTTCAGCTTTTGCAATAAAAGATACTTCCAAAGGCAAAGGCTTATCATAAATTGCCCAAACAGAATCTTGGGGTTGCTTCCACACAATAGTGGCGTCTGATCGCTTGTTGAATAAATAGAGGCCTTCATCTTTTTCTTCCATTTCCAATGGTGGCAATTTGGGTTGTTTTCCATTGGGCAGCCATTTTTCGATCAAATCCCTTTCCTCGTATTGCCCTAAGTCATGGGAGCTACTTATCCAATTTTTTAAGACTTTCCGCATCATAAACAAAGTATCCTGTAGTTCCGGTTTTTGGGCAAGATTCACTAATTCATAAGGGTCATTCTTTAAATCATACAGCTCTTCTTCAGGTTTTGTGGGGTGAAGCCATAAAGCTTGTTCATCTGTCAGTTTATCAGCTTTATACAGCCTTCTCATTTCTTGCATCATAGGCATTTGTTCCCGATAGGCTACTGGCATGGCATGGCTGATATCCGTATTGAAACTTCTGATATATTTGTAACGCTTGGAACGCACAGCACGCAAACGATCGTATAATTCATCGAAGCGGTCCGAGGAATGAAAGGTATACTCCGGGCTTTCATTGATTTCATATTGACCAAACTGCGCTTTACCCTGCATCACTTTCGGGGGTTCAATACCCGCCCAAGAAAGTACCGTCGGGCCAAAATCTATAAAACTGATCAAACGATTATCCCTACTACCAGCATTTTCATTCTTCGGGAATTTTATAACCAAGGGAACCTTTATACCACTATCATATAGTGAACGTTTATGCCTTGGAAAAGGTCCACCATGATCCCCATAAAACAAAATGATACTATTGTCGTAGAGGCCGTCTTCCTTAAGTTGTGCAATGACCTTGCCCACTTGGTCGTCCAATCGTTTAAGATTGCTATAATTCACCGCCAAATCATGGCGTACGATTTCCGTATCAGGAAAATATAATGGAACAGGTACAACTGCCGGGGCTACAAATAAGGAATCCTTACCACGCTCCCAAATCTGGGATTCATGGCAAACACTAAAATTGAATACGGTGAAAAAAGGTTGGTCTTCCTTTCTTTTTCGCCAATGGCGTTCCTCATTACTTTCATCCCAGGCGGCTTCGGTCTTTTCGAAATTATAATCCTCTTTAGGGCCATTGGCACAATAATATCCCGCTTTCCTCAGATACTCTGTAAACATTCTTACTCCATCAGGAACAACGGGTGAATAACTGGGTATATCAAGATCAGCATAGGGTTTATTGCTCTCGCCACGCCATGGTGCGTGGGTCCTCATATTATGTGTCCCTAAAGTTGTGGGATACATGCCCGTTATCAAGGCACTTCTTGCCGGGGCACAAACGGGTACTGGTGAGAAGGCATTGTCAAAAACCACACCGTCTTTGGCCAAGGTCTCTATACTTGGTAATGATATGGTACTATCACCATACATCGGAAAAAAGTCAGGGGACTGATCTTCTGCCACCAACCAGATAATGTTGGGTTGCGTTGCTTTTTTGTTCTTAGTTTTCGTGTCTATATCACAGGCCCCAAGAGTCATGAAAATTAGGCTCAGTAAAGTATAACCAACCCAACGCAAAGTATATCTCATTTTATCGCATTAAGATATTCAAGGCTTTGGGGTACCTGTTCAACCACCCTGGAACATTCATCTTCTATGAACATATATTTTGCCACACCCAATTCTTTTGCACGTTTAACAACACCCGAGATATCAATTTGCCCAGTCCCCAATACTACATTGGTCTCAACATCTTCATGACCTGTATTGTTGCCAACAACTCCCTTTTCCATATCCTTGAGGTGAAATAATACAAATTTGTCTGGATATTTGTTCAATAAAGCCAAGGGATCCGTTCCTCCATGTTGCACCCAATATACATCCATTTCAAAAGCGAAATATTCTGCATTTTGTGCCATATAATCGAACAAGGTACCATCTTCATAAGGCCTGAACTCGTAACCATGGGCATGATAGGCCAAGGTTATTCCTTCTTCTTGCAATAATTTACCCGCTTTATTGAATACTTCAACAGCTTCTTTAGTCTTTTCAATATCAAAATTGTTCCCCTCATGTGAAATCCATGCGCACATCACATATTTGGCACCAAACTGTTTTGCATTGGCAAGGGCCTTTTCGGGGTTGTCTTTTAAATCATCATATGAAGCACCAACGCTAACAACATCCAACTTATACTTATCCAATAATCCGTCGAACTCCTCAAATGACAGGCCATATGTTCCACCACCTTCTAAATTTGTTAAACCCCAATCACGAATAATTTTCAAGGAACCTTCAACATCGTTCTTGAACTGGTTTCGAAGACTATATAATTGAATACCGATTTCCTGGGCACTTAGTTGATGAATTCCGAATTGGGCAACCAAAACCAAAACTGTGAATCCGATTTTAAAATTCATTTTCATTTTCTTATTATTTAAGTTAAAAGATTTCCAAATTCATCCCACTCGGCCGTAATGTCCCGTTTGCTTTGATCGACACATTTGGCAATCCATTCGGGATCATAAGCCACGCCATGTTGTTCAAGTACATCTTCAGGTACCCCATCCCAAACATTGGGCATATTGCCTTTATAACCCAAATCGGCAATACCCACTTTGGAGGTATAATACCCCGTAACGGTCAGACCACGCATCAGGTGAAAAAATTGGATTTCCAAAGGTTGTTTCTCCAAAGGTATTTCAATATCATGAAATGCAATCGTATCCAATAGCTGCTTCTGCTGATCTATGGAGGCGGATTTGAATTCAACCCCGAACAAGGCATTGCTTTTATGATCTAACCACATAAGACCGCCGAGCAATGTGTTTTGCATTTCAGGGAAATCCTTGGCGATAAACTCGATAAATTCTGGTACCTCGGCTTCAATAGGACCTCCATGGGGTTCTTTAGGAGGAAGAATAACGGTACTTAAAATGGCAATAGTTTCCATCTCATGTACATTGAACAATTGCTCAGCATTCAATTCTTCGATGAGTTTTAACTCCTCCGGGGTTCTTCCAAAGAACTTTTCAGCACTAGAGGCAATATTTTCCTCCACTGTAGTGCGATCATCCTTTTTACAACCTGTGAAAACCAACCCTGTGGCCCCTGCCCCTGCCCCGAGGATAATCGTCTGTAAACTTTTTCTTCTATCCATTCCTTTGTGTGTAATGTTAAGCCTAGATATTCTGCTGTTTCAATTGCTCAATTATATAATCCGAAGCCCTCCAGGAAAGTGCCAAAATAGTCCATGTGCAGTTCTTATCGGCCTGTGAAACAAAAGGGCCTGCATCTACAATAAAGACATTGTCAACATCGTGAAGTTGTTGGTATTTGTTCGTCACCGAGGTTTTGGGGTCATCACCCATTCGGGTCGTACCTACTTCATGGATAACGCCTCCAGGGTTGAGTAGGCCATAGTTACTATCCTTTTCTGGCTTTTCGCCTAACGGCTCCCCACCCATATTATGTAAGAGTTCTTCAAAGGTTTCCTGCATATGTTTGGCCTGTTTAATTTCAAACTCTGACCATTGATAATTGAATTTCAATACGGGAATCCCAAATTGATCGACCATAGTTGGGTCTATTTCGCAATAATTGTCCTTTCTGGCGATGCCCTCGCCCCTTCCTCCAAGATGGATTACAGAACCATAGTACTTTTTAACATCATCGCGCAGACGATCACCATATCCCCCAACTTTTAATCCAAAGAACTTATTGAATTCGTTGGGATCGTAACCAAAACCATAATTGGGCATCCCCATACCTCCCGATATTTCGATATGGTACCCTCTTGGGAAATCCAACTTGGAATTATCGCCCCACCAAGGTGAATAAACGTGCATGCCCCCAACACCATCTTCATTGTATGAGGTCTTACGGTTCATTAACCCAGGGATAAACCCAGATCTACTGGCACCTGTAGAATCATGCAAATATTTACCCACATGATCACTACTGTTACCTAACCCGTTGGGATGCTGTTTGCTTTTTGAATTGAGTAGGATACGTGCCGAACTGCAGGCGGAAGCTGCAAGAACAACTACTTTTGCCTTTAATTTATATTCTTTTCGGTCATCCTTACTGATATAGGAAACACCTGTTGCTTTTCCTTCTTCATTCGTAGTTATCTCGCGAACTACAGAGTTCACGAATATCTTTACCCGGCCACCACTTTTCTGGGCTGGGAATATTAAGCAACTACCTGCGGAAAAATCTGCATAAACAAAGCATGATCGCGAACACTGGCCACAATAAAAACAAATACCCCGTTCATTGTTTATTTTCTTCGTAAGCATTGACATCCTTGCCGGAATAACAGGAATACCGGATTTCTTGGCGCCATTTATATAGAATAATTCATGCAACCTAGGTTTTGGAGGGGGCAGAAAAAATCCATCCGGATCGTTGGGAAGTCCTTCATTGGTGCCAAAAACCCCAATCAATTTGTCTACTTTATCGTAATAAGGTTTCACGTCTTCATAGCTAATCGGCCAATTATCACCATGGCCATCAACATCCTTATGCTTAAAGTCCTTTGGGCCAAACCTCAGGGAAATTCTCCCCCAGTGGTTGGTTCTACCTCCCAGCATATGTGACCTGAACCAGTCAAATTTAGTGCCTTCGGTATGGGTGTAAGGCTCCCCCGCTATTTCCCAGCCTCCATAGGCCATATCCCATTCTCCGAAAGCCCTGGTTTTGGCCGCACCCCTTCTGGGCGATTCATAAGGCCACTTCAGTTGGGTCATTTGCTCTGGGTTTTTGGGATCAAAGAAAGGTCCGGCTTCGACCACTGCCACATTCAATCCGGCATCTGCCAGCTGTTTCGTGGCCATACCACCCCCTGCTCCTGAACCTACGATAATTACATCATATACTTCCGATGATTCCTTTATTTGCATATTAGATATTCACTTTTAAGGCCCTTTGAAAAAAATTAAATGAGTATATCGCCACAAGTTAAAAATTAAACAACTAAAACCGACTTTTTTTAGCTAATCTAATCTTGGATAAAATCAATTTGAAACAAAAAGATAATCTTATGACAAAATAATGGTAGTTATAAGGTAAAGGCCGAACCTAAAAAAATTATTCTATGAAGAAACCTAGTGAAGAAGTTAAATTAGGCAAGATTTTTTTGAACATTTCATTGTGTTATTTCATCTGGATTATGACAAAATAGTATTCAATTTGACGAAAGTGTCTCCCTATATTTATTTTCAAAGAAACATCCCCTATACTCAGAATTGGAATAAATGAATAGAATAGTTTTAAAGTCTTTGGTTTTCATCATACTAGGTTCAACGCTCCTATCCTGTAAAACGAGCCTTATGAGGAACTCCAGAACGCAAGTTCTGGCAGACCAAATTGCTGATTTATCTGCCAAATACCTGATGTTGAGAATCAAGGAAATCCCCAATTCGGGCTATGCCTTTGGTCATCAGGATGCTACGGCATATGGTTTGGGTTGGAAGAATGACGGTAGTGTCTATAAAAGTGATGTGCATGAAGTTACGGGGGACTTTCCCGCGGTATACGGCTTTGAATTGGGGCATCTTGAACTGGGACATACCCAAAACTTGGATACGGTCAATTTTAATCTTATGCGAACCCTTATTAAAAAGGCCCATAAGCAAGGAGGAATAATAACATTGAGTTGGCATCCTGATAACCCAGTTACCAAAAAATCGGCATGGGATCCATCACCCGCCGTTACAGAAGTCTTGGAAGGCGGATCATTACATCCCAAATATTTGGGTTGGCTATCCAGAGTAGCGGATTTTCTTAATAGTCTAAAGACCAAATCAGGACAATCAATTCCCATAGTCTTTAGACCATATCACGAAATGAACGGCTCTTGGTTTTGGTGGGGTTATGGCAATTGTACGCCAGAGGAATTCAAAAACCTTTGGAAAGAAACATTTGAATTTCTTACCCTAAAAAACAAGGTCCATAATCTTTTGTATTGTTACTCCACTGATGCTGTCAAGGATAAGGAAGAATATTTAAGATTTTATCCGGGTGATGATTATGTCGATATACTGGGAATTGATCTTTATCATAAAAACACTACGGAAGAATATATAGAATTATTGAATAACAATCTAGGCCTCTTAGCAAATATCGCGAAGCAAAAAAACAAACCATATGCTATGACCGAGGGGGGACTTAATATGGTAACCATAGACAACTGGTGGACAGAGGTTCTAGATAGAAATATCGCCAACAAGGGCATCTCATGGGCCCTTTTCTGGAGAAATGCCTGGCCGAATCATTATTATGTCCCGTTTAAAGGGCAAGAAAGCAGCTTGGATTTTAAACAATTTCAGGCTTTGCCCAATGTACTTTTTCTTAAAAAAATAAAAAAGGTAAAATAATCATTCAGACAACGATATATAAACCAAAATGGAGAAACTTAAGTTAAAAGAGAAAGCAGGTTATGGCTTTGGCGATTTCGCTTCATCGATGTTCTGGAAAATGTTCAGTGTGTACCTATTGTTTTTCTATACAGATGTATTTGGGATATCGGCAGCCGTCGTGGGCACTATGTTCTTGGTAACCCGCATTTTTGACGGTCTCAATGATCCAATTATGGGTATTATTGCAGATCGCACCAATACCAAATGGGGAAAGTTCAGGCCATATTTACTTTGGATGGCCATCCCATTTGCACTTTTTGGGATACTTACTTTTACGACTCCAGATCTAGCCACATCTTCCAAGATAGTCTATGCATATGTAACCTATTGCCTCATGATGATCGTTTACACGGCCGTAAACGTGCCTTATGCCTCCTTGCTTGGGGTCATGACCTCCAATTTAAAAGATCGTACTTCCTTGGCGTCATTTCGATTTATTTTTGCTTTTGCCGGAAGTATTCTGGTTTTGGCCACTGCAGAACCTTTGGTGGAATTCTTGGGACAAGACGAAGGTGTTTTAAATCCGCAGAAAGGATGGCAGCAAACCATGATCATATATGGTATCATCGCCTCGTTATTCTTTTATGGCACGTTTTATTTTACGCGTGAACGGATCCAACCACCAAAAGAACAAAAAACCGCTTTGTGGTCTGATTTGAGGAATTTAGCCAAAAACGTACCTTGGTTTATATTATTAGGGGCCGGTATCTTTACATTGATATTCAACTCAATACGGGATGGATCTACGATTTATTATTTTAAGTATTATTTTGATACTCAAGATGCCTTTCAATTAGGCATACTGAATGTTCCAATTACATATAGCACGCTTTACTTGGTACTTGGACAAGGGGCTAATATTATCGGGGTGGTGCTGGCAAAACCCATCTCTGACGTTTTAGGTAAAAAGAGAACCTTTATGTCTGCCATGTTTATGGCGACCATCCTGAGCGGATTCTTTTTTCTTTTTAATGCCGATCAACTGTTCTTTATCTTTTTATTCCAATTTTTGATCAGTATTTGTGCCGGTATTGTTTTCCCTTTATTATGGTCAATGTATGCAGACATAGCCGATTATTCTGAATGGGTAACGGGTCGAAGGGCAACGGGATTGATTTTTTCTTCCTCTTCCATGTCACAAAAAATGGGTTGGACACTCGGAGGTGCCCTCACGGGGTGGATTTTGGCCTTTTATGGTTTTGAAGCCAATATGGACCAAACCCCAGAGGCCAAAATCGGTATTCGGTTAATGATGAGCATCTTACCCGCCCTTGGGGCGTTATTATCTGCCATTTTCATGATTTTCTATAAGCTTGATGATACGTTTATGGTTAAGATCAATTCTGAATTAACGCGTAGAAGAAATAATGAATCTAATAACCCTGACTAAAACAGCATTATAACCCACACAACCCGAACCATATGAAAATCCTGCAAAAATTATTCAGTGACCATAAGAAATTAATCCAGCGAAAAAACAAAGCAATACCCCATAATTCTGGATTGTTCATAAAATACCAATACCCTATTTTAACGGCTGCACATGCACCCATACATTGGCGCTATGACCTAAATAAATTGACAAATCCATATAATTTGGAAAGAATTGGGGTTAACGCCACTTTTAATGCAGGCGCCATTAAATGGAACGATAAGTATGTTTTGGCCGTAAGGGTTGAAGGAAAAGATAGAAAATCGTTCTTTGCATTTGCAGAAAGTAAAAACGGAATCGACAATTTTGAATTTTGGGAAAAGCCTTTGTTACTTCCCCAGCTTGAAAATCCTGATGTGAATGTCTACGATATGCGGCTTACATTGCATGAAGATGGGTATGTGTATGGTATTTTCTGTACCGAAAGAAAAGACCCCAAAACGCCTGATGCAGATACCTCATCGGCTATCGCCAACGCTGGTATCATTAGGTCAAAAAACCTTTTGGATTGGGAGCGTTTGCCCGATTTGATATCCGATTCAAACCAACAACGCAATGTAACCTTACATCCAGAATTTGTTTGCGGAAAATATGCCCTTTATACGAGACCCCAAGATGGTTTTATCGAGACCGGTACCGGTGGGGGAATAGGTCTAGGATATATTGACGATATGCTGCATCCAAAAGTAGAACATGAAGTCATAATCAATCCCAAAGTGTACCATACGGTGTATGAGTTGAAAAATGGTCAAGGTCCATCGCCTATTAAGACTAGGGAAGGTTGGTTACATTTGGCCCATGGCGTTCGAAATACGGCTGCCGGGTTACGCTATGTTCTTTACCTATTCATGACCGACCTTAAGGATATTACCAAGGTCATACATCAACCTGGAGGTTATTTCATGGCTCCAGATGATCAGGAAATCATCGGTGATGTTGGAAACGTTCTTTTTTCAAATGGATGGATTCCTGATGCAAATGGCGACGTATATATTTACTATGCCTCATCGGATACCCGTATGCATGTTGCCAAATCGACCGTTGATATTTTAGTGGATTACTGTAAGAACACCCCAAATGACAGGCTTACCTCCAAAGGTTCCGTGGAAAGTATTATGGACTTGATCGAAAAAAATAACGGACTATATTAAACATATCATAACCAAATACCCGATCATGCCATTGACCCACTCTTTAGAATTTTCCAAAAAATTGGAATTGGAATTGGAAAATATCCTTGATTATTGGAAAAAAAATACTTTGGACCATGAATTCGGTGGATTTTTAGGACGTATAGACCATAAGAACCATGTGATTGAAAAGGCGCCTAAAGGAGTCATTTTAAATACACGTCTGCTTTGGACGTTCTCAAAGGCCAATAATTTTTATGCGGATAAGAGGTTTGATGAGGAGTGTAACAGGGCTTTTGAATATTTATACGAAAACTTTAGAGATGAATGTTTCGGTGGTGTTTATTGGGAAGTTGACCATACCGGTAAACCCACTAATAAAAGAAAACAGATTTATGCCCAAGCGTTTAGCATCTATGCCTTAGCCGAATACTACAAATATTCCAAAAACAAAAAGGCCATTGATTGGGCCATGGGCTTATTCGACTTGTTGGAAAAAAGAGCCTTTGATACTAGGTATAACGGTTATATCGAGGCATTTGATGAGCGATGGGAGCCGATACAAGATCTTAGATTAAGTGAAAAAGATCTCAATGCCCCCAAAACAACGAACACACATTTGCATGTTCTCGAGGCTTATACTACCCTTTTTGAGGTTACTAAGGATCAAAATGTGCGAAAATCATTGGAACATTTAATTCAGTTATTCATAGACCACATCTTTGATGATACCAACCATTTGAAATTGTTCTTCACCATGGATTGGAAAGTCATAACCTCCGAGATTTCTTTTGGTCATGATATTGAAGCGGCATGGCTCTTGAATTATGGTGCGAAAATACTGAAAGACCCCTCCTTTTTAAACGAAACAAACAGTTTGCTGATAAAGATATCGAATACCTTTATCGCAGAAGCTTTAGATACCGATTTTGGGGTGTTCAATGCAATAGATCCAAAACTAAAGAAGTTGGATAGGGATAAGCATTGGTGGCCTCAAGCTGAAGCCATGGTAGGTATGGCCTATGCATGGAAAATTACACATGAAGACACTTATTTGAATATTGGTTACCAAGTTTGGGAGTTTATAAACAAACATATAATTGACCATGAAAATGGTGAATGGTTTTTTAGGGTAGATGCTAAGGGTGTCCCCTATACTACCGAAGACAAGGTAGGGCCTTGGAAAGGCCCCTATCACAATAGTCGGGCATTGATAGAAATCATCACCATATTAAAAGAAGCCCAAAGCGTTCATCGAAACACCTAAGTACTACATTTAAGAAAAGACTGATAGAACAGCGTGTTATCAATGATCAAAGTACCCGTTTAAGTCCTGAATAATCATCCCTATATTGGGTTGGTGTCCTATTTTTATTTTTCTTGAATACCCTATTAAAATTGGCAATACTATTAAAGCCGCATAGGAAGGCTATCTCAGAGACACTAAGATCCTTCTCTATCAAAAATTTTGACGCATATCCTATTCGAATTTCATTTAGGTAATCGACAAAGGTTTTACCCGTTCTTTTTTTAATAAACCGATTAAAAGAGACATTGCTCATATTAACAAGTGCGGCAGCCTCGCTAAGCGTTATTTTTTTAGAGTAGTTATTTTGCACATATTCATAAAGTACTTTGATTTTATTACCATTCTCAAAATTGTCGGGCTGAACGCTTAAGGTTGACAATAGTCTTTGATTTCTCGAAATTGCAAGGTCATATAGGATAGAAAGAAGTTCCATAAAATTGTCCATACCCCCCATTTTTGGCACTTTTAATATCCGTTCTTTTAAGGAAAGGGAGGTTTCTTTTGAAAATAGAATCCCATGGGACGCTCTATTGAACATTTCTTTAATAGGGCGCATAACACGTCTATTTAAAAGCATTTCATCAAAAAGGTCATTGTGAAACTGAATGGTGACTTCCCGGATCTTTTTGTTCAAACATTCGTGTTGCTCCCAAACATGATGCAGGTTGGGCCCGACCAGAACCAGATCTATATCATCAATATTCTCCATGCTATCCCCTACTATGCGACGGACATTTTTTCCATTAAGCACAAAATTGAGTTCCATCTCCGGGTGATAGTGAATAGGATAATCAAAATATTCCTTGGTACGATCCTCCACCAAAAAACTATCTTCCGGTGATAAAGCGACTATTTCCCGATGTAATTTTTTTAAAATATCCAATTCAAGTGCATTTTTAAGAAGTATGGAAAGTTAAAATAGCGCCAAACCAGATGTTTTTCACTTTTTATCCATTTAAACAGCATTATTGTTGAATCCCCAATAATCACGCTACTAAGATATTGGAATTAGGTTGATTCTTATCATTTTTGGTTGTTAAAATACGCTATATAGGGCTACTGATCGACAATATAGGTTCACCCAAATATAAATATTCTATCATATTGGAAAATTATAATATCATACCTACGATTTTTACATTATAGTAATCCACTGACTACTTTGGAAATGGGAAATGGCATTATTACATATCAGAATCCCGAATATTTTGGTATCGTGGGAATCAGAAGATTTTCGTCAAACTGCCTACTGGAATACTCGTGGCGTATCTGTTTTTTGCAAGAATAAGATAGGTGTTGATTCAGTTAGTAATTATTTATACTTTTAAATGAGTAGAAACAGGTAATAAATTGCTAATAAGAGTATTAAACAACTTTTAATTCCATTAACAATTTTTCAATACTCTTTTTAGCATCCCCGAAAAGCATTTTGGTATTATCCTTAAAGAATAATGGATTTTGTATGCCTGCATACCCTGGGTTCATACTTCGTTTAAGTACGATGACGGCCTTGGTTTTGGATAGATTTAGAATAGGCATACCATAAATCTTACTTCCAGGATCATCCAAGGCAGACGGATTAACCACATCATTGGCACCGACCACAATCGCAACGTCGGCTGATTCCAAATAGGTGTTGGCATCGTCCAAATCCAGCAATTTATCATAAGAAACATCCGACTCTGCCAATAGAACGTTCATGTGACCGGGCATTCGACCGGCCACCGGATGTATGGCATATTTGAATTCTACATCCTTACCTTCCAAAATCTCCTCAAGCTCCTTAACTACTTTTTGGGCTTGGGCAACAGCCATTCCATATCCAGGAATAATACACACCCTTTGGGAATAAGCTAGTTGTATGGCCAGATTGGAAGCCGATATCTCCTTAGCATTTCCTTCGACCTCTTGCCCAGCCTCTTTGGCGCCGGAAAAATTACCGAAAAACACACTTATGACGGATCTGTTCATGGCCTTGCACATCAAAAGGGTTAAAATAATACCCGAAGATCCGACAAGGACACCCCCCAAAAGCATTAATTTATTATCGGTAATGACCCCGGATATCGCTGCTGTTATTCCTGTTAAGGCATTAAGGGTAGCGATGACAACTGGCATGTCGGCACCGCCTACGGGTGCGACAAAGGTGATTCCATACAACAAAGAAAGTATAGAAAAAAGTACCGTTTGGGATATACTGAGTTGACCGGAATATGAGAAAATAATGATTAATACGATGGCAATTATCAATAAAAGACTATTCAATATGGTACTATAGGGTATTCTTAGGTGTTCGTCCTTTAGCGAACCACTCAGTTTGCCATAGGCTACCATACTTCCTATAAATGCAACAAGGCCAAGAAAAAGATTGAACAAAACAATTCCCAGTTCTGTGGCTTCGCTAACAAAATGATTATTCACCAACCAGACCAATGAAATAAGGGCTGCCGACAATCCTCCAAAACCATTGAACAAGGAAACCATTTCGGGCATGGCTGTCATGGGGACTTTTTTGGCCGAAATAATGCCAATAATACCTCCTATGCAAATACCTGCAACAATATATATATAATTGTTATTCTGGGTTTCCAGAGGATAGACCAGAGCGACAATAACGCCCAAAGCCAAGGCCACTGCAGCCAGACGATTCCCGTTACTAGCTGAATCCGGATGCGATAATTTCCGTAGTCCAATGATCAATAATACTGACGCAACGAACAATACGCCATCGAGTATAACTATATTCACTATATCACTTTTTTTTCTTATTGAACATTTCCAACATCCTACTTGTAACAGCCAATCCCCCGACCAAATTAATAGTACCTAGTACAATTCCCAACGTTGCCATAATCAGCGCAAAATAATTGGTAGGCTCTGTAACCCTAATGACCAGAATGGCTCCGATAAGTACTACCCCACTGATGGCATTTGAACCGGACATTAATGGGGTATGCAATACCGTCGGGATTTTTGAGATAATCTCAAAACCAAGGAAGACTGCAAAGGTCAGTAGGTAAATAATTTCTATATTTTGCTCAAAGAAATTTATTATTTCATTCATTGTCAATAGTTTAGTGAGGTCTAGCGATACAGGAAGATGAAAATATCTCATCCTCTTCCATATCCGTACGAAGCTGTAAATCCTCCTTATTGGTGATATATTTTAGAAAATTGTAGACGTTATTGGCAAAAAGAGTGCAGGCATCAACTACTGCCGCATCGGAAAGGTTGGAATCCCCCACGATACGTACATAATTATGGGTGATGGTCTTTTCGTCCTGTGTCAACTCGCAATTGCCACCGGCATCTGATGCCAAATCCATAATTACACTCCCTCTACGCATATTCTCCACCATTTCCTTTGTAACGATTACAGGGGCTTGTGCCGCCCTTACCGTTGCTGCGCAGATTACAATATCTGAGCTAACGACCATATCGTAAATCATCTTGCGTTGTTTTTCAATATATTCAGGACTTTGTGGCGCCCCATAACCCTGCTCAGTTGGCTCGTTGGCTCCCTCTACTTTTACAAACTTGGCCCCAAGACTTTTGACCTCATCTTCCGTTTCAGGTCGCGTATCCATAGCGAAAACAATTGCTCCTAGTCTTTTTGCCGTTGCAATGGCCTGTAAACCTGCCACCCCTACGCCAATAACAAAAACCTTGGCCGGTTTTATACTTCCAGCGGAGGTTATCATCATTTGTAAATATCTGGGCAATAAATCGGCAGCTTTTAAAACAGCCTTATACCCCGCAATGGATGACATCGAGGATAAGGCATCCATAGATTGGGCTATGGAGGACCTTGGTATCATATCTAAACTAAATGCCCATATTTGCTGTTCCTGTAACTTTTGGGTCACTTTTTTGTAAACAAAAGGTTTAAAATGGGATATATAAATGCAGCCAGGTTGTATGAAGCTAATTTCGTCATCTGATAATGGTAAAAAGGAGATAAGTATATCGGATTCCTTGAAAATATCCTCCCTTATAGAGGTTTTTGCCCCCACTTCTTCAAACTCGGCAGTTGCCAAATATGCTTTCCTACCAGCTTTTTTCTCAACAAGCACCGTATATCCCCTTTTAATCAATTTTTCGACTACCGAAGGAACCAGTCCCACCTTGTGGCCAAAAGATTCCCTAAACACACCAATTGTCATACCTGCGTAACTATATCTATCAAAATTTAGAACCTACCCTTCCCTCTTTCTGACGGACTTTTGGAGAAAAGGCACTAATGCACTGAGATTTATAATCGCAAAATTTCACTAGAAAAAATCTCAGTAAACAATCATAAAAATAACCATAGTCGAAAATTTTATAGGCATTACCCTGCATTTTAAACCTTTTAAGGGAATTTTGTTAAAAACTGAAATGCCTTCCAGTTTCCCAATAATTCATTAAAATCTTCGTTTCTACTATTAAGCTAAACAGGATCAACTAATTAGGTAAGTTTTGAACAAATCTGTGCATACCGCCTATATCGTAACTATGGTCGCCATTACCTTGGTAGTGACTCTCTATTTATTTTATATAGGATTCACCTATTACAATACTGCCTTGGAAGAAAGGTTTTATCACCCCAGACATAATTGGTTCAAACCAAGTGGCCTTTATGGGCAGGGGCTTGGTATTTTTGGAACCTTGATGATCCTTTTTGGTGTCGTCATCTATATCGCAAGAAAGCGATATAATTTTTTGGCGAAATATATTCGATTAAAATACTTATTGGAATTCCATATTTTCCTTTGTACACTAGGCCCCATATTGGTTTTATTCCATACCGCCTTTAAGTTTGGCGGTATTGTCTCGATTGCATTTTGGAGTATGGTCGCCGTGGTTTTGAGCGGTATCGTGGGCAGGTTCATTTATAACCAAATTCCAAAGACCATTGAGGGTAGGCAAATGACCATGAACGAACTTAAGGAAATGAAGACGGATTTGGCCGTGGAACTTCACCAAAAATTCAAATTGGAATCGAACACGCTCGATATAATCTCAGATTTAATGAGTGAAGATAACACAACGGCCAATAGTAAAAAATTAGGTTATCTAAGGAAAGTCCTTAATCGAAAGGATTTACCTAAAGAGGATAGGAACAGCATCATCAAGATGGTAAAGAATGAGATTTCGCTCTCCAGAAAAATTGCGAGACTATCGAAAATGCAACAACTCTTTAAATATTGGCATGTTGTTCATATGCCATTTGCGCTTATTATGTTGGTTATTGTTGTCATACATATCGGGGTGACCTTGGCCTTTGGCTATAAATGGATTTTTTAAAAAGGGAAGAAGTGCGGCTTTAACCTAGTAGGGTTTAAGCTATTTCAGTTGTTTTAAATAATACAACCTAACACAAATTCTGATGGAAGAAGTGATCTTGGAAGAACTGTTCGTCTATGGCATCGTATTCCTACTTTGTGCCATAACGATATTCTTCTATCTCAGAAAAAAGAATAAAAAGACGATTGAAACCGTAAAAAAGGTTGCTGTCGCCAAGGAAGAAGGTTTATTTGAACCTGTTTCCCTTTACCCCCATATAGACCTGAACACTTGCATTGGCAGTGGTGCCTGTATTAAGGCTTGCCCAGAAAAAGATATTTTAGGTATAGTTGATGGAATCGCAACGGTAATCAACACTTCGAATTGCATAGGTCACGGAGCATGCTTTCATGATTGCCCTGTAGAGGCCATTTCACTTCGCATAGGCACCGAAAAAAGAGGGGTTGACCTACCGCATGTGAGCGAGGATTACGAGACCAATATCAAAGGCATGTATATCGCTGGGGAATTAGGTGGTATGGGCTTGATCAAGAATAGTGTGGAGCAGGGGCAACAGGCCATGAAAAGCATCGCCAAAAACAAAAAACCATCAAAGGATACTGTTTTCGATGTGGTAATTATCGGAGCAGGACCCGCAGGAATTTCAGCCACTTTAGCTGCCAAAGAATATGGGTTATCTGCCATTACTTTGGAGCAAGACTCTTTAGGCGGAACGGTTTACACCTTTCCTAGGTCAAAAATCGTTATGACGGCACCCATGGATCTTCCCCTTTACGGTAAGGCTAAATTATATGACACCTCCAAAGATGAATTATTACAGTTATGGAAGAAGGTTATTTCCGAACACGATCTGGAAATACATGAGCATACCAAAGTAGAAAGTATTGTTCCTTTAGAAGATGATGTTTTTAAAATAACGACAAATACAGGTAAGGAATATCTTTGCAACCAAGTGCTTCTTTCGATAGGTCGGAGGGGAACGCCCAGAAAATTAGGGGTCCCAGGAGAAGAAAGTCAGAAGGTGGCCTATCGTTTATTAGAACCCGAGCAGATATCGGACAAAAAAATAATCGTTGTTGGTGGTGGCGATTCTGCCATAGAATCCGCCTTGCTCCTTAAGGATGACAACGACGTCATCCTGTCCTATAGGAAAGACAAATTTTCAAGGTTAAAACCAAAAAATAGGGATAAGATCGAGGAAGCGATCACTGATCAATCTATTAAGGTCGTTTACAATTCCAACTTACTTTCTATTAATGACAAAAGCATTCTGTTAAAAACGGACACGGACGAGATTGAAATTGAAAATGACTTGGTATATATTTTCGCAGGAGGTGAACTCCCCACTAGCTTTTTGCAAAATGCAGGTATTGAAATCACCAAACGACATGGACATATTATGAAAAAACACTGATAAAGCGTTGAGACTTAACCTTAAACATAGTTTATTTTTATTTTTTCTGTCCATAACCTTTTCACATGGACAAATATCCCCTGGTGACCTATCTGAAGCCCATGCCGAATTGGAAGGGATGAGCAATTGTACCCAGTGCCACGACTTGGGGGATAAGGTCTCTGATCGGAAATGTCTGGAATGCCATAAAGAAATTCAAACCTTGGTGAATAGAAAACAGGGGTTACATGGTCAAACAGATGTTATAAAAAAAGATTGTTTTGAATGCCATAGCGATCATCATGGCCGAAAATTCGATATGATACATCTAGACGAAGATGCTTTTGACCATAACCAAACAGGCTATGTACTCGAAGGAGCCCACGAAGAGGTAGATTGTAGAAAATGCCACGTTTCAGAAAATATTGCCGATGCTGAGATAAGAAAAAGAAAGAACACCTATTTGGGATTGGATGAAACCTGCCTTTCCTGTCATGATGATTATCACCAAGAAACCTTATCAAACACCTGTGTTGATTGTCATGATATGAATTCATTTGAACCGGCTTCCAAATTCGATCACGATAAAACCGATTTTGCCTTAAAGGGTGAACATATTGAGGTAGATTGTAAGGAATGCCACCAGGTCACCATACGAAATGGCAAGGAATTCCAAGAATTCACTGATTTGGCATTTAATGATTGTGTTTCTTGTCACGAAGACCCACATAATAAACAATTAGTTGGCCAATGTGCCCAATGCCATACCGAAACATCTTTCAACGATTTTAAGGGTATGGGTTCGTTTGACCATAACCAAACCAGGTTTGAACTTAGGGGCAGTCATAACCAAGTCGATTGTTTCACTTGTCATGCGAGTAATAGTGATCCCCTAAAAGTATTACAAGACCAACGAAATTTCAATGAAAACAGTTGCGTGAGTTGCCACGAGGACGTTCACAACGGAAATTTTGGCCAAGATTGTGTAAAATGCCATAAAGAGAGTAGTTTTTTGTCGTTGCGTTCTATGGATTTCTTTGATCATAGTGTGACCGATTATCCGCTAGAAGGAAAACATATTGAGGTAGACTGTAAACAATGCCATAAAAAAAGGTTTACCACACCCATCGATTTTTCTGCCTGCACCAATTGCCATGATGACTACCATAAGGGTGAATTTAAAGAAAACGGCGTGTCACCGGATTGCGTGCAATGCCATTCTTTGGAAAAAGGTTTCGATTATAGTCTGTATACTTTGGAACAACATCAAGAAACTGAATTTCCCCTTGAAGGGGCTCATATTGCAACCCCATGTTTTGCCTGTCATGTCAGTGAGGACGATAAAAAATGGACGTTCAGGAATTTAGGTGAGACCTGTGTCGATTGTCATTTAGATATACATGAGGGTTACATCAGTGAAAAGTATTACCCCAAAGATGATTGTACGGCATGTCACGCCAACGATGCCTGGACGACCGTTGATTTTGACCATAACCAGACCCAATGGTCTTTGACCGGCAAACATACCGATGTTTCCTGTAGGGAATGTCATTTCATCGAAATAGCTGATAATAAAGCAAATAGCGAACAGAAATTCGCTAATTTGGATACAAAGTGTATTTCCTGTCATGAGAATAAACATGACGAAACCTTCGCGATCAACGGCGTAACCGACTGCATGAGATGCCATGTTACCAGTAGCTGGTTTCCGGAAACGTTCAATCATGAACTGACCGATTTTCCGCTGGAAGGAGAGCATGCAAAGATCCAATGTAGCGCCTGTCACGAGATAGCCAATGCAGAGGGGGAAATTGAAGTAGTGTATAAAATACAAAAGTTTAGATGTATCGACTGTCATTTATAATCGTGTTTCTCTTTATGGGAATCGTTCCTGTCCTTGGCCAATCACCGCATGGTGAACAGCTGAAGATGGACTGTGTTCGTTGCCATGATCCCTCGGGATGGAGCATGAACTACCAAACGATACAATTCGACCATGACAAGACCGACTTTCAATTGGAAGGCACCCACCAGCAGACCGATTGTAAATTATGTCACAGTACGTTGATCTTTGACCAAGCACCCATGGACTGTGCCTCATGCCATACCGATGTACATAGTCAGTCCGTTGGGAATGACTGTGCCCAATGCCACGGTTCTGAAACCTGGTTGGTTGATAATATTCCTGAACTGCATGAAGCAAACGGATTTCCGTTGATAGGTTCGCACAGTAACTTGAGTTGTGTGGAATGCCATACCTCAGAAACTTCGTTGCGGTTTGATAGGATCGGAAACGATTGTATAAGTTGTCACCAAGATGATTATGCAAGTACACAGAACCCTAACCATACAACTGCGGGGTATTCCATAAATTGTATTGAGTGTCATAATCCGCTCGGGTTTGGTTGGGATTCCGAAAGTATAAACCATGACTTTTTCCCATTGACCCAAGGCCACGATATTCAGGATTGTACCCAATGCCATACCAATGGTACCTATGCGGGGCTTTCACCGGAATGTGTTAGTTGCCATCAGGAGGATTATATGGCAACCCAAGATCCAAACCACCAGACCAGTGGATTTTCAACCGATTGTGTTACCTGCCATACCACAAGTCCCGGTTGGACACCTGCCGAAATCAACCATGACTTTTTCCCATTGACACAAGGCCACGATATTCAGGATTGTACCCAATGCCATACCAATGGGACCTACGCGGGGCTTTCACCGGAATGTGTTAGTTGCCATCAGGAGGATTATATGGCAACCCAAGATCCAAACCACCAGACCAGTGGATTTTCAACCGATTGTGTTACCTGCCATACCACAAGTCCCGGTTGGACACCTGCCGAAATCAACCATGACTTTTTCCCATTGACACAAGGCCACGATATTCAGGATTGTACCCAATGCCATACCAATGGGACCTACGCGGGGCTTTCACCGGAATGTGTCAGTTGCCATCAAAGCGACTATGACCAGACCAGCGACCCTAACCATGCAACATCAGGGTTCTCAACCGATTGTGTTACCTGCCATACCACAAGTCCCGGTTGGACACCAGCGACGATTAACCATGACTTTTTCCCATTGACCCA
>NZ_JABTCG010000011.1 GCF_014610845.1 Maribacter arenosus | reverse complement strand
ATACTTGGGACGGTACCCGTAACAATACGGATGTACCCAAAGGCACCTACTTCTATGTTCTGGATTTAGGGGATGGCTCGGAGGTCAGAAAAGGGTGGATCCAAATCATAAGATAATAAGATAATGAAATATAGAATCCATAATATTAGATATAATTCAACGCTTTTTGTTGCCGCATTGGTATTATTGTTCTCCACTGCGATGTTCGGGCAAAAAGAACCCCAATATACCCAGTATATGTACAATATTGGTAGTTTCAACCCGGCCTATGTAGGTACGGTTGAAACCCCCGAAATTGCCGGGTTGTATCGCGCACAATGGCTAGACATCCCAGGAGCGCCTAGAACCTTTAGGTTTGGCGTTAATGTTCCCTTTGCCAATGAAAAAGTGGGTATGGGATTCAATGTGGTCAATGATCAATTGGGGCCTTTTACGCAAACCTATGTAGACCTAGCCTACTCATATCAGGTCAATGTCTCCGATGACACCAAGCTTTCGTTCGGGTTGGATGTAGGGGGATCATTTTTAGCGGTTGATTTTACCAAAGGCAATTTTGAAGTAGAGAATGAACCTTTACTCAATGAACAAACCGTGAATAAATTTTACCCCACCATTGGGGCAGGTACTTTTTTATATTCCGATAATTGGTATGTGGGTCTATCGATTCCGAATTTCCTCACCAATGGCATTTATAACGATGAAGTAGCAGTTGTGGTTGAAGATAAGGTGCAGTTCAATTTTATCGGGGGCTATGTTTTCGACTTGAAGGAAGGTTTGAAACTTAAACCGGCCTTTATGGTAAACTACTTGCAAGGCGCCCCGGTGAATCTGAATGTGTCCTCCAACTTCCTCATAAATGACGTACTTACTTTAGGGGCTTCCTATAGGCTTGATAATGCCCTGAGTGGCTTGGCAGGTTTCCAGATTTCCAGTAGTACCTTTATAGGGTACTCTTACGATTACAATACCAATGGTTTAGGGGAGTTTAACAATGGCTCCCATGAGATAATACTTAAGTTTTATCTTGGAAAGGGCGGAGATCGCAACAGACAACCCAAAACCAAGAATGCTAAAGGGAAGCCTAAGCAAATCGATACGCCAAGGTTCTTTTAAAAATGAATGAATACATTAAAATGAAATGAGCATAAACAAAATTAATTTTTTGCTTATCAACTGAAATAATTAAATTTTTTATGCGCAAGCGAAGCGGTTGATCGATGCATAAAATTTTATTATACTCATTTTCAGAATTATACAAAATTTTATAATAGATGAAAACAAAGGCTTTACTAGTATGCTGTTTTATGATCTTAGCGACAACTTTCGCCCAAGAAAAAAAGTCGAAGGCTGATATTTTCTTTTATGGGTACGATTATAAAAATGCGATTGTGGAATATCAAAGGGAAATGACAAAAGCACCTTTAAAAAATAGCCAACTATTAAATTTGGCAGATTCCTATTACAATATCGGGGATTATAAAAAGGCCTCTGAAGTTTACTTGGATGTACATAAGAAAGACACGGTAATGTCTAGTAATCGCTTTAATAAAATGTTACAGAGCCTTTCAAAAACAGCTTCAAATGAACGGGTAAAAGCTTTTTTGAACTCAAAGCGGGGATCATTTTCAAATGAGCTGTTAGAGAATGCTGAGTTTAACGAGGAGTTACTTTCAGGAGATCAGGACAATTCAGAAATGGAGATCTTTAATTTGAATGGGAATAGCCCACAAGCGGACTTTGCCCCCGGGTTTTATAATGACAAGCTCCTTTTTAGTAGCGGTAGGGCTAAGAGCAATAAAAAGACCTATGAACCTTCAGGCGAATCTTATTTGGATATTTATGAAGGCCGTATCAGTGAGGATGGTAATGTTAGAAGTGTAAATCCTTTTACCGCGATTGCCGAATCTAAATTTCATAAGGCAACCCCATTTTTTTCAAAGGAACTAGGTAAATTGTTCTATGTACTTTCCAATACTTGGGAAGGCGAGCTTTTATTTGACGATAAGGGTAAGAATGCACTGGCCATTGCCATGTCCGATATGAAAGGGAACTTAACTTTTTTGCTTAAAGACCTAAGTACTTCATTTTATTATCCATTTTATGATGCAGCATCGTCCAAGCTTTATTTCGCCGCAAGTTTTGAGGATAGTTATGGGGGAACAGATTTGTATTATGTGTATACGAATAATGGGCAGATAATGTCAGAACCTACTAATCTTGGACCAAGGGTGAACTCTCCTGGGAATGAGATAGCGCCATTTATTTTTGATAATAGTCTTTATTTTTCATCCGATATTTTTTATGGGCTTGGGGGTATGGATATGTACAAGGCGAATATGCACACCGATGGGTCTTTTGGTATCCCAATAAATCTCGGTAAAAGCATAAACTCGACTTCTGATGACTTTAGCCTAGTACTCAGGGAAAACGGATCAGACGGACTTTTAGGATATTTTTCATCGAATCGGGGCGGTGGTAAGGGCAATGATGATATTTATGGCATTAAGGTTAAAAACGGGGTTGGCTTAAAAACCTTAACTATGAAAGGCCGTGTTGTGAACCTAAATTCCAACGACGGTATTGCTAAATCACAAGTTAGATTAATCGACAAGGAAGGCAATGTCTTAAAAGAGACCTACACTGATGAAAATGGTAATTTCAGGATAGAAATTCCATGGCAAGAGGAAGTAACGGTCCAAGCAACGAAAGAGCGACATTCTGTTTTTACGGCCAGTTATACGGAAAAGGAGTTAGAAAATGTGCAGCAATCGAATTTAAACCTCGGCCTATCATTTATCGATGATTTACTTACGGAAAAAGAGGGGAAACCCGTTATAAAACTTCAAAATTTCTATTTTGATACTGGAAAGGATAATATAACCCCAACGATTCAGACTGAGTTGGACAAGGTGGTCGATGCCGTTCAAAGATTTCCGCAATTAAAGTTAATCATCGAGACGCACACGAATAGCAAAGGTTCAAAGGCAAGTAATCAAAAGCTCTCCCAGAATCGTTCTGATGCTATCAAACAATATCTACTGCAAAACGGTGTAATATCGACAAATATAGTGGCTTCGATTGGTTATGGTGAAGAAAAATTGACCAACAATTGTGCAGATGGGGTATATTGTCTTGATTTCTTGCATAGGCAAAATGACCGTACCCTTATCGTTATTGCCAATTCTGAAGAATTATAGGTCTTTGATAAAACCTGTTACAACCTTTTAAATTCATTTGAACAAAACGATCCAGAAGTAGTAAATAGAGAAAAATGCAAGAAAAACAATTCCTGCATAGGTAAGTACCTGTAATGGTTTTTTAGGTCGCAATTCTTTTGGTATTTCACCCCCCAAGACGTTTTTCAGATTCATAAAGCCGATGATAGGGGCAACAACAAATGAAACAAAAGTAGCCAGCGCTACCAAGAGGCCCATATTTGCACTGAACGTGGTGATGACCACAAAGTTTATCACGGCCAAAATGAGGACACCTAAGGCAAAAAATCCTTTTTGCCCTGTCAATTTGACTTTTGGATAAAGCAGGTCGATGATATCAAGACTTACACGGGTAATGGCATCATGAGCGGTCATGCAGGTGCTCAACATGGTGGCAAAGGCAGCAATGGCTATAAAAATGTAAGCCCAAGGTCCAATATGGGCGGTGAAAAGTCGAACAACTTGGTCCGCAAAAGTGACCGCATTTCCACTAAGTTCCGTGTTGGTTCCATAAAGGGTCATCCACCCTATAATCATAAAGAAAACGGCAAGAATGCCGGTCATTATATATCCTATATTGAATTCTTGCAATGACTCGCGAAGCGTAGGCTTACTGCCCTCCGTATTCCATTTTTCGATACTCCAAAGACTTACCCAACTAGATGCTTCCACGGTAGTAGGCATCCATCCCATCAATCCTATTAAAAATAATACACCTACCTCATTGAAAATGGGGGTCGGGGTAAAGTTGGTGATCTCTTCCACCCGACCTTTAAAAATCACTAGTGCGGTCGTAACGATAAGGGCAATGAACAGAATGCTCACAACAAACTTAAGGGAGTTCTCCAGAAAACGGTACTTTCCAATAATCAACAAGGAGCTGATAAAAGCAAACAAACCCAAAGCCACTAAACTTATCGAAACACCCGATAGTTCAAAAAGGTTGATAAAGAGTCCAGCTGTTACCGTGTACAATGCAGCCAAAATAGTAAAGGTAGTAACGAGTGTAATCGCAGCATAAAACCATAGATAGCCCTTGCCGCGATTTAAATAACCTTCAATCAATGTTTTGTTGGTAATATTGGTGTAGCGTACCCCGAATTCAAAAAAGGGGTACTTAAAAACATTGGCCAAAACGATTGGAATGACCATGATCCAACCATATTGGGCACCTGCTTTAGTGGATAGCACTAAATGGGAAGTACCTATAGCCATACTCGCGAACAAAAGACCAGGGCCTAGATTTTTGATGAGTATTCTGAGTTTTGACATAATACGCTAATAACCTCCCTAAAATAAACTTTTTGATCGAGTTGTATACGTTGTTATTTTATTTCTATAGGGTTGCCGTAGAATTTGGGTTCGGTTTTTAGGACTAAATCAACAAATACTTTTACCCGTGCAAAATATTCCCTCAATTGCACTTTGAAGCCTTCCTGTCCCGAGATATCCCGGGCATTGTAACCGATAGCATGTAAACCTTTCTGGTTGGCAATATAGATGGCGCGTTCATTATGGAATTTCTGTGAAATCACCGTAACGCTGTCCAGGCCAAAAACAACATTGGCCCGTACCATGGAATCCAAAGTTCTGAAGCCTGCATAATCCAAATAAATACGCTCTTGGGGAATTCCATGGGCGATGAGATCCTTTTGAATGGTCGTAGGTTCGTTGTAGTAGATACTACCGTTATCACCACTGACAAGTACAAAATCTATTTTATGGGCCTCAAAAAGTTCTACGGTGGCTTTTATTCGATTTGAATAGTAGGGATTGGGTTGTCCTCCCACAATTTTTTTGGCAGTGCCCAGAACCAAACCGACCCGGTTTTTTGGAATTTCGTTAATAGAAGAGTAGGTTTTACCCTTGGCCCCTAACTCTATCAATAGATTACAGATGAAGGTAAACAGTAGACCAAGTATAAGGAGGATGCCAACCCTTTTGATAAACTTTCTCTTGTTGAACTGTTTGCGCATAATGGTGTATAAAGGTAGCCAAATATGGAAAGTATAGGACTTAAAAGAAACAAAAAAACCAAAGCTTTCGCCTTTGTTGTAATTAGTAATCATTAACTCTATATTTTTAGATTCGGCTATTATTCCCGTGCTAATTAATCCGAATGGCAACAAATAATAATCTAATAAATTTTTTTACCGTAAGGGATGTATGTTATGGGAAGAATATCGAGCCAAACGTTTAGAGCATCGTACCTGGTAGTATAGTCATTGATTTCAATCAAAAAATGGATTATCCATATAATTCCATAAGGCAAAGAAATAGGTAACGAATAAATGATAATAGTGCCGTTCTTTTGAGTGTCTTTTTTCGTTTATTTGTACTTGCGAAAAGAATATTAATTAGGCTTCTTCCAGTCCAAAGTATTATAAACGATATTTGAGTCTTTAATCTAGTTTTTTTCAATTATCATAACTACGAGGTTAATTTCGATTCTTGAAAAATTCTAATACGATTCAAGACAAGGATTGCAGATTATTAAATATTTTGCTGAACATTATACTGATTTAGATAAAGCGCAACTCAAAATTGAATGTGCAGCTACAAAAGGAATTACACAAGGCGCTCAAGATGAAATGAAACAGTTTACAAAATCTACAAAGTCCGGGAACTACCAAGGCGCACATGCAAAAAAGAATGTGCAAAA
Organism: Maribacter arenosus; assembly: GCF_014610845.1. Classification (GTDB taxonomy): domain Bacteria; phylum Bacteroidota; class Bacteroidia; order Flavobacteriales; family Flavobacteriaceae; genus Maribacter_A; species Maribacter_A arenosus. Next base: position 44,940 of record NZ_JABTCG010000011.1, on the reverse strand, counting down.
TGGGTCGGATATTACAATCGACGAGCTTCAAAATGACCCTCTGACACAGTCGGGAAATATGAAAATAGGGATAATTGGTGGAGGATTAATGGGAATGGCGCTTGCCTTTAGAATTTCAGAGTTGAATGCTTCTGTAAAAGTGTTTGAACGCGATTCGCAGTTGGGCGGTTTATCTACACACTACAATTACGGCAACTTTACCTGGGATAAGTTTTACCATGTGATCGTACCGACCGATGGTAGTTTAATTAACCTGATCACTGATATCGGCTTGGGAGATAGTTTAAATTGGAGTCGCTCCTTTACAGGGTATTATGTAAATAAATCATTCTATTCCCTGAACAGCCCCAAGGAATTTTTGTTATTTCCGCTTTTAAATATTTGGGATAAAATTAGACTTGTATTCACCATCTTTTATGGGGGTAGAATCAGCAATTGGAAAAAGCTTGAAGGGGTCACGGTCAAGGATTGGTTGATACAGATGGGTGGCAAGAAAAATTTCAATAAATTCTGGGAGCCTTTATTATTGGCCAAACTTGGTGAAAACTATAAACGAGTGTCAGCTGTTTTTATCTGGACGTACATCCGTAGGTTATTCAAAGCACGGGAACATCCGGTGGAAAAAGACTTTATGGGATATGTTTCGGGAGGGTATAAAACAGTCTTTGATCGTTTGGAAAAAGAGCTTATAAAAAATAACTCAAGTATCCTTAAAAACACCTCAGTAAAAAGTATCAGACCGTTGGATGGAGGTGGCATTGAAGTGAAATATGATGATAAGGTCGAACATTTTGACAAGGTAATCTTCACCGCGCCTCTTAATGTTCTGGAAAATGTAACTTCTCCTGAATTTTGTGAAATCGTAAAAAACGATCAGGCCATTGAATATCTCGGCGTAGTTTGTTTGGCATTGGTGACAAAAAAGCCCCTTACGCCTTTTTACGTATTGAATATGGGTGATGTGAATTCCCCCTTTACCGGAGTGATTGGCATCAGCTCTTTAGTAGATCCGGAGCAGACCGCTGGGGAGTACATTACCTTTTTTCCGAAGTATATTCCCGCAGATCATACGTATTGGAGTATGCCCGATGAAACCATAGAAGAAATATTTATGAAAGGGGTCCGGGACCTTTATCCTGAGCTTAATGATGGGGATTTAGTCGCCGCGCACATTAATAGGGCATATAAAGTGCAGCCGTTGCAGGTATTGAATTACTCGACGATAATTCCTGAAATAATCACAAAACACCCTGACTTCTTTGTGCTAAATACTTCTCAATTTGTAAGTGATTCGGTAAATAACAATCGCGTTATAACCCATGTAAATTCGTTTATGGAACAGTTTGCTGTTGAATTAAAAACGAAGGCAAAAACCAATACCGTATAGGAATATGAGTAAACCAACAGCAAGCCTTTCCCTTGATCTTGATAACAAGTGGTCATACATGAAGAATAACGGTGCGAAAGGCTGGGAGGAGTACCCATCTTATCTAGACATTTTTGTTCCTTATATCTTAAAACTATTAGAAGAATTAGACCTGAAACTGACATTTTTCATTGTGGGTCAGGATGCCACTTTTGAACACAATCATAAGTATATAAGAATGATTGCCGATGCAGGTCACGAAATAGCCAATCATTCCTTTAAACACGAGACCTTTCTTCACCTATATACAAGAGAAGAATTGGAAGAAGAAGTTGATAGGGCCCATACTATTCTCAAAGCAGTGAGTGGTCGGGAACCCAAAGGATTTCGTGGACCAGGCTTTACTTGGAGTGAAACGTTGTTTGAGGTGTTGGAAAAGAAGGGATACACTTATGATTCATCTACTTTCCCGACGATTATAGGGCCATTGGCTAGAATGTATTATTTCAGAACTTCCAATTTAACTGTAGCCCAAAAAAGGGAAAGAAAAGAACTCTTTGGAAAATTTTCTGATGGATTCATGAAGTTAAGGCCATATTTCTGGAAGTTGAAGAATAACAAAAGGTTGTTGGAAATTCCGGTGACCACAATGCCCTTTTTTAGGATTCCGATCCACCTAACCTATTTGACGTATCTCAGTTCAATTTCGAAACAATTAATGTTTTTATATTTGAAATGCGCAATATATCTTTGTAAGCTCACGAGAACGTCCCCCATTTTTTTAATACATCCCACAGATCTTTTAGGAAGCGACATGGTTACTGGTATGGAGTTTTTTCCAGGAATGCAGATTCCCAGTAATGAGAAGTCTGTGATTTTCAAGAAGGTAATCAACATTTTCGCGAAGCATTTTACTTTGGTAACCCTAGAAGAATATGCTTCGGGCATATATGATAAGAATAAAATCAATAACAATAGAATTACCGATGTATATTGAAAGCATAAAGTGTGCTTTGAAAAAGATTTGTAAAGTAGCAAGAAGACAGAATAAGCAATTATAACTAAATATATGGAAACACAGTATAAACCACTCGAAAAGATGTCTCAATCTGAGAACCCAAAGGCGAGACCTTCTGTTACAATTCTTTTACCGGCTTATAATGAAGCCGCGATTATAACTGATAGTCTAAATATTCTCTGCGCTCACATGAATGGCCTGACTGAAAGGTTTAATTGGGATATTCTAATTGTAAATGATGGTAGCAAGGATGAAACCGCAAGAATTGCCGAAGAGTTAGCTCAAACACTACCTAATATTACAGTCTATCATAACAAGGTGAATCAGAATTTAGGGGGAGCGTTACGTAACGGTTTCAAACACGCGAAGGGAGAATATATTGTGGTTCTTGATATCGATCTGAGTTTTGGGCCGGATAATGTTGAAAAACTAATGGACGCAGCCATTGACCAAGACGCAGATATAGTAATTGCTTCACCCTATATGAAAGGTGGTAAAACGACCAATATACCTTTTCATCGGTTACTTTTGAGTAAGGTCCTTAACAAGATTATGCGATGGACCTCGGGAATAGATATACACAGCTTTACAGGGATGGCACGGGCTTATAAAAAGGAATTTCTGGATAACTTAAACCTAAAGACCAGCACCTATTCCATAAATCCCGAAATAATTCAAAAAACCCATATCCTAAGAGGTCGAATCATTGAGGTTCCTGCGAATCTGGATTGGACTTTCCAATTGGCGTATGGAGCAAATAGAACATCCAGTGTTAAGGTCTTCAAGGGAATTCTTAACGGTTTGATGTCGAGCTTTATCTTTAGGCCGTATGGATTTTTTATGATACTTGGGTTGCTATTATTAATTGCGTCTTTATATATGATTGTCTGGATATTTTATCACGTATTTACGATATACCCCGAGATTCAGGTAACCGGTGAATTTTTTGACGACCTTTTTTCTGAAGCTGTGGCCGCTGCCTATAACAAACGTCCCCACGCTTTTTTAATAGGTGGTTTCATCTTTGTGGCGGCTATACAATTTCTGGGCTTAGGGTTTATCTCCCTGCAAAAGAAACGGTACTTTGATGAACTGTTTCACTTGAATTCCAATATATTGAAACAAACAAGAAAGGCCAAATAAGATCAAGATCCATGAATTGGAAATCACATAATAGTAGTGTATTGTCATTTTTACCATTACTGGTTCTTTATATAGCTGTGGTTCTTGTTTTTTCTTCTAATGTGTTAGAAGGTGACGAATTCAGACATTTACATTATGCCGAAAATCTCATACACGGTTTTTATACAGAGGCAGATAATCCTGAATTGTTGAACGGACCTGGTTATCCTTTGGTTCTTGCGCCATTTCTGGCAATCAATTCTGGTTTTTTGATCCTTAAACTTTTAAATGCCATTTTTGTTTTTATAGGCGTTGTTTACTTTAAAAAAACTATTGAATTCTTTGCCAAAAAAAAGTACGCCATCATTTTTGCCTTCCTGGTCGGTATCTATCCACCGTTATTGAGATATATGCCCCTAATATATTCCGAGCCTTTAACTTTCATGATTGTATGTGGCTTGTTGTTTCATGTCTTTAAATTGTTTCGGAGCGAAAAACTCAATAGGAAACAGATCGTAATAATTTCGTTATATATTGTTTTTTTAGTACTTGTAAAAATTATATTTCTTCAAGTAATAGGATTAAGCCTGCTGATATTAATCGTTCTATTTTTATGGAACAGGGATAGGCAAAATATTAAGATTGCTTTGGTTTTAGTAGGGGGCTTTTTGCTGATTGTCCCTTATTTGATGTATGCGTATTCATTGACGGGAAAGCTATTTTATCTGGGTACCGGCGGAGGTGAAATTTTATATCATAGGTCTACCCCATATGAAAATGAATGGGGCAATTGGTTTTCGAGAGAAGATGTCTTACATGGAAATAGTGAAGATTTCAAACCTGATACTGTCTACGAAAATCTGAATCAACTATCTGTAAACCACCGCAAAATTTACGTGGAATTGGAAGATTTGACATTTATTGAACGAGATAGTGCTTTCAAGGCAATTGCTATTGAGAATATGAAAGCGCACCCAGGCAAATATTTGAAAAATACAATATCCAATGTTGGGCGATTTCTGTTTCACTACCCATTTTCTTATCGGAATCAGAATATGGCAGCTTATGGCTATCTGATTCCTAATGCGCTTATCCTAGGTTTATGCATACTTTGTATATATCCATTTTTATTGAACCGGAGAAATGTCCCCTTCGAATTAAAAGCTGTGATGATATTCTACCTAATATACGCCTGTGCCATTATTCTATTGGACGGTAGAGGCAGGAATTTTATAATCATGGTACCTTCCCTGGTGTTGTTTTTTGCATATATCTACACAAATACGGTTAAAATTACTTTATTAAAACCAAGGGAAGAAAAACAACAAACGAATATCGACTAAGCGACTCCTAAGACATTTAGGTGATACGTACCAAACGATAAGTTGCGTCGATTTAATTTGATGGCTATCTTGTAATTAATTTTTCTAAAGATGATGTCATTGTTGAACATGCACTCGGAATTTTCATAATTTGGCCCCAAAGGGATTGTGAAGGCAATGCTAACAATTATTACAACCGCTGTATATATATTCTATTGATGCCTTAGAGGTCATCATCAAAATGTTTTATTTTAGTTCGGAGCTACCAATGAGAATGAGTCATGAAGGTAATCGGAATTACCCGGCTGACGGGTTATAATGCGCAAATTTCCCATAAAGGTTTCCAGATGTGTGATGCCCTGTTGCTGAGATTGTTGCACCCCGTTCGATGATGCCCAAGGCCATTTGTAAATACCCCATTTGGCATTTCCACCCCATGGACTGGACGAATAAACTGTAGCTACTTGTTTGTCATATACGCTCTGGCCGTTTATCCATACCTGTAGCAACCCGTTCGACGCATCGTCCCATACGACATGTACCACGATATCCAATTTTTGTCCTGCTGTAGGTTTAATACCCGTAGGATTATATTTTTCCCCATCCGTTACGTTGTTGACGACATAGATTTCCCCGGCATTATGTCCGTTGAATTGCCCGTCTTTGATAATCATTAATTCCGTTTGTGGCGAATCGCCCACCACCCCATGATGCACCTGCCAGAAAAGCCATTGATTATTTTGATCTACTACATAATCATTACCAAAGGTGTAGCTCCAACCGAACCATTCTTCAGTACCTTTCGGATGACGAATATTCCAAGGTGCTGTCCGTATTTCGGCCCGCATATTATAATCCCTAGAACACCAACTTCCAACTTCTGGGGTAGTCGGATTAACACGAAATTTCAATTGATTGCCAACCTTGGTTATCTGTTGTTCATAACATTCGGAATCAATAACCAATTCTCCATTACTAAAGGAAACCCCTTTACTTCCGGAATATTGTGGTAGTGTTACACTCTCCCAGCACCAAGTTTTCAAACCAGTATCTCCAGCTAGTCCACCATTGGTAACACAGTTTGAATTGTTGTTTTCTTCAGGTGTAGTACTGTTTTCTTCAGGGGTAATAACAACCGTAACCGTACCTTCTTCAGTTGTTATCGATTGGTCCTCCTTTACAATTTCGGTAGTATAAGTAAATGTGTCTATTGTTTCTGGAACCGAGACTGTTTCTGTAACCGGGTCTGGAGTGTATGTTAAAGTGTTATCAGTATTGATCACAACGCTTCCGTTCGTAGGTGTAGAGGTTTCTGTAATTGTGACATTGTCTTGCTCCTTATAGGCGTCGTTTGATAATACATCCAGAACAATAAAGTCATTTTGAGAAACCATGTAAATATCATCCACAACATATTCGCCATCAACTATTTCCTGAGAATTCCTAAGAACGTAGTCGGTCAATAAATCAGAATCCTTGGAACATGAGAGGTGGAAGATAAATATGATGCTGAATAATAACACTTTGAATGGGGATTGGGGATTAATATTCATGGGGAATGTAGGTTAAAGTACTATGATAAAGTTTTTTGGGACTCTAATTTGCTAAATTTATTTCGTAGTTCGACAAAACGATAGCTTTTTTCGATGTAATACATATTATAAGTACGTACCTAACCAATTATTAGTATTTAGAATACTACTTTTTAACAAAATATTCGATGAATTACAAAGGAAACAGATCAAAAAAATTGGATTATGGAAAGATCATGATAATATTACCTTGGTGTAACCTTGGAATATGAGTTTCCGAGATAACCTAGATCTCCAGGTCTTAGGGTTATCATGCGTAATGGACCCATATAAGTTTCAAGATGCGTTATACCCAATTGGAGTGATTGTTGAACTCCGTTCGACTCTGCCCATGGCCATTTGTAAATACCCCATTTGGCATTTCCGCCCCAGGGATATGCTTCATAAACGGTGGCCACTTGTTTATTATAAAGGCGCTTGCCATTAATCCACACTTGTAACAATCCGGTCGACGCATCTCCCCAAACAGCATGTACCACTATATCCAATTTTTCTCCTGCTTTAGGGGTAATACCCGTAGGGTGGTATTCATTCCCGTTCGCGGCGTTGACGATATAAATTTCCCCAGCATCATGACCATTGAATTGACCATCTTTTATAACCATTAATTCGGTCTGTGGAGAAGCACCCTCGATCCCTGGATGTACTTGAAAGAAAAGCCATTGATTGTTTCGGTCGATTACATAGTCGTCTCCAAAAGTATAGCTCCAACCGAACCACTCCTCAATACCCTTTGCATGGCGGATATCCCAAGGTGCAGTCCGTATTTCCGCCCGCATATTATAATCCCTGGAGCACCAACTTCCGACATCAGGTTCAGTAGGGTTAATACGGAATTTCAATTGGTCACCTGCCTTCGACACCTGTTTTTCATAGCATTCTGAATCAATATACAATTCTCCATTACTAAATTCGATACCGTTGTCCTCAAAGTATTCTGGTATCGTGATATCACCCCAGCACCAAACTTTTAATCCGGTATCAGCAGCTTTTCCACCTTGTGTTACACAATCTGTAGGCCTATGTATTTCGGCAGGTATCTCATCGATACCCTCATCTATATTAACAGCATCCGTTGAGTTACTATTACACGAAATTTGCCATAATATTAAAACTATCCATACTACACTTAAACAGTCTTTCATAGCATAATTATTAGCCCTATAAATATACATGAACGCTATTAGTTATTAAGCAGTTACAGATTGATATTTTCAGGTAAATTACGAAGACATTGTTGCATGTCGGTAATTAGCTTTTAAAAATTTCTTTTGTCTAGGGTAGATTTACAAATTATAAAGTGAGAGATATTCAAGAGTTATTTTATCCCAAGTATATTGCGTATTTACCTTTTTTTTTGCATTTAGACCCAATTTTTCGAACCTAGGTTTATTGTTTTCGATCCACAGCAACTTTTTGGAAAGATCTTCGACATCTTTACTTTTAAAGAAAAGCACATCGTTGTCATCGAAAACCTGTGTATTTTCAGGAATATCGCTCGCTAAGATGGGTTTTCCGGTGCTGGCAACTTCCAATAACATGATCGACATGCCTTCGATTTCCGAGGGGAAAACAAAATATTCGCTTTTAGTTACCAATTCCAATAAGGCCGACAACGGATTTACATAGCCTAAATAATAAACGTTCAACCCTTTGCTTAATTCTTTTACTTCTTTGATGTAGATAGGATTAAAATTAAGGTCTCCGGCAACAAAAATGTTTCCTTTGTAATTTATCTTTTTGTAGGCTTTCAACAAAGTGTGTAAACCTTTGATGCCCATGATCCTTCTTGCCGCAAAAAATACGTAAGGGGTATCTTTGGGCACTGCTTTGGGCCAGAAGGTTTCTATAGTACTTTCATGGCTTTCTTCTACTGGGTTTATTCCGTTCGGAACGAATTTCACGTCAACATTGTATTTCTCTTTATAATACGCACATAATGGTTTCGATATAGCGGTCTTAACCCCTTTGAATTTTAGAAAACGTTGTTCGTTCATTAAAAAGAATGATTTGGCAATCCCTCCCCAAACACCATCTTTATAGGGTACACCATGTACCGTAGCAATTACTTTGGCCTTCTTCGACAAACCTTTTAGGAATAAGAAACTATCGATTTTATGGGCATGAACGATATCGTATGTTCCAAAAAGTCTAATGTGGCAATAACAGATGAAATAATATAGAAATACCCCTATGCTATCCAATTTGATTTCAGGAAATTGTATAACATGTACTCCCTTAATATTAGTTTTGGCCAATTTATGTTTATAGCAATAAATGGTAACATTGTGATTTTGTGCCAGATTACGAATAAGATTTTCCGCCACACGACTTGTGCCACCTCTTGAGGGATAGTATTTAATTCCAAAAAAAGCGATATTTTTCTTTTCTCCCATTTTTATTGTTAGTACACTTTGTCTATTTATGTTGGGTTGTATATATTGGACTTTCAGAGTTCAAAATGGGTCATTGCAAAAGTTTCTGATATAATGCATAATAGGCACTTGTCATTTTCGATAAACTGAACGACCGTTCGAGTCGAGATTTTCCTTCATGGCCCATTCTTTTCATTTCAGTCGGTAGATCTAATAAATAAATCAATTGATTTGCCATAATTTTGGGTGATCCGGGAGCAACTAGAATACCCGTTTTCATGTGATCGACAACTTCATCGGTACCTCCCCCAATGGTAGCCACTGTAGGCTTTCCCAAAGCCATATATTCGAGTATCGCATTGGATATACCTTCGCCATGCATTTTCTCATTTGTAGCCAATACACCAATATCAAAAATGTTGATAATCGATTCTACGTCTGTTTGCGAACCAGTGAACACAAAATAAGGGGTATGATCGGAGGGAACCATTTGCTTACAATTCTTTAGTGTTGGCCCATCGCCTACGGCAATGAACGTGACATCCTCTCTTTGTTTAAATAATAGTAATGCAGCTTTTATGAAGGTTGCATAATCTTTTCGGTCGAAAAAGCTTCCCACCATGCCAATAATTTTTTCGGTTTTGATGTTAAACTGTTCCCTAACCAGGGATTTGTTTTTTAAATTCGATAAACGATTACTGTCAAATCCATTATAAATACAAACACTTTTATGTGCGGGCGCCCTATATTCTTGAAGTCCCGCCAACGAATTGCCAACCACAACTTTGGAAAAGGGATAAGTCAACCTAGCCCTAAAAAGTCGAACATCAAAAAAAGACATGTTTTTTGGGGCATCGGTAATGTTACCATTAATGAGTTTTATGCCAAGAATCATAGAGGAAGGGATGGCCATAATTGCTGACATCGTGCCCCAGCTGTGCATTAAATCAGGTTTCCAACTCTTGCATAATTTGTAGAGTCTGTAGAAAACCATCGGATTTCTTTTGGGAACCCGTTTCAGTATGTTAACAGGAATGCCTAGTTCGAATATTTCTTGATAATGGATTTTTTCAGAAAAAACGACCAAATTTAGCTGCACATCAGAATAATTCGCAAAACCCTTGATCAGCTCGATCAATCTTCTTTCCCTGCCCCCTGAAACAAGGCTATCAATAAGTAACAATATTTTCATGTTTTTCTATTAGGTTCATACTACCCACGGTTCAATAAGGTAATCAACATTCAATCTTTAAAACCTATTTAATCATCTTGCAAACACACTTCCCCATTGTTTATTGGTATTGCCTCAATATTTTTGATAATGTTCAAATATTTTTTTTGAAAAGCATCATAACTGAAATTTTTAACCAAATGATCATAACTGGCCTGTCCCATTCGCTTTCGTTTGTCAGGCGATTCTATTAAGGTACCCAAATGTCGGGCAATATCCTTGTAAGCATCGATGGTCGAAAGAAATCCATTTTGCCCGTGCAAGACAAGGCGTGAATTATCTCCGGCATCTGTCGCTACTATAGGCAAAGCACAGTTCATGGCTTCCATTATCGAATTGGAGATACCTTCAAAAGTCGATGTGCTAAGGTATATCTCGGATGACTCCAACAGGGCATATATATTCGAAGGATTGGTTATGAGTTCGATTTCCTTTTGTAAGTCATACTTTTTTATAGCGCCTGTAATGTTCTCCTGCTCCGGACCGTCTCCTACGATTCTATAACGCAATACATAATTACTCTTCAACGTGTTTTTTAGCTCGGCAATCGCTTGTAATGCCGTTACATATCCTTTTTGCTTTACCAATCTACCAATACTGATTACAGTAATTGTCTTCATTTGCAAGCCTTTTATTTGACTTTTTGGCCTTATTTCTATACCATTAGGTATTACCATAACATTTTTTTTAAATCCGAATTTAATCGAGGAGTCATAGGCAGCGTAATTATTGGCTATCGTATAATTGAGCAAATGATTATTGGCAAAACGCAACGCGGCATATTTAAAATAGGCTATATGACTATTTCTGATTCCACCAAAAATGTAGGGCACATTGGCAATCTTTCCACAAATGGACGCCCAGATGGTATCTGTTGGCAAGAAGGAAAAAATGATATCTATTTTTTTCTTTTTAAGAAAGCCGGTAAAGTCTCTAATTTTTTTTATAGGATTTCTGTCCAAGAATATGTGTTTTATATCATCCTTTTCAATTACCGCAATATGTTTTTTATAGATTGGCTGTGGATTAATGATGACCACCGTAGTATTGTGATACGGCTTCAACGCTTTGGCCAATAGCAAACTTTGCTTTTCTGCACCGCCAGGAGCGAGTGAATTTATGGTAATACAAATATTTTTCTTTACAGTCATTTTGCTAATTTCTACCTCACTTTTTATGCGATGGCCTGCGACATCCATCTTTGTAGCAATAAAATTCGCCATAACAGGGTGCCGTGATCGACCTTGCCCTTTTGATTTTCTTCTATCAGTCTTTTTATCATTTTTTGATTTAGGGACTTCAACGAATTCGTTGAAGTCAATACATTATCGAATTCACTATCCTTGAACCATTCTCTTAACGGAACTTCGAAACCTTGTTTTCTTCGGTTCAAGATCTCGTTGGGCAATTTATTTTGCATGGCGTTTTTGAGCATATATTTTACGCCCTTATCGGTGTATGTAGGCATTTTCAACGATTTATCTACTTGGTAAATCAAATCGACTATGCGATAATCCAACAAGGGCGCACGGGTTTCAAGTGAATTGGCCATGCTCGTTTTATCGACCTTGACAAGCATTTGATCGGGAAGCGAAACCTTAAGATGAAAATAATTCAATCGATAAAAAGGATCTTTTAACCTACAATTGCCCAAAGTATCAGAAATAAAATTTTCAATCGGGAACGCATTTCCGGTCAATAATTGCTTAATTTCTGGCGGGGGTATTTTAACAAACTTTGTAATCAATCGCTCACCGAAGGTTACATTGAACGAATCTAATACCCGTTTGATCCGATTCAATTTATAACGTATATTTCCTGTAGCGATGTTGCCTATACCATCGACCATTGCAGGTAAACTTTTTTTAAGAAATCCCGGCATGGAATTTTGATATCTTTTGGCAAAAAGTTCACTTTGATAATTTGAATATCCTGTAAAAACCTCATCACCTCCATCGCCGGTCAAGACCATTTTTACATGTTTGGCGGCACTTTCCGCTAAATAAGAAGTGGGAATCGCAGCAGGATCGGCAAAAGGTTCATCAAAGTGATGTAAAATATCTTTGATCGATTTTTCCAACGAAGATTTGTCCACTATTTTCTCGTAATGTTCCGTTTTAAACTTGTCGGCAATAATTCGGGCATTATCCCTTTCGTCAAAAGCTTTTTCATTAAACCCTATCGTAAACGTTTTTACGGGAAACGAAGATATTTCGCTCATTATGGCTACGATACTCGACGAATCAAGCCCGCCGCTCAAAAAGGCACCATAAGGGACATCGCTTCGCATTCGCATACGAACGGAATCATAGAGCAGTTCGCTCAGTTCGGCATTTACCTTGGATTTGTCCTTTCGCAAATCTAGTTCGTCGATGTCGGGGAGGTCCCAGTAGCTATGTTCTGTGACCTTATTATTCTTTACAACCAGATAGTTGCCTGCCGGAAGCTTTTTAATCGATTTGTAATACGTATTCGGAGAAGGAACATAGCCAAAAAACAAATACAGTTCATCCATATCGGTGTTGGGTTCCACAGCACCGGTATAGGCCAAAATGCTTTTTATTTCAGAACCGAACAGGAAAGAGTCTTTGTACAGCATGTAGTTCAGGGGTTTCTCGCCGAGGCGGTCCCTTGATATAAACAAATGCTGTTTCGCAGCGTCCCACAGTGCGAAGGCCCACATTCCGTTTAATTTTTCCTGACAGGCGAACCCCCACTGCTCATATGCTTTTATGATAACCTCCGTGTCGGAACTGGTAACAAATGAATGGCCGAGTTTTTTCAGTTCTTCCTTAAGTTCTATGTAATTGTAGATTTCTCCATTGAAGACGATGCTTATCGTTTTTTTTTCATTGAACATGGGTTGATCCCCACTTCCAAGATCTATGATCGATAATCTGCGATGTGCCAAACCAACAAAAGAGTCGATGAAAAATCCTTCGCCATCGGGGCCACGATACGAGATGGTATCGGCCATTTTTTTTAGCAATTCCCTAGAAACACTTCTTTCGTGATGAAAGTTGAAAACTCCTGCTATTCCGCACATTTAAATTCTTATTCCAACATTTGAATTCGAAATTGCTATCTACCTTCAAATGTATATTCATTGTATAGTTAAATTTCCTGTAAAAACATTCGTAATCTTACCCCATGTGTTCTATAATCAAACTCGGCAAGGCCTAATTGCTTGCCATTAGCACCAATATTTTTAGAATCTACCGGGTTGTCCAAAACGTATTGCATTTTTTCCGCAATTGCGTCAATATCATATAAATCAGCAACGAGGGCGGTTTTACCATCTTCAAAGTAGTTTTTGATTTCTCCTACATTCGTTGTTATGACCGGATTGCCCGATGCCAGGTATTCTCCTATTTTATGGGGAAACCGCGCCGAATCTTGTACAGTTGGTCGCAGTGGAATTAGCAGAGCTATCGCATTGTTATACAAATCAACAAGTTGGTTATAAGGAATGTTCGAAAATAACCTAATCTGTTCCGTATTGAATTGCGTGTTTAAATCTTCTTGTAAAAGGCCAGTTTCACTTTTCTTACCGCCACTTACGATCAAAAATAATTTTGTAGTTTCATTTTCGGAAATGCTTTTATATGCCTCGATTATGAAATCGATTACTTCCTTATAGGCCATACTTCCACAATACAGAAAATAAGGTTCTGTATCCCTATTCTTTCCTTTGCCGAATTTTTCAAAATCACATAAAACAGGTAATTTCATTGCAGGTTTAGAAGGTGCGATTGCCATATAGTATTTCATAAGACGATCACTTATGGGCAAAGCTCCATCGAATAGCTTTATGACCCAATGGTCGTATAAATAATCTTTTACCTTTGTCAAAACAGAATTTCTATCTTTCATAGAAGATGCCAGCTCGACGAAGTTAATGACTGTAGAAAAATTTAGAAACGCCGAATAGATAAGGTAACGAAGCACATGAACGACATTCATCTCCGAGATTATGGCCACGTTGATCTTATCGTGCTTTTTTAGATATTTTAAATACATGAATTCTCCATATAGACCTTTCAATTTCTGAATATTTCGACTTATGAAACCCTTTGGTCTAAAAACGCTTTCAGAAGTGTAGATGTAATCAATACCTTCATAATTACCTTTTACACCAAAGTTTATTTTACTGTTTTTCTTCCAAACACCCTTACGACAAATTACGGTAACCCTATATCCTTCAGTGAGAAGTGTCTTAGCCATTAAGGTAATTCTTTGAACTGCGGCCAATCCCATGGGGAAGCCCGACTCTCCTAGAAAGACTATGTGTTCGTCGTTATTTTGTTCTTCTTTTGTCAAACTCGGTTATAGTGTTTTGATCACGTATTTAATTTGAAAAAATATTGAATGGAATGGTTTTGCAAAATATAATCAGAATTTGATAGCGCATATGACAATTGTTAAATGCTGCATTTGGTTTTTTTTTCATTTCTTTTAAATTAGGGTATTAACTTCGAATAGCCTCCTATTTTCGCGAATTTAGCCATTGGTCCAAGAAGAGTAAAGACCATATTTTATCGTTAAAATCTCGCATTCCCTTATTGTGGTCTTTAACTATCTTACTTACATAATCTGGGTCTAAATAATCATAAAGCGGCCCCTTTGTGTTCAGCAAACGATCATTGACATATTCTTTAAGATCATCTTTAAACCAAGCTTTCATCGGCACACTGAATCCCTGCTTTTTATGCGAAATGATAGATTCTGGTAAATGTTTTTTCATTGCTTCTTTAAAGATGTATTTTTTAATGGTTCTCTTCATTTTTAATTCAGACGGGATACGAGAAGTTAGTTCTGCAAATTCATGATCCAAAATAGGCACCCGCACCTCAAGCGAATTTTGCATGCTTGCCCGATCTACTTTGGTGAGCACATCATCTACCATATAGCTTTGCATATCCATTTTTTGCATATTGAATAAAAAGTCGGAGGAGCCTGAATTAGTAAAACTCTCAATTCTACTTAATTCTGCAGGAGATTGCTTTATATCTTGCCAGAGTTCTTTCTTGAACAGTTTTTCACGTTCGGCTTGTTGCCAAATCGATAAAAAAGCAGGGAAACTATTTTTGGGTTTGGAAAGATAATAAGTTGCCCCTTTTCCTTTTACGCTGTTAGGAATCATTTTATGCATAGCGCCCCAGAAATGTTTGCTTGGACCTTCGGGCAACACATTAAAGTTGCGCATGTTCATCATTCGCTGGTACTTATTGTAGCCTGCAAATAACTCATCACCCCCGTCACCAGATAGCGCTACGGTTATATGCTCCCTGGCAAATTTAGAAACGAAATATGTTGGTATGGCCGAAGAATCGGCAAAGGGCTCATCATAACAATCCACTAAGTGTGGCAATAGACCAATAGACTCTGGTTCTACAATTTGTTCATGATGCTCTGTATTGTACATTTTGGCGACTTCCCTGGCATATTTTAATTCATTGAATTCCTCCTCTTTAAAACCTATTGAAAATGTCTTTACGGGTGTGCTTGAATTTTTTGACATTAATGCCACCACTGCACTCGAATCAACTCCTCCGCTCAGAAAAGCCCCTATAGGCACATCGCTCATCAAATGTGCTTTTACCGATTCGGACAGTTTATCATCTAACAACTTGCACCATTCCTCTTCTTTCTTGCTATAATCAGGGTTATAGTGAATATCCCAAAATCTATTGATCTTGACCTTACCTCCATGTTCGATATCTAAAATATGGCCAGGCCTTAATTTTTGGATGTTTTGATAAATTGTGCCCTCTTGGGACGAATATCCATAGGTCAAATACTGATCCAGCATTGGAATGGAAAGTGCCGAGGATGATTTCGTCTGACTCAAAATACATTTTATTTCTGTACCGAAAATAAATTTCTCATGATCCAAGAAATAGAAAAATGGCTTGATGCCAAAACGGTCCCTGGCGCAAAAAAGTTTCTTGTGCTTCTCGTCCCAAATAGCGAACGCGAACATACCCCTGAGGTATTTCACACAATCACTCCCATACTCCTCAAAAAGATGAACGATGGTCTCAGTGTCTGTTCTTGTTTTGAATTTGTGTCCTTTTGTAATCAACTGTTCTCGCAAGCTGAGATGATTATAGATTTCACCGTTAAAGACGATCCATATTGTACCATCTTCGTTCGATAAGGGTTGATGACCTGTATCAAGATCAATAATACTCAATCTGCGAAAACCGAGGCCAACATTTTTCTTTACATAAAAACCGCTATCATCTGGTCCTCTATGGGTGATCAGTTTGGTCATTTTATGAATGTCATCTTGAAGAACAGGTCTGTCTATATCAAAATGAATCTTACCACATATTCCACACATTTATTTTGTTGGATATTTAATTATGTTACTAATTTTCTATTATATTTCCTTCTCATATGGTACTAAAAAATAAAAAGAAGCACAAAAGAACCTATTTATTTTTCAGCATAACAAAAATTCGCATTATTTTATGTTTAAGCGCATTGAAATTGGCTAAAATGAATAATTCTTTGGCTCCATCGACCAAGGTATAATTGCCTACTTGGCTAAGGGTATGTACCTTGTCTGAAAAATAGGTTTTCTTGAAAGGATCTACGATGTTGTGAATTTCTTCCTTAAAATCATTAATGGTTAGAGTTATGACCTTGTTGATACTAATTCTGCCTTCAATCTTTTCGGAATAATCCATCGATGGCCGAAACAAGTCGCCATTATGTATAAATAAGGTGCCTGCTGGCCTTGACGATCGAATATCAGTTTTTACAGGATTTTTAGGATGTTGGTGCCAAGGGCCGAAAATACTATCGGAATAATGGATATTAAGATTATAACGTGCACCTAATTTTTTATTCGTAGAAAAAAGAAACCACGTATTGTTGTGTTTAAATGGAGTGCTGTCAATACCTGCGTAGTTCTCGATGAGCACTTTTTCCAATTTCCATTTAAGGGGAAATTCCAAGGCTTTATATAAACGTACCTGATTTGCCTGGTAGGTCTCAGGGATGCAATAAATTTCATCTTCGTAATCCAAAAGATAGGGATAGGACATATGGAATTCTTCATCGATGACTATTTTGTTATCCTTGAACTCGCCGTCATGGTACAAAATACTAGCAGTCTTGCCGATACCTTGATCAAAACGGTAGTCTTCGTAAATAATATGTAATTGGTTCTTAAAATGAATCCCAAAGGGATCGGCCATAAATCGAGACTTTGGTAAATTCGGGAACCAATGTATGGTAGGAGTTTTTTTAGAATCTAAGAAATCATGAATAGGAGCCTCGGCTACGCCGATATTCCAAAAATCGGTATAAAAAAGCAATTTAATGATGCTCTTAAATGCTAAATTAAACTGAACATAGAAAAAAAACAGCATCTGAAAATTACTTGGAGAACGGTATATCTTATCAGATTTTATTTTCGTGGCAACAGCTGAATTATTGACGTTATTGTTTCTTATATCCTGACAAATCTTGAGTGGCCAATCGGTAGCTTCTAAATGTATTTTATCAATATTTTCCGTATAAAAAATTGCTGTTTTTAAATGCCCTTCTTTCAATACGCAGTTAGTATCTGGCTTGTTCGTGAGTCGAATAAGATAGGCACTCGTTATAACATCTTTGTGATAGATCTCCCAAAAACATCCAGTCGTATCCTGATACTTCTCTAGATTGCCAAACCGATAGTTCCATATACCATATTTAACGACTTTTAGCAGATTTCCCGTAAATTGAACAGAAGAAAAATCGAGAATGAAATCGAGTTCGGCATTTTCAATTATTTGGATATCAGCGGAATGCAATTGGGCAAATCCATATGTAATAAGAAAATCACATTGCATTACGGCTATTCCCTCGAATAGGGAAAGGGTTTCAACCCTTTGCAGGGCCTTCGATTTCTTTTTAATGAACAACCGATAGTAGAGATTCCATAAAAAACCGATTTTATGTGAAGAATCATTAAATGAAGAAGGTGCGGGTTTTTTACCCTGCCGTTTACCATCATATACCACTAATTTCAATTCGACATCGGCTTCCGAAATCAACTTTTTGATAACGATTTCTTGCCATGTATACAACTGATTATTGTTGCAAATGACGCCAAATCGAATATGTTTTAGGTGAGATTTCATTTCTATATTGATATATGATTGTGTTTAACATCTGATATATCAAGGACATTACTTGTTTTAAAATGTGAATTTTCTATTTTGCCCATATACCGCAGTCTTTTTGAGACAAAATTTTATACACTTGAATCGGCGAAACGATCGCTACTGGAACTAAACTCACTATTGTGCCCAACACAATCCCAACGACACCATAATCCAAAACTTTAACGAAGAAAAGCGATGCCGGAATATTGATTAGTGCTGCGAAAATCCACGCATACATTTGTAGTTTGATCCTACCTGTTCCGTTCAATACAATATTGAAAATGTTTACCCAAGTTGTAAGGCAAATTGAGATGGCGACTGTTATTGAAATAGCTATGGGTATCGCAAGGTTTTCTTGAAGCCAAAATTTATATATGAAGGGGGAAATAATAACCATGACAGAAATTATAAATAATGTGGCTATCCAAATTTTCAAGACAGTCCACATAGACTTTTTCATCCAGATAAAATCACCTTTGGCATAGGCTTCTATATTCGATGGCCAAAGCTGGTTGTTGAGAATGACGAACAACATCATAAATACGGAAAGATATTTATAGGCCGCCTCATATTGTGGCACACCTTCCAAAGACACAAAACTGGCGATTAGAATATTGTTTGTTTGATGTATGACAAGCATGGCCATTTGAATCAGGAAGAATTTGATCCCTAAAGAAAAAAGATCTTTGAAATAGGCCAATTTTACATATTTAAAAGAAGGGCGGTATGAGTTGAATTTACGCCTGAAGTAGAATAGTCCAACAAGTAACGGTACCATGGCGAAGGTTAAAGACCTGGCCGTTCCAAAAAGCAGTAATGATTCGGGCACTATTAATGGAATGAGTAGGATCAAAAACAAAAACGAAGCTTTGGTCAGCAAAGAGAAAAATTCTACGTAAGCCATTTTTTGCAACGCGTAAAATATTTCATAAATATTTCCTGCTATGAACCGAATACCAAAAGAAACGATGATGATGGCCCCAAGGATCTCTACTTCTTTAGTCAGTTCTGGGGCGATATTCAACCAACCGGTCCACGGCACGAAAAAATTCAAAATAAGAAGTACGATGGTAACTACTACTACAACTGCACCTAGAACGAAATATGCAGTACTGACGTAATGTACCGCCTTTTGATTATCGTCAAGGGCTACCGATTCTCCAAACTTGTTCCTCAACCCGAGACCGATACCTATATCGAAACTTAAAAACCAATCTACTATTGAAAGAAGTGTTAAAAAGATTCCGAACTTAACGGCCCCAAGATATTCTAATGATAAGGGGAAATAAATAAAACCTATCAGTACACCAAGGCCTTTAAGTAATATGGTCAATAATACATTTCTTTTAGCCCTGACGGACCGCTCATTGCCTTTATGTAAAGCTGTTTTTAACTTTTCAATTACATTCATATTTTAAGATGGCGGTACAATTATGGTACTTTCGGGTCAATTGACAAAAGCCAATCGTTCTTTGATTCTATTGATTCCCATTCCAATCCCAATATGGACGGCATAGAGAATTGAAATATATTTTAAAAATAAAAAGTTATTGGTCAGATTACCGATCATATATAGGATACTTACTAGAAAAGGCAGAACGAAATATAAATCAATATTTAAAGATTTTGAGTAATAAAGCACTGACAATATGACGAACAAAGTAAAGAAAATTGACGCAGGGATCCCGTATAAAAAAAGTGCCGAAAAATAACCGCTATGAAGATCTCCAGTCGTTGCCGTTGCCCGGTCTCTATCACCTGTTATGCGCATCAAATTTACATAATAGACCTCATTCTTGAGATTGCCATACCCGAAAACAGGTTTTTTGCCGATATTATCAAGAACCATGGCATAGTATCCTGCTCGGCTATCGACCCGCTCACTTAGCCTTTCCTTTATCAAAGAGCTCTTCATTATGTCTTGATAATAAAAGATAGAAATTGATAATATAATCGCAATCAAGGCCAAACCCGTAAAAAAAAGCTTTTCAAGAGCCATTTTCTTAATGAAAACCAGATAGGTAAGGAGAACTAAAGCCAAAATCACCCAGCTCATCCGCTGAAACGATGATATCACCCCTAATGAAAAAAGGGCTACCAATGAAATTTTCAAAAGATTGTTTTTAATTGTGGTCAACGTCCATACAATTGCGATGATGAGGTAGTACGAATTGAAATATTCGGTGCTAAACATACCATTTGATCTTAAAAATGATCCGAAGGCTTCCCGGTTATCGCCTATTCTTAGAAAGTATGGGTCGATAACTAACTGAACAAGACTTATTAAACTTGACGCTACGGCACCGATTATGATCGATTTACCGATGAGGTCATAGGAAGGTTTATCTGCCATTAACCTAAAGGATATCATAATGACTAAAAATGCTATGGCATCGTAAATACTTATTACAGCGTCTACAACACCTGTCTCGGGGATATTGTAAAGTGCCGAGATAGCAAGCATAATCACATAGGCATATAGGGCAACTTCGAACCAAGGAATGCTTTTGTTCAAAGTAAATTGTAGCTTTTCCTTAGAAAAAAACATTTTTCTTGCGAGAAAAAATGATAATATAAAAAAAAGCAACCTTTCTGGCTGAATTTCGAAAAAGCTGAATCCGGGAATTTTTATCGTCAATAATGCGTTAATATTACCAGTCAGCAAATAGAACGACACAAAAAATAGTTCAAACTTATATTTTGAGCCACTTTTAATAAGTAAATATAAAGCAATGATACCAGCAATGACAAAATAGATATAGAAATAGGGCATTTGCGCCTCATCTATTTTAAAGTTAAAAAGCTTGGAGAAGTCATTCATGTTATCTGGATATCACAGTTCTTGCTGTGCATTCATTTTGGATAATTCAAACCTTTGAATAGGATAAAGGATTAAGTCGATAACGCTTTTTTGACCAACCGTTTTTCTTTATTTTGCCCGTAACTCTGCTCATATCCATAGTAGTGATCTTTCTTCGAGACATCATTGAAAATGATAAAACTTTTCTTCTTTTTACCTTGCGGTATCAGCTTCTCTATATCTTCCAAAAATCCGATTTTGGCGATATTTCTTCGAATTACGAATAAATTTATATCAATCAAATCTCTAAAAAGTAGAAAATCTGATACTAGGCCGACTGGAGGGGTGTCCAGTATGATATAATCGTATCTATCTTTAAGATCTAGAAAAAGTGATTTCATTTTAGGTCCTGAAAGCATCTTATGAACATTACCATTCACCGTTGAAGTCGGAACGAAGTGCAAGGTGTTTAATTCTTCATGAAAATGAATTATATCATCCGCTAAAATAGTATCTCCATCTAAATAGTCCGTAAGTCCCTTGCCTTGGTTATCCTTGATACCTTTGACCAGACTAGGCTTTCTTAAATCCGCATCGATAATAAGGGTTTTTTTACCTGATTCGGCAAGAGTTATGCCCAAGTTGATAGCATTATACGTTTTGCCCTCTTCAGGAAAAATAGAAGTTATTCCTAAGACAACACATTGTTCTTTTGTCTTTACATATTTCAAATTGGTAGTTAAGTAACGAAATGATTCCTTTACATTCCACAGCGAAAGCTCGGAGTCCGAATTTAAAGATTCAGGGTCATGATGCGCGATACTGGCTATCACCGGAATATCACTATTAGAAAAAATCTGTTCTATATTTTCAATGTTCTCGTTCTTGGAGAAAAAGGCAAGCCATGCCATAGGAAACATAGTGCCAAGTACAAAGGCCAATACCAAAAGCAGCAATTTTTGAGGGGCTACCGGCCCATCACCTACCATTCTTGCTTCATCCAATACCCTGGTATCCGAAGTACTCTCGGCTCTGGCAATACCCGTTTTGGCCAGCTCTTGACTTAAATAATTGAATAGATTACTATATAAAGTACTTTGTCTTTCTATTGAAAGTAGGGCATTTTCTCTTTCTGGCAGAGAATTGATTACCCCATTATAACTTGCTAATTGACTAATAACTCTTTCTTGTGCATACTCTAAAGATTTTATGGCATTGCGCAAATTGTTCAGCAATAAATCGGTCGAGGCTTTGATCTGTTGGTTCAAGATGCTCATTTCTTGGTTCGTACCGGTTACATAGAATTTTTTCTTTGCTCTTTCGGCATATAAGTTTTTTAGTTCAGAGAGGTTTGCATTTATCATGGGATCCTCAATACCAATAGAAGTCGGAATTACAAAATCATCCGTGTGTTTATTCTTTTGGACGTTTTCAATTAGTGAATTGTAAAATTTGATGTCCAGTTCAATTTTCGCCTTCTCAGCTTGTAAATTCGAGGTTTGACCCAAGGCATTGGTTGCTGTTACCCCTAAATTAAGTGCCCTTTTGTTTCTTTTGAAATGTTCGAGTTGTAACTCGACTCTTGCCAAAGAATCCGACACTTCCCTTAGTTGCTTTCGAATAAATTCCTCCTTGCCCGAGGCAATTCCGTTTCTGGATTTCAGTTTATTCTGTACGTAATTTTCTGTTAGTCTTTTGAGAAAATGAACTTCTTTATCTACGAGGGCTCCGTAAGAAACTATTTTAAAAATACTTGCCTGAATGTCAATATTATTGACTTCAAGGCCTGTAAGATATTTATTGGCGACGTCATCAATGTTGTGGACAACGAAACTGAGGTTTCGAAGTGTATCGTCGTCAAGGTTGAAATCATAATCCGGTTTATTTATTATGAACGAGAAATATTCATGGCTGACCACTTCTCCAAATGCGAATTCTTTCGAAAAAGAAAAATCTCTTTTTACGTCACGGGTTGAACCGCTTTTTGGGTCTAAAACCTTAAAATTATTACCCTCAATCGTTAATTGATATTTTTCATTTGAAAGTATATCTACTTCAAAAGGAACATCATAAAGCTGGGCTTTGGCCTCGGTGAGTGTTACACCAATTGGAAAATAACCATAATATTCTTTTCTGGTTAGCCAGTTACCGGAATAGTAGGTAATGTCAAAACCCAAATCTTCCACAGTTTGGCGAACAAGGCTAAAAGATTTTAAGATGCCCACTTCATTGTAGAGGTTTTTTTCAACTTCGATTAAGCCTACTCCGCCCTCGATGTATTTGCTTTCACCCAGGGCCCTGTTACTTCCTGATGCATCGATCAAAATAGAGGTTGAAACTTCATATTTCGGCGTGGCCAGAAAGATATACGCTAATGTAATTGCTAAAAATGAACCAATGCTTAAAACGAAAAGCCATTTGTTCTTATAGACCTTCTGGAAAAATTGTTTCAAATTAACCTCCTGTGGCGCGTTAATCTTTATATCTTTTCTTTTTTTCATTATTGAATGTTATCAGGTTTTTTTTTACTTTTAAAATACCCATCATATTAGGGCTGATTAAATGATTAAACCCAGATATTTATGTCGAAAGTATTATTGTCATGATTCATGCTAATTTCAATTCGAAGTAAAATTCAGTACTAGTATGGTTGTGGTAATGGCAGATAAAATAAGTGAGAACACACTCAAATTGCTTTGTGCAATGCCTGACTTCGATTTGTCTACATATAAGACATCGTTCGGTTTCAAGAAGTAGTATGGTGATTGAATAATTGCAGGATCTGTGAGATCTAAACTTACTACTTTAGATTTGTCGCCCTCCTGCCTTATTACTTTTATATTATTGCGTTTTGCCGATATATTCAGATCACCTGCTGCACTAAGAGCCTCGAATATGGTTGCCTGTGTATTGTATATATAGTTGGTACCCGGGTTTCTAACATCTCCCAAGACCGATATTTTAAAGCTGGTAAGTTTTACCGATACCATGGCATTCACTAGATATTTGTCGATTTCGAGCTGCACTTTGTCTCTAATTTCCTCCACAGTAAGATCACTCACTTTAAGTTCGCCGACAATGGCGAGATTGATCATGCCGTCCGTATCAACAGTATAGCCGGTTAGAAATAACGATGCGGGATTTGCCTCGATATTTCTATTTTCTACCGTAGTAATATTAAAAAAAGAAGATTGTTCTGGATCTTTGCTTTGTACTTTGATGCTCAATACATCATTGGGTTGAACCCTATATTCAGTTGGAATTATCGGTATGGTAAGTGAGTTCTGAGCGGTTTGTATATAATTCAACTCCTTCGAGCTATAGCAAGACGACAATGATAACACGATTAAAAACAGAAATAGTTTGTTCATTTTTGAATAGATTTCAGTGCTTGATTGTATAAATGATTTGTAATCGAGAGGAAATATCAAAGCTTTATTCATTTTTTTTAAATTTTAAGAAGCCTTAGTTTTTCAATGGTGTTTTTAAACTTTGTTAACGTATGGCATCGCTTCAACATCATGGCCTTATGGATCAAAAATTAAAATGCCTTTTTTCGATGCCTACCAAAAATAGTTCGGAAAATGATTTTAATATCTAACCAAAAACTCCAATTTTCAATATACCATAAGTCATGTTTTATCCGTTCATTTTTCTGTTCATTGGTTACTGTAGGTCCTCTCCAACCATTGACTTGGGCCCAACCCGTAATTCCTGGCTTAATATAGCTCCTTACCATATAATCATTCACACTTCTTCTAAAATCCTTCTGTAAGTTGGCTCTATGTGGTCTTGGACCAATTACACTCATTTCTCCTTTCAATACGTTAAAAAACTGTGGTAACTCATCCAAATCACTTTTCCTTAAAAACTTGCCTACCCGGGTTATTCTTGGATCATTTACGATTGTTGATTTTGTGCCATTCACTGGGTTGTCACAAACTGACATAGTTCTGAATTTGTAACATTTAAATGTCTTACCAGCTTCTCCTTTTCTATATGGGGTATAAGTAATTGGACCTCTAGAATCCAAATATATGAAAATACCGATAAGCAGGTATAAAGGGGAACATACTATGATAATCATTAATGCAAAACAAAAGTCAAATAGACGTTTTAATATTGTTGTGTTGAAATTGTCCAATGGAGATTGGCGAAGTTTATAAACCGCAAAATCACCTATTGTGCCTGCATTAAACTTACTGGCCATAAGCAGGGGGTATTCCGGAATTAATTTAACCCGTACCCCAAAACTATCGGCAATCTTTATTAATTCAGTAATTTTTCGTTTCTCTAGTTGTGACACTGAAATGAAAACTTCATCAATGGAATTGTTGGCCAATACCTTCGACAACTCATTGATATTTCCTAAAATTTTCAAGTTTAGTACATTTTTAGATTGCTCATCTTGATCTCCCAGATACCCCGACAGGATATACCCAAAACGGGCCATTCCTTTCGTTAACCCAATGAGCTCTGAAAACTCGAGATCAGAACCTATCAGTAAGGTATTAGAAAAAAGATTTGAGCTTCTTTTTTTTAAATATTTCAATAGATACTTGTGACTGATCAAATTTAAATAGGAAAAAATGAAAATAGGAAAAATAAATGTAGAGCGTGCGAAGTATCTGATTTTAAATAGTATCACCAATGTCGCAACAATTCCAACAAAGAAAAATAATGACGTTAAAATACTCCTTAAATAGTTGTAATCAGGATCAAAATAGAATTCTTTTTCCCTATTGTAAAGAATAATAAATAGCCAACTTAAATTATAAATAATTATCAGGGGAATCATTTTTTTAAGAAAAGCTGGGTCAATAAATGAAAATTCAGGTAGTCTAAAAAAAAGGTAGATAATCAACACTGAATTCAATAAAACAAACTCAAATGCGAGTAGATTTATCAGTAAATATCTATTCTTCGAATTCATAAAAGCAAGCTCTTAACATCTTAATATTGAACAATAAAAAAAGTCTTATATTTAAATAAGACCCACTACAAAGAGTTTCAATTTACACGAACAAATAAAAGTCATGGCAATTATTATACTTTGAAAACTAGGTAATGTGACAATTGTACAACACTGTTTTTTTCTTGATTTAGCCAACATTTATAATTGCCCATTTTTATAAGTGCATTATTTTATTTCAATTTAAATTTAGTTGTATGCTTTTAAACCCGATAAAATATCGGTCGAACCTAAAATATATTAGTTAAAAGGCTTAAAAACCGATCTGAATCCAATAAAATAAAGGTTAATATTATTAGTAATGAAATGACCACCCATAAAATAAACTTCTTAATAATTTATTTTCATTATCAAATTTTATAATAAGGACATTTAGATATGCAAACTTAGTGGAGAGGGAAACAAAAAGCCAAGGCTAAAACCTTGGCTTTCCATTCATCTGTACTCGAGGCCGGAATTACCTCACTTCGCTCGGTGAGTCCTGGTCGAACATGTTGAGAATGAAAAGCCAATCGCTTCACGATTACTTTTTGTTTCCCAAGCTTATGACCAAACGAGTTTGGTCACGCTTTAAAAACAAAAAAACCAAAGCTTTCACCTTGGTTTTCCATTCATCTGTACTCGAGGCGGGACTTGAACCCGCACGGCCTAATGGCCATTGGATTTTAAGTCCAATGTTTTTTAGTGTAAATTACAACAAAGTAATTGATAATCAATTGATTAACAGTATTTTAATTTTCCTTGATATCAAACAAAATCATTTAAAACCATAAAATGTTGTACCTATGTTGTACCTAAATTGATTATCTTTATAATTAAGGACAAAAATATTATGGCTTCCAATACCAAAATCACACTAAGAAAAAAACCGAATAAGGATGGTCTTTATCCTTTGGCTGTCCGGATTACTAAAAATAGAAAATCCAATTATATGTATATTGGACACTATATTGATATCAAATATTGGGATAAAAGAAATATGGCTGTTCGTAAATCCCACCCAAATGCAGATTTATTAAATACATTACTACTTTCTAAATTAACTGAAGCAAACAAAACACTTCTTGAACTTCAATCTGATAATCAGGATATATCCTCTAGCCAAATTAAAAAAGAAATTACTTCCACTCTAGCGTTCACCACTTTTTCAGAAATAGCAGATGCCTATTTAAAAGAACTAGAGAATAATAGCAAATTCACCAGATTTTTTTCGGATAAAGTTCGGATCAATCATTTGTTGAATTTTTATGGATCAAAACGATTGATGTTTCAGGAAATTAATGAAGGTTTTTTGAGACGTTTCCAATCTCATTTAAGAAGTAATCATAATCTATCCGAAAGGTCAATTGTAAATAACTTGGTAGTTATACGAACGCTTTTCAATAGGGCTATCAAATTGGGTATCGTTGACCAAAAGAATTACCCTTTTGGTGCCGATAAAATACGCATCAAATTTCCAGAAGCAGAAAAAGTAGGGTTGACAATAGAAGAAGTACAAAAAATTGAGAACTTGGAAAATTTGTCGAAACAAGAGCTGCATACTCGAAATGTTTGGCTTTTTAGTTTTTATCTGGCAGGGATACGCATAGGGGATGTTTTAAAAATTCGTTGGAGCGACATATATGAGAATAGGATTCATTATAGAATGAACAAAAACTCAAAACTAGTTTCTTTAAAATTGCCGGATAAGCTTATTCCTATTCTGGAATCTTGTCGGGTTCGAAAGAAGTATTCAAATGATTTTGTTTTTCCAGAACTTGAGAAGGCAGATTTGAAAAATGATAAGGATGTCTATGCCAAAACCAATACTGCTACGAAGAAATTCAATAAATATTTGAAAAAGATTGCAATAAAAGCCAAGATAGACAAAAAGGTTACCATGCATATAGCCCGTCATAGTTTTGGAAATATCGCAGGTGATCGAATACCGGTACAGATGCTACAAAAATTATATAGACATTCTTCCATTACAACTACAATGCAATACCAGTCTAACTTTATTAACAAAGAGACAGATAAGGCTTTGGATGATGTGGTTAATTTTTAGTTAGCCTATTGGTGTTATTATTATTACGTACCCTTTACTTAGATAAGTGAAAATCTTCCTTGCAAGTACTGTCCCATAAAAGGTTAATTAATGAGTATACTAAAAGAGACCAAGTTTGGGACACTTTCTTGGTAAATATTATTATTCTTTCAAGTTATACTTTTTAAAGTGTCGGACTGTACGTCAAAAACTTTCTAAAGAAAAGCTTTGATCCTAAAATTTTGGATTCTCCGGATATTAATTAAAACAGTCTTAGTAAGCAAAAGACGTATTTAGAATAATACAAACATTGAATTCCGCCTTTTTAAGGCCATCATTTTTTTGTTCTTTCTCTTTCAATTGTTGATAACCCCATAATCTTGCCTTAAATGGAATATTTTGTATAATTAAATTTGGTACAACTTGGCATCCAATGGGACCAATTAAAATCAAGGGCATATGCAATTGATAATATATCGACTAAATTGGGTTAATACGTTGTTTATCAATTAATTGTGAATAACTATTTGTTTTTTCCTACTTCTCCGTTTTCCTATTTTCATACATTTATCCAGTAGCAATATTGAAAGAAAACAAAAGCGCTTTTGTTCATTTCACATCCCTAAAAAGAAACAAAATGGGCAATTTTTTAATCCTCGAACGACTAGATCGTTTGGAAAGACTGTTGATCGCCAATAAAGAGGTACTCACCTTTGAGGAGACCTGTGACTATAC
Source organism: Maribacter arenosus (assembly GCF_014610845.1). Classification (GTDB taxonomy): domain Bacteria; phylum Bacteroidota; class Bacteroidia; order Flavobacteriales; family Flavobacteriaceae; genus Maribacter_A; species Maribacter_A arenosus. The sequence continues at coordinate 16,219 of NZ_JABTCG010000011.1, read as the reverse complement.
CGGAATATCCAGGAGCTATCTGTACAAACTTACCGCTGCTGGACATATCCCACATTCCAAACCCAATGGGAAACTGATTTTTTTCGAAAAGAAGAAGATTGTCCGTTGGTTGCTCCAAAACGAACGAAGATCCACACAGGAAATGGAAGACGAAGCTGCAGCCTATACGCTAAACGATAAAAGGCGATAGCATACCCCCAAATTCAATTAGTTCAATACCACACCCAAGGAATACCCTTGGTCCTAAACAATTTTTCATGAAAACAGTACCATACTTACGGGTGGGCACTTCGTACTATAAATTGGTGCAGGCACCCACCATCGCAGGACATTTCAATGAGATCCTGGTGCATTGGAACATCGAGACCATCCGCCAGGACCATGGAAAGGATTACCTGAGCAAGGTGCCGAAGTACGATGGTTTTACCTGTATCCCGAGCCATATCGATTTCAAACAGGAATACCAAGGGTTCTATAATACCTATTCCCCTTTGGTTGCAATACCCAAAGAAGGGGAATGCCATACCTCAATGGCCTTTGTCAAACATATTTTTGGCAAGCACTTTGAACTTGGACTGGACTACCTACAATTGTTATATAGCAGACCGGTACAGGTACTTCCAATTCTTTGTTTGGTGTCCAAGGAACGCTCTACGGGCAAGAGCACCTTTCTCAAATGGCTCAAGGCCATTTTTGACAACAACCTGACCTATCTGACCAATGATAGCTTTAGCAGCCAGTTCAATGCGGATTGGGCGAACAAGCTGCTCATCTGCATAGACGAGGTACTTTTCAACAAGGAGGAGCTTACCGAACGTATCAAATACCTAAGCACCACCAATATCAATAAGTTGGAGGCCAAGGGAAAGGACAAACGGGAAGTGGAGTTCTTTGGCAAGTTTATCCTTTGCAGTAATAACGAGGACAACTTTATCAAGATCGACGGGAACGAGACCCGTTTTTGGGTACTAAAGATACCGGTACTCAAAAAAGAGGAAACCAATTTCCTTCATCAATTGATATCGGAAATCCCGGCCTTTCTGTTCCATCTACAACAACGCCGGTTATCGACCGAACATACCACTAGGATGTGGTTCACGCCGAAACAGATAAGGACCGCTGCCTTGAAAAGGTTGGTACAGAACAACAGGAACCGGGTGGAGAAGGAACTGGCAAGCATCCTGTTCAGTGTCATGGAAAAGTTCGAGATGGAGGAAATCCATCTCTGCCCCATCGATGCGTTGCACCTTTTGAACAGGACAAGGGTAAAAACCGATTTGACCCAACTGCGGAAACTGCTCAAGACCGATTGGAAACTGACCAATCAGGACAACTCCAACAAATACCAGAAAATTGTCATCTGGAGCGATGGTGATATCCACATTACTGATGCAAAAGGACGCTATTTTACAGTCGAAAAAGACTTTTTGACCAAAAATTTTGATGATACGATGACATAATAGGTCGAGGCCAATGTTTATGGGGGTTAAGGCTGTCATCAAACTGTCATCATTTTGTCATCAAAAAAAATAATGATGACAGAAAACGCTTTAAATAAATTAAGAATGATGACGTGATGACAAAATGATGACACGTTAGTCCCAATGCTGATAGGCTTTAGAGGGTGTTGTCATCATATCATCAAAAAAACAAGTAAAACTATTTGGCTTATGAAAAAAGAAAGAACAATCAACTTATCGTGTGAAACAGCCCGTAACGTTTGCATCGTTGCCACGATGGCAAAGTTAGGGCACTTTCCGACCAAGTCGAGCGAAAAAGAAGCTTGGTTCCTGAGTCCATTCAGGTCAGAGATCCAAGCCTCTTTCAAGGTGGGCAAGAAACTGAACAGATGGTACGATCACGGAGCAGGAATAGGAGGTAATGTGATAGACCTGGTATGCCTGATTACCAAATCCTCGGTAAGGGAAGCCTTGAAAATGATCGGACAAGATCAAACCTCTTTTTCTTTTCAACAGCGCCCGTTTTTTGAAGAAGATAATGGACAAAGAATAACGATCACCAAAGTCAAAAAGCTGACCCATTTTGCATTGAAAGAATATTTGAAATCGAGAAACATTGAACTGAAAACCGCTTTGAGGTATTGTAAAGAGGTGCATTATGGTTTTAAGGACAAAAGCTTTTTCGCGATTGGATTGGAGAACGTATCCAGGGGATGGGAACTCCGGAACAAATATGTAAAAAATTCCAGTTCGCCGAAGGACATCACCCATATCAGAAATGGCCATACCAAGCTCATCATCACCGAAGGCATGTTCGACCTGTTATCGATTCTGGATTGGAATGAAAACTTGGAATTGGACTACGATTTTTTGGTATTGAACTCCATAGCCTTTGTCCAAAAAACGGTGAAGATCATGGATGGTTATACGGTTATCGAGCTCTATTTGGACAATGATTCAACTGGCAAAAAAACGACCCAAAACTTGATAGCCTACTCCAACAACTGCATAGACAAATCAACAATATACAAGGGGTTTAAAGACATGAACGAATGGCTCATACATATGACTAAAAAGGGACTTGGGCAGGAAACGCAAGATGTGTTTTTGTTGCCACAAAAACAAACTTGCTTTACTCCCGGCGGTCGCAAAGAAAAAAAGAAATGAAACGGACCTATATCAAATTCCGATGCTCCATCTACGAGAAAAAGCTACTCAGAAAAAGGGCGGAACGTGCAGGTATTTCCCTCTCTGAATATTGCCTTAGTTCCGCTTTTGGCAATCCCGTCATCGAACGTCTGACCGATGAACAATTGACGCATTATAAAATGCTGGTAAAGTACAAGAGCAACTTTACCCGAATCGGGAATATGTTCAAGAAGCACAACCCAAAACTGGCCAGCGAGGTCGAGAAACTTGCAGAGGAAATACGCACGCACCTGTACAATTTCAAAAGAACAAAGAAATGATAGGAAAAGGAAAATCCATAGCGCATACGGGAGCATGTATGGAATACGGTTGGAACCAGGAGAAGGATGCGGAAGTGGTATTTAGCCAACATCTGGCGGGAAATAATCCCCAGCAAATAACGGAAGAGTTCAAGCTGATACAGGAAGAGAACACCCGTTGCCAGAAGAATACCCTGAGCTTTATACTCAGCCCGACACAGGAAGATGGCAGGAACCTGACCAAGGATAAGCTAGAGGAACTCACCCAGAGGTTCATCAAGGAAATGCAATTGAAAGAACGACAGGCCATTGCCTTTGTCCATAGGGACAAGGCACATACCCATGTGCATCTGTACGTGAATCGTATCAGTTTTGATGGAAAGGCCTACAACGACAGTTTTATCGGGAAGCGAAGCCAATTGGCCGCCGAGAACGTGGCCAAGGAAATGGGGCTGACCACGGTCAAGGAGGTTCAATTCGAAAAAGAAATGGAATCCATACATACCCGTCTTGAAATAAAGAACATACACCAAAGGGTCATGGAGGAACAAAAGCCAAGAACCCTCGATGATTATATGAAGGCAATGAAAGCGCAGCATGTGGAAGTCATCCCGAGTATAAATAAGGCCAACAGATTACAGGGGTTCCGGTTCGAATACAAAGGGCACAATCTTAAGGCGAGCGAGGTGCACCGCTCCATGTCCGGAGGGAAGATCATCGGGCGACTTTCACAGAATAAAGGCATGGGAAAACCAATAGTGGCAGGCAAGTCCGTCCGGATATTGGGAAAAGCCGTGGAATTGGGCAGCAACCTTGCCACTAGCATTGCCAAAAACGCATTGAAAAAAACAATCAAAAGGGCCATCGATACAGGAATCGGATTTTAAAAGAAAAATACAATGGGATATAAAAAATTGGATGAGATCATGGAACTGCTGAGCGACGAGCTCGACGGGTTCAACAAGTCGTTGGAGAAGTTGGAAGGACTGACCAAGAATATGGATAATATCGAAATAAAACCGGATACTTCGCAAATCGATTATTTGCTCAAGGAACATCTGGACACTGAGAAGGCCAAAAGTTCAAGACTTCAAGAATCAATTCTTATTATAGGAAAGCAGATTTCGAGGGCCAGGTTGGTTCCGAAAACACAATTATGGGTTCACTATTCGATTTGGTCCATATCCCTGGTCATCATAGGGTATCTGGCTTTTCGGGTCTCTAGAATCGACCATATCCAACAAAAGGCATTCCTGGAAGGAAGGCAGCAGGTCATCTCGGATCTGAAAGGATATTTTGAACGATATCCCGGACATTACGAATCCTATCAAAAATGGATAAAAGAAAAGAATAGTGCTCCAAATCAAGAGTAGGGTGCGCCCTATGGAATTTTTGCTCAACGCTTATCTACCGGAACACTACAAAAATTCCACAGGATCCAAGCGCAAAGTTTAGGGGTAAGATTTGGGATTATCTCTTACTTCCCTAAAATGACCAAAAAAAAATTGAATGGCAATTTCGTTTACAATTTTAAAGAAAAACATTGTTTTTTGGCAAAGTATCTATGAGTAGTACGGAGTCAGGGAAACTTTTTGTTTCCGACTACGCACTTAGTCAAACTTTTTGCCCGCCCGAACGTGCCTTTTCGGTACGGTTGGGTTTTGATTTATTATTTTTGTCCGATGTAAAAGTAAAATCCATAAGATTTTGCGGACGTGCCTGCCGGCAAGCAGTTTTCTTTAATATACAAAGACCTTTCAGTTTAGCCCATAGCCCTTATTGCTTATAGGTTTTGGTGTGTGTTGGCTTTCTGTGTTTTTAATAGATTTTTTACTATTTCTTCCAATTCATTTTGTTTAAAATCAAACCAATTTTGTCTAAAATCCGAGTTGTCAATAGAATGCTTGAAATTTTGAAATGGTTTTTTTCTTATTAAAATAATCTCTAATTCCTGTTTAAATTTGTCGTCGGTCATTTGCTCGACAAATTGCTCCATAATTTTGAACGACTCAAAGCTTTCCAAAACCTCGATTTTAATAAAATCAGATTTTTGTTTTTTTATCTTTTCCAAATCCTCTAGAAAAACCTTTTTAAATTCTTCTTCATCCGATACCTGCGATAAGTTTGGTATGGCAATAATTTCATCCGTTTTAGAATTATAGTAACAGTCCATTCCACAATCCAGATTTCCAGCAATCTCCTTGATTATTTTTCGGTTAGAATTATCCATAAAAACATCCATGTTTATCTTCATCAATAATTTCAATGATTTTAGCTAAATGAGTTGAATTTGGAAATGGTTTATATAGTTCCCATTTTCCGCTAGCTCGCATCCAATACAAATTCCATAATTGTTTGGACTTATAGAATCGAATCTTTGCGAAAAGAATGTTTTGTATCTCTTTTGGATTATTCCACATAGGTCGGATTTCAAATAGCTCAATAATCTGACCGTCGTACGAGAATGCTAAATCAAGCTGTTTCCTAATTTCCAGATTTTCTGGACGTTTGGATTCCACATATCTCTTGATTGTGGAATGATTAATATCAATTACCTCGTTTTTCATTTTATCATAGATAATTTCAGCTTCTGACTAACGTTTATATTTAGTATAATATTCCTATAGCATAAAGCGTAATTATAGTTAATGTTAGCCCAAGTTTTACTATTTATTCAATGGAATAATTCTCCCGTCATCGTATTGTTTTTTTTCGAAACTATTTATTGTTTTCATTTTTTCTAAATAGTGTGCAAATAATTCTTTTGACAAATCCGTTTCCTCTAGATTTTCCAAAACACTACTCATATATTCGGAATTGTCCCAACTATCCATTTCAACAAAAATTCTACAGTATAATTCAATTGCATTATCAACTGACGATTTCCATAATGATTCAGCAAGAATAAATTGAAAGTCAGGATGCCAGGTTCTTGAATCTTTCATTAAACGAATAATTGCCTGTGAATTTAGATTATCAATATATCCAGAAAGTTTCACATATCCTTTATGCTCCCACCATTCCATATCATTTTCATTTGTGGTGATCAGTTCGTAGATATAATCAAAAGTTTCGTCTTTCATTCGATTTGCCTAACGACCTGCTAAACGCAGTTCCGTGATTTTTAAGGAAATATAGCAAAATCCATTAACTATCGTTTGAAAAACTGACTGATGTCATGGGTACTGGTTTTAATCGATAGTTTACCAAGAAGACCGTGCTATCGGTCGTATCTTGTGGATTTTGTGGTATTGGGATTAAAAATTGCGGGGCCAAATTGCTTTTAGCCATTGTTATTGCACGTTAGCCGCTTGAGCGGACAGCTGGGAGCTGTTAGTAATATAGGGACGCTTGCAATTTGGTTTAGCAGGTCGTTAGAGTACATTTCTTTTGGGGTGGGAGTGCGCAGCACGTAGCAACAAAAGTCAGCTTTAGTTGAATGTGCTCTAACGGTCTCGTATAACCGTCAGTTACGGGTTTATATGCGTTAATTTTCGGTTTGACACAGACGTTAGCAATTCCGAGTGGATTCGGACGTAGTCGAATCCGCCGTAATTGCGGTTAGCATCTATGAAAAAGCAGTAAGTCGAGTATCTTAAAGGTTAGCAAAAAAACTTAAGATATGAAAACACGAATTACTGCAACACCTAAGTTATACATTGGCATTGACATGCACAAACGTAGTTGGAAAGTTCACTGCGCTACCGATCTTAGTTCTGGCAAGACATTTTCTATGCCGCCCGAGCCTGAATTGCTTCTAAGCTATGTTGAGAGGTATTACCCTGATTTCGATGTTTCGACTGCCTACGAGGCAGGCTGTTGCGGTTACTTTGCCCATCGTTGCTTCGAGGGTTATGGCTGGCGTTCGTTGGTAGTGAACCCCGCCGATATCTTCAGAAAGGGCAAGGAGCGCCATACCAAGACCGATAAGATCGATGCTCAGCTCATAGCAAGGGAGCTGAAGGACGGTCGATTGGAGGGCATACAAGTGCCCGATCCCAAGCGCGAACAGTTGCGCAGCCTGTTCCGCAGGAGGAACGATCTGGTCAAGGACATGCGGCAGATCAAGAGCTACATCAAGATGCAGTTGTTGTATTATGGAGTGAAGGTACCCGAAGGTTATGACAACGATCATTGGAGCCACGATTTCAGGAATTGGTTGGACGCTCTGGCTTTCCAGTACGAAACGGGCAAGGAAGTGCTCAATAGTAGAATGCGGAGTTTTCGATTTATCGACAAGGAGTTCAGGGATGTCTCGACACAGCTGAGAAAATGGACGAAGAAATATTATAAAGAGGATTATATGCTATTGCGCAGCATACCGGGTATAGGTCCGATAGTTGCCAGCGGCATACTGAGCGAACTGGGAGATCTGAGAAGGTTCAACGGCATCAAACAGCTCTCGGGCTATGTGGGCCTGTGCCCTGGTATCTATCAAAGCGGTGACACGGTAAGGCATACGGGCATGACCATGCGTTCGCATCGTTTGATACGAAGTTACTTTATCGAGGCCTCGTGGCAGGCCATCAGAACCGACCCCGTGATGCAGGCCTATTATCGCAAGCACCATGGCAAGAACACCAAGAAGGTAATCGTAAAAGTGGCCAGAAAGCTGTTGAGCAGGACTCTGGCCGTGATAAAAACAGAGACCCCCTATCAGATCGGGGTTATTGAATAGAAATGTGAACCAGTAACAAAGCTCAACAAGAAGTAGAATAGTCTAGATTACAAAACAATGTGGGTGACCATCTCTTAGGATAGGATCACATCGGTTAGCAAGTGACTGGACTAATTAACTTATAATCATACAGATGCTGGTGACGGTCATAAGAACTGATCACATATAGGATGCGGAGCAAGTTATACTAAAAGAAAAAAGGTGGTTTAAGATTAAAACAACATTTTAATTATCTTTGAGACACTGGACTATGGCTTTTCATAGGATACATTGTTGGCAAACGTTTTTTCTTTTAGTTGTCCGTTTATAATTTTCTTTAAATCAGTTATAGATTTGTCCTTTTGACTATTATATCCGTAATGTACCAGTCCGATTCCAAAACCAATCATTATTAATGGAAAAATCAGCAAAATAGGATTAGTTCCTTGATTTATAACTCCTACAATTCCCATAATGAAGGCAAATCCGACAAAAGTCAGCCAGAATAGCATAAACACAATTACAAAAGTGTGAACTTTTAAATCCGCAACTAATTTGGTTCCATTTATATTCGGTTGAATTTTTCCTTTGATTTGAGGAAGAAAAGAATTCCGACCTGTTATTATTCGCTGAATTTCAAACCTGTCTTGTTCAAAATTTCCTTCAAACAATTCCTTTTCTTGAGATTTGTCAAATCCAATTTTCAGTCTTTTTTTTGGTCGAATATTTTCCGCTAATATTTTTCTGACTTCTTGATTTGAAAGAGTAGTTATTATTTCAATTTTATCAGACGGAATTATCCTCATTTCGTTTTTCTCAAATGTTTGCCAACGGTTTTGGCTATGATTGCGGCGCGGCGTTGGGGGCGAAGCTATCGGAGGATCTAACGGCTTTGTCGTTAGAAATTCGCGCTGGCAAAGCGAGCCCTGGCCGTAATCCATTTAAGCCAGTTTTAGTTTTATTTAAATGTAGGAAATTTTGAGCAAGTTGAAATGCAGCGCTGAATTATAGCCGTTGTTACAGCACGTTTTACATTGCCCAAGTGTCCTCGATTTTTTCAATTTTCCATTTGTCTTTCACCTTTTTTATATAAACCCTAAATCCCTCACCGCATTGGTAGGGACCACAAACGTACCCCACATGAAGTAACCCACTGGTTTTGTCTTTATTGAAAAGAATATTTGAAAAGAAAAATTTGGCTGATAGGTAGAAGTCGTCGTCGGTCTTCCAGAATTCAAGGCCAGTTGGAAAAGAGGAAAGCGGCCTAAATTTAATTCTCTTATCACTGGCCTTTAGTTTTGCAAAATCCATTATTATAAGCGAATCCTCTTTCAGAGAATCTACTTCTATTGATAAACCTTTTAAATGACTTTGCAGGCTTAGATAATCGTCCTTATTAAGGTGTTCCAAGGTGTCACTAATAACAATGACGATTGAGGTAGTATCCCTTGCAAGAGAATCTAGTTTAAAGGTATTATTGTTGACTTCGTGCAATGTGGGCCTACTATCGTAATGTAAGGTGTCAATGAGAGTGGGAAATATTTCGTATAAAACACTTGGTGCAGGCTTTATTTTCTCTTTAACTGCGGAGTTACACCCTGCAATTGATAGTGAAATTAGTAATGCCTGCAGGGTGTTTTTTATCATATGTGCTGTAATGGTTCGGCTATGATCTGTTGCGGAAAATGTCCGCAGGACTTTTCCGCCCAAGACCAAGCCACTGCATAAAATTAAGGATTTCCGTCAAAGGAAATCCGCCCGCAATGGATTATAGGTAATGTTAGAGCCAGTTTTTACTTATAAAATCTGAGTATATCATAATTTGCAATTGTTTTTGCCAATTCGACAGGACTTATATCATTTAAATTTTTCAAATTCCTATCTGCACCGTTGGCCAAAAGCAGTGAAATAAAATCCCCCTTTCCATTAGAAGTAAAAGTTGCCCGCCATAATGGGCTATTACCATACTTATCCTGTAAGTCCAGCGATGCACCCTTATCAATTAAAAGTTTTCCAATTCTTATGTCATTATTCTGAGCAGCAAAGTGGAGTGCCGTCCAACCGTTCGAATCACACTGATTTATATCAATTCCATCATGAATAATCTGTTTAGCTTTCTCAAAGTTCATATCAATTACTGATATTAAAAAATCAGATCTTTCCATTCATTAAAAGTTATTGATGCAATTGGCTCTAACGTTTATGTATATGGAAAGTTGCGTGTTTGTGTGCGAGGATTTTCCGAAGGAAAATCAGAAGCTAGCAAACGAGCAACTAACATTGATTTAGGTAAAACTAGCAATTTTTTATATACTGTGTTGGCTACAGTTATTTTATTTTTATGCAACTCCATTTACTCGAAAGTCTACAAATTCCTTTTTGTCAATTATATAATTTATATTCCAAAATCGACTTCCTCCGTCAAACCACATTTGCCAATCCGTTTTCCAAGAATCGTCGGGTTTAGTCCAACCACGAATAGATTCCCAAATACTATAGCCATTCCAAATGAAATTTGCGTGAATTACTCTTTGTCCGTATTGGTCAATAAATCCGATATATTGTCGGTCATATTTTTTTAATCTTTTATGAATTATTGGTCCATAATGTTTTCCTTGATTCGGTTTGTTTTTATTAATCTTTTTTATTTGGCTTCGTAATTGATTTTCCAATTCCACAATTTCTTCTTTTGTTGGTGTAAATCTTTTTTCAATTGATGGATTTTCGGTTAGCGGAATGTCATAAGTTTTAGGAAAAATTGCTCCTTTAAAATTTCGACTATTAATCAACTCAATATTTTGAGAGAAAGTCAGTCCAAAATTAAGCGTCAATATTATTAGAAGCAGGTTTTTCATAATTGTAGCCAACGGTCTCGTATAACCGTCAGTTACGGGTTAATATGCATTAATTTTCGGTTTAGCACAGTCTTTAGCAATTCCGAGTGGATTCGGACGTAGTCGAATCCGCCGTAATTGCGGTTAGCATCTATGAAAAAGCAGTAAGTCGAGTATCTTAAAGGTTAGCAAAAAAACTTAAGATATGAAAACACGAATTACTGCAACACCTAAGTTATACATTGGCATTGACATGCACAAACGTAGTTGGAAAGTTCACTGCGCTACCGATCTTAGTTCTGGCAAGACATTTTCTATGCCGCCCGAGCCTGAATTGCTTCTAAGCTATGTTGAGAGGTATTACCCTGATTTCGATGTTTCGACTGCCTACGAGGCAGGCTGTTGCGGTTACTTTGCCCATCGTTGCTTCGAGGGTTATGGCTGGCGTTCGTTGGTAGTGAACCCCGCCGATATCTTCAGAAAGGGCAAGGAGCGCCATACCAAGACCGATAAGATCGATGCTCAGCTCATAGCAAGGGAGCTGAAGGACGGTCGATTGGAGGGCATACAAGTGCCCGATCCCAAGCGCGAACAGTTGCGCAGCCTGTTCCGCAGGAGGAACGATCTGGTCAAGGACATGCGGCAGATCAAGAGCTACATCAAGATGCAGTTGTTGTATTATGGAGTGAAGGTACCCGAAGGTTATGACAACGATCATTGGAGCCACGATTTCAGGAATTGGTTGGACGCTCTGGCTTTCCAGTACGAAACGGGCAAGGAAGTGCTCAATAGTAGAATGCGGAGTTTTCGATTTATCGACAAGGAGTTCAGGGATGTCTCGACACAGCTGAGAAAATGGACGAAGAAATATTATAAAGAGGATTATATGCTATTGCGCAGCATACCGGGTATAGGTCCGATAGTTGCCAGCGGCATACTGAGCGAACTGGGAGATCTGAGAAGGTTCAACGGCATCAAACAGCTCTCGGGCTATGTGGGCCTGTGCCCTGGTATCTATCAAAGCGGTGACACGGTAAGGCATACGGGCATGACCATGCGTTCGCATCGTTTGATACGAAGTTACTTTATCGAGGCCTCGTGGCAGGCCATCAGAACCGACCCCGTGATGCAGGCCTATTATCGCAAGCACCATGGCAAGAACACCAAGAAGGTAATCGTAAAAGTGGCCAGAAAGCTGTTGAGCAGGACTCTGGCCGTGATAAAAACAGAGACCCCCTATCAGATCGGGGTTATTGAATAGAAATGTGAACCAGTAACAAAGCTCAACAAGAAGTAGAATAGTCTAGATTACAAAACAATGTGGGTGACCATCTCTTAGGATAGGATCACATCGGTTAGCAAGTGACTGGACTAATTAACTTATAATCATACAGATGCTGGTGACGGTCATAAGAACTGATCACATATAGGATGCGGAGCAAGTTATACTAAAAGAAAAAAGGTGGTTTAAGATTAAAACAACATTTTAATTATCTTTGAGACACTGGACTATGGCTTTTCATAGGATACATTGTTGTAGTGCGTTTTTATTTCCCAATTCCGCTGTTATTTATATGTTCCAACAGAGCATTTTCCAGTTCGTCTGATACTTTCCAAAATTTATTGTCCATTTCCTCAATGTAGTCTTCAAATTCGTCTTCATCAAATTTTTCGAATTCCTCTTGCCGAGCATCTGGTCCTTCTGGAATTCCATTTGGCAAATAGGTTTTGTTAAATTCACGTAATTGGTTAGCCACCGAATTAAAATTCAGATATTCCAAATCCTCAATCGTATCGGCATTTTTGTCAGCTCCGTAATTCATATAATGGTCCCATAATCCGCCAGTTGTCAAAGGTTCAACATTAAACCAAACTCGTTGTTCACGAGTAAGTTTTTCATAATTGGAAAATCCAATTTCAACTATTTTTTCCCACGCATCTTGGGCTTCGTCTCTTGTCATATTTTCGGTTTTCTCAAATGCACTACAACGGTTTAGCTATGAACAGTACGGGAGTAAATTAGCGTTTACTTTCCGTCTGCGCGCGCAGCAAAAGCTTTTTGTTTTGATTTATATTTTTTCGCCAGAGCAATCCCGACGCTTCGGGAGAAAAGATTTTGCGATCATAGTAAATATACGCTTACTTTAAATTAAACACCAAACTCCGCATTACTTATAGGTATTGTTGTGCAACGTATTTTATTCTCGCTTTTCATTCATAAAATTTCAATTCTTTCATTTTCGAAGCGCTATTACTATTTACTTCAACAATAATTCGTTGACCAGTTCCGCAACCACAAGCTTCGCAGTCAGTCGCTAAAGATGAATTACTGTCAAAACTCAGACTTATAACAGTTACATTTTCCATTTCCAAATATTCCGTAACGGCATTTTCCGTTTCCGTATTTGAATTATTTTCTCCTGTATTCCAAGGGTCCGCGCATTTGGTTTGATTCCAGAAAAATAAAGTTGAGTTTCCGTTTGAGTTATCATCGTTTTTACAGCTGTATGACAGGAGAAATATAAATCCTATTAAAAAATGAATTTCAAATTTCATTGCTTTTTGTTATATGTTGCACAACGGTTTTGTGTATGGTTAGTTGCGCCTGCCTGCCGCAGGCAGGTGTTTAAGCAACTAAATTAGTAAACAAAAACGAGCGCGAGAAAATTCCGAAGGAATTTTCCGAGTAGGCAACGACCAAAGCAATTAATTATACACGGTGTTGTACACAGTACTTTTATTTCCATTTTTCTATTAATTCAGCCACTCCGTTTTTTATTCCGTCATAAAAGTTTCCATTTTTAAATTCAGGAATGATGGTCTGGTCAATAACATTTTTACAAATTTGGTCAGTCAAAATGAGTTCCGTTCCAAATCCAGTTGCAATACCGATTTTCTGACAAGGTTTACAAAGCAGAATTATCAGTCCATTATCTTTTTCCGCTGTTCCAACTCCCCAATATTTTCCCAAATCCGTCGCCATTTTTTGTATGTCAGAATATGGATTTATACTATCAATTGTTACAACAACTATTTGTCGGGTGGTTTCAATATTGTAGTCGTAAATAATGTCCGACAGTTCTTTCCTTTGTGAAGGACTAAAGATGCTGTCATAATCATTTATTATTAGACCTTTAAGTTTTGTTTCTCGAAACTTTTCAACTGTCGAGAAATCAAATTCAGTAGTAGTTTTTTTTGTTTCAGTTTCCTGTGCTGAACCTTTGCAAGAAAGCAGGTTTAAAGTCAGAAAAAGGATTAATATTTTAATTCCGATTTTCATTTTTCGTATTGTGTACAACGGTTTGTGTATGGTTAGTTGCGATTGTTTCGCAACTAAAATAGCAAAAGGAAACCGAACCTTAGGAAAATCCGGCCTGCCACGCCTTGGCGTGGAGGATTTTCCGAGTAACACTAACCCAAGCAATTAATTATACACAGTGTTGGGAACAGTTTTTTTATGATTTTTATTTAGCTACTTCAATTGCCACCTTCTTTAAAATAGTATCAAGGCTTTGCCTGTCATAAAATTTGCCATTGGACAATACTGAATAAATTTCTTTTGTATTACTAATATTATCTAATGGGTTTGCCTCTAATAGGATTAAATCTGCAATAAAACCAATTTTAATATTCCCATATGAATCTGATTTATCAGCATATTCTGCTGCATTTAAAGTAGCTGTCTGTAATGCTTCCAATTCTGTCAATCCAGCTTCAACTAATAACTCCAACTCTTCATGAAGTCCAAATCCATAATGAACTCCAAATACACCACAGTCAGAACCTGCTAGAAGTTTCACACCTGCTTTATTCATATCACCAACAATGTTAAATCGCTTTTCTCGAATTAAAGGATTCTGTATTCCTAAAATCTCCTTAGTTGATATTTCATCTTCAATCCAAAAGTCATGTTCTTTTTCAGGTAAATATTTGAGTCTTGAATCATCTCTCCAATCATAATCTCTTAAGATATTATCCATTTCCGTTGCGACTAAAGTAGGTGTGAAAAAGGTGTTGTTTTCAAGAAACTTCTTAAAGACTTCCTGACATTTTGCATCATCATAAGTTTTCACTAGTTCCAAAACCAAACTATACATGTTTTTTGGCTCTCTTGATTGAATGAGTTCAGTAATTTGTTCACGAAGTCTTTTTTCTTCTGAACTACATTCTTCAAAAAGACTGCCTGCACAACAATGCTCAATGCTTTTTTGGCCTGCATCAGAAGCTTCAGATGCTTTAATTGACGCTGGAACATGACCTGCAATCGGTAGTTCTTTCTTATTGGCTTCATCTGCTATTCCAAAATAAGCTTCTCTAGGTATTTCATCATATATTTTAATAAAATCAACACCTCTATCCAATAAAAGATGAACAAGTTTTTTTCCGTCTTGTCTGTTTCCGGGTTCTTTTATTGTTGAAGCTTCTCCTGATTTTACACCATGAATATAGGTACTTCCAAGTATAGCATTAGGACCAATAACCTTTCCATATTTAACCTCTGATTGTAATCCTCTGGATTGCTCAATGCTCATGTCCAATTCCCAACACGGTTCAAAACAATCAGCGCTTAACACACGAATTCCTGTAACTCCATTAGCAATAAATAATGGGTAAAGTATGCTTCTAGTTACGGATTCAGACGATGTATGAGCGTGCATATCCCAAAGGCCAGGAATAATATATTTCCCTGTTCCATTAACTATCTTGGCTTCTGGAGAAAGCTCTATTTCATTTGATTTTCCTATCGTAGTAATTATACCGTTTTTGATGATTAAGGTCATTCCTTCCGAAACTTGACCATTATTCATGTCAATGAGGGAGGTGTTAGTGATAACAATTAAATTATCTGTTTTTTCTTTTCTAGGATTATCGCATGAATAGTTTCCTAAAATCAGAAAACCTAAAATCATTATGTTTCTAAATGCTATTTCCAAAGATTGATTTTAATTGTTCCCAACGTTTCGGCTATGATTTCGTTGCGGACATTTCCGTAGGAAATTGGCCGTATGAAATCCAGCCGGTTAATGGTTATTATTTTTCAAGTTAGTTAAAAAGCAGCAATGAATTATAGCCATTGTTGCCAGTAGTACTTTATTCCGTTACTAAATCTGCCAACACTTCTCTTCCTTTGTTTTTGAATTCTGTCCAAATTGGGTCTGAAATATCTGCATTCATAAGTTTATTTTCATCAATGCTATTCATTCGAATCCTATGTTTTTTAATTATTTCTAAAACTTGCTTTGGGTTTTGGTTTATTTTTCCATTCAAGCTGTCCGCTAAATGAGTTAAAATTCGTCCAATATTTATTCGGTTTTCAGTTAGAGACAAACTCGAATTTGGTCCACCCCAAATTTCATCCGCTTTTGGGTCGTCTTGATTATCATCTTCCCAATTACAAACTTCGCAAATATCATATCCACCTCGTTCCGTAAGAGTTGGATATCCACAACCAGGACAAGTAAATAAATTCAGATTTTTTTCCTTAATGTAGTTGTCAAACGTAATTCGTTTTTGTTTAAAATCAGATAGGATTTGTTTTTCTGTTTCGGTCAATTTATCAGATTCAAACTTTTTAGGATAGTTGGATTCAGTCATATTTTCAATCCGCTTTTCGGTTTTATTTGTTTGTCCACAGCCAATAAATAAACTCAAAATTAATAGCTTAAAAATATTTTAATCGGTCTAATCGTATTACTGGCAACGGTCAAGTGTATGCGTAGTAGCGAGGATACGAGCCATTACGCATACACGATGTTAGCGAGTCGTTGTTCTTTATTTTGGTATTTAACATCAAATAAAAATTAAGATTAGCGTTAAAAC
>NZ_JABTCG010000010.1 GCF_014610845.1 Maribacter arenosus | reverse complement strand
TCCAATATTCCTCACTGCTGCCTCCCGTAGGAGTCTGGTCCGTGTCTCAGTACCAGTGTGGGGGATCCCCCTCTCAGGGCCCCTACCCATCGTAGCCATGGTAAGCCGTTACCTTACCATCAAGCTAATGGGACGCATGGCCATCTCTTGCCGCCCGAAGGCTTTAACCAAAATGCAATGCTGCATAATGGTACTACGGGGCATTAATCCAAGTTTCCCTGGGCTATTCCCCTGCAAAAGGCAGGTTCCATACGCGGTGCGCACCCGTGCGCCGGTCGCCATCGGATTGCAAGCAATCCATGCTGCCCCTCGACTTGCATGTGTTAGGCCTGCCGCTAGCGTTCATCCTGAGCCAGGATCAAACTCTTCATCGTTGATTCTTAAATATATTCCACCAACGACCGAAATAGCCTTCCCGGCCCCGTCTCTCGATTCAAATTCTTATATATATGATGCACGAAATATGCACCAAATACGCTGTCTTTACAATATTCCAATGAACTTCAAACGACTACCGGGATAAATCCCCCGGCGATCGAACCCCAAGACCATGGCCCCAAAGCGGGTGCAAATATAAGATGGTTTTTTTCTTTACACAATACCTAAATCGATTTTTTTGCAACCTTTTTGCTAAAGTTTTCATAACCCCCTGAATAGCAAGAACCCAGACGGTGAAAAAAAAATCGGGTCAGGGATTGAACCTTTTGTTTGAGCTCTTTTATAAGATAGCCTTTCTATTTTTTCATCTTATAAAAAGCGAGTGGTGAAAGCCCGGTGCCACCTTGGTGGCAGACCCCCAAATTGGCGCTATTTACGGTCTAAGAAATAACCTCCTTAATGTGTATTGAATAGTTCAAGCCATCCAGTATGGCCCCTTGTAGCCCAAGGTAACTAAAAAGGAGATTCTTAGGAGAAGAAATTCCAGACCAATCCAAATCGAATTACAAAGTCACGATAAGGATAGTTAGGGGCGGCATAAAAATTATAGCCCGAAAATGAAGAATTGAAATGTTCTGCTTTTAAATAGATACGAGTTTGTTGTACCCTGGCATTAATAAAGAAGTCTAGCATAGGGAAGCCTCCAAGTTTTTCGGTATTCTGGCTATAGAACTCCCCTAGCAGCGGATTGTAGGCATCCATAGTATAAGAAGTGAAATACTTAAAGGTAATACCCGTCTGTAGATACATCGCCTTTTTAAAAACATCAGAGGAAAAGTATAGGGTATTCCTTGTCACCAATTGCGGTACGTTGAGCACCTCATTGCTTTGGGATACATTTTGATACATTACGGTATTGTTCAATGCGAAACCACCCAATTTAAACTCCTTATTATACTTTACCTTAATATAACCTACACTATTGGTTTCCTGAAATGGCCTGATGGTTGCCTGTTCTTGATTTTCGACCAACTCCTGTGTTGGATCCTCACTAAAATAGGTATAGTTATCTATACTGCTATATTTTGCTGATAGATTACCCCATTTTTTTGAAAAAAGCTGAAATTGTAGGCTATTAACTTTTTGGTTCTCAAAATTAGAAGTGTTCTGCCAGTTATAATTCTCATAGTCGCTTTGGTATAATAGGAAATTGAAGTCTGGCATTCGTGCCGATGAGTGTAATGAAAACTCTACGTTGTTATTCTCATTGAACCTGTAACTCGCCGAAGCATCTAAAATATTGCTGGTTAAATCCCCGGAAAGATTGTATTTGGCATCCCCTTTCACCAGAAATCCGCCAATATGTTTGGAATATTTGGCGCCAAGACTTATTTCATCACCTTTTAATTGACTTTGAATCTGTTGTCCATTGGCAGTTACCAACAAACTATTGAAATAATAGTTATAATTATACAGGCTTATATTACCCTGCAATCTGCCTAAAGTGGCATTATAAAACTCGGCATAAAACTCATTATACATCGTTTTAAGATGTGCCTTGTCATTAATGGGAGAATCGAAAGTAGCACCAAAATATTCATTTGAAGCATCCTGTTTAAACTGATAGTACTTGGTTTCATAGTTAAAGATGTGCCCAATCGCCAAAGACGTCTTTTCCACCATACTCGAATCTTTCTGTGTTCTGAGCATCTTATATTGATGCTCTAAAAAATACCGCTTGCCCAAAATCTTATTCTCTCCCATATCGGATGATGAGAAACGGGTATCTACACGGGACCTATCCGTAAAGTCGGGGTCACCAGACTCAAACTGTTCTACCTTACTGATCAATCCTCCATTTTCCTCGGTTTCCACATCTTGAGCGGCGATATGGGATCTTAGACTATAGCGCCCATTTTCGGTTACATAATTTGCGGTAGATCTAAAATTACCGGATTCAGCCTGATTTAATTGATATTTTCCCAGAGATCTAAACCCTTTGAATGCCAAGGAAACATTAAAACGTTTTGATGTATTTAAGGTAAGCAGGGCATCTAACAGTTGTCCCTGTTCAAAAGTGGTCTTAAAAAACAAATCGGACATTGGAGTGGCTACATTATAATAGTCAATATCCTCAACCTCGAAATAGTTGTCGTGCTTGGCCCTTGCCCCCAATCTGGGAAACATTTGTCTTCTTTCAAAATCAACCCCCAATTTGTTGTAGGGTTGGCCTACATTGGCAAAAGGGATTAGTTCAAAGTCATCCTTTCTTAAATAATTGTATTTGTATTCTTTTTGTATCGTTAGGGTGGTATCGAGGTAGGTTGTATCCCTTTCAAAAGAGATGATCTTATAATCCTTAATGGTGATTTCCTGAACAGCCTCTGAAGGCAATTTCTTTTTGGCCATCATTTTAAATCTGGTGGAATCGATTTTTTTCCGGGACGGAATAGAATCTACCTGTGCATTGAGCAATGGGCAACAAAATACAAATAGCAGTAAGAAAACGTATTTCATATGATAGCTTACAGCGCAAAGTTAATTTTTTTGTTTAGAATAAAATGTGAAAGTTTTTACAACAAATAACAATAAGGCGATACTTTACGACGTATTCACCCATGATTTAAACCGAAAAAATTAACTTTGTTTACCATGAGATCGACCAAGGATGCTTAAAAGATTTTACCATTCATTCGATGAGGTGGGAACCGATGAAGCGGGGCGCGGATGTCTTGCCGGGCCGGTTACCGCGGCAGCGCTAATCTTACCCGAACATTTCAAGAACCCCCTCCTCAACGACTCCAAACAACTCTCAGAATCTAAAAGGGATAATTTGAAACCGATAATCGAGGAAAGTGCCTTATGTTTTGGTGTGGCGCATATCTATCCAGAGGAAATCGATAAAATAAACATCCTAAATGCCTCGATATTGGCCATGCATAAGGCCATTGATCAGCTGATCGGGAACCTAAAATATATCATCGTTGACGGGAATCGGTTTAAACCATATAAGAACGTGCCTTTTGAATGTATAGTGAAAGGTGATGGTAAATATATGAGTATTGCGGCCGCATCCGTTTTGGCTAAAACCTATCGTGACGCTTATATGGCCGAATTGCACGAAGAATTTCCCATGTACAATTGGAAGAAAAACAAAGGGTACCCTACCCTAGAACATAGAGAAGCCATCCGCGAATACGGAATTACAAAATACCACAGAAAAAGCTTTAGACAATTGCCAGAACAGTTGACACTGAAACTTTAATAAACTAACTTTACCGCAAATCATTATTAATGAATTCCAGATTTATTATTGGCCTTTTATTTTTATTGATCGTTGGCTGTTCCCAACAGCAAAAAAAGGCTTCTTCCCTACTCGATTTCATTCCCCAAAACGCCAGTATCGTTGTTAAAATCAATAATCTAAATGGTTTTAGAAGTGATTTGAACAGCAATGATTTTCTTACCCAATTGGAATCTTTTGGTGCCTACAAATCGGTTTTGGATGAACTGAAACTTTTAGACAAAATTACGACTGAAACCGAATCGATTTTGGCTTTTTCCGAAGTTGGTAAGGATGCACATGAATTCACCTTTGTGACCATCGATTCTACCAGCATGTTTACGTTAGACAGCGTTCCTAACGTTAGAAAGGAATCGATTTCAGTTGAAGGAAAAAAAATCAATACATATAATGTAGATGAAAAGGTTGTATATAGCCTGTTCTTGGATAGCAAGGTAATATTGACTTCTTCAAAAGTAATTTTAGAAAATCTTATAAAATATTATGGGCAAACCCATCCGTCTATTGAACTGGAGAAACTATATGAAATTGCAAGTTCGACCAAAAATGCCTCTTTATTGATCGATCTCGACAAAAGCGCATCTTTGTCGAAATCCTTGTTGAAAGGGAATTCTGGATTGAAACTATCTAGTTTTTCCGATTGGATGCTTCTTGATATTGATGCCAATCAGAACCATCTACATTTGAACGGGATTTCTTTGGCCAAAGATTCCGTTACGAACTATTTGAACTTATTCAAGAACACCAATCCTTTGGCGAATACCACCCCTACATTCGCCCCTAGGGACGCCGATGCAATTTTGTCCTATACGTTTGATGACTACAGAACATTCGCTTTAAACCAACAGGAATATTTAACCCAAGATGCACCAAAAGATTCTTTATTGAATACACTCGAAGAGGTTGGTTTTATTTATCGGAATGGGGAGAAAACCGTGCTACTGAATACCTATGGTGCTGAAAAACTTTCAGAGTACCTTACGGGTATCAAAAAATCGGAAACGGAGTATCAAGGTAATCAGATAATGGCATTAAGTCAGCCCCATTTTTTAAATCTTTATTTAAATCCCCTTCTCCATAATTTTAATGCAAATTTCTGTACGATATTAGAAAATGCATTTGTTTTTGCCGAAAAAAAAGAGTCCGTACAATCGATCATCAACAGCTATAAGAGCGGATCTACCTTTGTGAAAACCGATGTTTTTGCTTCGGCCATGGATGCACTCGCAGAAGAATCATCCATACTTTTTGTTTCCGATTCAAAAGGCTTGGGCAACATCATGGAAGAAGATTTTTCGAATGGGATAATGGCCGATTTCAAAAAGGCCAACTTCGATAAAAATACCTTTGCCGCCCAGGTCGTGGCCGATCAAGGTTTTTTTCACACCAATGTGGTCATTCAGCAAACAGGCAGAAAATCAAAAATAAATACGGTTTCTACCCTCTTCACCGTACCATTGGATGCCGATTTGGCCACCCATCCACAATTCGTCACCAATCATAGAACCAATAAAAAAGAGATTGTTGTACAAGACCAGGACAACAACCTCTATTTGATATCAACTAATGGGAAAGTACTTTGGAAAAAACAATTGGAAGGTCAGGTCCAGGGAAAAATACATCAAGTCGATCTTTATAAAAACCGAAGGTTGCAGCTTGCTTTTACGACCAACAATCAATTTTTGATCTTGGACCGGAACGGAAAAGAAGTACCGCCCTTTACTAAAAAGTTCGAAGGGGGAAATCTTAACGGGTTGGCTGTCTTTGATTACGAAAAAAGAAAGGATTATCGCTTTGTGGTAACCCAAGGGAATAAAGTAAATATGTACAACAACAAAGGAGCCATTGTCAAAGGCTTTAAATACACCCAAGCCGAAAGTTCAATTTTGAGAGCCCCTAAGCATATGGCGATTTCCGGAAAGGATTATTTGGTCTTCATGCTGGACAATGGGAATTTAAAAATCCTTAATAGAGTGGGCAATGTAAGAACAAAGGTGAAAGGGACTATTGATTTCTCGATGAATGATGTGTTATTATACAAGAACAAGTTCGTATTGACCGATAAAAAAGGGGTCTTCTACCAAATTGCCACGAACGGCAATATGAATACCACCGCACTGCGATTGAACCAAGACCACGGTATCGATGCCACTAGCAATACATTTGTTTATATGAACGATAATATATTGAGCATAAGGGGAAAAAGGGTAACCCTCGACTTCGGGGTGTATTCCAAACCCAAAATATTTTATATCTACGATAAGATATATGTGGGAGTCACCGATATCCAAAATCAAAAGGTCTATTTGTTCGACAGTCAGGCCGTACCCATATCCGATTTTCCCGTTTTCGGTTCTTCTCCCATTGATTTAACCGATATGGAGAATGATAGAAAGCTTGAAGTGGTCGCCCAAGACCAGAAGAATTCGATTATTGTGTACCAATTGAATTAATTGGCCGGTTTACCACATATACTCAATAAATTACCATACACACAGAACTGCCTGTCAGATACATCATTCTATTTCTAAATGGTAATTAGCATTATTATATTGTATACAATAACACAAATGCGTTAGATCTGAATTTAAGGCAATATGTTAACCTTTATTCTGTAAAACCATTAAAATGGTAGTAAGTATTGGAAACAAATGCCGGCTTTTGGCCATATCATTTAGATAATTTCCATCATTTAATTAACACTTGAAAGATTGATCATGAAAACTTCAAACACTTTAATTCGATTTTTTACGTCCCTACTCTTTATTTTTGCTTTTACCCTAAACGCAAACGGGCAACTCTTGAAAAAGCTTGGTAAAAGGGCAGAAAGAGCTGCAGAACGTACGGTAGAACGAAGGGTAGATAGGGAAACCTCAAAAAAAACGGATCAGGTATTAGATAGCATTTTAGAACCAGGCTCCAAGCAGAATCCAACAGATCCACAAATAAGCACACCTACCCCACCACAGACACCATCCCCTACTGGCACAAGTGGTCAAGGAACCAATCCCACTGCAACCCCTACGGTTTCAGGCGGCCCTAAAAGCATACAGGTATATAGTAAGTTTGACTTTGTGCCGGGTGACAACATTATTTTCTTTGATGATTTCTCCAACGATTTTATCGGTGATTTCCCCTCCAAATGGAATACGAATGGTTCTGGCGAAGTGGTTACCATAAACAACAGCACTGAAAAGTGGTTTGAAATCATCGCAGGGCATTCTACCTTTTACATCCCAGACGTGCCAACCCTCCCTGAAGAATACACGATTGAATTTGATATCATGGCCACCGGGCTCGACCCCAAGACGGCTTCCACTGCCAGACTCGCTGTGGTTCTGTCAGATGACAAGTCGTTTAAATGGGGGAATTATGCCAGGGCTTATATCCCATTTTGCCAGTACCATCCCGTCGGTTTCCTGGTACATAATCGGCCAGGCGATATCAGTAATACGATACAGGGAGATATTCGGCAAGACGTGCTAGCACAACCGCATATCTCGGTGGCGGTAAACAAAGAGCGCTTCCGGCTATGGGTAAACGAAAACAAATATATAGATATTCCCAGGTTCGTTCCGCAAAACCCGAGGATGACCACCCTGAAATTTGAATTGCTTTATTTTAAGGATAGCAAGGAGCGAATGTTCATTAAAAACTTAAAAGTCGCAGAAGGAGGGGTAGACTTGCGAAGAAAACTAATTTCCGAAGGATCGGTTTCCACCAATGGCATCCTCTTTGATTCAGGTTCCGCCAATATCCAACCCCAATCGATGGGGATTATCTTGCAAATATCGCAGGTACTGCAACAGGAGGCAGGGATGAATCTTAAGATTGTAGGGCATACAGATGCCGATGGGTCTGATGAATCTAATATGAGATTGTCTAAAGAACGCGCTGAAGCCGTTAAGAATGCCCTGGTAAATGTGTACAATATTGACGGTGTTCGGCTTTCAACCGAAGGCAAAGGGGAATCGGAACCGGTAGGTGATAACGGCACCCCTGATGGCAAGGCCCAAAACAGAAGGGTAGAGTTTATAAAACAATAAGAATTAATCGATAATCAATAACACTTTAACTATAACATTATGAAAACAACAACTCTTGTATTTGCCCTATTTTGCATCACTACTACTGTCGTTTCACAGGATTGCAGCAAATACTTTCCGATGGATGAGGGCACCAAATTTCAAATTACCAATTATGACAAAAAAGATAGGGCATCTGCGGTAATAGATTACGTTGTTAAGGAAGTTAGTGGAAATACCGCTACCATGTTCTACGAAATGCATGACGACAAAGGAAAAATGATAACCAGTTCAGAATATGGGGTCACTTGCACCAATGATGGGGTCACCATTGATTTCAGCTCTATGATGTCTCCAGAGATATTGGGGCAATACGAGGATATGGAGGTAGAAATGAGCGGTACAGACCTTTTATATCCGAATAATCTTAGTGTGGGCCAGTCATTACCCGATGCCGATGTGTTGATGACCGTTAAAATGCCTCCAATGAATATGAAAATGAATATGAATTTTTATAATCGGAAAGTTCAAGGCAATGAATCCGTTACGACGCCGGCCGGTACTTTCGATTGTTATGTGATCACCTATGACAGTGAGGCCAAAATGGGCTTTAAAATGACCAATAGCAATAAGCTTTGGCTTTCGGAAGGTTTTGGTATGGTAAAGTCTGAAACCTATAATAAAAAAGGAGCGCTAATTGGGAAAAGTGTACTGACAAGCTTTACGGAATAGCTAAACATATCCCTTAAAGTTCGCCCGAGAATGGGGTTTGATGAATTTTTTGGCATTTGACTTATGGTACTTGGATGGTTACCTATGTGGTATCGACCATTTATCCTATGAATTGATTTATTAGATAGATATGATTTAGTTAATTGATATGGCCATAGTTCTAAGAATATAGAAGCCATTACTAAAAATAGGAAATCATGAAGAAACTTGGACATTTCTTATGTTGTCTTCTCTGGTCTATTGGGGTTATTTCACAATCGGCGGATTTAAGTTTGGATCTTAGTGTAGATGACAATTTAGTTGACATAGGACAAACGGTAACCTTTACTATTATTGTTACCAATGACGGTCCCGATATGGCTACCGGGGTACAGGTTATGGACAGATTGCCCTCGGGATATGACTTTGAGGGTGCCAATACGGCCGCGGGTAACTACAATGAAATCAGCGGTGTATGGAATATTGGGGCATTGGGAGATGGTGCAATTGCTATCTTGACCATATCGGCTGCAGTAAAAGCCTCTGGGGACCATACCAATCTGGCGGAGGTCATATCAAGTAATCTCTTGGATTATGATAGTGTGCCTAACAATGGGGTTGACACCGATGGGGACGGAAATGTAACGGACGACCCGGACGATGAGGACGATGGTGACGGGCAGTCTGTCATTGTTGGAAGTGGCAGCGGTACGTCCTCGGCAAGTGGCGAATGTCTTGCTCCCGTGGATGCGGAAAGCAGCATGCCTGCCAATCCGGTTGATGAAATAAACGGGGTTTTCAAGTTTGATTATAAGATAGAGGCATTGCTAGACTTTCAGATGTCGGACATGGATGGATTTAGTCCGGAATACTCCCGTGGTAATCCCACCCAATTAAAATTGGAGTATTACGTTAATTCGGCAGACGGGAGTATGCTATTCCCAGGAGGGCCCTTTGGTTTTTTCAAGACTAATTTTAGGTATTCCGATCGATTTGGTAGGGTTGATGGGGCCATTTGGCTGGCCAACGGGCAAATGGTAGTCTATGGATATGATGCCGAGGAAGACCGGAATGTTGCCGTTACAAGGGAAAGCATTCAGACGGCCGAAGGGAAGTGGGGTAGCGACTATTTAAACATGATGCAGTTTTTTAGTTCTTCCGAAGCGTTGGCCGAGCATGCCGACCCCCTTCCCACACACGTACAATGGGATGGGATGGTCCAAGGCTACAAAGGAAAGTTAATCGAAGGACCTACGGGCATTGAAAACACATGGAACATTTATTTTGACTCCACCCCCACGCCCATAAAAACTTCCTGTATTATGATGGGCTTTATGGTAGGGGTGCTTAAAGATGCCCGCGAGGCAAAATGCAATCGTTTGGTGGTTTATAACAGGGTTAATATCGGTGGTGAAGGTAGTGGTGATGTTATGGAAACCGAGTTGCTCTCAATCAAACCTATGGGCATCACCTTTGATGGTGCCGGGTACAATCCGCTGACCATAGGTGGCGATTACGGTACGGCGGCCTTCGCAAAAATGGATGAATTAGAAGCCAGGTTACGAAGTATCGATATACGAAGGCAAACCGTAGAAAGGGAAAAGAAACGCTGTATGAATGCCCGTTGTATTGATGTCAAAAATGCCCAGCTGGAAGACTTACGCAAAGAAAAATCGCAGGTAATTTGCGAACAGATGGTCGCCATGGGCATGGAAGATTCATTTGCAGAGTGTATGAGAAACGAGGGTTATTAGAAGAAATGCTTATTATTTTAATCATAATTGTCGGGAAAATATTTTTTCGCTCATAGCATTATAGGAAGAGAACACAACTTTTATAGGATGTAAAAGGTAAAGTAAGACGCGTATTGAAAATAAAATGGAATATTGTGTAGATCGATTTCACATACCCTATAAAAAGGGTTAGTTAATGTTAACCTTTTTACAGCGATAACATAGAAATGCAAACAAAAGAAAAATATACCATGTACACTTTAAAAATAATATTAGTTGCCTCTGTCCTTTCTATTGTCCTTACAGGTTGTGGAAATACCAATGCAAAAAAACCAGAAGAGGCAGAAGTACCCAAAGTTGAGGAAGCAATAACCAATAAAGATACCATGAAACAGATGAACCTTTTGGATGAACAGGCTAAAATACTCTCTAAGGTTTTAGGGAATGTGGATACCGAAGAAGGGAGGGCACTGAAAGATGTGGACAGCTATCTTGATCTCGTAGAACAAGCGAATTTTCCGCCCGATATCAAAAAAACCATTCTGGATCAATATAAACTTTATGAGCTTAGTCTAGATCCTAGAAAAAAAGATTCCCTGAAACTTATCTTCAATGAAAAACTGAATGAAGCCATGGCCAAATCGATGGCAGAACAAAACTAATGTTAACCTTTTTCATTGCTTTCCATTAAAGGGTAACAACACGTAAAAATCTTAAAACGAGAACTATGAAAACATTAAAAACACTGCTAGTATTAATCTTTTTAGGCGGCCTTACATTCGCTCAGGCACAGACCGATCCCAAACCGGAATCCCCAGTCACCAATAACTTTTTGGATCTGCAGGCAAGCACCTTAGGGGACATTTTTGGCGAGGAGCTAACAGGTGGCAATGGAGAGGTGAACAACTATATGGATCTGGTGAACAAAAGCGATATGCCCGAGGCCGATAAACAAGATTTAAGGGATGCCTATCATCGCTATTCCCAAGCGTTGGATGCCCAGGGTAAGGATTCCCTGCAGACGGCCATGTCCCAAGAACTGCTGCTCAAAACAAAAAAAGATAGTATAAAATAATCGACGTTCATTTAAAAAATTTCCCATGAAAAAATTCGTTGGCAGTATCTTCTTCCTAGCCCTTTTAATCTCCTGTGGGGAGACCCCTAAAAAAGCACAGGACACTGCGGAAAGCGCAACAGAAATCTCCTTGGAAAACAAGGAAAAGACAACGGCCAAAAACGCCGATAACACCACCTTTTTGTGCAGGATCAACGGGGAAGATTGGGGGTATACCTCAGCAAGCGGCTTGGTATCGCGCAATAGCTCAACCAAGGTGCGCACGGCCACGATTACTTTTGAAAAAAAACTTATAAAAGGCAGTGAGGCCGTACAGCTCGAATATGATGTGGACACCAATACCCTTACCCGTGTCCTGGCAGAGCTAAAACGCCCCGATAAGGACGGCAATTTGTTCACCAACTTCTACAACCAAGCGGCCAACCGATTGGATAGAAATCCCGAAGCCAGTATGTCAGGCACCGTATCCCTGGACGAAGATGAACGGGTAGCGGCCGGCAAAGCCGTTTTCACGGTACAGAACGACTTTGAAAAAGACAAATTGGGCAACCCGCAGGATCTATTGATCACCGTTTCCGATCTTAACTTTTCGGAGGTGCCCTACTCCGATACGGACGACCTAAAAAAAATGCTCAAGAAATAGAACTTTAAAGACTGTATTGAGAAAAAACCCCTGCACTTTTGCCGGTGGTGGTACTTAATAAACCAGATCCTAACATTTCTTTATCAATGAACATAACAGCAAAAAATCAAACCAGGTAAAATAATGATTGGATCTACAATTTATTTATTGAAAAAACATATATGATAAATCAATTTACTATGAAAGAGATCATAAAATTTTGGATTGGCACGGTACTGGTTTTTGTGTTTTCATCAAGCGCTTTTTCTCAAAATGACAAAATAATTATTCCTGAGTTAGATGTAAAGAAAAACACCTATAACTTAATCTTCTCGCCCGATCCCCAAAATGAAAAAGTCATTTCTGCCTATATGGAGGGGGAAACAGAGCCGGATAGTCTAAGATTCAAGGCTGAAATATCAAAAGTTGTTGAGCGAATTATGGTGACGGTAATAACCGAAGATCCAGGTCAAGAAATAAAAATAGACATCGTAAAAAACAACTGGAAGGATGTTAAAAGAAGTGGCAAGACCTCAAATGGTATTTATCAAATCTCATTTGATACCGCTGAAAAATTCGGCATAATACTCACCAGTTCGGAAGTCAATGTGCCATTTAATCTAGCTGTATGGACAAGTGGTGCATTGATGCCAAAATCAGATATCTTTTATGCAGTAGATAACACAAATTCAATTGCAAATACCTCATTAAAATCAAGTGATGGCGCTGAATTGGTTGAAAGTAATGGAAGTCAGGAAAATCATAATATGCTATACTACATAGTAGGATTACTGGCAATAATAGCCATTTTATTGCTCTTTATTTTAATAAAAAAGAAATCCAACAAAAGTACTCTGCTATTAATCATATTTTTTTTAAGCCAAACAGTGATTTATAGCAATGCCAGAAGATCAAATTCCGCGGGTTTTCAACAAGCCATAGTGAATGCAATGAAAAATAGCGATGAATTTATGGAGGTAATCTTCAAAATGGATGATTATGCCAGTGCATTGAATGCACTTCAACAAGGAATGGATGATATGAAAAATTATCTGGATGAAATGGAAAAAGGTTCGGACGTCGATATGGATCCTGCTGGTCAACCCAGATTACCTTCCTCTTGCCTAAGCTCATATACAAATAGAGATCCAAATGAAAACAATTCCTCTGGTAATGGTAATGATCGGAATGGGAATGATAATCCTAATTCTAGAAATGAATCCAACGAAGGGTCAAAAAATCAGGATGAATTCCAACCTATGGATGCGGCTGGAGATAATTCCAATGACAAACCTGATAATGGACCGGGAGAAATGCCATCCTCCGAAAAGGAAAGCTTACAGCTACCTCGTTACGACCAAAATGGAAATTTAATAAATGCTGGGGACTTTCCCAAAGCACCAACCCATATTAGCACCTCTGGTAAAGGGAATGCCAAAAATCCCTATATAGATAATGGTGCTAATTCCAGCCAATCAAATCCGACTTATGATCGTAATGGGCATTTAAAATATCCCGAGGAATTTCCTGATGCGCCACGAAAAATTGACCTCAACACAGGTTTACCAATAATGCGGCCTGTTATGCAAGGGCAGCAACAGCAAGGACCACAATCCATAAAACAACCACTGTACGATAAAAATGGAACCCTTATAGATGCTGGTGATTATCCTAATGCACCATCAAAAATAGATCCAAGAAAAATTGATGCCAATGCACCATTACAAAACCCATTTACCGGTGGATCTTCTGAAGGATCTTCAAGGCCCGGGGAGCCGAAAGAGCAATCTCAAAACGCGACAACAAACGAAATAGACAATGACTTTAGCAGTTCAGGAAATGGAGGCGCAGCCGGCTCCTCTTCCATGTCCAACAACAACCCTAGTAATACTGGCGGTTCAGGAGGATCAAGAAACCCTGAAGAGGGCAAGGGTCCTGGTCCCGGAGAAGCAGGAGGACCGGGAAACCCAGGAGATGGGAATGGTCCGGGTTCTGGAGGCCCGGGAAGTTCAAGAGGACCAAGGGACAGGAATGATGCCAATAAAAAGGCAGGTTGTGAGTGCTTAAAAAAAGCCTATGCCCAATTAGACGAAAGAAGATTCCTGCTGGAACAATTGCGAATAATTACAGCAAACTTGGACCGTTATACAGATTATAAAATAAAATATGGTGATGATGTTTCATCCATCCATGGGGTGGTTGGTCTGACTTGGCAGAATGAGAAAATTAAAGTTCTTAAGGCAATGCAGAGATTTGATATCACTTATGAACAAAAATATGAAGAAATGATAGCCGATCTCTATGAAATCCTCCTTGAAATAGATAGATGCGAGACCATGCTCGGTTTTGAAAATTGGTATAGCAATGCCGGTTTTATCTATTATTCATTTATGAAGGATAAATATAAAAGGAACAAATAATGAAATATCGAATACTATTTTGCCTGGCCTTATTACTTTCCTCATGCAAACCCGATCCCAAGGAGCAGGGCAAAGACGTTACGGATACAACTACCAAGGTGACCGAAGAAACGACCACACCAAGACAAGCGCCAAATACCTTTGGCGAAACCACCGAGGCATTCCTGGAATCTGTCGGTGCCGATGAAGAGCTAAAGGCGGAATACCTGCAAAAATTAAAGGAAATGGAAAATATGCCCGCCGATTCATCGGGTATGGTAAAGATGCTGGAGGCCTTGATGGCCGAGGCCATTCAACGGGAAAAAATGGAAGGCAAAGCAGAGGAAAAACGCCATAGAAGATTGAGCGGCAACATGGACGACCTTACCGCCGCTTTTCAAAAACTCAATGCCGAATCGGGGGTAGAGGCCACCATAGGCAAACTAAAGAAAGTAGATTCCATAACCGGTCAGAATAGTTTTCAGGTGCTGGATATAGACCAGGAAACCATCGACAAGATGACGGAAACTACAAAGAAAGCCAGTCCAAAAAAAGAATTGCCCCCAAAAGGGAAGATGACCGATGAAGAAATGGAGATGATGCGGGCCTTTACAAAAGCCAACAGCAATCTACACAACACAGCGGAACTGGACAAATTGCAACAGATGATAGAAAGTAGCGACCTCGAAAAAATGGCGGCCGAAAATAAGATCACGTATAAGTATGCCCAAATGCAGGGCAATGAATTTGAAAGGATCAAAAAACGCTGGGCAACCAAGAAACAGGAAGTTACCAACGCAAAGCAATCCTTTGAAAAAATGAATCCAGACCTTTATTTTGGAGATGAAGTAGGCATGACCTACTTTGGCAACAGGGGAAAGGCTGTGTATTTACCCCTGGGTAAACTCTCCTTTGCCGATCAGGTTATTGATATGTATCATCCCGAAAATAAAAAAACCGCTACCTTCAGTCTAGGCGAACCCGATGCCTATACTACGGGGATGAATTCAGCAATGAATGTCCACAGCATGGGACTAAAAGGAAGGCTCGTGGTAAAGTTCGAAGACAATGCCTTGGTCGATGTGAACGGCCCAGATCTCTATATATTTGAACTGGGGCAAATTGAACCCACCAATCTTGACATTTCTAAAGATGGCAAAACTTGGATCACTGTCGGCAAAATATCAGGAGGGGTCGCCGAGGTCGATATCCATGATTTTGTAGAGCGTGATGAACTTTACTATTATGTTAGGTTGACTGACCTTGAGACTTCAAGTGGAATCCCCGGGGCAGACGTGGATGCCATTGCAGCTATCGGATCGGCCGTACGCTTGAATCTGGACAGTCAGGTACTTTTTGATACCGGCAAATCGGAATTAAAGCCTGAAGGTATGGAAGCATTGAAAAAATTGGTAGAAAGCATTTCCGTGCTTAAAAAAGGCAATGTCATCGTCGAAGGTCATACCGATAATGTGGGCAGTGCAGAAAGCAATAAAAAACTGTCCCTGGCTCGCGCCAAAAGCGTTTCTGCGGAATTAAAGAAACTTTTGCCAAGCCAGAATTTTAAATGGAAAGAGCGGGGCCATGGGGAAGAAAAACCATTGGTAGAAAACGATTCCGAGAAAAATAGGGCAAAAAACAGAAGGGTAGAGATTTTGGTGACGCCTTATTAATTAATGTATTGCTTATACTTCAGTTGGGAGTACACGCTAAAAAATGAAAATTATGAAACTCAGTTACTTTCTTTTAAGCATGGTTGTTTTTACTATTTCGGTGCCAACAAGCAAAAAAGAGAACCAAAGTTTTAAGCTCGGTGAAGAAGTCAGTATTCCCTTCGATAGCCTGGCTACGCTTAATGATAAGGGAACTATATTGGTATTTCAATTCGCCGATTTAATCGAAGAATCAAGATGCCCCCCTAGAGCAACTTGTATTTGGGCAGGACGCGCCACCATTGAATTAAAAGTCGATAAAGCCAGATCATTTATG
Source organism: Maribacter arenosus (assembly GCF_014610845.1). Lineage (GTDB taxonomy): Bacteria > Bacteroidota > Bacteroidia > Flavobacteriales > Flavobacteriaceae > Maribacter_A > Maribacter_A arenosus. The sequence goes on along the minus strand of NZ_JABTCG010000010.1, from coordinate 38,056 downwards.
CTTAGCCATGGCGACTTATTCCGCAGAAACGAAATACCCTTGACCGATACAGCTACCTATTTAGACTATAAAATATATTTAAAAGGGGTATCTTATAATCAAAAAACAGAATACCGTAAGAAAGGGAAATATTTTATAACGATTAAAGTTGAAAAAGAAAAAATCAGCACCAAACCATGAATACCAAACAGTCATTTTTAAGATGTAGACATGGCCATGCCATCACTTAAACCTAGGTCACAACGAAGAACATATCACTATCTTAATTATTCAACATTAAAAAATATAATAATCAATAGCTAAAAACTTAATCATTAATATTAACCATTAAAACTTGAATTATGAAAACAAAATTATTATTTGGAGTCCTCTTAACATTTTTAGTTTCTTCATGTATAAAAGACTTCCATGGTCATGGCGGTCATGACATTAATTTTACCGAAAAAAACTACGTCTATGAAGGTGACCTTTATAGTATATATCTCGATGATGAAATTGAAATTTTGGATATAAAAATTCAAGAACTCGAAGATATCATTAACAACAACCAAGGCGACCAGAACACCCAGACTGATCTTGAAGCTGCAAAAGAGCAACGTATCATGCTAAATGATGAACTACAAGGCGTATTTTCATTGGAACAAGTTGGTCTTAGACTTCCACCACCACCCCCTCCCTGTCCCAGACCGCGCAACTGTGATTTCTCGGGATTGGAATATATTCTTACAGACGTTTCTGTTGAAAAAATACGTATTATATTCTTGGATGATAATGGTAACACAATTGGTGGAGGAACAATTGATGACTTGAGCACTCTGCCTGATAGTGCAGGCCAAATCAATTTCAGCAAGCTTATGATAAATGGTCAACAAGGTTCAGTTGCTGCTATTCAAGTGCAGGCCTTTAATTCTCAAGGAATAGAAGAAAGAAACTATTTAGTTAAATAGATAGAGAAGTATTTTATTTATCTTAAGTGCGACTTAGAAAAATCGTTGAATTTAACTTCATACTAATTCAATGATTAAAGATCTAAGTCGCACTTACTATTATGAGGCGCTTACTTATCATCCCTATATTATTGTCTTTTTTTGCCACGCTAGGTCAGCAAAACGCGTATAAAAACAAGATCAATATGCTCTTGGAAAAAGGTTATACCCATTATGGCGTACAAAAAGACTCCGGACAATACTATTTCAAAAAAATAGAACAACTAGCTTTGGACGAAAAGGATACCCTGACCGTTCTTGACATGCTAATCACTTCAAACCGGCATCTGGGATATTTTTATGACCTTAACGGCATTCGGAAAAATCTTCAAAAAATTGATCAAATTGCAAAGGAAGAATCCTCATTCTTGCAAAACCTAGAAGATGCACTTTTATACCGTAATTCAATACGAGCCGATAAGGGTAATTATTATTTTAAACTAGGAAACAATAACAGGGCAAAGTCCTATTTCAATGAAATAAAGAACTCTTATCAAAATTACTCGCCTGAATCACTTACAACGGATCATTTTGAACTACTTTCTAATTCGATAAGTTTCTTGGCTAAAATATATCAGTTAGAGGACAAGTTCGACCTGGCAAAGGACTACTACCTTAGAATAATAACATTGATAAAGAAGGTAACTCCTGAAAATCTCAACAGTTTAAATATCAACTATGCATTGTTGGCAGAAGTTCTTACCGAACAAGGAGATTATAAGCAGGCCAACTCCTATTTGAAAATGACACTCACAGATGCCTTAAAGCTAAACAACAACCCGAACAGAATCATAAATGTTGCCAATAACTTGGCTGATAACTATTTGGTACTTTCAAAGAAAGACAGTGCACGCTACTATTTGGCATTAATGGAAATACATTTGGATAGAAGCCCACACTTTAAAGAATTGTTTCACCGAACAAGTGCTAAGTTGGAGTACGAAAGCAATAATATAGAAGGTGCCTTGAGCGAAATTGACTCTGCCTTTGATGCCTATCTTGAGCACACTGAACAAACGAACAGTGAGACATTGGCCAACATATATCTTGAAAGAGGAAATATTCTGGTTTTTGCCAAAGATTTTAAAAACGCACTTATGGCGGCTGATCAAGGACTGGAAATCTTACCAAGTAAATTTGGCACGACCTATCTGGAGTTAATGGCCCTAAAAACGAACTCATTGCTCAATATGAAAAAACACAATGAGGTTAACACGGTGTCATTATTAGCAGTTAGCACATTAGACAGTCTTAAATCCGATTACCAATATAGTTCAGATAAGATCAACCTGATAGAAAAGACTTTTCCCTTGTTTGAATCAGCCCTTGAGGCCAATTATTCATTATTCAAAAAAACTGGCAAAGCAGAACATGTTACAAAAGCCTTTTTTTTTATGGAAAAAAGCAAATCGGTCTTGTTGTTAGAAGCCCTAATGGCCGCTAAAGCTGACAAATTTGCGCAGGTACCCGATTCGCTTTTGGAGAAAGAACGCATACTCCGTTCTGAGATTACCACATTGAAAAAGGAATTGCTAATCGAGTCCAATGAAAAAGAGCCACTTAGGAGTACAATTTTTGATTTAACAGAGCAACAGAGAAACCTTATGGAATCGATGTCCAAAACGTATCCTGAATATTATCGTTTAAGATACGGTCGCAATACGACCGATTTAGATGATTTTAAAAAAACGCTAGATAGGGACGAATTGCTCATCAGCTATTTTTATGGAAATGAAGCCATTTATACATTAGTTGTCGACAAAAATGCATCGCGAATTGAAAAAATAGAGATTGATGCAGCCTTTGAAAATAAGCTCAAATCGATTCATCGAATGCTTTCCAATCCAAAATCAAATGTAGCAGCATTGGGCAGTGCCACCTATGAATTATATGCGCGCTTGCTAGAACCCATCTTAACATCTGAAGACCAAAGGAAACTTATCATCATTACCGATGGCCTCTTGAACTATATCCCTTTCGCCGCTTTGAACACGTCACCCGAAGACGTTAGCTATTTGGCCGAAAAACATGCCATCAGCTATGTCAATTCGGCCACACTGCTTTCGGAATTACGACAACGGCAGCCAAAGCAACATACTGTTTTGGCCTTTGCCCCAAGTTTTGATGGTACCGTAAATGTGAGCAATGCGGACCGGGGAAAATTACTGCCTTTGCCAAACAATAAAAAAGAAGTGGCGCAGATATTGACTTCTTTCAACGGCCGTTCCTTTATCGATAAAGAGGCGTCCCTCTTAAACTTTAAATCCCATCTATCCTCTTTTGGGATCGTTCATTTGGCCACACATGCCATTTTTGACGACAGGGCTCCGGAATATTCCTATTTGGCCTTTTCACAGAGCGAAAACGCAATGGAAAACCTGCTCTATGTTGCCGACCTGTACAACCTGAAAGTAGATGCCGATTTAGTAACCTTGAGTGCGTGTGAAAGTGGTATAGGGGATCTTAAACGGGGCGAAGGTTTTATGAGCTTGGCAAGAGGATTCTTTTATAGCGGGGCGGCGAGCATTGCCAGTACTTTGTGGAAGATCAACGATGCCAGTACTACCGATTTAATGCATGGTTTCTATAAAAATCTTTCCAAGGGAGATGCCAAGGATGTAGCTTTACAAAAAGCACAGGTCGAATTTTTAAACGTCAACCGACAAAACAGTTTTTCACATCCGTATTATTGGTCCGGTTTTGTGATTTCAGGAAATACCGCTCCCCTATCATCTACCTATAATTGGTCCTGGCTATTGATTGGTGTAATTGTTCTGCTTGTGGGTATATTTTTCTACCTCAAAATCCGAAAAAGAAATACCTAGTCCAATGCTTTGAGAAGCGCCTGTGCCCTTTCCTTATTGTAATCGAAATTTTCAATAAGGCCCTTTAAGGTAGCTATGGCCTTTTCCTTATTCTTACTTTTAAGATAGGCCAAGGACAGATACCAATGGGCTTCGGCTTTAAATTCCGCGTCGTTTAAAATAGTGCTTTTCAATGCTTCGATAGCCTCTTGATCCTTTCCTAAATACAGATAAGATTGTGCCAGGTAAAAGTCGGTATGGGTAGAGCTGCCCTCGATTTTTAGTTCCAAAAAAGCAGTGACCGCTTTTTCATAATTACTGGCCTCGTAGGCTGCAAAAGCATCCCTTTCTAGGGATTGGTCACCATCACTTCTAGTGATCGTGTAAACCGTATTAGGGTAAGCTTCAAAATTGGTCGCATACAATTTGTTGTAATCCGGTCCAGAAAAAGTGTTGTAGGCAATCCATCCCAAACCAACTAACAACGCTATGGAAGCCGCAATCGACCAATTCTTAAAGGTCCATTTTGAAGGGTTATTTTTGTCCTTCGCGTTGATCTCCTTTTCAAAACCAATCAATTTATGCTTTAGATTTTCCTTCTCATTTTTTTTAATAACACGCTTTAAATCGTTTTCAAATTCGAATTGGGCTTTGAACTCCTTATCGGTCTCCAACAATTCTTGGAACGTTTTTTCCTCCTCACTTGTGAGTTGGTTTGAAAAAAACTTATATAATAATTCTTCCTTATCCATGAATCAATCCTTTTGTGCTTGGATACGTTCTTTCAGCGTTTTCATGCAGCGCGACTTGGCACTTTTAACCACATTTTCACTATTATAATTTTCAGCCTCCATAATCTCCTGTATGGTAAATCCGCGATAGTAAAAAAGGGTCAATAGTTCTTGACATTGTTTTCCAAGCGTTCCAAAATACTTTTGTAACAACTTTTGTTCATGGCTCATTTCCGGTTCATTAAGCTCAATGCCCGTAATAAATTCATCTTCTTTGCCTACCAAGGATAGATTGAATTCAGAACTCGTTTTTTTCTTGTTTTTCTTCATCCTGTCAAAAATCAAGTATTTGCCAATGCTAAAAAGATAGGTAGAAACACTGCTAGTGAAGCTTTCGATCTTTCCGGTCATAATGTTGTCATAGAATATAATATAAGCATCTTGGTAGACATCAATATATTCTTCGTCAGATAAATTGTATCTGCGGGCAAAATTCAAAAACTTATCTCGATTTTCCTCATACACCTTCCGCAATACCTTATCGGAACCTTTCTTGAGTTCTTCCAGCGTTATTTGTATTTGCTCTTCTTGCACTTTAATGGTTCAGGATGAAAAAGGTTAACTACTCACTAAGCTAATTTAACATTTTTATGCCCTTATGCCCACTTCTTTTATGACAATTGTAGTTATGTCGGGTTTCTGTAGTAATCGTATTACAATAACTTTTCTAGAATATTTGATTTTGGCTTTTTTCAAAAAAAACGTAATCGGCGTGTTAACCTATCCCAATCTGAACTATAAAGGAATATACCTTTAAAACAAAATAGTATGAAAAATTTATTTTACAAATCAATGAACATAGTCGTAGTATTGGCAATGGTACTAGGGGCCTCATGCGCCAAAGATGGTGAAGATGGCCTGGACGGAGCCATTGGTGCCCAAGGCCCACAGGGCGAACAAGGGCCAAAAGGAGATCCCGGGGATAATGCCCAGGTTGAAGAGATGGCAGTATTTGGACAATGGGAAGTTATCGAGGGACAATTAGGTGTTGATGCATCTAAATTACTTTATATAAATGAGGACAACACCCTAAATATTCTATCCGAGGATCAAATGGGCTTTAAAAGGGCATATACTACCAATATAACGGTAACTTCAGAGCAGATTACAATGAGTGGCGAATCTTATGGAGTCTCCATTAACAATTATATATTGGATAATGACATATTGACCATATTTCCTCCGGGAGAAGCCGAACCTACAGTGCTGCAAAAAATTGAAAATGGACCAAACCCTTCTGAATGGGTCAAATCCCTGACCATTCTAGCTGAGGGGGTAGTACCTTGGGAAAGGGATGTAGATATAACCTTTGATGGCGAATATCTTTTGGGGTTCAATGAAAATGAAGGTGATATTTTACGGATCAACCCCGATGATTTTTCAATTGTCGATAACATTCCTACCACCCGTGCTGCGTACGCCGTTGAAATTGAAAAATCGGACGCACCTACAAGACAGTTGTTCCAGAGCAGTAATGGTAGTTCCAATTTCTACTCCTATATCTATTCCTCTAACAGTTTGTATTACACTTCTGAAAATCTTGGAAGTTGGATTCGGGGTATTGCTTCAATCGAACCCGGATTACTTTGGGTTTCCAGCTCAAGTGCGGAATCATTATACCAATATAAATCAAATGGATCCTTATCTCCCGGTGAAATTTTAGAAACCATTCCTCTTGATATACAGCCTGGCGGACTTGATTATAGAAATGGCTACCTCTATATCACAGAAAGAAATTATATACACAAATGCCAGACCACACCCGAATTTAAAGCTCTGGAAACCTATGAGGTCAAAGGTCATAGCATTGATGGAGTTACCCATGATGGCACCAATTTTTGGTTAAGTGCTGAATCTTGGGAAGGAAATACCCATAAACTTCTAAAAGTTGACTTGCCCTAATAATACAAAGTCAAATCCCTTGCCAATTTCAAAGTAAGGGATTTTTCCTTTTTGAAATCTTATTAAAAAAATGAATGATAGTGTTAACCTTCATTTGGAACCAGCATTAAGTATAAAAGAAAAACAGTTAAAATCCACTACCTATGAAACTATCAAAATTAATTACATTGACCATTTTGACATTTACGATATGGTCTTGTCAAAAAGAAGAACTATTTCTTGAACCGATCAATGATCTACCTGATAATAAGGCAGTCACCGGAAGAACCTCACTGTACCCAAGTATCTCATTAAATTTCAATCTTGAAAGTTCAACTAGTAAAATGGGGGGATTTGCAGGGCAGGCCATGACCTTTTTCAATGGCTACCTTTGGCTAGTGGGTGGGGATAATGGTAACACCCCACCATGGACCTCGAATTCAGAGGTATGGAGAAGTCCCAATGGTATAGACTGGAAACTCGTTACTTCAAACCTCTTCGATGAACGCAGGAATCATTCCCTGATCGTATTCAAAAATAAAATGTGGCTGATCGGTGGCATCAACAATGACGGGGAGGTATTGAGCGATATTTGGAATACAAAAGATGGTATTCATTGGAACCGCATAAATTATTTGAATCCCCTACTGGACATTGATCAAAACAGTTCCGTAGTATTTAATGATAGAATATACGTTTTTCGCGGGAATGGCCGCACGAATCAGGAAGTTTGGTCTACTTCGGATGGAAGCAACTGGCGCATGGAAACAGACAATGCCTTCCCTGTTAGGAGTCATTATAAAACAGCTGTTTTTAATGGGTTTATCTATGTCTATGGTGGGTTAATCCGCGGAGGTGAATTGACAAATGAAGTATGGGCAAGTCCGGACGGAAGCTATTGGTATCAAAAGAGACCGGCCGACGCTATTTTTGACGCTCGAATTAACCATACGGCCACTGTATTTGATGGAAAGGTCTGGGTTGTGGGAGGAGAAAGTTGGGATACCTCGGGTTCACGTACTTTTTATGGGGATATTTGGTACTCCACAAATATGAAATATTGGTCAAAGTATGACGGAAAACCACCCTTCTACAAAGGCCTACAAAGTCATGAGAGCTTAGTTTACGACGACAAACTCTGGGTATTCGGTGGATATAGGCTCGATGGCTCCATGGTAAGTATTCTAAGCAATAATATTTGGAGTGTAGATTAGAAATAAACACATCATAAAATAAAAAACCACGGCTAGTACCGTGGTTTTTTTATGTACAAATGTTAACCTATCAATTGATTTTCCATTAAAGTTTATAATTCATATAAATATACGACCATGAAAATCTATAATTCAATCTTGGGAATTTTAATACTACTTACAATAACAATAGGCTGCCAGAAAGATGATGACAGCACCATTTATTTAAGTGATGCCAAACAAATAACAGCCTTCAAAATATTAAAAACTGAAAATCCTTCTTTGACCCAGGATATTATCGGCACTATTGATCAGGACACAAGAACCATAGTCGCAATGGCTCCAATTGGCACTGACTTAAATGGTCTTGTCCCCAGTATTCAAGTATCATTAAAGGCATCCATAGACCCGAAGGCAAGCCAAGATTTTGGTAACACTGTAATTTACACGGTTACCGCTGAGGATAAAACTACGGCAGCTTATGAAGTAACGGTCCTAATTACCAAAAGCACTGAAAAGAAAATAACATATTTCAATTTTACACCTACCGACAACCCATCACTTACGGCCATTGTAGTTTGTACGATTGAAGAAGATTTAAAATTGATTACCGCAACTATTCCCAATAATGTAGACCTGTCCTCCATAACCCCCAGTATTGGACTATCCCCTGGAGCCACAATAGACCTTAATGGAGTCCAAAATTTCACGGAAAAAGTGAACTACACTATAACCGCTGAGGACGGTTCTTCCAATATCTACGAGGTCCATCTAACCAACCTTGCTACCAAACAAAAAAAGGTGTTGGAGGATATCTTAAGTACGAATCCCGAAAATACCTTGGGATGGGACTTAAACACCCCGGATTTAAGTACTTTGGAGGGCGTAAATACCTGGGAAACTGGAGAAATACATTGGGTAGACCTTTCTGGAAAGGGCATAAAGGTAATACCCGCAGCCTTAGGTGAACTTAAGTACTTGAGCTTCCTAAAACTCTCCAATAACAATATTGATTTTATTCCTGAAGAGATAGGATCACTAACCTACTTATCAAGTTTTTATGTGGACAATAATATGCTTGAGGCATTACCAGCAGCATTTTGGACACTTACGGAGCTTCGGAATTTAAGTTTAAACAACAATAATTTAACCTACATACCGAGCGAAGTTGGCGCCCTAATAAATTTAAGACAACTTAATATCTCCAACAATAATTTGCAGTCCTTTCCGGCTGAAACTGGGAACTTGGCCCAATTGACCTATTTAAATTTCAGTTCCAACAAAATTGAAACCCTACCACAAGAAATAGGTCAGCTAACAAACCTGCAATATTTCTATGCTACTGACAATGAATTGACCAATCTTCCCGAATCAATTTGGGATTTAGAAAGTATTGAGTATTTCTCTATAGGCAGTAACAATTTCTCATCGCTAACCAATAAAATAGGACAACTTACTACATTGATAGAATTAAATATATCAAACAATAACATTAGCACCCTTCCCTTTTCCATTGGAGAACTAATAAACTTGGATGAGTTGGATTTGCGTACTAATAGTTTTACCTCAATCCCTCAAGTTGTTTGTGACCTGGAAACTGATCATGGCACCCTAATTTACAAAGACGAAGGTGTTAGCTGCGATTAGCGAAATAAGGACACACCTATTAAATAGCATTTAAACCGAGGTACCTACTTCGGTTTTTTTTATGCACCATTGTTAACCTTTTAAACCCAAAACCATTAAAAGGCAAATGATATAAAAACAAGAAATTATGAAAACTACATTAAAATTTTTAGCCTTGGGTTTAGTAATATGTGCACTTGCGTTTACATCTTGCTCAAAAGATGGGGCTGACGGTGCGAATGGGCTCGATGGCATTGATGGGGTTCAAGGACCCCCAGGGATAGATGGGTCCGATGGAACAGATGGTATTGACGGAGTTGATGGGGTTGATGGACAAGATGGGGAAGACGGCAATGCCAATGTAATCGCTTCTGATTGGTTTGGTCCTGTTGGGCAAACTTTTGTAGTCAATGGGTATACAAAATATGCCGAATTTGATAAGGATATAACTGGTATTGATGCTGGGTTATACGAAAATGGAACGCTACTGGTATATGGTAAATTTTCAAATTTCGTTTCAGAGGTTTGGCCTTCAGATCATAGTGCACAATTACCTGTGACTATTAGTGGTGGAACTACCGAGCATATTTACACCTATTATTTCTCTCCCACGAATCTGAAAATCAGATATCGACAGGAAGGACCCGCTGATACATGGTCATTTTCTACTACGGGGAATATATTCAGATATATTGCGATTCCTTCCAATATTTCAGGTAAATCTAGAATCGACTTTTCGAAAATGAGTTATGAAGAGGTAATGGACTATTTTAATCTTAACCATTAAGCGTAATAATCAATAAACCGAGCCCCTCACACCTCGATTTTTCATATTTAAATGTTAACCTTTTTCATTAAAGGCTATAAATAAGAACATAATAAACTTAAAATTCTTAATCATGAAAAATGTAATGACCAAAACAAAGTATGTATTGATGACCCTAATGCTAATTATGGCTTTCTCCTGTTCCAAAGACGGGGAAGATGGTATGGATGGTGCCATAGGCCCACAGGGTGTACAAGGACCGGCCGGACAAGATGGGGCCGATGGCCAGAATGGCGAAGATGGCAATGCCAATGTTAATACCTATGTATTTGACCTTTCCTCCGAATCTGGAAACTCCATTCCTGTAGATTTACCCGAACTCACTCAAGAGGTCATCGATAATGATCTTATCATCGGCTATCTACAAAATGGGGCAGGTAGTGGCACCTATTACCCAGTGCCTGCAAGTGTCTGGCCGAATGGCACTGGTGGATTCTATGATATTGCCGTTGATATTGCAGTAGGAAAATATTGGGTTCATTTTTATCAGGTTGGTACACAGACATTCATGGATGTAACTAGTGTAGAATTGGGAAAACTTAAAATCGTTATTGCCGAATCGACCAATACAACTACAGGTAAAAGCGGAAAAGAAAGTATTCGTGAGTCATTGAAATCAGCAGGAGTCGATATTAATGACTACTACGCCGTTATGGATTATTTTGGACTTGACTATTAACACTCCCGTTATATTGAAAACAAAAAACCGAGGTTTAAGCCTCGGTTTTTTAGTTTATGATCTCCGCTTCAAATAGCTGTGAGAAGTGTTTCAATAATTTCTCTTTGACTTGGGCCATGGGAACTTCTTTTTTCCCCAATTCTACATTTAAAGAGGTGACCGCCTTGCCTTTGATACCGCAAGGGATCATCAGATCAAAATACCCCAGATCGGCATTCACGTTCATGGCAAAACCATGCATGGTTACCCACCGGCTGGCGCGTACACCCATGGCACAGATTTTTCGGGCAAACGGGGTGCCTACATCCAACCAGACCCCAGTTTCCCCTTTGGAGCGTTCTGCTTTTACCCCGTATTCGGCCAAAGTCAGAATGACCATTTCCTCCAACAGTCGAAGGTATTTATGAATGTCGGTAAAAAAATTGTCCAAATCCAATATAGGATACCCTACGATTTGTCCAGGTCCGTGATAGGTGATATCCCCTCCCCTATTTATTTTGTAGAATTTCGCTCCTTTTTCGGCCAAGACTTTTTCATCGACCAACAGATTGTCAATATCCCCGCTTTTTCCCAACGTATATACATGGGGATGTTCTACCAAAAGAAAATGATTTGGTGTTAAAACTTGTGTTTCTTCCCGTCTATTCTTGATCTTGATGGCTAAGGTTTTCTGGAATAATTCCTCTTGAAAATCCCAGGTTTCCTTATAGTCCTTTAGACCTAAATCCTGTAGTTCAACCTTCTTGTTCATCACATCTAAGATACAAAGTCCATTATAGACGGTTAGTCTTCCAACTCAACCTCGATATTCAAGGTATCCGGATTTTTCATATAGGAAAGAAAATCGATTTCATAAAATAAGGTCTTACCATCTGCACTATAGGTAGCCGCTTCAATAGACGAAGATTTTACTCTTCTAGGGAAGTGGTATTTTAACTTATACATGGAGCCTGAAAGAAACATTTCGGCCCCAGCTAAACTATCCACGCTTTGTTGTTGTAAAAGACTATCGATAATTTTAGCCGTTCGTTTGAAAGTGTTCGCTGTAAAGGAATATTCCACTTCGGTACTCTGATTCCCCATTCCGGCAGGTGTGGCTTGGTTATTACCTCCTGGACCAATACTACTGGCTTCTTGAAAGGTATTAAAGGCATCACTTACTTCTGTTATATTCTTGAACTCACTGAACATATCGAACTTCATCTCCTTGGTTTCTGGGTTCATAACCATATGAAGCTTAAAAGGTTCAAGTTTTTTCAATTTAGCTTGTTCAGCGGCAGATAATGTTGCAATACTATCCTTTTTTTCCTCTAAAAATGCCTTGAACGAAATAACCGAATCTATGGCCTTCTCCCCACTTTTCATCATTTCATCCCCAGCCATATCCATCATTTCCGAACCATCGAAATTGATCGACAGTTTCCCTGAACCATCATCATTAAGATAAATTTCCTCTGTAAAATTGCATGAAGCTACTAGGGCCACAACGAGTAGTAATGACCAATAACGTAATTTGAACATATTATACTTAATTAGGATTGTTGAGGATGACCAAGGCCGCAATAACGCCCGGTACCCAGCCGCAAAACGTCAAAAGTAAGACAATTAGGAACGACCCACAACCTTTTCCGATGACGGACAAGGGAGGGAAGATAATTGCCAAAAGCACACGAATAAAACTCATTGTAGTAGGATTTATTGATTGATGTAATAATATGACGCTAAATTATCCAATTTGTTACAATTCTTAGTATTGAAAAGGGCCTTCAATATTGAAGGCCCTTTTCTTTAAAAAAATAATGCGTCTTACAACAAGACATGGGGGATTTTTAAAATAGTATAAAATTAATTTTCGTTTATACAGAGCCCTTCTAGAGCATCCTCAATATCGCCAGGTGTACTCATGATCTTCATAAATGTACCCATGGTCAAATCTGGCCAATGCAAGGCTATTCTATATTTACCATGCAGCATTGTTGCCTTGTTTCCCTGTAATATTAGTTCATAAGGTAATGCTGCTACATGATCGGTCCCGATTTTTGGTAAAAAATGTGATTCCCCATCTTCCTTGCTACTTAATCCCACGCCAAAAACGGCAACCTCTTTATCCGGATAAACCAATTTATAGACTTGAACCGTATTGCCTTTTTTCGATTTCAGATTACCTTCGATTATCGCCAAACCTTCTTCAAAAGAAGAAAACTCATTCAATTCAACAGGATCCGAAAAATAGGGCATCATAATCTTATAGTGGTATTTTTTTAATTTATTAGCTTCAACGGTTCCACCAAAAGGTTTGAATTCATCACCAATTGAAGAAAAAGCCGTTTTCAAATCGGCGCTGAACTTTTCGAAAGTACTTTTGTAAGTCCCGTAATTATCCCCTAAATAAGCTCTTAAAATATAATCCGGGTTGGTATACGAAATAGTGATTTTTCCATTTTTACTGACAAAACCAACTTTGAATGCAGCAGCCAATGCACCTCTATCCTTAATTTTGACCACCGTGTTTCTTAAATCGTTATTTGTAAATACGACGACTTTATAACCACTATTGTTCATAGGATTATAGGAGCCCAATATTGAATAGGAATTTTCCTTTAAAACTTTAACAACGTTATCAGAAGCCTGTTGAATGGTCTCACTGGTCTCCCCGATCTTAATGTAAGGTGACAATTCTTGACCTTTTACACCAAAGCCAAAACATAATACTGTTAGAATGCTTATTAAAATAGATTTCATTTTATTAGAGATTTAATTATTAGTACAACTAGAACCTACTACCTGTCAAATTATAAGCTTCAGAAACTAAAGTATGGAACCCAAAGAAATAGAGGCCGTCTTTGACCTTACAAAACAACTATAGAAGGACTGATGAATCTATGATTTTTGTCATGTTAACCAAAAGGATCACTCGAATTAAGGGTAATAATCAAAAAGTATCTTTCCTCTTTATTAAAAAATGTAAATTTGGGCTTTAAAAAAAATCCTAATGCAGCTTTCAGAACAAGAAATTATACGTCGCGAAAAATTAACCAAGTTGAGGGAAATGGGAATCAACCCTTATCCGGCAGCCCTCTATCCCGTGGATGGGACTTCAAAAAGTATCAAAAATGAATACGTTGAAGGGAAGAAAGTTGTTATTTCTGGCAGATTGATGTCCCGTAGGATTCAGGGGAAAGCATCTTTTGCCGAGCTTCAGGACAGTGCAGGAAGAATTCAATTGTATTTTAATCGCGATGTCATTTGCCCTGATGAGGATAAATCCAAGTACAACGAAATCTATAAAAAATTGTTGGACATAGGGGATATCATTGGTGTTGAAGGTGAATTGTTCACCACTCAAGTCGGTGAAAAGACCGTTATGGTCAAAGACTTTACCATGCTTAGCAAGGCATTACGCCCGCTACCCTTGCCAAAAAAAGATGCTGAAGGGAATGTGCATGACGAATTCAATGATCCTGAACTCCGGTATCGTCAACGCTATGTTGATTTGGTGGTGAATCCGTCGGTAAAGGAAACGTTTATCAAGCGTACAAAAATCACGAATAGCATACGGGAATTCTACAATAAAAAAGGCTATTTAGAGGTCGAGACCCCTATTTTACAACCCATCCCTGGTGGGGCTGCCGCCCGTCCTTTCTTAACTCACCATAATGCATTGAACATGCCATTATATCTAAGAATTGCCAACGAGCTTTATCTGAAAAGATTGATTGTTGGTGGTTTTGATGGCGTATATGAGTTTTCAAAGGATTTTAGAAACGAGGGCATGGACCGTACCCATAATCCTGAATTTACCGTTATGGAACTCTATGTGGCCTATAAAGACTACAATTGGATGATGGAAACTACAGAACAACTTTTGGAAAAAGTGGCCATTGACGCCAATGGTAGCTCCAAAGTGACCGTCGGTAAGAACGAAATTGAGTTTAAGGCACCTTACGCTCGAGTACCTATTTTGGAGGCCATAAAAATCCATACTGGGGTAGAAGTCGCTGGGATGGACGAGGAAAAATTACGTGAAACCGCCAAAAAATTAGGTATTGAGGTAGATGAAACCATGGGCATCGGAAAATTAATCGATGAGATTTTTGGGGAAAAATGCGAACACCATTACGTTCAACCTACCTTTATTATTGACTATCCTAAAGAGATGAGTCCGTTAACGAAAGAACACCGCACAAACCCAGCATTGACCGAGCGTTTTGAACTAATAGTCAATGGTAAGGAAATTGCAAATGCCTATTCAGAGCTTAACGATCCCATAGAACAACGCGAACGTTTCGAGGAGCAGTTAAAACTTTCGGAAAAAGGGGATGATGAAGCCATGTTCATAGACCAGGATTTCTTAAGGGCCTTGGAATATGGTATGCCCCCCACTTCAGGAATTGGCATTGGTATTGACCGTTTGGTGATGCTTTTGACCAATAACTCTTCGATCCAAGAAGTATTGTTCTTCCCACAAATGCGACCTGAGAAAAAACAGGTTGAATTATCAGAGGAAGAGAAAATGATTTTGGATTTATTGAAATCGAATGGCCAAATGGCCTTGGAAGACCTAAAAAACAAAGCTGGGCTAAGCGGAAAGAAATGGGATAAATCAATGAAAGCCCTTTCTAGACATGATTTACTTAAGGTTGAGGTCGTGGGTGACTCCAAAACAGTGCAACTCACATCCTAACCCGCATCTAAACGGTTATACATTCTCCAAAGAGGTTTAGCCATTGATAATCTGTTTAAAGCTTTACAAATCATGGTTGGCTTTATTTTCTTGGTGTTCTTGATTTCACCTGGAATCTTGTATTTCAATTAACCCACGCCATAATTAAAAGAAAAAGTATAGTTTAGGGGTTCTAATCAACATCCAATGAACCTAAGCAGAAAATTGGGGCTATTCCTTGGGCCAATTTTATTCCTGATAATCAGCAATCTACCAAGTGCCCTAATTTCGGAGAAAGGGGATGCGGTCATAGCCATTGCCATATGGATGATTATTTGGTGGATTACCGAAGCGGTATCCATTTCGGTGACGGCTTTATTGCCCTTGCTACTTTTTCCTCTTTTGGATATCCTACCCATTGCAGAAGTAGGGGCTAACTACGGTAGTCCGATAATCTTCCTATTCTTTGGAGGTTTTGTAATGGCCTTGGCGCTTGAAAAAGTGAATCTGCATAAACGTATTGCCTTAACCATTATCAATATTACGGGAACAACACCTGACAAAGTAGTCCTAGGCTTTATGATCGCTACTGCAGCATTGAGTATGTGGATCAGCAATACAGCAAGTACCGTAGTCATGTTACCCATTGCGATGTCGGTTATTGATTTGCTCTTATACGACGAAGATGGCTTTACCAAGAAAGATAGCAACTTTGCACTGAGTGTCATGTTGGGTATAGCATTTTCAGCCAACGCAGGGGGAATTGCAACAGTAATAGGTACGCCGCCAAATTCTGTGATGATAGGATTGTTGGAAAATGAATATAATATTGAAATCTCCTTTTTAAAATGGATGGTGATCGGTGTTCCATTCTCAGCGGTAATGATAGTCATCAGTTATTTGGTCCTAGTAAAATGGATGTTCCCTAGCGGGCAATTAAAGTTCGCTGCATCAAAGAATGTCATAAAGGATGAACTTACAAAATTAGGCCCCATGGGCGGAAAGGAAAAAATGGTTCTTATCATTTTTGGAGTAACTGTCTTTCTTTGGATTTTCAGAACCCTCATCAATAAGATACTACCGGATTTGGGATTATCTGATACGATAATAAGCATGTTAGCGGCAATTTCTCTGTTCACAATACCCTATAACCTCAAAAAAGGCGATTTCTTGATCCATTGGGGTGACACCCATAAATTGGCATGGGGTATTCTCATTCTTTTTGGTGGTGGATTGGCTTTGGCAAAAGGTATGAATGTTAGTGGAATTGTGGATCTTGTAGCTAATGGCATTGCGTCAAGTGAGATCAGTATTTTAGTTACGGCCATCCTTTTGATCATCTTAATGTTATTTATGACCGAATTGATGAGCAATGTGGCATTGGTAGCTGTTTTAGCTCCTGTTGTGGCGGGTATTGCCATTGGTTTGGAGATACCCATTCTTTATTTACTGATTCCCGTGACCATAGCCAGTAGCTGTGCTTTTATGCTTCCCATGGCTACGCCGCCTAATGCTATTGTATTTGCCAGTGGGTATATAAAAGTGCATCAAATGGCCCGAGTGGGCCTTATTTTGAATTTGATTTCCGTTGCCTTGTTGGTGATACTATTTCAATTTATTGTTCCACTCTTATTTTAAAAACGAAACCCCCGTTTAGAACGGGGGTTTATAAGTGAATCGGATAATTAAATTTCTATTTTGAAAGATTTGTATTTGAGTTGAAACCGTTAACGAAAATTGACGTCGAATCCAAATTAAATTCGAACGCATCATTTTCATCGATATAATTAATACTCTCTACATCCGAAGGGTAGGCATACGGATCAAATCCTTTGGGCAGATATTTTTTCGTATCTATTTGTAATACCCATTCCTCTTTTATATAATCAATAGAATTAATGTTGAAATAAACTTGATTGGGATCAAAATCTTCTGGAAGATAATCCGCCGTATTAAAACCAAGGTCAAAGTCTATGTCATCTTCGACGTACTCAATGGTATTTAAATCTAAATCATCATTTTCTATTCTTGGGTCATTTGCGAACATCCCGTTCACAAACAGTAGACCTGCTATAAAACCTAGTAAAATTGTTTTTCTATTCATAACGCTAAAGGTTAATTTCTAAGCAAAGGTATAACACATTCGAGCAGTTATTATTGTATTGGGATGTTCGGTTAAGGGGTATTCACTGGTCGGTGAAAATCAATTCGACAAAAACTGTCTTACTAAATTATCAACTTAGCATTATTAGGTTGTCTGGTTTATCTGCGAGGCAAATTTTAAAGCTGAAATTTAGGAAGGAAGTAAATCGACTATTTAGTGTTATATTTATGTTAACTACCGTTAGAAGTGCCTTTTATCGGTGAAATACATGGGAAATACACGAATAAAATAAAGCCATTGCATAGCAACAGCTTTATTTATAGACTAATTCGAAAATTGAAAAATGAAAATTCTCTACTTATATGACTGTAATTTTCCTATAATGTTACACCATCCTCCAAATTTCCTAGTTTTTAGTTGCCACGTACGCAGAAGTTTTACCTAAAAAGGTAAGCCCTGCGACCAAAAGCATATAAATCCGATATCCGAAAACCTTAAACATCATAAATAGGATATTTCACCATATAAAATGTTGAGTTGGCAACAATCGGGAATTTCATAGTACTTCTGTTGCTATCTTTGATAACGTAATCAAAAACCCCCAAATAGTATGACTTATTTCATAGCCTTAGGTACCTACTTGATCTTAATGTTTATTTTTAAAGTATACTTTCACTATAACCATTAAGTCGAGTTTCAAATAGAATTAAACTATTCAATATTAAAATCTGTATTAAAAGTTCAAAATAAAATCGAAAGGTTTTAAAAAAGGGCAAGGAATCTATTTCTTGCCCTTTTTTGTGTTGAATATTGTTAAACTAAACTTAAATCAAATACCGTCACTAAACCTTGATGTCAATCTTGTGTCTTAGTACCAAAATCATAAAACAAATAACATGAAAAAAGTAATTTTATTAGTCGTACTTATGGCTGGGTTTACCGCCATGGCTCAAAAAGGTGAAAGAGGTCAAAGGGGGGAGTATAAAAATATGTCTGCCGAACAAATGGCAACACTTCAAACCAAAAAAATGACCTTGGACCTTGATTTGACCCAAGCCCAGCAAACAAAAGTCCAAGCTTTGAACTTGGAAAATGCCAAAAAACGGAAAGCTCAAATGGAAGCACGCAAGGCCCAAAAAGAATCAGGAGAAGCAAAAGCGCTAACGAGTGATGAGCGTTTTGCAATGAAACAAGAACGTTTGGATGCTGCGATAGCCCATAAGGCCGAACTTAAAAAAATCCTAAACGAGGAACAATTTGCGAAATGGGAAATGCACCATAAAAAAAGAGGGGAGCATCGTAAAGACAAAGGAAATCGCTCCAAAGGAAAAAAACAAGGATAAATAGAAACAAAAAAGGCGCTTATCGCGCCTTTTTTATTTTAGGTCAGCCGCTATATGCTGTAATGTCAAAATAGTTTTATCCAAATCGGCATAACTTAGGGCATCATTCAAGAAGTAACTTTCAAAAGCACTAGGTGGTAAATAAATCCCATGATCCAACATTCCATGGAAATATTTTTTAAATGTATCATTATTTCCTTTTGCTGAAGTTTTAAAATCTATAACGGGTTCGTCGGTAAAGTGAATCGAAACCATACTTCCAAACCGGTTTATTTGATGGGGAATATCATTTTTGACCAAAACGTCTTCCAAGCCCTCATGCAGATACGAAGTTTTTTCTGCCAAGCTTCTAAAAATTCCCGGATTTTTGTCCAGTTCAGTCAACATAGCCAAACCGGCGCTCATGGCCAAGGGATTCCCGCTTAATGTCCCTGCTTGATACACAGGGCCATCAGGTGCCAAATGGTCCATAATATCTTCACGAGCGGCAAAGGCACCCACGGGCAGACCCCCGCCAATGACCTTTCCAAAGGTGACAATATCGGCAGCTATACCCAAGGCTTCTTGAGCCCCACCTTTTCCCAATCGAAAACCCGTCATTACCTCATCAAAAATCAATAAAATGTTTTCTTGTGTACATAGTGCACGTAGGCCCTTGATAAAATCTTCCTGTGGGATTATACAACCCATATTCCCTGCTACCGGCTCTATGATCACTGCCGCAATTTCACCCTTGTTGGCTACAGTCAGTTCCCGTACACTCTCCAGATCATTATATCCGGCCAATAAAGTATCCTTCGCTGTACCTTGGGTAACACCAGGGCTATTTGGGCTACCAAAGGTAACGGCCCCACTACCGGCCTGGATTAAAAAGGAATCGGAATGGCCATGATAGCAACCTGCGAATTTTATGATCTTATCCTTACCTGTGTAGCCACGTGCCAAACGTACGGCACTCATACAGGCTTCCGTTCCACTGTTTACAAAACGTATTTTATCTATGTTCGGAACCATGGATACCGCCAATTTCGCCAATTCGGTCTCAATCTCGGTCGGCATACCGAACGAGGTTCCTTTCTTGGCCCTTTCTATTACGGCATTGATGACCGGCTCATAGGCATGTCCTAAAATAAGAGGGCCCCATGAAGCGATGTAATCTATCAATTTGTTACCGTCTACATCATATAGATAAGCTCCTTTGGCCTTTTTTACAAATATGGGATCCCCACCTACTGCTTTGAAGGCTCGAACAGGGGAATTTACGCCTCCCGGAATATATTTCTTGGCCTCGACAAATAAGGCACTGCTTCTTTTATAGATCATCTATTTCTTTGTTAATTCGGACTTCACGGCAATCTTCTGCCCTATCGCCAAATTATTGGAATTTAAATTATTCATTCGTTTAAGCTCATCAACAGAGATAAAATACCTTCTTGAAATGGAATAAAGCGTATCCCCTCTCTGTACCACATGAACCTTATTCTCATATTGTTTGGGTTCCGCGATGGCTATTCCGCTGTTTTGTTGAACATCCGAATCAAATTTATGCAGTCGATGTTCTTCAATAAGGTAAATCAGCTTTTGGGGATATCTTTTGTCGGTGGCATAACCCGCTTCACGAAGTCCTTTGGCCCATCGTCTGTAATCGGTACTTCCATAATCAAACAAAAATGAATACCGGGCACGGCTCGATAAAAACTCACTATGATCCCGATAAGAATACATCGGGTGGTTGTATTTTCTGAAACACTCCCCTTTTTCATCATCATCGTGAAAATCATAATCACCTTGCCAACCCGTATGGCATTTTATCCCAAAATGATTATTGGTCTTAACTGCTAATTCCCCTTTACCCAATCCGCTTTCCAACAGGCCTTGGGCCAAGGTAATACTTGCGGGAATACCATAGGCCCTCATTTCATATTGGGCAATATCCGAAAAGGTCTGTATGTATTCCTCAACCGAGGCAATCGAGAATCTATGGAATTTTCCCGTATCCTCTGGAAGTGGATAAAGTCCTCTTGAATCGTATTTGCCTTTGGTTTTTTCTTTGGTAGCCGTAGTTTCTTGGTTAGACCTACTCGAATAGGTAGTTTGCTTCTTGGCTTTGCAACCCATTAGAAAAGTGCCTAAAACCGTGATTAAAACGAGTCTTTTTATCATAGTTCGATCAATGGTAGATTCTTCTTTTTCAATTTGGCGTTCATCCCCGAAATTCCTTGCAATCCCCCGGTATGAACAGCTAGTATTTTTGTGCCCGGTACAAAACGATCCCTTTTCACCATATCGATTATGCCATACAACATTTTTCCGGTGTATACGGGATCCAATGGAATTCGGGTTTTCTTTTTGAACTCATTTATAAAATGTATCAGTGCTGTTGACACCTTGGCATATCCTCCAAAATGATAGTCCCTTATTAAATCCCAATTTCCATTCGCTGCAAATTTACGAATATCTTCCTTTAAAAAATTTTCTTTCAAGGCAGGGAATCCCAAGACCTGTTGTTTTGGTCCAGCTGTATTGATGATACCAGCGATTGTCCCCCCCGTACCCACACAACTGCAGATAATGTCAAAGGCACTGTCCGTCCCTGTCAAAATCTCTTCGCATCCTTTTACCGCCAAATCGTTGGTACCCCCTTCAGGCAACAGGTAAAAACGGCCGAATTCAGATTTTAGGCACTCCAAACAGTGTTCCGTATGTTTTTTTCTATAATCATTCCTTGAAACGAAGTTGAGCTCCATTCCCAATTCGAAGGCCAACGACAAAGTGGGGTTTTCGTGCCATTTAAAAGCCAACTCCTCGCCACGTATGATACCCACACTGCGTAGTCCATTTTCATTTGCGGCACAGGCAGTAGCGGCTATATGATTGGAATATGCCCCTCCGAAAGTCAATAGGGTATCATACTGCTCACTTTTGGCCTTAAGCGTATTGTACTTGAGCTTACGATACTTATTTCCCGAGATCAAAGGGTGTATGCTATCCTCTCTTTTTATATAGAGCGATACTTTTTTTTCTTTTAATATTGGAAGGTCTACTTCTTGATTTTCAGTGTGCACCCGTCAGCAATTCGGCTTCAAAGATATTTAATAAAGCTGAAAGTCGAACGTTCTGTAATGTATTCCAAGTTTTTTTCGTTGATATAGGCTTCGCGTTCAAAACTCAGATTTTGGTACGCCTTATAACTATCGAAATAATATAACGATCGAAGAAGCCATTCGGAGATATATAAAATATAAAATGGGATGATCAATAATTCCTTCTGTTGCTGAAGATGGATACGCTCGTGGTTAATAAGGTATTTATCCTTTTTTAAGGTATCATTCTTAAGAAATATGAAAGGCCACAAGGATAAACCTACGTAATTCTTATAGAAAAAATGTTTGAACACCAGAATCATACTTTTTGGATTTAAAACGCCTCTATTCAAAGATAATTGTTAAAATTAAACTGGTTTTACGAATTAGGTTTTGTTACCAACAAATTCGATTAATGAACATTTTTTGGCGAAAACCTGATAATTATTGGCCATTTATCTTAAACTAAAAGGCTTATCAACATAAAACCATTAATTTTATTGTCTGGAACAAAAACCATTCCTTCTTATATGAATAAATTAATCAAGCCCGAAAAAGGAGATTATTACCTGTCTGAAGAAGGTTACAAGGTATTTACAAAACAATATCATTTGAAACGGGGTTATTGTTGTGAGAGTGGATGTCGGCACTGTCCTTACGGATATAACAGCAAGACCAATTCACAATAAAATGTAAGACGTTCGGCACGATTTTTGAGCTTTATTTTTTACAAGACTAATTGCATTAATTCCAAAAACATTAAGCTATGAAAACAATGAAAATTATCGCTCTGCCACTGATGGCATTGGTTTTTTTAAGTTCCTGCGTTTCGGTTCGTGTGTTATCAGATTATGATAAAGAAGCCGACTTCAATAGTTATACGACCTATGCCTTTTATAAAACAGGCATCGATAAAGCCCATATATCCGATTTGGATAAAAAGAGAATCTTAAAGTCCATTGATGCGGAATTGAGCTCCAGGGGTATGGTGAAATCTGAAAACCCGGACATTTTAGTCAGTATCTTCACTAAGGAACGTGAGCAAGTCGATGTGTACAATAACTACTGGGGCGGTGGTTTTGGCTGGGGTTGGAGTCCTTGGTATTGGGGTGGTTATGGTCCTGGTTGGGGATGGAACAGTCCCGCAGTTAGTACACGCACCCAAGGTTCACTCTATATTGATTTGATCGATGCCAAAAATAAAGAACTTGTATGGCAAGGAAAAGGTGTCGGCACGTTGAACAACACTAAAAATATTGAAAAGAAAGAACAACGTATAAGGGAGTTTGTTTCAGAAATAATGTCTCAATACCCGCCAGGGAATACTTCTTCTGTACAAACTACTTCCAAATAATTTAAAAAACCGCCCTGACCTTGTCCTCAGGGCGGTTTTTTAATATGCTACCGTAAATTTTACACATACGTTCATTTTCGTAACTTTAAGTCAAAACTAAATTTCAGACAAGGTGGTATACGAGAGCAACCCCATATTGGACAAACTCCCCGATCATTTGCGGCAGTATATAAAGCCCCAGGATTATGGGGAATACACGGCCATCGACCAAGCTGTATGGCGCTATGTAATGCGAAAAAATATCGACTACCTCAGCACCGTTGCACATGAGTCCTACCTGGAAGGATTGAAAAAAACGGGTATTTCAATAGAACACATCCCGAACATGTATGGTATGAACCGGATCCTTAAGGATATTGGTTGGGCCGCGGTTGCCGTTGATGGCTTTATACCTCCTTCGGCTTTTATGGAGTTCCAGGCTTATAATGTGTTGGTCATAGCTTCGGATATTCGCCAATTGGAACATATTGAATATACCCCCGCCCCGGATATCATCCATGAAGGAGCCGGACATGCCCCTATTATCGCCAATCCTGAATACGCTGAATATCTTAGGCGTTTCGGTGAAATAGGAAGTAAGGCTATTTCGAATGCAAAAGATTATGAACTTTACGAAGCGGTACGCCATCTTTCCATAATCAAAGAAGCTTCGGGAACACCTGAGAGTGAGATTAAAATAGCGGAGCGTCACATTGAGGAACTGCAACAGAACATGGGAGCACCCAGTGAGATTGCCCTCATTAGGAATTTACATTGGTGGACGGTGGAATACGGCTTAATAGGTACAATCGAAAATCCGAAGATTTATGGAGCCGGACTTTTATCTTCGATTGGGGAAAGTGCTTGGTGCATGACCGATAAAGTAAAAAAAATCCCCTATTCAATTGAAGCGGCACGTACCGCATTCGACATTACAAAACCACAACCCCAATTATTCGTAACCCCTGATTTCGCCTTTTTGAGCCAGGTCCTGGAAGAATTTGCGAATACCATGGCCCTCCGCCAAGGGGGATTGACCGGAATTAATAAGCTCATCGAATCGAAAGAATTGGGCACCATTGAACTAAGTACGGGATTACAGATTTCCGGAAATTTCAAAAAGGTAATAGCCCATGATAATATGCCGGTATTTTTCCAAACCGAAGGTCCTACGGCACTTGCCTATCGCGAGAAAGAACTCGTTGGGCATAGCACTGCACATCATCACAATGGCTTTGGTTCTCCCATAGGCAAGTTAAAAGGGATCAATCTCGCTATTGAAGATATGAGTCCACGGGACTTAAAAGCATACAATATCTATGAAGGAAAAACCATTTCCTTGGAATTTGAAGGCGGTATTACCATCAAGGGCGAAATTCTTACAGGCACCCGCAACCTAAAGGGCGAAATCATACTTGTGACCTTCAGAAATTGCATGGTTACCCACAAGGATACGATTCTCTTTGAATCTGAAGACGGGCTTTATAATATGGCCATTGGTCAAAAGATAGTTTCAGCTTTTAATGGGCCTGCGGATCTAAACAGTTTTGAATTGGTATCACATAAGATCACCGAAACCACTATTAAACGGCCAAAAGATGCACGACGTAGCAAATTAGAACAATTATATCAACAAATCAGGGATTTCAGGGAAGGCAAAAATACCACCATATCCCGAAATAAAGTATTTCGGGAGGTAGCTATCCAGTTTCCCGAAGATTGGCTTTTATGCGTTGAATTATATGAGTTGGCCATGAAGGGCTACCAAAACCAAAAGGAACAGGATTTTGCTTCTGAAATAAAAGCCCATTTGGAAGTGGTTAAAGAAAATAATCCGGAAGTAGGCCATCTTATAGATGATGGTTCAAATCTGGCCTCCAGAAGTTTGGTACACTAGACAACCCTACTTTACCTGAAGTTTCACATCAATCGTTGAATAGTCGTTCAGCAAGATTTCCAGATATGGGTTGACCTTGGTATTGGAGGGTCCATCCCATTGAATTTGTAAGGATATAAAATTTCTGCAGCTCACTGATCAATCTATTTTGGGCATTTCCTTTTAAGGATGACCCCTCCACTTTTCGCAATAAGGAGGCCTTTACATTTTTCTTGATCTTATTATAATCCTGTGCATTGAACTGATTAAGGTAATCTGCCGTAACATCATAATATTCAAAATCTGGATTGATCTTTATTTCAGGTTCCGGAATACTTACTATTTGTAAGGTTTTGTTCTCCTTATCAACCTCAAATACAATTTTACTTAAGTCATATGCCACGGTAACCTCCGCATTCACAACCACCAAGGCTTTTTTACTTGCTATCAAAAATGGACCAAAAAGTGCCTGTGAATCCCTATAATTATATACTTCCGCAAAATGCCCTTCGGAAACGATCAATTTAGAAACATTTTCTATCTGTTGTTCGATGAGCATGGAATTCTCCTCAAGAATCGATTTCTCATTTTTATTGGTCCAATACCATTGGACGACCAGAACGACTACGAGCGTACCGATCACACCTATTAATATTCGTTTCATATAAAGTTCATTGAATAATTGGATATATAATAAATATAAACCTACGGAGTCGACATTATCTTATAGGCGCCCCATATAGGTCTGACCCCCCTTTAAAACAACACATTCATGACTTGAATTCCATAAAAGGATACGCCTGTTGAAGATACGTAATTTTGGAGTTCAGTGATTTCAAAAATACTTTATGTTCTTTTGAATCCGGATTAAAAGGTTTGTGCTCCAATCCTTTTTGAATGGCTTCAACTTGATCCATAGTCCCATAGCATTCTTTAGAAATCCATACTTCCTTGAATTTCTCCCAGATATAATCCACGGCCAAACCATTGGGATGCACCATATCCGACTTGTAAAAACGGTAATCCCTTAGTTCATCCATCATGACTTCATAAGAAAAAAAGTATGAGGTGTGGGGTCCAAGTTTCGGACTTTCGATGATTTGATGAATTGCACTTATCAGATGTGCCTTGCTTCTTTGATTTTCAATGAATCCGTCCTTTAAATGGCGTACAGGGGAAACGGTAAAAATGACTTGGGTATTTTCATTGACCGATCGAATGTAATCCATCGTTTTTTGTAAACTATCCGTAATTTCATCAATAGATAATAATTCTTTGGAAAACTTTTTTTGTGGCACCTTGTGGCAATTGGCAACTATATTGCCGTTCGTTATATTCCTATAGACCCATGATGTTCCCAAAGTAATAATTATATGGGTAGATTTGGATAGTTGTTCACGGGTCGCACCCAGTCCGTCATTAAGGTTTTTAAGTAAATGTTTTTGGGACGCATTACTCAAATCGGAATGCGCATCAAAACAATGCCAACGATCGTTAAGGAAAAAGACATCCGCTTCGGAGTAGGATTCCTGTCGAACAGCCTTTGAAACAAGGTTTTCTATCGCAATCGTGTGAAATAGAATACCAAATGGGTTTTGGAGGGACGGAAATTTGAAGTGGTTTAACTTTCTTCCTATATTCTCAACAAAACAAGACCCAAGCAGCAAAATTTGACTCGTATAGTCAATTTGACGATGTGCTTTTTGTAGCGGTATTTGGGTCTGGAGTTTCATGGATTCAACTTAGATAATCCCTGGCTTTTGCCAGTGCTTCATCAATCCCGTCCGGATTTTTACCACCTGCTGTGGCGAAAAATGGTTGTCCGCCCCCACCACCCTGGATGAATTTACCCAACTCACGGACAATGGTCCCGGCATTCAGGTTTTTGGAGGCTACCAATTCTTTTGAAATATAACAGGATAGCAGTGCCTTGCCCCCTTGTGTTGTGCCGAACAACAAGAATAGATTATCAATGCCATTTCCCATTTCAAAGGAAAGGTCTTTGATGCCTGATGCATCCAAATCCACTTTTTTGGCCAAAAATCGGACCCCATCGATTTCTTCCAATTCTCCAAATAATTCACCCTTGAGATTTTTGGCCTTGTCCTTCAACAACGCTTCGACCTCTTTCCTTAATTTGGCATTTTCCAGTTGCAGGGCCTCCACGGCTTTTACCGGATCCTGTGCATTGTTCAGTAAATCCTTGATTTCGTATAGCCTTCGGTTATTTTGATAATAGAAATCCTTGACCGCATCCAAAGTGATGGCCTCAATTCTGCGTATTCCGGCTGCAACGGCTCCTTCGGACCTTATTTTAAAATGCCAGATATCCCCTGTGTTTTCAACATGGGTACCTCCACATAATTCTATAGACTTGCCAAAGCGGATAGTACGTACGGAATCCCCATATTTCTCGCCAAATAAGGCCATGGCCCCTTCTTTCATGGCTATTTCCATGGGCACATTCCGATTCTCCTGTAAAGGCAGATGCCCTTCAATCCTAGCATTCACAAAATTTTCAACTTCATGTAGTTCTTCAACGGTCAGTTTAGCAAAGTGTGAAAAATCGAAACGCAGATATTTTGAATGCACGGCAGAGCCTTTTTGTTCAACATGAGGCCCTAATACCTCCCGCAAGGCCTGATGCAACAAATGGGTAGCCGTATGATTGGCTGCCGTTCGCTGTCGTTGTTTTTTGTCGACCACCGCCTTGAACGTATCAGTGATGTTTTTAGGCAAGTTTTTAGCAAAATGTACTATCTCGTTATTTTCCTTTTTGGTATCCAAAATATAGACCACATCCCCATTTGGGGCTTCCAAATAACCCTTATCACCTACTTGCCCACCGCCTTCAGGATAAAAAGGTGTTAAATTAAATACCATTTGATACTGCTCCCCTTCTTTCTTTGAGGTTACCTTGCGGTATTTTACCACTTTTACAGCGGTCTCCAAAACATCATAACCCACGAACTCCTGTTCCTTATCCGTAGAGATAATCTCCCAATCCTCCTTGGCCATTTCAGAAGCTGAACGAGATCGATTTTTCTGTTCCTGCATAGCCTCTTGAAACCCTTTTCCATCAAGTGTAAAACCCTTCTCCTCAAGAATCAAGGCGGTAAGATCTATTGGGAAACCATAGGTGTCATACAATTCAAAAGCTTTTCTACCAGACACTTCCTTGCCTTTGGTCTGTTTCATTACATTATCCAACAAAACCAACCCCTGTTCAAGGGTGTGCAGAAAAGAATGTTCTTCTTCCTTGACCACATTCTCGATCAATTGACGTTGCTTTTTCAACTCCGGAAAGGCTTCACCCATGGTATTGGTAAGGACTTTTACCAAACGGTGCATAAAAGGCTCCTTCATATCGAGAAAAGTGAACCCGTAGCGAATGGCCCGCCTTAGAATGCGGCGAATCACATAACCTGCTCCCGTATTGCTGGGCAATTGACCATCCGCTATTGAAAATGCTACGGCACGTATATGGTCTGCAATGACCCGAATTGCAATATCTGTTTGCTCTCCCGAATCTTCGGAAACGCCATAATCCCTTCCTGTTATGGCCTCGATCTCCCGAATTATCGGAGTAAAGACATCTGTGTCATAGTTCGATTGAACCCCTTGTAACACCATGCATAACCGTTCAAATCCCATCCCGGTATCCACATGCTTTTCAGGTAGTGACTCCAAGCTTCCGTCTGCCTTGCGATTGTACTGCATAAAAACGAGATTCCATATCTCGACAACCAATGGATGATCTTTATTTACTAAAGTTGCCCCGGGAATCTTGGCTTTTTCCTCTGCCGACCGAATATCCACATGGATTTCCGAACAGGGCCCACAAGGGCCTTGATCGCCCATTTCCCAGAAATTATCTTTCTTGTTGCCTAAAATAATCCGGTTTTTGGGAACTATGGAACTCCATAAATTATAAGCTTCCTCATCCCTTTCGAGATTATCGGCATCACTGCTACCTTCAAATACCGAAACATAAAGACTTTCCTGATCGATCTTTAATCTATCGGTCAATAATTCCCAGGCCCACTCAATGGCCTCTTTTTTGAAATAATCCCCAAAACTCCAATTGCCAAGCATTTCGAACATGGTATGGTGATAGGTATCCTTGCCCACTTCTTCAAGGTCGTTATGCTTACCACTAACCCGGAGACACTTTTGGGTATCTGCCACACGTTTATTCTTAACTATACTATTGCCCAAAAAGTACTCCTTGAATTGGTTCATTCCCGCATTGGTAAACATCAACGTAGGGTCATCTTTAATGACCATTGGCGCAGAGGGTACGATCTTATGTTTCTTTTCCTTGAAAAAGTTTAAAAATTGGGTCCTGATTTCCTTGGAATTCATCTAAAATGGTAAGGTTTTATTAATTTTAACAAATTGTGCAAAACAATTTTTATATTTGTTTGTTATGTTAAAACGAAAGCACAAAAATAGGATAAAATCCATTCATGTCTAAAGTAAAGTACTATTACGATCCGGACACACTTTCATACCGGAAGATAGAGCCGAAAAAATCTAGGCGATACCGCAACATTGCATTCTTCTTTTTAGGCTCATTTCTTTTTGGATTACTTTCGTTGATCCTTCTTTTGAACACCAACTTAATAAACACCCCGAAAGAGCTTTCCTTGCAACGCGAGGTAAAGAACTATGAATTACAATTTGAGCTTCTCAATAAAAAAATGGAGCAAATCGAGGATGTTTTGGCCAATGTTGAAGATCGTGATAACAATATTTACAGGTTGTATTTTGAAGCAAATCCCATTCCTGAAGAACAACGTCGTGCAGGATTTGGAGGGATAAATAGATATAAGGCCTTGGAAGGCTTCAATAATTCGGAAATGGTGATCGCCACGACCAAGCGACTCGACATTATCAAAAAACAAATGGCAATACAGTCCAAATCCTTGGATGAAATTACCAAATTGGCCGAGGAGAAGGAAAAATTATTGGCTGCCATACCGGCTATACAGCCTATAAACAATGAAGAACTAACCCGAATGGCCTCAGGTTATGGGTGGCGCTCCGATCCTTTCACCAAGGCTCGGAAAAAGCATTGGGGTATGGATTTCACCGCGCCGAAAGGTACGCCCATATATGCTTCCGGTGATGGTGAGGTCACTAGAGCGGACAATAATGCTTCAGGTTATGGCAAGCATATTCGTATCGATCATGGTTATGGCTATATGAGCCTATATGCCCATTTAAGCAATTACAATGTGAAGAAAGGTCAAAAAGTAAAACGGGGCGACCTTATTGGTTTCGTAGGTAATACGGGCCGTTCCGAGGCTCCCCATCTACATTATGAAGTATGGAAAGACGAGGACAGGATCAACCCGATAAACTTCTATTATGGCAGTTTAACAGCGGAAGAATTTGAGAACATGCTCAAATATGCCAACCAAGAAAATCAATCCCTGGATTAATGCAAATAGATTTACCTGAAAAGCGATATTATGGCATTGGCGAAGTCGCCAGGGCATTTGGGGTAAACACCTCTTTAATCCGCTTTTGGGAAAAGGAGTTTGACGCTTTGAAACCTAAGAAAAATGCGAAAGGCAATCGCAAATTCACTCCACAGGATATAAAAAACCTTCAGTTGATCTACCATTTGGTAAAAGAAAGAGGCTTTACGCTAGAAGGTGCCAAAATACACTTAAGAGAAGAAAAGCAGAAGACCTTATCGAATTTTGATATCATTCAAAAATTGGAATATATCAAGAATGAGCTTGTTAAGATAAAAGAACAACTATAAATAACTTCTAACACACACTATCATGAAAAAATGGTTGATTACATTGATCATATTGGCGGTAATCGTTTTTGGATTATATCAATGGGCCGTAGGCTTTAACAACACTGCGGTTGAGTATGAAGCGAAAGCAAAAACCGCCTGGTCGAATGTAGAAAGTGCCTATCAACGTAGAAACGACCTGATTGGCAATTTGGTCAAAACGGTGCAGGGCGCCGCCGATTTTGAACGGGGTACATTGACCGATGTTATCGAAGCACGGGCAAAAGCCACTTCAACAACAATCGATGCCAATAATCTTACTGCCGATAATATGGCCGCTTTCCAAGAGGCCCAAAGTGGACTCACTGGCGCATTAAGTAAATTAATGGTCGTGGTTGAACGATATCCAGAACTGAAGGCAAACCAAAACTTCTTGGAATTGCAATCCCAACTGGAAGGCACCGAGAACAGGATTAATGTTGAACGAAATAATTTCAACGAAAAAGTCAATGAGTACGATATTCATACCACAAAGTTTCCAGGTAAGCTCTTGGCAGGATTGTTCGGGTTTAAAGAAATGGCACGATATAAGGCAGATCCAGGGTCGGAACAGGCCCCGGATGTAGAGTTTAACTTCGAGTGATCATATCATGTCGAGGGTAGAAGATTTTTTGACCACAAAGGAAGAACAGGAAATTATCCAGGCTATCCTCGATGCCGAAAAGAATACTTCAGGTGAGATTCGTGTTCATTTAGAGGCACATACAAGAAAGGCACTTCTTGAGAGGGCCAAGGAAGTATTCCATCTACTCAAGATGGATAATACCAAGGAAGAAAACGGGGTACTCATCTATGTTGCCGTAAATGATAAAAAATTTTGCATCTACGGTGATCGTGGTATTGACAAGGTGGTTCCTGAAAAATTTTGGGATACTACAAGGGATACCATAGAATCACATTTTAAAAAAGGGGAGTTTAAACAAGGTCTCATCGAGGGCATATTGAAAGCCGGCAAGGAATTGGAAGCCCATTTTCCATGGCGCCATGGCGATGTAAATGAACTTAGCAATGAGATATCTAAAAATTAGTTTACTCCTAGGGATTCTACTTTGGTGTACAAGTACGTACGCCCAATTCCAGATTCCGGAAAAGCCGGCGGTGCAAACCAGTGTTTATGACTACATCAACCTGTTGACCGAAAGTCAGAAACAAGGTTTGGAGCAAAAACTAATCCGGTATTCTGATAGTACTTCCACACAAATCGTAATAGCCATTATCAGTTCCACCGAAGGCGAGGCCATTACGTATTTAGGTGCGCAATGGGGTAAAAAATGGGGAATAGGACAGGCTGAAAAAGACAATGGTATTTTAGTGCTTTTGGCCAAGGATGATCGTAGAATTGCCATCAATACGGGCTATGGGGTCGAAGCTACCTTAACAGATGCCATGTCAAGGAGGATTATCGAAAATGTCATCATTCCAAAATTTAAAGAAGACGATTATTATGCTGGATTGAATAACGGGGCGGATGCCATTTTTCAAGTTTTGAGTGGTGAGTTCCAAGAAGAACGGACATTTAATGACAATACAGGTTTTCCTTTTGAAACATTTTTGCCCATAATCATTTTTATTGTCATTATGATCATACTTTCAAGTCGCAACCGAAGAAACGGGGGTGGCAAAGGGGGTGGTAAAAAGTCAGGTCTAGATCTTTGGGATGTTATCATACTAAGTAATATGGGTCGTGGGGGCTTTGGCCGAGGAGGTCGTTCCAGTGGTGGTTTCGGTGGAGGTGGAGGCTTTAGTGGTGGCTTTGGCGGAGGTGGCTTTGGTGGAGGCGGTGCTTCCGGCGGATGGTAGTTTTTGATGCTGATGGATACTTGCTGCTAGGCGTTAAATCTTAGCTATTAGCTGTTCTAAAATACGGGAATCTGGGTTTTGGCAAACCGATTGTAAGCTTAACAAAAGGGGTCAACAACCCTGAACCATTAATTACCTACTACTCTTTTCCGACCACTGTCTACTGTCTACTGTCTACTGTCTACTGTCTACTGTCTACTGTCTACTGTCTACTGTCTACTGTCTACTGTCTACTGTCTACTGTCTACTGTCTACTGTCTACTGTCTACTAAATTACTTCTTCCGCATAAAAATTGTAATCGGTACTCCGGTAAAGTCAAAATTCTCCCTAAGTTTATTTTCGAGAAATCGTTTGTAGGGTTCCCGCACGTATTGTGGCAGGTTACAGAAAAATGCAAATTGAGGATATGGTGTTGGCAATTGTGTACAAAACTTGATTTTCACATATTTACCTTTATAGGCAGGCGGGGGATTTGATTCAATGATCGGAAGCATAATATCGTTGAATTTTCTAGTCACTATTTTTTTACTTCGATTTTTATAGACCTCAACAGCCGTTTCTATGGCCTTATAAATACGTTGCTTGTTCAAAACCGAGATAAAAAGAATGGGGACATCTGTAAAAGGCTCTATGGCTTCCTTTATTTTTTGAGTAAAATGCTTCATGGTATTGGTTTCCTTATCCTTGACCAAATCCCATTTGTTCACCAAGATCACAATACCTTTGTTATTTCGATGTGCCAGCCAAAATATATTCGCCACTTGCCCATCAAAACCCCTAGAAGCATCTAACAATATAAGACAAACATCACTATGCTCGATAGCGCGAACGGAACGCATAACCGAGTAAAACTCAAGGTTTTCCTTGACCTTCGCTTTTCGTCTTATCCCGGCAGTATCCACCAGATTGAACTCGAAACCAAAAAGATTGTATTTGGTGTCAATACTATCACGGGTCGTCCCGGCAATATCGGTTACGATATATCTTTCCTTACCGATCAGCGCATTGATAAAAGAAGATTTCCCTGCATTGGGTCTGCCCACAACCGCAAACCGTGGCAGATCACTCTCTTCCTCTTCATTTTCAGGCAATACGGCAACCAAGGCATCCAACAACTCGCCGGTACCACTTCCATTGATACTTGACAAAGGGTAATACTCCCCTAATCCCAATCCATAAAATTCTACTGCATCCTCTGCCCGTTTGGCATTATCTACCTTGTTCACGGCCAAAAACACGGGTTTGTTTACCCTGCGCAATAATTTGGCCACGTCCTCATCCATACCGGTAATACCGGTCTCAACATCTACCATAAATATCAAGGCATCCGCCTCTTCAATGGCCAATTCGACCTGCTTATCGATTTGTTGCTCAAAGACATCGTCGCTGCCTAGAACATATCCGCCCGTGTCGATCAAAGAAAACTCCTTGCCATTCCAATCACTCTTACCATAATGCCGGTCACGGGTCACCCCACTTACGGCATCTACAATGGCTTCCCTCCTCTGGATCATTCGATTAAACAAGGTCGATTTCCCTACATTAGGTCTTCCAACAATAGCCACAATAGCACCCATACGTCTAAATTTTGCCGCAAAGGTAGTACTATTTAAACTGCCAATAAGGATACCGAAGATCTAAAAACGGAAGTTGCTCTTGTCTTAGTGGAGAAAAGACCTTACCTAAAAATTGCTGGCCATGGATTTTACCATTGGAAATATCAAAGGTCTTTGTAATGATAAATAAGGTTTATTGGCCTTTCTTCGATGAAATTGAACACCTGATCAATGTTTCGAACATAAAAAAGATACTAGATGACTAAAATGTTTTGCTATATTTATTATAATTCCATCAAAACCGAAGATTAATGAGTCTTTTACCCAATGAGATAGTATTACGCCCTAGGTTTCAACTACAATTGGATCAAACCAAAGATCTGGTTCTAAAATCGTTCGAAGGTGTAGATCAGCCTCCTTTTGAAGTCAAACGAATTGATGATCATGTATTCATAAAATTCAATAAAGAGGAGGTTCATTTTTGGTCGCCCCAATTACATTTGGAAATTAATGATCTTGATGAAGGAGGTAGTCAGCTTTACGGATTGTTTGGCCCAAATCCTACATTATGGTCCTTTTTTATGTTTCTTCATTTTGGGGTGGCCACAATTTTTATTGGGCTGGGCGTCTGGGCCTACTCCTCGGTTGCATTAGGCAGGGATTATGGCCTACAAGTTGGATTAATGGTTTTTATGGTGATTCTATGGTTTGTTCTTTATGCTTTTGGACGCGCCGGAAGAAGTAAAGGAAAGCCACAAATGCATGAGTTGAACCAGTTCATGAATAAAAGGTTGGGTAGGTAAACCACTATTTTTTATTATACCCAAAACGTTTTAATTGACGGGCATCGCTCCTCCAATTCTTGTTCACCTTAACATACAATTCGAGATGCACCTGTTTGCCAAAGAATTTCTCCAAATCCTTGCGGGCCTCAACGCCAACTCGTTTTAAGGCACTGCCTTTATGACCTATGATAATCCCTTTTTGGGAATCGCGTTCCACCATAATTACGGCTCGCATTCTGATTATTTCCGGGTCTTCAAAAAACTCCTCGGTCTCGATTTCAACGGAATACGGAATTTCCTTTTTGTAAAAAAGTAGTATTTTTTCACGTATGGTTTCATTGACGAAAAAACGTTCAGGCTTATCGGTCAATTGATCTTTGGGATAGTAGGGAGGTGAGACTGGAAGCAATTCTAAAATACGTTCGAACACCCCTTTTATATTAAAATTATTCAAGGCCGAAATCGGGTGTATTTCAACCATAGGCAATTGTTTTTGCCAGTATTGGACCTGTTCTTCCAATTGTTCTTGGGTAGAAGCGTCAATCTTATTCAATAATAAGAGTACGGGAATTTTACTATTCTTTATCTTCTCGAAAAACTGCTCATCCTTGAGAGCCTTTTCACCTATCTCAACCATATACAAAAGTACATCGGCATCCTCAAAGGCAGATTTAACAAAGTCCATCATAGAGGATTGCAACTCATATGCCGGTTTAATTATACCGGGGGTATCTGATAAAATCACCTGAAAATCATCCCCATTGACAATACCGAGAATACGATGTCGTGTGGTTTGCGCCTTTGAGGTAATTATAGAGAGCCTTTCCCCTACAAGGGCGTTCATCAATGTAGACTTTCCCACATTGGGATTTCCGATAATATTGACGAATCCGGCTTTATGCTCTACCATTCTTCAAACTTTTAAAATATTCCTTCGCCGCCTTATTTACTTTGGGCGCCAATAAAAGTACTGCGATCATATTTGGAATCACCATTAATGCATAAGAAAGATCGATCAGGTTCTTAACTAATTCCAATGAGGCAACGGCAGCAAAAACTATCATGATCACAAAGTACCAATTATAAAGCTTACCCACTTTCGCATTGGTCAAGAACGAAAGACACTTTACACCATAATACGAATAGGTAAATAAGGTAGATAAGGCAAAAGCGGTAACAATCAGCATCAATAAATCATCCCCATAGCCGAAAAGTGTCTTTTCAAAAGCCGACAAGGTCATTACGATACCACTTCCATCTTCGAGATATGCACCACTAAGAATAATAACCACTGCTGTAAAGGTACAGACCATAATTGTATCAATAAAAGGGCCTAGCATAGCAACCAAACCTTCCTTGATAGGATTATCGGTCTTGCTTTGTCCGTGATACATAGGTGCACTACCAAGACCGGCCTCATTGGAAAACATGGCCCTGCGTACGCCAATAATCACCAAGCCCCAAAAACCACCAGTAACGACCGTATTAAAATTCCATGCTTCGGTGACAATCATCTTGAGGGAAGGTATAATCTCTGAAGTATTCAGGGCCATGACCACAATTACAGCGACAAAATAAATAGCCACCATAAAAGGTACGATAGCAGAAGCCACTTTAGCAATTTTAGTCAGTCCTCCAAAAATAACCAATGAGGTAACTACTGCCAATACAAGGCCTATAGTCCATTTCCAATTACTATCGCTCATTTCATAAATGGTCTCAGAAGGCGTTACCACGTTCATAAATGTTTCTGTGAACTGATTGGCCGTAAACACCCCCAGAAAGCCAAATAATCCGCAAATAGCGAAAAAAATAGCCAATGGCCTGGCCTTTTCGCCCAAACCCTGAGTTATATAGTACATAGGACCCCCTTGGAGGTTACCATTGGCATCGGTACTCCTAAACATTATAGCCAAGCTGCACGAATAGAATTTAATACACATACCAATTAAGGCGGTCATCCAAATCCAAAAAACAACCCCTGGTCCACCGTCATGTATGGCTATGGCCACACCCGATATATTACCTAACCCGACCGTTGCCGCAACAGCAGCAGAAAGCGCCTGGAAAGAGCTAACATCGCCTTTGGCAGTCGCATTATCGTACTTACCAGCAGTTATAGCTATGGCGTGCCCAAAAAACCGATAGGGTAAGAATCTAGAATAAAAGACTAAAAAAAGTCCGCCAAGAATCAGCAAAATGAACATGGGCCATTCTGTATAAGGCAACATCTTGGCGATAAAATCATTGATAAGCTCCATGCGCTATTAAAATCCGAAGGTATGGATTTTAAGTATTTTATGAGAGTTGAGAAGAAAAAATAATCTTTGCCCAAGTTTTGATAGATCTAAAAAACCGTTGTATATTTGCCGTCCACATCGCGGGGTAGAGCAGTACCCTTCGACTAAGCTCAGGACAGGGTACCTACTTGGATTGAGGGAAAAAATTAAAATATAGTGCTTTTAGTAGTACTTTTACGATACATCGCGGGGTAGAGCAGTACCCTTCGACTAAGCTCAGGACAGGGTACCTACTTGGATTGAGGGAAAAAATTAAAATATAGTGCTTTTAGTAGTACTTTTACGATACATCGCGGGGTAGAGCAGTAGGTAGCTCGTCGGGCTCATAACCCGAAGGTCGCTGGTTCGAGTCCAGTCCCCGCTACTACATAAAGAAGCCTCAAGGAAACTTGAAGCTTTTTTGTTTAAGGCCAAAATACTCGGTAAATATGGTCGCGTAGCTCAGCTGGATAGAGCATCTGCCTTCTAAGCAGACGGTCACAGGTTCGAATCCTGTCGCGATCACGAATAAATCAACAAAAAGTTGAAAACGAAGCAGGCTAAAAAACATAGCTTGCTTTTGTTTTTTTGAATGTGAAGTTTTCTTTTGTTGATTTTCAGCACGGAGTGCC
>NZ_JABTCG010000001.1 GCF_014610845.1 Maribacter arenosus | reverse complement strand
TTACCATTCCGAACAGGGAAGTTAAGCCCGTCTGCGCCGATGGTACTGCCACACCAGGTGGGAGAGTAGGCCGCCGCCTTCCTTGAAGCCCCCCGCAGCAATGCGGGGGGCTTTTTTTATGGGAACATACCGCCAATTCGTATTTTTGTCCCTGAAAGATGAAGTACCATTATGACAAAGGGATTATCATACCATACCGAGGAAAAACTAAACGCAATCTCCCACGCCCTTGGCGCCATACTGGGTATATTGGGATGTTATTTCCTATTACAACACAATTCCGATAAGACAGCATATGCCCAGACCAGTATTGTAATTTACAGTATTTCATTTGTATTGCTATTTCTGGCTTCCACCCTCTACCATTCGGTTTCAGATCCGGATTTAAAACGGAAATTTAGGGTAATAGACCATATAAGTATCTATTTATTGATTGCCGGCACCTACACCCCAGTCGCCTTGATTACCTTGCAAAATAGTAATGGATGGTTGCTGTTTTATATAGTGTGGGCTATCGCGGCCCTAGGAATCGTATTAAAGATATTTTTTACTGGTAAATTTGAGGTTTTGTCCCTACTCTTATATCTTGCCATGGGCTGGCTGATTGTAATAGACTTCCAAAATCTCATGGTACATACAACGGAAAGGGGAGTAAGGTTGCTTTTTTTGGGAGGCGCCTTTTATACCCTGGGAACGGTTTTTTATGCATGGAGAAGTATACCATATAACCATTTTATATGGCATCTATTTGTACTTGGGGGCGCCTTTAGTCATTGGTTCTATATTTACCTTGATGTGGTTTGACAATCGATAGTATCAATCGAATTTTCCACCGACCAATTCACGGTACTCAACGAAGAACGCTTCCAATAATAACATCCGTGTTTCCATAAATACCATGGTTTCCTGCCAGGTATCCTTATTATGTATGGAAACATCTGATTTTTCAACATAAATCCTTGATATCTCCTTTTGGTTTTCCAACAAGAAAGAGTCTTTATAAATAGCTTCTGGCAGGTATTCTTCTTTCAAAATAGATTTTAAAGAAATTAGTTTTTCCCATAATTCCATTCTTCTTGCCAAGTCCGAATGTTCTATATCTATAGAGACCATAGCCTTTTTCAAGCCAAAATGGAATTTGAGGGAAAGGCCTTTTGTTTTGGTGTCGTACAAGATCCATTTATGTGGGAAAGATTTGCCAAAGGCAATCCAGAAATCATGACGCAATTGTTTCGATTCTTCCCTGCTGAACATCTAAAGGGCATAAGCGATTGCTATTCCCATAAAAATCACGACCAGTTTTCTCAAATTGAATTTATGTCCTTCAGAACTTTCAAAGAGAATAACGGTGGAAATATGCAGAAAAACACCGATTACCAGTGCTGTAATTGGCGCATAGAATGTAGTGGCGAACTCAAAATTGGAAGCGATGTAATTGCCTAAAGGGGTCATTAACGAAAAGAAGACCATAAATAGCAGGGCATTTACCATTTTTATTTTGGAGTTCAAAAGGAATATGCTCAGGATAATGGCGATAGGTATTTTATGGATTAGAATACCGTAGAGAATAGTTCCATGTTCCTCAATTGGAAATCCTTCCAATAATGAATGAATGGAAAGACTTATAAATAACAACCATGGAAAATTGGTTTTTTCAATGTCAAAATGAACATGGCCGTGCTCTGCCCCTTTGGAAAAGAACTCGAGGAATATCTGTAATAAAATGCCAAGCATTATAAAGACCCCTATGGTTTTTGAATCCGATTTTTCGTAGACTGATGGAAAAAGTTCAAAAATGGTCAAGGCCAGCAAAAATGCTCCACTAAAGGCTAGTAAGAGCTTAAAATTACCGGTGTTTGTAGGTTTTACTAAGTATACAAAGGCAAAACTTAACAACACCCCGAGAATAAGCAATACATAAGTCATTAATACTGGTTTAGGTGCAAAACGAAATTAATCCACCTGTCATGGATGGCGCAAAAATACTGTATTTTTGTCTCAATCTTTGTAATGCATATGAACAATAATTTTAGAATGGTGGCCAAAACCTTATTTGGTTTTGAGGAGCTTTTAGCCAAGGAATTACGCAATCTCGGGGCTGGAAATGTTATTGAAGGTGTCCGCAGCGTCTCATTCGATGGGGATACCGGTTTTATGTACAAGGCCAACCTCTGTTTGCGTACAGCCATTAAAATCATTAAGCCCATACATTCTTTTACGGTGCGAAATGAAAATGAGTTGTATAGGAAAATCTATCAAATGGATTGGACCGAAGTATTGTCCACCGATTCTACCTTTGCCATAGATACGACGTTGTTTTCCGATGAATTTACCCATTCGCTCTATGTTTCACAGAAAGTAAAGGATGCCATTGTTGACAAGTTCAGGGATACCAATGGGCAAAGACCTAATGTGGATGTTAAATTTCCTGATATGCGCATCAATGTTCATATCCATAAAGAACATTGTAATGTATCCTTGGATAGTTCTGGACGGTCGTTGCACCATAGGGGGTATAGAACGGCGACCAACATAGCCCCGATCAACGAGGTCTTGGCCTCTGGATTGTTATTGTTGAGCGGATGGGACGGTCAATCCGATTTTTTAGACCCCATGTGTGGCAGTGGTACCTTTTTGACCGAGGCAGCGATGATCGCTTGTAATATTCCGGCAAATATCAATAGAAAGGAATTTGCCTTTGAGAAATGGAATGATTTCGATGAGGAACTCTTTCAAAAGATCATTGATAGTAGTTTGAATAAAACCCGGGAGTTTCACCATAAAATCGTGGGTTATGATACAGCCCCATCGGCGGTGAGAAAATCAATTGATAATATTGCCAATGCCAACCTTTCGGAATATATCCATGTGGAACGTAAAAGCTTTTTTGAGTCCACGAAATTCACCGATAATCACTTGCATATGGTTTTTAACCCACCATACGGGGAACGATTGGATTTGGAAATGGAAGAATTTTATGCATCGATCGGTGATACTTTAAAACAGGAATACCCAGGAACCGATGCATGGTTCATTACTTCGAATTTAGAGGCACTTAAATTTGTAGGCCTAAGACCATCTAGAAAAATAAAGGTTTTCAATAGTCAATTAGAATCCCGATTGGTCAAATATGTGATGTATGAGGGGAGTAAAAAGGCCAAATTTCAAAATAAGGGGTAGCGACAAGAATTGTTGTGTTGAAATCATTTTTCGTCGAAGGAATTAGTGAAATCTATAATCTGATTCGATGTAGACCACACAAAAAAAGATTCAATTTTGTGGTTTGTTCCCCGGTCTTTCGGGTCGCTCAGGTTCTTGTTCCTTCGTTGGTTTTGTCTTCTTACTTTTGTTCGCCTTTTTATATAAGGGAATCATATAGGTTATCGAATAATTATATCCAATCCCGAATTTGCTGTTTTCGGTAACTTTGTTAAACCCCGGAATAAACAGATTTGGGAAATTGTCATCTTCCTTATTGCTGACCAGAAAGCCGATTCGAACACTTCCGCCTAAATATATATTGGCAAATAATTCCGCTTTTAAACCTAACACAAACTCTAACCATGAAGCATTTAATCCGTCAAATTCACTGACCACATCGGAACCCATGGCAAAATCGTTTTCAGACCAATATCTTTCAGTATTGAAATATTGGAAATTATTCAAGGTCTGATTAAAACTACTTAGAGCGAACCTACCACCAATAAATATGGAATTGTCCATGCCGTACCAATTTTCATAGGTATTATAATCTACCCCAACTTTCAAATAACTACCAGAAGTGGTGAAATTATAGAGGTCTTCTTGTCTGGTCCTTTCTTCATTTCCTATTTCGCTGGCCAAGTAAAGCTTTTGGGAAAGTCTATAGTCACCAACGATTTCAAAACCGGAATAATCGTCACTGGTCTGGGAAATAATAATTCGACTCAAATCGACCCCTACCCTTAAACCGTACGACTGTTTATGTACAACGGAATCCTTGGGCTGCAAATCAATGGGTTCATTTTGTGCCCATCCTGTAAAAACGCAAATCAGAAGACTTATGCTAGTGAAATATCTTAACATGGGCTGTGTCTGAATTTTCTATGGTAGTATTAACGATTTCGATACTTTCTATCCAGTTATCCGAATCAGTTGTTAATTCGGAGCTTAGATTTTCATAATTGGCAATAAATCCGC
This sequence comes from Maribacter arenosus, assembly GCF_014610845.1. Classification (GTDB taxonomy): domain Bacteria; phylum Bacteroidota; class Bacteroidia; order Flavobacteriales; family Flavobacteriaceae; genus Maribacter_A; species Maribacter_A arenosus. The sequence goes on along the minus strand of NZ_JABTCG010000001.1, from coordinate 1,138,888 downwards.
AGGCACGGGAAATAAATACGTCCTTGGTCCCATGGCTGAAGGTAAGAACATCAATATTCTCGGTATCATCACTTGATTCTTGGCGGGAGATTACAAAAGATGTAAAGGAAGCATCTGCCCGAAGGGGTATCGCGATCGAATCCAAATCGGCATTGGAAATCACATCCAAAGTATCAGGGGATATAAGGCCCCTCACCTCAAGATTCGTAACATCTTTGAATTCGGTGGTATCGGTTATGTCATAGAACCGAATCACCAGCAAGGGCTCATCGCCATCAACACAAATATCATCTTTTTCGCAGGCAGCGAATGAAATGATACCCAATACAATAAAAAAGGTAATTCTAATTTTATTCATCTGGCTAGAGCTTTTCCAAAAGTACAACATTTTCTACATGATGGGTTTGGGGAAACATATCAACGGGTTGTACTTTGATCACTTTATATTTATGTTTCATCATCTCCAAATCCCGAGCTTGGGTGGCACTATTACAACTTACATATACGATTCTCTTGGGAGCGATGTCAACTATTTGTTGCACAACATCCTTATGCATGCCATCCCTAGGAGGATCTGTAATAACAATATCGGGGTGCCCATGGGTTTTGATGAACGCTTCATTGAATACATTCTTCATATCACCGACAAAAAAATCTACATTTTCGATATTATTATTGGCTGCGTTCGCCTTTGCATCTGCAATCGCTTCAGGTACCGATTCGATACCAATGACTTTTTTAGCTTTTTTAGCAACAAATTGGGCGATGGTGCCTGTACCTGTATAGAGGTCATATACCAGCTCCTTTCCGGTGAGTCCGGCAAAATCGCGTGTTATTTTATATAATTCATACGCTTGTGCCGAATTAGTTTGATAAAATGACTTGGCATTGATTTTGAACTGTAGCCCTTCCATCGCTTCAATGATGTGATCTCGACCGGCAAAACAGAGAATTTCCTGATCATAAAGAGTGTCGTTCTGTTTCTTATTGATTACATATTGCAAGGACGTAATTTCTGGAAAAACCGTCGCCAAGTGATTCAATAACAGTTCCCTTTTAACCTTGTCCTCCTCATAAAACTGAATCAAAACCATGATCTCTCCAGTAGAGGAAGTACGAATCATCAAGGTCCGAAGCATACCATGCTGCTTTCGTGGATTGAAGAAAGTAATCTTGTTCTTTACTGAAAATGCCTTGACTTCCAAACGTATGGCATTGGATGGGTCTGCTTGAAGATGACAATTTTTTATGTCCAAAATTTTATCCCACATCCCGGGAATATGGAATCCCAATGCATTTTTATCCTCGATTTCAACATCGGATCGAATTTCTTCCAAAGTCAACCAGCGGCTATCGGAAAAGGAGAATTCCATTTTATTCCGGTAGAAATACTGGTCTTTAGAGCCTAAAATGGGGTTTGTAATCGGCAAATCCAGATGCCCGATTCGTTTCAGGTTGTTCTCCACTTCTTGCTGTTTATAGAATAATTGGTGATCATAGGCCATATGTTGCCATTTGCAGCCACCACAAATGCCAAAATGTTCACATTTTGCCTCAATACGTTTATTGGAATACGAATGGAAATTGATGGCCACCCCTTCAAAAAAGGACTTACGCTTTTTGGTGGTTTGCACATCAACCACATCGCCAGGGACGGTATTCGTCATAAAAATAACCCTACCGTCAGGAGCCTTGCCTATGGTTTTACCTTTGGCCACTGCATCCAACACCTCAATGTTTTCAAATACAACCCTTTTATTCTTTTTACGCATGGCGCAAAAGTACTAATAGGTTTGCATTTATTACCCCTATCTTTAATGGGAATACTATAAAAAAATCATAAAAATTTAACCTTTCCGACATATTACTGTCAATAGGTTAGAACAAACAATTCATGACTCCTGACAAAATCTTTGATGCCTGTTGGTGTTGCAATTTCAAGCTGATGACAGGCACGCTTTGGGCATGTTGGCCAAAAGGCACCATAGAAAACATAATAGCCATGCTTATTGGTTTCTGCACGATATTGAAGCTTGAAAGGATGTCGTACACGATTGTTGGGGAACCATCATTAATAAGTTATATACGCTAAGAGATGTCACTATTTTTCGAGCTCGGCGATGCGTATCATAATCCGACAATCGATTGAAGTTTTTATATAGAAACATTTTTAAATCATATATCATGAAGAAAGAAAAGGAAAAAATCGACGAACTAATTAAAAAAACACTTAATCAGGAGGAGGCAAAATTCTATGATGAATTAGAAGAACAAAATCTAATCGGGAAATTGGGCGAAGTCTATAAAAGTAAAGTAGGGTGGCTTGCGATAGTCATGAACATTGTGTACTTAGTGATTTTCGGGTTGTTCATTTATTGTATGTTCCGGTTTTTTGGGACCACCGAGACAAACGAACTTATTAAATGGGCATCTGCAGGTTTCTTATGTATGATTTTCATGGGGATGTTGAAACTTTATTTTTGGATGCAAATGGACAAAAATGACATTTTGAGGGAATTGAAAAGATTGGAACTCCAAGTAGCAACAATTTCGGGAAAGCTCGACGCATAGTTTTATATGACCTAAATGTAATATTTCAACAATGTCATAACATTTTGTATTTTAGCAGCTCTACAAAGGATGATTTCTCTCCTACGCTGAATTTTCGAATCTTCGAAAGGATAAAGGTGCAGAAGGAATTACTGAAGTTTTATTTAAAGTAATTTTTATCATGTCGGTTTTAGAAAAAATGAGTTCAAAAGAAGCTATTGCTTTGGAGGAAAAGTACGGCGCACAGAATTATCATCCATTACCCGTAGTTCTAAGTAAAGGGGAAGGCGTGTTTGTATGGGATTTGGAAGGAAATAAATACTATGACTTCCTATCGGCCTATTCCGCAGTAAACCAAGGGCATTGTCATCCCAAAATCATTAATGCCTTAAAGGTCCAGGCAGAAAAATTAACCTTGACTTCAAGGGCATTTTATAATGACATGCTCGGAAAATATGAGAAGTATGTTACGGAGTATTTTGGTTTTGACAAGGTATTGCCCATGAACACGGGGGCCGAAGCGGTTGAAACCGCAATTAAATTGGCGCGCAAATGGGGCTATGAGAAAAAGGGTATACCAACCAATCAGGCCAAGATCATTGTTTGTCATAATAATTTCCATGGGAGGACCGTAACCATCATTTCAGCTTCAAATGATCCGATTGCCACGGAAAATTTTGGGCCCTTTACACCAGGAATGGTTTCTATTCGGTACAATGATCTCAATGCGTTGAAAGAAGCCCTAAAAGATGAAAATGTAGCTGCATTTTTAGTGGAACCAATTCAAGGGGAAGCTGGTGTTTTTGTCCCTGATGACAATTATATAAGTGAAGCCTACAAATTGTGTAAGTCGAAAAACGTATTGTTTATTGCTGATGAAGTCCAAACGGGAATTGCAAGGACAGGAAGGTTATTGGCCACTTGTGGTAATTGCTCTTGTCCCGACAAATGTTGTAGTGAAACGCCAGAGGTAAAACCCGATATCCTAATATTAGGGAAAGCCCTTTCTGGAGGCGTTTTCCCGGTATCGGCCGTATTGGCGGATCATGGGGTGATGGAGGTAATACGCCCTGGAAACCATGGTTCTACTTTTGGAGGCAACCCCTTGGCATGTGCTGTGGCCATAGCTGCTTTGGATGTTGTTAAAGAGGAAAAACTAGCAGAAAATGCATTTGTCCTCGGCAATCTCTTTAGGGAGGAAATGCAAAAATTGATCAATCAGTCCGATTTGATCAGCATGGTTCGCGGTAAAGGCCTTTTGAATGCCATTGTAATCAATGATTCTGAAGATAGTTCTACGGCATGGGACATATGTATGGCAATGAAAGCGAACGGACTCTTAGCCAAACCAACCCATGGCAATATCATACGTTTCGCACCACCATTGGTGATGACCAAGGATGAGTTATTGGATTGTATTTCAATAATCTCAAAAACAATTAAAGAGTTTGAAAAATAAAAAAATCCCCTGAACAATTCGTTCAGGGGATTTTTTATGTCACATTAATTATAATCCCCACTCAGACGAAGATCCTGCTATAATAGCGGCCAATGCCCCAAAATAGATGATGGTGAAGACCAGCAATATTGCAGCAAGGGCAATACCAATGTAAGACAATATTCTTCCGGTCTTTACATTCTCAAATCCTGAATATCTGTTAGGGTCCGAATTAAAAAGGCGTTCGGCACTTTTCGCCTGGGAAAGGGCAATTATACCAAATATTCCACCAAAGGGACCGCAACAAAGCAAGGTGAGGGCAATCGATAATATTCCGAAGGTCAGTACGTTCCCTGAACCCGGTAAGGTTTCTTTATTCATATTTATTATTTAATCGGTTGTTTGGTTATTGCCATTGATCCATCATGTCCTGAACTTGTTCCATATAGGCATCCCAACCGCCCATTTGTTGTACGGAGTATACCGTCCAGATCAAGGAGAGTACTCCCAATACAAGACCTATAATAGCTATGATTTTTGCCGTTTTCAATGTACTGAAATTACTGTAGTTTTCAGGATTCTGTTTATATAGATTTTCATCCTTTTTCGTTAAAAATAAGGCGATACCGGAGAGTAATATACCACCAATCCCAGCACTAAGACAGCAGCAGAAAAATGAAACAATTGAAAGGACAATTGCTATAGTAACATTAGGTAATTTTTGTTGTTCCATAAATTAAAGTGTTTGGTTATAAAAATTTTAAAATATAATTTCCAAGGATCAATACTACACTTGAAACCATTAAGGTAATAATAATCTTGTTTGAATATTTAATTGTAAAAAAATTGTCGGCCAATAAAAAGCCCAGTAAGGGAATAATCGTAAAAATAGCGGGGTACATTTCAAAGGCAGCAGCGAATTCACCTTGGAACAACAATGAGAATGCGCGTTGTGCCCCACAGCCTGGACAATCGATTCCGAAGAATTTTTTATTCAAACATGGAAGCATATAGCTTTCTAGAAAAAATATAAAAGTGGACAGATACATTTTTACCCAAATTCCAATTCTTAGGGAAAAATAACCATTATTTTTGGGGTATAAAATAAAATTATGGCGCTTTTTGAAGTAGGTGATAGGGTAGAGGTTCTAGACGAGGTGATGCATGGGAAAGTAGTTGCCGTTTTCAATGATGAAATTACCATTGAGTCAGAGGATGGTTTTATGCTGAATTTCATGCCCAATGAACTAGTAAAGATTTCAGGTGACAGTCCCATCAAGGTTTCCAATTTTGAAGTAGCCCAGGTCAAGTCCGAGGAAGCGATTGCCAAGAAAAAAAGACCATCGGTACAAAAACCTAAAGAACGAAATTCCCCAACTATGGAAGTGGACCTGCATATTAATCAGTTGGTAAAATCATCCAAAGGAATGAGCCATCATGAAATGCTGAATTTGCAGATGGATACGGCCAAACGACAATTGGAATTTGCCATGCGCAAACGTATCCAGAAAGTGGTATTTATTCATGGCGTAGGAGAGGGGGTTTTAAAGGAAGAACTGAACTATCTTTTTGGACGGTACGATAATCTAAAATTCTATGATGCCGATTATCAAAAATACGGGTTGGGAGCTACGGAAGTGTATATTTATCAAAATAGTTGAATTTTATTCCACTGTAGTGGTAACCGTACCGAAATCATTAATCTGTAAATCGGTAATCCTCTGATCTTTGGAGGTGATAAAGGTAATCTCACTTAAGCTTATATCATGCGTAAATGTAATGGAATCTTCCGTCGTGGTATTAATGAGAATAGAACCACCTTCAGCCTCAATTTCATCGATTACGGTTGGAGACGTTACTGGAATTTGGTCACAAAAATAGTCGTCATCAACAGTATCGGAGAATAGGCGATAGGTCAATGTTGAACCACTTGGCACATCGCTTGTTATCGTGGTTTCGGAAACTTCGTTCTTTAGCGCGCCACTCGGTAAAACAAGGATCAAAGCCTCATCATCATTTATTTTAAATAGAACATTGCTCTGACCAACGGCAACATCACCACAATCCTCTATGGCCACACTATCAAAATCGATGGTATCAATTTGCAGATCCCCATCATCACAGGACAAGAGCAGGGCAAAAATGCATAAAACGAATAGGTGCTTCATGCCCCAAATTTAAAGGAAATAAACAACAAGTTTATCTTCTTTGGGATAGATTTTACATTTTATTCGGTTATTTTTGACTCGTTTTTAGCACTGTGCCTACCCATGGAAAATGTTTACTTAGACAATGCCGCCACAACCCGAATTAGGGAGGAAGTCATTCAAAGAATGCAAGAAGCATTGTCTGGTTATTACGGGAATCCATCATCTATCCATGGGTATGGACGTACGGCCAAAACAGCAGTGGAACAAGCGCGGAAAGCCATTGCCAAACAATTGAAGGCACACCCTTCCGAAATTATTTTTACCTCCGGGGGCACCGAGGCCGATAATATGGTTCTCAAGAGTGCCGTTCGGGATATAGGCGTAAAAACCCTCATCACCTCAAAAATAGAACATCATGCAGTACTTCATACCAGCCAAGATTTAGCCACTGAATTTGGTATAGCCTTGAAGTATGTTGATCTTGATGGAAATGGTAATCCACAACTCTCTCATTTAAACCGATTGTTGCAAGAAGATGATACCAAAAAATTGGTAAGCCTCATGCATGTGAATAATGAAATCGGCAATTTACTGCCTATTGATACCGTGGCCGAATCGTGCAAGGCAAATAATGCTTTGTTCCATTCAGATACCGTACAGTCCATCGGACATTTTGAAATCGATGTTCAAAAAACACCCATTGATTTTATGGCTGCCTCAGCACATAAATTCCATGGCCCAAAAGGTGTTGGTTTTGCATTTATTCGAAGAAATTCAGGCATAAAGCCTTTAATATCGGGAGGTGGGCAGGAAAGAGGCCTAAGGGCGGGTACGGAATCCGTACACAATATCGTAGGCTTGGAAGAAGCCTTTAAAATGGCCTATGGCAATCTTGACGAGGAGCGTAATTATGTATTAGGTCTCAAGAAATATTTTATCGATACCATTACCCAAAGCATTCCCGGTGTGGGGTTTAATGGACATTCAGGTTCTTTAGACCAGAGTACCTATACCTTGGTAAATCTTAGTTTGCCCATTAGCCAGGAAAAGGCGAGAATGCTTTTATTTAACTTGGATATTAAGGGGATTGCCATATCCCAAGGAAGTGCCTGCCAATCGGGTAGCGATATGGGTTCGCATGTATTAAAAGAAGTGGTTGGCGCAGAGGACCTTAAAAAACCATCATTTAGATTTTCATTTTCAAAGTATAATACAACCCAGGAGCTGGATTATACCATTAGGGTTTTAAAGGAATTTATGAAGGTTTAAATCCGTGATTTGTTCCGATCCTTTTTCTTCTCACGGTCATACGGAAATTTTCTAGCGGCCAGTTTCATCATCCTATCAATAAGATCATAGGTGTTTTTCCCTGTTTTCTTGTCGATTTTTTTCTCATACTTCCAGAGTAATTTGCCCGACCCGCCATCACTTATCTTTATCCCGATCCTACCATAATTAGAATCCCCTCGAAAGTAATCCATGAGACTGAATTCTGTTGGAACCCCTTTTGAGAGTAGTATATTGATATCCATATTACCACTTATTATCCCATCGACTTCCAATATCCCACTAAGTTGTTTTATAGTGTACACATCGATGTTTTCATAGGTGATATTGTGCTGGGAAAGAATGGCATTCGTGTTCTTTGTGTTCTGGAATTCTACCGAAAACTTTTTCTTTCTTTTTCTTTTGGAAAAATAAGTTTCCAAGGCGTTCTGTACCACATAACCCTCTTTCTGTTCCAGTTGTTTTACTTCATTCTTCGATACTTCATCCTTCAAATCCAAATTGGTGAGAAAGGGAAGGATTGCCAAAACCTTATGGTTCTCACTAAGATCATCGAAATTCTTATGCTCATAAATATTTTTTTGGGCACTTACCATGATACCACCCAAAAAGAGCACTAATACTAAAAGTTTTTTCATTAAACCAGTTTTTGACGGCCGCATCTTCCAATCAAAGCCGTATTTTAAGTCTGAGGTTCAAAACCCGACTCGTCATATAGTTCGGAATCGCAAATTCATTTTTACTTTCGACATCCCGGATCCAAGTATTAGTAATTGAGTTTTGATTGTTGAATAGATTAAAGATCTCAAAGCCAACACTCAATTCTTTACACTTATGCAACCAATGGTTCTCGGGATATTTTTTTTCCGCACCTACAAAAATATGGGAAATTCCTAAATCGGCACGTTTATAATCCCTTAATCTATTCTGAAAAATATAAGAATCGGCATATGTGGGCGATCCCCCTGGCACTCCTGTGTTATAAACTAAGTTGAGATACATTTTTAAATTCGGTATGGTAGGCACATAATCCTGGAAAAGTATTCCCAATTTTAGACGCTGATCGGTGGGCCTTGGAATATAGCCCCTATCATCGCTGTTTTCCTCGGTTTTCAGATACCCTAGGCTCACCCAAGATTCGGTACCAGGGACAAAGGCGCCGTTCAATCGGATCTCTGCACCATATACATAGGCCTTGGCATTGTTGTTGGCTGTATATCGTATACGCACGTCGTTTAAAGTATACGTGTTTACATGGCTCAATTGTTTATAATATGCTTCACTGATCAATGTAAAAGGTCGCTCCCAAAGCAAAAAACCATATTCATTGCCCAATACATAATGGATTGATTTTTGGGCTTTTACCTCGGGCTGTACCGTTCCTGTTCCATCCCTTAATTCCCTATAGAATGGGGGTTGGTGGTAAACACCGATCGAAGTCCTGAAAAGCATGTCTTTTTTCCATTTCGGTTTAATGGCAAACTGGGCTCTGGGACTGATAACCAGCTGTGCGGACTTTTCAATTTGCCGACCATTTACCCTCCAAAAATGGGTTCTTACACCTAGATTATAGTATATCTCCCCTAAATTATAAGACCTACTTTCACTGAACTGGGTGTAGGCCGATAATCTATTGGTTTTTATGAAGTTTGTTGCCGAGATACCTTGATAGGGGACGAGGGCTTCCGAAAAAGGGATTTCCGGTTGGTTGTTTACATATTCAGGCAATGGTGGGCGAATGGAAAAACCGGCGGAATCCAAAAAAACAGATTCGCGCAACTGGTCTCGGATGTCTTCATGTGTAAATTTTAGGCCCCATTGCAGTTTTTGCCTCCCTTTGATCAAGACACCTTGTTGTTCCAAATTGAAAATCAGGGCATCCAATTCGTTCCTGGCCCTAGTGAATTGCCCGCCTACGCCCCTTACCGATGTAGCCTCGCCCAAAGATTCGCTCCCCAAGTCAGTATCTATACCTCCTAAGGCATAGCGGGCGATCACATCGGAATATTCTTCTTGCGTAGTGTGGTAAAGAGAGGCAATGAGTTTCAGGGTAACCATTTCATTCAAGAAATAATTGGCCTTGACTGCCCCTAGAGCAGTTGCATACTTATTGTTTTCACTGCCCGCATACCTAACTACAAGGGCCTTAGGGTCGGAAAGCGTCCCAAAATTCGTCTGCCTATCCAAAGGTTCATTTTGATAATCATTGATCGCTACATTTCCTAAAATATTAAAATGAAGTTTTTTTGACAGGCGATAGGTGGCATAGCCCTGAATGTCGGCAAACACTGGATTGAAATTTGAATTCGTCTGTTGACTGTTCACCAATAGACCATTGTTGCGGTATCGCGCACCTGTAATATAAGAGAGTTTTTTGTTTGTTGAAAGATTTTCCAAGGCCAGGCTAGCCCCCAATAAGCTTACATCCATTTGGGCCCCAAAAGTTGTGGGATTTTTATAGGTGATATCTAAAACCGATGAGAGCTTATCCCCATATTTCGCTTGAAAACCACCAGGGGAAAATTCCACTTTGCGTATTAGATCGCTATTGACAATACTAAGGCCTTCCTGTTGGGCTGAACGGATTAAAAATGGGCGATAGACTTCGATTTCGTTGATATAGACCAGATTTTCATCATAATTACCTCCACGTACGGAAAATTGTGTGCTCAGTTCATTATTGGATGAGACCCCGGGAAGAAGTTTAAGGATATTTTCGACTCCGGCATTCGCACCTGGTATTTGTCGCACCATTCCTGGAGAAATACTTGTGATTCCGTCTACTTTTTTTTCTCCTGTCGCTGAAATGGTTACCCCATCGATCTGCATTATTTTGGTGCTAAGTACAGGGTTGAACTCATAGATTTCATTAGTTTTAAGGATCAAGCCCTCCAAGACTACGGCTTTATACCCTAAGTGGGAGAATTCAATGCGGTTTTCTTGATCGGCAACAATGTGCAGTATATAATAGCCATTAAGATCTGTTGAAGTACCACTATCCGTACTAACGATATTTACTTCTGATAAGGGATTATTATTTTCATCGAATACAACTCCTGTAATTGTTGCGGTCTGTGCCTTAATTTGAAGATATGGACACAGTAAAAATGAAAGTAAAGCTATCTTGAGACACTTCAAAGTGTTTATTTTCTATAAAATGAAACCTCGTATGTATTGGTATTGCCTACATTATCTGTAACGATGACTTTTAGTTCACATTGCTTTTTGTCTAAAATCTTATCGTCGAAATTATAGGTGAGAGTATTGGTTTTAGGCTCATATTCCATCAAAATCCACTCCCCATTCAAGGTGGCTGAGTAGGTGTCTATTCCGCTAAGATCATCGGAGATCATTAGACTTAGATAACGGTAGTTGGTCAGCCATTGTTTATGTTTAAAGTTTTTTGAACGTATTGAAGGGGCAATTGTGTCCTTCGCTAAAGTGTAGGTCCCAAGATTTCGGGTCCTGGTTGTAAATGTGTTCCCTCGCTTATAGGTAGATGCATAAGAAGGTTTCAAATCCCTATCTAAACGGGCGATGAAAAGTTGTTTACGTTCTTCCTCCGAGTATTTTGAAACATCAAAGGTCAATGTAAAATTTCTATGCGCCGGTACCCGATTATTATGCACGGTCACCGTATCACTACCATTTTTCAATTCAATATGGAAATTCTCATAGAACGTATTGGCCGGAAAGTAGACTTTGGCCAATCCCAAATCATAATTATTGGGTCGATTGGCTACAACATAATTATCGGTTTTTGGTTTTTCTTCGGTGATTTTTAAAGTTTGTCGTTTACCTTCAACGGGAATGGCCAATTTAGTCAAATTGCCTTCTAAATCACTGATCAGAATTTCTACGGTATATGAGAAACCTTCCTTGACCACTATTTTCCCATCATTCACCAATTTATTATAAATACTTAAACGATTCCCTGGGGTTTTAAAACATTTCTGGATACGTTGTCTATAGTTTCCGAAATGATCGTAATCGATCAACGTATTGATATAACGTGTTTCCGTGAATGAAAAAGTCTCAAAGTCGTAATCGGTATAAACTTGTCCGTTGACCACTTGGCGTACAGAATACACGCCATTTTTATTCGCTGCCAAATCTTGACGGTCAAAACCGATAAAACCGAAACCAATGGTGCCCAAAGCGGTTACCTTATCGGCAAGATATGTCCCGTCTTTCTGCCTTGTGAAATTCAATTGTGATTTTGTGGTACTTTGGTTCAGCTGGGCGTTTGCAGAAAGTGGATATCCATAGAGTGCTACGAGGGTAGGATTGGTGGCATCACGCACCTCCAGTCCATATAAAAGTGGGTTGGTTGGTTTTTCTGATATACTGCTCCTGATTTCGAAATGCAAATGTGGTCCTGAAGAACCACCTGTATTGCCGCTATAGGCTATAACCTCCCCTTTATCCAGTTTTATTTCGCCATATTCGGGAAATAGTTCCACCTCAAATGATTTCTTATCGTATTGTATCTTTTTAACATATTCCTCGATTTTTGGTGCAAATTTTTGTAAATGCCCATATACAGAGGTATATCCGTTGGGATGGGCTACATAGAGAACTTTGCCATATCCCCACAACGAAACTTTGATTCGGGTTACTGTACCATTGCCTATGGCATATATGGGAAGTCCCTCTCTTTGCTGTGTTTTTATATCAATTCCCGAATGAAAATGATTGGATCGCAATTCGCCAAAAGTACCCGCCAGAACTAGGGGAATATCCAAAGGTGATCTAAACGCTTCCTTCGGGTAATTCTCTTGGGCCATTAAACCGAAGGAAAAAATCATTGTAAATAATAAAACAAGAAATGTTCTGCCCATAAGCTCTTAAAATTGGTAACATCGTGACCAAATACCGAATATCGTATTAAACGAACTCGGTATTTGAAACCTATATTAAGCGATAAAATTAATCAGATGAAAATAATTAACCGCCTCGAAGGGGAAAAAACTGCTTTAAATTCAGATTGTTTCGTGCCATAGGGCAATTAATATCAGGGTTTAAAGTATTACTTAAAGAATATTTTGAAAAAGTATTGCCCAGTCGCTATATCTATGTTAACTTTGTGTAATACGCATTGAGTATTGTATATGAGTGAATTGGTGAAAATTGTTGATTCCCTGGAAAACAAAATTAGTAAGTTGTTGCATAAATTGGAGATGTTACAGCAGAATAATCAAAAGTTGGAAGAGGAATTGGTTTCAACACGAAACAAGCAGAATTCAACCGAAAGAACCGTTTCTGAATGGGAACAAAAATATAACTCACTTAAACTTGCAAATTCAATGCTCGGCAGTAATACAAATAAAACAGAAGCTAAGCTTAAAATAAATACATTGATTAGGGAGTTGGACCATTGTATTGCCCAACTTGCCGAGTAAGGTTTAAAATAGGATGTCAGAAAGGCTCAAAATAAAGCTTTCAATTGCAGATAGGGTATACCCTTTGACAATTGACCCCAGCCAAGAGGAAGGGCTAAGGAAAGCGGCCAAGAATATTGAGCAATTGGCGAAGAAATTTGAACAAAACTATGCCGTTAGGGACAAACAGGACGTGCTTGCCATGTGCGCACTACAGTTTGCCTCTAAAATAGAACAACGAGGCATTGATCAATCTGAAGGGAACCAAGAAGCCACTGATCGATTAAAGGCACTGGACGAACTGGTGAATTCAAAGCTTAGTATTGAATAAGTTCTTTTAAATAGCATTAAGTTACTGCCCACATTGGTATTATCTTTTGACGAACTCAACATTAATTTGTTTAAAAAGGGTGAGTTTAGATTGTAAAAGCAGGCCTTACTCGTATAAGGATCCTTGATCAGTCTGTTAGCCCTAAACCTGTTTTCTGGAGTTTGTACAAAACTTCCCCAATGTGGGTTTTTTTATATTAAATTTTGAAATTATGGACAGTACCACAATTATATTAGTCGCAATAGCGGGCCTCGTTATTGGATTTGTTATTGCGAAAATCTTGGAAAAAGGCAAGGCCTCAAAGACTGTTGCCAACGCTAAAAAGGAGGCGAGTGCCATCCTTAAAGAAGCAAACATTGAAGGGGAGAGCATTAAGAAGGATAAAATTTTCCAGGCCAAGGAGAAGTTTTTGGAACTCAAGGCAGAACACGAGAAAGTAATAATCAATAAGGATAAAAAAATATCCGAGGCTGAAAAACGGATTAGGGATAAAGAATCGCAGGTCAGCAATGAACTGGCTAAAAACAAAAAACTAAGCGAACAGTTAGAGGTTAAAATCAAGGATATTGCCCACAAAGAGGAGTTTTACGATAAGAAGCATGCAGAATTGGAAAAGCTGCATAATAATCAAGTACAACAGTTAGAGGTAATTTCGGGATTATCGGCCGAGGAGGCGAAAAGCCAATTGATGGAATCCCTTAAAGAAACAGCCAAGAGCGATGCCATGGCCTATTTACAATCTACCATGGAGGAGGCCAAATTAACGGCCCAACAAGAAGCACGAAAAATCGTAATCAATACCATTCAGCGCATTGGGACAGAGGAAGCCGTAGAGAATTGTGTTTCTGTTTTCAATTTGGAATCCGATGATGTCAAAGGGCGAATCATTGGTCGTGAAGGCAGGAATATTCGCGCTATTGAAGCAGCTACAGGGGTAGAGATCATAGTAGATGATACGCCAGAGGCGATTATACTTTCATGTTTCGATTCCGTTCGTAGGGAAATTGCGCGATTGTCATTGCATAAATTGGTGACCGACGGTAGGATCCACCCAGCAAGAATTGAGGAAATTGTAAAAAAGACAGAAAAACAAATAGAACAGGAAATTGTTGAGATTGGGAAACGAACGGTCATTGATTTAGGTATTCATGGGTTACACCCCGAATTGATCAAAGCGGTCGGTAGAATGAAATACCGCTCGTCTTATGGCCAGAACCTGTTACAACACTCCAGGGAAGTGGCTAAACTTTGCGGGGTTATGGCAGCTGAATTAGGATTGAATCCAAAATTGGCCAAACGCGCAGGACTTCTACATGACATCGGAAAAGTACCCAATACGGAGGCGGAGGTTGAGACTCCACACGCCATTTTAGGTATGCAATGGGCCGAGAAATATGGGGAAAAACCGGACGTTTGCAACGCCATTGGAGCCCACCATGACGAAATTGAAATGAAAACATTGATTTCTCCGATCATCCAGGTTTGTGATGCCATCAGTGGGGCAAGACCAGGTGCCAGAAGACAGGTGTTGGATTCTTATATTCAACGTTTAAAAGATCTGGAAGAGATTGCCTTTGCTTTTGGTGGTGTTCAAAAGGCGTATGCCATACAAGCAGGTAGGGAGCTTAGGGTCATTGTAGAAAGTGAAAAGGTGAGTGATGACAAGGCAGCGCAATTGTCCTTTGAAATCTCCCAAAAAATACAAACCGATATGACCTATCCTGGCCAAGTAAAAGTGACGGTTATTCGGGAAACACGATCTGTAAATGTTGCCAAGTAAGGTATCGGTTTTGATATGAACAATTTGAAAAGGGGCCTAAATGGCCCTTTTTTTTATATCTTGAATAAATTGGATTTATGGTCAGTTGTGTAAAGTATGACCGAAATCATTTTTTAGAAGAATCGATTGGATTAACATTGCAGAAAATTTAAAAGCCTTTAAATGGACTTAAAAAAAGCTATTCACAATCTAAAAAAGGAAAAGAACGCCGT
Organism: Maribacter arenosus; assembly: GCF_014610845.1. Taxonomy (GTDB): domain Bacteria; phylum Bacteroidota; class Bacteroidia; order Flavobacteriales; family Flavobacteriaceae; genus Maribacter_A; species Maribacter_A arenosus. The sequence goes on along the minus strand of NZ_JABTCG010000001.1, from coordinate 1,123,759 downwards.
GATTTTGGCACATTATTACCAATATCCGGAAATACAGAATATAGCCGATTATGTTGGTGATAGTTTGGGCTTGTCACAAAAGGCCGCAGAAACCGATGCGGATATCATTGTTTTTGCAGGGGTACATTTTATGGCGGAAACAGCAAAAATCCTCAATCCTGAAAAAATGGTGGTGCTCCCCGACCTGAATGCGGGTTGCTCGTTGGCCGATTCTTGTCCACCAGAGGCATTTGAAAAATTCATTGAAGCCCATCCGGGACATACGGTTATTACCTATGTCAATTGTTCGGCCGAAGTAAAGGCATTGACCGATATCGTATGTACTTCTTCCAATGCCTTGAAAATTGTGGAATCCATTCCCAAAGACCAACCTATCATTTTTGCGCCAGACCGCAACTTAGGTAAGTACATTAATAAAAAGACAGGCAGGGATATGCTTTTATGGGATGGAAGTTGTGTAGTACATGAAGCTTTCAGTCTTGAAAAGCTGCTACAGGTATATAAGAAAAATCCAAATGCACTGATCATTGCCCATCCAGAATCCGAGGAGCATATTTTAAAAACGGCTACCTATATCGGTTCAACAGCCGGCATGATAAATTTTGTAAAGCAGAATCCCAAGGAAAAATTCATTGTAGCGACAGAGGCGGGCATTTTGCATCAAATGAAGAAAGAGGTTCCGGAGGCAGAATTAATTCCGGCGCCGACGCAAGAAGATAATACCTGTGCTTGCAGCGAATGCGCGTATATGAAGGTAAATACGCTTCAAAAACTATACGATTGTTTGCTAAATGAAAGCCCTCAAATTGAAGTTTCAAAGGAAATAAGGGAAAGAGCCTTGATCCCCATACAGCGTATGCTGGATCTTTCTTGAAGACTATGAAAGAAACGAATTATTTGGTTATTGGATCTGGCGTGGCAGGTCTTACTTTTGCCGTAAAAATCGCTGAAAAACATCCGAGGAGAAACATCATCATTGTAACTAAGGGAGATGAGGATGAGTCGAACACAAAATATGCGCAAGGAGGTATCGCCGTGGTTCTCGACTTAGAAGAAGATTCCTTTCAAAAACATATTCAGGATACCTTGATTGCTGGGGATGGACTTTGTAACGAGGAAGTGGTTGAAATGGTAGTCAAGGAAGGTCCACAACGCCTCAAAGAACTGATAGCATGGGAGGCGAACTTTGACCTTACCTCAGATGGTGATTTTGATTTGGGCAAGGAAGGGGGGCATTCTGAATATCGAGTGGTACACCATAAGGATGTGACCGGTTACGAGGTCGAAAGGGCTCTATTACAACGGGTACATCAACTACAAAATATTACACTTTTATCGCATCATTTTGCGATAGATCTTATAACGGACCATCACTTGAAAGCTAATAATAAGGACAATCTTTCGTGTTATGGGGCCTATGTACTGAACCAAAAAAATGGAAAAATAATAACCATTCAGGCAGATCATACATTATTGGCATCCGGGGGTATTGGCAGGGTTTACGGGCATACAACCAACCCGGCCATTGCAACAGGCGATGGTATCGCCATGGCCTATAGGGCCAAAGCTTTGATCAAGGATATGGAATTTATACAATTCCATCCCACGGCCTTATACAATCCAGAGGGTGGATCCTATTTTTTGATCTCTGAAGCTGTTCGTGGATTTGGGGCATACTTGCGAAATAAAGAAGGATATCGCTTTATGCCCGATTATGATCAACGGGCCGAGTTGGCTTCTAGGGACATTGTTTCCCAAAGTATCGATAGCGAACTAAAGAAATCTGGGGATACCCATGTATTTTTAGATTGTACGCATTTGGATATCACCGCATTCAAAAAGCACTTTCCCAATATTTACGATAAATGCCTGGAATACCACATTGATGTTGAAAAAGATTGGATACCTGTGGTACCGGCTTCCCATTACCTTTGCGGGGGTATCGTGGTTGATAGGGATGGTAAGACCTCCATACATAATTTATTCGCTTGTGGCGAATGTACCAGAACCGGACTACATGGTGCCAATAGACTAGCGTCTAACTCTCTCTTAGAAGCTTTGGTCTATGCCCATAACATCTTTAAATACCTAAGTGTTGACCAACAGGTCGTCAAGTCATTACCTATCCCTGATTGGAATGACGAGGGAACAAGCATCCCTAAAGAACATATTTTAATACAACATAATTTAAAGGAATTACAGGCCTTAATGCGTGATTATGTGGGCATTGTCCGAAGCAACAAAAGATTGTCAAAGGCAATAGTGCGTTTGGATTTGATCTATAACGAAGTCGAGGAATTCTACAAGGAATCAAAAATTACAACAACGCTGTGTGAACTAAGGAATATGGTGAACGTAGCCCATTTGATTATTACCCAATCCTTGGAAAGAAAGGAAAATAGGGGAGGGTATTTTAATCAGGATTATTACGACCCAAAAAACTGATTTCACTATCTACCTAGCGTTGGGGTAATAGATACTTAATTTGAGCCTAGTGCTAACCTATGCCCTTTCAGCCGCTTGATTTCAATGGGTTTTTGTCTCCGCATCCTTCAACTTGATATTTTCAAAATGCGCTTCAACCAACTCCGGCGTCACCCCTTTGGCATGGGGATTTAATTTATGGACTTCACTTAAGGCATAATAGGCAGCCCTAGGATAAAGCTCATACAATCCTCTTTCATTGGTAGGACCTTTTGCACAGATACCGAACCATTCTTCATTCATGTTGTTCTTACCTTCTTCCAAGTCAATAGAATACCCCCCATTGGCCCAAGACGCATTTTTATCGTGGATATCCAAATTTTTGGTTTGACCGAATTTCCACCAACCATCACTAAACTGAAAGGTGAAACCTCCGATTGAATTTCCTGCTTTTCCCTGACCAGCGGCATTCTCATAAATTTCTTTCCAATTCCCGACTAAATAATAGGCCTGGGTTCTTTGGTCCTCGGTATTTTCAATCGCATTAAAGGCATCTGCACCAAATTCGGTAAACATGATCGGTTTGTTCAATTTCTCTTTAACAACCTCGAACGCATCGCCAAACGAAACACCACGATACATATTTACCCCATAGACATCAACCTCCTTACATTCTTCGGATATAATATCTATAAAAAGAACATCCCCATTGCAAATGGCCACGGGATGGGATGAATCAACTGCTTTTATTTTTATTGCCGCATCGTTCATAAGTCTATACATAGGTCTTCCCCGCTGTTCCCCAATAAATTTCTTTTCTTCCTCGTCATCTGGAAAATCCTCGGTTTCGGCCCCAGCCCAGAAAAGACCATAGTTGTTCTCGTTCCCCAACAAATACATTAAAAGACCTGGCGTGTTTTTGTAATTTTTGACCAAATCATCCATTTCGGATAGAAGTAACTCTTGTGTTCGAGGGTCAGAATAATCAGTTACGGCTTCCCAAGCTCCATCAATAGTTAAACCGTAGCGGCCAAATGAATGATTGAGTAAGGTGTAAATGCCATATTCTTTAAAAATATATTCTATCCATTTTGAAGGGACACCCGTATATTGTCGTATAGCATTAACGTTCATATTTTTCAACAATCCCATCTCAGCATCAAGGGCTGCCTTGATAACATCGTCTGATTGTTTCCATAAACTATATGAAAAATTAGTGCCAATTGGAAAATAATCCCAGTTCATTCCATTGATCATAAAGTCCTCCCCATTGATAACCAATTTTGCCCCTTCATCATTTTGAAGCACTGAAACTTGATCTACTTGGGCAAAAGCAACTGCGGCTAAAAAGAAAAGAAAGAATCCTAGAAAATTATTTTTCATTGTACCAATTATTTTAAGCGTCATCCAATCTCCATACCTTGTATATAATGATTTGGAATATTGTAGTATTGTAAACTTAACACATGAATTTGTATTATCAATAAAAGTCACCTATACAAATTACATACAGATACTATCAAAAGCCATATTGTTATTTAATTCATATTAATTGCACTAAAAATAGTAGTGTTTTATGTCTTTGGTAACTTGTGAAATGTGTTTATTGTTGTATATCATTAATGGGTATGTTGTGGTAATGTATGGGTCTGGCGAATAAAAGAAGAAATGACCCTATATTTGCATAATAAAGAATTTAAGTATCCATACAAAGAAGATATACTGAGTGGTTCCAATGAATATTAGAAATTATTTTAAACCATTAATCTATTATTAACCTTACTATTTTTTAGATAAACTCCCTGATAACCAAATGCAAAATTTTAAAAGACCAACTTATTTGATAGCGATACTTTTGTGTGTTCATTGTGTTGGGATTAAGGCACAAGAACTACCCCCATTGCGAAATTATTCGCCAACGGATTATCAGGCAGAAAACCAAAATTGGTCAATTTCCCAGTCTTCGGATAAGCTTATATATATTGCCAATGGAAAGGGTTTATTGGAGTTTAATGGAGATAGTTGGAATTTATTTCTTACCCCCAATGAATCAATTATGAGATCTGTTCGAGTAATCAAAGACCGAATTTATACCGGTAATTACATGGATTTTGGATTCTGGGAGAAGGATACTTATGGTGAGTTGCGCTACACATCTTTGGCAAACCAGATTGGGATACAACTTATTGATGACGAAGAGATTTGGAATATAATCGATGTAGACGATAGCATTTTATTCCAATCATTGGATCGCATATATATCTATAACACGAAAGACGAATCGGTAGAATCTATTGATTCGGAATATAAGATTGTGAAAATATACAAGCTAGGTAGTAATATTTACTTTCAACGTTACAAGAGAGGGTTGTATAAAATTGAAAACGGTAAGGATGTTCTTGTTGCCGACCATCCTATGGTACAGGAGCAAGAACTTATAAATGTTTTTAAGGATGGAAATAATTTATTGCTGCAGACCAAGGATGATGGATTTTATAAATTAAAAGATAATGACCTAGTAAAATGGAATTGCGGTTCATGTGAATACATTGCTGCGGTAAGTGTTTATAATAGTATTAGATTAAAAAATGGGGGGTTTATGATAGGCACCATATCCAATGGTCTCATTTATCTTGACGACAATGGGGATTTACAATTTCAAATAGATAAAAGCAAGGGCTTGTTGAATAATACGGTATTATCGCTTTTTGAGGATGTGGATAATAATGTTTGGATGGGCCTTGACAATGGCGTGGGTAAAATTAATTTGGATGCCCCCTATAAAGTATATAGCGACAATGAAGGTAAGGTAGGCAGCGTCTACGCTTCGGCTATTTATGACGGAAATCTATATTTGGGATCAAATCAAGGGCTTTTTTACAAACCTCTTAAAAGTGATGGTGGCTTCACCTTAATTGGCGGGACCCAAGGTCAGGTTTGGTGTTTAAAAGAAATAGGCCAGACTTTGTTCTGTGGGCATGATAGCGGTACGTTCATTGTAAAGAACAATAATGCGAAATTGATCGCTAATTACGAAGGAACCTGGGATATTAAACCCGTTGATGACAAAGATATTCTCCTTCAAGGAAATTATGACGGCCTATACGTACTTGAGAAGCTAAATGATAATTGGAGAGTTCGAAATAAAATTAAAAACTTCAATAATTCTTCAAGGCATTTCGTGGTAATGCCTGGGAATGAGATATTCATTAACCATGAGTACAAGGGGGTATTCAAAGTGAAAGTTAACATGGATTTCACCGAAGCCATGAAGGTGTCTATAGATTCATTGATTAAGGGGGCCAATTCAAATATCATCAAATATAATGGCGATTTGCTCTATTCTTCAAAGGACGGGGTTTTTAGGTATGAGCTTTCCGAAAAAAGATTTAAAAAGGACAGTGTTCTAAGCACCTTATACTCAACAGGGGACGATTTTATATCAGGCAGGTTGATCCATGACGATAAGACTAATAAATTGTGGGGAATCTCTAGCTCAAATATTAGTCTCTTAACTTCAGGTGGGGTGTCTAGTAAACCTAAAATAAAGAGGATTCCTATTCCATTGGCCTTGCGAAATGACCTTATCGACTATGAGAACGTTCTTCAACTACAGGATGATGATGTTTATTTATTGGGCAATTACTCAGGTTATTATACTATTGATATCGATAATTTCGATATAGGAGACTTTAGAATAGGTTTCACTAAAATTACAAATCAAAAAAGGGATGATGATGAGGCTTCACATTTATTGGACAAAAGTTTGGAAGGCAATTTTAAAAGCGAAGAGAATACTTTGTCATTTTCTTTTTCGGTACCAGAGTATTACGAGTATCTGGAAACCGAATATCAGTATCAGCTTTCGGGCCTTTACGATAATTGGAGTGATTGGTCCGAAAATTCCACCGAATTGTTTGAAAATTTACCTTCCGGTGATTATACCTTTAAAGTAAGGGCTAAAATCGGGGATACCCTATCTGGGAATACTGCTTCGTATTCATTTAAGATAGCAAAACCTTGGTATATCTCTAATTTGGCCTTGGTACTATATGTCGTGGTCATCTTGCTCGTATTGTACGTAATACATATTACCTATAAAAAACATTATAGAAACCAGCAACAAAGGTTGATAGAGCGAAACAAGCGTGAGCTAAAATTGTCACAGGTGCAAAATGAGAAAGAAATCATAAGACTAAAAAATGAAGCGTTAAAGAGCGATATCAAGAGTAAAAGTAAGGAATTGGCGGCTTCAACAATGATTATTATCAAGAAAAACGAGCTTTTGACCACAATTAAAAACGGGCTCAAGAACCTACCAGAGAAAAACCTGGTGAGTCCAGTAATAAGAATTATCGACAAGAGTTTGAAGAAAAATGATGATTGGGAGTTTTTTAAGGAGGCTTTCAATAATGCCGACAAGGATTTTTTGGGAAAAGTGAAGGGACTGCATCCCGAATTGACACCTAACGATTTAAAACTATGCGCCTATCTTAAGTTAAATCTTTCTTCGAAGGAAATTGCACCACTACTTAATATTTCTGTACGCAGTGTTGAGGTAAAGCGTTATAGATTGCGAAAGAAGATGGCCTTGCCGCATGATAGGAGCTTATCTGACTATATACTAAATCTGTAGGGGTTTATATTTATACCAAAATACCACAACATCACCTATACAAATTCAAATATCTAAAAAAAATGTTAATTATTTGATATTTCTTTTTGATTGCTAAACCCGCATTTTTATTGGGGTTTAAATATCATATCCATATATTTTGCTTTTATTATTGATCATGTATGTTTTTTGTAGTGGTGTAATTTAAGGATTCCTTATTATTATGAAATACCTTGTGACTTCTAAATACACAACACATGAAGCGCATTTTTTTATTTCTTACTGTCATCTGTAGCATGCAAAATTTATGGAGCCAGGACTTGACAATTAGTGGAGTTGTTAAGGATGCAAGTTACAGTGAGCCCTTACCCGGGGTAAGTATAATAGTTAAGAATTCTACCACCGGAACCACTACCGATTTTGATGGAAATTTCAATCTTACAAATCTTTCAGCCGGGGATATTATTGTCTTCTCCTATTTAGGGTTTGTTACCCAGGAGATCCCTATTAGCGAATCCGTAGAACTTACCGTAATAATGCAAGATGATGTAAGTGCATTGGAGGAAGTTGTTGTCGTGGGTTATGGTACACAAAAGAAGAGCAACGTAGTTGGCTCTGTAACAAGCGTTGAGGTTGACGACGCCACGTCTGTACCAACCACAAACGTATCGGAGATGTTACGGGGTCGAGCGGCAGGTGTCCAAGTTAATCTAGGCGATGCAAGACCAGGAGGGGCCTCCAATATTGTCATTCGGGGTAATGTATCTGTTGCTCCAAATGGAAACTCTCCGTTAATAATAGTTGATGGCTTGCCATTTGATAGCTTAAATGATGTATCACCGGATGATATAGCCAATATAGAAATCCTAAAAGATGCCTCGGCAACTGCGATTTATGGTTCAAGGGCGTCAAATGGTGTTATACTGGTTACCACTAAAACGGGGAAGACCGGCAAAGTATCTATTGACTACCACGGCTATACCACTATACAATCATTGTCTAAAAATTTCAATCAATATACCGGTCAGCAGTACATTGATTTAAAGAGGGAAGCGAACCGTAATAGATTTACTGGAGAATACTTGAGGGATGAAAACATTTTTACTCCTTTTGAAATCGAAGCCATAGAGAATGGTAACTTTGTAGATTGGGAAGATTTGGTATTACAGGACGCAGTAATACAGAGCCATGCTTTGAGTTTTTCAGCAGGTACTGAAAAAACCAAGGTTTTTTCAAGTGTCAATTATTTCGCTCAAGAAGGTATTATCCCAAATTCTAGTTTTGATAGAGGTACTTTGAAACTGAACTTGGAGCAGGAATTAACGGATAAACTTTTATTCAGAGGAATTTTCAACTATCAAAATTCCATACAGGATCAAGAAACAGGCGGCCTAAACTTTACTACCATAACACCCTTGGCCAAACCAATAGGCGATGAGGGCGAATTGCTCAAATTCTATTTAGGGCCATCAAACACTGCGGTAAACCCACTATGGGATCAAAGGGAATCAACCGACGAGACAAAAACAAACCTCACAGATGTCAACCTCAGCTTGGTGTACAACTTTACACCCAATCTAAGCTACACCTTAAAGACGTTTTTGAGGAACAGAAATACAAATAGGGGCATATATAGAACATCCTTACATTCAGCAGGGGATGAAGGGATAGATGGACTTGCAGTTATTTCAAACCAATTATTTAAACAGGTTTTGGTGGAAAACATCATCAACTATACACCACAGATCAACGAAAACCATAGTCTAGACTTTACTGCAGTTCAAGCCTTTGATGAACAGCGGAATGAATATACCCAAATTGACAAATCAGGCTTTACCAATGATGCTCTTGGTTTTAATGGAAACGCAACTGTACTTCTCAATAACCAAAGAGACGTATCACAACGTAAATTGCTCTCCTTTTTGGGTAGGGTACGATATGGATATCTTGATCGGTATTTGCTGGAGGCAACGGCCCGTGCCGATGGTGCCTCTGTATTTGCTGAGAACAATAAATGGGGATTCTTCCCCGCAGTTTCTCTAGCCTGGAAAATGCAGAACGAGCCATTTTTAGAAAATGTGGATGCCATAAATGAAATGAAATTGCGGGTCAGCTACGGGACCACGGGAAATCAAGGTATCAATTCGTTGGAGTCCTTGGGTGTAGCCGATGACATACCTTATGTTTTTGGGGATCAAACCGTGGCAGGAGCAACTGCCTCTTCACGTTTGCCCAATCCAGACTTGAGGTGGGAAACCACTACTACCTTGAATACCGGTATTGATTTTAGGTTGTTTAAAAACCGCTTTGAGGGTACTTTGGAATATTATAAAGCGAACACCACCGATTTATTATTGGATAGGTCAATTGCCGGTACTACGGGGTTCAACGTAATCCGCTTTAACGCTGGCGAACTTGAGAACCGCGGTATTGAAGCATCTTTGACGTCTCATATTATACGAAATGAAAACTTACGATGGTCTTTAGGTATGGTGTTTTCAAGGAACAGGACCGAGGTTCTTTCGCTCACAGGAGAACTTGATGAAAATGGTAATGAAATTGATATCACGGACATTGCTTCAGGAAGACGATTATCAGTAGGTCAGCCTATCAACAACATTTGGCTACCGAAGTACGATGGAATCTATCAAGTAGGTGATGATATTGCAGGTTCAGGGAACCCTTTGGCCCAACCAGGTGACGTTAGGGTAATAGATCAAGATGGGAATGGACAGATTGATAACAGGGACAATGTATTTACAAGTACAGATCCTGATTGGTATGGTTCGATAACCAATACCATTTCATTCAAGAATTTTGACCTGTTTGCCGACATCTATATCGTAGAAGGAGCAACAAAATTGAATCCAGTTCTGGCCAATGGGGAGCTATGGAAAGGAGCGATCAATGGAATTCGGACGAAGTACTATACGCCAGAATTTCCTTCAACGGACTATCCCAGACCTAAACCTGACACCCATTTACACCTTTTTCCGTTTGCTGTCAGGGACGCTTCATATGTTCGGTTGAGGACATTGTCACTGGGTTATAATATCCCTAAAGAGACGCTTTCAAAAATTGGATTTCAAAATGCAAAAATATATGTAACGGGCACCAATTTGTTCACTTTTACAGATTTCAGATCATATAGTCCAGAACAAAATCCGCTCAACGACAGCGGTGGAACGGCATTTCCAGAAACCAGAAATATAACGATTGGGGTCAAAGTTGGGTTTTAAAAAAAATATTATGAAAAATTTAAATAATATGTTATCAAAAAGCTTTTATACAATTCTAGGTTGCCTTTTCCTTTTTACTTCCTGCGGGGAGGATTTTCTAGAGGACAAGCTTCTTTCGAACACTTCTGTTGATTTCCTGTATTCAACCCCTCAAGGCCTGGAGTCTGCAGTTGTGGGATTATATTCTTTAAATAGGAATCTTTACCAAGACTTAAGCTTAAACGGCACATACCCACTTATTCCACAGGCCAAGAGTGACCTTGGAGTTGGAATAACCGGAGAAGTTTCTCTATACAGTAGATTACTTTGGGGTGCAAGTTTGGGGGACTTCGGAACCACTTCAGGGGTTAATGCCTATTGGGTGAATTATTACAAAATAGTGGACAGGGCAAATGCCATTATACAAGGAGCTGAGAATTTACAGGATATTGATGATAGTAGAAGAAACCAAATCTTGGCCGAAGCCAAATGCATGCGGGCTAATTCCTATTTTATCCTGTACAGACTCTTCAACAATATTTTTATCACTACGGAACCTACCACTCCTGAAAATGCGTTTGATGTACCACAAGACAAATCTTCCAAAGAGGAAATATTTTCGCTATTAAGGGCAGATTTGGATTTTGCCATTACCAACCTGGAATACAATCCAGAAGAGTTTGGCAGATGGGGTCAAGGTGCGGCAAGGCATCTTAGGGCCAAGGTGGCCATGTGGGAAAATGACTGGGACGAAGCAGCCGCACAAACAGATGCTGTAATAAATAGTGGCAACCATAGCCTAACCGCAACAACTGCCGAAGTATTTGCGGGTGAATTAGATCATTCTGAAACATTGTTTGCCCTTAATTTTGAAAATGAGACAATAGGAGGAGGTAGTCCACATATCATGAACTGGAATGTGGTATCATCCTATGCCGATGCGCCTGGTATGATACAGTCGATTGAAAATGGAGGGGCCGGAGTAGGTTTCCTATCATTGAATGATTATACCATCAATTTGCTGAATGAGGACCCCAATGATGACAGAAAGGACAATACCTATTATATTTTCAAGTATGCCTATAACGATGAGCCTTCGCTCCCACCAGGCAAACAGTTGGGTGATCCATTGGACCTATATGAAAATAGTGAAACCGATCAAAATGAGTTTATGCTCTATTATAGGAGACAAAACCCAGGGGTCTTGAAATTCTTTGATGAGAATGTGGAACCCACTGATAGAAATCACTTTAAAAATATTATGATCTACAGATTGGCCGAAACCTATTTAATAGGAGCCGAAGCACACATGATGTTGGGAAATAATACGAAAGCGTTGGAATACATTAATGAAGTACGGAATAGAGCCAATGCAGCATCTGTAACCACAGTTGATCTGCAGGCAATTTTAGACGAGAGGGCCCGCGAACTTGCATTTGAAGGGCAACGTTGGTATACCCTCAAAAGAACCGGTAAATTGTATGAGTTTTTGCTAGATCATATGAACAACGATAATATGAATGAGTCGTACCCTGAAGGTAACCCAAAGGTTATACTTCGAGAGTATATGCAAAATTGGCCAATTCCTCAGCAACAAATGGATCTATTAGGGCCTAGTTATCCTCAAAACGATGGATATAACTAATGACCGATATATTACATTAATTAAAAAATTGTGAAATGAATACGAATAGAAGCACTAAAAGTAAGATTAGTACAAGATTACCCCTGATAGCATTAATTTTCGGATTGGGGATAATAAGCATTATCATTTCCTGCGAAACGGAAGATGACATTCCACCACCTTCGGCCTATGTTGAACCAGAACCTTTACCGGTTGTTGAAGGCTGTCCAGAGGATCCTATCGTGAATGACATTTCCATCGGATTGGATTTTGAATGTGGAGGCCCTGAGATTTCTTTTTTTGGGGAAAAAGACGGCTCCTTTACATTAGAATATGTCGATAATCCAGTTGCTTCTGGAATAAACACTTCAGAAAAAGTCGTTGAGTTTATTCAGACCGCAGGTGTAGAACCTTGGGCTGGTATGTTTTTCGATTTGTCCGGTAAGGTCGATTTTTCTGAAAATCAGGCTATTAAACTTAAGGTGTATTCACCTGCGGCCGAGCAGACCATACTTATAAAATTAGAGGATAGTGGTGATGGGTCAATTAATAAAGAGGTTATGGGTACTACAACAGTGGCCAATGAATGGGAAGAATTGACGTTTAATTTTTCTACAAGTGATTCTGACAAATATGATAGATTGGTACTCTTTTTTAATTTCAATGGTGAGAAGGATGCCCCAACGACACACTATTTTGATGACATCATATTGGGGGAGGCAGGTGAAATTATCCCACCAGTTGAAGCCGAAGAACCTACAACCGCAGCACCGGCGCCAATATTACCAGAATCAGATGTGATTTCAGTTTACAGTGACTCATACACACCAACTACGGTTAGCGAATTGCCTACTGAATGGTCTGGTTCCGGTTTCGAAGAAATCCAGATCGAAGGAAACAATACCATTAAATATTCTGATCTCGATTTCACGGGAATCGTAACAGATTATGGAAATCCTACAGATTTGACAGCTAAAGCCTTTGTGCATTTTGACTATTGGACAGCTGATGGAACGGAATTAGGAATTAAGCTTGTGAATACTGCGGTTGACCCGGCGCAAGAAGACTTGGAATCTTTTGGCACCGTAATACAAGGCCAATGGGTAAGTGTAGATATAGCATTGGACGATTTTGCAATGGATAGATCTCAAGTTACTCAAATATTGTTCGATAATTTAGTAGCTGGTGCGGACATCACTCTTTATATAGACAACCTTTATTTCCATAATGGGCAACCAACAGGGCCCACAAGTGCTGCGCCCACCCCAACCGTCGCCGAGGCTGATGTGATTTCAATTTACAGTGACTCATACACACCAACTACGGTTAGCGAATTGCCTACCGAATGGTCTGGTTCCGGTTTTGAAGAAATCCAGATCGAAGGAAACAATACCATTAAATATTCTGATCTCGATTTCACGGGAATCGTAACAGATTATGGAAATCCTACAGATTTGACGGCCATGACCCATGTGCATGTCGATTATTGGACAGCTGATGGAACGGAGTTAGGAATTAAGCTTGTGAATACTGCGGTTGACCCGGTACAAGAAGACTTGGAATCTTTTGGAACGGTAACACAAGGCCAATGGGTAAGTGTAGATATAGCACTGGACGACTTTGCAATGGATAAATCTCAAGTTACTCAAATATTGTTGGATAATTTGGTAGCCGGTGACGCAAACATCACGGTGTACATAGATAATTTATTTTTCTATGCTTTAAATGAGTCTTCTATCGAACCCACTGGTGCTGCACCCACGCCAACCGTCGCCGAGGCTGATGTGATTTCAATTTACAGTGATGCATACACACCAACTACGGTTAGTGAATTGCCTACCGAATGGTCTGGTTCCGGTTTTGAAGAAATCCAGATCGAAGGAAACAATACCATTAAATATTCTGATCTCGATTTCACGGGAATCGTAACAGATTATGGAAATCCTACAGATTTGACGGCCATGACCCATGTGCATGTCGATTATTGGACAGCTGATGGAACGGAGTTAGGAATTAAGCTTGTGAATACTGCGGTTGACCCGGTACAAGAAGACTTGGAATCTTTTGGAACGGTAACACAAGGCCAATGGGTAAGTGTAGATATAGCACTGGACGATTTTGCAATGGATAGATCTCAAGTTACTCAAATTTTATTCGATAATTTAGTGGCCGGTGATGCAAGTATTACTGTGTATATCGATAACCTTTATTTTTATAGATAGACTGCATTTATTTCTTCCAATTGTCCAATAACGCTATAAAAGAAAAAGCATACGGCACAGTGCAATTAGATTTAGTTTGAGTTAGCCTAGTTAACAGATAAGCCCCTATTTTTTGTAGGGGCCTATCAATAAGTTAAAGTACATATGATAGAACATAGAAATAAAATCTCATTTATCAAATATTTAAAATGAACTATTTACACAGGGCCTTGATAATCCTAATGCTTGTGATCTCATGTAGTGAAGGGGATTCACAGCCCAACAATATACCATCCAAACTAGTGTTGAACGTAACCATAGTTGGTTCGGATGCCACAAACCCAAACGGGGATGGTTCAGGGGTAGTGCAGGTTTCTGCCTCGGCCGAAAATGCTGTCAGATATGCGTTTAGATTTGAAAATGGGGATTTGCAAGAAAGCCCTTCTGGCTCCATAGAGCATGCATTCACCAAAGTTGGTACGCATTCGTATACTATTACGGCATGGGCTTATTCAGAAGCCGGAGACTTTGTCAATGAAACGCTGAGCGTGGAAGTTTTTAAATCTGACGAAGGTTTTGCCACCTTGGTATTCTCAGATGAATTTGAATATGAAGGAAGCCCTGATTCTGAAAAGTGGCACCATCAAGTCATTCCACCAAATAATGGGGGTTGGTATAATAATGAGCTGCAGCATTATACCGATAGAGCTGACAATTCATTCGTGAGTGACGGCACTCTAAAAATTGTAGCTTTAAAAGAACAATACACTACAAACAGCTCCACTAAATCATATACTTCAGCAAGATTAAATTCAAAATTTGTATTTACCTATGGCCGTATTGAGTTTCGCGCCAAACTTCCTATTGAAAAAGGTACATGGCCTGCATTTTGGACTCTTGGTGCGAACATCAATGAAACAGGCAACTATTTTGGTGACCAATATGGCAGCGTGGGTTGGCCAGCTTGTGGAGAAATTGATATTATGGAACAAAATGGATGGAACAAAAATAGTGTTATAGCTCATTTTCATTGGGGAGACATGAATACAGGTGAATATATGAACTCTGGTGGTACAACTTCAATTTCGGATGCTTCCAGTGCATTTCACATTTACTCTATGGAATGGAACAGCAGTAGCATAAAAATATATGTGGATAACGAAATGATCTATGAACTGCCTAATTCTTCTAACAAGCCCTATAACAATCTGCACTATGTATTGATGAACCTGGCTATAGGAGGTACTTTGGGCGGGGATGTGCCGGAAAACTTTACCCAAGACATCCTTGAAATTGATTATGTGAGGGTATACCAATAACTGAATCCCTGGATAAATTCTTAAGGAATTATACAATGTATCCATGGTTCAGAAATTATTTTCAAACAAACTAGCTGAAATGAAAAGATTACTTTCAGTTTTTGTATTTCTCCCAATGTTATCAATAACTTTACTTTCTTGTATGGACAAAGTGAGGAGAAAGAATACCGGTAATCCGAAAAAAGTTGAGAACGCTACTATATGCCAGAAAGAATATACATATGAGCCTGGCAGGGATTGTAAGTTAACATGGTCAGACGGGTTTGAGGCTAATTGTATTGTTAAAAATAATTGGAATTTTCAATTAGTTGAGGCTGGACACTTCGATGATGAGTGGCAACGCTACACGAATCACGGTAAATAACCCATAACTAAAGTCATTTAAATACTAAAGTGCTACTGCCATGAAAAAAATCGATCCGGAAATAAAAATGAATAAATCCTATACTATCCTTATCAGCTTAATCGTTGCATTGGGAGGATTTTTGTTGGGTTTTGATAGTGCGGTCATTTCAGGAGCGGTTAAGGGCATAACCGTTTATTTCGATATGACGGATTCCATGCTAGGTTTTGCGGTTGGATGTGTCATTTTTGGCGCTATGGCAGGTAATCTTTTGGCAGGACCTATGGCTGATAGATTTGGAAGAAAAAAAATACTGATAATAGTTGCTGCCCTATTCGCTATATCCGCTTCTTGGTCTGCAATGGCTACGGGTTATACCGAATTTATCATTGCAAGGATAATCGGTGGAATTGGAATTGGTGGTGCGATTTTGATCGCCCCTATTTATATTGCCGAAATAGCTCCTCCCAAACTTAGGGGTAGCTTGGTATCTTTTAATCAATTGAATATTGTTATTGGTATATCGGTAGCTTACTTTTCTAATTATTTTCTGGTCAATTTAGAAGGTGAAAGCTGGCGATGGATGCTTGGTGTGGAAGCGATCCCTGCGGCTATATACTTTATAACCCTCTGGACCGTACCTAGAAGTCCAAGATGGTTGATTCTAAAACTGAATGAAGTAAAGCTCGCCCGAAAAATACTATTGAAAATCGGAGGTGAAGAATATGCCGAGATCACAATAGCAGAAATTCAGAGGGGACAGGCCAAAAAAGAGGCAAAAGGCAAACTATCCGATTTGTTTAAAAGCAAATATGCCACCATTATGACCATCGCCCTCGGTATTGCATTCTTTCAACAGATTACAGGGATCAATGCGATCTTCTACTATGCTCCCACCATATTTGAACAAGCCGGCGGTAGTACGGATTCATCCTTTCTACAAGCTATTGTTGTTGGACTTACAAATTTGGTTTTCACTTTGGTGGCCATTTGGTTAATTGATAGATTAGGGAGAAAACCTTTATTACTAATAGGTACTACATTCATGACCATTGCCCTTATGATGGCGGCCTTTGCCTTTAATAATGCAACGTACGACTTTAATGATGCAAATTTGGATAAAATTGGTAATATTGAAATTCAAACAGCCTTGACAGAATTGAAAGGGAAGACTTTTGAAGGCCAAGCAGCACTTTTCGAACAAGTTGAACCCAAATTGAATGACGATCAATTTTTGGATTTTAAAAGAAACCAGATTACAAATTTCATTCAGATCAACGCAACATTGGTCTTGATTGCTATCTTGCTTTATGTGGCTTCTTTTGCAATCTCACTAGGACCGGTTATGTGGACCCTTTTTTCGGAGGTATTTCCTAGTAAAATCAAAGGAATTGCGATATCGGCAGTTGGTTTTTTCAATTCTTTGGTCAGTTTTTCAGTGACACAGGTTTTCCCTTGGGAATTGTCAAATCTAGGACCAACGGTCACTTTTGCCATATATGCGATTCTTTCATTATGCGCAATTCTGTTTGTCTATAAGTTCGTAATTGAAACAAAGGGAAAATCATTGGAAGAAGTTGAAGAACTGCTTGTGAGAAAATAATGATTGAAAATAAAACGGGTGACCCAAAAATAAAAAGAATGAATACAAATCCAATTTATATACGAAACCAAAAAGCTTCGTTTAAAGAAGTGGAAGTAAAGGGAAAACAAATAGTTTTTGAAAATGAGAACTATTATAAAATTTTTAATAGTGATGCCATAAGGCCTTTCTTCATGAGCATCGTTAGCGATTCAAACCACTGGATGTTCATCTCAAGTAATGGTGGGTTGACCGCAGGAAGAAAAGACAGCGAATCTGCTTTATTCCCTTATTATACTGATGATAAAATTACTGAATCAGCAGAAATTACGGGAAGTAAAACCTTACTTCAAGTACATGCCGATGGCAAGACCTATTTATGGGAACCTTTTTCCACTAGATATGTCGGTATCTATAAGACCCATAGAAATTTGTACAAAAACAACTATGGCAACAAGATTGTTTTCGAAGAAATCAATGAAGATTTAGGCCTTACATTCCGGTACCAATGGAACTCGAGTGATAAATACGGTTTTGTAAAAAAATCGACCATAATCAACGATACCAATAACGGGATTCAAGTTACCGTGTTGGACGGAATTCAAAATATAATTCCCTTTGGTGTTATATCCGACCTACAGAATAGACAAAGTAATTTGGTCGATGCTTACAAAAAAAATGAATTGGAGGCAGAAGTTGGCATCGGCATATATGCACTGAGTGCCATTATTGTTGATAAGGCCGAACCTAGTGAAGCCCTAAAAGCGACAATTGCCTGGTCGGCGGGTATTGAAAATGCCAAATATTTGGTTTCTTCCCTACAACTTGATGCCTTCAGGAGGGGTAAAGAGATTGAACAAGAGATAGATATTAAGGCCGAGAAAGGCGCTTATTTTGTTTGTTCGGATATGGCATTGGAACCCGGTAGTGAAAAAACCTGGATGATAGTGGCCAATGTAAACCAATCCATGGTCAATATCAGTGAAATCACCGAACTGATTAAAAGTAAAACCGATATAATCCCAATTATTCAGGAAGACATAGAACTAGGGTCTGGAAATTTACTGGAGTTGAATGGGGCTTCTGACGGGATACAGCTCACAGCGGACAAACTAAGGAATACAAGACATTTTTCAAATACCCTTTTTAATATTATGCGTGGGGGTATTTTTGATGATGGCTATCATATTGAAAAATGGGATTTTGTAAAATACATTGAAAACGCGAGTAAAAAAGTATTCAAGAAAAAGGAAGATCTCTTAAGAAATCTTCCAGAAGTATTTACACTTGGTCATTTGAAATCCTTAACAGAGAAAGATCAGGACAAAAACTTTAAAAGACTTGCGATTGAATACATGCCTCTTAAATTTAGTAGAAGGCATGGAGACCCCAGTAGACCTTGGAACAGATTTTCAATTAACACGACCAATGAACTAGATGGTTCAAAAATATTGGATTATGAAGGTAATTGGCGTGACATTTTTCAAAACTGGGAAGCCTTGGCACATTCTTACCCAGAGTTCATCGAAAGTATGATCCATAAATTTTTGAATGCAACCACCTTTGACGGTTACAATCCTTACCGTGTCACAAAAGGAGGATTTGATTGGGAAACCATAGAACCCGATGATCCATGGTCATATATAGGGTATTGGGGAGATCATCAAATCATCTATCTACTAAAGTTCTTGGAGTTTATCGAAGACCATTATCCCAACAAATTAGCGACATATTTTAAACAAGACATATTTGTATACGCCAATGTGCCTTACAAAATAAAAAGCTACCGGGATATTTTGGCCAACCCCAAGGATACGATTGATTTTGACCATGAATCGGATCAAAGGATTGCCCAAAAAAGAATCGAACTGGGTGCCGATGGTGCCTTACTTAGCGATAGGAACCACTTTATCTACAAAGTAAATCTTGTCGAAAAATTATTGGCAACCGTATTGGCCAAGGTGTCGAACTTTATTCCAGAAGGAGGAATCTGGATGAATACACAAAGGCCTGAATGGAATGACGCCAACAATG
Organism: Maribacter arenosus; assembly: GCF_014610845.1. Taxonomy (GTDB): domain Bacteria; phylum Bacteroidota; class Bacteroidia; order Flavobacteriales; family Flavobacteriaceae; genus Maribacter_A; species Maribacter_A arenosus. Next base: position 1,104,399 of record NZ_JABTCG010000001.1, on the reverse strand, counting down.
CCTTGGTAGGAAATGGCGTATCGATGGTCACGCTATATTATTTACGACGATTTTTAAACTTCCTTGAGGGCATTGTTAAAAATCGACCTGGTAAAGACAGTGAGGTTTCAATCGAATTAGCCGAATTCTTTAATAAAGTGCTTTCGACCTTAAATAAAAATGAAAGCATTCTTACTGGGAAAGTTTCCGATAAGGATAGAAAGACAGTATTAGACGGACTTGGAAGTGCAGGGAGTGATTATAGAACACATATTTATGAAAATGGTTTTTCAGGTGATAAAGAGGCCATAACCAAAAATGATCTGTTGCGCTTTCTTGAAATCTCCAAAAAGTACTTGGATCATTCCATTGATGCCAATAAAAGGGATGATAACCTTTATCATGCCTACAATTTAATGACAATAAAGAATGATTCAGAAGTATCTATTTCTTACTTGCCGGAAATGCTGGAAGGACAGGTGGCCGTATTAAGTTCCGGATATATTTCGGGGGCGGAATCATTAGAGGTATTAGACGCTTTAAAAGCGAGTGCCTTGTTTAGACCGGATCAATACAGTTATATATTATATCCGAACAAAGAATTACCGAGGTTCGATGTAAAAAACAATATTTCTACTAAAAATATAGAAGCATCTGCCTTACTAAAACGACTTTTAAAAGACGGGAACAAACAGATAGTTCTACAGGATGTTCAGGGCAACTACCATTTTAACGGAACATTTAATAATGCCAAAAGCTTAATAGAAGCATTGTCTAAGCTTCCATCCGAGCCATATGGAGAATTGATTGAAAAAGATAAAGACTTGCTCCTAGATACGTTCGAAGAAATTTTCGATCACAAATCCTTCACAGGTCGTTCAGGAACCTTCTTTGGTTATGAAGGTTTAGGGTCTATCTATTGGCATATGGTTTCGAAATTACTGTTGAGCGTTCAAGAAACCTGTTTATTGGCAATTGGAAATAATGAAAGCGAAGTGACAATAGGAAAGTTATTAGAACACTATTATGAAATCAATGAGGGGATAGGAGTTCATAAATCCCCAGAATTATATGGTGCTTTCCCAACTGACCCTTATTCCCATACACCAGCGACAAAAGGTGCCCAGCAACCGGGTATGACCGGTCAGGTAAAAGAAGATATTTTAAGCCGATTCGGGGAACTGGGCGTATTCGTATCAGAAGGCAAACTAATGTTTAACCCTCGTTTGTTAAGAAAAGAAGAATTCCTAAAAAAGGCAGAGACATTCACTTATGTGAATATCAAGAAGGATATAGAAGAAATTGAACTTGAGATAGGGTCAATTTGCTTTACCTATTGCCAGATTCCTATCATCTACAAATTGGCAGGGAAAGAGGGAATGAAAGTAATTATGAGTGATGATTCAGTTCTTGAATATGACCGCTTAAACCTTGACCTGGCAACAAGTAAGAAAGTATTTGAACGAACAGGAGAAATCAAACAAATAATAGCATCGATAAACAAATAAATTATTGGGATGAAGAAACATTTAAAAACAACTATGGTTCTATTATCAATGATTTTTAGTTTTTCTTGCAAGAACGAACCTAATAAAGAAAGTAACCCGGATACCGTGAAAGAACAAGTAAGTTTAAGTGCAAAAGACATTTTGGGAAATCCAGATTATTTGGCCATGTCCTATGGAGGGTATAGACATGTCGATCACGACATTGAACCCGCAATAGAACAGCTCAAAGAGGATCTGGGAATTTTGGCGGCGATGGGTATTAAAATTCTACGCACCTATAAAGTGCACTTGCCTCAAGCTACTAATCTAATAAAAGCTATTAGTGAATTAAAACAAGACGACCCAAATTTTGAAATGTACGTCATGCTAGGTGCTTGGATAGATTGTAAAAATGCATGGACAGATATGGAGCCGGATCATGAAAAAGAAAGTGAAGCTAATGCAAATCAAATTTTAGTAGCGGCCTATTTGGCAAATCAATATCCAGATATTGTGAAAGTAATTGCAGTAGGTAACGAGGCCATGGTGCGTTGGGCAGCAACGTATTACGTACAGCCTTCGGTTATCTTAAAATGGGTAAACTATCTCCAAGATTTGAAGAAGGAAGGAAAGCTTCCTAAGGATTTATGGATAACCAGTTCTGATGATTTTTCTTCATGGGGCGGAGGTGATGCGAGTTATCATACCGAAGATCTTGAAAAATTGGTTAGTGCTGTAGACTTTATTTCAATGCATACCTATCCTTATCATAATACGCATTATAACCCTAAATTTTGGGGAGTTCCAGAAAATGAATCAAAGTTATCGGACATCAAAAAAATCGATGCTGCGATGCTCAGAGCATTGGATTTTGCCAAAGCCCAATATGACAGTGTTTCGAATTATGTGGCTAGTTTGGGCATTAAGAAACCCATTCATATTGGCGAAACAGGTTGGGCGACTGTTTCTGATGGTTTTTATGGACCTTCTGGATCAAGAGCTACGGATGAATATAAAGAAGCATTGTACTATAAGCATATACGCAAATGGACCAATGAAGCGGGTATTTCATGTTTCTACTTTGAGGCTTTTAATGAACCATGGAAAGATGCTGATAATAAAATGGGGTCAGAAAACCATTTCGGATTATTTACGGTTGATGGCAAAGCAAAATATGCATTATGGGATGCTGTGGATAATGGGGTTTTTGAAGGATTGACAAGAAATGGAAATACTATTGCCAAAACATTCGATGGGGATAAAGATACCTTAATGAAAGATGTAGAAGTCCCACCAACTGCTAAGGAAATAGCCGAAAAACAGAAATAACCTATATTATGAAAACACGACATTACTGGGTACTAATGCTATCGATTTTAATCATGGTCAGTTGCAACAAAAAAGAGGATGGGACATTAGAGGTTGAAGTTTATGAGACTTCCGCTAGTGGAAATAAACTTAAAAAGGTCACAGAATTCGCTAAACAAGGGAATGCAGTCGAAATAAAAATAGTTCCTGAAGAAGAATTTCAGACCATAACAGGGTTTGGTGGTGCTTTTACAGAATCTTCGGCCTATTTATTGAACCAATTGGGCAAAGAGAATCGCCAAAAAATAATTGATGCCTATTTCAGTGAAGATGGAGCAAATTATTCGTTAACACGTACACACATGAATTCTTGCGACTTCTCTATAAGTAATTACTCATACAGCCCGGTAGAAGGGGATAAGGCCTTGGAGCATTTTTCCATTAAAGAAGATCAAGACGACTTGATTCCTATGATCAAGGAAGCTATGGCAGCATCTAAGCACGGGTTCAAGATTTTTGCCTCACCTTGGACTGCAGCTCCTTGGATGAAAGACAATAACAATTGGGTCGGAGGAAAATTATTGCCAGAATATTATGATACTTGGGCACTTTTCTTCTCTAAATACGTAGACGCTTATAAAGCAGAGGGCATTGATATCTGGGGATTTACCGTGGAAAATGAACCATTGGGTAATGGTAACAATTGGGAAAGTATGCATTTTACCCCCAAAGAAATGACCGATTTTGTCCAAAATCATTTAGGGCCAAAATTAGAAGCCGACGGCAAAGGAAATTTAAAAATATTAGGGTATGATCAAAATCGGGAACACCTAAAGGAATGGGTGGATGAAATGTTCCGGGATGAGGCCAGTTCAAAATATTTCGCTGGTACAGCAATACATTGGTATGCCAGCACCTTTGAAGTTTTTCCTGAAGAACTTCAGTATGCCCATAAAAAAGCTCCAGATAAACTTCTTATTCAATCCGAGGCATGTGTAGATGCAGAAATTCCTGTATGGCAAGATGATGCATGGTATTGGGAAAAAGAAGCAACTGATTGGGGTTGGGAATGGGCTCCGGAAGAGGACAAACATCTACACCCAAAATATGCACCAGTAAATCGTTATGCCAGGGATATCATAGGATGCTTGAACAATTGGGTTGATGGTTGGGTAGATTGGAATATGGTACTTGACACTAAAGGAGGTCCGAATTGGTTTAAAAACTGGTGTATTGCCCCAGTGATAGTGGATCCCGAGAAAGATGAGGTCTATTTTACACCTCTGTTCTACACGATGGCGCATTTTAGTAAATATATAAGACCGGGTGCTGTTAAGATCGGAATCGAAAATTCTGATAGGACTTTATTGATTACAGCTGCCAAGAATCCAGATGGTTCGATTGCGGTTGTAGTATTCAATCAGGATAAAGAAGAAATGCATTTTCAACTTTCATTGGGAGAGTTAAAAAAAGTTATAAGTATTGATGCACAAGCCATACAAACAATAATAGTACAACCAAACTAAAAATAAGTAATATGTCCACAACCACAATTAAAGTCCCATTCGGTCAAAAAGTAGCATTTGGCGTAGGAATGCTCGCCAATCAAATGTTCCCAGCAATTCTAGGAATATTTATGGTTGTACTTGTACAATCATTTGGATTTAATGGATGGTTATGGTCTCTTGTTTATTTTTTTCCAAGAGTTTTTGATGCTATTACAGATCCTATAATGGGTTTCATTTCTGATAATACCAAATCGAAATGGGGAAGACGCAAACAATATGTTTTAATTGGTGCAATTTTAATGGGTGTGGCGTTTACCATTATGTGGCAATTATATACGCATAATTCTTTACAATATAATTTTTGGTATTTCTTTTTATGGTCAATCGTCTTTTATTTGGGGCTTACCTTTTTTAGTGTACCCTATGTCGCTATGGGCTATGAAATGAGCGATGATTTTCACGAACGAACCAACATTATGGCTGTTGCACAATGGATTGGCCAATGGGCGTGGGTTATTGCGCCATGGTTTTGGGTGATTATGGATGATCCAGAATGGTTTCCGTCTCAAGATGTCGCTGTTCGCGAATTGGCTGTTTGGGTGGCCGTACCATGTGCAATTGCTGCCATGGTACCTGCCTTGTTTATTAAGAGCAAATCGACCCTTGAAGAAAATTATGAGCCACTGAACTTTGCCAATATCGGGGGTAGTTTGAAGAAAATTGTTGAAAGTTTTAAGGATGCCTTTAAAATAGAAGAGTTTAGGAAGATATGTGGTGCCACGTTTTTGATTTTTAATGCATTTAATACCGTAGCTGCGCTAACCTATTTTGTTATTGTTTATAGACTATTTAATGGTGATGCAGCTGCTACTGGTATTTGGGTCGCATTATTCGGTTGCATAGGAGCGTTGGGAACCACTTTTATTGTAATTCCTGTGGTTACTTGGATGTCAAAAATGATGGGTAAGAAAAAGGCGTTTATGTGGGCCCAAGCGATTTCGATTGTAGGCTACATAATGATGTATTTTCTCTTTGTGCCGGGAAAACCTTGGTTGTACATCATTGCATTGCCCTTCTTCTCTTTTGGAATAGGGAGCTTATTTACCATCATGATGTCAATGACTGCGGATGTAATCGATATAGATGAATTGAAGTCAGGTAAAAGACGGGAAGGTATTTTTGGTGCAATTTATTGGTGGATGGTAAAAGTAGGCTTTGCCATAGCTGGAGCACTTAGTGGGGTAATTATTGGCATTGTTGGTTTTAACCCTGATTTGGCAACAACCGAACAACTGGGAGCGGTTGATGGCCTGCATGCTTTCTTTTGCTTTTTCCCAATGGTAGGAACAATAGTTGCAATGCTTATAATGCGAAACTATAATGTTACTGAAGAACGAGCCAATGAAATACGTGCGGAATTAGATAAACGCAAAAGCAAAACCACACCGCAACTCTCTACTTACTATAAAAAAGGTAAACTATTAACACTCGTCGGGATTGATTCAGGTTACAGGTCAAACACAGACTTGGATTTTACCTCAAAATCTGAACGGGAAATCAAGAAACTTTTTTCAGCTACCTTGAATAAAGGAGTGCACGGCTTTTGTTTTAGCCCGTACATGGAAGGTCAAAATATTGGGGATCAATTATCAGAAGACCAAATACAGCGGAGAATGGATGTGATTGCACCTTACACCAAATGGGTGAGGTCTTTTTCATGTACCGATGGAAATGAGTTCATTCCTAAAGTAGCACATAAGAAAGGATTAAAAACAATGGTCGGTGCTTGGATCGGGAATGACAAAACAAAAAATGACGAGGAGATAGAAACCTTGATTGATTTAGGGCAAAATGGATATGTGGATATGGCGGTCATTGGTAATGAGGTGTTGATGCGAAATGAACTGACAGAGCTTGAAATCCTGTCTTATATTGATAAGGTGAAAAGTGCATTGCCAAACATAAAAATAGGCTATGTTGATGCCTATTATCAGTTTCTTGATCGACCGGCACTTATTGACGCCTGCGATGTAATTCTAATCAACTGCTACCCATTTTGGGAAGGATACAATTTTGATCGTTCTACACTTTACCTTAAACAGATGTATTCAGTTGTCAAGAATGTTTCAAAAGGTAAACCTGTGATTATTTCTGAGACAGGTTGGCCAAATCAAGGAGAAAAAATCAATAAGGCCTTACCTTCATCACTAAATACAATGAAGTATTTTATCAGCGCAAATAATTGGGCAAAGAGCAATGATGTGGAATTGTTCTATTTCTCGTCGTTCGACGAATCATGGAAAGTCCATCATGAAGGTGATGTTGGTTCCCGTTGGGGAATATGGGATAAAAATGAAAAGATAAAATTTGGTAACTAAGAAAATAAGAAATTATGTCGTACAGAGAAGGACAAGAATTTTCAATAAAGGATATTGATTTAACCCAACAAGTTGGTGTTGATTTTAGTAAGTACCTATCAAAAGATCTTGAAAAATTATGGCGAAAAACGTTAAAAAGTGGAATGCACGGTTTGTGTTTCAGCCTTTATGAAGATGGGCAGAAACCGGGTGATGTTATTACTGAAGAGCAGGTGAGAAGGCGAATGGAGATCATTAAACCATATACCAAATGGGTTCGTTCCTTTTCTTGCACAGAAGGCAATGAGTTTATACCTAAAATAGCTCGGGAATATGGCATTAAAACCTTAGTTGGGGCATGGTTGGGAGATGACCCTGAAATAAATGAGCGGGAAATAGAAGGACTTATTCAATTGACCAATGAAGGATTTGTTGATATCGCAGCCGTTGGTAACGAAGTGTTATACAGAAACGATTTGAGTGAGGAAGAATTAATAGGTTTCATTGAACGTGTAAAAGCGAAGCTGCCAGAGGGCATTCCTGTGGGTTATGTAGATGCGTACTATGAGTTTAGTGAACATCCTCGAATTACCACCTTATGTGATGTCATTTTAGCCAATTGTTATCCCTATTGGGAAGGCTGTCCGTTCGAATATTCCTTAGGTCATATGCAACAGATGTACGGACAAGCCACACATGCCGCTAATGGTAAAAAGGTTATTATTACAGAGACGGGGTGGCCAAGTCAAGGAACAGGATTAAAAGGCGCCCAGCCATCAGCTGAAAATGCAATGAAATATTTTATCAATGCCCAAGTTTGGTCTGCCAAACAGAATATTGAGATGTTCTATTTTTCCTCTTTTGATGAATCATGGAAAGTTGGACCTGAAGGTGATGTTGGCGCATATTGGGGATTGTGGGATAAAGATGAAAAATTAAAATTTTAGATAGTATAAAAGTTCATTAGTAACGATACCAATAGTCCATGAAATATACCAAGGAATTACAAATCGAACCTGGAAGGGCTATATGTTATTCCGGTTTTAGGGAAGGGCAAATGCCTGGAGGAAAAGTTCCTACTTATGAGGAGATAAAAGAAGATCTTTTAATACTTCATAAGCATTGGAAATACTTAAGACTCTACGATTGTGATGTGCATGCCGAAATTGTATTGGATGTTATCCAAAAAGAAAATTTTGATTTTAAAGTAATGTTAGGGGCTTACATAGTTGCAGAGGCAAACAATTATGGCTGCCCTTGGGGAGGGACATATTCTGAGAAGCAACTCGAGAAAAACAAAATATCAAATGACACTCAAATCAATAAATTGATTCATTTGGCAAACCAGTATCCCGATATTATTTTCTCGTTATCTGCAGGAAATGAAGCTTGCGTAGATTGGACCGATCACTATGTCCCCGTTGACAATGTCATCAAGTACGTAAGGATGATTAAAAATGGAGCGAAACAACCTGTTACCTTTTGCGAAAACTACCTTCCTTGGCTTGATAAGTTAAAAGAATTGGTCGAGGAAGTCGATTTTATTTCGATTCATACCTATCCCGTATGGGAATACAAGCTCATTCATGAGGCATTGGAGTACACTAAGGAAAATTATTATGCCGTGGCCGACACTTATCCGAACAAGCCTGTGGTAATCACTGAGGCAGGATGGACAACTTTTTCTAACGGAAAAGGCATTTGCCCGAGTAATGTAAGTGAGGAACACCAGCAAATTTACTACAATGATTTGGTTGATTGGTGCGAAGAGAATGACATTCTTACATTTGTTTTCGAGGCTTTTGATGAACCCTGGAAAGGATCGGGAGAAGCTCTTGAGCCCGAAAAACACTGGGGATTATTTAAGGTAGACAGGACTCCAAAATTGGTAATGAGGGAATATTTTTCAAATCAATTGGTTGAAAAATAGGTTGAAATATTAAAGGGAAACGGTCTATGCTTGATAAAGCTGTGGGTAGTTTGTGTATGCTTTGATCATCGATTTTTTATCACTTGTCAAAATTACGGGAGTACTTCGCGAAGTCATATGACTTTTATCATACTTTTTTGCGTCATATCTACTTATTTTAGAGAGGAATTTAAAAGCGTCGGATCATGAAAAAAGGAACTCCAGTCTCGGCAATAATGACTAAGCACGTTATTACATTAAAGACAACCGATAATCTTGAAACAGCGGAAAGTCTATTTAAAAAATATCATATAAGACACATACCGGTGTGTTCTGGCAGCAAATTGATCGGCATGCTCAGTTATACTGATTTATTACGGATCAGTTTTGCCGATGCCGTTTATGAAGATGAGGAAACAGTAGACTCTATGGTGTACAATATGTTCAGTATTGAGCAGGTTATGGCCAAGAATCTAGTCAGTGTATCATCAAATACCATGGTAAAAGATGTGGCCGAACTCCTTTCAAAAAGGGAGTTTCATGCGATACCAGTGGTTGATGATGGCAAACTGGTCGGCATAATAACCACGACCGATCTTATCAATTTTTTATTGCAGCAGTATGAAGATTAGGTTTTAGTTTTTTATTCTTCTTCCGATGTACCAGCCGAGGGTTCATCATCTTCACCTTTCTCTAAATGATGTTGCATGATGTTCAATTTTTTCAACTTGGCTTTCCAGCCATCCAAAGCCTCTTTCTGCTTTTGTACCTTTTTGATCACATCTTGCACCAAAGGATTATCTTCCGAGGCATTGGAAAAGAATTGAAGATTATTTTCTAATTGTCGGATGTCATTTTTACTCTCATCTATCTTTTTGCGAATAAAAGAACGTTCGTTGGCAATGGCCCTATCGTTTTCGGTATTGGCCAGCTGTTGGATTTTATTGCCATATTTTAACAGCTCTGATTCTTGCCTGCTCACATCCAATTTCTTGAAAATGGCATCCAATATGATGTTGAACTTTTGATTGATGTTCTTTTTGTTAAAAGGTACCCGGCCGTACATTTTCCACTCTTCTATGAATGATTTTATCGATGCCAGATCTTTGTCCCTTTTTCCTGATAATTCAAAAGCTTTTAATCGTTCAAGACAGGCGTTCTTTTTATCAAAATTTTCCATCTCGTCCTTATGGGCCTCATTTTTCAGGGCATGCAAACGATCAAAATAATGATTACAGGCACCTTTGAACTCCTTCCAAATTTTATCGGAATATTTACGGGGTACATGACCTATTTTTTTCCATTCGCTTTGAATGCGCTTCATTTCGGAAGTGGTCTTATCCCATTCCTCACTATCTTTCAATGAAATGGCAAGATCCAATAATTCACGTTTTTTATCAAGGTTTTCCTGTTGCTCCTTTTTAAGATTTTTGTAATACCCATTTTTACCTCGATTGAAGCTTCGTACCGCTTCCTTGAACCCTGCCCAAGTCTGTTCGTTCACTTTTTGGGGCACTTTACCGGCCTTAAAAAAAGCATCTCGTAAAGATTCGATTTGTTTTATCTGTTGCTGAAGTGCCTTATGGTTATTGGCGATGCTACCGGCTATATCTTGAATGGCCGAGATAATTTCCTTCTTTTTTATTAGATTCTTTTCATAGGTTTTATCAAGGTCATTATAATAATCCTGTCTTCTTTGGTGCAATACCTTGGTGGCCTTGCTAAATCGTTCCCAGATTTCTTCGCGATGCTCTTTATCTACTGGGCCAATATCCTCTTTCCAGATTTTATGCAGGGTCTGTAATTCACGAAATGCCTTATTAAGATCTTCCTCTTTTTCCAGGGCCTCTGCCTGTTCGACCAATTTGATTTTTTCTTCTAGATTATGCTTGAAATCCAGATCACGTAATTCGCGGTTTATATGAAGAAAGTCATAGAAAATTTCAATATGATGGTGATAGGTTCGCCAAACATCGTTATAGTGGTTGCGGGGAACTGGACCTGCATTACGCCATTTTTCCTGAACCTCTTTAAAGTGTTTATAGGTAGTGTTGATGTCCTCTTCTACATTCACCAGACTTTTGAGCTCTTCGATAATCGACAATCGATTCGCAAGATTCTCTTTCAAGCTATTTTCGAGGGATTTATAGTACTGATTTCGTTTTTCACGATATTCGGAATATACCTCGTTGAACTGTCTTTTTGAAACCGAGTTATATTTAAAATCCAACTCATGACCTCCATTGTTGATGAAATCCTCTTTTTTCTCTTCAATGAACTCCTCGAATTTCAGGTCGAACTCATATTTAATACCATCTACATGTTTTCTGATGGCCTGTACTTTTTCATTTTTGACCAAGCGTTGTAATTCACCCACCAAATTTTCCATAGACATGGCATGGTAGTCCAGAATTGGAATATGGTGTCTATGATGGTTGTCTTGATCCTCGGCATCTTCGGCATTCGATTCGTCGATTTCCTCAAGAACCGCATCTTCCTTCTCCTCTGTTTTCTTTTTGGTTGCTATCTCGGAAGTCTCCTTTTCAGCCGCAGGTTCTGAGGTGTCCTCTTCGGACACCGGTTCAGTAATTTCCTTTTTGGATACTGGTTTAGAGGCTTTCTTTTTAGAAATAAGCTCAGAAGTCTCCTTTTCAGGCGCCGCCTCGGATGTGTCCTTTTTGGATACGGGTTTAGAGGCTTTTTTTTTGGTTATAAGCTCGGAAGTCTCCTTTTCGGATTTGGTGTCCAGAGGTCCGGGGGCATCGTCCGAATTTGAATTTTCAGTCGTATTTTCAGTGCTTTTCTCCGAGGTGTTTTCGGTAGTTTCTGAATAATTTTCTCCACCTACAGTTTCCTGTAGTTCTTGATCTTTTTCTTCTTGCATCGAAATTCTTGTTAGTTCTGCTTAAGAATGCTTATGTAATATACTAACTACCGAATGAATACCAAAGCTTATACTTGTTCTTTTTTGGGACAGATATTATGAATTCCAGATTTCCCATGCCTTTTCGGCCTGTAACTCTAGCATCCTTAACCCATTACAGATCGCTGCACCTTGTTTCCCCCCTTCTTGTAGGAAGGCCGTTCTTTCCGGATTGTAGATCAAGTCGAAAAATAGATGTTTTTCTGTGATCAGATGATACGGAATGTCTGGTTTTTCTTCAATATTAGGGAAAGTGCCCAATGGGGTGCAATTGACCAGAACCGTATACTTTTTAACTGTTTTTTCATCCAATTCGTTATACCCAAATTGATTATTACCGGGCGTTCTAGAAACGAACTTGAATTTTATACCTAATTCATTGAATACATAGGCAACGGCTTTTGATGCACCTCCGGTACCTAAGATCAAAGCTCTTTTGTGATGCTTTTTTAAAAATGGTTGTATTGATTTCTTAAAGCCATAACAATCGGTATTATAACCTTTTAGACCTTTTTTGGTGAATTTGATCGTATTGACTGCACCAATTTCATTTGCCTTTTTATCCAGTTTATGCAGATAGGGAATTACGGCTTCTTTATAGGGTATGGTAACATTCAGTCCTTTGAGGTTTTTGTTGTCGTCAACAAGATCTTTGAAATCCTCAATCTGGGGCAGATCGAAGTTTTTATAGGAATGATCCTTCAGGCATAGGTTCTCGAATTTTTGGGCAAAATATCCCTCGGAAAACGAATAGGCGATATTCTTGCCTACCAAGCCATACTCATTTTTTTCTATTGTCGCCATACCACTCCAAACCTAATAAAATAAAAATACCTAAGATGATAAAGAATATGGCCCACCAGGTTTCGGTATTTCCAAAATCGGGAAGATACCGTTCATAGTTCAAAATAATTTCTTTACCGTTAGAATCCAAAAATACCTGTCCTGTCTCATCTGTTTTAAAAATAGTGCGTTTCCAAGGCCATACTACCCCTAATGAACCCGTGATAAAGCCAATGATTACAGCGGTTGTAATATGCTTAAAGTGCTTTAAGACATACGTGAGGATATGGGAGAGGGTGACCAGTCCTGCGGCCGATCCGGCGGTGAAAACTGCTAATATTTTTAGGGTTTCCAATCGTTCACCATTGTTCACAAAGCTAAAGTCCCCCCGTAACATTTCAGCCATTGAATCATAAAGGGCATTTACCGAATCGACTAAGAGCAGTACATAATTCCCGAGTAATATTAGAATAAAAGAGCCCGAAAGCCCTGGCAGGGTCATACCCGAAACACTGATCATACCACAAACAAAAATAAACCAGAGATTGTCATTTTCTTTTGCAGGATTTAAAAAACTAATCGATAGCCCTACAAGAAGACCCAAAATACCGGCGGTCAATGTTTTTTTGTTCCAATGCTTGAAATCTTTCGAGATATAGTAGATCGAACCTAAAATCATTCCGAAAAAGGTGGCCCAAACAAAAAGTTCTTTGCGTTCCAGAAAATAATCCAATATTTTGGAAACGCTAAAATAACTGACTAACATGCCAAAAATAAGTAGCGTTAAAAATTGACCATTTACATAGCGGTAAAAACTTTTGAACCTACCGTTAAATAATAATTTAATGGCTTTTAGATTTATTTTCTGAAGGGAGTAAATGAATTCTTCGTAAAATCCACCGACGAAAGCCACTATGCCTCCTGAGACACCGGGTACTTTATTGGCCGCCCCCATAGCAAGTCCCTTAAGGACCAAAAACAATTTATCTATAAATGTTCTAGGTTCGTACATACGGAGCCATGATTATTTTCTTGAGGCAAGTTTCTCAAGTATAAAAATAAGGGAAAAACCAATGATCGCAGCGATTAAGGCGAACATTAATTGTGGGTCGCCCTCGAAGTTGAAAGGCGAAATGTTTTGTTCTTTTAAAGGTATGATCTTGTCGCCGATCGTTTTGGCTTCCAATATTACTTTCCAGGGCCAAATTTTGTTCAATGAACCTAAAATGAAACCTGTCAATAAGGCTAAGGTAAGGTTCTTATAATGGCTGAACATCCATTTTAAGAGTTTAGCAAAGCTAAGCAGTCCAAAAATAGCGCCTAAGGCCACTGTGACAATCACTTTGATTTCCCTTTCATGTACGGCGTCCAAAATAGTTTTATACGAACCCAATAAGACCAAGATAAAAGCTCCTGAAATACCCGGTAAGATCATTGCACAAACGGCTAAAGCCCCGGACATAAAAAGATAGGGGAGGCTAGAGGCATTTTCTGAGGCAGGCAAAGTAGTAATGAAATACGCAATTGCCGCTCCTAAAAGTAACATGATGACTGTGGCCAGATTCCATTTGGCGATTTCCTTTCCAACGAAAAAAATACTGGCCGCAACCAATCCAAAGAAAAACGACCAAAGCAAGATAGGTTCATTTTCCAGTAACCAACTCACTAATGTAGCTAAAGAAAAAAGACTGATGAAAATCCCCAAAAACAATGCTACCAGAAAATTACCGTTCAATTTTTTCCAAAAGGAATTGAATCCCTCATTTTTCCAAATTTTCAGTAAAGCTGGGTCAACATTGTTGATTGAAGTAATCAATTCTTCGTAAATGCCTGAAATAAAGGCGATTGTACCTCCAGATACACCAGGGACAACATCGGCTGCACCCATGGCCATTCCTTTAAGGGTAATAAAAATATACTGGAGTAAATTTCGATTTTCCATAAACAAAAAAGCAAAAATAGACTATTTATCTAGAAGCTCATTTGTTGTCTGCAATAATGTTCTGGGTCCATGCTGTTTTGAAGTAGCTGGGAAACTCTTTTTGAAAAAGGTGTATTTTTTCAGAATTTTTCTTCAGTGCATCCAATAAGCGAATTCGGGCATTTATTTTATCATTGGCCAAGAGTAGTATGCCTACTGTTTTATATTGTATCTCAGCACTTTCGGGATAAAACTCCTGACCTTGGGCCAATATGCGGATTCCTGAGTCATAATCCTTATTTGCTTTTGCAACATTCGCCCAGCTTAACCAGGTATCCAATTCGTAATTGCCCAGTTCAACGGCTTGTTGAAAGGAATAGTCCGCCTGATCGTATTGTTTCAAGGCTGTATTGATAATGGCGCTTTTTTTCCAATAAGTAGGATTCTCTCCGTCAATATTCAAGGCTTTATCTATGTAATAGAGGGCTTTGTTAAAATCCTTTTTTTTGTAATAGAAATCTGTTATCGCCAACCAACCTTTATCCAATAGTGGGTCTTCATGTACCGTTTGGTAATAATAGTATTTGGCCATATCATCATTGGAAAGACGTTCATAACACCTGCCGATCCTTAAATAAGCATGTGAAGTAGGATCGTCTATTTGAATTGTGGTCTCATAATTCTCAATGGCCTCATTGAACTTACCTAGCTTTTCGAGTACCTTCCCTTTTTCAAAATAGGCACCTATAAACGCATCGTCAGAGATTATGGCAAAATCAAAAGCCGTCAAAGCCTCTTTGAACATTCGTTTAGAAATATATTGTTTTCCCAATTGATGCCAAGCAACCTCGCAATAAGGATTTCGGTCTAGATAATCGTTGAGATAAACAATGGCACCTTCAAAATCCTCAAGAAAATCGAAACAATAAATAACATTATAAAGGGAGGAATAATCCTGTTCGTCAAAATGCACACATTTCATGAAACTCTCCTTCGCGAGCTTGAATTCGTCCATAAAAAGATACTCCATTCCGAGTAGGGAATAAATATCATAACTATCCTCTGAAAGTTCCAAGGCCTTTTTGAGCAAGTTGACCGCTGCTGAGTGATTGTCCTTTTTTGAATATATATTCGCCCTTTGTATATAGATCTCTTCGTTGGCTCTGTCGAGAAGTTGCAGCTTATCCAAGAGTTGCTCTGCCCTGTCAAGATTATTCTCGAAAACCAATACCTCAACGTCTAAAAGTTTGAGTTCAATGGAATCGGGGTGTTGTTTTAAACTTATTTTTATGGCTTTTTTTGCCAATGCTATCTTTCCATGATTCAGATAATGGTGTATAATATCCTCAAAATCCTCAGCATCAAAGAAATAGACATCATCTGTCTTCAGCATGGATTCGAATTTGGCAATGGGCTTGTCTGGCCTTTCATTGGCTTCTAACGCCATAGGTAGTATTTGGTTAATCTATGGATTTAAAAGTAGTCTTTTTGGGACTAAGCTTCAAACCTGTTAAGGGCTATATTATTAACAAATTAGTTAACAAATTATTGTTTATAGCTATTCAAAAGTTCAAGTATGGTATGGCAACCTTGTTCTATTTCCTCATGGGAAATAGTAAGGGGAGGTGTTATTCTAACCGCACTTTTCTCAAATAATAACCAGAATAAGATAAGGTTTTTCTTGGATGCCGAAAGGATTAGGTAATCCGCTATTTCGGCACTTTCCATAATTAAGGCCAACATAAGACCTTTACCTCTTATCTCTTTGATATACTTGTGTTTAAGTAGTTTTCTTATCAGTTTTTCTTTCTTTAATGTTTGGGGTATAAGGCCACTTTCTGTTATTTCCTTCAACGTGGCTAAACAGGCAGATGCTATTACCGCATTGCCTCCAAAAGTGGTAATATGGCCCATCTTCGGATGATCTTGTAAGGTGGCCATCATTTCCCTGGAAGCCGTGAAAGCACCTACAGGAAGACCGGAGGCCATACCCTTTCCTATAACCAGAATATCAGGGACACAATCGTAATTTTCAAAGGCGAACAATCGTCCCGTACGGCCAAAACCAGGTTGAATTTCATCAAGTATCAGCAAAGCGCCAACTTCCGAACAACGTTTTCTTACCTTTTTCAAATAATTCTTTGAAGGCTCAATAAAACCGGCTCCACCTTGTATGGTTTCCAAAATAACCGCAGCGGTTTTATCCGTTATTCTCTGCAGATCGGAGGTTGAATTGAATTCAACAAAGGAAATATCAGGGATCAGTGGCCTAAAAGCACTTTTTCGTTCTTCGTACCCCATAACACTTAAACTACCCATTGTGTTGCCATGGTAGGCCTTATGTGCAGCGATGATTTGTGTTCGCCCCGTATACCGTCTGGCCAATTTTAAAGCGCCCTCAATGGCCTCTGTCCCTGAATTGACCATATATGTCGTTTGTAGTGAAGGCGGTAGTAAAGAAGCCAGTAGTTTAGCATATTCTACAGCGGGTCCTTGAATGTACTCCCCATAGACCATGACATGCATATACCTATCCAATTGAACTTTTACGGCCTCGACTACCTTGGGATGACAATGACCCAGACTACAGGCTGAGACACCGGCAACAAAGTCCAAATGTGCATTGCCCCCGTTATCATAAATATAGGAACCGCGGGCATGTGACACGTGCATTCCCAAAGGGTGGGGGGAGGTTTGGGCTTGAAATTTAAGAAAGTCCTTTTTCATAAATTACATTATTCGGCTTTCTGTTGTGTTGACTTTTTCTTTGGATCGGTCGCTTTGTCGTTCGCCTTATTGCGGCTGTTCACCGGATCGTTTTCATTGGAATTGCGTTCCTCTTCCTCAGCATCGATATCGATAGGGTTTGAGATTCCTCGGATTACCGGAAGCACAATATTGTTATCGTCTTCGTCGAAAATACCATCTTTGGTGAGGATGCGTTCATCACCACGCCATATAAACCCCTTTAATTTTCTACTGTTTTCCGGTAATTCGGTTTCGGGATAAATATTGCCATCTGGATTGGTGAAAAAGGTAAGGTCTTCAATGTCATTATTGGCCATGGTTATACGAATAGCGCTACAAATGGTCTTATCGATCCCTATGAGCTCATCATCGTCGTTGTACATATAGTAAATGACCTCTGTATTTTTGATTAAATCTATAATCTTGAGTTGATTGTCCCGGAATTTGCCAAACAGATCTATTCCTTTCGCTTGGTTATACCCCTCCATGCTCACACTGTCCAATGAAATGATAAAGGCATTGTTCAAGACCTTAAGCGAATCCATTTTTTCGGTCTTTAAATCCGATTTTAAATGAATACTGTCCCCTGTCATTTGATTTGGACCATTCCACAGAATGGGATTTGTGATCAATTGGGTTATTCCGGTCTTTTGATCCGCATGGATGGAATCGCATTTACCGCTCAAATCGGTTTTGAAGAACTTGGCGTTTCTAAAGGCCCTAAGTACCCTATGATCGGGTTTTCCAGTCACCATTAAGGTGTCGCCGTGCATATACAATGAATCTTGCTCCATTAAGGAAATCGAGACGGCACGCTTTGTGGCAAATACGGAATCCTTGGCTTTAAAGACCTCCGCATAATGCGCCTTGATCACTCCGTTGTTGACCGTATCGATGACCTTGATATTATTGGTCGCCGATGCAAACTCCCTGGCTTTATTAAAATATACGCTATCCCCTTTTATGATTCTATTGTTATAATCGATTCTTGTATTTTTTATAAAGTAGCCGCTTTCTACCTTTGTATCATAAAATCCACGTTCACAATATATTTTATAAGATTTTCCCGTTATGGTCGATGGGCCATAGAGATAGGCGTTTTTAGAGGTTTCGTAATAGTCCAATTGTTCTGAATCAAGGATATAATCGGGATTTTTTAGGTGGACACTGTCTAAAAACTGTAATTTTTTATTTTGTAGAAAATATCGCCCTACTTCGCTAGTCAATGTATTTACAGAATCTACCACGGTTCCGAAATCCTGATAATAAGCTTGTTGCGCCAATCTATTAAAACGCAAGGTGTCCGTGGTCAAGGTCATTTTGGAGTTGCTGGTCAAAACAACATTTTCCCAAGCCTTGGCCATATTTACATTGCCGTCATAGTTGATCTTACCACTGGTCATTTGAATGGAATCACCTTGCTGCAAGCGAATGTTGCCAATGGCCTTAAGCTTATTTTCTTTTTGATAGTATATGGCGATATCACAGAATAAATCGGCGCCTTCATGCTCAAATTGTATTTGTCGCTCGTCTTTGCTAAAGATGGAAGCTCCGGGATACTGGGTCTCATCCTTGGTAAAGTTGGCACCATAGACGATATTGATTTGTTTTACTTCTTCCCGAGGGGCATCTTGGGAAAAGAGGGGTATTGTAACCAATACAACCAGTAGAGAAATGATTTTACCGAACAACGTAAATAATTTTGCCCAAAAATATGATTTTTTAAGGGAGCTATATAATGATTGGGATAGTTTTAGGAAATGTTAATCCTTCCTGTGCCTAGCCTTGGATTTACCTCTATAAAAAAAGCCATCTGAACTTAAAAAGTGCAGATGGCCAAATTGATCTTTATGGTGTGACCGAATATTAAAATTCCCTATAGGGCCCTTCTAAATATTGATTCGCCTCTTCTTCAGCAAATTTTGCGGTTTGGTTATCCCAATGAAGGGTCTTATTCGGAAATCGACCCGCGATAACACCCAAAAGAATGGTTTCCGTTAATCGTGATGCATAGGAAAATGGAGCACTGCATTCCCCACGGCCCAAACAAGCTTCTACGAACTCGTGATAATGCTTGGGTCCCTCGGAATTATAATTACGTACTGGTTTACCCATATTATTTGCTTGCCCGATTGCAGTAATTTCGGCCGATATATCAACATATTTCCCATCGACTATTTTACTGGGTAATTGCATAAAATGGGGCAGTAACAATCGACCTTTTTCGCCTACGAACATCGCACCTTGTTCAGGTAATGTTCCCGGACCGGTTGCTTGGGTTTCAAGGGACATTTTATCTTCTACCGACTTTTCTTTTTCTTTATTTTTGACAGACCTTTTTTCAGCTGCCCCGGGCAATTTCAAGTCTTCGTGCATCTTGGGAGCACCAGGTCCATCGTACCAAATCCACGTTAAGGTATCTGCCGTATGTTGTGTACCCGGAAATTCATAAGTGACCGAATTGTTTTCAGGGAAACCAACACCATTCGGTTCCCTGCATTCATTTCGTATGGTTCTGGGAACATCCAATTTCAAGGCATTATAGGGGGTGTCGAAAATATGGACTCCCATATCGCCGAGGGTACCACAGCCGAAATCCAATAGTTTTCGCCAATTTCCAGGGTGATAAACCCCCTTTTTGTATGGTCTTTCGGAGGCAGTTCCTAACCATAGGTTCCAGTCCAAGGTCTCGGGAATTGGATCGCTTCCTACCGGAGCTGGTCCATCATAGCCCCAATTTTTTGGAGACCAGGCATGTACTGTATGTACTTTTCCAATAATTCCGGATTGTATCAATAGGGTCGCCAATTTATAATCATAGAACGAATGGACTTGTATCCCCATTTGTGTGACGAGGTTTTTATCCGCGGCTAATTTTTTCATGGCCCTAGCTTCGGAAACATGATGGGTAAGGGGTTTTTGACAATATACTGGTTTGCCAAAATCCATAGCCATTATCGAGGCTGGTGCATGGGTATGGTCTGGTGTTGAAACGATTACCGCATCAATATCATCACCCATTTCATTCAACATGACCCGATAATCGGAAAACACTTTTGCATTCGGATGCATTTTCTTGGCGGCAGCCAAATTATTGCTGTCAACATCACATAAAGCCGTAACATCGACCAACTCATGGGAAGATATCGCCTTAAGGTCTTCATTACCCATACCGCCCACACCGATATGAGCTGTTCTCAGCCGGTTGTGTGGTCCCATTTTTCCAATGAAGGATGGTGCCAATGCCAAGCCTAGAATTCCTAAACCACTTTTCTTTACAAAATCCCTACGATCATTTCTATACGTACCCATAAATTTTTATTTATTGTTTGCTAAATCCTTTATTTCAATATTTCTAAATCGGACCACATCACCATGGCCAAGAAATGCGATATGGCCTTTGTTTCGCTTTAGTCCGGGATGATCTTTCTTATCCATAGTTCCATTTTTACTGGCATCTAGGAAATCCCCATCCAAAATAACACTTCCATTTAAAACGACCTTTACTTTTGAACCTTTTATATACACTTCCTGCTGGTTCCATTCCCCAACAGGATTTAAAAAACCACGCTTGGCGGGGATTATCCCGTATACAGAGCCATGATATTGATAGGGTTGTAGGCTTGCGTATTTTTCCGCTGTATTATCCAAAATCTGTAATTCCTTTCCGACATAGGCCGCATCGCCTTCCAAAGGGGCATGAATGCCCAAACCGTTATTGGCGCCGGGAGTCAATTGAAATTCTAACCTCAGGATAAAATCGCTGTATTCCTTCGAGGTGTATAGGTTGCCTCCGCTACCACCTTCATTCGGGTCAACCACAATCATTCCATTTTCAGCGCGGTACGCTGCCTTATTACCGACCCATCCTTCCAGATTTTGACCATTAAAAAGCGGTTCGAACCCTTCGTTATTTCCCTTCTTGATGGCACCACAAGATACCATCAAAAGAGCGATGATTAAAGTAAACAGGTATGTTTTAGCATCTTTTTTATTCATTTTGTTTGTCTTCCTTTAGTGACATTGATTAGGAAATGATTTGCAATGGATTCGTATTTTTCCAATTGCCACGAGTGAAATCAGGGAAATTTTGGGGTGAACCACCACTTGCCACGGAACGCTCGCTCAACGGGGCCACTGCGCTCCAGAAGCAACCTTCATACAGGTTTTGGTCTAGAGGCAATCCTTTTTGCAGGCATTCAACGATTCTGTACATCATGATGCCGTCCATACCGCCATGGCCCGTATCCTTGGTGGCTTGGTTCAATCTTTTGTACAAAGGATGGTCGTACTTTTCATAGATAGCCGCCAATTGTTCCCCTTGGGCCCATGAATGGTGGTTTTCCGTAGCTCCTTCCACACCACCTTCCAAGGCAACCCTCGTCGGGAAACCGGCCAAGATACCCTTGGTACCTTGAATTAAATTTAATCGTGAATAGGGCCGTGGACTTGTTTCATCCCATTGCACCAAAATAGTACGACCTACCTCTGTTTTAATGATCGAGGTATTAAGGTCTCCCCCTTTATAATCCAGCTGATTCCATTTATGGTCAGCTGCATAGTTCTTTTCAGCATATAGCTTTCGACCTAAGGCAGGGGTTGAAAATGACACCAAGCTTTTGAAATTGTCCTCGTTACGGGCTAAATTCATGTATTGGGCTACAGGGCCGAGGCCATGGGTAGGGTATAGATTCCCATTTCGGTTGGCATAATGATGGGTCCTCCAGGAACCTGTTCCCCGTTCTTGTTCGGCCATCTGGAATCGAAGTTCGTGAATATAGGAAGCCTCGGCATGCAAGGGCTGACCAATGACACCTTGCCTACACATATTCAGGAACATCAATTCATCCCGGCTATAATTTACATTTTCCATCATCATACAGTGTTTTTGGGTCTGTTCTGATGTATTGACGATTTCCCACATTTCTTCCAGCGTAACTGCAATAGGTACTTCAACAAAGGCATGGGCGCCTTTTTTCATGGCTTCTATAGCCATAGGGGCATGATTGTTCCAGTTGGTTGAAATGAAAACGACATCAGGTTTTACCTCATCCAGCATTTTCAGCCATTGGTTTTCATCCCCAAAGTATTGGGCCACTTTTTTATGTCTAACCCCATTACCGATTTTTTCGGCTTCCTTACTCCATTTTTGCGTTAAATCCTGATAGAGGTCACAAAGGGCCACTACTTCGGTTCCGGGTAACGAAGCGAAGAATTTCAGATGTCCCGGACCTCGCGCTCCCACCCCGATAAAAGCAGCCTTGATGGTCTCTAATTTCGGCGCCACGAAATCACCCATATACTGTGCTCCATAGGGTCGTTCAGGAATATTGAAATTTTCGTTTGCAAGTATAGGGGAAACGGCCATGGCCGCTCCTGCCAAAGAGGTTTTACGAATGAAGTTCCTTCTATCAATATTTTTCATGTCCTACTTTTTTTTAAATATGGCAGCGTAACCTCCGCCGCTGGAAAGTTTTATATCTAGCTTGTTATTACGATTTACGGATTTGTTGACCATCTTATAATCCTGGGCATTTCTTGAGGCATTCAGTCCGTCTTGGTAAGCTTGCATTCCATAGTCACCATCTCCTAAAAAGGAAAGGTTTAATTCAAAATCCCTAGCAGTCCAATCGGTCATTGCTCCAAGGTACCAATCATCACCTTTTCGTCTAGCCACAACGATATAATCGGAAACCGCACCTTCAAGAACCACAGTTTCATCCCATATGGTCGGTATTTGGGTGATAAAGTCAACGGTTTCCTGTTCTTTGTAATATATCGTCGGGGATTCGCATAGCATTTGAAGGGGCGCTTCGAAAACCACATACATGGCCACTTGGTGAGCCCTTGTACCAAGACTCATTGGCCTTGTGAACAGAGGGGCGAAATTCGGCCCGCCTGTTTCATAGTCCACTTTATTCATATTAATCATGGCACCGGGCGTAAAATCTAATGGCCCAGCTGCCATTCGAATAAATGGGAGCGTTACATTGTGCTCCGGGTTTATATCACCACTCCATTTATTGTTTTCATTGCCCTTAACCCCTTCATAATTTATGATATTGGGCCAAACACGCTCAACTCCTGCAGGTTTAAACGCGCCGTGATAATCGACTAACATTTTATACTTTGCGGCGATTTCGGCAATTTTTCCATAGGATTGAACCACATATTGGTCACTACGCTGCATAAAATCGACCTTGATGCCCACCGCACCCCAACTACTATATAACTTTAAGATTTCATCCGGATTTTCATCGAGAGGCTTCCATAAAACCCATAAAATAATCTCCACATTCTTCGATTTGGCATATTGTATAAGTTCAGGAACATCGAGATTTTCGTTATCCTCCATTATTTCAGTGGTCGATTTTGTCCACCCCTCATCCAAAATCACATATTCGATCCCATTTTTCGAGGCAAAATCGATATAATACTTATAGGTTTCCATATTAAGCCCTGCCTCAAAATCGACGCCATAGATATTATTGGCATTGTACCAGTCCCAAGCGACTTGACCAGGTTTTATCCAATCAGCATTTGGGATTTTAGTTTTATCAGCAAGCTGGGTCACTAGGTTGCTCTCAACAAAAGTCCGGTCATCATCACTAATAATGAACACCCGCCATGGGTATGATCGTTCCCCCTTGATTTTTGCGATATAATCGGCCTCTTCCACGAGGATTTGATTTCGGTCGGGGTTGGAGGCCTCATTTGGAACGGCCTTTAAAACGTACTTTGGAAAAGTGGCGGTCATCGAATTACTGCCGATTTTTGCCAGGAACATTCCAGGATAATCGATCAAGGCGGATTCCGTTAAAAGTACTTTGGCCGATTTTGTATTGAACATCACGGGCAGACTACAAAACGCACCATCTTCCATTTCTGTGATCTCCTTTACTAAATATACCCGTTCATTATGGGAATAAAAGGATTCTTCTTGTGGAAAATAGGACGTAGTCCCGTTTGGAAATGATAAGGTCATTTCCTCGTTATAAACGTTCTTAGGCTTTCCGTTGCCATCAATAAATCGATATGCTACCCCGTCATTATAGGCACGGAATATCAACTGATAATCATCCCTGAAATTTAATGTCAACTGATTGAATTCGCTTGTTATACTGGCATCCTTATTCGGGACTTGGGGCATCAGCATTTCGGTTTTATGTTCCAATTTATTCCGGCGTAATTTTGGGGTATGACCGAGAATCCTCCCATCGCCCATATTCATTGAAATGACCGCATTGGTAATGACATTTGATCCCTTAAGCATAGAGTTCCAAGAAATGTTGTCCGCTAAGGTTAAGGTAATTTCCAATTGTTTATCTGGGGAACTTAATTTGATTTCCTGGGCCACCGTCCAATGACCGAAAAGCATCAAGACCAAAACGAATAGTGAGGTTGTGATTGTCGTTGAATTGATAGAATTACCAGGATATTCTATTTTCATAGTACGCTATATTCAATTATACATTAAAAAGTGCATGAAATGGCTACTGGAGGGGTTGGTTGTATGCTTCATTTTATGTGCAGGGTTTGATGTACAATTTACGATAAAAGTGCCAATTTAAAAATTGAAAGACCTATTGCTTTTCTTATAAATTTCGATTGAATAAAACCAAAAAAAAGTGCCTCACAGGATTGATTCTTGAAAGGCACTTTACAATTTATTTTTTTCTAAAATGATAAGCTTGAAGAACTTATCTATGTATCGTCTGGGTCCTATCTGGTCCCACAGAAACGATTTTAATAGGCACTTCCAATTCTTTTTCCAGAAAGGCTATATACGCATTCAAGGTTTCAGGCAATTGTTCCGCCTTGCTCATTTTGGTTAGATCCTCTGACCAACCTTTCATTTCGGTATATATAGGAGTTACATTTTCTGGTTCAATGTTATAGGGTAAGTGTGAGATGACCTTACCTTTGTATTTGTAGGCCGTGCAGACTTTAAGTTTTTTAAAACCGCTAAGTACATCCCCTTTCATCATCATAAGTTCAGTGACCCCGTTTACTTGAACAGCATATTTCAATGCCACTAAGTCGAGCCAGCCACATCGTCTTGGTCTTCCGGTGGTTGCCCCGAATTCCTTGCCAACTCGTGACATGGTTTTACCATCCTCATCAAAAAGCTCGGTAGGGAAGGGGCCACTTCCCACACGGGTAGTATAAGCTTTGAAAATACCTTTTACATCTCCTATTTGGTTAGGAGCAACACCTAGTCCGGTGCAGGCACCTGCCGCAGTGGTATTGCTTGAAGTCACGTAAGGATATGTCCCGAAATCAATATCGAGCAATGATCCTTGGGCACCTTCGGCCAATATTTTTTTTCCAGCCTTTTGGGCTTGGTATAAATATTCTTCACTATCGATAAAAGTAAGTTCTTTGAGTGTTTTTATTGCGTTGAAAAACTCGGTTTCAAGTTCTTCAAGATTATATTCGATCTCTATATTATAGAAACCGATCATGGCCTCATGTTTATTCGCCAAGGCGCGGTATTTTTCCTTCCAGTCAGACAGCTCCAAATCTCCGATACGCATACCGTTTCTCCCGGTCTTATCCATATAGGTAGGGCCTATGCCTTTCAAGGTTGATCCTATTTTCGCTTTTCCCTTCGACGTTTCCGAGGCGGCGTCCAATAAACGATGGGTAGGTAGAATTAAATGGGCTTTTCTAGAAATGAAAAGTTTAGATTTTACGTCAATGTCAAAAGTGTCCAGGGCATCTAGTTCCTTCTTAAAGATTACGGGGTCTATAACCACCCCATTGCCAACAACATTCATGGCGTTTTTATGGAAAATGCCCGAGGGTATGGTATGTAAGACATGCTTTATACCATCAAATTCCAAAGTGTGTCCGGCGTTTGGCCCTCCTTGAAAACGCGCTATAATATCATAGTTTTTTGTGAGTACATCGACGATTTTCCCTTTACCTTCGTCTCCCCACTGTAATCCCAACAATAAATCTACTGCCATTATTTAGTTTGGTTAGTTATTTGTATTCCCTTCTTTATTTTTTGTCCCGTAAAAGTATAATGAATGATTCGTGATCTTTATGTCAAATACCTCCTCGATGGTCTTTTTTATGGATTGGATCCGAGGATCACAGAATTCCATAACCTCACCAGTATCCGTTAAGATAACATGGTCGTGTTGGCGGTCAAAATAGGATTTCTCGTACTGCGCCTGATTTTTTCCGAATTGGTGTTTTCGAACCAATTTACATTCCAATAAAAGTTCTATGGTATTGTAAAGTGTAGCCCTGCTCACCCTGTAGTTCTTATTTTTCATATTGATATAGAGCGATTCTATATCAAAATGATCATCACTTTCGTAAATTTCTTGGAGAATAGCGTAGCGTTCGGGTGTTTTTCTATGCCCTCTATCTTCTAAAAAGGTGGTAAAAACGTTCTTTACAATTTCCTGGTTCTTGTTAGGAGGCATAACAATAAGCACTACATTAAAGTGCAAATGTACGGCTAAATTTTTATTAAGTTTCTACACCCGCGTTACTTTATCTATCCCATTGATCAGCTTCAGGTTTTCAATCAATTTTTGTAGAATATTGTTGTTCTGGACCACTACGGTTATACGTCCTGTAAAGGTCCCGCCATCTGTACTGAAATTCAGGTTTCGCATATTGACGTTCATATAGTTCGAAATTACCTGGGTAATTTCACTTACCAATCCCATATTGTCGATACCCGTTAATTGAATCTCTGATCTAAACTCTTGTTGGGTCGAATCTATCCATTTCGCACTTATGATTCGATAGGCATAATTAGATTGCAATGAAATGGCATTTGGGCAATTTTTTTTATGGACCTTTATACCTTCATTGACACTAATAAACCCAAATACGGGATCACCGGGAATAGGGTTACAGCATTGTGAAAGTTTGTAATCGAGTTTTTCCTCTTCCTTTCCAAAGACCAGCATATCGTATTTCGAAGTAATCTCATCCTTATCTATATTTTCGGGAATCGGGGTCCTTCTGATCTTGCTTTTGAAGAAACTTATAAAGGCATTGTTGTACGATGAGGCAAAGTCTTTTATCTTTTGATTGTCTATGGCACCTATGCCTACGCGATAGAACAAATCTAAACTGGTCTTGAGTTTAAAGAAAATGACCATTTTGTTTATGGTATCCTCATTCAAGTTTATTTTCTGTGATCTGAGTTTTCTTCTGAGAATTTCCTTACCATCATTGGCGACGGTTTTCTTCTCTTCGCGCAAGGACGATTTTATCTTTGCCCGAGCCCTTGCCGTAGTGGCGTAGTCGAGCCAGTTTTGGTTCGGTTTGGCTTGTTCCGAGGTAATAATCTCAACTTGATCACCACTTTTAAGGGTGGTATTCAAGGGAACCAATTTTCCATTTACCTTGGCGCCTCGCGTGTGCATGCCCACTTCGGTATGTATATTGAACGCAAAATCTAGTGGTGTGGCGCCTTTTGGCATTGACTTCAGTTCGCCCAATGGTGTAAAGACAAAAATCTCCTTGGAGTATAGATTGAGTTTGAATTCCTCTACAAAATCCACGGCACTGGTGTTCGAATTTTCCAGTGCTTCCTGCAATTTATTCAACCAGATCTCAATGCCTTGTTCTTTTTGTGCCCCATGTTTGTACTTAAAATGGGCCGCATATCCTTTTTCCGCAATCTCATGCATACGTTCACTTCGTATCTGCACTTCGACCCATTTGCCCTTAGGCCCCATAACCGTAATATGCAAGGCTTCATAACCGGTTGATTTTGGGGAGGATATCCAATCCCGTAAACGTACAGGGTTTGGTGTAAAATGATCAGTGACAATAGAATAGATTTTCCAGGCAAGGAACTTTTCATTGGCCCTGTCAGACCTGTAAATGATACGTATAGCGAATTTATCGTAGATCTGGTCAAAGGAAACGTTTTGGACCTTCATTTTCTTCCGAATGGAGAAAATGGATTTCATGCGCCCCTTGATATGGTAATTGAGTCCTTCTTTGTCTAACGAATCGCGTATGATGCCTGTGAAATCATTGATGTATTCTTGCTGCTCCTCCTTAGATTCCTCGATTTTTTCCGAAATATCATGATATACATCCGGCTCTGTGTATTTTAAACTAAGGTCTTCTAGCTCTGTTTTAATATTGTATAATCCAATGCGGTGTGCTAATGGTGCATAGATATATAGGGTCTCCGAAGCCATTTTTACCTGTTTGTGTTCTGGCATGGCATCCAAGGTCAACATATTATGGTATCTATCCGCAATCTTGATAATGATAACACGGACGTCATCATGGAGTGTCAACAACATTTTACGGAAATTTTCCGCTTGTTGGGAAATATTTGTGTCTTTTTTAAGATGGGCGATCTTGGTAAGTCCGTCTACGATTCGAGCCACGGATTCCCCGAACATACGCTCTATGTCATCCAAGGTATAATCCGTATCCTCAACCACATCGTGCAATAGGGCCGATGCAATGGATACGGCATCCAAACCTATTTCCGAGGCGATGATTTTGGCTACCGCAATGGGATGGAAAATATAAGCCTCACCGGATTTTCTCCGTTGATCCTTATGGGCATCCACCGCAATTTCAAAGGCATGCCGAATCAGCGTTTTGTCGTCATCCGATAACGTTTGATAGCTGATTCGAAGCAATTCCTTGTATTGCTTTGTAATTTCCTTATTTTCCTTTTCTATTGCTGCTTGCGTCATACATAAATAAAATTACACAATCCCATTTAATACACAACAAAAATTATGCCTTTAAATTCTTGACGCGTGATATTAAGGGTGGATGTGAATAATGCATGAAAACATAGGCAGGATGGGGGGTAAGATTGCTTAAACTGTTTTTCGATAATTTCTTAAGTGAGGTGATCAATGGCATGGCCCCAAAGGTATCTTTCGCAAAATCATCGGCCTGATATTCGAATTTTCTTGACAGGTAATTCATTATTAATCCGGTAATCTCGGAAATTGGACTGTACAGAATGCCAAAACCGATCAACGCCGCATGGAAGCTGGGTTTAGAAACCCCGATAGCTTTTGATACTTCCGGGTTATTGATGAACAAGGATAAAAGAAATAAGGTGAACCCTGTCAATAGTATAGAAACCACAATATTGAAAATGATATGGTTGCGCTTGTAATGACCTACTTCATGGGCCAAAACAGCAACGATTTCATCTTCGTCCAGATCATTGATCAAGGTATCATAGAGGGTTACCCTTTTTTCCCGGCCAAAACCAGAGAAATAGGCATTTGCTTTGGTTGATCTTTTAGAGCCGTCGATGACAAAAATATTTTTAATTTCAAATCCAACCTTATGGGCATACTCCTGTATTTTACTTTTAAGACTGCCCTCATCCAAGGGTTGTTGCTTGTTGAATAGGGGTACTATCAATCTGCTATAAAAGAGGTTCATAAACAAGGTGAACAGGGCCACTACGACCCACGCATATATCCAAAAATTGGTGCCGGCCCATTCAAAAAACCATATGATGATTGCCGTAATGCCCCCACCTATGATCGCCATCATTACATACCCTTTTATTTTGTCGAGAAAGAAAGTGGTCTTTGAGGTTTTGTTAAAACCGAATCTTTCCTCGATAACAAAAGTCTTGTAGTAGCCAAAGGGCATGGTTATGACATCGCTCCCGATCATAATGGTGGCAAAGAAGACCAAGGCGATGATTATGTTGTTGTCAGATACGCTCCGTGCAATCGTATCGAGCCATTCGAACCCCCGAAAAAAGAGAAACCCTAGGGTAAGCAGCAATGAAAAAGAGGAGGTCAGAAGTCCGAACCTGTAATTGGTTTTTTTATAATCCTGTGATTTTTGGTATTTATCGGAATCAAAGACATCTTTTAAATCCTCCGGAACAGGGTCATTATATCGTTTTGAATTCAGGTGGTCGAGTGTTGTTTCAATAATGAACTCTATCACCAAAATGGCAATGATAATATAAAACAAAGTGGTATGGGTCATGTTTCGGTTTTGGTATATCCTGGTTCGGTAAGTGGCCGATACTTATTTCGATCGTTGCCGCTTTGCCTCAAATATAAGTATTGCTGCCGATACTGAGACGTTCATTGAATCTATTTCGCCCTCCATGGGAATAATGATATTTTGAGTCGAAGCTTCAAGCCATGATTGTGATAACCCTGTTGATTCTGTCCCTACCACAATCGCAGATGCCTTGGTAAAGTCGGTTTGGGTATATGCCTGGGAAGCTGATAATGCTGCACAAAATACCTGTATTTGATTGGCCTTGAGAAAATCCAATATTTCAGCGGTAGTGCCGACACCAATGGCATTGGTAAATATACATCCGACACTGGAACGGATGATATTGGGGTTATAGAGGTCACCTTTAGGGTTGGCAATAAGAACGGCATCTAAATTAGCCGCATCGGCAGTACGTAAAAGAGCACCGATATTACCTGGTTTTTCAGGGGATTCCGCAACTAAAATCAAGGCATTTTTATTTTTAAGTCTAAGGTTTTCTAGGGCATGTTTTTTTGTTTTCAAAAGGGCAATCACCCCTTCGGTGGAATCCCTGTAGGCCAATTTTTGATATACGTCTTGGGATACCTCTATTACCTCGGGTTGGTTTTTAATCTCTTTAATAAGGTCAAGGAGATCGTTCTTTGACATGATTCCAGGATAATACAATATCGAATCTAACTCATAATTGGCCTGAATGGCCAATGCCAATTCCCTTTTCCCTTCCACAACAAACAAGGCCTGTTTCCTTCTTTCACGCGATTTCTCCTGAAGAAGTACGATCTTTCGTATTAGGGTATTTTGTGGACTACTTATATATTTCAAGGTGTTCATTCGCACAAAATTAGGTCAATGGGATAAACTTTCCATTATTTTTACGACAAAGTCAAGACCATAAAGAAAGGTTAAATAAGTTCGTCTAAAAAATTCCCCATATAATTTTGATAAATTTGGGGTACATTGAAATTCATAGGAAATAATCAATATTTGGAGTTATGGAAGTATTTCTATTTGGAATTGCAAAGGATATTGTAGGGAAATCCACTTTGGACTTGTCCACATTGGAGGTAAAACCGAATTCGGTGAAAGAATTGATACTTTTTTTGAATGATTCTTACCCCGGATTCACTAAGTTGACCTCTTTGGCCGTAGCAGTTAATGGGGAATATGCGCCCCAGGAATTACATTTGAACGCAAAGGATGAAATCGCCATAATTCCACCAGTAAGCGGAGGGTAATGAAAAAACCAATTATAGAAATTGTAGACGCCATTGATACGGCAAAGGTATATGAAGAACTTTCAGATGCCAAGAGTGGTGGTATTTGTGTTTTTGTAGGTACGGTAAGGGATTTTACGAATAACGAAACTGTTGTATCTTTGGAGTTTGAAGCCTATAAGACGATGGCATTGAAAGAAATGGCTAAAATTATTGACCAAGCAGCGGCAAAGTGGCCCTTGAACAAGGTTGTAATGCGCCATGCCGTGGGCGTAAAAAAGGTACAGGAAGCTGTGGTGGTCATTGGTGTTTCGACCGCACATAGAGATGCGTGTTTTGAAGCCTGTCGGTTTATGATCGACACATTGAAAGACACGGTGCCCATTTGGAAAAAGGAAATGTTCAAGAATAAAACAGTTTGGGTTTCTGCCCATCCCTAATAATAGATGTTGATAGACAATCATAATAGAAAAATTAATTATTTGCGGTTGGCGGTTACCGATCGTTGCAATTTGCGTTGTAATTATTGTATGCCCGAAAATGGTATCGATTTTTCAAAAAGCGATACCCTTTTTACCATAGAGGAGCTCTCTAGGTTGAGCGGTATATTGGTTTCCGAAGGGATAGATAAAATCAGGATTACGGGAGGGGAACCTTTCGTGCGGAAGGATTTAATGGTATTGCTCCGCAATCTATCCAAGATGAAGGGATTGAAGGATATTTCGGTAACTACGAATGCAACCCTTATCGGCCCTTATATTGATGAACTCAAGACCTTGGGCATCAAAAACATCAACGTAAGTATGGATGCCATAAATCGCGAGACTTTTGAAAAGATCACGCGACGTGACCAATACGATATAGTACACGATAATATTTTGCGAATGATCACAGAAGGCTTCAATGTGCGCATCAACTTTATCGCCTTAAGTGGTCAGAACACCCAAGATATCCTGCCCATGCTAGAGTTGGCAAAACATTACAACGTATGTGTGCGATATCTGGAGGAAATGCCATTTAATGGGGGCTCCCGTCATTTTGAAGGGAATGCATGGGATTACAAACGTATTTTGTCGCACATTAAAGAGGCGTATCCCAACTATGTGGAACTTCCTTCGGAAGCGACATCCACTTCGATGAATTATAAAATTCCAGGTTTCAAGGGTAGCTTTGGTGTAATCCCATCTTTCAGTCGCACTTTTTGTGGCAGTTGCAACAGACTACGAATAACGGCCACTGGCGATGTGATTACCTGTCTTTATGCCCAACCTTGTATGAATATAAGGGAAATACTTAGAGGGGAATTATCGGAACAAAGAGTCAAGGAACAAATATTGAAGGCTATAGGCAGTAGGGCCAAAACAGGTTTTGAAGCACAAGAGCAGCAAAAAGGAAAGTATACGAATTCAATGACAACAATTGGGGGATAAATGAGCAAGGAGCTATCACATGTTGATGAAGCCGGTAATGCTTCAATGGTCGATGTATCTGAAAAAAACAGGTCGTTACGTACCGCAGTGGCCTCAGGGAAAGTCCTTTTTCCGAAGCAAGTATTCGAAACTCTAAAGCAACAGGAATTTTTAGGGGTGAAAGGCAGTATTATCCAAACCGCCATTATTGCGGGGATTATAGGAGTTAAAAAAACATCGGAACTGATTCCACTTTGCCATCAACTCAACCTCTCCAAGGTACATATCGATATTCAACCTATCGAAAACGCCTTGTATATCACGTGCTCGGTAAAATGTACAGAACGAACTGGGGTCGAAATGGAAGCCCTGACCGGAGTTTCTATTAGTGCGCTAACCATCTATGATATGTGTAAGGCCCTGTCTCATGATATTGTTATTTCATCCATTCAATTAGAAAAAAAATCAGGAGGCAAGAATGACTTCAACCGCTAAAATATACGGGTTGATACTCGCAGGGGGCAAGAGCATGCGTATGGGCACGGATAAAGGCCGAATTGCCTATCATGGCATTCCCCAACGCGAACATCTTTATCGATTATTGGAGGGGGTTTGTGATAAAACCTTTATGAGCATACGAAAAGAGCAGGTTGCCGAAATATCTTCGACTTTCAATACCATTGTTGATGAGGATATTTTCAAGGGCCCTTTTAATGGTATACTGTCCGCACATAAGAAATATCCCAATGTGGCTTGGTTGGTACTGGCTTGCGACTTACCCTTGATCGATGAAAAATCGCTTCGGGATTTGATAGCTGCCCGCAAAAGAAATGCATATGCCACGGCCTATTCCTTAAGGGAAAATTCATTGCCCGAACCCTTAGCTGCCATTTGGGAGCCAAAGGGGTTAAAAGCCGCTATATCATATATGGAAGCGGGAACCAATGGCTCCTGTCCACGAAAATTTCTGATTAATAATGACACCCATTTGGTCTATCCGACCGACCAACAGGTTTTGATGAATGCCAATTCAGAATTGGAATATTGGGAAGCCTTGACAAAATTGACATAAGTATGAATACGGAGCGCTATTCAAGACAGATTATGCTTGCCGAATTTGGGCTAGAAGGCCAGTCCAAATTGAGGGAATCCAAAGTCCTGGTCGTTGGCGCTGGTGGTCTTGGTGTTCCTGTTCTAACCTATTTAAATGCCATGGGGGTTGGTACTTTGGGTATTGTTGAGGCCGATGAGGTGTCGCAATCAAATCTTCACCGTCAGGTACTCTATTCGGCCGATGAGGTAGGACAATTAAAAGTTGCCATGGCCCTTAAAAAATTGAAGCGCCAAAATACGGATACTATTTTACGGCCTTATAATACATTCCTAACTCTGGAAAATGCTTTGGCGATCATTTCGGAATTTGACATTGTGGTCGATGCCACAGACAATTTTCCTACACGGTATTTGATCAATGATGCCTGTGTCATATTGAAGAAACCCTTTGTCTATGGGGCATTACACGGATTTGAAGGACAGGTAAGTGTCTTTAACTATAAGGGAGGCCCCACCTATCGGTGCCTCTTTCCTAAAATGCCCTCAGCGTTTGAAGTACCCAATTGCAATGAACATGGCGTTCTAGGTGTAATTCCCGGGATCGTCGGAAACTTTCAGGCTCTGGAGGTGGTAAAGGTGCTTACAGGATTGGGAGAGGTGCTTTCCGGTAAATTATTGTTGTTCAATGGTTTGAATCAATCTTTTCAAAAAATCAAGTTTGGTTTAATCCCTTCGAACTTAGCGATTGATGAGCTTCAAAAAGACTATGGTTTTGATTGCACAACGGACGAAAACTCAATTCAGGCAACCGAATTCCAAAATTTATTAAAGACCGAAGACCTTCAAGCCATAGATGTAAGAACTATTGGCGAATTTGAAGAATTCCATTTAAAGCATACCAAAAATCTACCTTTGGAAACCTTGGAAAGTTGGAAAGATTCACTCCATTTTGATCGTGCGGTATACCTACTTTGCGAAACAGGGATGCGAAGCCTTGAGGCACAAGCCAAATTACAAGCCTATAGGCCCAAAGCCACCTTGATAAATGTTGATGGTGGATTATATAATCTAAGAACGAATGTTGCTAAGTATTGAGAGTTTAGTCCTGTTGTGCCTTGGTTTTTTTGTAGTATCTACCTTATATTCCTCTGTCGGTTTTGGCGGTGGATCTAGCTATTTGGCCTTGTTGACCCTTGTCTTAGTCAGTTTTTTCACGATACGGTCTATCGCCTTGATCTGTAATCTGGTCGTGGTCTCTGGAAGCACCTTTCTTTATTTTAAACACGGACATGCCCGCTTAAAGGACATTCTACCCTTCGTGCTTACCAGTATTCCAATGGCTTTTATAGGTGCTTCCTTTCGATTGAAGGAAGAAGTGTTTTTCATTATTCTTGGTGCTGCATTGATCATCTCTTCCCTGTTTTTGATTTGGCAGACCTCAGGAATCAAATTAAGCGAACCTACCAAGGTGTATCCAACCTATATTAGCTACCTCATTGGGGGTGCCATAGGATTGTTATCCGGACTAGTGGGGATCGGAGGCGGCATTTTTTTGGCCCCTATTCTGAATCATATCAATTGGGACAAATCGGTGAAAATAGCAGCCCTAGCCAGTTTTTTTATCTTGGTGAATTCCCTATCGGGTTTGGGCGGATTGTTTGTCGCGGGTACCCTAGAACTTCCTTGGGTAGAAACCCTGGTTTTGGGGTTGACGGTATTGATTGGTGGACAATTGGGCGTTCGGCTTAGCCTAAAAAGACTCTCCGCCAAGGGAATCAAAAGAATCACCGCGGTTCTGGTGCTGATCGTTGGTGTGCGAGTACTCCTGGTCAATGGTTTAGGATTGTTTTAAAATACCTATACCTTAATCGGGCAAACCATACGTATCGACCACATAATCAAGATCCTTATCACCTCTACCGCTTAAATTCACTAAAATCGATTCACGTGGATTTTCCTGTGCCAATTTAATGGCATAAGCTACCGCATGGGCACTCTCAAGGGCAGGAATTATTCCTTCCATGCGACTTAGCTCGTAAAACGCATCGATGGTCTCCTTATCCGAAACCACTTCATAGGTTACTTTCTTTAAATCTTTAAGCATACTATGTTCCGGACCAACACCTGGATAATCCAAGCCACTTGCCACCGAATAGACCGGACTGGGTTCACCGTTCTCATCTTGCAAGGTATAGCATTTAAACCCGTGAATAACTCCCGGTTTGCCCAAGGTCATAGTTGCGGCATGCTCACCATGCTCCATTGAACGACCGCCGGGTTCCACTCCGTAAAGGCTGCATTCACTATCATCCAAAAAGGCGGAAAAAATACCCATGGCATTACTACCACCACCGACACAGGCAACAACATTGTCGGGCAATTCCCCTGTCATGTCAAAAAACTGTGCTTTAGCTTCTATCCCAACCACACGCTGAAAGTCTCGTACCATCATGGGGAAAGGGTGCGGACCCACGACAGAACCAATACAATAGATGGTGGTAATAGGGTCTTTCATATATGCTTCGAAGGCGGAGTCTACAGCTTCTTTCAAGGTTTTTAATCCATGTGAAACCGGAACAACATTTGCCCCTAGAATACGCATGCGCACAACATTGGGGTGTTCTTTGGCCATATCGACTTCCCCCATATGAATTTCACACTCCAGACCAAAATAGGCCGCGGCAGTCGCAAGGGCCACCCCATGCTGACCTGCTCCGGTCTCGGCGATCAGTTTCTTTTTGCCCAAGTGCTTGGCCAATAGGGCTTCTCCCATACAATGGTTTAATTTATGGGCGCCAGTGTGGTTCAAATCCTCCCTTTTAAGGTAAATCCGACCTCCATATTTTTCAGAAAGACGATTGCAATAATAAACAGGGGTAGGGCGACCTTGATAATGTTTGCGTATACTTCGCAGTTCCGAGATGAAACTATGCGATTTACTGATGGCATAGTAGGCATCGGTTATTTTTCGCATCTCCTCTTCGAGCATCGGGGGAATGAAGGCTCCACCGTATTCATTAAAAAATCCTTCTTTGTTAGGGTAGGTCTTAAAATAATTATCGGTCATATTATGGTCTCTAGAAATAGTTAGTCTTGATTGAAATAAGAAGGTTAAAAATACGGAATTTGAAGGTTAAAATGATTTTAAATAGGTTGCCATTTTAGTATCGTTCGAATTGTAAATACTGTTCTCGATGTAGATGGTCTACTAATGATTATCTTTGGGATGAGCTGTTAATTTTTTTGATTTGATTGTATGATAAACTATGATGAGGCCTATGCCAACGTATTGAGCCATACCTTGGACTTTGATCAAGAATCCGTTTCCTTAGGCCATTGTAATGGACGGATTTTGGCCGAGGATGTCTTGGCAGATAGGGATTTCCCCCCATTTGACCGCGCCACGAAGGATGGCATTGCCATTAGTTCCAAAGGGTTGGAAAAAGGTGTAAGGACTTTTAAGATCGAAGGTGTGGCCAGTGCCGGAATGCCCCAGCATACACTTCATGAACTCCATAATTGTATTGAGATAATGACAGGGGCCGTTGTGCCCAAAAATGCGGATACCGTTGTCATGTATGAACATTTGAACATCAAAGATGGTATGGCCACCTTGTTACAGGATGTGAAAAAGGCACAGGACATTCATTTTAAAGGTAGTGATGTGGTCTTAGGTACGGTTTTATTGCCTAAAAACACCATAATAGGCCCTGCCGAAATCGGTATTTTGGCCTCCGTGGGAAAGTCAGAAGTACGGGTAAAAAAAACACCCAAGGTCTGTGTGGTCTCCACGGGGAATGAATTGATTGCCGTGTCCGAAACGCCATTGCCCCATCAGATACGACGATCGAATGCCTTATCGTTATGCGCTGCCTTGCAAAAAGAAAAGATCGAGGCAACTTCAATTCATCTTAAGGATGAGAAAGCCACCATTAAAAAGGAGCTAAGCCAAATCTTAAAAACCTATGATGTGGTACTGTTAAGTGGGGGTGTATCTAAAGGAAAATTCGATTTTATACCCGAGGTCATGGATTCCCTTAAAGTAAAGAAAGTGTTTCATAGGGTTGCCCAAAAACCTGGAAAACCCTTTTGGTTCGGTATACAACCTACTTTGAAAACCATTGTATTTTCATTTCCCGGCAATCCGGTTTCCACATTTGCGAACTACCATGTCTATTTTATACCCTGGTTGTGCCGCTCTTTGGGGATTGAAATATCAAGGGAGGAAGTAGTCTTGGATGGATCTCTAGAGGTACATTTACCTTTGACCCGTTTTGTACAGGTAAAGACGGAAAACAAAAAAGGCGTGCTTTGGGCAAGACCCGTAAGGGAGAATGGTTCGGGCGATTTGACGAGTTTGGTCCATTCCGACGGATTTATTTGTTTACGCCCAAGGGAAAAAGCCTATGAAAAAGGGGAAGTGGTCCCATATATTCCAACTTAGGAGTTTTAGGGCTTCTTTTCGTTTTATTTTTAGATGGCTATTTTTCGATTGGGCAAGATTATTATGGTAATCAAATAAATCAGCACAATGGCAAAGGGGATGGCCACAAAGCGCAATTCTGGGAAAACATACCAAAGTAGTACTATTGTGATCGTTCTTGTGATACCATGGAACAATCCGACCCAGTGACTGATAATCCATGAGAATGGGATCCACATTAAACCGGTCAATATGCCGACAGACAAGGGTAAAGAGGAATAATCGATAATAAAAAATGGAATGGCTATGGCATAGACCATGGCCGCTTGGGCCACAGTAAACATAAACAGACTATCAAACGTATTTTTTGGTTTGGTCTTGTCCAAAAAATTTTCCCCGGTGAATTTGGAGATAAAAAGCCCTAAGTAAACAATACTTCCGGTGCCTATGAACAATACCCAAACCGCAGCGGTTATGGGCAAAAAGATTCCGGCTAACCCGATAATCGACCAAACGATCATTCCCGCCAACGGGGTCGCCAAGAATTTACTACCCATAAATTCCTTTCGTTGCTCCTCAAGGGTCCTTTCTAATTGCTCCATAGCTTTTATAGAGTATTTTTAAGCGTTATTCATAAACACAGGCTGAGGGGTCGTTTTTCATGTAATAAGACTTGTAATTCTGGGCTTTCTTATCGGTACAACCACATAAATCCAATACTTCGATATTCCTGAATTCAGTGTCATGGCTTTCACCTTGTATGGCGATATACCCTTCGGTCATAGGCGTACCATCCTTGAATTGCGTTTTATCCAATCCTTCTAAAAATCCTCCGATAACGGGTTTGGTAAAGGTAACTACGGTATCACCTTCCACAATTTGGTGCACGATGGAATCGCCAAGGACCACGGCCTCAATATTCACCCATTTATCGATAGGGTAGGTAGCTCCCTTGGTATCGGGTAAGCAATGATCTTCAACCAATTTTCCATCGATGTGTACATGGCAGCCTGGGGTACATAGATTGCCGGTTGGGCGTTCGCCCTCATCCTTGGCTGCCAATAATTGGAATTCCATCGACATGGGGAAATCCTGTTCCACGGACATGGTTTTTGGGTCTTGGCAATGCAGCATAAAACCATTGTTGGCAAAGGCCCATCCTGGTCCACCTTTGACCTGTTCCCCTACCATTCTGTATTGGGCCTTTAGGCGGTAGTACGAAAATTTGGTCTTATAAAAAAGATGGCCGAATTTACTTTCAAAGGAATCGTAAGCCGCATAGGAAACCCGAAGGTTGTTATCGGTGACCCTAAAGGTTTCCATCGGGTTTTCACCCAAGGTATACCCTTTTATCTTAGGGGTCCATCCTTCCAAATTTTTACCATTGAACAAAGATATCCACTCTTCTTTGTTGGTATTGGGCCCCAGTTTTGGGGTACAGCTTACCAAGAATAGAACAATACAACAGATGCCTAGAAATGCATTTTTAAGATTTTTCATCGAAGGGTATTTAATTGTCCTCAAAGATAAAATCTTTACTCGGGTTTAAAAATGTCTGGCCACCTAGAATTCAATTCGCTTTTATCGTTCCGTTTCGATATAGATCCAATGCCTTTTTTAGAAGTACGTAGATCTCAGCTATGGGGATATCGTGATGGGGGTCAACCCTGTATATTTTCATTCGGGCCCGCTTGCCGACTTCCAGTTTTGGGTGATCCAGGTATTTTCCTTCAACAAATAGAATATAGGGTTCCTTTGTTTTTTTATCCACCCAAAGGTAACAGCACATTTTTTTTCGGTAGCAAAAGCAAGGCATTCCGTATTTACGGGTTTCGGATAGGTTTTCGTCCTGGGAAAGGATCATATCGCGCAATGCCAATAAACAACTTTTGTTGGGTTCGTCTTTGGTTAAATAGAAATCATCATTTTTATCCATAGGTTATTGAACTTTGTACTTCATTTTGGGTAAAGTTGGGGTTTTGCGTTCCTGGATTACACTTTTTATGCTGCCTGACCGCACTGAACAACTAGGTTCGGGTAGGTTTTTGGATAAAAGGTGCTGCCATATTCTCCTTAATCGTTTAATCATTCTATTGTTATTAACGCCTTCACCCAGCTGGCTCCTTAAAATCCAAGGGTCTTTCAGGACTCTGCTTAACGCTCGGCTTTCCAAAGAATTTTTTATGGTTGGATGTTTCGTTTTATTTATCTAGAATATATAAACGCCTTTATTAATTTCATCTAGAAGCCTTTTATCCATGGGAACATAGGTATTGCTTTTTGGTAACATCACATAGAGTCGCCCATCGCAATTGAAACCTTCTTTTTTTAAGTCGAACTTTTTGATTTTATGGGTATGTGTAAAATTGATTTCATCCTTTATCCTAATAAAAATAGGCACTGCATATTTAGGTAGTTCTTTATGAAGATGTTCCGCAACAACTTCGATATCACAACTTTCGTCGGTACGCATCACAATAGTAGCCATTCCTGCCCGTCCGTCATTATTTGGAATTTGCACACCATATACGGCACAGATCTCTACACATTTTAAATCGCCAATAATCCCTTCGACCTCTGCGGTGGCCACATTTTCTCCTTTCCATCGAAAGGTATCCCCAATTCTGTCGATAAACCGTGCATGCCTATAACCAATGTCTTGCAACAGATCACCACTATTGAACCATTGGTCTCCGGATTTAAAAACATTGCTAAGAATTTTAACGGCATTCCCTTCTTTATTCACGTATCCATCAAAAATGGCCTTATTGCTAATTTCAGAAATCAATAACCCAGTTTCCCCTTTTTTTACCGGGATAAGAAAACCATTGGGATCTTTGATGGGCGCATCGTTTTCAACATCATATTTTACTATTTTGAAATTTTGGGGAGACCATCCTATGGTACAATCAAAATTTAGTGTATTGGTAAAACCGACATTACCGTCAGCAGCGCCATAAAACTCATAAATATTTTTAATTTGGAAACGTTTCTTGAATTGATGCCAGATATCGGGCCGCAACCCATTTCCCATTATTTTTTTAACGTTGTGGTTGTTATCCAATACCGATTCAGGAGCATTTAACAGATATCGGCATAATTCCCCAATGTAAATGAATGCCGTTACGTTGTATTTTTGTACATCTTCCCAGAAATGGGTAACCGAAAATTTTCTCCGCATAACCATCGTACAAGGGGCTGCAAGCGCTGTAGGCCATCCGACAATGAGGGCATTGGTATGGTAGAAGGGAAGTGGTACATACATCACATCATTTGGTTTGAGGTTCATGTTGACTTTACCAAACCAGTAATAGGTCGCTAACCATTTTCTATGCGTTTGTCGCGATGCTTTGGGTAAACCTGTGGTACCTGAAGTGAAAACGTTGGCATAGGCTTGATTTGCCCTTATTTGCTTGGTTGTAGCCGGATTGTTTATATCAGCTTTTTCCAACTCCTTTTTTAACTCGATATAATGCGTCGGGCAATCGGTTATGTTTTGATCACTGATCCAATAGTACTTATGATCGGTGTTTCCAGAAAGTGACGTTTTGACTTCTTCAAAAAAAGGAATCAATTCTTCTCCTATAAAAAAGTGATTGGATCTATCCAGTTCCAAAGAATGCATCAATACCTTCCCTTTCTGGTTGGGATTGATAAGGGAAATGACCGCCCCGATTTTTGCACAAGCGGCTATTAAAAAAAGAAGTTCCGGTCTATTTTCTAAAAAAGCGGTAATCGTTTCCCCATTTTTAACACCTTCTCGAAGAAGGTAATTCGCATACCTATTCACCATTTGGTTGAATTCGGAATAGGAATACCTTTGGTCTTCATATTTTAGGGCAATGTTACTTCCATGATGCTTTGCGTTCTCCTCGAGAATTTTTCCGATGGATAGTTGACTATCCGAAGCTATTGTTTTAACCTTCTTGATATACTTTATCATCCTAGGAAACTGTGGAATAAGGGCGATGATCTTTCCTATGAGAATAACCGGATTCAATCTACGGTTCTGAAATGTTTTGGCCATTTAAATGATGTTATTCATTACAACACGCTGGGTTTTTATTAATGGAATCTTCAATAATTTATTAAATAAAAAACTATACTAGGGCTTTTTATAGGGGTCGTTGTCATAACCAGTTCTTACCTTTTCTCACAAAGTCACTTTCGGCAATTTCGTTTAGTAAGTCATAGCCCCAAAATCCAGCCATATTATATTTTTTCTTATCCAATTTTTTATAATCCCCGACTATTTTGTAGCCTCTCATTAAATTCCATTCTGGATTATTTGCTCCATATGAACCAATCAAAATTTGAGGTTCAATATTGGCTTTTGAGAAATCAATATGTCCCATAATACCAATTGAGTTTTCACTTATTGTTTTAATATGCGCATGCCCTTGTTTCAAAATTTTAGAGTTTGTTAAATCCTCCAGCTTAGGAATCTTATTTCCATTCCAGTTTAAAAGTCCAATAACGATTTCCCGGGTCAATTTTAAATCCGAAGGAGGAACATCAATAACAACTCCAACAGCGTAAGATTTATTAATTAGCTTCGTAACCCAATAATCGCCAGAGTTTAATTTCTTATTAGATTTTGGAACGAATGGATAGGTCATTTTAATTGTCCATTTCGGTATCGTATAAACGCAGTAGCGGACTACAATGACCTGATTTTCGGATTAAAAGATACGTTTTTTTAACAAAATAGCGGTTCGAGTGCCAACTCGAACCGCTATTGCGTTTATAGGTGGTTGGCAACTTGTTTTTACTCTATTGTTGGTGGTGTTAAAGTATAACCCCAGGCTTGTAGATAACTTAATTGATCCATATAAGCTTCTTCTGAAATTGCTTTCCCTTCGTCATTATAGGTTAAAATAGTAAAGCCATGTGTTACACTTGGTTTACCTGTTGCAGGTTGGTCCCCGAACATCCCT
Organism: Maribacter arenosus; assembly: GCF_014610845.1. Taxonomy (GTDB): domain Bacteria; phylum Bacteroidota; class Bacteroidia; order Flavobacteriales; family Flavobacteriaceae; genus Maribacter_A; species Maribacter_A arenosus. The sequence continues at coordinate 1,061,444 of NZ_JABTCG010000001.1, read as the reverse complement.
GTATTGGTGCCTTTAGCGGTCCATTTACTAAATGTTTTATTGCCTTTTACATCCATTAACTCATAGGTGAATTTCATATCAGGAATGGCAGTTCTAAAAGTTTTCATCAGTCCGATGTATTCCTCTCGGTTTTTCGAGCTTTCCTCTCCATTTTGCTTTCTGATAAAATCCGGAGTCAAGTTTGCTTCCATGATGGCTGCATCGCCAGTATTCCATGCAGCGAATAGAGCGTCATTAGTTGCGCTTATTTTTTCTTCAAATGCTTTTTGTTTTGTTTCGGCTTGATTTTCAACCTCTTTTTTTTGTTGATTACAAGACACAAATAATACTATTGCTAATACTGAAAATGTGATTTTGGATAGTGTTTTCATAGTTTTGATTGGTTTTAATTAGTTAAACAAAATTTATTTGGTCCGAACCTGTTGCCAACGCCCCACTAAACACGACATCTGCGATGGCCGTGGTCGAGCTGGTACGATGGCTTGATTTTTAAGGAAATATAGCAAATTTTCTTAATAATCGGTTAAAAATCTGACAGTGCTATGGGTTTTGGTTTTGACAGATGTTTTGGGTATTGGTTTCGATCGATAGTTTGACAAGAAGTCAGCTTCATTTGAAGGAGTTCTAACGGTATTTTGCAGGGAAAGTTGCATGTAAAAGACGCAAACTTTTCGGATAATACACAAGCCGAATTTCCAGAAATGCACAAGCCTTTGTGTTAGCAATGACTTGCGCTATTTTTTATATACATTGTGGGGCATAGCGCTTTTTCCGTCCGTAATTTTCAATTGTCTATGACGAAAACTGGTGATTGTTGGTATTTGTAAATCGTATCAGTCAATACTTTTAGTTCTTTGGTTTTCCAATTCATTAGTCCAATTTGGTATTTTGTCTCCAAAGTGTCCGACAAATCCATTACAAGAAATTTCCCATTAGGCGACCAATTATGATAGACTTCACTCTGTGCATTGTCCGTCAGTTTCCAGTGTTTTTTTCCATCAGGTGTGATTGCATATAAACTATATTTTCCGTTTTGGAAACTCGTATAGCTGATAAAGTTTTCAGTCGGGTGCCATTGTGGTGGTCCAGCTTTGTACGCGTACCATTGGGCAGTTGTGTCGGATTTGGGATAGTTGGTAAGTTTCGTCAAGTCTGTACCATCATCATTTATCGTGTAAATTTCGTCAGCAAAGCCGTCTTCACGTTTCGATTTTTTGTGGGCACCACGAAAGGCGATTTTCTTTCCATCTGGAGAAAAGGTTGGGTCAACTGCATAAGGCAAGCCTGTATTTACTTTTTTAAGCATTTTGCCATTCAAGTCGATAATATAGAATACTGAATCAACACTTTGGTGCGGTGTTACAATAATTTCAGTTCCGTTTTTCCGAAAACCCATCCAACTATCACGTAATCTAAAGTCGGTTATTTTTCGGTCGTTTTTACCGTCTATGTCCATTTGATAAAGAAATTCACATCTTTTGCACGTGTCCTTATCACTTATGTAAGTAATTTTATTTCCAACACTTGAGTAGGTCCAAGCAACATCTGGGTTGTTCGAGACATTGGTGGTTTTGCCATTTTCGGGATTTACGGTAAAAATATCGTAATTGTCGTTTTCACCATCTACAAGTACATTGTAGGCAATGATATATTTTTGCTTTGCTGATGTTTCATTTTTCTTTTCTTCGCAGGAAAGGAAAAGAAAGACCAAGAAAAATGTTGCTAATATCGATTTCATTAGTTAACTCGGATTTTAGATGTTTCAAGCAAGTCGAAAACTTGTTTGGTTAGGTCTGATATTTCATGGATGATTACCATATGTGAAATTCTTGGCATTGGTCCGGTCAATTTTGATTTTTGTACGAGTTGGTCAAAAGGTCTATCTCCCAAATCCATTCCTAAACGCAATTCTCCTTTTTTAATATTGATAGCTGCAAATTCCCTTTTTTTTGTTACGGAAACGTATGTTTTCTTGGTAACGAAATCTGCGGAATTGTCCCATTTTAGAATTGCATTTTGCAATTCCTCAAAAAGCGGACGCATTTCCTGATATTTCTCAAATTGATTGTCCAAAAGATTTTGTTCGCTGGAATAAACGGGTTTTCCGTCATTTGCATAAATACCCATTAAAAGATTGGCGTTCATATGCCCAAAATTGTGTTCGGTTTTCAACCATTTTATGATGTCATTTCGTTTCTCGATGCCACTTTTGGTAATGTTGGACAACCAAGATTTAAGGTCTTTTCCCGTTTCAGTTTTTAGTCCATTGATGAACTCTTGTTCTATTTCTTTAGATGTCTTTGCCATACCATTTTAATTTTAAAGTGATTTTTTCCAAGTGTATGTTCTTTTTAGTGTCCAACCACCAGATTCATTAATTGAATAAGATGAACCTATTTCGGTGGTATCATTTGGATAGATCATATTGTGACCTTCCAAACGACTCGTTCCTTCTGGGTCCGTAAATGTTTGGGTTAAGACCGTTTCGTTATTGTTTTTATATTCAATAGTGCCGATTCCCAAACTTCCATTGTAACCAATCTGCATCAAAACGACTTTATTCTTTGAAGTGTCAAAATATTTATGGAACGTCCAAAATGTACCAATCTCTACATTGTCATTTATTCCATAAAGTCTGCCGTATAGACTATTTTTAAGAGGACTTAAAGTCCATTCTATAGCATAACTTTCGATACCGTCCTCGCTGTATTTTGAATTGTCGGCAATCCAAGTACCTTCTTGAGCTTTTATCTCCGTAATAAACCACTCGGGAATAGTTTCTTGACCTTTAGCGGTCAGTATTGATCCGAAAATCATAAAAATGATGAATTTATATTTCATAATTACTTTATTATCTCCAAATACCTAAAACAAAACCGATTACAGAAAAATAGACAATGATATAACCGCCATTTATCAATATGTATTTCCAACTTTTTTGCTCAAATAATGCAATGGACGTAAAAATTGCAGCTGCCCAACCGAAGCCTGCAAGAAAACCTGCTGTTAATCCCCATTGCCAATCGGTATTTGCATCTCCCAAGAAGAAAGCAAGGTTGTACGACATAAGAAAAGCTATTAAAAAGCTAATGCCATAAATTTTTGCAGGATTTGATTTTTTGAGTTGTTCGTCTGTCAAATTGTTTTCTCTTTTCCAAGCGCTATAAAAGAGTGCAGGGGAATACCAAATTGCTCCCAAAACCATATTAAAAATAGCACATACCAAAACTGCCCAATGGTTGATTATCATATTTTCCATAATTGAATGTTTTATTTAAGGCAAAGGTCCTTAAAAGTATGAACAACTGATAGGAAAAAATTTACCTCGACTTACTTTATTGGAACGTAGTTCAAGGATTCGCCTTTTTGGTTTAGGTATTCCGTTGGGGTGAAACCTGAAAAAACTTTAAAATCCGCTATGAAATGGGATTGGTCATAAAACCCACAATCATAGGCGATTGCAGACCAATCAACGAAACGTTGTTGCTCTATTTGTTGAATTGCCTTTTGAAAACGGATGATTTTTAAAAATGTCTTTGGGGTAACGCCCACGTTTTCCTTGAATATTTTGCAAACGTGTTTATGTGAGTAACCAACATTTTTGGAAATTTCCTTGATGCTGATTTGGTTAGGGCAGGATAGGATTTTAGAAATTGCAAAATCGACAAATGGGTTTTCCCGTAACTGGTTTAAGTAACATTGCAATAGGTTTTCTTCAAGTATTTGAAATTTTTTTCATTTGTTTTTGATTCTAAAAGTCGCTCACGGATGTTCAGTATTTCCGATTTTAAAACCAACTCCGCATCAACTACATAATTTGTCAGATTTTGCATTGGTTCGCTCAAAAAGGGAAAAGCCTTTCCCTTTTTAAACTGAACAATCAACATTTCGCTTTCCTTACCTGATGGAATGGTTATGGGTTCTGTCCGAAAGCCCGAAAACCAAACATTTTGGCAAGATTGTATTTCTTTTAAAGTTTCGTTATCATAAATATACTTTGGGTAGTCGGTCAGGTCAAAGATCAGTTGAACTTCCCCGTCTGGTAAAAAGCGGTCAACGGAATGTTCGGGATTAAATCCTGTATAATAGAAGAAATGGTCAATAAATTGATTTAGCGGATAGTTCGGTATGTGGATTTTTGTAATCAATTTTCAGTTTATTTCTGTGTTTCTTCACATTACGCCCAACAGTCTAGTAATGAAGCGTAGCATCCCACAGGGTGCTATGATTTCATATACAGTGTTGTAGCCTGTTTATTCTGATTTATCATACGCTTCTTTAATCCAATCCTTCAGTTCAGGGTCAATGTCACTCACATGTGATAATTGGACTCTGTGAGTACACATGGTGCCAAAAGGACCAGAGTTTCCTAACCTTTCGGTAGTTGGTTTATTTTTGAGTTTCAATCCCAAATCAATCCTTGTTTTGGTTGCAGGCTTGATTAATACAAATTGTCTTTTTCTAATTATACTTACACTGCCTTTTTTGGGCGTAATTGTCACATCTTTTCCCAAAGTTTTCACATAAGATATCAATTCTTTGTAAATAGGAAATAGTGCTTCTTTGCCGTTATATTGCGCTGTTACCAACTCATCTTCAGATGAAGTTTTTTCTTTAGATAGCGTAACAATCGTATTTGCATAACCATGTGTAACCTTATGTTCACTCTTCAAGTACTTGACAGCATCCGAATGTTTTGAAAAGGTCTTATCTTTTAATATTTCAATCCATTCTTCTAAGGACTTTCCTGTTTTTTCAGGCATATTGTCAATCATTGTTTTCAGTGCCTTATCCATATGTTCATTTATTCAATAATAAACCTATTTCGCTTTTTGATCATCTTGCCAAACCCCATGAATGTTCCCATCCGGATCTTTAAAAAAAGCAAGCCACCCTGAGGTAGGTATCGCCATCTTTGGAACTACTATCTGTCCCTTGTGTTTTTCAATATTTTTTAAAGCTTCATCCATATTTTCCACAGATATAGAATTTGTTATTGGTTGGTCTGGTTTTCTTTTTTTCATTATCGCACCATTTATGCCAGGGTCTTCATTGCCTGTAATAGCGAACCAGTAATCTTCATTCCCAAATTTTTGAAATTTCCAACTGAAGACTTGTTCGAAAAACTTCATAGTTTTCTCAGGATTTTCACATGGTATTTCAAAATGAGTAACTCTTTTTTCTTTCATGTTTTACTTAGGTTTATAGTTATCTAATTTTTTTATTGGCAACAACGGGCTTGGCTATGATTTCGGCGAGCTTGCCTGCCTTTGGCAGGCCCTACCCGGTAGGCCATTTAAGCCATTTCTAATTTTTATTAAATGTAGGAAATTTCAAGATAGTTCTAAAGTAGCGCTGAATTATAGCCATCCTAAGTTTGAGGTTTTTAATTTTAAACGGTATTTTCGGTATTTTTAATTCAACCTTTTTAACCATTCTACATAAGGTTTTTAATAAACGCTAGACTCAATAGTATTTATTGTTATCGCCTTTTAATAAATCTTTTCTCTTAATGTAGAAGATCATCATCATCAGAACCGACAAGTATAGAATAAACAACCAGAATGTATTCATACTTCCAGTAAATTCCGGCAAAATTAGTAGATAATTAAAGGCGGCATTAGCACTAATATGAGCGAGTATGGATGTCAGCACACTTTTGGTATAGTAATAAATCCAACTTATAAAAAGTGTTCCTAAAATCACCCATAATAGAAACACTATAAAATTCATTTGCAAAGGGATCCCTGTCCCAATCAGATATGCTGGAAAATGCCAGAATCCCCAAATCAAACCAAGTATTATACTTGAATATAACAGATTAAATGTATCCAACAATCTGGGAAGTAAAAACCCTCTCCAACCATATTCTTCACCTATTGCAATTAATACAATAATAATAATCTGTGGCAGCAATTGAGTAGTTCTCAAATCAAATCTGGAAATATCGAAATCCAAGGAAGTAAGCACGGCTAAAGATGCTAGAACAGGAATTCCAATCAGTGAAATAAGAAGCCATTTTAAGCCTGTTTTCTTCACCGTCTGTTTAACGAACAACTCATAGAGACCTTTCTTCCCTTTTGTGATGGCAGTAATAATCAGTGCAATTGTTGATGGTACGAAAACAGTTAATATTGAGACATTTGGATCATCTAATTTATAAGAACTAAAACATATTACTGAACTCAAGGCTATTACAACTACCGAGAATAGAATGATTTCTCTTTTTCCTTTTGAATTCAAAATTTTCATAATTGACCTTAATTTATTTTGCGGGAAGCATTTGGCATCAGTAATCTTCCAAATTTTTTAATTCATTTAGTTATATGCCTATAAATGAAGACTTTTCAAAAACATAAATGTTACATCTGGATGGAAATTACACACAATGTCTCGGCTCGTATTTTGCGGACACCGTCTGCCATCGCAGCGGGCGAGTTGACGCACTGGCCGGTTTCCGCCTGCCACAGGCAGGTGTTTCAGCAACTAAATTAGCAAATACAAACCGAACCTGCCTGCCGGCAAGCAGGTATAAAATCCGCAAGGACTAAGGCTTTTCATAGGATACAATGTTGGCAAACGTTTTTTATTTGTTTTACGACCATGAACAGTTCAACTTCTAATTTGATGTGACTTCAAATAGTTTAAACATTTTTCTCTCTATGGCATTTGGGACTTCAGAGATTAAAACATACTGACCTCTTGTTAGCGTAACATTGAAATATCCTTTTTTATCTCCAAACAAATCCTCTACGCCTCCTAGAAATGTCAAGCCTTTTGGCACTGGTGTCTTGAAAGCTGAATAGTCAGAAAGATTAACCCAGCTATTTAAAGAGTCTAGTTGTGCTTCATTCTCTAATTTCACTAAATTAATGTCATGACCTAGCATATGTTCATATATTTTCTGGTCTTTAAAATCAACAGAAAATGTATAGTCTCCTTCAACCAAACTGTCTTTAAAGGCAATTCCATTGGCACTAGAAATAGATATTTCTTCATCGGCAGTTGGTTCTTTGTTTCCATTGCTAGTAGCAGAAACTTTAAACTCTTTAAGCATTCCATAAAAAACATGAGGCATTCCGTTTGGCATTCTTACATAACATTCCATAATATAAGTTCCAGGTTCCAAAAACAAGGTAGTTTCTGATTCCCTATTTGGTGAGGTTAGTGCGACACCTCCGCATATTTCCATTTTAGAGGACCAAGCTGGAAGATCTTCAAACTGTTTATTTCCAGTTTCAATTTCTCCATCTATAAAGTATTCGTAAGCTCTCTTGAAAGGCGCCAGGAATTCTTTTTGGTACCTTTCAATTCCAACACTATCAGGTAACTTTTCTAGAATAAAAAAGTGTGTTTCACTAGATTTATTTGAGTATTTGAAAGTTGTCCAGCCAGAATTAATTTCATTGTCCATTTCAAAATTCATTCCTGATGAAACAACCTCCACATAATTTTTTGATTCTAAATTAGAAGACTTATTATTCTCTTTTTTTGTGTTTTTACAAGCACTTAAAAAAATAAGTAGGAATAAAGGAACCAATATTGAAATATTGTAGTGATTATCTTTCATAAGCTATTTTGAAGTTGAATTAAAGTTATTTGTGCTCTTTTGAAATGGGTGCCAACGGTCTCGCGTATGAGCAGCAGCGGATTTTATGGCGCCAAATCGCCACCTGCTGCCGACCTACGAATTTCAAATTTATAATTCAAATTTGCACTAAACACGCTATGGCTCATACACAATGTTGTGCGTCCGCCTATTCTTGAAATGATAATTTTTTACTATATCACTTTTCAATTATACATTTCCATAATCCATCAGGTTGTTTCCTCCAGACAATGAGATAGGGTTGTGTAGTTGAAATTAGTTCTCCTGTACTACTTGTTCTTTGCACTGTACCAATTCCAAAGGTATATCCCATGTCTGCTTTTTCTGACACTTCTGCACCTTGAACTTCCCAACTAATTCTAAAGTTGGGGTCTTGCCTTACCTGGGTTGTAAATTTTTTATATTGGTCGATCCCTTTAAGGGTCATGTCTGAGGACATCAACATAATCGCCTCATCTTCCCAGAAGGACCATAATTTTTCCATGTCATTGGTTTCTGCAGCAAGAGACCAAGCCTTGTCCGCATTCATGAGTCCTTCTTTTTCTATTTGGGTGTCAATTGACTGCCCTTTTGCTAAAAGGTTAATGAAAAGAAGAAACAGCAGAAGCAATATTTGTTTTTTCATGATGTAGTTATTAATTATTTCTATTAGGTGACGCACAACGATTCGTATATGAAGCGTGGCAACCGAATGGGAGCTATGATTTCATATATATTGTTGTGCTTTTGTTATTTTTCTTGTAGTCGTTTAATATCCTCTTTTATATTATCAATTAGCTTTTGCATAATAGGTTTGATCTTCTTTAATTCGTCCAAGTACTTTCTCAATGTATATCTAGCTTCTGATTTCAACGCCCCATATAAATGTTTATCACTAATTATTTTTTGTTTGTCTCGATCAGTTAATCTTTCCCACATTTCAACATTGTTGTTAAAGAACCAAGATGAAACTCTTTCATCATGCGTTTGCTCATAGTAATCTTGAAGGTCTTTAACATATTGATAATTGTTCCCATAAAGAGTTAGCAATTCTAATTTTATGCTATCGTTTGATAAAATATCCAAGCCTGAGGATTTCAAATTTTCAAAGGCAACTGTATTTAGAATCAAATCCCATGACCCAAGCATTTGAAAGAATAGTTGTCGAATTGAATCGTTACTTATTTCGTTTCTTGCATAAAGTCCAGTTTCGAGAAGTTCAAATGCTTGGATTTGTCTTTCTGTTCTTTCAATGCAAGGAGATATCTGATTAATTAAATCATCATTTAAATTTCGTTGAATATTTTTAAGATGATTTATTTCTTTTTGAGTATCTATTCTACCTTGGTTCCAATTGTTAATTTGCAGAGCAATTAAAATTCCGATCACAACAAGAATAATTTCCCCAGTTGCGTATAATAGATATTTACTGAATTTGTTTTCAGTCAGAAGTTTTTGTCTAATTTTCCTGAAGAATTTTATCATTGGTCAGCGGGTTTGGTCATAATGAAGCACAACAATTGGCTAAACGTAATATTACGTTTATCCCTTTTTTATCAATACCCTATAAAATTCTTACAAATTACCCTAACTACCAAGTATATCAACTTAAAAGCGCGATGTAAATGAGTACAAATGAATATAAACGGCTACAAAATAAGTCTCTCCTCTGCTCTAGATCGCCATCAGGTCTAAAAAGGGTAGCGTTTTTGTCACCTTCCAAGGCTGAACCCACCACTAAAGCGGATGTTCTTGATGATAGGGGATCAAAAGGGAAACTACGGCATTATAACTTTTAATCCCTTGGGTTTGGTTGTTCGCTTTCAAAAAAGTGTTGAAAATAGATTTAAAGACAGGTTCCATAGGGTTTTCGAACGATTGCCAAAAATAGGCCATTTCCTCAAAATTCCGTTGGGTTCCCGGGTGTATGGTGGCATATAATTCCTCGAATTTCGTTTCATCGTTTCTTCGGATATCACTGAGACAATAGCTTAAAGCATAGGCATAAGCGGCATACTGAAAATAGATATCCGGATTATGCATCGTGGCCAAATACCCTATAAAATTCGTCTCATTTTCCGCGGAATACCCCAATTGGTGCCCTATTTCATGACCTGCAACCACAGGAAACCTAAAATTGGGTAGACGGGCATTTACTTGTCCTTCATGGGTAAACGGGTTCAGATAACCGCCGTATCCCATATAACTTAACCCCGTACTGAAAAGCGATTTTTTAATGCTTGGAATTTTATAGGCAAGAAACGGATAGGTATTCTCTAACCGGCTATACCCGATCAGGGTTTTTTCAAAAATCTCATTTTTAGTATACGGGATCTCAACCGCACGTGCCGTATCTTTCGTAATGCTGAATTGCAATGCATTCGTTTTTATGATCAGGGCTTTGGTCAAATCCATAAGTCCTGCTTCGGAATTTTTATCCTCCAAAGCGAATTTCTGGGCGATGGGGAGTCGGTAGTAGTTAAGCCCCCACAGTAGGTGAAAAGAGAAATAGGCGATCGAAAGAACAAAAACAACATTTCGTATAAAACCAAAGGGATAGGTCTTGATTTCCAATCGTTGTTTATATACATATCGAAGGGCCAAAAGGGCCAGGATAAAATAGAGGACATCGCCAATCGAGAATGGGATCCATCCATATAAAATTCGAAAGAATTTGGATATCCATGGATAGATGCCTTCACTATAATAACTCTCGATAAGTTCAGGATATTTGCCCAACCACTTAACGAGTATGATCTGCGGAATTAGCGATAACGCTACCCAGTTTTTGATTTTATAGACCATTAGGCCAAAAATAGGGATTAATACCCTAAAGTTGCTGGCTATAACGTATTTTTGAACAACAAATCAAAAAAGTATGAGCAAAGAAGTTAGACAGTTGGAACCAAAAAGTGTATGGAATAAATTCGCTGATTTAAATCAAGTACCAAGACCTTCGAAAGAGGAGGAAAGGGTGATTCGGTTTATGTTGGATTTTGGCAAATCGCTTGGCTTGGAAACCTTTTCCGATGACGTTGGTAATGTCATTATTCGAAAACCGGCCACCGCAGGTATGGAAGATCGTAAAAAGATTACCCTGCAATCCCATCTCGATATGGTGCATCAAAAAAATGCGGATACCGATTTTGATTTTGATACGGAAGGAATAAAAATGTACGTTTCCGGAGATTGGGTAAAGGCTAAGGGTACCACCTTAGGAGCTGATAACGGCTTGGGTGTTGCTACCATCATGGCATTATTGGAAAGTACGGATATACCCCATCCTTTTATCGAGGCCTTGTTCACCATTGATGAGGAAACGGGCATGACAGGGGCTATGGGCCTACAGGCAGGGGTATTGGAAGGGGAGATTTTGTTGAATCTCGATACGGAGGATGATGATGAACTCGATATAGGATGTGCAGGAGGAATTGATGTAACGGCCCTTCAAAGCTATACGGAAGAAACTCCCAGTACCGATGGTGTGGGTTTTTTACTAACGGTAAAAAATTTGAATGGGGGGCATAGCGGTATGGATATCCATAAGGGATTGGGCAATGCCAATAAGATAATGAACCGTTTGCTTTTCAATGCCATGGAAGAATTCGATATTCAGCTCTCTGAAATTGATGGGGGTAGTTTACGGAATGCTATACCCCGCGAGAGTTTTGCGAAAATAACAGTGAACAAGGCCCAAACCACAAAATTTGAAGCCTCATTCAAGAAATGGGCAGATACGATCAAGGCAGAGCTGTCTGTGAATGAGCCGGACTTGACAATTACGATGTCCACGACGGATCTACCTGCTAAAGTGATGCCAAAAGGTTTACAAGAAAAGTTGGTTAAGGCTATTTATACGGCCCATAATGGGGTTTATGCCATGAGTGCAGCCATTCCTGATTTGGTCGAAACGTCGAACAATATCGCCCGCATTATCGTAAGGAAAGGACAAATAAAAATAGGGTGCCTAACAAGGTCTTCGGTGAACTCGGCTAAAATGGATCTGGCGAATGCGCTTAAATCGGCATTTGAGTTGGCCGGTTGTACCGTATCATTCAGTGGGGATTATCCAGGCTGGAACCCGAATCCAGATTCGGCCATATTAAAGGTCTTGGAACGTAAATACGAGTCCCTTTACGGGGCAAAACCCCAAGTGGTAGCCTGCCATGCCGGCTTGGAATGTGGTATTTTAGGTCAAAACTACCCGGATATGGATATGATCAGTTTTGGTCCGACCATTAAAGGGGCACATTCCCCGGATGAGCGTGTGAGCATCTCCTCAGTTCAAAAATATTGGGGATTCGTCCTAGAAATTTTAAAGGATATTCCAAAGCGGTAGCTCATTTTTGCGTTTGTCCAAATGCGAATTAACACAATCTTCAGGGTCTGCTATTTAAATTTTATTAACTTTAAGTAATTGCAAAATAAATTGTTATGGGTATTAAAAGTTTTCAAGGGGCACGAAAGAACCAACAATCGAATGAAGAAGATATTCCCTTTAAGGTGAAAGACTTCATGAGCACGAAGTTAATTACGTTTAGGCCCGATCAGTCGGTTGAAGAGGTAATCGATTCTTTGATAAGCAATAAAATTTCGGGTGGTCCCGTGGTCAATGATAAGAATGAGTTGGTAGGGATCATATCCGAGGGGGATTGTATTAAACATATCAGCGAGAGCAGGTATTATAACATGCCTCCGGAAGATGATAGGATTGAAAGCCGTATGGTGAAAGATGTTGAGACCATCGATGGTGAAATGAACATTTTTGATGCAGCGAATAAATTCCTGAACGACAAACGCAGACGGTTTCCTATTGTTGAGGACGGTAAGTTGGTCGGGCAAATATCGCAGAAAGATATTCTAAAAGCGACCATAATGATGAAATCGCAGAATTGGAAAAAGTGATTTAATCGTCGTAATTCGGATTTTTAGCTTTTAATTCGTCCCGAACCAACAAACCTGCTGGGGTAATCTCACTTGCTTTCCAACCTCCCATTGCACTGGCCCTAGGTAGTAGTGCAGCTGAATTCTCTTCCTTATCCGCAATAGACCAATTGCACCATGATATTTGATGGTCATCCAAAAAATCCCACCAAGAATTGGTTTCTGCCACATCGACATAACCATCGCCCGTATATTCGGTAACTCCAAACTCAGTGACAAAAAGGGCCAAATTGGCGTCGAGGGCCTGTTGGGCCAAACTCCGCAGTTCTTCTTTATGGGAAGCTGCATAGTAGTGTAGGGCATAGGCGACGTTCTTATCTTCGACCGCATTTCCGATGACCGCGTCTACACGTTGTGACCATGACGGTGTACCACAGATAACAATATTGTCCACATCATGTTCCCGAATGGCCCCGATGACTCGTTCATGATAGGGTTTTAATACCTCGTTCCACGAAACATTCTCCAAAGGTTCATTATAGATTTCATAAATAAGATTTGGTTTGTCCCCATATTTTTGCGCCACTTCGGAAAAAAAAGTTTTGGCCTCCTCGGTAAAATCTTCGGCATGATGACTATGCCAATCGACGATTACATAGATACCCTCTGCAATGGCGGCATCGATGACCGTGAATATTTTTGCTTTTTCAACCTCTTTATTAAAGAGATACCCCCCATCTTCGTCTACGCCCATCGATGCGCGGACAACGGTACATTGCCAATCTCTTTTTAGCCACTGAACGACTTCTTTGGTATAGTATTGTCCCATCCATTGGCTCCAAAAGAGCGACATACCCCTTAATTGTATGGGATTTCCTTCCTCGTCTAAAATCTTGTTACCTTCAATAGACAGTTGTCCATGTGTTTCAACAATGGAGGTAGGAACCACCTCTTGTTCAGGGGTCGTTTTTGGTTTGCTACAGGAGCCCGTAACCATTGCGCCAAGGAAAAAAATGAGGAAGAAGAATCTATTTTTCATAAGGGAACCTTTTTTGATCGACAATAATCGACAATAAAGGTATAACAATACGGGCAATCTAGAATTACCGATATGTCAACATGTAATAAGAAACCCCTAAGCCTTTTCAAGACCTAGGGGTAATTTTGTTCTTAATTTTATCGATTATTCGACGACACCTGTTATTTCGATATCAAATATCAAACTTGAATTAGGGGGGATGGGTCCGCTACCGCTTTCACCCAATCCTAAATGTGGAGGCATGAATGCACGAATTTTATCGCCTACCTTCATGGTTAAAAGCGCTTCCTTAAATCCGGGGAATAATGGTGCTTCCGGACTATAAAGCATAGGTACCGCCTCATAGCCACGTCCCATCTTTCTTCTTTCATTGAATTTGAGGAACTTTTTGGCCACCGCTTCATCATTACTGTCAAAAAGGGTCCCATCTTCCAAATATCCTGCATAAATGACTTTCACCTGGTTACCAATATTCGGTTTTTCCCCAGAACCTTCAACAAGGTTCAAAAGCTGTAATCCCGATGGGAAGGCTTTGGCTTTCTTTTTGTCTGCGGCCAATTCCGATACAAATTCGGGCAACATCTTGTCAAAAGCTGCTTGTTTGGCCTGGTTTTCCTTTTCTTCTTCCGCCAACCTCTTTTTCTCGGCATCGAAATAATCGGTCATCACCTGCACAGCATCGAATGCTTTGGCCTCTTTTCCATTTCGAATAATTTCAACGGTATTCATGACCACATCGACAACGGGCTTATTTTTTTGAGGAGCTTCGGAGGTGGCCACATTGGCAATGGAGTCAACCACATCCAAACCTCTAATGACTTCGCCAAATACTGTGTGTACGTTATTTAACCAAGGGGTAGCTTTGTGGGTGATAAAGAACTGGCTACCATTTGTTGTTGGGCCACCATTGGCCATAGATAAAACCCCTTTCTTATCATGCACTAAGGAGTCATTGAACTCATCTTTGAATTTGTACCCTGGATTTCCAGTTCCCGAACCCGTGGGATCGCCCCCCTGAATCATAAAATCTTTCATAACCCTATGAAAGATTACACCGTCGTAATATCTTTTACCCTTGTATTGTTCACTTACAAAAGGACTTTTACCTTCTGCCAAGGACACAAAATTTGCTACGGTAACCGGGGTTTTCTGGTACTCCAATTTAACGACGATATCACCTTTGGTGGTTTGGATGTCAGCAAAAAGGCCATCGCCCAAATCCGTGTATTTACTCGATTTACAACTGACCAACGCTACAAGTAGGGTCAGTAGGAAAAGCACGTTTTTTTTCATTATAATGGGTTTAATTTTGAATACTATTTTGTTGTTTTTCGATCTGTAAAAGGGTTACTGTTACTTTTAACGGAACATTGACCCCGATTTTATTGTTGTCCCCATGGTATCCATAGGCCAAGGAAGAAGGAAATAGGAATGTGGCCGTTTCTTTCTCCTTTAATATTTTGATGCTATTTCGTAATCCGGGAAAAAGCTCTTGTTTGTCTACTTTGTACTTGAAAATCCCGATATCATCCATTGAGTAAATGGTATCGTTATTGAATCCCATGACAGTGTAGGTCATGGTAACCAGGTCATCGGGCTGGGGGGTATAGGTGTCCGTCTCATTTTTCTGGGTATAGTAGTACCAAGCTCCAGTACTGCTATGACTGTAGTCGTGTATGGAATCCCTTTTGATGATTTCCTGGATCGCACCTTCTTCCAACGCCAAAAGTTTTTTACTACGTTCAATGGAGGCATTGATACTACCGGTTTTTATTTGTACCGGGCGTCTTGGCTCAGGGCCTCCACAACCTACGAATGCAATAGCCATTAAAATGAAAAGTAGTTGTCTCATGGGTTTAATTGTGCCTTGTATTCTTTTAAGATTGAAACAAAATATTCGATGGTTTCTTGTAGCGAGACATCACTACGCCCACCGGCAGCATTGGTATGGCCACCGCCATTAAAATGTTTTCTGGCAAACTCATTCACCGAGAATTCACCCTCGGAGCGGAACGAGATTTTTACGATACCTTCTTCCTTATTTTCAATGAATATTACCGCGAAAAAGATACCGTGAAGGGTGAGTCCGTAATTGACAAAGCCCTCAGTGTCCCCTTTCTGATACCCATAGGTTTCCAATTCATCCTGGCTAAGGGTAATATAGGCCGTATTATATTCTTCTAAAATAACCATGTTCTTTAGGGCACAGCCTAACAGATGCAATCGATTTGGCGTATTCGTGTCATAGACCAGATTATGTGCTTTTGTATTTTCTGCGCCTTTATCGATCAACGCAGCCACGACCCTATGTGTTCTGCTGGTTGTTGAAGTATATTTGAATGAACCTGTATCTGTCATGATACCCGTATATAGACAGATGGCCATTTCCGGATTTATTTTTTCGTCATCGCCCAAGAACTCTATGAAATTATAGATCATCTCACAGGTTGAACTCATACTCACATCCGAATACATATAATGGGCATAATCAGATGGGGCCTGATGATGATCGATCATGATAAAGGTGGCCTGACTATCATTAAGGATGGCTTCCATTTGCCCTATACGACCCAAATGGTTGAAATCCAAGGTGAATATGACCGTGGCTTCCTCGATCAATGCCTTGGCTTGTGAATTCTCCTTTTCAAAATTCAGGATCTGTTCATGGCCTGGCATCCATTTTAAGAATTTAGGATAATCGTTCGGGACAACAATATGAACTTTCTGCCCTTTAGTTTTAAGGTAATGCCATAAAGCCAAGGTAGAACCGATCGCATCACCATCTGGATTCTTATGTGGAACAATAACTATGTTCTGGGGTTTGGAAAGTAGATTGCTTACCGCGTTTATGTCCTCTAAATTCATGCGCGCAAAGATAGTAATCTAGTGCGGACTTTCCTCATATTAGATTATTTTTAGATAGTAGACCTATAACCAAAATAGGGGGGTATTTTATTGCTACTGCCAGTCTAACTATTGTTAACAATTTGTAAATCAAGTAATTAATTCGTTTGAAGTACTATGGGATCTAACAAATTTGGTTCTTATAAAACATGATAAGGTAAATGATCTTAAGGCTAGACCAATGCTACGGCCTGTTACAAATCGATTTATCCTCGAAAATCATTGTATTCAGTAAGTTGGGTAATCGCGATTAGGTGTCGGGGCAGTTGCAACAATCCTATTAATTCTTGCCGTATTAGGAATAAAATGTATTTTTGCGCAAAATTTTACAAATGACGACAAACAGAACGTTTACGATGATTAAACCCGATGCGGTTGAAAAAGGATACATAGGTGCCATATTAGAGAAAATCACTTCTGCAGGATTTAAGATCGTGGCCATGAAATATACGCAGTTGAACAAAAGGGATGCTGAAAAGTTTTACGAAGTACATAAGGAACGTCCTTTTTTTTCGGATTTGGTCCAATTTATGACCAGGGGTCCCATTGTTTCGGCAATCTTGGAGAAAGAAAATGCCGTGGAGGATTTCAGGGCACTCATCGGTGCCACTAATCCTGCGGATGCAGCCGAAGGTACCATTCGTAAATTGTTTGCTTCCAATATGGCCGAAAATGCCGTACATGGTTCCGATAGTGATGAAAATGCAGCTATTGAAGGGGCATTTCATTTTTCAGGACGGGAGATATACTAAGCGTAGTACATCTTTTAAACCTTGGAGGTTTATTTTATCTTAAAACTATTTTTTTTACCAAATCGTTCCCAAGTTCTTCATTGAGCATCTCAATGATTTTTGATTTGCCTAAGCTTAATTCTTCCCGGAGTACCGATGAGGATAAGGAAACGTACAATGTCCCATTACGGAGTTCTATGGCTGTGGTATAATTGTTAACTCCATTGCCCATAAGTTGTACCCAGGCTTCACGGGCATTTACTTTATCGATACCTTTTTGCAGCTTGTTTGCTTGTATAAAGTCCTTTAGGGCTTCCCGTAAGGGTAGGTTGTCATTTTTTCGCTTGGCCATTATTTTTGCACATTGACAGGTTTGAAACGTTTATAACTATAGGTGATCTTATCTGCATTGGTCACTGAAAAGGAATTTTCATTTAAGGCTTCAAGTGTCTCGACCCACTCACTGAGTTTCGTTTTATAGTGCATTTCAAAGCCGTTTGATCTCTCGGTAAGGTTGAATTTCTCGACGTCGTTTGAGGTGTCGAAAGTACCATCCAAATTGGGATATACCTTTTTTCTGAATCCGGATAATTCTTTTACTTCAATATAATCCACGGTGGTATTGATCGTATATGTCTTTGTTTGTCCATTGGCCATGATCACTTTTTCTATTTCCCAATACCCATTCAATAGGGTCAGGTCTTCCTGGGAGATTTTATTTTGACATGCACTCAGCAGCACAAAGATTCCAAAAAATAATAATCGTTTCATCTTACAATTTAAATATTTTATAGGATTGATGTATGTTCTTTACAATATTCTCGGTACGTTCGGCATGGGTGTCGCTAATGAAAATCTGACCAAAATTCTCATTGTCTACCAAGCCTACGATTTGGGCGACCCGATGCTCATCCAACTTGTCAAAAATATCATCCAATAAGAGGACCGGTGTGGTTTTCGCCTGTTCTTTTAAAAAATGGAATTGGGCAAACTTCAGGGCGATCAGAAACGATTTTTGTTGTCCTTGGCTTCCGAATTTCTTAATGGGATGACCCGCTATCTCAAAATTCAGGTCATCTTTATGGATCCCTACACTAGTGTACTGTAATACGCGGTCTTTATCTATGCTCCTGGATAGCAGCCCGAGTAGGTCTTCGTGCAACAATTTACTGTCATAGCTCAGCATCACTTCTTCGTTGTCCCCTGAAATCGCACTATATTGTTCCTTGAAAATGGGGATGAAGGTTTTAATGAAATTCAACCGTTTTTCAAAGATGGCCGTACCATACGTATTTAATTGTTCATCATAGACCGCAAGTGTAGAGGCGTCGAAGTTATGGTTGGCTACAAAATATTTAAGTAGTGAATTTCGCTGAAGAAGTACTTTATTGTAATTGATCAGTGTGTTTAGATACTCCTTGTCTGACTGGGAGATGACCCCATCGATGAACTTTCTTCGGGTATCACTGCCTTCGATAATAAGGTCCCGGTCCGCCGGTGAAATAATGACCAGGGGCAATAACCCGATATGATCTGACAAACGGTCATAGGCCTTGCCATTTCTTTTGATGATTTTTTTCATTCCTTTCTTAAGGGAACAAACGATTTTTTCTTCCCTATCGGAATTTTCGAATTCACCCTCAATAACGAAAAAGTCTTCCCCATGTCGTATATTTTGGGAGCCTATCGGATTGAAATATCCTTTACCGAACGATAAGTGGTAAATCGCATCCAAGGCATTGGTTTTTCCTACCCCATTTGGACCAACGAAGCAATTGATCTTACTATCGAATTCGAAGTTTTGGGAATCGAAATTTTTATAATTGATGAGCGATAATCTCTTAAGAAACATGGTGGAAACCTCGGTTTTTTTAATATTGGAACAAGGGTATCTCGCGAAATATCAAAAATAACGAATAAATACCGCTTCGGATTTCAATAAAAACTTTATTTTTGCGCGATCAATAAAATTACCAATGGCAACATATAAAAAGCGCGGTTTTAAACCTAAAAATAAACTTGAAGGACAAAAGTTGGATGAGCATGAGAGCACAACAGCGGAGGTGTTTAGTACCTTGGATGAAAGTGCTTCGAAGACCGAGGAATGGGTTTCTAAAAACCAGAATTATATTCTTGGGTTCATTGGTGTTGTTGCTATCGCGGTTTTGGGATATTTAGCGTACCTCCAGTTTATTCAAAAACCGAAGGAAGCGGAGGCCACGAATGAGCTTTTGTATCCGCAACAATATTTTGAACAAGCCTTGAATGCGAATACAGCCAAGGATTCATTGTATAATTTAGCACTGAACGGGGCCGAAGGCAAGTATGGATACTTGGATATCATCGAAGAATACCCAGGGACAAAAGCGGCCAATTTGGCGAATTACTCTGCCGGAATGGCTTATCTTGATATGAACAAGTATGAGGATGCAATTGCCTATTTGGAGAAATTTTCCTCGGATGATGATATTTTAGGCGCCTTGGCAAAAGGTGGTCTGGGAGATGCCTTTATGCAGTTAGGCCAGCCTAAGGATGCCTTGGGATTCTACGAAAGTGCCTATAAACACAGTGAAAATGACTTTACAACCCCTAAATTCCTTTATAAATCAGGAGTTACGGCATTGGAATTAAAGCAAAATGAGAAAGCTTTGGGGTATTTCCAGAGGATAAAGGATGAGTTTCCTACTTCGAATGAGGCCAACACCATAGACGCTTTTATAGGTATGGCCAAAAGCTCCAAATAATGGCCACGGCAAACAAAAATTTATCGGAATATGATAAATCCACCATCCCAAATGCGAAGAACTTTCGTTTTGGGATTGTTGTTTCTGAATGGAATGCCGACATCACAGAGGGACTTTTCAAAGGGGCACATAAAGCACTTATGGATTGTGGTGCCACCAAAGAGAACATTATACGTTTAAATGTCCCGG
The DNA here is from genome assembly GCF_014610845.1 of Maribacter arenosus. Classification (GTDB taxonomy): domain Bacteria; phylum Bacteroidota; class Bacteroidia; order Flavobacteriales; family Flavobacteriaceae; genus Maribacter_A; species Maribacter_A arenosus. Next base: position 1,041,365 of record NZ_JABTCG010000001.1, on the reverse strand, counting down.
GTAGCTTTGAGCTAATCTTTGGTTCAAAAAAAATGATTACGACACAGAATGTCGATGTTGTAATCGCGATTGGTAGCGTAATACAAGGCGAGACCAAACATTTCGATTTTGTATGCAGTGCCACGGCCCAAGGAATCAAGGATTTGAATGTACTTTATGATACTCCGGTCATCTTTTGTGTGCTCACCGATAATACCATGCAACAGGCAATAGACCGTAGTGGGGGTAAACATGGCAACAAAGGGGCTGAAGCGGCTATTGCGGCCATAAAAATGGCAGCTATTATCAAATAAGGCTTATTTCGGCAGCATTTTCCAAATTATTTCCCGATTTTTTCAATCAGCCGTACTGTTAACAAATTTTGGCAATACGTATACGGCATATTTTTTGATTTTAAGTAACTTTGAAAATAATGGGTATACTGAGGAAAATAACACGGATCGGAAAGAACAGGAAGTTCGACTACAAGCCCCGTTTCTATGATGATAAGGGTAAGGGTAATCCCTTCAAGATTGAACCAAAATTCGATAAATACCGCACCACAGTGAATACCCCTAGAGGAATAAAAGGGAAATTAAATTCGGCCATAGACGATATTAAGAGGGAAGGGGACCGAAATTTAAAAATACGTATGACCGTAATCATAGCGGTTTTGGTTCTTATTTTCCTTTATATTATCGATTTTGACATCTCCATATTCTTTAATCAATAATGGCGGATATCATAAAACTTTTGCCAGACCATGTGGCCAATCAAATAGCTGCAGGTGAAGTGGTGCAACGTCCCGCATCGGTTGTTAAAGAACTCCTGGAAAATGCCATTGATGCCGGGGCGACTTCTATAAAACTTATTGTAAAGGAAGGGGGTAAAAACCTTATTCAGGTTATCGACGATGGTATAGGAATGTCGACTACAGATGCCCGAATGGGATTTGAACGGCATGCCACATCCAAAATCCAAAAAGCGGAGGATCTTTTTAACTTGAGCACTAAGGGATTTCGAGGGGAGGCATTGGCATCCATAGCGGCTATCGCCCATGTTGAAATGCAGACAAAGCCAGAACAGGAAGAGATGGCAACCCATATACGCATCGAGGGTAGTGAAGTCAAATTCCAGGAGGTTTGTGTAGCTCCAAAAGGTACCTCGATGTCCGTGAAGAATTTGTTTTTCAATATACCTGCCCGCCGTAATTTCTTGAAATCGAATCAGGTGGAACTTCGTCATATTACCGATGAATTCCACAGGGTCGCTTTGGCCCATCCGAACATCGCCTTTGTTTTTTATAACAATGGAAGCGAACTTTTTAATTTGCCGAAAGCGAACCAAAGACAAAGGATCGTACATGTTTTTGGCAGTAAGACCAATGAAAAGCTAGTTCCTGTTAATGAGGACACCCAAGTGGTCAAGATATCCGGTTTCATCACTAAGCCCGAGTTTGCCAAAAAGAGTAGGGGAGAACAGTTTTTCTTCGTGAATAATCGTTTTATGAAAAGCCCCTATTTGCATCATGCGGTATTGGCGGCCTTTGAGGGATTGATAAAATCGGATGCCTATCCCGGTTACTTTTTGTATTTGGAGGTTGATCCCGCATCCATAGATATCAATATACACCCTACAAAAACGGAAGTTAAATTTGATGATGAGCATACGCTATATGCCATCCTTAAATCAACGATAAAGCATAGTCTAGGGCAGTTCAGTGTGGTTCCTGCATTGGATTTTGAACAGGACCAAAACCTTGAAACACCATACAATTATAAGGATAAACACGCAGTTCAGCCTAGAGTAACCGTAGATAGGGGGTTTAATCCTTTTCAGGACGTAGCTCAAAGATCACCCAATACTACCTACAAAAAGCAAAGTACCGAAGGATGGGAGAAACTCTATGAAGGATTGGGAGACACTGAGGGTCGGGAAGATGGCTTTAGTAGCCTTAAATTTGAGTCGGAATCGATTACCGGGTCTATTTTCGATACCTCACAAGACAATTTGGAATCCCTTGCGACAACACTTCAATTGCGTAGAAAATATATTGTCACCACTATTAAATCGGGTATGGTGGTCATAGACCAGAACAGGGCCCACCAACGGGTACTCTATGAGCGATTTTTAAAAAATATTACCGTAGATGAGGCCATTAGCCAGCAATTGTTGTTTCCTTTGAAGTTGAATTTTTCCAAGACCGATATCGAGGTCTTAGAAAATATTAAAGAGGGCCTAACAACTGTTGGTTTTCTATTTTCGAAAATCGAAGGAGAGGAAGTATGCATAACCGGAGTGCCGCCCATTGTTTCTGAAAGTGAGGTTGGGATGGTGTTAGATCAGTTGATTTCCGATTTTCAAATGCAGGTCGTCGAGGATAGTTTTTCCCAGACGGATGTACTTTCTAAAACCTTGGCGAAGACCTTGGCGGTCAAGACTGGGGAAGTGTTGAACAATGCATCGCAATTGGCATTGGTGAACGATCTTTTTGCTTGTAAGGAATCCAGATGGAGTCCATTTAACAAACCGGTATATGTAACCATAACCGAAAATGATATTGATAAAAAATTTATTTAGATGGGCAGGATGACTGATGCTATTAAGCATTTATTGATTTTAAATGTACTTTTTTTCGTAGCTACCTCACTATACGGTGAGCAAATGTATGAATGGTTTTCACTTTGGTTTCCAAAAAATGAAAATTTTGGATTATGGCAAATGGTTTCCCATATGTTCATGCATGGTGGATTGGCACATATCGGTTTCAATATGTACGCCCTATGGGCCTTTGGAACGCCTTTGGAACGGATGTGGGGTAGGAATAAATTTTTGTTTTTTTACTTTTCGGCAGGCCTTGGGGCAGCACTGATCCATACAGGGGTGAACTATTACTATTTTAATGAAGGGCTGGAGGCATTGGTAAATTCGGGAATTGCCAAAAGCCAGGTTATGGAAATTATTGCCGGAGGCCAATACAGTCCTGCCTGGTATGATATCGCCTCAAAAAGCACCATAGATAACTTTTTAAGTGCTTATAATACGCCGGCAGTGGGCGCCTCCGGTGCAATTTACGGCGTGCTGGTCGCCTTTGGGATGTCGTATCCGAATAGTGAACTTTTCCTTATTTTCTTACCCATTCCCATCAAAGCAAAATTTTTCATTCCGGTATTAATCGGCTTGGATTTATTCTCAGGGGTAACCGGGTATGGTATATTTGGCCAAGGAATAGCCCATTTTGCCCATGTCGGGGGAGCCGTTGCCGGTTTTATAATGATGTGGTATTGGAAGAAAAACCAATTCAATAAAAACCGTTGGAATTAAAATGGACAAAGGAAACTTAAAATATCAAATTGCACGGTTGTCGATAGCTGACAAGCTTATCGCCATTAATGTCCTGGTTTTCATAGTTAACGGAATGATTACACTTTTGTTCCGTATGGATCCCGACATCCTGGTTCGATGGTTTCAGTTGCCAAAAGACTTTTTTGATTTCTTGATGCAACCATGGTCTCTTGTCACCTATTCGTTTTTTCACGGAGGCCTGGGCCATATCTTTTGGAACATGTTGGTGCTTTACTATGTCGGTCGTATTTTTCTGAATCTGTTCAATGGAAGGCGTTTTTTGAATGTCTATTTTCTTGGGGTCATTCTGGGAGGACTGTTCTTTATGGTGAGTTATAATGTCTTTCCGGCATTCTTCGAGGTCAATGCCGCCTTGATCGGGGCATCGGCCGGGGTAAGGGCCGTATTGATCTTTATCTGTGCCTATATCCCCAACCAAGAGGTTAGATTGATTTTTTTCAATATTAAATTGTGGTATTTGGGTGCGTTTATCGTTGTTTTGGATTTAGTACAACTTTCGATGGGTGTCAACCCTGGTGGAAATTTTGCCCATTTGGGAGGTGCTTTGTTGGGGTACATTTATGCGCGACAATTGTTGAACGGAAAGGATATCGGTGAAGGTTTTTCAAGAATGGTGGACAGTATAGCAAATCTCTTTAAAAAAACGGAGAAAAAAGCGCCTATGAAAACGGTCTATCGTAAAAAGAAGCGTACGACAACAACCAATATGGATTACAAGAAGGAAAGCCGACAACGAAAAATAGATACCATTCTGGACAAAATCAGTAAATCGGGTTATGAAAGCCTTTCCAAAGAAGAAAAGGATTTTTTGTTCAATGCCGGTAAAGAAGATTGATTTGGGGAAACGGCCGGGTACATTCAATAAATTGGTATTTCTACTTAATGTGCTTTTTGCATTTTTGCTTCTACTTACTTGTATTAGCCCTTATATTAAGTGGCCCATAATTTCGTTTTGGTCACCTATAAGTTTAATAGGGCCATATTTGGTGTTGGCGAATTCAGTGTTCGTTTTGTTTTGGATATTCAAAAGGAAGAAACACGTGTTGTTGTCCCTTTCAGTTCTAATACTAGCATATTTCACACAGGGTAAATTATTGAAATTCAACTATTCTGATAATCCAATTGCCGATGGGGAAATTAGTATAATGACCTATAATTCACATAGTGCTAGGGGAGTTAGATGGTCGAGAAATCCTACTTATAGCGATGAAATAACGGGTTTTATAGCTTTGGAAAACCCTGATATTGTTTGTATTCAAGAATATAGTATAACCATGGATGATGAACTGGGACATTATCCGTATAAATACCAAACTCCATTTTATAGCGGTAAAAGCAGGCAAGCCATATTTTCCAATTATAAAATAGTCGAAACAGGATCTTTGAATTTTCCAAATAGTGGCAACAATGCATTATATGCAGATATTATAATAAAAAGAGATACGATTAGAATTTATAATCTTCATTTACAATCACTAGTAGTCAGGGCAGGTTCTTTTAAAAGAGAACAACCGCAAAATTTGTTTAGACGATTAGGTAAAACGATTCAAAAACAACAGCAGCAGGCGAATTTGGTGAAAGACCATGCCAACAAGGTATCCTATAGTAAAATTATCTGTGGGGATTTTAACAACACCCAATTTTCCAGTGTATACCATACCATAAAAGGTGATATGAAGGACTCTTTCCAAGAAAAGGGTTTTGGTTTAGGGAGTACGTACGATTTTAAGTTTTTACCTTTTCGTATCGATTATATTTTGGCAGATCCGGAGTTAGAAATAATGTCCCATAAAAATTTCAATGTGCGTATGTCCGACCACAGGCCCGTGATGGCTTCATTCCGATTGAAGGAGTAGCATTAGGCAATCTACCGTATCGGCGAATATATGAATCATCAGCGCTAGGCCTAAGATCCGGGTTTTACTAAAGAACAGGAATAGGGTGTATAACAGAATTGCCCAGTAGCTATGTAAAGGATGAAACCCTATACTACATCTGTTGGGATCAAAAATAGGATTGGCCCAAATGTGGTCAATATCGATCAAGATACCCAATAAGAGTAACACAGCTATTTTAAACCCTTGTCCTTTGAAGAAGTAGAAGGCAATAAAAATGGGCACCAAAAAATGAATGCCATAGTGTAGTAAAAACCTAAGCATTCAGAAAGTTGAGGTTAAAATTGTTTAAATACGATAACGCATTGGTTCCTTCGTTGAACAAGAGATCCAAAATACTTGTGTTATTTATGAATCCATGCCTATCGCCAAACACTTGCACATATTCTTCCTGAACAAATTCCTGTTCGTTTTTGCACCGGACTAAAAATCGAGCATCCAACATGGCTTTGGGCACCTCCTTCCGATAAAGGGTGGTCCTTGTTTTTGGTAGTTCTATTTGTAGACATTCACTGATCACCCGTAAAGTCTCAAAATTAAAATCCATTAATAAATCATATGGTTGCTTATATAAAATGGCAATATCATCTTCGTAGTACTCGAAAAATGGCGATGTACGATAGGCCGTTTGCAAAGTTCTCCAATGTTGTCGTTGCCATGGGTAATCGTTATCCAGCTTTACCTCCTTATATTTCTGCCTTCCCTGATCGCCCCCTACATGTTTGATGGGGATACTTAGAAAATGTCGACCGGTATCCGTACATATAACACAGCGATTTCTATAGGTCTGTTTCTGGTAATTATCCTCGACTTCCCATATCACATCTTTTTGTACCATTAGGGCAGTTGTTACTATATTTGGGAAGTATGTTGGATGCAGAAGGGTTTTCACTATGTATTGAGAATTCGTTGAATCGGTTATTTGTTGATTTGGTAGTTTCGTAACGCATTTAGTTTATTGGTGATACTTTCAATTTGGAGTCTACATTTGTCATAGTCTTCACCATTTAAAAATTGTAAGTCTTTGCATATGATGAGTTGATTTAATACTTCTACTGCTGAACTAAAAGCAATTGTTGTAAAGAATGCCTTGTCCTTATCTGTTTTTCTAGCTGATCCTTCAGCAATATTCGAACATATGGAAACAGATGCCCTTCTAATTTGAGAAGTCAGCCCAAACTTTTCGTTATCGGGGAATTTGGAAGTTAATAGGTATACTGTTTTTGTAAATTCTTTGGCTTCGTTCCAAACCTCCAATTTTTCAAAAGAATAAGTGTACATATATATCTGTTCCTTTACTTGTTGCTTGGGTAATTTGTTAATTTGTTTTCAATATATAAATTCCAAATGTTTATCAACAAATCCACAAAACACGAATCAACCTTTAGCCTTCTTTCTACGTTTTCTGATAAAATCAAAAATAAACCAACCCGCAAGGGTCATCAAAAAATATTTGAAATAGGAAACCGGTTCGCCTGAGCCATTGACCGTGGTAAAAAAACGTTCCCAGCGAAAGCTCCAGTTGCGCCAACCATTTGTGAAATTTTCGATGCTCATCCATATAAATATTGGTGTGCCCACGACATGATCTTCGGGTACATAACCCCATGTTCTGCTATCTTCGGAATGATCACGGTTATCACCCATCATCCAATAATAGTCTTGCTTGAATGTATAGGTGTCGGTGACTTGGTCATTGATTCGTATTTGGCTACCGTTCACAGATAGGGAATTACCTTCATAATCCTTTATAATCTTTTTATAAAGGGGTAACACATCAATATCCAACGCTACGGTCTTACCTTTTTCAGGAAGATAAATAGGACCGAAATTATCGTTGTTCCATGCATATCTATTATCCTGGGGAAAGATATTATAACCCGGTTTGCCCTTGGGTTCCAAAATTTTAATGATGGAATCGATTCCGGTGCGGTTTTTTAATTTGGCAGCTAAATTCTCTGTAATGGTCAATAAACGCTGACGATCTGTTTGTTCCTTCAGCGATAATCCCGCACTTCGAATTACTTTGGTAGGTATTCCCAAATGATTGGTAATAAGCTCAATATTGCCAGATTCTCCCCGTCTGCTCCCTAATAAATAGGGCATTATCATGTTCAACTGGCTTTGGTTGAGCTGGGAAGTGATAAAAATACGGTTGAAATCGGTGACCCCTAGCTCTTTCAATAGTTTAGACGAAACTCCTTGTTGTGAATAAGCCATATAATCATATTGGGGTTTTGCCCTATCCGGTAAAACCGTCTGCTTCCCATTTATATAAACATAACCATCGATTACGGCCAATGAATCACCAGGAATTCCAACACAGCGCTTCACATAATTCGATTTTTTATCAATAGGTTTTTTTACCCCTCTTTCTTTTTTGAAAAACCGGTATACGGTATCTGCAGGCCAACTAAAGACCACAATGTCGTTTCGATCTATCTTGGTGACTCCGGGCAATCTCATATACGGCAGGTGCGTTTTATTCAGCAGTGAAGTCTTATAGGTACTGGGATCTACATCGGCTACATAGGAACGTGTTCCCAATCCAGGTAAGGTATCATGCACCATAGGGGCAGCAATGGTCGTTATCGGGACCCGTGCCCCATAATGAAATTTGCTTACAAACAAAAAATCACCGACCCGAAGGGTTTTTTCCAGAGATCCGGTTGGAATGACATAGGGTTGAATAAAATACGTATGCACCAAGGTGGCCGCAACCACAGCAAATACAATGGAACTTACCCATTCCCCTAAAGCCGTAGTAGGGTGTAAACTTCGATCTTCGATATATTCGACATCCAAGGAATAGTTAACATAATAGATATAAAAACCAAGGGTGAGTACGACCAACCAAGATTCCATAAGACTCTTCCTTCCAAAACTTCGAATGGTCTCTACCCAAACAACCGGGAACATCATTAGGTTGATAATAGGAATAAAAAGCAGTATAACCCACCATTTGGGTCGTTTTATGATCTGCATCAAAACGATGCCATTATAAATTGGAATAGCAGCCTCCCAAGCTTTTCTACCTGCTTTTACATATAATTTCCAAGTTCCTAGGAAATGTATGACCTGAATGATCAAGATGAAAATAATCCACTGGGTACCGTTCATATTCGTTGTTTACTTTTATTTTTTTAATTAACCAAGGTTTAACACGTCGCGCATCGTGAATACCCCCGTTTTGCCAATGATCCACTCAGCGGCAATTACAGCACCTAGTGCAAATCCCTCACGATTGTGTGCGGTATGTTTAATCTCAATACTGTCTACTGCACAATTATATTCAACAATATGTGTTCCTGGCACATCATCGATCCTTTTGGAAGTAATGACAATTTCATCTTTTTCTCCTGTATCAAGACTCCAATTCTTATACTTCGAGTTTGCCAGTATTCCTTCCGCCAGGGTAATGGCAGTACCACTGGGTGCATCGAGTTTTTGCGTATGGTGTATTTCTTCCAATCGGATTTTATATTGATCTAAATGTTGCATCATTTTGGCCAAATAGGCATTCATTTCAAAAAAGATATTCACCCCCAAACTATAATTGGAGGCATAGATGAAAGCTCCTTTTTTTTCGTTACACAGCGTTACGGCATTGTCATAATCCTTTAACCAGCCCGTGGTGCCCGAAATAATCGGAACATTATGGGTTATACATTGTTTAATATTGCCGTAAGCAGCACTGGGCATACTGAAATCTATGGCAACATCCATTTCGGTAAAATCTATTTCAGTAGTACCCACATCGATTTTTGCTATAATCTGGTGCCCTCTTTGTACGGCAATTTGTTCGATCATCTTGCCCATTTTCCCATATCCGAATAAAGCTACCTTCATGATTTTAGAATTTTATGATAAATGCGAACCCATAATTGGGATTATTGGTAATAGGATCTAAATCTAAATAAGGGCGTGCATCCAAACTTAAATCCTCATTGATATTAAACTGTTTCAAATGTGAATCGACATTGGCATCAATAATATTAAGTACATACATAGCTATTGTAAGGACCAATGCGAGATCCCGATCTCGTTGAAATCGCTCCTGTTGATTCTCTAATTTGTCAAGCTCAAAATGGGGTGTGGGTAAATTATTATCAGGGTCATAAAACTCGTCATTGGTGAACCCCGCCTTTCTGCTTTTGAAAGCCGTCCTAAAACGATCATAAAGGTCATCATTATAGGTGTATGTGTAGACTCCTGTCCCGATGACGGCATATACAATAGGCACTTTCCAATAGCGTTTGTTATAGACTTGACCCAATCCAGGTAAAACAGCTGAATAAAATGCGGCCTTGCTCGGTGCCAGCGGATTAATGGACTTTTCATTCTTTGCCACGACCTCTTGTACCACAATACCATTCTCCTTTAAATCCATGGCTAAAGAATCCTTTGGCATTGGTATGGAATCATTTTCCTGGGCTGAGGATGGCAGGATCGTAAATATTAAGAATAATAAAGTGATGAGGAAGTTATTCACCTACGATTAATTTTTTAATACGTTGGAATTCTTCTTCTGAATGAAATGGAATCGTAATCTTTCCTTTACCACTTTCCGCAGCACTTATAGTCACTTTTGCACCCAAGTGGTCACCAAGCTCACCTGAAGCTTTTTTTGTGAACACCGTTGGGGATTCACTTTTTACAATTCCTTTAGTGGAGTCACGTTCTTTATGATAGTTCCTTACGGCTAGCTCTGTGTCGCGAACTGATAAATTTTTCCCGATTACTCTTTCATAGAGTGCAATTTGATCGGCCTTTTTTTCGATATTGACCAATGCCCTACCGTGACCCATAGTCATAAATCCATCACGAATACCGGTTTGAATAATGGGGTCTAGTCGCAAAAGACGCATATAATTGGTAATTGTTGACCTTTTTTTACCCACACGTTCACTTAATTTTTCTTGAGTCAATTGAATTTCGTCTATCAATCGTTGATACGACAAGGCAATCTCAATGGGATCTAAATCCTGTCTTTGAATATTTTCGACCAAGGCCATTTCTAGGGATTCCTGATCATTGGCAATACGTATGTATGAGGGTATGGTCTCGAGTCCGATCAACTTAGATGCCCTATACCGCCTTTCTCCGGAGACCAATTGATACTTGTTGAAATCAAGTTTTCGAACAGTGATGGGTTGTATAACACCTAGTTCACGAATAGAGGAAGCCAGCTCCTCTAGGGCTTCGTTGTTAAAACTGGATCTCGGTTGAAACGGATTGACCTCAATAGCGGTAATATCGAGTTCCACTATATTGCCAACTACCTTATCGGCATTCTTATCCGAGGCGGATCTTATATCATTTTCCGGGTCTTTCAATAGGGCGGAAAGTCCTCGGCCCAATGCCTGTTTTTTTGTTGCCTTCGCCATTTAAACAGTTTCCTTGTTTTTTTTCAATAATTCATTCGCCATATTCAAGTAATTGATGGCTCCCTTACTACTTGCGTCGTATTTAATAATGCTTTCGCCATAACTGGGCGCTTCGCTCAACCGCACATTACGTTGGATAATGGTGTCAAAGACCATCTCTGAAAAATGTTTGCGTACCTCTTCTACAACTTGATTCGAAAGTCGAAGCCTGGAATCGAACATCGTCAATAAAAGTCCCTCGATATCCAAATCGGGGTTATGTATTTTCTGTACACTCTTAATGGTATTCAACAGTTTGCCTAATCCCTCCAAAGCAAAATATTCGCATTGGATCGGAATTATTACCGAATCGGCAGCGGTCAATGCATTTAATGTCAATAGGCCCAACGATGGGGCACAATCGATAAGAATATAATCATAATCGTTTTTGAGTTCGGAAATGGCCTTTTTCATCATATATTCCCGTTCATCCTTGTCTACCAATTCTATTTCAATGGCTACAAGGTCGATGTGTGAAGGGATCAAATCCAAATTTGGGGAATCTGTGGGTATTATAGTTTCCTTCGCAGTTTTGGTATGTTCTAATAATTGATAGGTTCCTATTTCCACTGCTTCAACATCGATTCCCAATCCTGAGGTCGCATTGGCCTGGGGATCAGCATCAATGAGTAATACTTTTTTCTCCAGAACACCCAGTGAGGCAGCTAGGTTTACGGTAGTGGTAGTTTTACCTACACCACCTTTCTGATTTGCTATAGCAATTATCTTGCCCATAATCATCGTAAGTTAGGGGTTAAAAATACGATTATTTATGGCGTTAGAAAATGTAATTTGTTAACACCAAGTGAATAACCGGGGTAGGAGTCGTTAAATAGAGTTAAAGTTTTATGTATGGGGTGTTCATCTATCTTAATACGGCGATTTAACACTTTTGGCTTATGGGCATATCAAATCATTCCTATGAACTTGAAAATCCTTCTGGCCTTACCGAGCTTTTAAGGGTATCATGATCAAGAATATCTGGATTGGGACTATTCTTCCAATACGTTAAAACCTCTATTTGAGTAAGGTAATTGGGTGTTCGTGAAAATTAAAAAAAGGGGAATTGATTTATTTCGCCCATGATGGTTGCGAAGGCTATGCACTCAGCCTTATTCATTCTTCATCCTCCTGTTCTTTGAGCTTAAGGCTATCCTCGTATTCGATGAGATAAATTTCCTCTTCTTTCTTTTTCAGGTAATATTGCTCTCTTGCAAATTTTTCCAGTTCATTGGTATCCGAAAGTTTTTCAATGATCTTCTTGTCTTTTTCAATTTCATTACGGAGGAATTGTTGGGTTTTTTCGAGATTTTTAATTTCCTTTCTCAATTCCCTATGGATCAACAAGGAGTTGGTATCAAAAAATAGCATCCACACCACAAAGATGGTCAGCACCATTACATATAGATTTGTAAGTACATGAAACCATCTTTTATTCTTAAGATCTTTGAACCCCATAGTCTATTATACCAATTTTTCTGTGATGATAGTACGTACAATGTCAACGGCTACCGTATTATATTTGTTGTTTGGGATAATGATATCGGCATATTCCTTGGTCGGTTCAATAAATTGGTCATGCATGGGTTTTAAGGTTGATTGGTATTTATCCAATGTTTCGTCCAAATTCCACCCACGTTCATTTACATCCCTTTTTAGCCTTCTTATCAATCGTTCGTCAGAATCTGCATGGACAAATATCTTAATATCGAGCATTTCACGAATCTTTGGATTCGTCATAATTAAAATACCTTCAACGATCATCACCTTTCTAGCATGGGTTTCAACGGTATTCTGGGTTCTATTGCAATCGACAAACGAATAGACAGGTTGTTGAACCGATTGCCCCGATTTCAAGGCTGTCAAATGTTCCTCCATTAAGGTAAAATCAATGGATTTAGGATGATCGAAATTTGTTTTTTTCCTTTCGATAAGGGGCAAATGTGTAAGGTCGTTGTAATAAGAATCTTGGGAAATGACCCCAACTTCATCGGTTGGTAATTCATTGATTATTTGATTGACCACCGTGGTTTTTCCACAGCCCGTTCCCCCTGCAATCCCAATTATCAACATGATGTGTAATTTTTCTTCAAAAATAGCGATTTGGACCGAAAATCGGGCCGTGAAAAATACTTCTTACCAGAACTTGGGTTATTTTTGTATCCCGTAAGGCGAACTTTAACTAGGATGCCGTTTTCAATGTTGGCGAGAAGCGACATTGTTTAAATGTTATGACTAATATTTAATAATTCCTTTAAATGTTGAAATAGGTACAATCGGGGTTAATATAGTTACTTTATTCACTTTTATAATATTTTATGACATCTGTCATGTAATTCTGCCGAACTTGGCGGTAATTTTGTCGCTTATTTTAAAAAAAAGAGGAATTGCGTTGAAATTAGTTCAGTCAAATTAAATAATAAACAATAGAAAAATTCAACAACCATGAACATTTCGCATATTGAACATTTAGGAATAGCAGTAGAAAATCTAGAAGAATCGATCAAATATTATGAAGGGGTATTGGGCCTTAAATGCTACGCCGTGGAAGAGGTGGTAGATCAAAAAGTAAAAACCGCATTTTTTATGGTGGGGTCCACAAAGATAGAATTATTGGAAAGTACCTCTCCCGATGGTCCTATCGGTAAATTTATTGAAAAAAAGGGCCCGGGGATGCATCATTTGGCATTTGCGGTAAAGGATACCGATGAAGCCCTAAAGACAGCTGAAGAACGAGGCGTGCAACTTATCGATAAAGTATCCCGAAAAGGTGCTGAAGGATTGAGTATAGGGTTCCTACATCCTAAGTCTACCCATGGGGTACTTACAGAACTTTGTTCAAAGAAGTAGGAGTATAGGGTACAATAAAAATTGACAATCAAGTAAAGAAATAAAAAAACAATGGCAAATCAAGATAAAATCAATGAACTCATTGAGAAAAGGGTCGAAGCCAGATTAGGTGGTGGTGAAAAACGGATCGATTCACAACACGCGAAAGGCAAATTAACGGCAAGGGAAAGAATAGACCTCTTATTGGATGATGATAGTTTTGAAGAGTTCGATATGTTCGTAACCCATAGGACAAAGTCCTTTGGATTGGATAAGGAACACTATCTTTCAGACGGGGTTGTTACCGGTCATGGTACGATCGATGGTAGAATAGTTTATGTATTCTCCCAAGATTTTACCGTTTTCGGTGGGTCACTATCCGAAACATACGCCTTGAAGATTTGTAAAATCATGGATATGGCCATGAAAATCGGGGTGCCAGTAATTGGGCTCAACGATAGTGGTGGGGCGCGTATTCAAGAAGGGGTAAGGTCTTTGGCCGGATATGCCGAAATTTTCCAAAGAAACATAATGGCTTCTGGGGTGATTCCGCAGATTTCATCCATTTTAGGACCCTGTGCCGGTGGGGCCGTATATTCTCCAGCCTTGACCGATTTTACGATTATGACCGATAAGACCAGTTATATGTTCGTAACAGGACCAAAGGTGGTACAAACGGTAACAGGGGAGGTTGTGACTGCAGAGGAATTGGGAGGCGCCAATATTCACTCAACGAAGTCGGGTGTATCCCATTTCTTGGCCGAAACCGACGAAGAGAACTTATTGTTGATCCGTAAATTAATGAGTTACCTTCCTTCAAATAATCTGGAAGAACCTCCTGCAATTGTATGTAAAGACCCGATCGACCGATTAGAAGATGCCTTGAACGAGATTATCCCCGAAAACCCAAATCAACCTTATGATATCGTTGATGTAATTTCAATACTAGTTGATAATGGGGAGTTCACAGAGGTGCATAGAAATTATGCTCGGAATATTTGCGTCGGATTTGCTAGATTTAATGGACGTTCGGTAGGTATTGTTGCGAATCAACCTAAATATTATGCAGGAGTTCTGGATATCGAAGCCTCTAGAAAGGCAGCGAGATTTGTTCGTTTCTGCGATGCTTTCAATATCCCTATCGTTACTTTGGTAGATGTCCCTGGTTTCTTACCGGGTACTGGCCAGGAATATGGGGGTATTATTCTTCATGGGGCAAAGTTGTTATTCGCCTATGGCGAAGCTACAGTTCCCAAAGTGACCATTACCTTGCGTAAGTCGTATGGTGGGGCCCATGATGTAATGAGCTGTAAACAATTGCGAGGTGATTTGAACTATGCATGGCCAACCGCTGAAATTGCAGTAATGGGTGCCAAGGGAGCCGTTGAAGTCCTGGAAGGCAGTAATATTCGAAAAATCGAGGATGCCGATGAGAAAAGCAAGTACATTGAACAAAAAGAAGATGAATACACAGCAAAATTTGCCAATCCCTATGTAGCGGCCAAATACGGTTTTATCGATGATGTCATCGAACCACGTAACACGCGTTTCCGAATTGTTAGGGCTCTTGAATTACTTGCAAACAAAAAAGAGGTGAATCCTCCTAAAAAACACTCAAATCTACCCTTATGATGTATTTGATAATAAGTTTAGTTGCGGATCAAATTGGTGAGGGCTATGTCATATTATTGACGGGACTTCTGATAGTTTTCTGTGCCTTATTGATCCTATCAGTGTTCTTTAAGTATGGCCTTCCGGTAATGTTATTTGTATACAAGATCATAACCAAAGGAAAGGATAAGAAAATAACCGATATCAAGATAAGTGCGGATAAGGAATTTACTGGTGAGATAGCAGCAGTGATATCTACTGCAATTTATTTACATCTTCAAGAGAAACATGATGAGGAAAGTGCCATATTGACTATAAAACAGGCGATAAAACAATATTCCCCATGGAGTTCTAAAATTTATGGAACACATCATCGAAGATTATAACCAATCAGTATCTGTTAGCGCAATGTAGAACGGATCAAGTCAAAGAAAAACAAAAAATAAGAATGAAAAATTTTGAATTTAAAATACGGGGTAACGGCTACCATGTTAGAATTCTTTCACATGAAGGAAATAATATTCAATTGGAAGTAAACGGAACCTCCTATTCCGTTGATATGAAGCAGGAAGTTAAGCAAACCAAAACACCCACTTTGGTGCGTGCTGCCTCAAAAAGACCTTCTGAGCCACTTAAAGTGAATCCTAGCTCTTCAAAAACAAAGATTGTAGCTCCTATTCCTGGTGTGATTCTATCGCTCAATGTTAAAGTCGGGGATGAAATCAAGGTAGGGGATAAGCTTTTAGTGCTCGAAGCAATGAAAATGGAAAACAATATCACCTCTGAAAAAGCAGGAACCGTGACCGCGGTTCATGTAGGTGTTGGACAGCAAGTATTGCAAAACGAAATAATGATAGAACTAGAGTAGAAATTTCGTGGATGTGGGTAATGTTGGTGCCTTAGCTACAGCAATATCCTGCAAATACTCGCAAAAAAAAATAAAATGAAGAAAATAATTATAATATTCGGAGTACTATCGCTATTGATTTTTATAAGACCCTTATTGGGTTTCAATAGTGATGCCAAGCCTGATAAGGATATTACTCTGGTAACCACACAGGAAGAAACCAACCAAGAAGAAGGCGTTATGACAAATGCTTTCCACGGCATACAAGAATTTTACAATTATACCGGTTTCGCAAATGCCACTTTGGGACATATACTCATGATCCTTATTGGAATCATATTCATTTATCTAGGTATCAAATTTGATTATGAACCACTTTTATTGATTCCTATTGGTGCTGGTGTGATTATTGGTAACATTCCCTTTGTCGCCGGTAATCAAACAGGGATTTATGAAACAGGTTCCGTTTTGAATTATTTATATTTTGGGGTAGTCAAAGGGGTGTATCCACCCTTGATATTTTTAGGCATAGGGGCAATGACCGATTTTTCATCCTTGATAGCCAATCCTAAATTAATGTTATTGGGAGCTGCAGCCCAAATCGGGGTTTTTGCCACATTCCTTGGTGCCCTATATTTAGGATTTGCATTGCCGGAAGCAGGAGCGATAGGCATAATTGGTGGTGCTGATGGTCCTACGGCGATATTCCTATCTTCAAAGTTGGCGAACGGGATAAATATACTCCCCGATGGAACAACGGTGAAAAATCTTATAGGCCCCATAGCGATAGCTGCATATTCTTATATGGCCTTGGTCCCAGTAATTCAGCCACCCATCATGCGCTTATTGATATCAAAGGAAGATAGGAAAATACGCATGAAACCGCCAAGGGCTGTTACCCAAAAGGAAAAAATGATATTCCCGGTGGTTGCCTTGTTATTGACTACCTTCATTTCACCAAGTGCCCTACCTTTATTGGGAATGTTGTTCTTTGGGAACTTATTGAAGGAATCAGGTAGAACGGAACGCCTTGCAGATACCGCACGTACCAAACTTATCGATATTGTCACTATTTTGTTGGGAGTAACCGTGGGGGCGTCAACACAAGCGGATATCTTTATTACCAAGGATTCAATGATGATTTTCGGCCTTGGGGCCATATCATTCGTCATAGCCACGATGGGAGGGTTGCTCTTTGCCAAATTAATGAACCTGTTCCTAAAAGGGGATAATAGGATCAATCCGCTGATCGGTGCATCAGGGGTTTCCGCAGTACCTGATAGTGCGCGGGTGGTACATGCAGAAGGGCTAAAAGCGGATCCCAACAACTATTTATTAATGCACGCTATGGCTCCCAATGTTTCGGGGGTCATAGGTTCTGCCATTGCGGCGGGTATTTTATTGAGTTTTTTAGCATAAATCATATTTTCATCGGTAAACGAGAGATATTAAAATTAAACATATGAAAATTCCAAATTTAATGACAGCGCAGGAAGCCGTCAAATTAATAGAATCAGGAAATAGGGTATTGATACAAGGAGGGTCTGCAACCCCCCAAACTTTGGTCAGGGCTATGGTAGAGCGTGCCCCTGAATTGAGAAATGTTGAAATCGTTCATTTGCATACCGAAGGGGAATGTGGTTATACGGCCCCAGAAGTAAGGGAAAGCTTTAAGACCAATGCTTTCTTTATTGGTGGCAATATCCGAAAAAGAATAGGGGATACAGCCGATTATATTCCGATTTTCTTAAGTGATATTCCGAGTTTGTTCCGTGAAGGTTACATGGATCTTGATGTTGTCATGGTCAATGTGTCCCCTCCGGACAAGCATGGGTTCTGCTCGTTGGGGGTTTCTGTTGATATCGTAATTTCAGGGATAGAGCAGGGAAAAAAAGTCATAGCACAGATCAATCCCCGTATGCCCAGAACCTTTGGGGATGCCTTGGTTCATTTGAACAATTTCGCAGCCTGTGTTGCAGTGGAAGAGGAATTACACGAAATGATATTGACTGCGCCGACCGAGGAGGAGGTATTGATCGGTAAGAACATTGCAGAAATCATCGAGGATGGGGCCACGTTGCAGATGGGTATCGGTGGTATTCCAAATGCCGTGTTAAGCTTTTTAAAAAATCATAAGGATTTAGGGGTTCATACTGAAATGTTCTCAGAAGGTATCGTTGATTTGGTAGAGAAAGGTATCGTGAACGGATCGCAGAAAAAAACAAATCCTTATAAGATCGTGTCCGGTTTTGCGATGGGCTCTAGACGGCTTTATGATTTTATGGATGACAATCCTGAGATAGAAATGAAAGATATCGCTTATGTGAATGACACGGCAGTAATACGCCAAAACCCTAAAGTAACAGCGATTAATTCGGCTATCGAGATAGATTTTACCGGCCAAGTCTGCGCTGATTCAATAGGCACTAGAATGTTCTCAGGGGTAGGAGGGCAGATGGATTTTATGCGAGGTGCGGCCTTGTCAAAAGGTGGTAAACCGATTATTGCCATTACTTCCACTACAGCTAAAGGGGTTTCCAAAATCGTACCTATGTTAAAGCAAGGCGCTGGGGTAGTAACGACAAGGGCACATGCCAGATATGTGGCTACGGAATATGGTGTAGCCTTATTATTTGGAAAAAACTTGAAGGAAAGGGCGCAATTATTACGAGATATTGCCCATCCCGACCATAGGGAAGAATTGGATAAAGCTATTTTCGAAAGATTCGGTAGTAGTATATCGGTTCACTAACTTTGTTTTAAATTACAAGGAGTAAAAAATATTATTATTAATAGTACATATTATGAACGATAAGCATAAGTCACTTTTTTCAGAATTCAATGCTGTAAGCAAAAAAGAATGGCTGGAAAAAGTTGAAATTGATCTTAAAGGCGCAGATTTTGAAAAGAAACTGGTTTGGAAGAACTTGAGCAATATCAAAATCGATCCATTTTATACTGCAGAGGATAAAAAGGACTATGTAAAGAATACCGGTGAGAATTCGCAAAATCTTATCAATTATCGAAATATTACGGTGACTGCTGCCAAGCAAGGTAATGAACAGGCTATAAAAGCAGTAGAAGAAGGTATCAATGGATTACTTTTTACACTTAACACAAACGTTTCCGCCGAACAGCTTTTAAAGGGATTGGATCTAAACAATATTGCTGTTTCTTTTATTTTAAATAAAGATACAGTCCCGTTTGCCACTGATTTTGCTGAGTTTGTCGAGAAAAGCAAAATAGCTGTTGAAAATTTAAAGGGGTATTTTGATACTGGGTTGATTTCCAAATACCTTACTAGTGGTAAATTGGAGATGTCCCTTTTCGATCAAGGGGCAGAACTAGTCAAATTAGTAGCGAAGTATCCAAATTATAAGGCAGTAACTATTTCTGGTAATGAATACTTGGATTCTGGTGCCAACCAGGTACAAGAAGTTGCCTATACATTAAGTTCATTGGTTTTTGTAATTGAAAAACTTAAGGAAAGAAGTATTTCCGAGAAAGATGTGCTAAACAATCTCAACGTTAAATTGGCCATTGGCTCTGAATATTTCGTAGAGATTGGCAAGTTCAGGGCTTTTACTAGCTTACTAAAGGAAATCGCCTCAAAATATGGAATAACGGCGTTTACGCATACCATGATCGCAAAAACCTCAGTTTGGAGTAAATCGGTCACAGACCCACATACCAATTTATTACGGGCAACAACAGAAGCCATGTCGGCAATTTTAGGGAATGTTGATGGAGTACTGATCGATGCCTTTGATAAGGAATTCAGCAAACCATCGGACTTTTCAAGCCGTATTGCTGGCAATATCACGACTATATTAAGGGAGGAATCCTATTTAGGAAAGGTGGCAAACCCTGTAGACGGTTCCTATTATATTGAGGAGGTTACGGCCAAAATCGCCAACAGGGCTTTAGAGCTTTTCAAGGAAATAGAGAATAAAGGTGGATTTTTTACCTCATTCGAAAATGAGGACATTCAGCAACAAATTGCTGAAATTAGGCAGGAAAAAATCAAATTGATCAGTCAAAGAAGACTCCCAATGGTAGGGGTGAACAAGTATCCCAATCTAATGGAAACTGTGGATGCCTCTATATTATCGGCAGGTAGCGAAGTGGGCACCAAGGTGTTAAGCCCAAGAAGGGCATCTTTGGAAATTGAGGCGCTTAGAAAAAGAACGGAGGACTTGGTCAACAAAACCCAAAAACGACCTATAGTTGAATTGACCAGTTTTGGAAATCTTACGATGAGAAAAGCAAGGGCCGCCTTTGCGTATGATTTCATCGGTGTAAGTGGTTTTGATATGCATCAGGAAAAGGCATATGCATCGGCACAGGAGGCTGCCGAACAGAGTGCTAAGTCTGATTCCCATGTCGTGGTCATTTGTAGTTCGGACCAGGATTATGATGATAATGGATTGGCCTTTGTCAAAACATTTAGGGCACTGAATAATGAAAAGGTGCTGCTCTTAGCCGGTAACCCTACAAATATTATCGATGAATTGACGAAAGCTGGATTGGACGGCTGTGTTCATATGAAATCCGATGTTATAGGCACGATTTCAAAGATTCAGGATAAAATTCAGAAAACATTAAAATCCTTAGAAGTATGAGACCTGATTTTTCAGATTTGACATTAAATAAAACGGCTGCACAAAAAACCGGCACTTCGGGGAAAGACGAAGTTTGGAATACGCCAGAAGGAATTCCGGTAAAAAAGCATTTTAGCAAAGAAGATATCAAGGATGCTGAACATTTACACTTTGCTGCTGGTGTTCCTCCTTTTTTACGAGGGCCCTACAGCACAATGTATGTCACCAGACCATGGACGATTCGTCAGTATGCCGGATTCTCCACGGCGGAGGAATCGAATGCCTTTTATAGAAGAAATTTGGCCGCTGGCCAAAAAGGACTTTCTGTAGCCTTCGATTTGGCCACGCACCGTGGTTATGATTCCGATCACCCAAGGGTAACAGGGGATGTTGGTAAGGCTGGGGTAGCCATTGATTCCATTTTGGATATGGAAATACTGTTTGATCAAATTCCGTTGGATAAGATGTCCGTTTCTATGACCATGAATGGTGCCGTACTGCCCATCATGGCCTTTTACATTGCCGCGGCAAAGAAACAAGGCGTTTCTCTTGATCATTTGAGTGGTACGATCCAAAATGATATTTTAAAAGAATTCATGGTTCGTAATACATATATCTACCCACCATTGCCTTCTATGAAGATCATTGGTGATATTTTTGAGTATACCACCCAGAATATGCCTAAATTCAACTCCATTTCCATTAGTGGATATCATATGCAAGAGGCCGGGGCTACCGCCGATATTGAGTTGGCCTATACCCTTGCGGACGGTATGGAGTATATCAGGACCGGTTTGAAATCGGGATTGAAAATCGATGAATTCGCGCCGCGATTATCGTTCTTCTGGGCCGTGGGGATGAACCATTTTATGGAAATCGCAAAAATGCGTGCTGCCCGAATGCTATGGGCAAAAATCATTAAACAGTTTAATCCTAAAAACCCAAAATCGATGGCCTTGCGTACGCATAGCCAAACTTCGGGTTGGAGTTTAAGTGAGCAGGATCCTTTCAATAATGTTGCACGTACATGTATAGAGGCCATGGCAGCTGGTTTGGGAGGTACCCAATCCTTGCATACAAATGCGTTGGATGAGGCGATTGCCTTACCCACCGATTTCTCGGCACGTATTGCACGTAACACCCAGATTTATATCCAGGATGAAACGCAAATGACAAAAGCGGTAGATCCTTGGGCTGGTTCATATTACGTTGAATATTTGACGAAGGAAATTGCCAAAAAAGCATGGGCGCTCATTGAGGAGGTCGAGGAACTTGGTGGCATGGCAAAAGCGATAGAAACCGGAGTGCCAAAAATGCGGATTGAAGAAGCCTCTGCCAGAAAACAGGCACGATTGGATTCGGGTCAGGATATCTTGGTCGGTGTGAATAAATTCAGAACAAAAGAGAAATCGAAAATTGAAATCCTAGAGGTCGATAATACGGTTGTCCGTGAATCCCAGATTGCCCGTCTAAAAAAATTACGGGCCAATAGAGATCAATCCATCGTTGATACCAATCTCGCTGCATTATCAAAATGTGCGGAGACGGGTAAAGGCAATTTACTTGCACTAGCGGTTGAAGCAGCCGAAAATTTTGCTACTTTAGGTGAGATTTCAGATGCTTTGGAAGTCCATTTCGGACGTCATAAAGCTGATACTAAACTAATAAGTGGCGTGTACAGTAAGGAAGTGGATAACGATAGCACTTTTGCAAAAGCCCAAAAACTGGCCGATAAATTCGCTGAGATAGAAGGGCGTCGCCCAAGGGTGATGATCGCTAAAATGGGTCAGGACGGACACGATAGGGGAGCCAAGGTGGTAGCCTCCAGTTTTGCCGACTTAGGTTTTGATGTGGATATGGGTTCACTTTTCCAAACACCTGAGGAAGTAGCGAAGCAGGCCATTGAGAATGATGTTCATTTTGTTGGTGCATCGAGTTTGGCTGCGGGTCATAAGACGTTAATACCTCAATTGATCAACGAGCTTGAAAAACTAGGTAGACCCGATATTATGGTGTTCGCCGGTGGGGTTATTCCAGAACAGGATTATGACTATTTATTAGAAAGAAAAGTTGCTGCTATTTTTGGTCCTGGTACGGTGATTTCAGAATCTGCTATAACCATCATGCAGAAATATTTAGAACAAGCATAAACAAGTTGAAATTTTTCAAAAAAAGGGTGTGTGAAAACTTCATACACCCTTTTTTATGTCAAATACGCTATTCTTGTAGTGATAAGGCTGCATTAAATGCATCAAGAGCGGAGGAAACAGTTGCCGCATTAGCTTCAGACGGTTTATCCCAGACTACCCCTGGGGCCTTTGTACCGTTCTCCATGGCCTTTTCCCAAAGGGCCTTTACGTTTTTTAAAATGAAAGCCTTATAGGTCTCTCTAGGACTATGATCATTGAGGTACATGAGATGGCGCATAAAAATACCTTTGAACTGTTTGGCATCGGGGTTGCACTGATCAGGTTCACATATTTTTTCAACCAAGACAAGTCCATTATTGGTCAAGTTTTCCAAAGTGGCCTTAACCAGGCTATGGGCACTTTCGAGATAATGGACGTTACCCGTTATTTTATATAGATTAACGAGACCGGTAAGTACCACTCCTTGGTTATATGTATAAATATTTTCCTTGATAGATTCCTGTCCATTTTCAAATCGAATACCATCTTGAATATTTCCATTTGCATCCAGGAGTTGGGAATCGATCATCCAATCCCAAATCGTTGTGGCCCAAAGCAATGCGGATTTTCCATTCACGGTTTCAGTGCCTGCCAGATGGAGTCGTGTGGCCAGAGTCATTGTTAGTCCATTACTTATCGACCCCCTAAAGTCCAATCCTTTTTTCCAATAGAGTCCACCCTGGTCGCTCCAACCTGTGGTGATATCATCGAAAATAATATTGGCCATATCCAAATACTTTTGTTCTCCTGTAAACTCCCACGCATCTAGCCAAGCAAGTGCCCACCATCCTTCATCATCATAAAAGTCATTGATATAATCTTTACAAACCCAAGCCGATTTTTCGTCAGTGGCCGCGACTTCGAACTCTTTTGTTTTATGAAACACATCCGCTATGGTAAATTTGAAGGTAGGGTCATTGGTTAACCTTGCATTGTTGGTCAGTGCGGTTAATATATTGGCCGCGTTCCACCAGGATGTCGTTTCCCATAAACCTGTTTCTTTATTATACCAAGTATCCAAATAATGGGTCAATTCCTCCGCTTGTTTTTCAAGAGTAATTTGCCCATAGGATTGAAAATGAATCCCAATGATCAAGCAGAGCGAAAGACATAGTTTATAATAGGTAAAGCCCTGTAAATTAGGGATCGGAAAGCCCATTTATAATGATTTTTTAAATTCGTCAATGATTAACTCAGCAGCTTTTACCGGTGAGATTTTTGAAGACACAATGTCTTTTTCCAGGATGGCCAAATGATCGGCTATATTTTTTGATCCATAGAACAATCGCTTGAGTTCTTCATTGATATTATTGTACATCCATTGTATTTGCTGTTGATTTCTATTAGCTAGGAAATAGCCATTTTCATCCACCAATTTTTTGTATTTGGTTATTTCATCCCAAACCGTATCAATACCAATATTCTTAATTGCCGATGCCGTCGATACGACAGGGCTCCACCCCGAATCGGATAATGGAAATATATGTAGGGCATTTTGGTATTGGCGCTTTGCCATTTCGCTCCTTTTCACATTGTCCCCGTCAGCTTTGTTGATGACTACCATATCGGCCATTTCCATAATCCCCTTTTTAATTCCCTGCAATTCGTCACCCGCCCCAGATAGCATGAGCAGTAAAAAGAAATCGGTCATTCCATGTACGGCGGTTTCAGATTGTCCCACACCAACAGTCTCTATCAAAATAACATCGTATCCGGCAGCTTCACAAAGCAGCATGGATTCCCCTGTCTTGTTGGCTACACCTCCGAGGGTGTCCCCTGTAGCAGAAGGTCGAATATAGGCATCTTCCATATTGGCCAATTCCTCCATCCTGGTTTTATCCCCTAGGATGCTTCCTTTTGAGCGCTGACTACTGGGGTCAATGGACAATATACCGACTTTATGGCCTTTGCTGATCAAATATTTTCCAAAAGCCTCTATAAATGTACTTTTACCTACCCCAGGAACCCCCGTTATACCTATTCGTATGGAGTTTCCCGAATGTGGTAAAATGGCTTGGATTATTTCCTTGGCCAATTTTTTGTCACTCTCTAGACTGCTTTCCACAATGGTAATGCCCCGCGATAGGATGACCCTATCTCCCCTAAGTATGCCATCAATATATTCTTGTGCGGTTAATCTTCCCTTTGGTTTGTAGTTTGTCATAGAGTGCTGAATAAAATCAGATTTACGCTGTTTTTATCGAAAAAATACTTCGATCATTTATAAGATAAAAATATATTTCTTGAACAGATTTTAGCTTAAAAATTCAAAGTAGCAAAGGTAGTCATAAAGCCAAAAGCACCATAATTCCGAATCATTTTTATAAGTCAGGAAAACGGGAAATTTTAGATATCAAAATATTTTCCAAATTAAATGGTCATTACAAAAAAAAAGAGGGTATATTTTATCGATAAATGATAAAATTCATGTTTTACAACTTTTTTAGTATGTATTCTTGTTAGGTGTATGCCTATGGGATAAGTGTGATTTTTAAATTCTAAATAGCACCATCTATGAATAAAAAATTTAAGGTAAACGTCAACGAAAACCTATCCTTCAACATCACAGAGCAGGAGATCTTAAACTTGGATGCCTTGCCAACCTCCAAGAATACCTATCATATCTTGAAGGAAAATAAACCATTTAATGCCGAGATCGTTGATTCGGATTTTTATTCAAAAAAATATACGGTAAAGGTTAATAACAGTACCTATGAGGCCGTCATTTCTGATGATTTGGACTTATTGATCAAAGAAATGGGTTTTTCCAGGGGTTCTGTGAAAAATATCGGTGCAATCCATGCGCCAATGCCCGGGCTAATTTTGGAAATCAACGTCGAATTAGGTCAGACCATTAAAAAGGATGACCCATTATTAATATTGGAGGCCATGAAGATGGAGAATGTAATCTCCTCTCCCAGGGCGGGAACCATTAAATCAATTGCCGTGAATCGAGGGGAAGCCGTAGAGAAAAAACAATTGTTGATAGAATTCGAGTAAATCACATCTGAAAGTTATCATAATAAAGGGAACTGATGAAAAAAATATTGATTGCCAATAGGGGTGAAATTGCCATTCGTGTAATGAAAACCGCCCAGAAAATGGGTATCAAAACCGTTGCGGTTTATTCTACGGCAGATAGGAATGCACCCCATGTTAAATTTGCCGATGAGGCGGCTTGTATTGGGGAACCACCTTCGAACCAATCTTATCTATTAGGTTCGAAAATCATAGAAGTTGCCAAGAAACTGCATGTGGATGCCATACATCCCGGATACGGCTTTCTAAGTGAAAATGCGGATTTCGCTGAAGCTGTGGAGAAAAACGAAATTATCTTTATTGGACCAAAGTCCGATGCCATTCGGGTCATGGGAAGTAAGCTCGCGGCCAAAGAAGCGGTAAAGAAGTATAACATACCTATGGTTCCGGGAATTGAGGAGGCCATTACCGATGTGAAGAAAGCCAAGCTAATCGCCAAGGAAATTGGGTTTCCTATTTTAATAAAGGCTTCTGCCGGTGGTGGCGGAAAAGGAATGCGCATCGTAGAGCGGGATAAAGACCTAGAATCACAAATGAACCGCGCCATCAGTGAAGCAACATCGGCATTTGGCGATGGATCTGTTTTTATTGAAAAATATGTGACTTCACCAAGGCATATCGAGATTCAGGTCTTGGCCGACAGCCACGGAAACATACTTCATTTCTTTGAACGTGAATGTAGTGTGCAACGAAGACACCAAAAAGTAATTGAAGAAGCACCATCTTCTATTTTAACCCCCAAACTTAGGGAAGAAATGGGAATAGCGGCTACCAAGGTAGCACAGGCCTGTAATTATTTAGGGGCGGGTACGGTTGAGTTTTTAATGGATGCTGATCACAATTACTACTTCTTGGAAATGAATACAAGATTGCAGGTAGAACATCCGGTAAGTGAACTTATTACGGGTGTTGATTTGGTAGAATTACAGATTCGTGTGGCTCGTGGGGAGGAATTGCAGATAAAACAAGAAGATCTTAAAATAAAGGGACATGCCCTGGAACTTCGTGTGTATGCCGAAGACCCGTTAAACGATTTCCTTCCCAGTATTGGTACGTTGGAAACGTACAAACTGCCCACAGGTGAGGGGGTACGTGTTGATAATGGTTTTGAAGAGAGGATGGACGTCCCCATCTATTACGACCCCATGTTAGCGAAATTGATTACTTATGGGGCAAATAGGGATGAAGCCATCCAACGGATGTTGAAAGCCATAGAGGAATATACTATTACGGGCGTTCAAACCACACTACCCTTTGGGAAATTCGTTTTTGAGCATGACGCGTTCCGTTCGGGAAACTTTGATACCCATTTCGTTAAGAATTATTATTCCCCCGAAGTACTAAAGGCAAAAACAAATGAGGAAGCCAAAATAGCGGCGATAATTGCCTTGAAAAAATATCAGGAAGACCAAAAAAGGCTAAGAACTCCAAGAATTTAGAATATGGACCCAAGATTGAAAAAGTTAGAAGAAAGGGTAGCTTTAGCCCATAAGGGTGGAGGCAAAAGACGAATTGATAAGCAGCATGCCAAGAAAAAATTAACCGCAAGGGAACGTATCGATTATTTGTTAGACGAAGGTTCTTTTGAAGAAATGGGAATTTTGGTCACACACCGTTCCACTGATTTTGGAATGGAAAAACAACTGTATTTTGGTGATGGTGTCGTAACTGGATATGGCACCATTGCCGGACGATTGGTTTATGTGTATGCTCAGGATTTTACCGTCTTTGGTGGGGCCTTATCGGAGACACATGCAGAGAAAATTTGTAAAGTAATGGATCTAGCCGTGAAAGTTGGTGCTCCCATAATCGGTCTAAATGATTCCGGTGGCGCCCGCATACAGGAAGGAGTGCGATCATTGGGAGGGTATGCCGATATTTTCTATAGAAACGTTCAGGCATCGGGCGTGGTTCCACAATTATCGGCCATAATGGGACCATGTGCCGGGGGCGCGGTTTATTCTCCTGCTATGACCGATTTTACGTTAATGGTCGAGCAAACGAGCTATATGTTCGTAACAGGTCCAAATGTGGTAAAAACCGTAACCAATGAAGAGGTGACTTCCGAAGAATTAGGGGGTGCGTATGCCCATGCATCAAAATCAGGGGTGGCACATTGTACCTCCCCGAATGATATCGAGTGCTTGGAGGACTTAAAAAAACTGCTGGGTTACCTTCCTCAGAATAACAAGGAATTCACTAAAAAAGTACCTTATGAATTAGGCGATGAGATTAGGGATGTCTTAAAGGATATTGTTCCGGAGAATCCGAACAAACCGTATGATATGCATAATGTTATCAAAGGCATAATCGATACGGATTCCTTCTTTGAAATCCATAAGGATTATGCAGAGAATATGATTGTGGGCTTCGCGCGTTTAGGAGGTCGCAGTATAGGGATCATTGCAAATAACCCAATGTTCTTAGCTGGGGTACTCGGGGTTAAAAGCTCTATAAAGGCTGCACGGTTCACACGTTTCTGTGATGCTTTCAATATTCCCTTATTGGTATTGGTCGATGTCCCGGGTTTCTTGCCAGGAACGGATCAGGAATGGAATGGCATCATTATTCATGGTGCAAAACTATTATATGCGTTAAGCGAGGCAACGGTACCCCGGGTTACTGTAATTACGCGTAAGGCCTATGGAGGGGCTTATGACGTTATGAATTCAAAACATATAGGTGCTGATTTCAATTATGCTTGGCCATCAGCGGAAATTGCTGTAATGGGAGCCAAAGGGGCTAGTGAGATTATCTTTAGAAGGGAAATTATGGAAGCGGAAGACCCTACGGCAAAATTGGCGGAAAAGGAGGCTGAATATGCCGAGAAGTTCGCCCATCCCTATAGAGCGGCACGACGAGGATTCATCGATGAAGTTATACGACCAGAGCATACCAGGCGTAAATTGATAAAAACATTTAGCATGCTAGAAGGCAAGGAAGTGAATCGTCCTGACCGGAAACATGGTAACATTCCTTTATAAATATATCTTAGACTATTGTGAGGCCCTATGATGGTAAAAATCATGGGGCCTATTTTATATAATAATTTGAAATTATCCTATTAATATTTTAAAGGGGATATTGCTACCTTTGGCCGATGCAAAAAGAGAATATAAAACCCAATTTTGAATTTATCGCCTTAATGGCCGCCTTAATGTCGATTGTGGCCTTATCGATTGATGCGTTGTTGCCTGCTATTTCGGAGATAGGTAGCGCAATAGATAGTTTTGATGCTACGGACAATCAATTATTGATCACCATGATTTTCTTGGGTTTGGGTATTGGTCAGTTGTTTTTCGGGCCATTGTCCGATACTTTCGGTAGAAAACCGATGATCTATTTTGGGTTTGCTCTTTTTGGATTGGCCAGTATCATCTGTCTAATGGCAACTTCCTTGGAGTGGATGATAGTTGGTAGAATCATCCAGGGTATAGGATTATCATCGGCACGTACCATAAGTATTTCCATAATTAGGGATACATATAGTGGGGATTATATGGCGAAAGTGATGTCATTTGTCACTGCCTTTTTTATTTTAGTTCCTGTGGTAGCCCCGGCTATTGGGAAAGGTGTTATGGATGTCTTTGGATGGAAAGCCATATTCTACATGCAATTGATCATGGCCTTGGTGGTGTTGATTTGGTTTTGGCGTCGTCAGCCTGAAACCCTACATCCCGAATATAAAGTTCCGTTCTCAAGGCATATTTTTGTTGATGGGGTAAAGGAATTGCTCAAGTACAAGGAAACGCTGGCATTTACGTTAATATCTGGATTGATAACCGGGTCATTTTTGGTATATCTGAGTGCCTCACAACACATTTTTGAAGATATTTATGGTCTTAAGAACGCATTTCCATATATTTTCGCAGGGCTATCGATCGCTATCGGTTTGTCGACTTTTTTAAATGGTACCTTGGTGATGCGGTTTGGTATGCGAAATCTCTCTTTGGCGGCCTTGGTCATGTTTTGCGGAGTTGCATTGATCTATGTTATATTGTTTTGGAATTCAGGAAATCCGGATATCCTTGTTTTGATAGGGTTTCTTTCGCTACAGTTTTTTTGTCTTGGTTTTATGTGGGGAAATTTTCGTTCCATCGCTATGGAACCTATAGGCCATATTGCGGGTATCGGCGCCGCCATAACCGGTTTTATCTCTACCTTATTCTCAATACCAATAGCTGCTTTTGTTGGTAGTTTTATACAGGAATCCGTTTGGCCCATGTTTGTAGGCTTGGCTATTTGCGGCTTTATCTCTTTAGG
This sequence comes from Maribacter arenosus, assembly GCF_014610845.1. Classification (GTDB taxonomy): domain Bacteria; phylum Bacteroidota; class Bacteroidia; order Flavobacteriales; family Flavobacteriaceae; genus Maribacter_A; species Maribacter_A arenosus. Next base: position 1,011,320 of record NZ_JABTCG010000001.1, on the reverse strand, counting down.
TATTTTTCTGGCAATGAGAGCAATAGTTTTTAGGATGTCCAAACGTTTGGCATGAGCAATAAAAAAAACCGCTCTGGAACAATATTCCATAAAGCGGTTTCTAACTGTTTATATCCTATTATTACAAGACGTTATCCATAATTTCCTTGACTACTTCTGGGTTCAATAGCGTACTGGTATCTCCTAGGTTTGAGGTATCCTTACTGGCAATTTTACGTAATATTCGCCGCATGATCTTTCCACTTCTTGTTTTAGGTAATCCGGGAACAAATTGAATCTTATCCAACTTGGCTATGGGCCCAATAAGCTCGGTGATTTGCTGATTGATTTCCTTTCGAACGTTGTCTTTGTCACGGCCCTCACCGGTTTCTTTAAGGATAACAAAACCGTATAGTGCATTGCCTTTAACGTCATGGGGGAATCCCACGATAGCCGATTCCGCTACTGCCTGATGTTCATTTATAGCATCTTCTATTGGGGCAGTACCCAAGTTGTGGCCTGATACGATGATCACATCATCAACACGCCCAGTAATCCTATAGTACCCAACGGCATCCCTATTTGCGCCATCACCCGTAAAGTACATGTTTTTATAGGCTGAAAAATAAGTGTCCCGATAACGTTCATGATTGCCCCAAATAGTTCTGGCAATCGATGGCCAGGGGAATTTAATACACAGTCGCCCTTCTACTTGGTTACCTTCGATTTCCTTGCCTTCCTCATCCATTAATGCAGGTTGTACTCCGATAAAGGGTAACGTAGCAAAAGTAGGTGTCGTCGGGGTTACATAGGGTATGGGAGAAATCATAATCCCCCCTGTTTCGGTTTGCCACCATGTGTCGACGATGGGGCTATGCTTTTTACCCACATTGTTATTGTACCAATGCCAAGCTTCCTCGTTGATGGGTTCGCCTACAGAACCTAAGACCTTTAAGGAGGATAAGTCATATTTCTCTAAGTACTCCAAATTTTCTTTGGCCAGTGCCCTAATAGCGGTGGGTGCCGTATAAAATTGATTTACCTTATGTTTTTCGACCACTTCCCAGAAACGACCAAAATCAGGATAGGAGGGAACCCCTTCGAACATAATCGATGTTGCACCATTGGCCAAAGGTCCATAAACAATATATGAGTGCCCTGTTATCCACCCAATATCCGCGGTACACCAATACACATCCTCTTCGCGGTATTGAAAGATGTTTTTAAACGTATAGGCGGTATAGACCATGTACCCTCCGCAGGTATGTACCATTCCCTTGGGTTTGCCAGTTGATCCTGACGTGTAGAGAATAAACAATGGATCCTCGGCATCCATGATTTCGGCATCACAATCGGCATAAGCCTCATACATCAATGGTGCAAGCCATTTGTCCCGCCCTTCTTTCATCTGGATATCGCTTTTTATCCGTTTTGCAACCAATACGGTATTAATCCCAGGACAATCTTCCAAAGCCTTATCAACAATACCCTTTAAATCAATCGATTTACTACCTCTGTAAGAACCATCCGATGTTATGACCATTTTACAATCCGAATCATTAATTCTAGTAGAAAGTGCATTTGATGAAAAACCAGCAAACACTACGGAATGTATGGCACCTATACGGGCGCAAGCCAGTACGGCGTAGGTCAGTTCAGGTATCATCGGCAGATAAATGCATACGCGATCGCCTTTTTTAATACCGTTATTTTTTAGCACATTGGCCATTTTACATACCTTTTCATACAATTGCCCATAGGTAATGTGCTCTGCCCGTTCTTTTGGGTCATTCGGTTCAAAAAGGATAGCGGTTTTGTTCCTTCGCGTTGCTAAATGTCTATCGATGCAGTTTTCTGTAATATTCAATTTTGCCCCTTGGAACCATTTGACCTCGGGTTTGGTAAAATCCCACTCCAAGACTCGGTCCCATTTCTTTCGCCACAGGAAGTGTTCTTCTGCGATTTCCTCCCAAAAACTTTCGGGGTTCCGGACAGATTTTCTATATACCTGATAGTATTCTTCTAAGTGTTTAATGTGATAGTTGCTCATTTGATTAATCTTGTATTAATATAAAATAAAAACCGAAACTGATGTATAATGGCAATAACCTTAATGACATTAATTCAATGAATAGAGGGCTCCTCTGCACCGCTAGGTATTCTTATATGTTCAACAATTTCCTGAACCTCCTCGGGAGGTTCTGGAGTAAGCTTGTTGACGGCGATAGCTACAATAAAGTTAACAATCATGGCCATGGTACCAAACCCTTCTGGGGATATTCCAAACCACCACGATGCCTTTAGGCCTTCTACGGCTTCCTTTCCTCCATCGAAAACACCAAATTTGAATTTTAGTATATAAAATAGCATTAATGAGATGCCTACGACCATTCCTGTAATTGCTCCTTCCTTATTCATTTTTTTATAAAAAATACCTAAAAGGATCGCTGGAAAAAAAGAGGCCGCTGCCATGCCAAAAGCCAAGGCGACTACTGCTGCCACAAAACCAGGTGGATTGACCCCAAAATAACCTGCGATTACCACGGCAAAAGTCGCCGATATTCTAGCTGCCCAAAGCTCCCCTTTTTCAGAGATCTTGGGCCTGAACACTTTTTTGATCAAATCGTGGGAAACCGATGAGGATATTACCAGCAATAAACCAGCTGCGGTTGAAAGCGCTGCTGCCAAACCTCCTGCCGCCACCAAAGCTATTACCCATGCCGGTAAATTCGCAATTTCAGGATTTGCTAAAACCATGATGTCGTTATCCACTATTAACTCATTCTTACCTTTATCCGCTAGAAATTGGATTTTTCCATCGTTGTTTATATCAGTAAAGGTTAGTAATCCGGTATTTTCCCAATTTTTGAACCATTTAGGCATATGGGCATATGGCTGATTGCTTACCGTGTTTATTAGATTTGTTTTGGAAAAAACCGCAACTGCTGGTGCTGTGGTATAAAGGATCGCAATTAATAACAAGGCCAAACCTGCAGATTTTCTTGCATCTTTTACTCTTTTAACCGTGAAAAACCTAACAATTACATGTGGGAGCCCAGCGGTACCAACCATTAGGGCTAAAGTAATTGCAAATACATCTATCATTTTTTTTGAACCATCTGTATATTCCGAAAATCCCAATTCCGTAGAAAGACCATTTAATTTATCAAGTAAATATGTGCCAGAGCCATCATTCAAGGTCGAACCCATCCCTAATTGGGGTATGGGATTACCCGTCATTTGAATTGAAATGAAGATTGCAGGTACCATAAAAGCAAAGATCAACACACAGTATTGGGCTACTTGTGTATAGGTAATCCCTTTCATTCCTCCAAGCACAGCATAAAACAGTACAATGATCATTCCAATGATTACCCCTGTATTGATATCAACTTCCAAAAATCTTGAAAACACCACACCTACACCACGCATCTGGCCTGCAACATAGGTAAAAGACACAATCAAAGCACAGAAAACCGCAACGATTCTAGCGGTTTTAGAGTAGTATCGGTCGCCTATAAAATCAGGGACCGTGAATTTACCGAACTTTCTAAGATAGGGTGCTAGCAATAATGCCAAAAGCACATAACCGCCAGTCCAACCCATAAGATAAACTGACCCGTCGTATCCGGCAAAAGCAATAATTCCGGACATTGAAATAAATGATGCTGCTGACATCCAATCGGCCGCCGTTGCCATTCCATTGGCGAGGGGGGAGACCCCACCTCCAGCTACATAAAAATCTTTGGTAGACGAAGCCCGTGACCATATGGCAATTCCTATGTAAAGGGAAAAGGTAATACCTACTAATATATACGTCCAAGTTTGAACATTCATATGTACAGAGTTATGGTTGGTGACTATTCGTGGTACCCGTATTTTTCATCTAGTTTATTCATCAATCTTACATAGATGAAAATCAGAATCACGAATACATAGATTGAACCTTGCTGGGCGAACCAAAAGCCAACTTTGAAACCTCCAATTTTAAAAGCATTTAAAGCGTCTTTAAAAAGAATGCCCGCCCCAAAGGAAACCAAAAACCAGATTGCGAGGAGGATAAAAAGATATCTAACGTTTTCTTTCCAATAGGCGGTGGCCTTTTTTTGATGATCGGACATAGGATGTATTATTTCAAAGGTTTTGAAATGGAATCGGGATATTATAATCTTATTGTACTAATATAGTTATTTGAAACTATAATATAAAAGCATTTCCAATTTGTACAATATTCCATTGGGGTGATGTAGATTACGAACAAGTAATACAATACTCAGATTATGGCACACTTCATATTTTGAGTAGGTTTCATTGATTATCTTTAGTTTATGAAAAATACGATTGCACAACGCATCTATGACTTTCTAAAGGACTTTCCACCTTTCAACAGCTTGGAAGAAGGGCAGTTGATGACAATTTGTGAACAGGTCAAAATTGGTTATTATGAAGTTGATGATTATGTATTTGAGAAAGATGAAGGACTACACGATGCATTTTATGTTGTTAAGGATGGTGCCATAGGTATTTTTAGGGATGGGAATATTCTTGTGGATAAGTGTGATGAAGGGGATATTTTTGGATTAAGGGCACTTATTCGTCAAAGTGATTATCGGTTAAGCGCAAAAGCCATTGAAGAGAGTATTGTCTACGCTATATCTTCAAGTTTACTGGAAAAATATATTACTAGTAATGTAGATGCGAGTAAATTTATTATAGCCAGTTTCGCATCCAATAATTTAAATCCTCATTTAAAAAGGGAAAAAGGCCGACTGTATTCCTTGGAGGGAGAATTTAGTCAGGATACGGATCACTTGGCATACATACAGACTGTGACGCATAGAAAATCCCCGGTAATCTGTCAAGAGGATACCCAAATAGGGACGGCAGCAGTGACTATGACCGAAAAAAAGGTAGGCTCGATAATCATCACCAAGGATAACCGACCCAAAGGAATAATTACCGACAAGGACTTACGCACCAAGATCGCTACGGGAAAGTTCTCTATTTCCGATAAGGTATCACAGATTATGAGTTCGCCAGTGATTACGGTCTCTGAAAATATTTCCATTGCCGAGGCGCAAATAACAATGCTCAGAAATAAAATAACCCACCTGTGTATTACTAAGGACGGGACAGTGGAATCAAAACTTGTTGGGGTTTTGTCCGAACATGACCTTGTGGTGGCCCAAAGCAATAATCCCTCTTTTTTAATCAAGGAGGTAAAAAGGGCGCTTACTGCTGAAAACCTCAGGAATGTAAGCCAAAAAGCCCAAGATTTAATGCACCGCTATCTCGTTCAGCATATTCCGGTCAGTTTTGTTTCAAAAATAATTTCGGCTATCAATGAGGCCATTACGGAGAAGGTGATAGAACTTTCCTTGGACGAAATGAGCGTCCAACCGCCCACAACCTTTACATGGCTTTCCTTAGGCAGTCAAGGCAGGGAGGAACAGTTGCTTTTGACCGATCAGGACAATGCACTCGTTTTTGCCGATGTACCTGCTGAACAATTTGATGAAACAAAATCATACTTTCTTAAACTGGCCCATTTGATTACGGAAAAATTGAATGTTGTGGGATTTGAATATTGCCCGGCCGAAATGATGGCCAACAACCCTAAATGGTGTTTATCGCTCTCCGAATGGAAAAACCAGTTCAAGGATTGGATCACCCGCCCTGATGAAGATAAAATAATGCTCTCAACCATTTTTTTTGATTATAATCGCGTGTATGGCGATGTGCACTTAGTTGATCAAATGACGGAAAGTATTTTTCAATCGATTGATAGGTACAGTATATTTTTAAATTTCTTGGCTATGAATGCTATTAAAAACCCACCTCCTTTGAGCTTCTTTAGGCAATTTTTGGTGGAACATAGCGGGGAACATAAAGACTTGTTCGATATTAAAGCCAGGGCTATGATGCCTTTGGTCGATGCAGCTAGGGTATTAGTGTTATCTCAAAACATAAAGGATCATAATAATACCTTAAAAAGGTTTGAAAAACTTTCGGAATTGGAACCTCAAAATAAAGAGCTTTATAATGCTTGTATGGATGCTTTTAAAATTCTATTGCGTTTTAGGACCGTTGAAGGATTAAAGCATAAGGATTCGGGTAGATTTATAGACCTAAAATCGCTCAGTAAGTCAAACCGTTTAAAATTAAAAGGATGCTTTGGTTCTATAAAGGATATTCAGGAATTAATCAAAGTACGATTTAACCTAGCCCAAATGATGTAGCATGTTCAGTAGGATTTTAAAAAGAGGTAAACCAGAATTTTGGAAGGCCTATACAGGTCATTTCAAGGAGAAGCTTCCACAGGATTTACACGCCGTTCGTTTCGTGGTATTCGACACGGAAACGACTGGACTGGATGTTAGAAAAGACCGCTTATTGTCAATTGGGGCCTTGTCGGTTTTTCATCTGAAAATCGATGTTGGGGATTCCTTGGAGCTTTATGTAAAACAAGAAGTATTCAATGCTGGTACCGTTGGCATTCATGGAATTTTAAAAGAGGGTGGCCTGCTTAAATTGGCAGAAGAAGAGGCGATCATCACCTTCTTGGGATACATAAAAAATTCTGTTTTAGTGGCCCATCATGCCGCTTTTGATATTGCGATGATCAACGAAAGTTTGGCCAGAATGGGACTTCCCAAACTTAAGAACAAGGTATTGGATACTGGTGTGCTGTTCAAGAAAACCACGCTGTGTGAAAATAAGGAAAATCGGCATTCCCTTGATCAGCTGTGTGCTATCTTCAAGTTAAGGCAACATGACCGGCATACCGCTGCTGGGGACGCTTTTTTAACCGGGCTGGTCTTTTTGAAGATAGTTTCGAATTTATCGCGGAGCGGAAAATTAAAGGTAAGTGACCTGTTTTTTAATTCAGAGCGCCGAGGATTATTATAAGGAACCTAAATTTAATTTGGTAAAAAAACCACACCACTCGAAGAGTCCCTACTAGCTCCCGTTACAGAGCTTAGCACATTTATTTCCTGTTCTATTCGCAGAACGCCCATTAAGGCGAATATCAAAGCTTCCTTATTTTCTATTAACTTTTTGGATGGTACAATTACTTCAATGGCTTCCCCTAATTTTGTTTTTAGGGTCGCAATTAGAAAATCGTTAAGTGCACCACCACCAGTGATCAATAAGCTTGCCTTTGATTTGTTATTATTGCGAATTACTTGAATGGCAATCTGTTCACACAAATGGTGAACGGAAGTATGTAAGAGGTTTTCGATACGGTCATCGGTGGCTTCGATGATGGGTACTACTTTGTCCATGAACCATTCATACCCGGTTGATTTTGGGAATGGTAAGGCATAATAATCCAATGCGTTCAATGCTTTAAGCATTTTCAGATTAAGTTTTCCACTTTGGGCCAGTTTCCCTCCTTTATCGTATTGCATATCGATTTTTTGGGTAATATGGTTCAGGATCATATTGGCCAATCCAATATCATACGCAATACGCTGTCCGTTTTTTTCGAACGAAATATTACTTATTCCACCGAGATTAAGGCAAAAATCATATTCACCGAATAATAAGCGGTCACCTATGGGCACAAGAGGTGCCCCTTGTCCACCCATCGCAACATCATTTGTTCGAAAGTCGCAGACAACCTTGTATCCGCTTACATTCGCCAAATGTTGACCAGAACCTATTTGATATGTTAGGCCTTTTTCAGGTTGATGGTGTGTAGTATGGCCATGACTTGCAATAAAATCCAGATCTAAGCGATTATGCTCAATGAATGACCTTACTTGTTTGCCAAGCCATTCGCCATAGGTATTGTTAAATATCAAAAGCTCATCAGCAGAAAGATAGATTGAATTTTTCAACTTTTCTTTCATCCCAGCAGCGTAAGATATGCTCTTGGTTTGATCTATTTGGTATTCCCATCGATCTGAGGTTTTCTTGAATTGGCAAAAAGCTAAATCAAGTCCATCCAAAGAGGTGCCTGACATTAAGCCTATAACCTTGTATGTTTTCATTTACAGTATCGGTTTAAATGATTTTCTAAGGATCTGGTGTGAAAGATAAATAGATTCAATTTCAATGTTGTATAAAATATCATTCTTTTACAATTATCAGCTTTTTTATAAGGGCTCAATATCGGGTATTCTAGTTGTATTTCTAATCGACGGGATTATATCTCAAGGTTAAATTCTGTTGTTTTTTGATAAATTCATATTATTGATTTTTAAATAATTTGTGTATTTTTAATAATTGTTATTTCAAGTCGTTAATTCGACTTATCTTAAATGCCAAATTCAAAAGTTTTATTTAGGACGAAATGTAATTATTATAACTAGTCCTTAATCAATTAATATAGTGAATAACTGTTTTATTAACCGATTATAAAGTAATACAATATGAGTAAGAAAAAAAATGAGAATACTTTAACCCGGCGTGATTTTGTGGGCAGAACTTTGGCCGCTTCTGCAGCGTTTACCATTGTCCCGTCGTATGCCGTTAGTGGACTGGGACATGTTGCCCCAAGTGACAAATTGAATATTGCCGGAATAGGCGTTGGGGGCATGGGTCTTGCCAACTTAAAGAATTTGGAATCACAAAATATTGTAGGACTCTGTGATGTGGATTGGAAGTATGCGAAAGGCGCATTTGACAGATATCCAAATGCTAAAAAGTATTGGGATTGGCGTAAGATGTTCGATGAAATGGGTGATGAAATTGATGGAATCGTAGTGGCCACAGCGGATCATACACATGCCATTGTTTCAGCACATGCGATGACGATGGGCAAACATGTTTATCTGCAAAAACCATTGACGCATTCTGTATACGAATCCAGGTTATTGACAAAATTAGCGAAGAAACACAAAGTGGCTACCCAAATGGGGAACCAAGGTGCTTCTGGTGCCGGTGTTGCTGAAACATGTGAAATACTTTGGAGCGGAGCAATCGGCGATGTGACCAAAGTAGAATCCTTTACCGATAGACCTATTTGGCCTCAAGGATTGAATACACCTGAAAGAGGCGATTGGGTGCCAGATACTTTAAATTGGGATTTGTTTACCGGACCGGCTAAAATGAAACCTTTTAATGAGGTATATCATCCTTGGAATTGGAGAGGTTGGTGGGACTATGGAACCGGTGCCCTTGGAGATATGGCCTGCCATATTTTGCATCCTGTTTTTGAAGGTCTTAAATTGGGATATCCAACCAAAGTACAGGCAAGTTCCTCATTGTTATTGAATGATTCTGCTCCTGTATCACAAGCAGCTAAATTGACTTTCCCAGATAGGGGAAGGCACGGAAAGATGAAGTTGCCAGAAGTTGATGTCCATTGGTACGATGGTGGTATAAAACCAGAATTACCAGATAATTGGCCAGCAGGCAAAGAACCTAATAAAAGTGGTGGTGGTACGTTCTTCTACGGCACCAAAGACATTCTTCATGTAGGTTGCTATGGCGTAGAACCGGAATTATTGTCAGGCAGGAAAATTTCCGCACCAAAAACAGAACGACGTGTTGAGGATGAATTAGGCATTGCATGGAATCAAGGAGCACATGAAATGGATTGGGTAAGGGCGTGTAAAGAAAGCGCAGAAAACAGAAAGCCATGTACTTCCGATTTTGCCGAAGCAGGGCCATTTAATGAGATGGTTGTAATGGGCGTACTTGCAGTTCGCTTACAGGCCTTGAATAAGATTCTTGAGTGGGATGGTGTAAATATGAAGTTCACCAATATTGGAGCCAACGAGGAGATTAGAACCGTTATTAAAGATGGTTTCAAAATTCATGATGGCCACCCAACTTTCAACAAAGATTGGACGGAGCCTATGAACGCATTGGCCTATTCTGAGGAATTGGTTAAGCATACCTATAGGGAAGGATGGTCATTGCCCGATATGCCAGCCTAATAGCATTAAATAGATTTATCAAATAACAAATTATGGATAGCACTTGTCAATTACGACAAGTGCTACCCATAAAATTCATAAAAGAGTTAACAAATGAAAAAAATAAGTTTAATTGTAATTTTTAGTTTGATTTTACTACCTGTCTTGTCAAGTTGCAAGGATAAAAAGGCGGAGCAAAAAGAGGAAGAGGCTGTTGAAACCGAAATGGTAGCCGAATCACAAGAAGAATCTCCAATGAATGGACTTACGGAAGCCGAAAAAGCCGACGGTTGGGTCATGCTTTTTGATGGCACAACGTCTGAAGGTTGGAGAGGGTATAAAAAAGATCATTTTCCTGCGGCATGGGAAATCGTCGATGGTACTTTACACATGTTAGGCTCTGGACGGGGTGAAGCAGGTGCGAAAGATGGAGGGGATATCATTTATGATAAGCAATTTCAAAATTTCACGTTGAGTTTGGAATGGAAAATTTCAGAAGGGGGTAACTCTGGAATTTTCTACTTAGGGGAAGAAAAGTTGGACTATATCTGGAAAACCGCTCCTGAAATGCAAATATTGGACAATGAAAGACACCCTGATGCCAAATTGGGCAAAGATGGCAATCGCATGGCAGGATCGTTGTATGACTTAATTCCGGCCAAACCACAGAATGCCAAACCTGCGGGTGAATGGAATAAAATAGAACTTACCGTATTTAAGGGCACTGTTGTTCATAAGCAAAATGGTGAGAATGTTGTGGAATACCACCTTTGGACACCGGAATGGAACGAAATGGTAGCCGGGAGCAAGTTCCCAGCTTTAAATCCTGACTGGGCCGATGTACCTGCTAAAGGATATATTGGGTTACAAGACCATGGGGATGATGTTTGGTTCCGAAATATCAAGATAAAGGAACTATAAGGAGTTAAACGATAATTGATTTAGGCCCCACACTTTTCATTGAATTGTGTGGGGCTTTTTTTGTAAATTATATTTTCACGGGGAGTTTCCCTTTCGCAGGGAGTTGACCAAGAAAATGGGCACTTGCCACTTTTTGGAACATTTCGAAATTTTGGTAGGCCAAAACTACCGCATGGGCCTCATGGTAATCAAAAACCCCCAATGCATAAGGGTTTCCAAAAAGATATAGTATTACGTTGTTAGTTCGTAAAAGGTGATTGACCATATTGACCTCATTTTGGGTAAATCCAAAATCATCGGTTGGTTTTACTTGGGGTGGGACTAAAGACAAAAGAATATTTTCTTCTTCCCCAATTTTTTCATCGATAGTAGCCGTAGAAACATTGATTAAAGAATACCTACAGAAATCTTGACCTTCTTTGATCATTTTGAAAAACAGACTCTCGGTTTCTAACGCATTGCTAATACCGATAAAGCCACTATCTCTAAATCTGGTAATATCCTCTTTGGTCCCTTTTAGCAATGTGATACATGATTTGGCGATTTCCTCATTTAGCGTGTCCGGATTAATTAGGGTTGTAGGTAATTTCACTTCAGCCTTCACCGCTTTTTCTTTTAATGACCATACGCGTTTAAAAGCTTCCTCGATCTGAACATTGCTGGCTTTTTCCAAAATCATTTCAATTCCCGCAGTAACCTGTTCTGCAAAACAGAGAATATCATTACCGGCGTCAAAGGCCAACCATTCCAACTCTCCCTTTATCGTATAGTTTTTAGCTACGGCGTGCATATTAAGGGCATCGGAAATAACGACTCCTTCAAAACCAAATTCTTTACGTATCAATCCTTTTATCATGTCTTTCGATAGGCTTGAAGGAATATGCTTTCCACTTGAAAGTGCCGGAACCGCCAGATGACCTACCATAACCGAATCTACCCCGTTTTCAATTAGTATCCTGAACGGATAAAGTTCGTTGTTCAATAATTCTTCCTTGGTTTTTTCTATGATCGGTAGGCCTAAATGGGAATCAACCGCTGTATCCCCATGACCTGGAAAATGTTTAACGCTACCCAACATACCAACACTTTGCATGCCTTTAAGATAAGCCAAGGACTTCTCGGTCACATTACATTTGTCTTCACCAAATGAACGATATCCAATTACCGGATTTTTAGGGTTGCTATTAATGTCTGAAACTGGAGCTAGATTATAGTGTATGCCTGCTTGTTTGCAATCATGGGCAATATTTTTACCCACTTGGAATACCAAATCCATATTATCCTCGATGGCACCCAATGTTAAGGCGTAAGGATATTGGGGTGTATTTTCGATACGCATGGCCAAACCCCATTCGGCATCAATGGCGATTAGTAATCTATATTTTGCTTTTTCTTGGTAGCGTTTTATTAAGTTTTGAAGTGTTCGAAAACTCTGCGCATTGTACGTTACCTTTTTTTTGCCTTCATAGTTGGTAGCGGCACTGGCCCTACTATGAAAAAAACAGAGTCCTCCTACATGATTTTCAGCAATGAGATTTTCAAGGGCTTGTATTTCTTCTTCTGAATCATTAATAAATGCTGCGGGCATAAACAACTGTCCGATTTTTTCATTAGGGGTCAATTGATGGGTTGCGCGCTTGTATGGTAATAATCTAGGCATCGGTGTTTTTTGTTTTTTTACCAAAATCTGCAGGATAGGTTATGAATTTTAATAGAAATAAGGCCGGCAGCGAAGCTATGACCACCCAGATAAAAAAACCACCATAGCCCAACCATTGTTGTATATATCCACTGATCATACCGGGCAACATCATTCCTAGGGCCATAAACCCAGTGGCGATAGCATAGTGCGATGTTTTTGATTTTCCTTCTGCGATGTAGATCAAATACATTAAAAAGGCTGCAAATCCAAATCCATAACCAAATTTTTCGAACACCACCGTAGCGGTCACAGCTATCATATTCGTGGTTTTTGTGAAGGCAAGAAGTGCATAAAGTATGTTTGGAACATTAAGCGAAAGTACCATGGGCAGCATCCATTTTTTTAGACCATCGCGGGATATCAAAATACCTCCCAAAATACCTCCTAATGATAAAAAGATTACCCCGACAGTGCCAAAAATGGTTCCCAATTGCTCCGTTGTATAGCCTAAGCCCCCCTTTTCGGTCGAATCCAATAAAAATGGCGCTACCATTTTAACCAGTTGTGATTCCCCTAGCCTATATGTTAATATAAAGGTCAAAGCGATGGCTATATTGGGTTTGTTGAAGAATGAGCTAAAAACTTCCAAGAACCCTTTGGGTTTGTCCTTGGCCATGGTTAATGCCGATTCATACTTAGGCGTCACGAAAAAGTTGGATAAAGTCAATGCCAGCATCAAGAAAGCGGTCGCGATCATGGTCATACTCCAAGCTTTGGTGTTGTCGCCGTATTTCTGTTCTAAAAATCCGGCCATAATGACAATCAAACCTTCGCCGGTCACCATGGCCAAACGATAGAACGTACTTCGTATACCAACAAAAAAGGATTGTTTCTTTTCGGTCAACCCCAACATATAATACCCATCGGAGGCAATGTCATTGGTAGCCGAGGCGAATGCAGCCATCCAGAAACAGGCCAATGTAGTCAAGAAGAACATTTGGGTTGGCAAACTTAAGCCTACCCCTAAAAGTGCAACAGAAATCAATAGTTGCATTGCTAAAAACCAATTTCGCTTGGTGCTTTTGAGGTCAACAAATGGGCTCCATAAGGGTTTAAGTACCCATGGCAGGTACAATAAACTGGTGTAGAGTCCAATATCCTCATTACTTACACCCAGTTTTTTATACATAATGACAGATACGGTTACGACCAGTACATAGGGTAATCCTTGGGTAAAATAGAGTAGGGGAACCCAGGCCCAGGCCCATTTATCTTTTTGTATCATATATCGTACTTAAATAGAATTCAAATGTAGGCTGATCGGATTGCTTTCATATCCAAATTTGTCAATAAACGTAATTGCAATTCTTTTTTTACCCTTAAGGACCTTTTTAGGAAGGGTAATGCTGTTTCCGTTTTCTACCACTGTTTTGAGGAGCAATTTTTTTATGGGGTAGGAGTCTTTTGCATTTTTCCCTGTTGGGTAGACCATGGCATAGCGATAATCCCCAGAAACTAAAAAACGAAGTAGATAGTTTTCATTCGTTATGTTCAAGGATTCAAATTCTATGTTATCAGCCTTTTTATTCGGGGCTAAAGGGGAAATAGGGTTTAGCGCCGGGGAACCATAGAATTTTCGTTTTAGGATTTTCACAACGTCTGGATGTTTGTTGATCAAACTTTTGGCACTAAAAAATACGTTGCCTTGAACGCTTTTATTACTTCTTGACAATTTTAATTGCTTAGGAAGCTCTTTTTTATTCTCCCATGCCTTATCGCTATTATTTCGAATTTTATAAGGGCCATTCCCGATATAGAGATTGGTGTTATTGGTATTGTTAGCCCACCAATCGACTATTTTACGATGCGAGGCCACCGGTAGTTCCATACTCCAATACACTTGTGGTACAATATAATCAATCCAGCCCATCTCCATCCAAGTAAGGGGATCGGCATATAAGTCCTCATAGGTTGTTTGTCCCGCCCTTGTGTCAGAACCCTTTGGATCTGTGCTGTTATTTTTCCAAACCCCAAACGGACTGATGCCAAATTGTACCCAAGGCTTTTTGCTTTTTATTGTTTTGTGGATGTTCATTACCAAGGAATCTATATTGCTTCGTCGCCAATCTTCCAAGGATTGATTTTGTAAGGCGTGGTAAGCGTAGGTCAGTGAATCCTGGAATATTTCATCCTTGATTTTATAGGGATAGAAGTAATCATCAAAATGAAGGGCATCAATATCATAATTGCTCGTGACCTCCAGCATAATATCTACCAATCGCTTTCTTACTTCAGGTAGGCCGGGGTTGTAGTAGTGTTTCTTGCCATACTTTATCATCCATTCCGGGTGCAGGTTAAAATCATGCGTAGGGCTAAGGATATCTGTTTTTAGATCAAAGGTTGCACGATACGGGTTTAGCCATGCATGAAATTCCATGCCTCGAAGGTGGGCCTGATCGATCATCCATTTTAAGAGATTATTTTCGGTATTGGGTCCCTTTCCTTCTTTCCCTGTCAAAAAACGGGACCATGGGGCATATGTAGAATCATAGAACGCATCCCCTGCAGTCCTTATTTGAACTATAGCCGCATTGAAGTTGAGATCTTTGTAGAAATCCAGGATTTTAAGATAATCTGCCTTTTGTTTATCAACGGCATCGTTCCCATTCTTTGGCCAGTCGATGTTAACCACAGTGGCCACCCAGACGCCTCTAAATTCGGTCTTTGGTTGTTGAATTGGCTTGAAGATGCTACAAGAAGCGAAAAACAAGAAGAAGGGAAGGAAGCTGTATTTTCTGATCATTGCGGTAATAAAAAGGCCTATTTACACTAAAATAGGCCTTAATTAGCTAATTATTGATAGTAATTTTAATCAAATTTATATCGAACAAAGGCTTCCATGGCAGCATAGTGGGCTAGGCCCAGTGCTTTGTAACGTTCTGCGGTACCTCTATTTCGCTCCTCGACACGCATCCAGAATTCCCGTGAATCGTCCCCTTGGAACATTACCCCATCTTTCTGGGATTGGTGACAGAAAATGGCATATCGCTTTTTCAATACTTGGCTTGGACTCATAGGTACGGCCATTTCGATATCGTTGATATCCCATTCATGCCAGGCCCCTCTGTAAAGCCATAGCCAACAGTCTTTCATGAACGGTTCCTCCTTAAGTCTTTTCATAGCTTCAAAAACGGCATCCAAACAAACCTTATGGGTACCATGCGGGTCGGCTAAATCTCCTGCTGCATAGATTTGATGCGGTTTTACCTTATTGATCAAGTCTACCATGATAGCAATATCTGCTTCCCCCAGGTTATTTTTCTTAATTGTTCCCGTTTCATAAAAAGGCAGGTCCAAGAAATGTACATTCGAATCTTGTAGACCTAAATAACGAGTTGCCGCATACGACTCACCTCTACGAATAGCACCTTTGAGAAGCCTTACATTCAAGGAATCGAAGGTGTTTTCCTTTTTACTCAATATTCCGTCGATTATTTTTTGAGCCTCTTTTGATGGGGTAATTGTATTTGAAATTTCAGCAAATTTCAAAGCCTCTTTATCCGAAACGGCTATATTTCCTGAAGTTTGATAGGCAACATGTACCTCGTGCCCCTGTTCAACCAATCGGTCGAAGGTTCCTCCCATTGAAATAACGTCATCATCGGGGTGTGGACTGAATATAATTACACGTTTTTTGGCAGGTACGGCGCGTTCTGGCCTACTGGTATCATCAGCATTGGGTTTACCACCAGGCCAACCCGTAATCGTATGCTGAAGTTTATTGAACATCTTTATATTCAAATCGTAAGAATCTTCTATTGACAATAAATCCGACATCCCATTGTCATTATAGTCCTTATCGGTTATGCTTAAAATCGATTTACCCGTTTTTCCGCACAACCATACAATGGCCTTTGAGGTAAGGTCATCTGTCCATTCACAAGAGCCTACCAACCATGGGGTCTTATTTCGGGTTAATTCACTGCCCGCACCAACATCAAGTACGAACGTTACATTATTATGTTCCTGGAGATAGGTGGCCGGTACTTGCGATGATATATTGCCTTCGACGGTATCTTTAATGATTTCCGCCTTATTATGTCCCCAGCCGAGAAGCACAATTCTTTTTGCATTTCGTACCGTTGCGATTCCCATGGTAATCGCTTTTCTAGGAACATTGTCAATACCTAAAAATGCTGGAGCTGCATCAACCCTGGTAATGTGGTCAAGCGTTATTACCCTAGTCCCTGAATTACGGTGCGAACCCGGTTCGTTAAAGCCAATATGACCAGTTCTCCCGATACCCAATAATTGAAAATCGAGTCCACCATTATCCTTTATTTTTTTTTCGTAAGCCAAGCAATAATCCACTACTTCCCCTTGGGTTATTTTCCCGTCTGGGATGTTTACGTTTTCAGAAGGAATGTCAACATGATTGAACAAATGCTCATGCATGAAATAATAATAACTTTGCATATTGCCCTTGTCCATAGGTAAGTATTCATCGAGGTTGAAAGTGACCACATTGGAAAAACTGAGCCCTTCTTCCTTGTGCATACGTACCAATTCCTCATACACCCTAATCGGCGAAGAACCAGTCGCAAGGCCTAGGACGCAATTTTTGCCAACAGCTTGTTTTTTTCGTATAAGATCTGCAATTTCTTCTGCAACCCGAATCGACGCCTCATTCGAATCCTCGAAGATTACATTGTGTATTTTTTCGAAACGTGTTTCTTCAAATTGACCAACGGGTTTGTAACTAATATCTATTCCTTTTTTATCCAAAGTTGTTTTCATAGAATCGCTCTTGATTTTTAGTACTGCAAATGTAAATAAATAAACTGAATATATGCAGTATTTTGCAATTTTATTTGCAGTAAATTGCCTGAAATAAGCCAAATAATTCAAAAATATTTTAAAAACGGAATAAAATTGCAATTAAATACTTTTGTTATCTTTGTGCTATCAAGAATGAGATTTATGTTAAAAGAAGAGCGCCATCAGGCCATATTGTCCCAGGTTGAATTGCACAATAGGATCTTGCTTACCGATATCGCGGAGATATTGGATGTTTCGATCGATACGGCACGTAGGGATGTCAAAGAATTGGACAAGGAGAATAAATTAAGAAAAGTACACGGGGGAGCCATTTCTTTGGGATTCACCAGTAGTAGTACCAGAAATACCAATATCTATGCCCTTTCCCAAAAAATAACCATTGCGGAGAAAGCAGCATCTTTGCTTAAGAATGAAGGTGTCATTTTTATTGATGGGGGTACCACGTGCATGGAATTGGCGCGAATTATCCCTGCGAATTTAAAATTAACCTGTTTTACATTAAGTCTGCCAGTGGCCATGGAATTGAACAGTAAGCCCAATGTGGATGTTATATTCATTGGAGGTACGATATCCAAAGAACCACAAATGGCAATAGGGTCCACCCCCACCCATACACTTTCTGAAATCAAAGTAGATTATAGTTTTATAGGTACGGGTTACGTCGATGCTTCGTATGGACTCACGGAGTTCGATTGGGATATCGTACAAGTTAAAAAAGCTGTTGTGCAGGCCTCGAAAAAAACGGTACTTTTGTGCATATCCGAAAAATTGAATTCAAGACATAGGTACAAAACGTGTGATATGAACGCCATTAATACCATGATCACGGAGTTGTCGCCAGATGATGACCAACTGAAACTTTTTAGGAATAACAATGTCCATCTTATTTGATATTTATGACTATGAAGTATGAAAAGATTACCGAAACCCCTTCTAATTATGACCATTTAGAGGCCATGGAGACATCTTCAATTCTTGAAAATATGAATAATGAAGATCAAAAGGTTGCAGCAGCTGTCGCTCTCGTCATTCCGCAGATTACCAAACTAGTCAATGCGTTGGTTGAACGTTTTGAGAAAGGAGGACGATTATTTTATATAGGAGCGGGGACCAGTGGAAGACTTGGTATTTTGGATGCTTCCGAAATCCCTCCCACTTTCGGTATGCCCTATGATCGCGTGATAGGATTGATTGCTGGTGGGGATGCCGCTATCAGAAAGGCTGTCGAAAATGCAGAGGATGACAAGAACCAAGCTTGGCTTGATTTAAAAAAGTATGAAGTAACCAAAAATGATGTAATTGTTGGTATTGCCGCCTCAGGCACAACCCCTTATGTCATCGGTGGACTGGAAGAGGCAAAGAAACATGGATTGCTCACTGCAGGTATTACCAATAATCCAGGATCCCCTTTAGCCGTTGTTGCAGACATCCCGATTGAAGTAAGTGTAGGCCCAGAGTTTGTTACGGGAAGTACACGCATGAAAAGTGGTACTTCCCAAAAACTTGTTTTAAACATGATTACCACGGCTTTGATGATAAAAATAGGACGTGTAAAGGGCAATAAAATGGTGAATATGCAATTGACGAATACAAAACTTGTAGACCGAGGTACCCGATATTTGGTTGAAGGATTGGGTGTAGATTACAACGAGGCAGAACTATTGCTCAAAAAACATGGCTCGGTAAAGAAGGCCTTAGATGCGGAAGGTCATTGAACGGCTATTTTGTCACCGCTTCCACTTCCTTGATTGTGACCCGTTCGTTAGAAGAATTGCCCCAAGAATTCAAAATGTAGTTCATAACATCGGCAATTTCCTCGTCATCCAATCCCATTTGGTCCATTGTATTGTTATAGGTAACCCCATTTACGACCATTTCCCCATCATTACCGTATTTAATTCCTCTAATACTCGCCTCTCGATTTTGCAGTAGATAATCCGATTGGGCCAAAGGCGGAAATGTATATTTTACACCTTTCCCATCGCCCTTATGGCAAGTAATACAGAAATCGATATATATCTCACTGCCGCGTTGTATGCTTTCTTCAAGTTCTAAATCCTGACCAAGTGTTATTCCAACACATAAAATACCTACCAAATAGGTAAGAACCAATTGCTTCATAAATCGATCAGGATTTTGGTGTCAATCTATAAATTCCTTTCCCTTCTATAGCCACGTAAATAAATCCATCAGGTCCTTGGCGTACATCGCGGACCCTTCCCATATCTTCCAACAATTTCTCACGATTGACAACTTTGGTACCCTCCAAGGTCAATCGTTCCAAATATTGAAATGCCAGGGAACCAACAAGTAAACTTCCCTTCCAATCAGGGTATTTGTCAGAAGTTACAAAGGCCATCCCACTCGGGGCGATGGAAGGTACCCAATAATAAATAGGCTGTTCCATTCCCTCCATTTCGGTTTTATCGGTAATCGGGGTTCCACTATAGTTAATCCCATAAGTTATTACAGGCCATCCATAATTGGCCCCTTTCTCGATGATATTGATTTCGTCGCCACCCTTAGGGCCATGTTCATGGTCCCAGATTTCACCGGTTTCCGGATGTTTTACCAAACCTTGTGGATTCCGATGTCCATAACTATAAATGGCCGTTTTTGTACCTTCTTCACCTACAAAAGGGTTGTCTTCAGGAATACTTCCATCATCATTCAATCTATAGATTTTACCACCATCCCTAGTGATGTCCTGAGGATTTTCATCGCGCGCTCCACGTTCACCGATGGAGAAATAAAGGTATCCATCATTATCGAAGGCAATGCGTGAGCCAAAATGTTGGCCTTTGGTTGTATTTGGACCCGCCTTATAAAGTAATTCATTGTCTACCAGAGCATTATCTTTTAGCTTTGCACGCATCAAAGCTGTGTGCCCTCCTTTTTCATCCCCTTCCTCGGAAGCGTATGTAAAATAAATCCAACCATTGTTCTTGTAATCAGGATGTAAAAATATATCCAGCAAACCGCCTTGTCCCCTAACATATACTGGAGGAACATTGGCCACAGATGTTTTTTGTCCATCTTTAAAATGAATGATACTACCGGATTTTTCGGTAATCAGCATACTACCATCTGGGAGAAAAGCCATTGCCCATGGAATTTGGAGTCCATCGACGAAAAGCTCAGCGGAAAAAGGAACCTCATTAGGCGTATTTACTTTATTTTCAGCATCCTGGGCGCATGATAAATTAAGCGTTACAACGAATAAATAGAAGTATATAATACTATTTTTCATAATTTGACGTTAAAATTAAATATTATATGAAAGGCTTTCGGCCTAAAGATAAATAGAAAATATAAGTTTAAACAATTACGCTAAAGAATATACTTAATCCCCAATTCTAGGATATTCTTGCCAAAACTGACTTAACCTATGCTCCCAAAAAGCCCACGGCATATTTTGTATGCCTTATTGCTGGTACTACTTTCAGCAGTTTGTACTTCGGCTATTGCCAATCACGACTACAATGTGTTGGCCGGGATTTCTGAAGCTATTAAGGAAGCTGTTTCCCCGGAAATTTCAAAGTCGTCATCCGAAAGTGCAGTTTTAGATGTTACCCCAATTATTGTTGAGGATTATAAAACGGCAACGGCGATGGCTCCGTTACCCATGTTCATGACCATCATTCAGGGAGCTGATGAAGAGGTAGGGTGTCCCAACGACGGAAGTACGGTCGCAAGATTCAATCTTTGCGGTGATTCCGATGATAGGGTAGTCTCCTTGGCAGGTGGACCTTTTGGTTCGGTATCCTGGGAAGTTTTAGGAGGATCTTGTTCTGCGGATATCAACGAGGATTGTCCAGATACCAATAATTCGTGCTATACCCAAATCAGTACCTCACAAAATTTCACTATTGATGCAAGCACTATTCCCTCTACCACTGGTGCTGAATTCAGGGTTCGGGCAAACGGATCAGGCCCATATTATTACTTCAAAGTAAAGAAAAGTACGATTACCCAGACGTTTGTAAAGCAGGATTACATCTGTGGGGTACCGGGAAGGATTCAAATTACGAATCTTTCAAGCGCATATGAATTCAGTATTGACAATGGTAGTGGTTTTGGCCCATGGCAAGGCCCTATATTTAATAATTTAACTCCGGGCACCTATAACGTTTTAGCACGTTTACAGAATACACCTGACGCTTGCGAATATCCTTATGCACCCATAACCATTAATCAATTGGACATTGATATAGGGGTCACCTTTGTTGATGCCCAGTGTTTTGGACAAACAGGGTCGATAACGGTAACTGCGAACAATGTTCCTGGTCCTTATAAGTACACTTTATTGGATGAGAATGGTGTTGCCCAAGAGTTTACGGCCTTTGTTTCTACAAATCCTTATACCTTTTCAGCGGTAGGTTTTGGTACGTATACCGTACAGGTCGAGACACAACAATGTACTGGAGATCCTTTGAATGGTATAGACCCTCCAAGGGAAAGTTTGGATGATTCTGGCAACCCTATTGTAATAGGGAATGGATTGTCGCCCCTTGATGCCTCAACAGAGGTCAATAGTAGCTTTGGGTGTTCTATTGCCCCCAATATTATTTCGGATGTTGATATTACCGTTGATACTTCCGGTGGGTCCGCACCTTATACATTTACCGTAAATGGCGGCCCTTCACAACCTTCTTATACGGGTACTACCACATATACGGTAACAAGTGCCGGTACCTATAATTTTTTAATTACCGACAGTAATAATTGTACGATTACCGCATCGGCTAGTGTCGAAACATTACTACCGCCAGTGGTATCAGCTAGTGGAACGGATGGTACTTGCTCCAATGGAGGTGCGAAAATCAATTTCAATGTTTCCGATGCGCGTGGTTACAACCTCTCATTTAGGGTGAATAGTTCTGACCCTTGGGAGACTACTTCTGAGATTTCAGTCCCAGCTACCCCCGCTGGTACACTCTATAACCAATTGGAAGTACGATACCAACAAGGAGGATTTGAATGTACAATGCCCTTGCCTGATGTAACGGTTTCCAGTGTTGGTGTAATTTCAGGTTCTGCAACCAAGATTTCCGACCGCACATGTGATGGAAGCGGAGGGGTCAATGGAGGTCAGATAGATTTTGTCGGTCCTTTTACAGGAGGATCTGGTAGTGGATATGTGTTTAGTATTGACGGATTGAATTTTACAGGAATCACTTCGTATCCTAATCTGTCAACGGGTACCTATACCCCTATGATCGAAGATGGAGGAGGATGCCGATTGGAATTGACGCCCATTACCATATTGGATGTTGATCCACCGACGGATCTTACCTTTGTGCAAAGCAACATTAATTGTTCATTAGGGACTTCGGATGTACAATTGACACCCACCAGTAATGCCCCAATTACCAATTATTCGGTAATAAGCCCCCTTATCATCGATAACGGGGCTAGCGATACTTTTATAGGGTTGAGTACCAATACCTCCTATATTTTCCAAATAACAGATGCCAATAATTGCACCTATACCGAGGCGTTTATTCCAGCCCAAATCAGCTCCATTAGGGCTAGGGTTAAATCAGGTGGTGATCTAAAAGTTTGTGATGGAGCTACCGATGGTTCGGGAACCTTTTTGATCGATGGTTTCGCCAATAACTATACTTGGGATATCAATGGTGGACTTTTCTCTGGAGGTCCGCAAAATGATTTGGAAGTTGTATTGCCTCCTTCAGGCGCGGGCACCTATACTATTATCGTTACCGATGCCGATACGGGATGTACCGATACCGCTTCATTCGATATCCAACAAGCGGCACCAATAGACTTGAGCACCAGTGTTGTTACACCCATGAGTTGTGCCAACAACAATCGAGGCAGGGTAGTGGCCAATGCTACAGGGGGTTGGGGAACCTATAGTTATACCTTAACACCTCCTTCAGGCCCACCAATCGGTCCCCGATCTGGAAGAACTTTTAGTAATCTATCAGTGGCGGGCACCTATACCTTATCTGTTGAGGATTCTGAAGGTTGTACCACGACTTTCAATTTTGATCTAACACCCCTTAATGCCCCGACGATATCCTTGGATGCAGCTGCTTCTGATTTCTGCTATGTTCCTGGAACTGGGGCAACTATAGCCGTCACCTCAACTGCAGGTACAGCTCCATTGGCAAGTCATGAATACCGTGTTAATGGAGGCTCTTGGCAAGCGGCTCCAAATTTCACCGGTCTAAACCCGGGCAGCTACTCGGTGGAAGTTAGGGACAGTAACAATTGTAGGGACAACATCAATGTTACCATTAATCCACAACTAAGGGTATATACCAATATAGTTTCTGAAATACCATGTGGTGGTGCTCCAGGGCAAATTCGGGTAATTGTAGCCGGCGGATATACGGCTGGTGCAGGAACAAAACAATATGAGGTTAGTTCTGATAATGGGGTAACATTTTCTGGGCCAGTACCCTTGACCTCGACAAATTTTATTTATGATACGACTACTCCTGGGGACTATGTTTTTAGAGTAGTGGATAATGAAGGATGTACTGCGGATTCCAGTCCCGTTAATTTGGCTCCACCAATTTCACTATTACCTCCAACACTGGAAATATTTCCAGTTAGCTGTGGTAATGTAGCTAATGGTAGGGTAGTAATTACACCGGATGCCACCGACGGTATACCCCCTTATGAAATCAATTTTAACAACCTAGGATTCAGTGACCAGCGCTCGTTCTCCAATTTGGCCGTAGGCACTTATCCTGTGGTTATTCGAGATGCCAGGGGATGTGAATATAATGGTACGGTTGATATTCTATTGGATAGCACCCCACCACCTGATTCAAATGTCTCGGAAATACAGGCGGTTTGTTCAACGACGGTCGTAAGTGGTGGAATTCGGATTAATAGTGTGACCGATGGTACGCCGGACTTCAGTTTTGTCATTGAGGATCTTTTGGGCAATCAAATTACGAGACAGGATAACGTTGGACTTGGTGCGCTACCCTTAGATATAACGGATCCAGCCTTGATACCTGGCGACTATAGGGTAATCACAGTGGATGCCTATGGATGTATTGATGAAGATTTTGTGACCATAACGACCAATGAGGTGGTTATAACCCCTATTCCTCCGCCAGTTCCTATAATTTGTGATGATACCGGGTTTACTTATGCGGTAAGTGTTAGTGGTGGATCGGGTTCTTACGAGATAAAATTGGAACATCAGCCTGCATTTTATCCTTTAAATAATACACCTGGTGCAAACGACCATACCTTTAGCAATGCTACCGATGGTATTCAATACGGAGTAGCTTATACCGTTGATGTAAGGGATCTGGTTACAGGATGTATTTACCAACAAGAAATTCCTCCGATTGAAGGTCCTTCCCTTTTGGATGTAACCGCCAGTTCTAATCCAGCGGCATGTTTCCCCAATCCTGATGGCGAAATCCTATATTCGATAACGGGATTCATAATAGGCGATCAATTGCGGATTGAACTCTTGGATGAACAAACAGGGTTAAGAATAGATTTGGAACCTTCGGTTACAACCACTACCGATCCACATACGGGTAGTTATTTTACCCCTGCAGGGGATTATCAGATCATAGTAACCAATTTAACCGACACCTGTACCGATGCCAGTGCGGTGACCATCGATCAGAATCTGCCGGCTATTGATATCCTTGATCTAACACCTGCCAATTGTAATGCTGATGGATCAATTACAGTTCAAGGTCGTGGAGGCGATGGTGGACCATACACTTATGCCTTTATGCCCCAGGGTAATATCCCAGCAGGCACAGATTATGGTACTGAGACTACTTTCTTTGGTCCGGCAGGTGATTATGATGTGTATGTAATGGACAGCAGCGGTTGTAGCTCGTTTGCTATAGCAAGTATAATACCTATCGATGCAGCACCTTTGATTACTACAAATGTTGACAATCAGTGTATTGTAACATCGACCTCTTTTGATATTACGGTTAGTGTACCCAATACGGTTGATACGCCCCTTTTCACTCTGGGTGGTGATTCGCAATATGGTGTGCTGAACGGTTTGGTTTATGAATATACCTTCAATGTAAGTTCCCCTGGTGATTATATCGTCGACGTGGTCGATGCCAATGGTTGTACGGGACAAAATACCGCAAGGGTTTATGAATTCTTATCGGTTTCGGTTTCATTTACCTCAGCACCAACCTGTTTGGCCGCCGACGGAATTTTGACGGCCACGGTCAATGGAGGTAGTGGTACCACATACAATTATGAGTTACAAGATGGCGTAGGAACTTATATCGATGATAATACGACCGGTGTTTTTTCCGGGTATGGATCAGGACAGTACCAAGTGGTAGTTACAGATACTGAAACCTTATGTACCGCTACGGATACCATTGATTTGATTGCTGCTGTACCTCCTTTAATTACAGCGGAAATCCCAAGGGATATCAGTTGTTACAATGTAAATGATGGAGGTTTGGATATTATTCTAGATCCGACCAGTATAGTTGATACGCCTATTGAGTTCATTTTGACCAATACAGATACCAGTACAGAAGTAACAAGAAACAATACAGGTTCGTTTTCAAATCTACCAGAGGCCAATTATCAAGTGGAGGTATTGACTCCACGGGGTTGTTCTGCATTGTCAGCAATTCACTTTATTGATAATCCTGAGGATTTTGCGATTACCGCTAGCGCGCCACCATTCACATGTGAAAATGGCGCAAACCGTTATAGCTCTACCATAATTACGGTAGCTGTAGATCCTTCCAATCCTGGAACCGTAGGAAGTGGTTACCAGTATAGCATAACAGGATTTACAAATTACCAATCATCGGATACTTTCGAAATTGTTGATAATGGGTCAACCCAAACAATAACCGTTTATGCGATCGATGGTAATGGCTGTCAAACCACTTTCGACCTACCACCTATTGATCCACCAGGGGATATAACTTCTACCATCACAGAAGTAGACCCATTGAATTGTAGGGATGATGAGCGCGTTAGGATACAAGTAATAGGAACGACCGATTTCACCGTGTCTACCATATCCGTGGCACCCGTAACACCGGTTACAAATACAGCCGGCAATGATTATGTTGATATTTATTTGCCTGCAGTTGGAGATTATATTTTCGAGGTTACCGACAACATAGGTGGGTGTACCTATCCAATGCCAGTACATACGGTAATTGAGCCAATTAGCCCTACCGTAGTCATTAGTGAGGCGAAAGCAGTAAGTTGTTTTGTCCCAGGTAATGATGGGGAGCTATTTATTGAAGTTTCGGACTATGTAGGAATGTATACCTACAATGTCTATAGCAGCAGTGACCCGGGAAAAACAACGGTTCTGGCCACAGGTAGTTTCGACACGAATAATTTTCCTGATATTAACGGAGATCCAGCCCGTATTACAGGGTTAACAGGGGGTAATTTCTTTGTTGAGGTGGTTTCGGATGAACTTCCTTTCTGTTCAGGGGATAGTAATTCTGCAACGATTAGAACACCTAACGGTCCGCTTCAGGTAGATGCTATAGAAGTAGGGAATACGGGATGTAATGATGATACGGGTCAGATTGAAGCCATAGGTCAAGGAGGATGGGATGGTTCGCCTTATGACTACAGACTATTGGTCAGCTCAGATGGTGGTGCGACCTATCCTACCGAATTGGTGGCATTCTCTAATACTAGAATATTTACCAACCTACCAAGTGGGGATTATCAGGTTGAAATACGCGATGTTGAAGGTTGCACGGATACTTTTGAAATAAATCTGCCGCCTGTACCTCAAATCGATGCAGGAATTAGAGAGCCTTTATCTTTGCAGTGTCCTGGAGGTAACAATGCGGTCCTTGAGGCTTACGATCCTACTTCTGGGGATATAATTACAGCCATTGCCGGAGCAACAGGTGGATATCCTGGCGCTGGTTACAACTATCGCTTGCTTTATTTGAACAGTAATGATAATACGGATATCGCCTCTGCCAGTGGTCTACAGAACACACCAACGTTTATTGGTGCAAGTGGTGGATTTATAAGTGAAGGATGGTATGCCATAGAGGTTTCATCAAGTTTTGATTGTTTGTTCGTGACCGAACCATATTATGTTGACCCGCCACCACCGGTGCGACCTAAATTGGTTCAAACCCGGGTACCTGGATGTGGTGGCCTCGGAGAAATACGATTGACCATAGAAAATCCCGATCCATTATTCACCTATGAATATTTGGCCCTTGAAAATGGCGTCCCTGTAGGCATTTATACCGATATGACAGGAACTTCTGAATTGTTCCCCGGTGTGGCAGGAATTACGTATCAATTCGATGTTAGAAAGAAAAATGCCTTGAATATTTGCCCTGCCGTCACCTCGAATGGTATAACGATGACCGATGCCACGGGGATTACATTATTGCCAAATCAACCGGATGACATTTCATGTGCCTCTGAACTTGATGGAAGGATCGAATCGTTCATCAATGGCGGTGTTGGTGACAATCAATTCTATTTGTACGATGGTGATCCTATCGATGCTTTTAGTCCGTCGGCTTCGGCCAGTTTAATTAGAGGGCCACAGGATTATGGTACCTTTGAAGGACTGGATGCAGGCTCAACATACTATATTGCAGTAACAAGTGGTATAAATTGTAGCGATATTGCAGGTCCTTTTGAAATCGTAAGGCCAGAGCCGATATTATTCAATGCCACCCCAATTCCTGTAAGTTGTTTTGGGGATGAGGATGGAGCGATCCAGATTGAGGTTACTAGTGGAGGCGTTGGACTTATCCAATTTGCCATAGAACCCCATTTCAATGAATTCTTTAGTGACCCATCGAACCCAGGTAGCTATACTTTTGAAGAACTGGCAGCCGGAAGTTACGAAATATTGATACAGGATGAGAACGGGTGTTTTGAAAAACAAACCCTTACCGTTACAGAGCCCGATGAGATAAATATCGATAATGTTTCCACTACTCCAGAAACCTGTATCGGTTATGCCGATGGTACCGCCCAATTATCCATATCAGGGGGTACGCCATTTGTTGATCCGGTAACTATGGTCTCCTATTATGAGACCATGTTGGTAGGTCCAAATTCTGATGGTAGCGAGGTTTTTGCCCGTAATGATAGTCTCTATTTTGATGGTTTAATCGGAGGGGAAACCTATATTGTTTTTGTCCAAGATGCCAACATGTGCGGTACCGACACCCTTATTCCTATTGAAATCGGGGTTGATCTGACTGCTGAAACCATTGTACAATATGGTTGTGAAGGTATATTTCCGAACAGTACGGTATCTGTTGAAATGCAAGATAGTAGCTTATTGCCAAGACTGTTATTCTCTCTTGATGTTGACGATGTAAACCAAGCTGATACCCAAACGACATGGGGAGACCTTCCTGCTGGGGACCATACGGTATATATCTATCATGAGAATGGTTGTACCAGTTTTGAGGAGTTTACCCTTGAAAGTTATGATCCCCTTACGATAAGTGCCGTGAAAACCGGACCTAATGAGTTAACGGCAACTGCCGATGGTGGTTTTGGAGGCTATGAGTATTTCTTCCAAGGCGAATCTTATGGTAGCGAAAATGTATATACGACCAATGAAAGTACAACAGTTACGGTTAGGGTCGTAGATCAAAATGGTTGTGTTGCCATTGTAACGGTTCCGTTCGAGTTTACGGGAATGTTGGAGATCCCAAATTTCTTTACTCCTGACGGTGATAATAATAATGACGTATGGGCTCCAAAGAACCGGGAATTCTTCCCTAACATCGAAGTGAAGATATATGATCGTTATGGTAGGGTGGTGGCTATTTTGGACCAGATTCTAAATTGGGACGGTAATTACGATGGTAGTCCTGTACCGACAGGGGATTATTGGTATGTTGTCAACGCGAACGACAAGAGTAAAATCCGCTATGTAGGCCATTTTACATTGTATAGATAAAATAGTAATAATGATATAGGTTAAGGTCGATTTTATCGATCTTTTCTATTTTAAACAGATAGATTTTCTTTTTTCAATTTTCAGGATATCCAGAATATAGGAATAAAATAGTACCTTACCTTAATGAAGAACTATCTGGTATTATTATCATTCCTTTTGTTATCACAAGGGTGTTCGGCCCAAAAAAAATCACAGCTGCTAGAGGGGGAAATGAAGACGGTAAATGTCCAAAAACTAGGATATTACCTATACTATCCGGAAGACTATGAAACAAAAGCAAAGGAAAAGTTTCCGTTGCTTTTGTTTTTACACGGAGGTGGGGAATCGGGCGATACGCTAGCTACACTAAAGACGAATGGGCCTCCTAAAATGATTGCCGAAGGAAAGCAATTCCCATTTTTAATATTGGCGCCACAAAATCCGGATAAAAAAAAATGGTGGAACACCAGGGCCGTTGTGCAATTATTGGATACCATTGTAGCCCATAATAGGGTAGACCCAAAAAGGATTTATTTGACAGGGTTAAGCAGGGGAGGAGGTGCAGCTTGGGAGATGGCCGTACAATACCCAGAGAAATTTGCTGCCTTAGCCGTGGTTTGTGGCATGACCCCCGTACCGTATGCGTCCTGGATCGATAAAAATATGCCTATTTGGGTATTTCATGGTGAAGAAGACCGATCCATACCCATTTCTGAATCAGAAACGATGGTTGGGCAGTTACAAAAAATGGGTCATGATGTCAAGTTTACAAGGTATCCCGATGTTGGTCATGATTCTTGGGTCAAAGCCTATCAGACCGAGGAATTATACAGGTGGTTGCTACAACAAAAAAGGAATAATTAACTATATTTAATAGCCTAAAAACAATACTAAGAATGCTTAAGAGCGCCATCATTTTTTTAGGGTTTATATTTCTTTTCAGCCATGGTTATTGTAATGAAATAACCGACAATACTTCTCTAAATACCGATCCTGTAATCTCCAAAAAAAAGAAACCCAGAAACGTCATCTTTATATTGACCGATGATCATAGGTATGACTATATGGGCTTTACTGGAAAAGTACCTTGGTTGGAAACCCCGAATATGGACAAACTGGCAATAGAAGGAGCTTATCTGCCCAATGCATTTGTCACAACTTCCCTTTGCTCACCAAGTAGGGCTTCTATTTTGACCGGACAATTCTCGCACTCCCACACGATAGTTGATAATCAGGCACCTGATCCCGGAAATCTCACCTATTTTCCACAATACTTGGAAAAAGCTGGGTATCAGACCGGTTTTTTTGGCAAATGGCATATGGGAGACCATGGAGACGAACCCCAGCCAGGATTTACCCATTGGGAGAGTTTTCCAGGACAAGGCGTATACTACAATCCCACATTGAATATCAATGGTACCCGTGTGGCTTACAAAGACTCTACTTATATCACGGACCTGTTAACCGAACATGCAGTGGATTGGTTAGATAAACGGGATAATGACAAACCATTCTTTTTGTATTTATCCCATAAGGCGGTACATGCGGCTTTTAAACCCGCAAGACGGCATAAAGGGAAATATAAGGGGAAGAAAATAGCGTTACCACCGACATATGATCAAACCAAAACAGGAAAATACCGTGATCTGAAATGGCCGCAATGGGTTGCTGATCAGCGTATCAGCTGGCACGGAGTTGATTATATGTACCATGAAAATAATGGGATTTATGATATGGTGGTCGACTATTGCGAAACATTGTTGGGGGTCGATGAAAGTATCGGCACCGTCATGGATTATTTGAAACAAGAAGGCTTAGATGAGTCCACCTTGGTTATTTATATGGGAGATAATGGATTTAGTTGGGGGGAACACGGACTGATCGATAAAAGACATTTCTATGAAGAATCGGTCAAAGTGCCCTTATTGGTTCGCTGTCCAGAGCTTTTTGAAGGGGGTAAGACACCGGAACAAATGGTACAGAATATTGACATTGGGCCAACCGTTTTGGCAGTAGCAGGAATAGAACAACCCGCAAATATGCCGGGCGTATCATTTATTCCAATAGTTACGGGAGACATGAATGCACCTTCCCGAAGTGAAATTTTCTACGAATACTATTGGGAATATGACTTTCCCATGACCCCTACGGTTTTTGGTATGCGAACGGATCGATATAAGTATATTAAATACCATGGAATTTGGGATCGTAATGAACTTTATGATCTTCAGAATGATCCCGATGAGATGTACAATTTAATCGCTGACCCCGATAAACAGGAGATTGCCAAAAAAATGTCAATGGCAATTTATGATTGGTTGGAAAACACCAATGGGATGCAGATTCCGCTTAAGCGCACGGTAAAATATCGTTTTGGGGATTATAAACATAGTAATGAATACTGATTCGAGTATTACTGATATAATCGTTCTAGCTGCACAGTTGTGGAATATTTAATAGCGTATTCTTATGCAGTTGCCTCTATGGTCATTTTTTTTGAAAGACCTTTATTTTATCCCTGTTTTGGGTCACTATGATGTAGTCGTTATAACCTTGGGCATTTTTAAGGGTAATCATATCCTTGGCGTCCCCGGGAACCAAGAATCCACTTTCCAAGGGGCTGATCATTTCAAAATTTCCTTGGCCATCACCTTTTAGCAACCCTCCATTGAAGGCATCATATCGGCCAATGAACACTTCATTCCCGTAGTTGTTCCCAATCAATAACAAATCAGTATTGCCGTCTGCATTGTAATCAGTAACCGTAAATCGATTAATAGGGGCTACTTGTGCCTCCCAAGGCAATGGTCGCGGCACGAAATTGCCATTCCCATTATTTTCAAAATAGGTGGTCTTATCGTAATTGAAGACCAATTCGGTAGCATCTTTCAGTTCTTCAGGGGATAATAGATTTTGCTGCGTTGCGACTGCATATTCCCTATAATAATTATATTTTGATCTAAATAATGGACTTTGTTTGTATAGGTCTCCCCAAAAATTCACAGGGTAAGATTTATAGGAATCATCATCAAAATCACTCCTAACGTAGGAAAAGAGTATGGGGTCTATGAATCCGTTCTTATCAAAATCCTTGGCCAACAGGGTTACGGACTTTTCTTTTGAGGGTTGATAAAAATTATTCGTCCCTAAATTGCCTGCGACTAAATCCATATCCCCATCTCCATCAAAATCATGGGTCAATAGGCTCTCCCACCACCCTAAGAGACTGTCCAATCCCGTTTCCTCCAACTTACTGAAAGTCGTTTTTTCGTTCTTAAAAACGGTGATGGGCATAAATTCCCCTACCAAAATAAGATCACTGAGTCCGTCTTGGTCGATATCTGCCCACGTAGCGTCTGTGACCATGCCAATAGTATTTAACGAGGGGCACATCGTTTCGGTCATGTCCTTAAGGACCCCTTCAACGTTTTTAAGGAGGTAGCTCTTCTCAGGAATCGGGTATTCGGCAAATGCTGTTCTTCCGCCAATAAATAGGTCGATGAATCCGTCCATATCAAAATCATGTGCCTTCACCACGGATCCACTAGCCCTAATTTTGGGCATTTTATCAGGAGCGAATGAAAAATTCCCGTTCCCATCATTGATCATTAATCGGTCATCATAAAGATTACTTTCCTTATCAAACTCATTGCTACCTGAAACCAGATAGAGGTCAAGGTCGCCATCATTCTCTAAATCGAAGAGCGCCATGGCCTCTTCTTCATATTTTTTGTCGATTTCACCACTGAATAAGGGTGCGCTGGTAAAAGACCCATCCTTTTTCTGTAAAAAGACTACTGGGGAATATCCAGATGCGCTTCCCACGATAAAATCCTCGGTACCATCGCCATTAAGATCACCCGCAACCAAACATGGTCCATTTTGGGTCAGTTTATGGGGTAGGGTTCGTTGCACATTAAAATCGATCATGTCTTTTTCTTGATGGGTATAATCGATACCAATATTTTGTGCAACTTCTGTGTAAATCGGTGCTGGGTTTTTAAATGTCAATGGAAATGAAAGATCATCGGTGTTCATCGTCTTGGCATCCACATAGTTTGCGTGTATGGTTTGGTTTCCCTTTATTTTCGAGAGTGCCTGGAATTTACCATCGGGCCATAGAATTTCAAGCGACTCGATCTCGTTTGTCTTTCCTAGACCAAAATGGGCAATATCGTGAATCGAGGACATATACCCTCTATTCAATCGATGTTCATGAAATTGGAATGTTCCATCGGAAAATCGGACCACAATTTTTGCTCCAATCCCGGAGGCATTTGTTTTAGGCCCTTTTAATTTAACCATCATGTAGTTATGGGTTACATGTTGTTCATTGTTCAGGGTATTTTCAAAAAGGAAGGCTTCGTCATTGATGTTATTCACCACATAGTCCATATCCCCATCATTGTCCAAATCGGCAAAAACCGCTCCATTGGAAAATGACGGAATGCTAAGGCCCCACTCACGGCCAACATCGCTGAATCGTCCATTTTGTTCATTTTTATAAGCATAATTAGGGATTTTAACCACGGGAATGGAATCAAGGATATGGATAGGACTTAAGTAACGTTGTACATTGAATTTGAAATCCCCAAAGTCAAGGTCGGTAATATCACGTGGAAATCCGTTGGTAATCAACAAATCCCTATGACCATCATTGTCCATATCAACGAACAAAGGGGACCAGCTCCAGTCTGTTTTCGCTACCCCGGCCATAAGTCCAATTTCGCTGGAAGGTATACCAATACCCTGTCCCATTTGCAGCATATTTCGCATATACTGGTATTCATAACCAAACTTATCGTTTAAGGCATAATCGTTATATTTTGTATCCCGAATGGTCGTTTTTAATCTGTAATTGGTTTCACCCAACATATCCAGGGTCATGATATCCAAAAAGCCATCATTATTAAAATCAGAAATGTCATTTCCCATCGAAAATTTACTTTGATGTTTGGTATTCTGATCTATGTTGTTCGAGAAAGTGCCGTCGCCATTGTTTATATAAAGTACATCGTTGGTTAGGTAATCATTGCTTACATAGATATCGGTCCAACCATCAAAGTTCATATCGGCGATGGCAAGACCAAGACCATAACCTTCGATGGTGATGCCCGCATTTAGGGTCACATCGGTAAAGGTATTGTCCCCGTTGTTACGATATAACCTATCGTTACTTTGTGCTGAACCATCTGTTATTTTCTTTCTATAATTTGACGGTAGTTCATGAATATCAACATTGTTCAAGACATACAGGTCTAATAAACCATCTTTGTCATAATCGAAAAATGTGGCGTTCATACTATTTCCAGAATCGGCTATCCCATATTCCTCGGCCATTTCTTTGAAAGAGGGAACCCCTTTTTCGTCTATGCCTTGGTTCACGAAGAGCATATTTGCCTTTTCTTTATCTGAAGGTAGCATGGCCGCACAGAGATATACATCCAAAAGCCCATCACTGTTGATGTCTATTACGGAAATTCCAGTGACCCATTTGTCCTTGGCTTCAATACCAGCTTCTTCGGAAATATCCTTGAATTTTAGTTGGCCTTGGTTCAAATACAATTTATTAGGCACTTGATTGCCGGTAAAAAATAGATCAGGGATATTATCATTATTAAAATCTCCCACGGCGACTCCGCCACCATTGAAAATATATTCCACATTCAAAATGTTAAAGCTGTCGGTTTCAACAATTTTATTATTGAAGGTTATCCCGGATTTGTCTGCCGCTATTTTTGAGAACAGGGTGTTGTTCTTTTTACTACAGGCAAGTACTGTAAATAAAACTAGGGATAAATACTTAAGTTTTTTCATTAGAGGAATAAAATATGGTCTACTATGTGAAAGGCAAAAGAACTACAAAATCGTGATTTATGGAAATAAAAAAAGGCATTTAAAAAAATGCCTTTTTCTACAAAATATAATTTCAATCAATGAAATCGATCTGATTAGTACCCAGGATTTTGAGTTAAAATCCCACCACTTAAATCTATAGCATTAACAGGAATTGGGAATCTGTAATGTTTCTCTTCATAGGTGCCCACTTCTTGTCCGAAAGGTGTAATGGTACGCCCTTCATTGGTCGCATATTCAGTCATTACTTCCACAAAATTACCCCATCTTCTTAGATCGAATAAACGATGTCCCTCCATACCTAGTTCAAGACGTCGTTCGAAACGAACCGCGGCTCTAGCACTAGCTACATCACCAAATGCAGTATAAGGCTCAATTTGATAATTGGCAGCATCACCTGAACCATCTACAGCTTGTACATAGTTCGAATTTTTGGCTCTGTCACGTACTCTGTTAACATAGGTAAGTGCCAACGCCAAATCTGGGCTACTTTTTTCAACGGCAGCTTCTGCGGCCATCAAAAGTACATCTGCGAAACGCATAATGTGGTAATTGACGCCAGAAAGCTGCTGTCCCCAACCACCTGTGGCTTGGTTAGCAGTCTCACCGGACCAATACACATTTTTCTTGGGTAAATAGGAACCGGAAATATCGCTATACTCAGCACGGATCCAATCATTACCAACATGTTCACCATACCCGTTATAGTCGATACCCCTTCTACCAACGGTATAATCCGCTCTTGGATCTAAAGGTCCGGCAAAAGGCGTAAATGGTGCACTGGAATCAATGGCGAAATCACTATTCACATCGGAATCATTGTATGTATCCAATAATGGTAATCCTGTGCCATCGGTTTTAAAAGCATTCAACAGATCCTGGGTAGGCTGATAAAAACCACAACAAGAACCAAATGGTCCTGGGTTAGGGAAATTTAAAGCTCCCTGAACATTCGCGTTATAGGATTGTCCATCATCGGTAGTAAACTGAATTGCAAAAATGGATTCTACGCTATTATCACCCGCCAATCTGAAATTATCAACAAAATCAGGTAGTAAATCATACGGTCCGTTAACAACAACATCATTCAATAGGGTAAAAGCAGTATCCCACTCAGATTGGTGTAAATGTGCTTTCCCCAAAAATGCCTTCGCTGCCCATGCTGTTGGTTTGCCAACCAGTGATTGGGCAGTAGGTAAATTATCAATGGCATATTGAAAATCGGCCTCGATCTGATCCCAAATAGGTCCAGGGTTAGGCTGGTTGAATTCGGTAGCGGCATAATTCTCTTCAGAGATGTATGGAACATTGCCCCACATTTTTTGAAGTTCAAAATTATAATGCCCTCTTAAAAAGCGCGCTTCCGCCAATTGTGCCGAGAAATCACCTTCCTCAATCGTGTTGATCAATGCGATTACCGCATTGGCCCTATTGACACCAGCAAATATTACGCCCCATTTTCCTAAGAAATAAGAACTACCGGAAGACCAGTTCATGGTTTCGATATTATAGAGTTCGGGTTGGTCACCATCAGTACTTCCTTTATGGGCATCATCTGCCAATACATCCATAATCCAGTTGTCTCCAGAGGTTGCCCAACCTTCACCAAATCCATTATTTCTGACACCATCGATGGCAGAATAGGCACCGGTAAGCAACAAATTCACCCCGGTCTCGTTCTTCAGCGATTGATCACTAAGTGCACCAACTGCCGGTGACTCGGTAAAATCGCTACTACATGCTAATATGGTAACTAGCAAAATAAAATAAGCAATTGTTCTTTTCATGACTTTTTTTTTAGAATTTAATATTTGCACCCAAAGTAAATATCCTTGAAGCAGGATAAACCCTACCATCAATACCTAAACTTAAGTTGGCGCTTTCACCACCAGGTACGTTTGACACGATTTCGGGATCGGCACCCTCATACCCTGTAATTGTGAATAAATTGGTAGCTTGTACGTATAGACGTAAAGATTTCATTCCAATTTTATCGATGACATCCTGTGGTAAGGTATATCCAATCTGCGTATTTTTCAATCTTAAATAGGATCCATCTTCCACATAATATGAATTGGGATCTCCTTCATTATTGGTAATTGTTGTTGATAATGCCGGTAACGTAGCATTCGTATTGGTTGGGGTCCAAGAATCCAACACCCTAGTACTTCTATTTCCACCAACAAAAGATGGAAAATCGGTATAGAATTTATTGAAATTGTAAATGTCGTTTCCTTGTGAACCGTTAAAGAACAAGGATAGATCAAACCCTTTATAGGCTGTATTTAAATTGATTCCGTAAGTGAAATCAGGATGGGGGGAACCGATTTTGGTTCGGTCATCATCATTAACAGTGCCATCACCGTTTACATCCTCATACTGAAATCTTCCTGTATCGGTGAATCCGATTACATTACGTCCATAGAAAAAGGACATGGGCTCGCCAACTTCTGTTCTTGTTGGTGTTTGTCCTCTTAGAGCCTCTCCAGTCCCTGTTACTGGTGCACCATCGATCAATTCGGTAACTTCATTCTTATAATGGGATATATTTGCGCTTACGCCATAGGACCAACCATTATCGGTTTTATCACTATACCCGATTCCTATGTCAAATCCGGTATTTTTTACATTTCCAAGATTCACATAAGGTGCACTGGCATCGATTGCCGTTGAACTGATTGCACTGAAATCCTGGGTTATCAAATCTTTTGTGGTGATGTTAAAATATTCGAAATCAAACGTTAATTTGTTATCGAGCATCAAAGTTTCAATACCAACATTCGTGGTTTCACTGGTTTCCCATTTAAGGTCGGTGTTACCCACTTGGCTTAATATGGCGCCTGTGGCAATACTACCACCACTTAAGGCATAGTTGGCATATTGGTCGCTTAATATTGAAATATTGGCAGTTGGGTTATCAACCGGTAAGGATTGATTTCCTAATTTACCCCAAGATCCTTTTAACTTTAAACGTTCAACAAAAGCATCCGCTGGATAAAAATCCTCTTCACTGATCAACCAACCCGCACTGAATGATGGAAATATATCGCTCTTATTGTCCCCAACGAATCTGGAAGACTCATCACGACGAATTGTAGCGGTTAAAAAGTATTTGTCCAAATAGGAATAATTGGCGGTCCCAAATACCGAGAACAAGGAATTAAAGCCATCATAGGCGTAATTGACATTGGGAGCCCCTGTACCATTGCTAAGCAAATAAAAATCAGGATCTTCGAACAAATAACCAGAACGGGTAATTTGTTTCCCCTTGCCTGAGCCTTTCAGTGCTTCAATACCAATCAAGGCATTTACGGTATGGTCGCCAAAAGTCTTATTATAATTCAAGGTATTGGTCCAAATCCAGTTATAACTGGTTTGATCCTGTTCGGTCAATGATCTCTCCGAGATTGGTTCCCCAAACTCAGGATCCAATGAGGTAAATGCCCTATTGTCAAAAGTATTAAAACCACCGGCCAAAGTTGTTTTGAACGTTATCTCATCCAATATATCATAGGTTAGGTAAACATCCCCAAAGACGGCATATCGTTTGTTATAGTCATTTCTAGCCCTATAGTTAAGGGCAACCGGGTTTCTTGAATTACTTAGACTTGGCCCTGCTACCCCAGCAAACTCCCCATCGTCATCCCTAACAGGTATTAAGGGTGATATTCTCATTGCCATCTCGAAGGCCTCGTTGTTGCCTGTTTTGGTATTTGAATAAGAAACATTCAGGTGTTCCCCTATTCTTAACTTCTCTCCAATTTTAAACTCTGAATTCAATCGGGTGCTTACACGATCAAACCCTGTATTATTAAGAATACCGTCACTGGCTAAATAACCGACAGACATAAAATACTTACCGGAAGCAGTGCCGTTGGCCACCGATACAGAAAAGTTGGATATTGGTGCCGTACGGGAAAGCTCATCGATCCAATCAGTACCTCCTGGTTTTACAGTAGCGGTATAGACACCTGGAGCCGCAAATACAATCGGGTTATAGGATTGAACCCTGGTATATCCAATAATAGAGGTTGGTACGGTAAAGACACCGGTGCCATTGGGATCATATTGCCCATGGGAAATTACAGCCCCGTCATTTGTTAAACTTTGAAACAGCATATCCGCATGTTGCTGCGGATTCAATAAATCTGGCGCATTTGCGATTTGGGAAAAACCAGTATACATATCCACTGATATCTCAGCGGTATCCATATTGTAACCACCACCTTTTGTAGTAATAATTACAACCCCGTTGGATGCCCTAGCACCATAAATCGCCGCGGCACCATCTTTTAATACGTTCATCTGATCAATATCGGCAGGGTTGATATTGTTCAAGAAGTTGGCGTCGTCTGTTTGTACCCCATCAATAATATACAAGGGATCTGTATTGTTCGTTGTTCCAAAACCACGAATATTGATTTTTGGAGCTGCCCCTGGTGTGTTGTTATTAACTACAGTAACACCGGATGCCCTACCTTGTAAAGCTTCGGCGGCGTTTCTGGTAGGTGCTTTTAGTGCTTCACCCATATCCACGGAAGCTACAGAACCTGTAATGTCCCCTCTTGTCTGGGTGCCATAACCCACAACAACAACCTCTTCCAATTGGCTTGCGTCTTCAACCAATACCACATTGATTGTAGTATTACCATTTACGGCAACTTCCTGTGTGGCATAGCCAATATAACTGATGACCAAAACGGCATCACTATCCGCTTCAATGGTAAAGTTACCATCAAAATCGGTTTGCGTTCCTTGGGTCGTACCTTTTACTACAACACTCGCTCCGGGCAATGGTCCGTTTTGATCGGAGACCATTCCAGTAATTGTTGATTGAAAGGTGTTGTCTAATTCAACCTTTAAAAATGATGTTTCCGAATTTGCTAAAGCCATTTGGGCGCTTAAACAAATTAGGAAAGTTAAAAGCCCATAACCAATAGAGATAAGACTCCTTTTGGGCTTTAACGATTTGTAATCGCGTTTTTGATCCATAATCCTTGATGTTTGTTAGTTTAAATTAAAGTTTAAGTAAATAAAAACAAATTTTCGAGTACCACAATTTTATAGTCCGCAAAAATTTATGGTAATATTAACAAAAATACATGTCAATAAATAAAAATCCACGTCATATTTTGTCAAATATTGGTATTATTTGTCTTGGAAAAAAGGGTCTCGATCGGTTGAACTAAAACAGCTACGCAAACGTTTTCGTAATGTTTTTGGGGTGTTGCAGGCGCTTATAGGCTGTTCTGACGAGTTAAAACACTAGTTTAAATAGGAGCCAACTGAAAGATTTCAACAGGACTATTTATGAGCTAAATACGATAAATAGATTCATTATATATTCATCGGAATGTTTTTTGAAGCCTTGATTATGGCAAGTTGATCATTTTGTAGCTTGGTGAAAAAAAGGTACACATCCCCGCCATCCCTTATTTTGTATTTTATTCGAATGGTGGAAACACTTTCAGGAAAGTTCCTTACGGTGATATTCGCCTGCGTACCCATTAAGGATTTGAGTTCTTTTTTACGATAAGGAATAACCTTGTCAATATAAAACACCCTGCCAGGGAATTCAACCTGCTTCCTAGACGTATATAAATGGGAATGATCATGCAACTTATATACCATTAGTTTTTTGGAAAGGAGTTTAAATGCACCTGCCTTTAATACCGCTGTATTGGGTTCGTATAAAAAAGTAAGGGGTGGTCCTAATAGGGGAGTGGTGTTTTTCTCTTCTGAAAGGTAAAAATCAAAGCTTTGGACTTTTGGTTCCATAATATTTATCGTCTTAACCCCTATTTTGCCGAGATATCCCCTTTGAAGCACCCAAAGCACTTCCTTGACCTCATTTTTAACCGCCACGATATGGATCTCTTTTACATTTGTTAGTTGATGTAAGCCATTGGTCAGATCCAACAAGGGGGAAGTCTTTACCAAAATCTGTTTAGAGTGCTCAAAAAGTAGGGGTAAATGCTCAACGACATTTGGTGTACAATCTGAAAGTAAAAACACTTTGTTTTTATTTTCTAACCTTCGAGAGGGGTCTAGATACAACCAGTCGAATTCACGGTTTGAACAACGCAAAAATTCAAATCCATCCATAGAAGTGACCACCACATTTTCAACCCCCAAAACACCGAAATTATAAGCCGCGATTTCTGATAGATTTTCATCGATTTCGCAGTAGTAAACCTTTTCTATTTTCTTGCTGAAAGCATAGGTGTCAACACCCATTCCTCCGGTAAGGTCAACCAGCGTTTTTCCACCTACTAATTCCGCCTTGTTTTCAGCAGCGATTTCTGATGAAGATTGCTCTATATTTAACTTATTGGGGTAATAGATTTTAGGAGTTTGGAACCAGGTAGGTAGCTTTTTTTCACATTTTTTTTTCGCCTGGATCTGTTCGGCCAGCTCTTGGGGCGTAATTTCTGGAAATGGACTTTTTTTAAGTATGACTGACATGATGTCAGTATTCAAATATTTCAATATAAAATCTTGAACACCAGTATTTAAAATATTTTTATTCAAAGTAAAACTATAAGTTTTTGGTCAAGGATTTTACAATCTTGTTTTCCGCTAAAAACTCCTTTAAAATCACTTTTATCGAGGTGTATCCGGGTACCGCTATGATCATTCCGGTAATCCCGAACAGTAATCCTCCTATGATGATTACCAAGAAAATTTCCAAAGGATGTGACTTTACACTATTGGAAAAAATATAAGGTTGGGAGAAGAAATTATCGATCAATTGCCCTATGATAAAACCGATCATAACATAGATGGTTTTTGGCAGGATTACCGTGCTGAAATCGGACCCCAAATTACTGGTCATAGTCAAGGTCATCATAAGGATTCCACCGATGATCGGACCCACGTAGGGAATCAGGTTCAGGAGGGCGCATAAAAAGGCGATTACGATGGCATTTTCTATACCGAAAATGAACAAGACAATCGAGTAAATAACGAACAATATCATTATTTGTAAAACCAGTCCCAAAAAGTATCTAGACAGTAAGTCCTTAATCGTATCCATCGATTTCTTTAAACGACTTTCTTTATTGTCGGGCACAAAAACCAATAGGCCTTGTTCGAATAGTTTACTGTCCTTTAAAAAGAAAAACGCAATGAATAGTACAGAGAACAAGCCGATACTCAAACTGCCAAGAACGCTCACAAATGAATTCAAGAAATCGGGAATAAAGCTAAAATTCAAATTGGTGAATACTTTTGAGTTTTTTATTCCCTGTTCAATTTCGAATGGACTCAGTCCTAAATATTCGGTTACCTGCCTGTACAAATTCTCAACATTGGCTTGTAAAGCTTCAATATCCAATAAGGAGAGATTTTGGCCTTGCGCCACCAAAAGTGGAATAAATAAAGCGATGATCCCTGCGATGACCCCGATGAGTAACAGCATGGCCACGATAACGGCCAAGGTGTTATTGAATTTAAGTCTTCTTCTCAAAAACAAGACTATGGGCCTGCCTAAAAGCGAGGCTACCAATGCAATAGCCAAATACACCAATACGGATTGTATTTTGTATAAGAAGAGCAATAGGAGTGTAATGCCCGAAAGTATGGCAATCGCCCTTAAAATACCGTCTGCTATGGTTTTGGCTGTCATTGTTTAGTTTTTAAATGCATAAGATATGATATTCGCCCCCATTTGTAATGCTTTAGTCCTGATGGATTCAGGATCATTATGCACGGAGGGGTCTTCCCACCCATCGCCCAAATCGGATTCATAGGTGAACAAAAGGACCAACCTGCCTTCATGAACGATACCGAAGGCTTGGGGTCGTTTTCCTTCGTGCTCATGTATTTTAGGTAAGCCCTCCGAAAAGGTATACTCCTGGGAAAAAATAGGATGATCCACACCCAATTCTTCCATGGTTTCATCGGGAAAAACCTTTGCGATTTCCTTACGTAAATATGGTTCCATGCCATAATTGTCATCAATATGCAAAAAACCGCCGGAAAGCAGGTAAGTTCTTAAATTGTCGGCTTCTTCCTGGGAGAACAACACATTGCCATGACCGGTCATATGTACATAAGGGTATTGAAAGAGGGTAACATCGCCCACTTCCACTGTTTCGGGTTGTTCTTTGATTTTTGTATCGATATTGCTATTGCAAAAGCGTATTAAATTGGGCAATGCCGTTGGATTTGCGTACCAATCCCCACCGCCTTTGTATTTGAGAATGGCGATTTCTTGCGCATTGGCCAAGCTTATTTGGGCAAATAAAAGGAGAATACTAATAAATCTTGAATATCCCATTCCTTAAATATACAAAGATGAATCTATCCGTTATTGATCAAGTTTACCGTTGTGCAGGCCACAATCGCCGCTGTTTCCGTACGTAGTCTGTTCTGACCCAAGGAAATTGGAAGAAAACCCTTTTTATAGGCCTTGTCTATTTCATTCCTGGAGAAATCCCCTTCAGGGCCGATGAGAATGGTCACGTCTTTGTCCGGGGCAACCCGTCTTTTAAGTTCCATCTTTTCGTCCTCATCGCAATGCGCTATGAACAAGAGTCCTTCCCTGTCTTGGGCGATGAACTCCTCATAGGTAGTAACAGGGTTAAGCTTAGGTAAATAGGCCTGCATGGACTGCTTCATCGCGGATTGTAGTACCTTCTCCATACGTTCTGGTTTTACGATCTTACGCTCTGATCGTTCACAGATGATGGGCGTGATTTCGTCCACGCCAATTTCCGTGGCTTTTTCCAAAAACCATTCGAATCGATCATTGCTTTTTGTAGGCGCTACGACGAGATGAAACCAGTACATCTTTCGATGTTTTTTTGTGGTCGCTATTATCTGGGCCTTACATTTCTTAGTATCGGCGGTGATGATCTCTGCATCAAAAATATAGCCTTTGCCATTGGTAATAAGCACTTTATCGCCTTCTTTTTTACGTAAAACTTTTACAATATGATGGCTCTCTTCGGGCGTAAAAACGAATTGGGAAGCACTGTTGTCCAACTTTGGGTTATAAAATAATTGCATAATTAATTATAATTTCTATTTGGTGATTCGTAATTTATTCTGGGCATGTTCAAGGCCCAATTCAATCCAATGTTGTAGCTGCTCTTCGGTGTCATATCCTTTTGCGGACACATAAACGAATTCCTTCATAGGCCTCTTGGCGAAATCCATGGGACGAACGGCATCCATTTTTAATTTTTCATCTATTTTAGGACCGATTATACGTACCATAAGATCGTTTTTTATGACCCCTACGGTCATTTTCCCCTTGAAGAGATAGGCAAGACCCCCGAACATTTTCTTTTTCGAAAAGTGATCGGTAATATTTTTAGGAAATACGTCCAATGCCGCATCCAATCTTTTTTCCAAATCTTCATTATAGGCCATACCACTACTTTTTAAATAAT
This sequence comes from Maribacter arenosus, assembly GCF_014610845.1. GTDB lineage: Bacteria > Bacteroidota > Bacteroidia > Flavobacteriales > Flavobacteriaceae > Maribacter_A > Maribacter_A arenosus. Next base: position 966,914 of record NZ_JABTCG010000001.1, on the reverse strand, counting down.
ATATCTGGCTTTAGCAGTAACATCCTGGGAAGCGAATAGCTGTTTTTGATATTTATAGTAACCCACAATGCCGATCATCGCGGCATTATCGGTGCAATACTCAAATTTAGGAATATATGTAGTCCACCCGTATTTTTTTTCTGCATTTTTCAAAGCGATGCGTATTCCTGAATTAGCGGATACCCCACCGCCAATGGCCACTTGTTTTATGCCTGTTTTTTTTACTGCTTTTTTTAGCTTATCCATCAAAATATTGATGATCGTGTACTGAATTGAAGCACATATATCGTTCAGGTTTTCCAACACGAAGTTTGGGTTGTCCTTGGTTTCCCTTTGAATAAAATACAGTATGCTGGTTTTTAATCCACTGAAACTAAAATTCAAATCGTCTACCTTGGGTTTTGGAAATGGGAATTTACGGGGATTACCTTGTTGGGCATTTTTATCTACCAAAGGACCCCCTGGATAAGGAAGACCAAGGATTTTGGCACTTTTATCGAAAGCCTCACCTACAGCATCATCCAAGGTTTCACCGAGGATTTCCATATCAAAATAGTCATTCACCTTAACAATTTGTGTATGGCCACCGCTTATGGTCATTGCCAAAAAGGGGAATCGTGGTTTCGAACTGCTTTCATCGGCGATAAAATGTGCCAGAATATGCGCTTGCATATGGTTCACCTCGATTAAAGGTATGTGCAGCCCGAGGGCCAAAGACTTGGCGAAAGAGGTCCCTACCAATAAAGACCCCATAAGTCCCGGTCCGCGAGTAAAAGCTATGGCTGATAATTGTTTTTTGTCGATATTTGCTCTCAATAAAGCTTGGTGCACCACAGGCACAATATTTTGCTGGTGTGCCCTAGAGGCAAGTTCGGGTACAACACCCCCATATTCCTCATGGATTTTTTGAGTTGCAACAACATTGCTTATGACTTTGTCATTGCATAATACGGCCGCAGAAGTGTCATCACAGGATGATTCTATGGCAAGAATATAAATGGTTTCTTTTTCCACCCGGTTTGGAATAAAAATTGAAGTACAAAGGTAAAACATATAAGCCCTATCAGAAAACTGAGAAAAATACTGGTTAGAATACTCTTGGTGGTATTGCTCATTTGTGTATTGGGCACCATAGTACTTTCTATGCCCTTTGTGCAGACCCGATTAGCCAAATACGCTACAAATTCGATAAACAAGGAGTTTGGCACAAATATCAATATCGATGAAATTCGGCTTTCCTTGATCTCTTGGGATGTGGCCATCAAAGGTATCTATATCGAGGATTACCAAAAAGACACCTTGTTTTACATCAACGAATTAGGCACTTCGATTTTAAGTGCCCGTAATTTGGCCAAGGGAAAGCTCCAATTTGGGCATATCGATATCGAAAGACTCAATTTTAAACTAAAGACCTATAAAGATACTACAAGTACTAATTTGGAAGTCTTTATCGATAAACTTGATGATAAACAGCCAAGAAAACCAGGAACACCTCCTTTCTTTTTCTCATCGACCAATGTAAAGATCGCCAATAGTTCCTTTAAACTGATCGACGAAAACTTGGAGCGTCCTGAAACATTGAACTTCAGGGATTTGAATATTTCCTCAACGGATTTTTTAATCTTGGGACCCGACGTTTCAACGGCCATAAACGCTATGTCGTTTAAGGACAAACGCAACATCGAGGTAAAAAAGCTTGCCACTAAGTTCAGCTACACTAAACAGCAAATGCGTTTCGACACGTTGGGCATTGAAACCTTGGGTTCCCAATTGGTAGGAAATCTGGTTTTTGATTACGAAAGGAAGGATTTTAAGGATTTTTTAAACAAGGTAAAGGTAACCGCTGAGTTCACTGATTCGAACGTGGCCTTGAATGAAGTAAACCTGCTTTATGATCAATTTGGGAAAGGGATATCGGTTTCGTTCTCGGCAAAGGTAAATGGGGTGCTGAACGACTTGAACACGGAGGACCTTTTCTTATTATCCGAGAATACGGGTATACGTGGGAATTTTAACTTTAAAAACCTCTTTACCAAAGATGAGCCGTTCGTCATGGATGCCCAAATGAAGAATGTAACCAGTACTTATTATGAGTTACGTGCTTTGATGCCCAATTATATGGGCAGCAATACCTTGTCTTCTACCTTCAGTAAATTTGGGCAGTTTACTATCAGGGGTGACGCCACTGTTACAGAAAGTTCGGTCAAAACCAAGGTGAATCTTAATACGGCTATAGGGAGTAGCTATGCCGATCTTGAATTGACGGACTTCAATAATATTGAAAACGCCGCGTATAACGGGTTTGTCTCTTTAATCGATTTTGACCTGGGCAAGTTCGTTAATGATAAGAGATTTGGGACGACCACCCTTGATTTTAATGTTGAAGGTAAAGGTTTTGTCAAGGAAAAGTTGAATACTGAAGTGATCGGCGAGATTTATTCGATTAATTTCAATGATTATGATTATAAGGACCTTAAAGTTTCAGGTATTCTGAAAGAACAACTGTTCGATGGTTCGATCTTTAGTAATGATGATAATTTAAAATTCAACTTTAAAGGATTGGCAGATTTTGGGGAGGACCGTAACAACTTCAATTTTATAGCCAATGTCGAGTATGCCGATTTAAAGAAGTTGAACTTTATAAACGATAGTGTATCAATTTTCAAGGGAAATGTGAATATTGACATTTCAGGTAACTCATTGGACAATATTGTGGGCGACATGAATTTCACCAAAACCATTTTTCAAAATAAGAACGACACTTATTATTTTGATGATTTTAAGGTTTCTTCGTCCTTCGAAAATGATTCCATTCGCACCATTGATATCAATTCGCCTGATATCATCACGGGCTATATGAAAGGAAATTTCCGGGTTAAGGAATTAGGGCAACTAATTCAAAACTCCTTGGGAAGTATTTATACCAACTATAAGCCATTTAGTATTTCAAAAGGTCAAACGCTTGCCTTTAACTTTAAGATATACAATAAGATAGTAGATGTGTTCTTTCCACAAGTCAAGTTCGATGCCAATACGTTTATCCGCGGTAATATCGTAGCCGATGAAGGTGATTTTAAGTTGACCTTCAAATCGCCCAGCATTGTTGCATTTGGCAATGAAGCAGATAACATAGACATAAAAATCGACAATAAGAACCCATTGTTCAATACATTTATATCAGTGGGGGATTTATCGACGAATTATTATGATCTAAAGGATTTTAATTTGATCAATACCACATTGAAGGATACGCTTTTCTTTAGGGCGGAATTTAAAGGAGGGAGCGAATATAATGATAGTTATAACCTTAATTTTTATCATACCTTCAATAAACAGAACAGGTCGGTTATTGGCCTGAAAACTTCCGACATTAGTTTTAAGAACAATACCTGGATACTAAATAGGGAAGGCAATAATAAGAACAAGGTGATCATCAACAAGACCCTTGATAGTATCGTTATCGAGGAGATTGTGATGAATAACAGCCAATATGAACAAATTCGATTAAAGGGGCAGTTGGCAGATTCGACCTATAAAGACCTAGAACTTCAATTCAAGATCGTATCCCTGGACAAAATAACACCGGCCATTGATAGTTTACGACTGGAAGGGGAGGTAAATGGTACTTTGAACGTATTGCAAAAGGATGACGTGTATTTGCCATCTTCCAACTTAGGGATTACCGATTTTTCCGTAAACGGCTTCAGAATCGGAGATTTAACCATTGGAATAGTAGGTAATCGTGATCTTACCGATTTCGTGGTAAATACCCAGATTACCGATAAGGGGGTTGAAAGGCTCAGTGTCATTGGCAATATCCAAAACAAGACGGAATTGCCCCAAGCCAATCTCATCGCGAATTTCAATGGGTTTAATCTCGAACCTTTCAGTCCGTTGGGTGAAGGAGTGATTACGAATATTCGAGGGGATTTATTCGGCAGTGCCAAATTCACAGGGGATATCGACAATCCTGATTTCAGTGGTTTGTTGACCCTTGATAATGCAGGTATTGCGATTCCTTATTTAAATGTTGATTATGGTTTTGCGCAAAATTCCCGTGTCAGGTTATCCAAGCAGTCTTTCAATTTTGAAAAGATAAATATCACCGATGTGGCCAGAAACACGAAAGCTACATTAGACGGTGCAATCACCCATAGTTTTTTCAAGGACTGGGTGTTGGATTTGAATGTTGACACGAACAATGACCGTTTTTTGATTTTAGATACCCCTTTTGAGGAAGAGGTTCTGTATTACGGAACAGGGTTTTTAAATGGATTCGGACGTATTTTCGGACCCACCAAGGCATTGACCATCAATGTGGATGGAAAAACTGCAAAAGGCACCTCCCTTAAAATACCTTTAAGTGATGTCGCAACAGTTGGTGATTATTCATATATAAAATTTATTGAAAAAGAAGAAGTCAATCCTGAAAATGTGCAGCGGGTTTTAGAAGAAATACAGGGGCTGGAGATGGAATTCAACCTCGACGTAACCCCCGATGCCGAGGTGGAGATCGTTACTGACCAGAAAACAGGCAGTTCATTAAAAGGAACGGGCGAGGGGCTATTGCTCATACGTATCGATACGAAAGACAAATTTGAGATGTTCGGCGATTTTGTTGTGGTGACCGGAGAGTTCAATTATAAATTCGGGGGCGTAATCAATAAAACGTTCAAAGTAAAACCTGGTGGCACCATTGTCTGGGACCGTGACCCACTCTCCGCACAATTGAACATGGAAGCGGTATATTCTTTAAATGCGAATCCTGCTCCGTTACTCGAAAATTCTGGCTATACACGAAGAATACCAACAGACGTGGTTATCCAGTTGACCGATGAACTACAGAGTCCGGAAATCGATTTTAGTATCGAATTCCCAGGTACAAGTTCAATTATCCAATCAGAGTTGGAATATCGGCTACAAGACCCACAAGTTGAAGAGAAAAATGCCATTTTCCTGCTGGCCCAAGGTACTTTTGTAAATGAACAAAGCGGTATTAATTCACAAGCGGTAACGGGTAATCTAATTCAATCTGCTTCTGGATTGTTGAATCAAGTCCTCAGTGGGGGTAACGACAAGTTCGATTTGGGGCTTTCTTATGAACAAGGCATACAGGATGCCAGTACGGACATTGAAACTGAAAATAGGATTGGGGTAACGGTATCAACTCAAATCAGTGATCGCATCCTTATAAATGGCCAAGCTAGGGTTCCGGTAGGGGGTGCTACGGAAACGGTCGTAACGGGCGATTTTGAACTTCAGTTGCTTCTGAACGAAGAAGGGACCCTAAGTGCTAAATTCTTCAATAGGGAAAATGAGATCCAGGCGTTTTTAGGAGACCGCCAAGGCTACACTCAAGGAGCAGGTTTGTCCTACGAGGTAGATTTCAATAGCTTTAAGGAACTCATGCAAAAAATGTTCGGGGGTAAAAAGGCCAAAGAGAAGCAAATTGCAAAAGAATCCGCACCTGTTGAAGTGATGGGCAGGGATAGTCTTCTGCGCTTCCAGGAAAAATCAAAAGGGCTTTGATTTTTTAAACAATTCCCCTTTCTAATGTGCTATTTAAAACGCTGCCGGGAATATTTTTCACTAAAAACGTTTTAGTCTAACATATCGATGATAATATGAGCTCAAGGAGTTCTTTTTTCGGAATAAGTTTGTTAATTTTGTTGGCTTAAATTTTTGGATGGCGAATATTAAAAAAATAGGTGTTTTTACATCCGGTGGGGATTCTCCGGGTATGAACGCGGCAATACGATCTGTTGTAAGAACATGCGCATATTTGAACGTTGAGTGTGTGGGTATTTATTGGGGCTATCAGGGAATGATCAAGGGCGATTTTAAGCTCATGAATGCAAGAAGTGTCCACAACATTATTAATAAAGGGGGTACAATTCTAAAAACGGCCAGGTGTGAGGAATTCAGGACCAAAGAAGGCCGTAAAAAGGCTTATGATCAACTTCAGGCTGCAGGAATCGATGCATTTGTGGTAATTGGTGGTGACGGTAGTTTTACCGGTGCCATGATCTTTAACCAGGAATTTGGTTTCCCCGTTATAGGGATCCCAGGTACCATAGACAATGATATCTTTGGAACAACATTCACATTGGGCTTCGATACGGCATTGAATACCGTTGTTGAGGCCATAGATAAAATTCGGGATACTGCCAGCTCACATAATAGACTGTTCTTCGTAGAGGTAATGGGTCGTGATGTAGGTCATATTGCCCTTAATGCAGGCGTTGGGGCAGGAGCCGAGGAAATTTTGATTCCGGAAGAAAATTTAGGAAGGGAAAGATTATTGGAGTCCTTGAAAAGAAGCAGGTCATCAGGAAAATCATCTAGTATAGTAATTGTTGCAGAAGGTGATAAGACCGGGAAGAATATATTTGAACTAAAGGAATACGTCGAGGCCAATTTCCCAGATTATGAGGTGAGGGTATCTGTACTCGGACATATGCAACGTGGTGGGGCACCATCGTGTTATGATCGTGTTTTAGCCAGTAGAATGGGTGTAAGGGCTGTAGAGGCCCTATTGGAAGGTAAGACCAACCTTATGGTTGGGGTCCAGGATAATCAACTTATTCTTACTCCTATAAACAAGGCCATAAAAGGCCATACAAAAATTGATAAGGAACTCATTAGGGTTTCAGAAATAATGTCAACATAGTTTTAATCTAAATAAGTAAAAAATGTCAAAATTAAAAATTGGTATTAACGGGTTTGGTAGAATCGGAAGGTTGGTTTTCCGTGAATCAACCAAAAGAGATGGAGTAGAAGTTGTTGCAATAAATGATTTGTTGGATGTTGAACATTTAGCATATTTATTGCAGTATGATTCTGTTCATGGTAGATTTGATGGAACCGTCAAAGTAAAAGATGGAAATCTTGTCGTAAATGGTAAAACTGTGCGAATTACGGCAGAAAGAGATCCTAAAAACTTAAAATGGGATGCGGTTGATGCTGAAATCGTGGCTGAATGTACCGGGATTTTCACGAATTTGGAAAAAGCACAATACCACATTGATGGTGGTGCCAAAAAAGTAGTTATTTCTGCACCTTCTCCAGATGCCCCTATGTTCGTCATGGGTGTAAACCATAAAGAGGCCAAAGCTTCAGATACAATTGTCTCCAATGCTTCATGTACTACCAATTGCTTGGCCCCTATAGCCAAAGTGTTGAATGACAATTTTGGAATTGCAGAAGGATTAATGACCACTGTACATGCAACAACAGCAACACAATTGACGGTTGATGGACCTTCAAAGAAAGATTGGAGAGGTGGCCGTAGTGCACTTTTGAACATTATACCATCTTCAACAGGTGCTGCAAAGGCAGTAGGTAAAGTTATTCCTGAATTGAATGGTAAATTGACAGGTATGGCCCTTAGGGTTCCAACTGCCGATGTTTCCGTTGTAGATTTAACGGTACTATTAAAAAAGGAGACCACGTATGAGGAAATCAAGAAAGCTATGAAAGCAGCTTCGGAAGGTCCTATGAAAGGTGTTTTAGGCTATACTGAAGAATCTGTGGTTTCACAGGATTTTGTTGGTGACAGACGCACAAGTATTTTTGATGCTGGCGCTGGGATACAATTGAGCCCTAAGTTTGTGAAAGTTGTTTCTTGGTATGACAATGAAGCAGGATACTCCAATAAAATGATAGACTTGGCCCAATACGTGCATAGTCTTTAAGTCTAATTGATTATATTCAAGCAATCCTGAAAATTTAATGACACCATTGATTTTCAGGATTGTATTTAAATATTGACCTATGATATTAATTGTTGATAGTGGTGCTACAAAGTCCGATTGGATAGCTCTTGATGAAAAAGGAAAACAATTATTTATGACCCAAACCTTAGGGTTAAGCCCAGAGGTATTGACTCGTTCTGTAATCGAGGATCGTTTGGCCAATAATTTTGAGCTTTCAAAAAATAAGGAAAATGTAAGTCATTTATACTTCTATGGGGCTGGTTGTGGTACAGATCGTATGAAAAAATTTCTTAAGGAAATATTCAACGAATTCTTTCCGAATGCCAAAACTGAAGTGAGGGAAGATACGTATGCTGCGATTTATTCGACGACCAAAATCGGTCACCAAGGTATCGTTTGTATTCTAGGTACAGGCTCCAATTGTTGTTATTATGATGGTCGCCAGCTTTTTCAAAAAGTAATTTCCTTAGGCTATATTCCAATGGATGATGGTAGCGGCAATTTTTTTGGTCGAAAACTTATAAGGGATTATTATTTTCATAAAATGCCGCAAGATTTGGGAATAAAGTTTGCGAAAGAGTATGATCTTGAGGCAGATGTTATCAAGGAAAACCTATACAAACAACCCAACCCTAATACCTATTTGGCCACTTTTGCAAGGTTCTTGATCGAAAATAAAGATCATCCTTATAGCAAAGGTGTCATAGATAAAGGTTTTCAGCAATTCATCAACAATTATATTATGCAATTTGAATTGGCAACGAAAGTCCCAATCAACTTTGTCGGTAGTATCGCCCATTTTTTGAAGGATGAACTAACTGCGGTACTTGAACGAAATGATTTGATTGTTGGGGTAATTCGTCAAAGGCCCATCGAAGGGTTAGTGGAATTTCACCTAGAAAACCTCTAAGTGTCGGTTTAAATGTAATAAGTACAGTACTTCAATGAAGGGAGGTCATTTCTTTGACTTCCAAAAATAAAGCCTTGACAGCGGACTGTCAGGGCTTTATTTTTTATACTATTTAGTGTATTATGCAATAGTGATTTTCTTATCCAAATACACGTCCTGGATGGCATTTAGAAGTTCTACACCTTCTGCCATGGGTTTTTGGAATGCCTTTCGACCTGAAATCAGCCCCATACCGCCTGCACGCTTATTGATTACAGCTGTTTTAACAGCCTGTGCCAAATCATTTTGACCCGAAGACCCACCGGAATTTATTAGTCCAGCCCTGCCCATAAGGCAATTCATAACTTGATAGCGTGTAAGATCGATTGGATGGTCTGAGGTCAATTCGGAATATACTTTGTCATGTGTTTTAGCAAAATTGATTGCCTTGAAACCGCCATTGTTTTCCGCTTGTTTTTGTTTTACAATGTCCGCTTGAATGGTGGCGGCCAAATGATTGGCTTGTCCGGTTACATCTGCGGATACGTGATAATCTTTTCCATCCTTTTTAAAAGCGGGATTACGCAGGTATGCCCAAAGTACGGTTACCATCCCCAATTCATGTGCATATTCGAAAGCTTCGGTAACTTCCTGAATTTGACGGGAACTCTCTTCCGAACCATAATATATGGTTGCCCCGACCGCTACACAGCCCATCTCAAAGGCTTGATTTACACTGGCAAACATGATTTGATCAAACTTATTGGGATATGTAAGAAGTTCATTATGATTCAATTTTAGAAGAAATGGGATCTTGTGGGCATATTTCCTTGAAACCGACCCAAGGACACCAAGGGTGGATGCCACGGCATTACAACCTCCTTCAATGGCAAGTTCAACAATCTTTCCAGGATCAAAATAAATAGGGTTTGGTGCGAACGAGGCACCTGCTGTATGCTCAATACCTTGATCTACAGGGAGAATAGAGAGGTATCCGGTACCCCCCATACGCCCATGATTAAAAAGCGTTTGCATATTTCGAAGTACGACAGGGTTTCTGTCCGAGGTTGTCATAACACGATCCACATAATCGGGACCGGGTAGATGTAAATGTTCTTTCTTTACCGTGTTACACTTATGATCTAACAGGTAACCAGCTTCTTTGCCTAAAATTTTATCAATATTTAATGACATAATAGTACTGTTTTAAACTACAACTAAAGATACGGCGATAAAGCCGTTTTAATGCTCCATTTCTAAGGTTTTTTTTAGGAAATGTTAATAAGATTATCAGCATTATTTAGTACTTTAACATACCTTTTTTGGTTGCGATTTTGAATAGGCATTTAAATACATATATATTATGGCACAAGTAAATAAAATCAAAGGAACTATTGGTATTTTAACTGGCGGTGGAGATGTCCCTGGACTCAATCCTGCTATTAGAGCGGTTACGTTCAGAGCTATTCGCGAAGGGTATAAGGTAATAGGATTTAGAAGGGGTTGGGGAGGTTTAATAGATATTGTCAGAAACAGCAAACACGATAATAGTAATAACTTTAACGAATTGTCGCAGGTCGTGGTGAATAAAGCTGCAAGAACCGGGGGGACTTTCCTGCATACCTCAAGGACTAGGCCAAGTCATGTATCGAAACTCATGGTCCCCGCACATTTAAGGGATGCATATAATAAAGAACTGAATGATCTTACACCAGAGGTCATCAAAAATCTTGATTGGCTGGGCGTGGACTATTTAATCGCTATTGGAGGTGACGATACGCTTAGTTATGCCGTACATCTTTTTAAACTGGGCGTAAAAGTCATGGCCATTCCTAAAACCATGGATAATGATGTACCCGGAACGGATTACTGCATTGGATTCAGTACATGTGTTACAAGAACCATTAGTCTCACAAACAGTCTCCGGACTGCGGCAGGCTCGCACGAAAGATTCCTGGTATTGGAAGTATTTGGACGTTATGCCGGGTTTACGGCCATGTTACCCACTTTGGCCGGAGCAGCCAATAGATGTCTGATACCCGAGGTGCCCTTTAATATTGAACTCCTAGCAGAATTACTCACCGAAGACAGGAATAAAAACCCTAGTAATTATTCTATTGTTCTTATTTCCGAAGGGGCAACTTTCGAAGGTGGTGAAATGAAATTTGAAGGGATGGAAAAAGATGCTTTTGGACATGCTAAACTTGGTGGAATTGGGGATGAAGTCTCACTTGCATTAAAAAAGATCTCGCCTAAATATAATAAAGGAAGCCAAGTAAATGTAATCAATCAGAAGCTTGGGTACATGGTACGCTGTGGAGACCCCGATTTTATTGATTCTGTGGTGCCAACGGCCTATGGGAATCTTGCGCTCGATCTATTATTGAAAGGAATAGACGGACGCATGGTAGTATTAAAAAATGGACGTTATGACCATGTCCCTATAGAAGTTGTTACAGAAACCAAAAAGTTTGTGAATGTAGAAAAGTTCTATAATCGTCCAAAACTGCATCCCTATTATAAAAACTTTGAGATGCTTCCACTGTTTATTATGACCAATGACTGATATCGATTTGCGTTAAAGGGGAAGACTCTGAAAACGAAGGGATTTTCGGTACAGGCAATCAGGAAAAATCAAGTTTGGCACTAGTGGTTAAGCTTGATTTTTCATTTTCATATAAGGCAAAACCGATACCCAAGCTCAATAATTATTTATTTACTACTGCCAACTGCCAACTGCCAACTGCCAACTGGCTACTAGCTACTGTCCACTGACTACAGAACAGCGATCATAGATATTTCTACATTTACGAATTTTGGCAAGTTTGCCACTTCCACAGTTTCCCTAGCGGGAGCATTGGCAGCATCGAAGTAACTGGCATAAACCGTATTTATTTCTGAAAATTGGTTCATGTCACTGATGAATATCGAGGATTTGACCACATTTTCAAAAGTCATACCTGCCTCGTTAAGAATAGCGCTGAGGTTTTCCATGCATTGTTTGGTTTCTTTGGCTATATCGCCTTCTATGAGCTTCCCAGTAGCCGGATCGAGCGGTATTTGACCAGAAATATATAGGGTATTACCAGTAAGAATAGCTTGGTTGTAGGGTCCTATCGGTGCTGGGGCATTTTTAGTATTGATTATTTTCTTCATAGGTAGTGTATCGTTTAAGTTCTGAGCTAAAATAAATATTCGTTTTTAATTCGCTGTTAGGGAGCGTAGAAGCAACAAAGGTGAACGTATAAAGTATTTAATTAAATTTAGGATCTATTGGTTTCGTTAAATGCTTCAGCTTAAGTGCTGCCTTCTGACTTCTGCTTACCGTCACCCATCCTCATGCAGGTACCAATTTTCGACATTCGACTTTTGACATTCGACGTATACCATCAACCCAACATCAGCCGTCAAAATATTCATCACCTTGACCGTTGGCTTCTATTTTCCCATTTTAAGTCACTAAGAATAGAGCTCTTGATCCCGATAAAGAAATACCACCTTTTGTAGGTGCCAAAGGGCGTCCAATTGAAACGCATAACAAAACTCTTTAAATCGCGTTCAAAACGCAATTGGGTCAGCGTAAATCCTTTGCCTTTGAAATCATAACCCGATGAGCCACCAACCTTCCATCTTGGCGATAGTTCAATATCGCCAGAGAACATTAATGAGTGACTGCTAAATTCATTTTGTCTCGCGGAATTGGAGTAAGAGGCTGAATAGGCCAATCTAAGATTCCAAGGTAATTTTGTACCGAAAATGGGATTTTCCACATCCTCGCCTGCTTTATCTTCCCTCATAGGGTTATCCTGAAAACTATCCGCCCTTCCAAAGAGGTCGTCCGTTCGACCTCCACTTTGGGCCACATAATCGAATTGATTTACATCCTCGTCTTTGTCATCCTTGTCCTTATCTTTCTTAAATGTCTCATTACTCAAGGAATATCCAACATTAAAGTTCGCACGGGTCAAACGCAAGAGGCTTCCACCATTATTGATGTTAAGGGTGTTTATTCGCCTGCCATTATTGTCAATGGCATAGGGATCAAGGCCTGCTGAGAAATTCACCGACATCTTATTATCGAGTAGATTGGTGCCACCATTGACACTAAGGGGGCTCAATTTCAAGGAATCCGATTCAAAATTATATCCTGTTGAAATATTGAAGTTACTTAAAATAGGTACTTTTTTTGGTTCGGTGGCCGTTGAATCCTTGTCCCTTACTTTGGCTTCAAGGGTATTGGCCAAGGAAAAGCTAAGACTGTTCGATTTGCTTAGACTAGGCGAGCCATAGAGCGTGTTTTGGAATCGTGTGAATTGAACCACGTCCCCGTCTCCATCAATATACTCATCATAGAACTGTTCAAATGAAGGGGCATAGCCATAACTCAAGGAAGGGCGCATTACATGGCGAATGGCCTGTATTTTTTTATCCTCACCAAAGTTGAATGTACCATATAGAGTGGTACCTATACTTGCACTCAAATTATATTTATTAAATCGGTCAAAACCACTGATAGTATCCGTAACTACCTCTTCAAGATCTTCGTCGTATCTTTTATCAAAGGTTTGCAGGGTCCACACATCTTCATAGCTCCCTCCAACACTAACACTAAAAAATTTCGCTACTTTAAAATTGGTAGTGATTGGAATTTGGTGTTTGGCCCCGATTTTGGCTCCATCGAACATTTCGGCCTTTAAGAAATCATCATCAGTGGTCGATATCCTGTTCGCGGCATTTAAATCGTACTGAAAATTGATATTTTGAATAATCCCTTTTTTTATACCATCACGTTTGGCGAATGGGAAAATACGCTCCATACTTGCCTGTAAGGTTGGCAGGGTCATATCAATTGTTTTGGTATTGGTATTTTGGCTATGGGTGGCCGTTAAACTCATGTTCACCGAAGGGTAGGCAGGAAAAGTCTTGGAATAGGATATAGAGGAAGACAAAGTATTGTTTTGGGTGCTCGGCAAGTTTCGTTGTTGTAAGGAATTTCGATAATATTCACTGCTCCCCATGTTTACAGATGCCGAAAACCTTGAATTGGGACTTGCCTTGGTATCTTGGGAGTGTGACATTTGTATGTTCCAGTTTTTGGTGAGGCTATAATCGCTGAATCCTTTTTGACTGGTGACCAAATTTTCGAACCTGAAATTAATGTTCCCACTATATTTATAGCGTTTGGTATAGATCGATTGGGTCTTGAAACCCCAACTTCCATTGGTATAAAAATCCCCGGTCACTAAAATATCGGCATAATCGCCCAAGGGTACATAATATCCCATATCCTGAAGAAAATACCCCCTGTCGGCCTGGTTGCCAAAGGTAGGCATCATAATGCCGGCAGACCTGCCGACAGTCAGCGGAAAGTAGGCAAATGGCAAGGCAATGGGAGTTGGTACATCGGCGATGTATAAGTTGCTATACCCAGCGATAACTTTCTTCTTAGGCACAAATTTCGCCTTACGGACCCTGATATAATAATCAGGATTTATAGTGTCTGTCGAAGTGGTTATTTTAGCTTCTTTTAAAAAATAGACCGAATCGTTTTCCTTTTTGGTAATGTTGGCATAAACTTTCATAGCATCACTGCCCAGTTGCCCTAAACCGGCTTGTTGTTCTGTCCGGGAATTCCATATGATGGCTTTTTGGGTATCAAAATTAAATCGAATCGAGTCTGGGATAACCTCATTCTCTCCTTGTTTAAAATAGGGTAGCTGCGAATAATTCCCAATAGAATCCTTAATGCGTCCGGCATATACCTCGTTCTTCACATAATCCATGACAATAATACCGGCCTTGAGCTCGGTATCCTGATATTTTATTTCAGCTTCATTGTAGAGATAGATTTTTTGTTCCTGCTGACTGAGTTTTACATAATCCTTCGCCTTATATTCTATAATATCGAGTAATAAGGGAGGTTTTGTTTTTACGGTATCAACGACTGTAGAATCATTTATGAACTTTTTGTTGTATTCAGCCTTTGTAAGAAGGGGTGCTACTATGGTATCCTCAACCGCTTTAATGGGCAAAGGCACAATTTTATCTTCCTGAGCGCGTCCAGAAAGGCCACCAATAATAAGTAGTAATAGGAAAAGTAAATAGTGTTTATTTGATTGCAAGGCTATATATCCTATTTTTGTAAAGGTTTGGCTTGACTTTATGGAAATCAAACTTACATATATTTTTTGTTCCCCTTACAGGGTATTACAATAATTTTAACCAATTAAAGATCCTCAAATCATCTTTTGAATATGAACATGAACCGTTTTTTTCTTACCGCTTTGATTCTTATACCTTTAGTGCTTTCCGCTTTTAGAAAGGATAATGGCCCGCAAAGGAATGATGGAAAGTTTGTAGTTGTATTGGATGCCGGTCATGGTGGGCATGACCCTGGCAATTTGGGCAATGGATACCTTGAAAAGAACATAGCCTTGAACATTGTATTGAATGTAGGTAGGCTCTTGGAAGCCAATCCCGATATAAAGGTTATTTACACGAGAAAGGATGACTCATTTGTAGATTTATTCGTTCGGGGTGAAATTGCCAATAAGGCGAATGCAGACTTATTCGTTTCGGTGCACTGTGATTCACATTCTTCCGATGCCCACGGTGCAGGGACCTTTGTTTTGGGATTACATGCCAATAAGCAAAACTTTGAGATTGCGAAGAAGGAAAACTCGGTAATTTATCTTGAGGATAATTATGAAGTCAGATACGCGGATTATGATATCAACTCTCCAGAATCGATTATAGGACTGACGATTATGCAAGAAGAGTTTTTAGACCAAAGTATTGCCTTGGCAAAAATGATACAGGATAATTTTACGGGGCAATTAAAACGTGTGAACCGTAAAGTTAAACAAGCGGGTTTTATAGTGCTGCATCAAACCTTTATGCCCAGTGTATTGGTGGAAACTGGTTTTCTTACCAATAAAGACGAAGGTGCTTATTTAAATTCAAAAAATGGTCAGGTACAAATGGGAAGGGCTATTGCAGAAGCGATACTCAATTATAAAAACAGTGTCCATAAAGGTGTACCCGATCAACCTATGGAGGCTGCGAAAAAGGAAATCGCCCAAAATGAGGTAGTAACAGAACCAATAGAAACCGAAAAGCCTGTAACTATTTCAACACCACCTGAGAATGAAGAAAATCTTGATGCTAGTTCGAATGGGTTAGAGGACAACCCCGTGATAAAAGAATCTATGGAGACCCCAAAAACCGTAGTAGGGAATTCCGAGGTTAAAAAGGAGACGGTTGTCAAAGAAACACAACCGAAAACCACCGAAAATGTACTCAAGGTGACATTTAAAGTTCAAATTATGGCAAGCACCAAAGATTTGGAATTAATTCCCCAAAATTTCAAAGGACTTGGTAAAATATCACGAGAGCCGTATAAAAATCTCTTTCGATATATGTATGGGAGTACCACTGCGTATGATGAGGCAAAATTGCTAAAATCGAACGCCGATGCAAAAGGGTATACAAGTTCTTATATAGTAGCCTATAAAGAAGGTGTAAGAGTACCGCTAAAAGAAGCCCTGAAATACGTTTCGGAATAATAACAGCAGTCTCGATTTTATTTCTAATTTTGTTAGTAACGATAAACCAATCCATTTGAAAGTATCCAGGGAAATTAAGACAGGAATAATCGTAGTTGGGGGAATCCTACTTTTTATATTAGGATTTAGCTATTTAAAATCAACACCTTTATTCGATAACAGCAAGACGTTTTATGCGGTTTACGCCCATGTTGGCGGTCTTCAACCGGGTACCCAGGTTTCGATAAACGGTTATAACGTGGGGATTGTCAATGATATTAAGTTCAAGGATTCATCGGGCAGCCTATTGGTAACATTCTCTGTCAATAACGAATTTAATTTTTCCAGGAACAGTAAGGCGGAGTTGTATGACACGGGTATTATCGGCGGGAAAGGAATTCAAATAAGGCCTGTTTTTGATGGAGCCCCCAATGCACAATCGGGAGATACACTGGTCACTGAGATACGACCTGGACTGACGGAACTGGTGCAACAAAAACTTACCCCTTTGCAACAAAAGATAGAGGGGGCCTTTACCAATGCAGATAGCTTGTTGATCAGTGTTAATCAGGTTTTGGATGCAAAGACGAAAAATGAATTAAGGGAATCTATTGCAGGGTTAAATGGACTTATGAAAAGTTTAGAGGGAAGTGCGGATATCCTTAATCAACTATTGCAGAAAAACCAAGGTAAGCTTGATAGTTCTTTGACCAATTTCAATGAACTTTCTTCCAATTTTGCAAAACTTTCCGATTCATTGAATAATGCGGGGCTTGGACGCACATTGGCGAGTTTGGAATCTACAGTCTCTAATTTGGATAAGATACTCGGCCAGATAGAACATGGCGATGGTACAATGGGTAAACTTATGAAAGATGAGCAGTTATATAATAATTTGAACAATGCCTCGAAGGAATTGGATCTGCTCTTACAGGATTTTCGTCTGAACCCTAAAAGATATGTCAATGTTTCGGTTTTCGGAAAAAAACAAAAGGATTATACCCTACCTGAAAATGACCCTGCCGAAAAAATAGAACAACCATAAATGGAGTATCTTCCCAATATACTATTTGCCCTAATCCTTACTGCAGGTATTGTTTTTTTTGCCCGTAACGTAAAAAAACTAATTCGGAATATCAAGTTGGGCAAGGCCATTGAGGTCAATGATAATAAGCCCCAACGTTGGACGAATATGGTCAGAATCGCCTTGGGCCAGTCAAAAATGGTCGTAAGGCCTATTCCTGGCATACTGCATCTTCTGGTCTATGTCGGCTTTATAATTATAAATCTAGAGGTACTTGAAATCATAATCGATGGACTTTTAGGCACACATAGGATATTTGCGGGACTTGGCAGCCTATATGATATCCTGATCGCTTCTTTCGAGATATTGGCCTTTTTGGTCATTGTCGCTGTAATAGTTTTTTGGATCCGTAGAAACATTATTAAACTACAACGGTTTATGAATCCAGAAATGAAGGGATGGCCCAAAAATGATGCTAACATGATCCTTTACATCGAATTGGTATTAATGTTCCTGTTTTTGACCATGAACGCGGCTGATTTCAAATTGCAACAACTTGGGGTAGCACATTATGTAGAGGCAGGTTCCTTTCCCATAAGTCAGTTTATGGTGCCCTTTTTTGATGGATTGTCAACTCAAACCTTACTTATTATTGAACGAAGTGCATGGTGGTTGCATATTGTTGGCATCCTCTTCTTTTTAAATTATCTCTACTATTCCAAACACTTACATATTCTGTTGGCCTTTCCCAATACGTATTATGGTAAGTTGGAACCAAAAGGAAAATTAGAAAATTTGGGTTCGGTGACAGCGGAAGTGAGGTTGATGATGGACCCCGATGCGGATCCATTTGCCGCACCCACTGAGGATTCTTCGACCGCAGAGGCAGATACCTCAGAACCTGAAAAATTCGGTGCATCCGATGTCACTGATTTAAACTGGGTACAGTTGTTGAATGCATACACCTGTACAGAATGTGGTCGCTGCACCAGTGAATGTCCGGCGAATCTAACAGGAAAGAAGCTTTCCCCGCGCAAGATAATGATGGATACTCGGGATAGGTTAGAAGAGGTGGGTAAGAATTTAGATGCCAACCAAGGAAAATTTGTCGATGATGGCAAACAATTATTGGATGACTACATCACTAGGGAAGAACTATGGGCCTGTACCTCATGCAATGCCTGTACCGAAGCCTGCCCTGTTAGTATTGATCCCTTGTCCATCATTATCGATATGAGGCAATATCTTGTAATGGAACAATCCGCTGCACCATCTGATTTGAATAATATGATGGGCAATATAGAGAATAATGGAGCACCTTGGCCTTTCAATCAAATGGATAGATTGAATTGGAAAGACGAATCCTAGAAAATAACGATGCTTAGTATGGGAAGTGAAATGAAAGTACCGACAATGGCAGAACTTTTCGCCTCGGGAAAGCAACCTGAAGTTTTATTTTGGGTGGGCTGTGCCGGCAGTTTTGACGATCGGGCAAAGAAAATAACAAAGGCATTTGTGAAAATCCTTACAAAGGCCAATGTTTCTTTTGCCGTATTGGGAACCGAGGAGAGTTGTACCGGGGACCCTGCCAAAAGGGCTGGAAATGAGTTTTTGTTCCAGATGCAGGCGGTTACGAATATTGAGGTTATGAACGGTTATGGGGTGAATAAAGTGGTCACAGCTTGTCCCCATTGCTTTAATACCTTAAAAAACGAATACCCCGGACTGGGAGGCAATTATCAAGTATTGCACCATACCCAATTTTTAAAGCAATTGTTGGATGAAGGTCGAATTAGTTTGGAGGGTGGCTCATTCAAAGGAAAAAGGATTACTTTTCATGACCCCTGCTATTTAGGCAGGGCCAATAATGTCTATGAAGCCCCGCGGGAGCTGATCAGAAAGTTGGATGCCGAATTGGTTGAAATGAAAAGCTGCAGATCCCATGGCTTATGTTGTGGGGCCGGGGGTGCCCAAATGTTCAAGGAACCTGAAAAAGGGGATAAGGACATTAATGTGGAACGAACAGAACAAGCATTGGAGACAAACCCGGAAATTATTGCCGCTGCCTGTCCCTTTTGTAACACAATGATGACCGATGGGGTCAAAAGCAAAGAAAAAGAGAACAATATAGCGGTCATGGATATAGCCGAACTGATTGCCAAAGCCGGGGATCTCTAAATTAAATTGACTATTAACCATAATACCCAAAACCAATTTCTATGTTAGTAGCATTCAATACGTTGCCAGATTCATCCAGACTATGGGTCTATCAGGCCAGTCGAAGTTTTACGGAGAATGAATTGCATGAGATTAGACAGGAGTTGGATGCGTTCATAGAGGAATGGACCACCCACGGAAGCGATTTAAAGGCAGGTTACGAAATACGGTACAACCGATTTATTATCTTGGCTTTGGATCAAACACAAACTTCGGCTTCCGGATGTTCTATCGATGCATCGGTACATTTTATCCAACAATTGGAAAAGAAATATAATGTGGAGTTATTGGATAAGATGAACGTATCTTATAAACAAGGGGAATATGTAGCCTATAAGCCGTTGAATGATTTTAAGAAAATGGCCAAACAAAAGGCGGTTTCAAAGAACACCATAGTATTTAATAACTTGGTGACCAATAAGGGGGAATATTTAGAACATTGGGAGGTTCCTGCTTCCGAAAGCTGGCATGGCCGATTTATGTAATGTTTTTTTGGTATTGTATTTGTAAGTTCCAATTCCGAATAGATATGGAATCCGATGAAATGCAATATTTTTTTTGCTTTTAAGTTATTTCCTTAGACTTGTCCAATATGCGATTATATAGCATTATTTCATTCTTCTTATTAATAGTTATAGGTGCCAATGCACAGTATAACCCATTGGTGGTAAAAGATACTTTGGGGCAGCAAAATTGGGTAAATGCCAAATATGATGCCATGACCCTAGATGAACGATTGGGACAATTGTTTATGGTTAGTGTGGCATCGAGCCAAGAAAAGGCCAGTATAGATAAAATCAAGGCACTGATAAAGGAACATCATATCGGAGGTGTGATTTTTTCGACAGGAGGACCTGTACGACAGGCTAAGCTAACCAATTCCTTTCAAGCAGAATCGAATATACCTTTACTAGTGGGAATGGATGCAGAGTGGGGATTGGCCATGCGATTGGATTCTACCTATGCCTTTCCATGGAATATGACTTTAGGGGCCATTACCGATAATTCGATTGTTGAAAAAGTAGGGCGACAAATTGGGTTGCATGCCAAGAGATTGGGGGTACATATTAACTTCGCGCCGGATATTGACATAAATACAAATCCGCTCAATCCTATTATCGGTAACCGTTCTTTCGGTGAGGACCGGGATAATGTGGCCGATAAGGGTATTGCCTTTATGAAGGGTATGGAAGGTGCAGGGGTCCTCTCTAGTGGAAAGCATTTTCCCGGACATGGCGATACGGCAACAGATTCCCACCATGCCTTACCATTGATCGACTTTTCAAAAGAAAGGTTAGATAGTCTTGAACTTTATCCCTATAGAAAATTGATCAAAGCGGGACTGAGCAGTGTGATGGTAGCACATTTAAACGTTCCGAGTCTGGAAATCAAAGAAGATTGGCCCTCATCCCTGTCCGAACAAATAATTTCAGGGATTCTTAAAGAGCAGATGGGATTCGATGGCTTGGTGTTCACCGATGCCTTGAATATGACAGGGGTTACCAACCATGGTAAGGATGGTGATGTTGAATTGGCCGCTTTCCTGGCAGGCAATGATATTTTATTGATGCCCACTGAGGTAGCCAACGCAAAGAAAAAGCTATTGAAGGCTTATGAACGAGGTAGAATCACGGAGCAAAGATTGGCCAATTCCGTCAAAAAGATACTCCAGGCCAAATATAAGGTTGGGCTGAATAAGTATAAACCTATTGAAATCAATGGTTTATACGAAGACCTGAATGATATTCAAAGTGATTTGGTGTATGAAGAGGCCATTGAAAAAGCTATAACTGTAGTAAAAAACAAGTTTTATCTTTTGGGCATTAAAAAGTTGGAAAACAAAAAGATTGCTTATGTAAAGTTTGGCGATGCCGATAACAAACCATTTATCGATGAATTGAACAAATATGCAGAGGTCACCCAAGTGAATGGTAAAGACCTAGCGACTTTAAAAGAAAAATTAAAATCGTACAATCTCATTATCATAGGGCATCATAAAAGTAATGAAAGCCCTTGGAAACCTTACAAATTCTCTAAACAAGAGCTGGAATGGCTACAAGGGATTGCAGATGAACGGTCATCGAACCTTGTATTAGCTGTATTTACCAAACCGTATGCCCTCATGGACATAAGTTCCTTTACTAATATAGATGCTGTTGTGGTTGCTTATCAAAACAGCGTCCTTGCACAACAAAAATCCGCCCAGCTTATTTTTGGGGGTATAGCTTCGAAAGGCGTTTTACCGGTTTCGGCACATGCTGATTTCCCTGTCAATACCAATGTGCAGATAAGTTCCTTAAAACGACTTGGGTATAGTTTTCCTGAACGCGTAGGGCTGAGTTCTGGGAAATTAGGTGAAGTCGATAGATTGGTTAAGGATGGTTTAGATTCGCTTATGTTCCCAGGTGCACAAGTACTTATAGCTCGTAGGGGAAAAGTAGTCTATAACAAAGGGTTTGGGTACCCGACTTATGAATCTAAGACGGAAATCAATACTGAAAATATATATGACCTAGCTTCCTTGACCAAAATCTTAGCGACCTTACCTTTATTGATGAAGATGGAGGAAACCGGGAAAATCGCTTTGAACGATACCTTTCAGGAATTGATACCAGAATATTCGGAAACGGCACTAAAGAACGTCACGGTTTTAAAGGCCCTGTCCCATTATGGACGGCTACCGGCCTGGATAGCCTTCTATGTCAATACATTGGATGAAAAAAGAAAACCCTCTTCTGAATTTTATAGAAATAAACCGATAGCGGGTTTTACGATCAAGGTTACCGATAATCTATTTTTAGCTGATGCCTTTAAGGACACTATTTATAATCGGATTGGGCGTCAAGATCTTAAATCGAACCGGTACCGCTACAGTGATGTTGCCTATTATGTGATGAAAAAGTATATTGAAGATGCATATAAAACGCCTTTGGACAAGTTGGCCGATGATTTTCTTTTTAAACCCCTTGGGGCCAATAACACAAGTTACAATCCGCTGGAAAAATTCCCTAAAAATCGAATAGTACCCACCGAGGAAGATAAATACTACCGATACCAAACTGTGCAGGGTTACGTACATGATATGGGCGCAGCCATGCAAGGTGGGGTAGGAGGGCATGCAGGTCTGTTCAGTAATGCCAATGATGTTGCCAAGATTATGCAGTTGTACCTACAAGGTGGGGAGTACGGGGGTACACGGTTTTTGGATTCCAGGACCATCAAGAAATTCAATACCTGTTACTTTTGTGATAAAAATGTGAGAAGAGGTGTGGGTTTTGACAAGCCACAATTAAAGGATAAGGGACCGACATGCGGATGTGTTTCTAGAAAGAGTTTCGGTCATAGCGGTTTTACAGGAACATATACCTGGGCGGACCCTGATGAGGAGTTGGTCTATGTCTTTTTATCCAATAGAACTTATCCATCAGCATCAAATACACTATTAGTTAAATCTGCGCTTCGGACAAGAATCCAACAAGCTATTTACGACGCTCTCATTAATTAAACCTCAAAATGTTCCTTTCCATTTTCCTAAAATTGCAATATTCTCTTCAAATGAAATCGGGAACTTCTTAAACTTTTTGTAAATAAAACGATGGGATATCGACATACCATACGATTTGATTAAATTTATCCAATGAAGATAGCGATTGTTTGTTACCCAACGTTTGGTGGAAGTGGTGTCGTGGCCACGGAATTAGGAATTGCATTGGCCGATAGGGGCCATGAAGTGCATTTTGTAACGTATCGCCAACCGGTACGTTTAGACTTGTTGAGCCATCGAATTCACTTTCATGAGGTTCATGTACCGGAATATCCTTTATTCCACTATCAACCCTATGAATTGGCTTTATCCAGTAAATTGGTAGATACCGTCAAATTGTACGGGATAGATTTATTGCATGTACACTATGCCATTCCACATGCCTATGCGGGCTATATGGCTAAAAAAATGTTGGAGGAAGAGGGAATATACCTGCCAATGATTACGACATTACATGGAACGGACATAACGCTAGTGGGAAAACATCCATTTTATAAGACCGCCGTTAATTTCAGTATCAACCAATCCGATGTAGTCACAGCGGTTTCAGAGAATTTAAAACAGCGTACCCTTGAATTCTTTGATATTGAAAAAGAGATTGAGGTAGTACCTAATTTTATCGATAAAAATAAGTATAGCACTTCGTTTACAGATTGTCAAAGGTCGTTAATGGCTGAAGAACACGAGCGGATTATCACCCATATAAGCAATTTTAGAGCGGTAAAGCATATCCCCGATGTCATCCATATCTTCAATAAGATACAGCAGGAAATTCCCTCAAAATTGGTCATGGTCGGTGAAGGTCCCGAAAAAGAGAATGCCGAGTTCCTATGCGAGCAGTTAGGGATTATGGATAAGGTACATTTTCTAGGTAACAGTAATGAAATAGATAGGATACTATGTTTTTCAGATTTGTTCCTTTTACCATCCAAATCGGAAAGTTTTGGATTGGCAGCTTTAGAAGCCATGATCAATAGGGTACCCGTTATTTCAACCAATGCTGGAGGTATTCCAGAGGTTAATATTCATGGTGTTACTGGCTTTTTAAGCAATGTAGGGGATGTAGAAGATATGGCAAGCAATGCCTTGAAAATTTTAAAGGATGAAGCTACCTTGGAGCGTTTTAAGGACAATGCAGCAAGAGTAGCGGCGAAATTTGATATTCTAAATGTACTACCTTTATATGAATCGATTTACTTGAAGGCCTATAATACCCGTTTGAACGAGACTTTAAAATAGGATGAGATATTTGACACTGATTATTTTTGCTATTCTTTTTTCCTGTAAAGGACAAAAAAAGGCCGCTATGGAAAATGGGGATGGGCAAAACGACGATTTTGGTTCACTCACTTTGGTGCTTCAAGATAATTATAGCGGTTCCATTACCCCGGATACCCTGATTATAAAGGATAGCAAAACCCTACAAAAATTCTTTTCAAAAGTAAATAGGACCCGTAAACCGGGAATACCGGTCCCAGAGGTTGACTTTGCCCAGGAAATGATATTGATCCTTTGTAGTGGTGAGCAGTCCGTTGGGAGGCAGGTATCACTATCGTTGGCTGCTGAGAACGATGAAGAATTGATACTGAAGACAACAGCTATAGAAACAACGAAAGAAAAGAGTGCTTCCACAGCACTGGTAAGTCCTTTTAGTGTCTATAAAATGCCATTGACACACAAGAGGATTTCCTTTGAAAAGGAGCAATAAAATCAACTTAGGGACACCATTTCGCGCATTCTACCGAAATTCTAGGCTTTTCAAACAACTTATTTGTTAAGATTTCAACTTACCCATTACTTTACTCCCTGAAGTCCAAAATCTTAACCTATGAAAAATTATACGCTATGTGTATTGGTATTGCTAATGCTTGCCACCACTCCGATTTTATCCCAAGAAGATATACAGCTCACTTCAAAAGACAGTATTGTCCAAAGTTCTTGGGTCTTAGGACTCGGCTTAAATATAGTGGACGATACGGCTACACCATTTGGTGAAACCTTCTTGGATATCAAAGATACATGGAACGCAGTGCCTTATCCATCCAGAATCAGTATAGGTAGGTTTTTCAAGAATGGACTGGGTATAGAGGCCATAGGTACCTATAATAAATATAAGGTTGGAAAGATCATTGATGGAGCTATAAATACTGCGCCACGTGATTACTTTGCCATTGATGGAAAAATAAGTTACGATTTAAATAAATTGATCGGAGAAACCAACTGGTTCGACCCTTATCTTCATGTTGGCGCGGGATATAGTTCTATTGGTAATGTAGGTAGGTCTACAGCAAATGCTGGTTTTGGCTTTAATACTTGGTTCAGCGATAGGTGGGGAGCAAATTTCAACACCATGGGGAAATGGGGTATTAAAGAAGGTACAACAAAGCAATTACAGCATTCTGCGGGAGTTGTTTATAGATTTGATGTGGAAAAAGGCCTTTCTAAAAAAGGGGAGGAAAAATTAGCCCTGATCACGGCTATGGAAAATGACAAGCAACGTGTTGCCGATTCCTTATCTGCCGTGCAAAGAGCCAAGGACGAAGCGGCTATGGCTGAACGATTGGCCCAAGAAAAGGAAAAAGCAAGACTCACAGCTTTGGAAAAAGAGAAGTTGGATGCCGAGAAACAGAGAAGACAACAATTGGAGGATGCTATAAATGCTTTGGGTCATGTCTATTTTGATTTTGATTCTTCCTATTTAAACAAACCCTACAAGGGGTTATTGGATAGGTTGGCCTTGATCCTGCAAGAGAATCCATCTGTGACCTTAAAAATCGGCTCCCATACCGATTCCAGGGGTCCAGAAAAATACAATATGTGGCTCTCCGAAAAAAGGATGCAACATACCAAAGCGTATTTGGTTGAACAGAAAGGAATAGATGGGGCTAGGCTAGTAGGGGAGGCTTTTGGTGAGACCGAATTGATCAATGAATGCAAGGACCATATTCGATGTTCCGAAGAAAAGCACAGACAGAATAGGAGGTCGGCGTTTAAGGTGATAAGCTATTGAGCTAATACTAATATGTTAGCTAAAGGAATACGGAACAATGATTTGTTTATAGAAATTGATTAGTATCATTGTAGGGGGAAATAATAACTATAAATTTGTTTAAGATTTATTCTAAAAGCTTAAGTAGCTTATAAAAACTAGGATCAACTTTATAAAGACCTATGAAAAATATTTTCGTAACAGGAGCCAGTTCACTAATTGGCTATGGAATTCTAAAATCAATTAGAGGTACGAAAAAACCCTTTAATTTAATTGGATCAACAATTCATGAAAATTCCATTGCCCCGGCCTTTACCGATGTTTGTATCCATGCCCCATTTAGTGGTTCAGAGGGTTATATTGATTGGATTATTAAAGTTATTAAAGATCACCATGTAGATTTAGTCATTCCAAGTTTCGACGAAGACGTCCATTTTCTATCCAATAACAGAAAACAAATAGAGTTGACAGGAGCTAAATTGGTTTTGAATAATTTTGATTTGGTTCATTTATGCAATGATAAATGGGAATTTTATCAAGTGCTGAAAAGCAACAACTGTCCGTATGCCATTCCCAGTTCGCTTTCATCTGATTTTGATGAATTGGTAAAGGAATTTGGTTTGCCATTGTTATTAAAACCGCGAAAGGGTTTTGCCTCTAAAGGGATTGTCAAGGTAAAGGATGAAGATACCTTTAATCTTCACAAAGCCGAAATTGGCAACCATCTGATGGTTCAACCTATAGTTGGACAGGATGATGAAGAGTTCACAACGGGTGCGTTTTGTGACGGAAAGGGGGGATATTATGCCATAATAACTTTTAAAAGAAAATTATCGAAGGAAGGATATACCAATGAGGCAGAGGTGTTTGAGAGTAAACAAATCGAAGAAGCCGTATTGGGTATTTGTAAAATTTTAAAACCAATGGGACCCACGAACTTTCAGTTCAGGATTCACAATGGGGTGTGTCAACTTTTAGAGATCAATCCACGTTTTTCCGCATCTACATCGATGAGGAGTGCCTTTGGCTATAATGATGCCATCATGGCCATTGAATATTATTTGGAAGGTAAAATTCCAAAACAGCCAAAAATTAAACAAGGAAAAGCGATTAGATATGTAGAGGATTTTATTTTTTATTCATGAAACGAACATTAATAAATTTTAAACATTTTTTCACAAAAGGGAATGTTTAGAATTTTTAATGTGAGAGCGAATGCATCGAGTGGTTGCACACGTTCTCAATTTGATAATTATCATAAAATTAAATAATTGCTAAAATTTGAACGTGTGAAAATAGGGGTAATATCAGATATACATGGCAATTATGAGGCTTTAAAATCGGTTCTTTCCGAATTGGACAGATTGGGAGTCTCGGAAATTTATAGTTTGGGAGATGTCGTTGGATATTATTCCCAGGTCAATGAATGTTGTGAAGAACTCCAAAAAAGGGAAATCCCGAATTTAATGGGCAATCATGATTGGTATTTGGCCAGTGGTGGTTTTTGCCCTCGATCTAGCAGTGTTAATGATTGCCTAATTTATCAAAGGGAAGTAATTACCGATAAAAATATTAAATGGCTTCGGTCGAGTGCCATACAACGGTTTGTTGGCAACATTCATATGGTTCATGGCGGATGGTCCGATCCCATTGATGAATATTTAAAGGTACCGAGCGAAGAATATTTTTCAAGAATTGAAGGTGAAATATTTATGTCTGGTCATACCCATATTCAAACGTTGCAGGTGTACAAAGATAAACTCTACTGTAATCCAGGTTCCGTAGGTCAACCTAGAGATCGAAACCCAAAAGCGGCATTTGCCCTAGTTGAAAATGGGAATATTTCCTTACATAGGGTAGATTACGATATTGATAAAGTAAATGAATTGATGATAAAAGCTGGATTCAACGACCCTAATTATAAGGCTTTAAAAAAGGAAGAAAGGTTTTATGCCGGCTTTCATAAACAGAAATAACCAATAACGTTGACATCTGTTTCTGTTTTAAACCTGTATTTAATTTACTTTAGGAATCGCCATAACTTTTTCTTTAAAGCGATAGAAAACCGTTGTATCGTCTTTGACATTTTTATCCACGGTCATTCCGGCTTGGATCACATTATTGTTGCCGATCTCAACACCTGGAATTGCAAATGATCTAATTCCGAAGTAATTGTTATTACCCACTTTGACCGATCCGGCAACACCTGCTACTGAAAAAAAGTTATTGTCCCCCACAACACAATCATGAGCGATAAAACAATAGGCCGTAAGCAAGTTGTAACTACCTATGGTGGCATATTTCTCCAACATACAAAATGGGCCTACTATATTTCCTTCACCGATATTAAGATTTTTAGGAAGTACAACGCTATGGTGGATAAAACTACCGATTTTAGCCTTCTTGGCCAATAAGGCCTTTATCATTTTCTCTCTAAAAGCGATATCCATAATCGCAATCAAGACCTCCTCATCAGGTTTTGGTTCGTAAGCATCAATATCGCATAAAACAGGAGCCTCGAAATTATATCGGTCATAATGCGGCTTTACATTTTCTGCATAATCGATATAACCCAAAATATTAATTCTTTCCCCTTCAGGTACTTTGGTATTATTGTCTTCGATAAAAAATGTTACTTCCGAGGCACCTCCACCGGTACCTAAAATAATTACGTTTCTCATATTCCTAATATGCTTTAGCGATTGTATTTAACCCAAATCTACTTTTTATTATTGGAAATGGCAATTCAATTTTTAAAAGAATAGGTTTAAAATAATAATGTAGTATAAAATCTTATCTAATAGTCGCAATTTCTATGTTATATATTTACCAATCTTCATTGGCTTAACTCTAATTATACCTGTTGTTAAAGTATAATTTCTTCGGTTTTAGGACAAACTATTTGTACGTCCTTTTTTATAGGCTACTCATAATCTGCACTTTTGGCTTTCATAAAAAAAAGGGTTTTTATAAATATCCGACATAAATGGTTGCATCGCTTACACTACATTTTACCTTCTATTAGCTCCTTTAGCCCCAAAATAGTTCCTGAGTTATTGATTTCCTCTGCCGATAAGGCCACACTATATTCCGAATCACAAAAAGCGATTATAGATAAAACTGCCAATGAATCCCATGCTTCGAAAGAGTTTAGTTCATCACTGAGTTCAACAGTTTCTACTTCCAAGATTTCAGATATTATTGATATATAGTTTTCCATAGTTTAATTATCGTAATCAATAGTTTCGCAAAAGTCTAAATTACTCATTTCCATTAAAAGCGAAGACCAACTTAATCCAACTCCAAACCCTGCCATGCAAATAAGAAAAGATTCATTTTTTAATTTACTTCCCAAATTAAATGTAATTGCCGTAGGTATTGTAACACTATTGGCATTACCAAAATTTTCAACAACGTTATTTGGGACCTTTATTTCTGAAACACCCATCTGATTTGCAAGTTGTTTTAACATGAATTTATTAGGCTGATGAAACATGAAATAATCTACGTCCTCTTTTGATGAACCCGCCTTATCCAATAAATTATCGATCATTGGAGGAACTTCTTTTTGAACAAAATTAAAGACTTCGTCACCTTTCATGTCTACATGGTCCAATGATTTTAGATTCCCCGATTTATCTTTCTCCAATTTTGCGGTCATTTCAGAGGAAGGCAGTTTAAAAGCCCCTGCAGGAATAATCAAGGCGTCTGCCCCTGCGCCTTCAGCCTTTATGGAACCATATATAGTTTTGCCATTCGAATCATTCTCAACAATGGTAATTGATGCCGCATCCCCAATTATAGGTCTACTACTCCTATCATTTTTCGATACTTTCGTACTCATGATATCGGCATTAAGCACCACTACTTTGTTGATTTCATCTTGTTCAAGCAACATAAAGGCTTGATTTAAACCAATTGGATAGCCAGCACACCCTTGGGTAATATCGGTGCAGTAGATATCTTGCTTTAAACCAAGTCTACCATGAATAATATGACTTGTTGGGGGCATAAAATGATCTGGGGATACCGTGACCACGATTAAAGCGTCAATATCATTTTTATGCAGTAGTTTTTTATCGAATAGATAATTCAAACCCGATACACATAAATCTGAAATTGTTGTACCCTTATTTACTACTCTACGTTTATCAAAACCCATGACCAATTTGAGTTTCATGGATTGCCGATGTGTAAAATCATAATTGTCAATTTCATCCTCAAAATTGACTTCATTTTTTGGTAAAACTGTAAGAATACCTGTAATTTTCTTATTGCTAAACGATAGATTCATAATTTATTTGATATTAATTCCATGGTTCATTAAGATGTCAACACCATTGATGTGTGATGAAGCTTTTGTTAAAAAAAGTATAGTTTCGGCAACCTCCTCAACCGTTAATAGTTTTTTCAAAGGATGATCGGCGATCATTTGATCTATAATTCTATGGTCAATTTCGGATGTTAAACTTGTCTGCATGAATGAGGGGGAAACGGCATTGGAAGTTATATTGAATTTTATGTTTTCACTTGCCCAAGATTTTACCAAAGACCCCAAGTAGGCTTTATTTGCGGTATAGCACGCCCAGCCAAGTGGAGGTGTGTTTGCTAAGCCTGAGGTTAAAACGGTAATCAATTTCCCGCTTTTTTTCTTTCTGAAAAGGGCAATAGCAGCCTGTGCAATGCGTATTGTCGGGATAATATTATTGTTGAAATCAGTGGTAAAGTCCTCCTGGGGTATTTTATAAAAATGGGTTCGAGTGGCATTATCATGGTATGCATTGTTGATCAAGACGTCGATATTCAGAGAACCAATGGTATTAACAAGGGAATCGACTTCAGATTCCTTTTTGAAATCACATTTGATGGATTTTGTATTACTGAAATCCATTATGAGTTTTCTAGCGTTTTTTTCCGAATTCGAAAATGTAAAATAAATCGTGTTCGTTGCATCTTTTGCAAGAACCCTTGTAATTGCTTCTCCCAATCCTGAACCGCCGCCTGTGATTAATATATTCATTTTATTACACCTATTTGGAATTTGCCTTTGGCAACAATTTGAGCGTTTCTATTTGTAAAATTATACTTAAACTCCACCGCTTTCACCGATTCATACATCCCGATAACTTCGGCATTAAATTGTAATTCATCATTTAAGTAAACCGCATTTTTAAATTGAATCTCTTGGGAATGGATTATGACATCCTTTGTTGGTAGTTTTTCACCAATAAAATAGGATAAAAAGCCATTTAAAATATTCCCGTGCATCACTACGCCATCAAATCCTTTATCAATAGCAAATTGCTGATTCGTATGTAGGGGGTTATTGTCCTTGAAAACATGGATAAACCCCTCATAAGTTTCTTTGTTTACGATAAATAATTCTTTAAAGGTATCCTTTACTTTAAAAATCATATTCCTTTTTCTTGTATACAATCCATCATTTCACCTACGTCGTTCCAATTTTGGATTTCATTGGATTTAAAACTGATCTTGAAATGTTTTTCAATGGCCACGACCAACAATATGTGCGTTAAGGAATCCCAGTCATCCACATCTTCAGCTTTGGTAGATTCTTCAACAACTATATCTTCATTGTCCAAGGTGTCAATAAAAATTTCATTTATTTGTTTTAACATTTCTTCTCTTATCATACCTCTATTTCTTGATTTTAATATGGCTTGTTTTAATTTTGGCATTCTTTACTTCTAGGATATAATAAGGGTCATTTTTCTTAAACCCAAAATCTGGATAAAGGTCTTTTACCATCGCATTCTTTGCCGTTGGGATGTATTCCCCTTTAATATATAAAAATCCGTTTTCTTTTGCATAATCTAGGATTGTATTCAGTACAAAATTTTCCATATCCCGTTTTAGTACCCTACAACTCATAAACCAAGTATCTATGAATAAGGATTCTTTATCTTCTTTGTGTAAGATTATTACACATATCAATCCATTATCCCCAAATTTATCCTCAAGCGTAAATGTAAATGTAGCATAATCCTTGGATTTGGAAATTCGTTCAATATCCCCTTCCGAATAACGAATTGTCCTCAGATTAAATTGATTTGTTCGTTGGGATAATTGGGCTACTCTTGGCCTATTGAATTTATTAAAAGGTTTTATTTCCGATGTCATATCCAAATTGGCCAAGAAATCATCCTCATTCGTGAATTTTTTCTGGACCTTCACTCTCTCAGCTTCAATTTGATAGAGTTTGGTTCGTTCTGCGTCTTCATTTGAAAAAGAAACGGTTTCAAAAAGATTCAACCCGTATAAATATTCCAAATAATTGGCGGGGTCTTCGGGTAATTCAGGAATACAAATATCCGGAATGTTTTCCCGAACTATATTGCGTTCAAAAGGGTTGTCATCCAAAAAGACCATAGAATCAAAACCGATGTTCAGAATGCTTTGTATTTGCCGTATATTATCTACTTTATTTTCCCAGTTGGCGATGAAAACAGAAATATCCGTCAATCGCAACACCATATCAGGGTGTTTTTCAAAGGGTTCCTTTGCAATAGACTCTGTATTTTTACTGCAAACAGCAACGATAATTCCTCTGTTCTTTAATTTTTTGATCCAATATTGGAATTCGGAAAAAGCTTTTCCAATTCCCAAATTACCTATTTGAATATTCTCTAAACCATCATCGCCGATAACTCCTCCCCACGTCGTATTATCCAAATCAAGAATCACACATTTTTTGATCTTGCCATTGATGGCTTTGATCAAATCAATTGATTTTTCCGCTACATAAGGTAAGATATCGATACTTAAAACCATTTCCGTGCTAACGTACATAGAGGGCTGAAAAACACATCTTTTTCCCTCTTGATTTTGTAAAGTAGAAAGATCACATAAATACAAATTTGGTTTTTTTGAGGCCATTACCATCAACTCATAATTGAGTTTTCGTAATTGAAATAGAAAAGAGGCTTCTGTTTTATTGGCATAATTCCCAAAAATGGAATCATCAATTTCAGTATAATTGTAATATATTATTTTGGCTGAAAGGTGATTCGTGATATTGGAATACATCGTATCAATGGCATCCAACTCATCAGTTGCCAAGGAAGTCTGTTTTTCTGGATCCAGTTTATTGTATTTCCCCAATAATTTATGGGAAGATTGAAATATAAGAACCAAATCTGGCTTAAATTCGAACAAATCAGAGGAAAGATCATATACTTGTCTTTCGATCTGATTAAAATCGGCCTCCCATATTTCAAGGTTGAAACCATGGTCATAGCCTAAACCCCTCAAAGCTTGAGTTAAAAATTGGGTAGCAGTATCCCCTAAGACCGCCAATTTGATAGTTTTTAAACTGGAAAAGTCTTTTTTAAGGTTTTTTTTAAGTTGTAAAAAATCTTTCACTTTTATTTGGTTTCTAACTAGTTTGATTGCCAACTCTTAACATAACGAACATTAATTAAAAATCGTCTTTTAACGTAGAATTATTGCCAAATGCAATTCTTGTTTTTTGCATTTACTATAACACCATATTCCACTTTAATATAAGTTGTTACTTATAGATTCCGCAAAAATCCAATACCACCTTATCAGGGGTTTTGGTTAAGGACTTAAACTCTTTATGAGCCACAAGAAAAACAGCGATATCGGCCTTTTCAAAAGCCGTTTTATAGTCTGTGAGTTTAAATACGTTATGTTCATGTATATTGGGTTCTACAATATAATACTCTTCATTATTCGCATTTTGTAATACACGTTGTACAATATATTTGGCCGGAGACTCCCTTAAATCATCAATATCCGGTTTAAAAGCCAGACCCATCAATGCAATTTTGGGCTTTCTACCATGTTGCAATTCAAATTGCAGCTTGGTATTTTGGACCTTTTCTGCACACCAAAATGATTTATAATTATTCACCTCCCTCGCAGTCCCTATTATTTTAGATTCCATGGGGTAATCGGCTACAATGAAGTAAGGGTCCACGGCGATACAATGACCACCAACCCCACATCCGGGCTGTAAAATGTTTACCCTAGGGTGCTTGTTGGCCAAGTTTATCAATTCCCAAACATTGATATCAGCTTTATCGCAAATCAACGACAATTCGTTGGCAAAGGCTATTTGAACATCCCTGGATGAGTTTTCCACCAATTTGCACATTTCGGCTGTCCGCGCATTGGTTTTATGCAATTCACCCTTTACATATTTAGCATAAAAAGCAACGGCTTTTTCTGTAGATTTCCCATCAATTCCTCCAATAACACGGTCGTTGTGCACCAATTCATACATCACATTCCCTGGCAATACGCGTTCAGGGCAATAAGCAATATGCAATTTTCCATTGAGTTCGGGACGTTCTTCATAGATATAGGTCATCATCTTTTCCGTAGTACCTATGGGGGAGGTAGATTCGATGATATACAAATCACCTTCTTTCAGCAAAGGAAGTATTGCAGTGGTCGCAGCATGGACGAAAGAAATATCCGGTTCATTTTTGTCTTTAAAAGGGGTAGGTACAACAATTAAGTAGGTGTTTGCCACTACGGGTGTTGTTGCAGCTTTTAAAAACCCTTTACTTACCGCATTCGATACCGATTTATCCAAAGAAGGTTCCACGATATGGATTTCACCCCTATTGATGGTATCCACCACATTTTGGTTGATGTCGACACCATGTACATAGGTTCCTCCTTCAGCTATTAAAGCTGCTGTTGGCAGGCCAATATAGCCAAGCCCGATCATTACTACTTCTGGATTGTTCATTAATTCAAATTTTGTATAAATTCCACAATTCTTTTACTCGCCTTTCCATCCCCATACGGGTTATGAAGTCTGCTCATATTTTTATATCGCTCTGTATTGCCCATAAGATCTATGGTCTCACTCACAATTTTTTTGGTATCGGTACCCACTAGGATTACCGTACCGGCATCCACAGCTTCGGGCCTTTCGGTGGTGTCACGCATAACGAGAACGGGTTTGCCCAAACTTGGGGCTTCTTCCTGTACGCCACCACTATCAGTGATCACGAGCTCGCATTTGTTCATGAGCCAAACAAAGGCGGGGTATGCCAATGGGGCGATTAATTTTATATTGTCTTGCTTTCCTAAAATATCATATACCGGTTTCTGTACTTTTGGATTTAAATGCACCGGATAAATGATCTGTACATTATCTACCCTTTCCCCGATTTCTTTTAAGGCATTACAAATATTGATAAATCCTTGCCCGTGATTTTCCCTTCGATGTCCTGTGACCAATATGATCCTTTTAGTAAAATCCAGCTCGCGCTTTAGATGTATAATTTCAGGATCCTCGAGGTTGTCAACTTTGGAAACGCTTTCGAAAAGTGCATCAATAACCGTATTGCCGGTGATTAAAATATTTTCTTTGGAAATGCCCTCATTCCGTAAATTGTCGAACGAAGTTTGTGTTGGGGCAAAATGATAATCCGCAACATGTCCTGTAATTGTTCTATTGATTTCCTCAGGAAAAGGGGATTGCTTGTTAAAAGTTCGTAACCCGGCTTCTACATGACAAATTTTTGCCCCGGAATAGAAGCCCGCAATACTTGATCCCATGGTGGTGGTGGTATCCCCATGAACATATACATAATCCGGTTTAAAATCTTCGAGAACGGGTTGTAACCCAGTAATTATGGCCGCAGTTAAACCGTAGAGGTTCTGGCCTGGTTTCATTAGATTCAAATCATAATCCGGTACTATTTCAAAGAAATCCAGCACCTGATCGAGCATTTCTCGATGTTGTGCGGTAACACAAACCTTTGTTTCAAAAGTTGGGTTTTTTAAAAACTCTTTTACCAAAGGGGCCATCTTAATGGCTTCTGGACGGGTGCCGAAAATAATTAGATTTTTCTTTTTCATTCTTTAATTTTATAGGCTTATTATTTGAAGTTGTAAATTTTATTGCAGGTACAATTACTTTAATAATCTTTGCATTTCCTTTAGGTATTTAAGTCCCAATTTTTCTCTATCAAAATGCTCCTTGGCATATAAATAACCGTTTTCCCCTTGTTCTTTCATATCAAAATCACCTCGAATATACTGCCTAACTTTTTCCGCAATATCATCGGCATTCTCTGGTTCCGCAAATACCCCACATTTAGCATCCTCAACAACCAATTGTCTCGAAACACCATCTATGGCCAATAAAACAGGTTTTTTACAGGACATATAATCGAACGTCTTATTGGAATAAATAGTTTTAAAGGTATCGACTTTTTTTAATACGGAAGTTCCCACATCGGAGGCCAATATGTATTTGAATGCCATCGATTTATTTACATGACCTATAAAGCGAACATTTTGTAGCTTTTTTGCTTTAACTGCTTCCATTAGTGAGTTTTTGGTCATACCCTCACCTACAAGTTGAAACAGCACATTGGTGTCTTGCAACCTTTCAGCAGCCTCGATGAGTTGAATCAAATGATTTGCAATTCCATGGGCGCCTATATAGGTTACAACAAACTTATCATCGATACCTTCCTCTATTCTAAATTTTTTGGCGTCAAAATCGGCCATTACTTTATCTGCTACAGAAAAATCAGCAGCGTTAGGTATATAGATTATCTTTTCAGTCGGTATATTCTTGTCTTTTATTAATTTTTCCCTGAATGCGGGTGTCAGAACATTTATTAACTTTGCTTTTTTGTAAATGGTCTTTTCAAACCAATACGAAAATTTTATCAAAAAGGGATTGCTTATGACACCCGTATCTATGGCGGACTCCGGCCATAAATCCCGTACTTCAAAAATTAAGGGTATTCTTTTAACAGATGACAAAATATAAGCGGGAATGGCAACGAATAATGGGGGAGAAGTAACGAGCATTAGATCATATTTCCCCCTGACTTTAAATAAACCTGCCCAGGTACTAGAAAAAACAAATGAAAAAAAGCCAAATAACCTACCGAGAAAATTTGGACTTTTTGATGTGTCGGAAACATAACATCGAAAGACTTCTGTATTCTTATAAAATTCTTTTTCATGGACGAATAGCTTGCCCTGTGAGTCAATTACTTTTTCTCCTGATACACTGCGCATTCCAGCGATCACAGTAACTGAGTGACCCTCTTCGGCCCATAGCTTGGCCATTTCATTAAAACGGGCCCCTCCACCTTGACCTTTGCCCAAAAAATATTGATGTATTAAAAGAATTTTCATTTTGGTTAACTTCTATGTTTACTTTAACTTAATTTTAGTAACATTCGTATGTTAAGTGTCTATTTTAATTGTAGTACTAAATCCGGTTTTTGAATAGTAGGTATGCCTGATCGAGGGTTCAATCTCACCATAATAGTTGGAACACCATTTTTCTTCTATTTCCGGATGTAAAACATTGCCGCTGCCATCTTTACAGTTGATAAGGACTTGATCATAAGTTTTTGGATTAAAATGCCAATAGAGTTGTGCTACATAACCATCGGCATTTTTTATTCTATCTGTAACCTCCCATTTATTTACCTTCTTTCTCTTTACCACTTCTCTATGGTGGACAATTTTATTTCCAAGTTCCGGAAAACCTGTAAATTGGCCATCGAATATAAAATTATCTTCCTTTTCGGTTATGGTTGCTGTCGCTTTTTTATTCCAATAATTCCAAATAAACCTGCTTCCTTTTAGCATTTGGTTCTTTTTATCAACAGAAACGGTATTATGTCCATAACAGTGGTCAAAAAATAAACTATACTTTTTTTCCGCATTATATTTATAAGACCCAGTGTCCCATATGTAGTTATGGCCATCTAACCATATATCTACATGTAAATTATCCGCATGTCCAGGTCTGTCTTTGTATTTGGCACACTTTACCAAGGTTTTTGAAGAACCATCATTTATGACATAATGACCACCAAAAGGATAAGACGATAATTTGTTTGGTTCAAAGGGCACTATGTAGCAATTGTTGATGCCATACCACAACTGACTTTCATTATGTTCTGAAACTTCACGATGTAAAACGGCACTTAAATCATTAATTTGAGAGGTATAAACGCGATAGTTGTCATCAGTGAGCTTAAAGAACAGTGCGCCATCATTGTTTCCATAATTTGGCAATTTTCCACTAGTTCGGTCCTGACATGTTCGTAAATAGTTTAACGATTTCTCCGACCTATTAATTACGGTCGAATTAAATGGGTCTTTGTGGAGTTCGGCCAGTCTAATACCCCAAGTAAGCAATTGGATCGCTACCCGATGATAATTCATTGAAAATTGTAAAAACGTGCCGTCCTTATAAATTTGATAGGCAATTTCTTCCTCGAACCAATTTTTACCTTTTTTGGACCACTTCTTTGTGTTAGGTAGAAAAGGAAATAACAAACCGCTTAAAAAGAGCATTAGGGTTTCGGTCAGTGCATGATTATTTCTTACCGCAATCCTAGAGAAATCGATATTGTGATACACGTGATGAAGTTGCCAATAAATGGCATTCATGATTTTATTAAAGCGATCTTCAGACAGTTCCTTAGAATTTCTATAATAGTACAATGCAAATGTCCAATTCAATATTCTTATACTGATTTCCTGGCTGCACTTGTAGTTCGGCCCCAAGTTAATCGGATTACAATCAATAAATGAGTCGATTTCATGAAATACAAGTGATGCACAATCTTCTTCAAAATGGTAATCATAACGAATGATATCATACAAAAAAGAAAAACGTGCTTTTTCCCAAACAAATTTTATATCTCCGGCTTCTTTGGACAGATCCTTGATTTTTGTCCAATGCTCTAATTGATATTTGTAATTCGTTTCTGGATTGGTCAACCAATCATAGTTTTCACCCAAGGCAAACTTCGTTTTACTAAAAAATGTATAGGTGTTATCTTTAATTTCATTAAAAGACGCTTCTAATACTACATTTCTGTTTTTAGGAATAGTCAACGATTCCTTGGAATCAAAAAAGAATTGGGGTGCCTCTTTGCGCCATTGGTCCAGTGATATCGAAATATCGATAGGATCAGGGTTTGATGGGAACTTAAATTTCAAAAGCCCGATTTTTACCGATATTTCGTGTATTAAGCGAAATCGGGTATAGCGCATACCCATATTTCCTATGGTATTAAATAGTCTTAAAATCTTCAAATGAAACTTTTTTTATTTCGTTAAATCCATGATTAGTCTAGGAGGATTAAATAGTCACCCAACTTTCTGTTTTTAAACTTTCAATTGCTGCAATTGAAGCTCTGGAAGTATTCATTAAAGATTCAAAATTTATCAACGGGTTATTTCCTTCTTTTACGCTTGTGAAATAATTTTCAAACTGCGACAAATGTCCCTTGTCCATTTTAGTTTTTAGTTTACTAAAGCCTTTGAATCCGTATCCTTTTGTTGTTCTAAAGTTATCCATAATGAGCGTTCGGCCTTGGGAATAAACCTCTAGCCTTTCTTTAGAATAACCTTTTGAACCGTTCGCAAAATAATTGATAACCGCATTGGAACCATTTTCAAACCTCAAGAGCATACTTGCATTATCCGTATTTTCCTTGGGGTGATTCCCCATCGCGTTTAAACATACCGATGTCACGATACTACCTGTTAGATAACTGAGTAAATCAATGTAATGACAGGCTTCGCCAATTATCCTTCCCCCACCGACTTCCATATCATGTACCCAAACATTTTCAGGGATAAAACCTGCATTCATAGTCGCAATAATATTCATAGGTGTTTGAGCTGAACCTAACAATGATTTCATTTTATTGACATGTGGTGAAAATCGACGATTAAATCCAACCATTAAGCTTCCCTGAGAGTTTTTGTATGCCTTTTCTATCAG
This sequence comes from Maribacter arenosus, assembly GCF_014610845.1. Classification (GTDB taxonomy): domain Bacteria; phylum Bacteroidota; class Bacteroidia; order Flavobacteriales; family Flavobacteriaceae; genus Maribacter_A; species Maribacter_A arenosus. Next base: position 927,212 of record NZ_JABTCG010000001.1, on the reverse strand, counting down.
ATCTAATTGACTATTATTTATCGCCAAAGGTTTTTCAACAAATACATGCTTATTGGCCTTAAGACCATCAATGACCATATCGCTATGTAGGTGATGTTGGGTAGTAATAATGACAATATCCACTTCAGGGTCTTCTAAAACATCCGAATAATTGGTTGTACTTCTAGATATCCCATATTTTTTAGCTAGACCGGTTCCACTCAGCCCTTTAGAACTTGTAATATATTTTATTTCTGCATTCGTTTTTTTTAGCATGGGCAGTAAAGTCATGCCTGTAAAATTTCCTGCACCAATAATGCCTATAACTCCCTTTGATTTTGAATACTGTTTTTGATCGGATAAGACAACAGTTGTTGCGTTATCTGGAGATGAACTATATTCCAGAATACTGGCAATAGCTTCCGATGATCTCATATTACTATAGACATCCAAATAGTTATCAATAGGAACATGTTGGGTAATCAATGGTTTTACATCGATAGATTTATTGGAAATTGCTTTTAATATTGCATTAAAATTCCGTTTTTCAGTCCATCTTACATAGGCTATGGGATAGTCAAGACCTTTATTTTCATAATTGGTATCATACCTTCCTGGACCATAGGAACAAGAGACTTGGAAGCTAAGTTCTTTTTCGTAGAAATCCGCTCTCGATATATTGAGTCCGATTACCCCAACCAATACAATTCTACCCTTTTTGCGACTCATTTTTGCCGCATCCGAAATAATTAAATCAGATTGTGCTGACGCGGTAATAATTACTCCATCGCATCCAATACCCTCGGTTTTATCCATTACCAGTTTTACGGGTTCTGAACCTTCTTTAGGGTTAAAAGCTGTGATTCCAAAAGACGATGCCAAGTCCACCTTGGTTTTATCTAGATCGTAACCTATTACTTCGCAGCCATTTGCTTTAAGCAATTGTGCCGTAATTAGTCCGATAAGACCTAAACCTATAACAACAATAGTTTCCCCAAGAGTAGGTTTCAACAATCTAATTCCTTGTAACCCGATAGATCCTATTACCGTAAAACAGGCCTCTTCATCTGAAACATTTTCGGGAATAGAGGTTACTAAATTTTTTGGAATACAAACAAACTCAGCGTGGGGCCCGTTGGAAGCGACGCGATCCCCGATTTTAAACTCGCTGACTCCTTTTCCAATCTCTTCTACAATGCCCACATTACAATACCCTAGAGCAAGGGGTTCACTTAATTTGTTAAATACCGCATTAACTGTTGGCATTAAACCATCCGTTTTTATTTTAGTAATAACCTCTTTAACTTTTTCAGGTTGTTGTTTGGCCTTTTGCAGAAGATTGGCTTTTCCAAATTCTACTAACATTCGTTCTGTTCCTAACGAGACCAAAGTTTTAGTGGTTCTAATTAAGACATGACCCGGTTTTACTTGCGGTTTTGGAACTTTTTCTAGGATGGTTTCCCCTGTTTTAAAGGATTGTATAATTTGTTTCATATTATTTTTCTACTTGATTTAATCTATAGTTTTCTTTTTGCAAAAAACCGCAGAAATGTTATCGTTTTCTAACATTTTAGTATGTATAGCAGCTTCTTCATCCGTAAAACGCAATTTGATAAATTTTGCAGGATTACCACCATAAATACAATATGCTGGAATATCTTTTGTAACCACTGATCCTGCAGCAATTATAGAGCCATTTCCTATTTGGATTCCAGCCATTATCAGGACGTTAGCTCCAATCCAAGCATCCATACCAATAACGGTAGATGGCATTTCAGGTCTTCCAGAGAAGATAACCGGTGTGTCAGGTTTATTGTAGATATGATCTCCGCCAAGTATTTTAACGCCGGGTGCCAGCATAGTATATTTACCAATTTTTACTTTTGGAGCAATTGTACATCCTTTACCTATATATACAAATTCTTCCGCCACAAGGTCAGAATGAATAATTGATTTCCCGCCCATATAGAATGTTGGATGAACATTTTTAAGACCATATTTAAATCTGTACCATTTACCTTTTAAAGAGCGAAAAAAAAGACGCAGATTATACTTATTCATTTCTTAAAATTATCTCATTAATTAAAGTAGCTTGATAGGTCGAATTGTATTTTTCCTTTATTATCTTATGACAGGTGTTTTTTATTACTTCATGTGAAATGTTTTTATGTTCGTCAATCCATTTCTTAATTGTAATAGCGAGATCAGAAACAGAATTTCTTTTAAAGAACAATCCATTTACACCAGGAATTATTGCTTCATATTCGGGCTTTTGGAAGTTGAAATCATCATGTGTAATTACTGGTGTTCCATTCCCTAATGAAGTCATCGCCGTTAAACCTACTTCACCAGGTGAAACGCATATGCTGCTAATATCGAACAATAACTCTAGCTCCTTATTATCATAGCAAGGGCCATAAAAATTGCAATACTCCGAAAGGTTCAAGTTTTGCGCTAAATTTTTCAAACTTTTTAATGCCAGACCGTCTCCTACAAAAAGAATATTAATTTTAAAATCTTCATCCGCTAAGATTCGAGATGCGTCTATAATTTGATCCAACCTCTTGTAATATGTTAGCCTTCCAACAAATATGATTATTGGCAAATTTGGGTCTCGAAAAAGTTCATGTTTTTTGTTTATTAGCCTTTCATCTGAAATATCATTGTTAACGACAATTTCCTCTGCGGTACCTAAAGAATTATAAATTACATGAATATTTTTTTTAAATCCATTATTTTGCATAACAGTCTTAGCACCATGACCATATAACAATAAACCATCCGCTATATTGTACAGTGCCTTTCTTATAAACCATTTAAGCCCCCTTTCATTGGATGTTACCCCATGTGTCCAAAAATATAATTTCTTACGTCTGAAACTGATAATCATTGCAGCAATCCAAGTACTTATGAAATAAACATTTCCCAATAAAATAAACGCATCAAAATTTCCTTTTAACGCCAAGCCGATAATCCCCTTTTGCCAAAGGAATCTTTCTTTATAAAACCATATATTTGTAATAAATTTCCATCTTAGACCTCCGTCTATTATCGCACTATTGGCATAATCGGGATTAATTGTTTTTATATCATTTCCCGATGTACGAGAGGAAAAAAAAGTGTATTTAATATGTTTAGCTTTCATCAACTCATTGAGAACACTATATCTATATAGTGCAAAATAATGATATATAACAGCTACAGATTTTACAGGTTTATCCAAATTGTTCATGCTTTATTGTTGGTGTTTAAAAGATTAAAGACCATTCCAATCCTAATAACTAAGTGGGTTTCAGTATAAATAACTAGACTAAATAGGTGCATAAATACACTATATTTTTAAGTTTATCAATTTTTATGAATCTTGCTACCCATTAAGTCATTACAAATATGTAGACATTTCATAAACTCTATTCCTTAAAGTTTAATGCCCAATATTAGCCTATTTCCTGGTATTGAAAAAAAAAACCAAATACTCTGTCCATAAAATCGATGAAAGATAATATTTACACCAATAAACCTTATAATTGAACTACTTAACCAAAAAAACTTAATCTCAGGGCAAGATTAATTATTTTATATTGTGGGGTCGTCTGCTCTTAAAACTAATCAAAGCCGACCATCAACGGTCTCATTCAAAAACCCTTTAACGTCATATAATACACCATTTGTTTTGAGTAATTCTCTGCAACTGAATTTAGAGAACTCCTTGTGGGCCACCGTCAAGACAACGGCATCAAATTTGCCGTTCGGCATTTCTTTTGTAGTAACTAAATTATATTCAGCTATAACTTCTTTAGGGGAAGCCCAAGGATCAAACACGGTTACTTCGGCACCATAACTTTTCAAATTGTTTATTACGTCAATTGCCTTGGTGTTTCTAACATCCGGACAATTTTCTTTGAAGGTTATCCCCAACACCAAAATTTTAGAACCTTTGATTTTAATATCTTTTTGTACCATCAATTTTACGACTTCAGAGGCTACATACTTCCCCATCCCATCATTCATCCGCCGTCCTGTCAGGATTATCTCTGGGTGATACCCATATTGCTGCGCTTTTTGTGCTAAATAATAGGGATCGACCCCAATACAATGCCCCCCGACCAAACCTGGTTTAAAAGGAAGAAAATTCCATTTGGTACCAGCAGCCCCCAATACCTCATGGGTATCAATACCCATGAGGTTGAATATTTTTGCCAACTCATTGACGAACGCAATATTAATATCCCGCTGTGAATTTTCAATGACCTTTGCCGCTTCGGCAACTTTTATGGAAGGGGCGAGATAGGTGCCAGCTGTAATCACCGAAGCATACAACGAATCTATTTGTTTCGCTATTGTCGGAGTCGATCCTGAAGTCACTTTCAGAATCTTCTCTATCGTGTGCTCCTTATCCCCTGGGTTGATACGTTCTGGGGAATAACCCGCATAAAAATCGGTATTGAATCGTAAGCCACTTATTTTTTCAAGTATTGGAACACATTTTTCTTCTGTGACTCCAGGATATACCGTAGATTCATAAATGACGATATCCCCTTGTTTTAATACCTTTCCTATGGTTTCACTGGCTCGGTACAAATGTGTTAGTACCGGCTTATTGGTGGTATCGACCGGGGTGGGCACCGTTACTATATAATAATTACAATCCCTTAGGTCCTCAAAGTTATCGCTGCAGTACAAACCTGTCCCCATAAAAGGGGTAGGGCTCAGTACCTTTTTTAGAATAGCATCTTCTACTTCCAGGGTACTATCGACGCCAGATTGTAGTTCTTCAATTCTCTGGGAATTGATATCAAAACCAACAACGGCATATTTGGTGGCAAATAATCGCGCCATCGGCAGACCCACATAACCCAATCCGATAATTGCTATTTTAATAGCGCCCATATATAACTACTTTCAATGGTTATTTATTTTTTCTCTCTTGCTTACCATACGCCTTCAGATCTATTTAAAAAGTTACTGATTGCTTCGACAGAGTTCCCTTAATAAGCTAAACCAAAATACTTTAAACAAAATATATTTTATATCCCGACCCTTTAACGTATAATTTAGTATATGTATTATCAACTATCAACTATCAACTATCAACCATCAACTAAATCCTTATTTCTTGCCTATTTGGAAGTACTCAAAACCTAGGTCTTGCATCATCTGACTGTTATATTGATTGCGACCGTCAAAAACAATAGGTTCCTTGAGTTGTTGCTTCAATTCCTCAAAATCAGGGGACCGGAATTCCTTCCATTCGGTCAACAGAATCATAGCGTCAGCCCCTTGAAGGGTTTCATACTTAGAGTTGAAATAAGAAACATGGGGAACATCCTTCAAATAGAAATGTTTGGCCTCTTCCATAGCTTTAGGGTCATAGGCTTGAATATGGGCACCTCGTTGCACCAAGTCCTTAATGATGTAAATGGCAGGAGCCTCCCGCATATCATCGGTTTGGGGTTTAAAGGCCAAGCCCCAAACAGCAAACGTTTTTCCTTTTAAATCTTGTCCAAAACGATTTACCACTTTATGGGCGATTACCATTTTCTGTTTATCGTTTACATCTTCAACGGCGCTAATTAAATTTGCTATATAGCCATGTTCTTGGGCCGTTTTTTTAAGCGCTTTTACATCCTTGGGGAAACAAGACCCTCCATAGCCACTACCTGGATAAATAAAACTATAGCCAATTCGGCTATCCGATCCAATTCCAATACGCACCTTGTTTACATCGGCCCCAACCAATTCACATATATTGGCTACCTCGTTCATAAAGGAAATTTTGGTCGCCAGCATAGCGTTTGCGACGTATTTGGTCATTTCCGCGGAACGTACATCCATGGTGATCAAGCGATCCATACTGCTCCTAAAAAAAGGACTGTACAACAACCGCATTTTTTGGGTAGATGCTTCATTATCAGACCCGACCACCACGCGGTCGGGTTTCATAAAATCATTGATGGCATCCCCTTCCTTTAAAAATTCTGGATTGGATACCACATGAAAATCAATTGCCTTTTTTCTCCTTTCCAGCTCTTTTTGGATTGTTTCTCGGACTTTGTCTGCTGTACCGACCGGAACGGTTGATTTATCAACCACGATTAAAGAATGCTCCATATGTTGCCCTATTTCTTTGGCCACTTGTAACACATATTGCAAATCTGCAGAACCATCGTCACCCATGGGGGTACCCACGGCAATAAAGGCTACATCGCATTTTTTTAGATTTTCTGCAAGACTATTGCTAAAATGTAAGGTGTTACTTTTAACATTTCGTGCTATCATGGCTTCCAATCCAGGTTCGTATATAGGGATTATTCCGTTTTTAAGACCTTCTATTTTTTGGGCATCCACGTCAATACAGGTTACCCGGTTACCCATTTCCGCAAAACAGGTGCCGCTGACCAAACCTACATAACCCGTTCCAATTACTGTTAAATTCATTTTTTACTATTTTAAATTATTCCAATACCAGGATACAGCTTCCTTTAATCCTGTTTTAATATCATATAGTGGGTCATAGCCCAATAGTTTTTTTGCTTTTTCAATGGACGCCAAGGAATGCGGAACATCACCTTGACGGGTAGGACCATATACAACTTTTACATCCGCAATTTTCTTATCAAAGCCACTTAAGTATTGCTTAAGGAGGCCTACAAGTTCATTTAAATCAGTACGTTCCCCATACGCCACATTGTACACCGTATTTACGGCTTCAATTTTATCAGTTAGCATAGACCGTATGTTCATTTCAACGACATTGTCGATATAGGTAAAATCCCTCGAAAAACTACCATCCCCATTAATTATTGGGGATTCGTGCTGCATTAATTGCATCACAAATTTAGGGATTACCGCAGCATAAGCCCCATTGGGATCTTGTTTACGGCCAAAAACGTTGAAGTAGCGCAGGCCTATAGTTTCCAATCCGTAGGTTTTACTAAAAATATCCGCATAGAGTTCATTTACATATTTGGTGATGGCGTAGGGGGACAATGGTTTACCAATGATGTCCTCCACTTTAGGCATGTTTTTGGAATTACCATAGGTGGATGAACTTGCAGCATAGATGAAACGCTTTACTTTTGCATCCCTTGCCGCTACTAACATATTTAAAAAACCGGAGACATTTACATCATTGCTTGTAATAGGGTCATTGATAGATCTTGGCACAGAACCCAAGGCGGCTTGGTGCAGCACATAATCCACACCTGTACAAGCCTTATGGCAATCTTCCAACTTTCGAATATCCCCTTCTATTAAGGTAAAATTGGTATTGGATAGTAAAGAGGCAATATTTTCCCTTTTCCCTGTAGCAAAATTGTCCAGGCAAGTTACTTTGTTGCCATTGGCAATAAGTGTATCACAGAGGTTTGAGCCAATAAAACCAGCCCCTCCAGTCACCAATATTTTATAGTTTGGACTAAGTATAAGATTAGAAATTTCCAATAGATCTTAATAATAAAGATGCAAAGGTCTATAAAAGAATTTAAAAATGGGGACTATTTTATTTTAAGTCTAGCTTAAATCCGATAAAGTGATTGCTACACTCGCGTTTTAGGTTTTATTGAATAGGCTAATTGTAAATCTGAGAATAAAAAATAGTTTTATCCTTCGTTTAATGCGTAGGGGCTAATCTCGCCGTAATGTGATTTCTTGATCACTCCGTTTACTTGAAATGACATAAGCAGTCAATCCGAATGCACATGAGGAATCACATCCTGCTGAGCGAATATGAATTGTTCAGAGTTAGGAGTGAGATTTCTCAGTCACTTTGTTCCTTCGAAATGACATAAGCAGTCATTCCGAACGCAGGTGAGGAATCACATCCTACTGAGCGAATAAGATTTGTTTAGATTTAGGAGTGGGATTTCTCAGTCACTTTGTTCCTTCGAAATGACGGGGAAGTCATTCCGAACGCAGGTGAGGAATCACATCCAGATTGGCATCCATGCTACAATTCTAACTTACCACTCTACTTGATGTGATTTCTCAGTCGTTCCTCCTTCGAAATGACTAAATGATTTGACTATTGAGTGTTTCCCATTTTGGATTAAATTCAGTGATTAACTTGTTTTTCTTTTCCCGTCGCCAATTTTTCAATACTTTTTCCCTGGCAATTGCTTCATTTGGTTTTTCGAAACCTTCATAATAAACTAGATAGATACAATTGTATTTACCTGCAAAAGACTTTTTCGCATTTTGACTGTCAAAATAATGTTGAGCGATTCTTCTTTGAATATTATTGGTTATTCCAATGTATAGTGTAGTTCTATATTCGTTGGTCATGATATAAACAAAGTAGTTATGAAGCATAGATAAATATAATTGTTCCGTCTGAGATTTCGAAGGAGCGACTAAGAAATGACTGCGTAATTCCATTCGTGTTTCAGTCATTCCGAACGCAGGTGAGGAATCACATCCTACATTTCAACTATAATATATTTTTTAGGACTTTTGCTCGCCGCAATGCGATTTCTCTGTCACTTTGTTCCTTCGAAATGACGGGGAAGTCATTCCGAATGCACATGAGGAATCACATCCTGCTGAGCGAATAAGAATTGTTTAGAGTTAGGAGTGAGATTTCTCAGTCACTTTGTTCCTTCGAAATGACATAAGCAGTCATTCCGAATGCCTATGAGGAATCACATACTGCTGAGCGAATAAGGATTGTTTAGATTTAGGAGTGGGATTTCTCAGTCACCTTGTTCCTTCGAAATGACATAAGCAGTCATTCCGAACGCCTATGAGGAATCACATCCAGATTGGCATCCATGCTACAATTCTAACTTACCACTCTACTTGATGTGATTTCTCAGTCGTTTCTCCTTCGAAATGACATAAGCAGTCATTCCGAATGCACGTGAGGAATCACATCCTGCTGAGCGAATAAGATTGTTTAGAGTTAGGAGTGGGATTTCTCAGTCACTTTGTTCCTTCGAAATGACATAAGCAGTCATTCCGAATGCACATGAGGAATCACATCCTGCTGAGCGAATAAGATCGTTTAGAGCAAGGAGTGCGATTTCCCAGTCACTTTGTTCCTTCGAAATGACATAAGCAGTCATTCCGAATGCACGTGAGGAATCACATCCTGCTGAGCGAATATGAATTGTTCAGAGTTAGGAGTGAGATTTCTCAGTCACTTTGTTCCTTCGAAATGACAATTCATTGAGGATAGATAATACATATGTAATTGGAATTTTAAAGAAACTTAAATCGAATCTTAAAATTCAATTTGGGATTTTATAATACCTTTTATACCAGCCGATAAAAGAATCCACCCCTTTTTTTAGGGGGGTATTGGGACTATAGTCATAGTCTCGGATCAAATCATCCACATTGGCCCAGGTTATGGCAACATCCCCGGGTTGCATGGGCAGCATTTCTTTTTTTGCAGTAAGACCCAAACTTGTCTCTATAGCTGTAATAAAATCCAATAATTTCACCGATTTATTGTTCCCAATATTATAGAGCTTGTACAATTCTTTATTGGCTAATCTTTCCAAAGTGCTTTTTTCAATAATACGCACTACGCCCTCAACAACATCATCAACATAGGTGAAGTCACGTGCCATATTGCCATTGTTGAATACCTTGATGGGTTTGCCTTTTATCATAGCATCCGTAAAAAGGAACAAGGCCATATCTGGCCTTCCCCATGGCCCATAGACCGTAAAAAAACGGAGGCCTGTGGTCGGGAATCCAAATAAATGGCTATAGGTATGGGCCATCAGCTCATTGCTTTTTTTAGTGGCAGCATACAAACTAATCGGGTGGTCCACATTATCCGTAGTTTTAAAAGGCACTTTCGTGTTCAAACCATAGACACTGGAACTGCTGGCATAGACCAAATGTTTAATTTTATGATGGCGACAACACTCGAGTAGATTTAAAAAACCTACAACATTACTATCGATGTAGGCTTCGGGATTTTCCAAACTATAGCGTACCCCTGCTTGGGCAGCTAAATGGCAGACCACATCAAAATTTTGTGAATTAAATAGTTTAGACAGGGCATCCCCATCCTCTAGGTTCATTCGCACGAATTTAAACCTTCCCTTGTATTTTTCACTTTCTACAAGTGCATCGAATTTTTCCACTTGTTCTTTACCGACACCTAATTCTTGGAGGCGTCCAAATTTTAAACCTACATCATAATAGGCATTGATATTGTCAAGTCCGACAACCTCATGACCGTTGGCTATTAATTTCAAAGTAGTATGAAAACCAATAAAACCCGCTGCACCTGTGACCAATATTTTCATCTGCGCATTTAAATAATCAATACAAAGTAAGGAATAATATAGCGAATGTTAGTTACCTATCCGAATTTACTAATGGGTTTGAACGCAATCAGCCACCGCAATGGGCCGAAGAATTGAACCATAGTACCAATCTTTGACACGTAACTTGTCATTCCCAAAAAAGATTGGGGACTAGGTCAGAGACAAGAGACCTTAGGCGAGCCTAAAACTTCAGGTTTCCAATACCACCCAACCAGCCTGAACGAGCTCATCGCAAAAATGCCCAATTTGTACGGTATGTGTTTAATAAATTCTTATCTTATGGAAGTATAAAGGGGTATAAGCGATTATAATAGGTGCTAATGGTTTAAATCAACAGCACTCTAATTCATAAAACAGCATTAAACCGAGTTTATCAACACCTTTGCCGAAATATCGTAACAAAATTCATTGTACTTCGATTTATGAAGTAACTTTATACTTAAATTCGCGGAAAATTTGTTTCGAAAAAAAGAGAACTATTCGACCAGCATTGATGTACATCATTTCTCGAAGCGCAATTTATATGTAGTATTGAATTAATTATTACAAGACGAATATAATACAGGTATAATACAGGGATAGATTTGAAAACGACCTTACAAGATAAAATTTGGCTTTCATCTCCCCATATGGGGGGTGCCGAACAGAAATACGTCAAAGAAGCCTTTGACACCAATTGGATTGCACCTTTGGGTCCCAATGTAACCGGATTTGAACGGGATATTCAAAGTTATTTGGGTCAAACTAGTCATGTGGCCGTCTTGAGTTCAGGTACGGCGTCCTTACATTTGGGATTACAATTGTTGGGTGTGGGTCGAGGTGACGAGGTATTATGTCAGTCATTTACTTTTTCCGCATCCGCCAACCCCATTGTATATTTGGGTGCGACCCCTATATTCATAGATAGCGAAAAGGAGACATGGAATATGTCACCGGAACTATTGGAAATTGCCATCCTGGATCGAATTCAACTTGGTAAAAAACCAAAGGCCATAGTAGCGGTACATTTGTACGGTATGCCATACAAGGTAAAGGAGGTTCATGAAATTGCAGCGAAATTCAACATTCCGATCTTGGAAGATAGTGCAGAAGCCTTGGGTAGTTCCTATCATGGAATTAAATGTGGGACTTTTGGGGATATTTCGGTCTTATCCTTTAACGGCAACAAAATTATAACAACTTCGGGAGGAGGGGCCATGGTCTCTAAAAATAAAGGATATATCGAAAAAGCCATTCATTTGGCCACCCAAGCACGGGATAGCGCCGTACATTACCAACACTCGGATATCGGGTATAATTATCGAATGAGCAATGTCTTGGCAGGCATTGGAAGAGGTCAGATGGAAGTATTGGATGATAGAGTGGGGGCACGAAGGTCGAACCATCAATTTTATCTTGATCATTTGAATGCGATTCCTAAAATTGAGTTTTTAAAGGAACCTGATGGCTTTTTTTCCAATCGATGGTTATCCTGTATTTTGACGCCATCGTATGAAATTCGGGAACAAATTCGGTTGGCTCTATTGGAAGATGATATTGAATCGAGACCTTTATGGAAACCTATGCATTTACAACCGGTCTTTAAAGCATGCCCCAATTATTCGGATGGTACTTCTGAAGATTTGTTCAACAAGGGACTTTGTTTACCCAGTGGTTCCAACCTAAGTACGAATGACTTGGAACGTATAGTCCAAATTATCAAAAATACCCAATTATGATACAGAGTTACTTGACCAATAATGCCCAACGTTATGCCTCAAAATGGTTGGTTTTGGCGATAGACCTTGTGGTTGTGGCTATTTCCTTTATGCTATCCTATTTCATTCGTTTTAACCTGACCTTTAATTTTGAGGTGGATAAATTATTGGTGCAATTACCCGTTGTAGTGGTGATTGCATTAATCTCTTTTTTAATTATAGGTTCTTATAAGGGGGGCGTTCGCCATACAGGGGTTCGGGATGTGTACAACCTATTCAATGCAATTTGTTTGTCGAGTATTATTGCTATTTTCTTGATTATAGCCAATAGGCAGTTCGAGGTAGTAGATGATTTCACAATACCTCTATCAATTATCATTATCCATAGTTTAATAAGTTTTGTTGCCCTTACTGCATCCCGGTATATATTCAAATCTATGTATGCCAGTTTATCCAAAGAATTCAAGGCAAGTAAAAAAGTACTTATCTATGGGGCAGGGGATTCGGGAATTTTAACTTATAATGCAATTAGCAATCATGCTAAAAGCAATACCAAGGTAATCGGTTATATAGATAATGACGTTAAAAAAATAGGGAAACAGATTAATGGGGTCATTGTTTACGGACCTGAGGTTTTAACAGAAAGTTTTATTCTAAAAAACAATATATCCGAGATTGTTTTTTGTATTCAAAAAATTGATTCCCGAAGATTAAAGGAATTGGTCGAAGGATTGGTTGATTTTCCAGTGTTGGTCAAGATAGTACCTCCAGTGGAAGATTGGATCAATGGGGAGTTGAATGCGTCACAAATCAAACAGGTTCAAATTGAGGATTTATTGAATAGACCACCAATCGACATCCTAAATTCGAAGATACTGGATGAAGTTAAGGATAAGGTCATCTTGGTTACCGGAGGTGCCGGTTCTATTGGAAGTGAAATTGTGCGTCAGCTATGTAAATATAATTATAGGTCTCTGATTATAGTAGATCAAGCAGAATCGGCCCTATATGATCTTCAACAAGAATTAAAGCAGAATAATCATTCCAATTTCATGCCAATTGTTGCCGACATTCGTGACAAAAACAGGATGAACAATTTATTCCAGGAATATAAACCGAACTTGGTTTTCCATGCGGCGGCATATAAACATGTGCCCTTGATGGAATACAACTCCTACGAGGCCATTAAAATTAACATTGCCGGCACCAAGGCCATTGTGGACCTATCTTTAGCGCATAAGGTAGATAAATTCGTATTTATATCTACGGATAAAGCCGTAAACCCGACCAATGTCATGGGGGCAACCAAGCGCATTGCCGAGATGTATATCAGTTGTATGCAACAAGAGCGTAAAACCAAATTCATCACGACCCGTTTCGGAAACGTGCTTGGTTCCAATGGCTCGGTAATACCCTTGTTTAAAAAGCAAATTGAAAAAGGTGGCCCATTGACAGTGACCCATAAGGATGTTACCCGATATTTTATGACCATTCCGGAAGCTTCCCAGTTGGTTTTGGAAGCAGGCGCCATGGGTGAGGGAGGTGAGATTTTCATCTTCGATATGGGTGAATCCGTGAAGATTTTCGATTTGGCCAAAAATATGATCAAATTATCAGGTTTACGTTACCCTGAGGATATTGACATCAAGGTTACAGGTCTTAGACCCGGCGAAAAATTGTATGAGGAACTATTGGCCAATGGCGAAAATACACTGCCCACCTACCATAAGAAAATCATGATAGGAAAGGTACGGGAATTGGACTATAACTTTGTGCGTACCAAAATCGACGAACTATGTGTCAACAATATGTTCTTCAATGGGGATACTGTGAAGTTGATGAAAGAAATCGTACCTGAATACATATCGAATAATTCGGATTTGTGCAAGCATGATACATCGGCACCTCCAAAGGAACCAAGTAAAAGCACACTCAAAGTTTTACACTCCTAATTTTTTAGTATACTTGCACTATAAAACGATCATTATGTTTGAAAAAATTGCGATTTACATGCGTCCTATAGTTTTCTTGATGGGCGTTATATTCATTACCTCCTGCGCTTCGCGTAAAGAGGTGGTCTATTTCCAGGATACCGGGAATTTTGAAACCCAAGTCAACACGAATACCTTTATTTCAAAATTCAAGGTTGATGATCTAATAGGAATTCATGTCTCTTCCTTAAATCCTGAGGCAAGTATGCCCTTCAACTTATTTGTAGGAGGTGCGGAAATGCGTGGGCAACCAGAACAATTGGATTACTTAGTAGATCAGGCGGGCGAAATTGATTTTCCAGTTATCGGTAAAATAAAGGTTGAGGGGCTATCTCCAGAGGAACTGCGAATACTTCTAAGAGATCGATTATCTGAATATTTAAAAGACCCCATAATAAATATAAGACTCAGGAACTTTACGGTTACTGTGTTGGGAGAGGTCGGAAGGCCAGGTACTTACCCCGTTAATGGGGAGCAAATCACGATTTTGGAGGCTTTGGGATTTGCCGGGGATTTGACAATTAGGAGTGTTCGGAATAATGTTTTGGTTATAAGGGATTTTAATGGTACCAAAGTATATAATCGTATCGATTTAACTTCGAAGAATATGGCCATGTCCCCCGTATATTATCTTACCCAGAACGATGTGGTGTATGTAGAACCCAATAATTCAGCTATAAGGTCATCAACTATCAACCAAAACACTAGTGTTGCAATATCGATTGCCTCCTTATTAATTACATCATCCATACTTCTAATTACTAGATTATAAAATCTGATGTTTACTTTACTTTAAAATGAATAAGGAACCTACAAATCTTCCGCAGGAAAACCCTGATTATAGAGAACTTCTGAAACCTTATCTGAGAAGTTGGAAATGGTTTGTTGTATCGGGACTAATTGCTTTGCTTTTTGGGTATATGTATATCCGTTATGCTATCCCTCAATATGCTGTAGAAGCACAAATCCAAATATTGGAGAATACAGAGGGATCCTCCCAAATCAGTGTTTTTGAAGACTTGGGTATTTTAGGGGCAGGCGGTATACAAATTGAGGACGAAATTGAGATATTGAAATCTAGATCCAACCTAATTGCCTTGGTTAAGAAATTAGGACTTAATATAAATATAAATGCCTTAGGTAATATTAAAAGTTCGGCTATTTATCGGGACCCAGGCCCTCCATTTAATATCAATTTTCTTGCCCCGGATTCCCTTGTCCATAATTCGAGAGCAAGTTTCTTTATTACCTTGTCATCGGATACATCTTTTGAGTATTCTGAGAACGATAATGGGCCTACAACCATGTACGCCTATG
Organism: Maribacter arenosus; assembly: GCF_014610845.1. Lineage (GTDB taxonomy): Bacteria > Bacteroidota > Bacteroidia > Flavobacteriales > Flavobacteriaceae > Maribacter_A > Maribacter_A arenosus. The sequence goes on along the minus strand of NZ_JABTCG010000001.1, from coordinate 911,945 downwards.
GAAAAACAATTGCTTCACCTGTTGGGGATATAATTGTAACTCCCAATAATTTGAACCCACCTAAATCAGGAACAAATAAATATTCTGTGTCCGTTAACCCATTGTCTTCAGTGGCAGCATACTATCAGAATGCCTTGGATATCACGGTCGACAATTTTAGATCTAAGATTCTAACAATTACTTTAAATGATGCTATTGTTCCAAGGGCACAAGACGTTATAAATACATTGATAGCAATCTATAATCAAAATGACATTGATGATAAAAAGGCGCTGGCCGATAGAACATCGGAGTTTATTAATGATAGAATAACAAAAATTTCATCCAACTTAACGAGTGCGGATGAGTCCGCTGTAGAATTTAAATCGAACCGGGGTTTGACGGACATTGCAACCCAAACCAATCTGAATCTTAATCTTGGGGCTCAAAATCAACAACAATTACAGGATGCAGCCATACAATTGGATATTGCCTCTTCGATGAAGGATATCATTGATAATGATGATGGATTCGAGTTGCTTCCTTCGAATATTGGATTAGCAGACCAGTCAATAGCCACTACAACCCAAAGATACAATGAACTGGCTTTGGAACGTAAGCGATTGTTGGAGAGTTCCAATGACAAAAATCCGATTATCGTAAACTTAGACCAGCAACTCGCCGGACTTAAACGCAGTATGCGTACAAGTTTAAATGGGATGACCAATAATTTGGGGCTTCAAGTCAATGATTTGAGTAGTCGTCTATCAAAAATTAACTCTAGAATATACTCGGCTCCAAAAAATGAACAAGCCTTAAGGGATATATCGAGACAGCAAGAAACCACAGAGTCTTTGTATTTGTATTTGTTGCAAAAACGGGAAGAAGCACAAATAGCCTTTGCCTCTTCGGCGGCAAAGTCCAACGTTGTGGATGGTGCCTATGCAGTCAGTGACTTTCCGATTTCCCCAAAAAAGAAAGTTGTGTTATTGGTTTCTTTACTTCTCGGGTTATTAGTGCCATTTTCTATTATATATGTCAATTCTTTAATGGATAATAAAGTGCATAATAAGGTTGGTCTGGAAAAATTGACCGGGGATATTCCAGTATTGGCCGAGCTTCCAAAAATTTCCAAAAAGGAAAATAAGCTCGTTAAACTAGGTGAGCGAACTGTATTGGCAGAATCCCTGCGTATTCTTCGGACCAATTTGGACTACGTGATCAAATCCAAAAAGAAGAAAGCGCATAGAGGGAATATCATCTATGTAACTTCAAGTGTTTCGGGCGAAGGTAAAACTTTGGTAGCCTCAAACTTAGCTATGATTTTTGCCAATACCGATAAAAAAGTATTGTTAATCGGAGCTGATATTAGAAACCCTAAAATATACCAGTTTTATTCCGGAAAAAATGTGGACAAACTAGGCAAGGCTACTAGGAATAAAGGGGATAATGGGCTTACCGAATATTTAGTGGATCAAACTTTGGAGAGTAAGGATATCATCGCGACCCTACTGGCCCATGAACAAACCGTTGACGTTATCTATTCTGGAAAAATACCCCCAAACCCTGCAGAATTATTGATGAACGGGCGAATGAAAGAATTGTTGGACGATGTGGTCGATCAGTATGATTATATCATAGTGGATACAGCTCCATTGATGGTAGTTACCGACACCCTTTTAATAAGTGAATTTGCCCATCAGATCTTATATGTGACCCGGGCAGAAGTGACCGAGTTAAAAGTATTGGAATATCCGCTTAAGCTACATAAAGAAGGTAAACTCAATGGATTGTCTTTTGTTGTCAATGGAGTAGAAGATTCCAAATTGGGATATGGGGGGAAATATGGGTACGGTTATGGAAAAACCGTGAAAAAGTGGTGGAAATTTTAAACGAATTCCATTTGCAAAAATTTGTAACCGGGTTCATCGGTTTATTGACAAACCTTTCGAATGCCTAAACATAGTATTTAGTATTGTAGTTTTATTTCTCAATATTTTCTAAATTCATTTCCTAAACCATATTTTGGTTATAGTTTGTCATACGAAATTCCATATCGCGCTCCTTTGGAAGTTTGGTTCTTCCAGAGCGGTTTTTCTGGCAGTCAATAAAACCTATAACATCTGGTTGGTCATCTGAGATCAAGTTATTAGGAACAACGGACACCATTCCAAAATACTATATTTTTATTTTCAGAATTTGTTCATGACATTAAAGGGAGGACAACATTTGACAATAAAGAAGACAGAGCTTCCATGCGATTTTTTTAGCATTTATCTTCTTTCCACTTCTTCAACTCTGTAAATACCTTTAAAAATCCAATTGGGTATTAGAGGCTTTCCCAACCAATTTATTGTCCATACATTTTTTAGTAGGTAGTTTAGAGTAGTGTAGTTAACAATTAGTAGGTTTTGTCAAATTGGTCTATTTCTTCTTTATGACCTTCAAACGGATTAAACATAAAAGGAGAAAAATATAGGAGTCGATAATTCGGTTACTTCAAATCAAAAATGGTATCCGATGAATAAAGCAAGTAAATATATCCATAAAGGTAAGTTTGTATTTAATGCATGATTTACGAAGATAATGTTAAAAAAACAAGCCGTTCATCGAGAATAGTAGTTTTGAACATCCAAGGGAATGAATTCACGCGTATAAGTACTAATATTAAAAAAATGCAGTTCATCGAAAATATGATGTATTTCATCGTTATCAATTAATTTTTAAATAATTTTGTTGAACCCAAATATAAATTATCATCTTATTCTTGACTTAATTTTTCCCCATGAATTTAAACTCCCTACCCCCACTAAAATTGCTATTGCTTTGTTTTGTAGTTATTTTTCAATTTTCTTGTTCCAAGGATTCCGATTTGTTAACGGATTATGTGATTTCAGATACTTCAGTATCAAAGGGTATTGCGAATCTTGTTGTAGATGATACCTACCAAGTATCATTAAGTGGCAGTATAATCCTCGATGTTTTGGCTAATGATACCTTTGAAAATGGAGCAGAGGTTGTAATTTCGGAAACTTCTACACCAGCTAATGGTACCGTGGCTATTAATAGTGATGAAACGTTAACCTATACGCCCAATGCCGAAATAATCGAACAGGTTTCGGATGCTGCAAATACTGCAGCAGGTGAAGTTGTAGATACATTTACCTATACCGCCGAGGTGGTAAATGGGGATGGTGCAGCTTCTTCGGAAGAAGCTAGTGTTGTGATTACAGCAGGGGACAATGCCGCCAGACAGGAAGGGGTATATCTAAGCACTTACGGGGCTGTAGGGGATGGAGTAACGGACGATACCGCTTCTATACAGAACGCTTTAGACAATGAGACTAATATAACTTCAGAACCAAATAAAACATATTTAATAAGTGGAACACTTGATATTGACAGAAACATGGCGCAAACCATCGATTTCAATGGTTCTACCATCACTAGGAAAGCGCATGTACATTGGATGCTTAATATAGATAAAAGGAATTACAGCAATACGCTGACTACAATAACAAATCTAAATTTAGATGGGAATGATAAAGGAGGTAGCGTAGTGGATATTAAATCAAGGGTGAATTTTAAGAATATAGATATTTACGATGTTATATACGACAATGCTAATGGTATCCGTCTTATGGTATATGATGTTCCCGGTGTATATGGACAATCAATTTTTGATAATGTTAATATATTTAAGCTAAGGAGTTATAATAGCGATGGTTCATCAGGCAATAATCCCGGAATGGTACATGGTTTTTTAGTAAGTGCCCAAGACACACCAACTCAAGATACCCAAATAGTGTATAAAAATTCTAGTTTATATGAATTATGGGGAGAAGATGCAGGCGGGATAACACTTAACTCCCCGGGAAGGGACACAAGCAATAGCCCTCTCTCCTTTTGGTTTGAGAATGTGAATATAAGTGATGCTCAAAGGAGAACAGTTAAATGTTTTATCGGCAATACCACTTGGGTTAATTGTGTTTTTACTGCCGCTGCCAATGACAATCCTAATTTAGTATCCGAATCTGAAGGTGGACTTGGTCCTGCTGGACTGTTTGTTATTTCATCTGGTAGTTCTGCAACAGGGGCCACCAATAATGTGGTTTGCGGTTGTACATTCCAAGGTCATCCTGACGCTCCTTTTGCTTCTTGGTACACTGAAGTTCTTGTTGTGGGGCAATTTGGCCCGGCAGGAGCAGACTTTAGGAATTGTTCTTTTACAGGAGGACACGTTGGTTTTTCACAGAATGGATTTACTGCATATACCGCTGGTATTGGTACTATACAAAATATAAGTTTTGCTAATTGTACTTTCGGTGCAACTAATAAAGTAAAGGTAGTTCGTGAGCCAACAGATTATTTTCAAATGTCCACAGATAATACTTATGTCGGTGGAAAAACTTCTGTAATGGCTCCAACAACATATTCATATATAGAACCAACTATACCTTTTGAAGCTTGTCCAAGCATTGATGATTAAATTGACACTACGGGTCTTCTATGGGAAGGAAGTGGTGAGCGAAGAATACATTTTGATGCCGGTACGGTAAACTAATACGCAATATTTGAACCCATAACAAACGAAACGGGAGAAACTTACACTATTTGTTTAGATTTCTTGTGGAAGAATAGGGCGTAAGGCTGTTCTATCGAAAGCTATTTAAATATAAAGTATAATATATTTTCTCCCGGCCTCTTCTTTAAGACCATCTTCTAAAAATGTTTTTAAATCCCCTTCAAACCCATTGAAGTGAGGCCCAATGGGCTGCACAATGGTATCAAGACTTTTTGAACATACCCTTGCCTTCTTATCCCATATAGGGAAGAAAGCCATACTTTAATGTTATCCGTGAATTCTTTTACCGTATTTTATTATTTTTCCTGGATTGCCAACGACCACGGCATAATCGGGAATATCCCTTAGGATAACCGCCCCTGCTCCTACAACCGCCCACTTCCCGATTTTTACACAGGGAATTACAACTGCATTGGCCCCTATATGGGTGCCTTCCCCCACGCTCACCCCACCTGCCAAGGCAGCGTTTGGGGAGAGGTGCACAAAGTCTCCCAATTCACAATCATGCTCAATAACAGATGCCGTATTAAGGATACAGTTTTTACCTATTTTTGCCGAATTGTTGACGACCACATTGGGCATCAACACGGTGCCTTCGCCTATGGAGACCGCGCCCCCCACTTGTACGGAAGGATGCACCAAACAGGCTGCTAAAGTGAGTACTTTTTCCTGTGCGATCCTTTTCCTAATAGCATTGTTACCAATGGTAATGACAACGTTGGAAATCTTTACCCCTTTTTGGGGTTGTTGAATGCGAAACCCAGCAACCTCCTTGAGTGCGGCATTATCATCATAAACCTCCGCTATTTCCAAATTTATGGATTTTGCAATATCGAGTACCACTTTGGCATGCCCACTTGCCCCATAAATATTGATCATAAGCTTCCTTTAAATGGGGTGGTCGTTGCTTCCCCGGTTTGGTTTACCCCTTCCCGGGCAAACACCTTCTTAATGGTTAACAAAAGTATCTTCAAATCTAAAGTTAACGATTGGTTTTCTACATACCAAACATCAAAATTAAACTTTTCTTCCCAGCTTATGGCATTCCTGCCATTTACCTGTGCCCAACCGGTAATCCCGGGCCGTACCTCATGACGTCTCGCCTGATGTTTAGTATAAAGGGGTAAATACTCCGGTAGCAAGGGTCTAGGACCTACGATACTCATATCGCCTTTAAGTACATTGAGTAATTGCGGTAGTTCGTCTACTGAAGATTTGCGCACCAATTTTCCTAATCGTGTTAACCGCTCTGAATCGGGCAAGAGCTTTCCTTGGGCATCCCGCTTGTCTGTCATCGTTTTAAACTTAATAATGCTGAAAATCTTTTCGTTTTGTCCTGGACGTAATTGGAAAAAAAATGGAGATCCATCGTTGACAAAATACAACCCGATAGTTACAATAATCAAGATAGGACTTAATAAAGTCATGAGCAAAAATGCTACAACAAAGTCTAATACTACTTTTATGTGGTTTCTATAAGAAATCATAAGCTGTCAATACTTTTAAGATATTAATTTGCAAGCGTTTCGTAATTTAAACTATTAATCGAAAGGAATTCCTAGAGGCTTCGCCTTGGGCCTGCCTGCCGCAGACAGGGTTACCGAATTCACCTCCCTTTGAGATGGTCGGAAGTGCCTATGGCAATCCAGGATAGTCGATTACAAAAATTTTTTTATTCCCATTTTTTCTATATCATTGAAATCTTCAATAGATTTCGCTACTATTTCCACATTGTCCAAATCTATTTGTTTTCCATAATTAGTTGAGTTTAATTAACCAGTTATTGGAACATTGTCAATTAAGCTAGAATACAAATCTATTAGTTTGCTTTTTTCAGTATCCAGAAGCCTTTCTTTTGCGGAATCGCCGATAATTAAATTATTCAATTGGTCGAAAAATTCAATATTAGGATGCTCCAAATAGTCTTCTACAAATCCTCCTGCCTTATTAACATTGATAAAATCATATAATACCGGGTTGTTTTTATTTACAATAATCGGCAGACCCAAAAAATAGGATAAATACAACCTATTGGGTGCGCATAGCCTATTATTGGTATAGGTAGGCAGGTACATCACGATACTAGCAGATCCTTTTTTCCAATATAAGGGCAACACTTCATAATTCACTCTACCTACAAAAAAGAATTTATTATCTGGTAACTCGTTCTCCTCCTTAAATTTGATAAAGTCCGCTTCCGTACCCCCCAATAAAAGGATGACATAAGGCTTGGGTAGGTTTTTGCAAAGGTCAGCGAGTTTCTGCCTTCCTCTTTCAATATGTAAAGGCCCCTGATGTATAATAAATTTAGTCCCCTGTTTTTTCCGTAATTCCAATTCATCCAATTTTGATTCCATCAACGCTGAGGTGACTGTATTTGGATTAACATCATAGTATGGCAAGTTTAAAAAGTAATATTGATTATTAGTCAGTTGTAGTTTTTCTCCTAAATATAGCATGCGCTCCTTATTTGCCATTATTACGGCATCGGATTTTTTGATTAGAATATTTTCTAATGCATTCATGATTTGTTTTAAGTAAGATTCGTTTTCATTGGGTACCTCGTGATCGTCATATATCAAATAAAATTTCTTGGGATTTAGTACTCTGTATAATAGTACAGGGAGTAGTACGGCAGAATCTTGTGCATGGACAATCCTTGGTTTTAATTTATTCAATAATTTAAACGCTTTAAAAGTAAATTCAAGAACCGTAAATATCCTCAAAAAGGTATTATGTCTTAACCTTGTATTAATTTGGTGTAATTTAACCGTATCATCAAAAGAAATGGTCACCTTTTTATCAGGAAAAACAATAAGATCAACTTCCAACTCTGTGTTCCATTCTTTCAAAATCCTTAATTGGTTTAAAATCCTTCCATCCGTATTAATATTAGTCTTTGCTATGAATGCTGCGTTGTTCATGAATTTCAGCTTTGGTGATTAAAAAAATAAATGCGATAAATAAAATTGAGTTCTGCCGCAAAATCACATCAATGTTTAAGGATGCTATTAGGTATAAAATCAGTATCGTTTTAAAGAACGGATTATTGGAAAACGAATATAGTTGCTTTAAAATCAATAAAGTCAACAGTAAAGGTATAATGCCATATCGCAGTAGGATTGTTAGGGCAGATGTATCGGTGACTGACATATTCCGTTCGTCTTCAAAAGACCAGCGTGGGACCCATGTAAATATGGGTGTTTTGTAGGGTAATCCAATCACATGATATCCCGATTCCAATTTTTCTTGTACAGCCTTGTAGATTACCTCTCTGTTATCTTCTATGGCATTCTCTGCAATGGATTGTTTTCCTTCTAGAATTGAAAAGATTCTTTTATCCATTTGACGTCTCATGGTATCATTATAAAAATAGGCCCCAAAAAAAATCAGCAAAACCAAAATGCCATAGGATATGATTTTTAGAAACTTTTTTAAGTTAAACCTGACCCGCAGTAAAAAAATGGCCTCCAGAAACAATAAGGCCAATAAGGTTCTGTTAAAACTGAGAATAATCGCAAATATACTGAGTATGGCAGTGATTTTAACCAACTTGCCCCGACTATACCAATGGTCATTATCTTGGATCAAGAGATACATACCTATCAAACCGAATGTAAAGTTCGCATTCTTAACCCTACCTCTTGTTGCACTCAATATATCCGTACCACTTTCCACATCATGGTAGATGGGTAGATCAATAACCAAAGATAGGATGGATATTATTGTGGAAGCACTTACGGCAAGCAATATGGCTTTCCAAACAGTAGTTATATCGGCCCGTATCCCTTGAGCAATGAGGATTAAGGAGGAAAACATGGGCAATCCAATCCGTATGGTTTTAAAGGCGTCTCCAAACGATTGGCCGTAAACAAGATTTTTAACCACAACTTCGGTAAAAACAACGACTAAAATCAATAAAACAATGTTTCTTTTTAATGGAGTGTTATTGATTTTTACATTATTTGGGGAATAACAGAATAGATTGATAATGGGTAAAAAAACAAAGGCGAACTCATTTAAACTTAATTGTACCCCAGGCAATGGCAAAAAGAATGTGCTATTCGTAGGTAAAAAAAAGCCAATAAATAAGATAAGATAAAATATACGATTGAAGAGTAAGTGCATCTAAAAATTAAGTTTTGTTTCAGAAATTAAAGCTGGTTTTTGCATTTTTGTTTGGGTTTGCCGAACCTGCTAAGTTAATGCCTATCAGATTTCGAACTCGAATCATTTGAAAGATCAATATTTTTCATAAATATAGCGGAGATTTCTAAAAGAAAACTTAAAATTCGCCATCCTTGAGTATATCCTACTATTATACTACTAATCACGAAAATTCTTTTTATCAAATATGTTATGATTAGGATATTAATTGTTGAGTAATTGCAATACTTCTAATTGGAAATCGGCTTTGGAATGGTCTTCTTTAAGTTGATTCAAGCACTTTAAATTATGTTCAATTTCATTTTTCGTCAAATGAATCCGCCCGGTTTCCAAATCATTTTTTAAATGCTCTATCTCATAAATATAAAGCCCTTCTTCCTTAAACCACGTATAGGTAGGGTTTTTTTTGTTCAGATACACCTTAACCCCTTTGTGCAAGGCTAAAAATATATTTCCAAGTGCCAACTGCCGGTAACTATTAGTAACGAAGGCAGCGACCGGCCCGTAAAAATCAATAAATTCATGGGGTGGAATAAAGGAATCCAACAGGGTAACCCTTTCCAAATCATCTACCTTTTGCCTTACTCTATGGGTATAGGCATCTTCTGCGCCATAATTGAACAAAAGTCTTATGTTGATTTTCTTATCTAGCTTACATCTTTCCACAATTTCCAAAATATCCAAATGATTGTTATAATATGCCCTGCTATTACCAATAACGATAGTATTTTTTTTGGGATAGTCCAATTCAAAATCAATTGCTTTGGAATAATTCCGATTTTCCAAGGAAAGAGGGATGAACTTTGGCAGATGATCCCAATGCCGTATCAAATAATCGTATTCCTCTTTAAAAACACAGGTAATGGCGTCCGTACGCCTGATGGCCCTATAAAACCATTTTTCTTCCTGAATAATGAATCGAAAAATCGATTTTATCTGACCTTTAAATAATCTGGGTATAACAAAGGACTTGGATTTTGTACTGAGATACAAATGCAATTTCCGTGAATATAGCTCGGTTCCAAAAAACCGCCAGATAATCTTAACTCTTTTATCCACACGATTTATAATTTTGCTTTTATAGAAGTCCAAACTATAAATCACAAGAGCATCCGCGGAGTTGACTATAGTTAAAATTTCGTTTAAGTATTCTAAATGCGGATCAAAAAATTGGGCTTTGTCATGATATTCGGAATTGGATGAATTTTTGGTACCTAAAATCAGTATTTCGTTCACAAAAATTTCACCCATATACCTTTCGGAATCTACTATAAATTTATAATCTGTATGTATATGGATAATTTTTTTCATAGAATATAGTATTCTGCATCTAGCAATATATTTATAGAAACATAAAATTATGCGATTAAAAATTAAGTTTCAATGCAGAAAGAAGGGTTAATACTTGAATCTTTTCAATAGCATTACCTGTGGTGTAAAGATTTTGACAATCGGATTTCAAACCTTGGTTAGTTATCCTTTCAATATTATCCTTAAAGTAATTATCCTGAAAAGTCTTAAGGTCATTATTTGTGTTGTACCAATATTCCAAGGGATTCATATGATTTTTAGTTAACCTAGGAGATGATTTCATACCTAATTTTTGCAGTATAGTAACAGGAAGTTTTTTTAATGGGATTTGTCTACCTTTATAGTTCACTATAAATTGCTTAGCAGTTGGTTTAGCATTAATTTTTGTCCATTTATAGTTAGCAGCTTCTGGGTATTTTGATGAAATCCATTTTAGATAAATACGATGATTCATCCTATTTTTTAACGGTATCGACCTACAATATTCCCAAAAATCCACATTATAAAAAGGTGACATGGTTTCGCTTTTAATTTGTACAATTTTTAACCCTTCATTAGCACCATTAAATCCTCTTTGATAGATCATGGCCAACTCAAGATCCTCAAAAGATTCGAAAGATGTGCTTAAGGAGTTTCTATTCTTCATTGTCGTGGAATATTTTCCTCCCAATGTTTTCAAATCAACTTTGTTTAAACGGCTAATATTACTTCCTATTACAACTTCTCCTAATTGCCCAGTATGTGACATTCCTAACGTATCATAATTCAAATATTTACAAATACTATTGCTATGGGCAAGTCCATAATACAAGGCATTACCTCCCGAGATAGTGCTGATTTCATCAATGTCCTTTAAAAACATACCATTATCTAACGCCTTAAAAATCCATTCATGTTTTAAATCGGCAGCGATTTTTTTTGGAATGGTCTCATCCAAATAATCACTTTGTGAGTATGTTAGATTAATCTGATCCACATAGCCCATTTGATGTGCGACCCAAGAGGTCATTCTAGAATCCAAACCTCCACTTAATGTAACTAAATGCTTGTATGAATATTCCCTATCCTTTTCAAATTGAAGTTGAATAGCTTCCCTAAATTTAATATCCAACTTTTCGATGATTTCATCTTCATCTACATTCCCTTCAAGTTTCGACGGAGGTAGTTTGTAATAATTTATCATTTCAAAGTTGCCATCTTGAATACAGAGATAATTTCCGGGCAATATTTTATGAATATCATCACACAAGGTGTCATCCCCTAACATATAACCATAGCTCAACAAATTATAAGCAGATTCAATATTGAGACTATAGGAAAGATTATTATTATTTAAGAAAGCATATATTTCGCTTATTTTACTTGAAATAAAATAGACTTCCCCCTTTTTATAATAAAAAAGTGATTTTGAACCAATGTGATCCGTAAAAACTAGCCATTTATCCTTCTTTTTGTCATACAAAGCACCACAAAAACTACCCCTAAACTTTTTGAAAAATCCATTCCCTTCTTTCAAATATAATGCAGTAATGGTCTCCTCCCAATTTAAGGATGGCTCTAGTAGGGCTTTTTTATTTAAAATAACACCTTTTAAAACAATTATATAATCATTCGTTTCTAAAAATAAATTATCATTTTCAAATTTATGATTAGAAAAATTTTTAACCTTGAAATCTTTGTAAGCTATATAGTCCTGTTTATGAGCTGTAGTTTCACTTGGCTTATCAATTTTACCCATTGAACCTATTGAAATATTGAATCCATTCATAATTCAAAATTAAAATTTATCGAAAATTTTCCCTTGAAGAAAGTAAAAGTATAATCTTTCAGAAATATTGTAACTATTTAATTGATTAACAACCAATAATATTCTACGTATAACACTGGGTTTACTAATGTTATCATAATAGTCGCTCTAGAACGATTAAAAATTTTCATGGTCTGACAAGATAAAACAATCAAGCTTGCCGCTACACCAATTTATATTGTTCTAAAAGAATTTTAGTTTGTTCCGGGGAGTTGAACATTAAAACATCGATTATCGAGAGATTAGGAACAAAATCATCAGTAAATTGAGTGTAGGGTCTAATCTGTGGTGATAAGAACTCTAAGGTTATCCCATGGCTCTTAAAATGTTCTTTATCATATAATATGTTTCCGCCTATGGGATTAATGTAATGATCACTACCTGATTCTTTTGTGATGTTTATTAATCTAGCGGATCTTTCCTGTCCTTTTGTGTGACTAAAAGACACAGAAGAAAATTTTAAATCTACCTCTATTTCCAAATATTTTGCTACCGATTCTACTGAACGGGCCGCTAATGTAGCTATACTATCGATTCCGGAATGGAATAGCGATTCGATTATCGGAAAAACTTCGGTAAAAAAAGGCGCCTTTTTATAGGCTTGTCTTATCGTAAGTAAAATGTTTTCAGGATAGCCCTTCATATCATCAGCGATTTTGATTTCATTGATCAATCTATTCTGACTAGGTTTATGACAGGGAACCGTAAAATATTGTTCCTGATTATTCAATAATATCTTGTTTCTATTAATAAAACCTCTCTTTATATAATTAACATCATCAGCAAACACAAAATAATCGACTGCATTTACTAATTGGAAATAACCGATATAAGGAAACAGATAAGGTTGCATCACGGCGACTTTCATATCTTAATTATTTTGTGCTCTTAATAATAATCTGCAAATCAAATCCACTTCTTCAACGGTAAGATTAAAATACAAAGGTAAACAAAAGACCCGTTTGGAAATATTGTCGGCCCATTTAAGCGGTTTTGATTCTAAATAGGGTAAGGAACGCGATAAGGATGGATAAAAATAACGCCTACCGAATATCTCGTTCATTTTGAGCAAATCAATGCACTTTAAGAGTAAATCTTCACTTTCAAAAACAATGGGATAGTAGGCATAATTAGGTTTGGAATGCTTATGCCACAATGGTTTAATAGCCTTAAAATTCCTTAGTTTTTGATCATATCGTTCTGTTAATAATTTACGTTGCTCATGTATAGCCTGTACATAATTTAAATTGGCCAAGCCCATGGCAGCATGAAACTCGGAATTCTTACCATTTATTCCCAAATTATAGAATTTCTCAGGGCCGTCATGCCCAAAATTTCGAATATGAGACAGTTCCTTTAATAGCATGGGATCTTTTGTGATAATCAATCCCCCTTCCCCGGAATGGAATAACTTGGTGGCATGCAAACTGCAGGTTGAAATATCACCATATTCAAAAATCGATTTGCCGTTTACATTCACTCCAAAGGCATGGGCAGCATCGTAAATGACCTTAAGTTGATGTTTCTTTGCTATTTTATCAATAGCTTCGACATCACAAGGGTTTCCATAGACATGTGTGGTCAATATAGCGGATGTATGCTCAGTAATCGCCTCTTCAATTTTGGATGGATCAATGTTTAGGCTCTTTTGATCGATATCCACAAAAGTAGGTTTACAATTTTCCCATACAATACTACTGGTAGTAGCTACATATGTAAATGGAGTTGTAATAATTTCACCTTTCAAATCCAATGCTTTAATTGCCATTTGGAGGGCGATGGTTCCATTTGTCACGAACAATAAATGTTCTACGCCCAAATGCTCTTTAAGTTTCATCTCAAGATCGCTCGCCAAAGGCCCCATATTGGTGAGCCATTGACGTTTCCAAATCCCATGTAATAAAATATCATAATCCTCCTTCGGTGGTATAAATGGTAAGGTTACAGGTATCATAATTTTCGATTTTTTATAATTGTTACTAAATCATATAAGGGGCTAGCTTTAAAAAAGGAATGAATCAATAGATAAAAAGTAATTCCTAGCAATGTAGCAATAGTTAATTGTGTGATATTACTAAAGTCCATAAATAAATAAACTGAGTAGTACATCAGTAAAAAAGTAAGACCGGCTAATAGTAAAATTGGCAGCATATCCAAAAATTGCATTTTTGTACTATAGTCTATTAATTTACTGCTGTAATACGTATTGATAGCCAAGCTGATAACAGAAGTAAATACGCCACTCCAGACCAGACCAATAACCCCAAATTGGAATCCTATAATTAGGGCGAGTGTAAGGAATGATTTTTTAAATATTTCCAATTTTAAAAATAAATCGCTTCTTCCGTATACTTTTAACACATTAACATTAAAAGCATGGATTGGGTGTAACATTGCTGCCAAACTTAATATTTGGAAATAAGGAACTGCAGGTACCCATTCAGGACCTAGAATCAATTCAAATAATGGTTCTGCCATGGCAGCCAATCCCAACATTAAAGGTGCAATAATAAAAAAAGCCATACGCAGTAAACGCCTGTAAATCATAGACAATCTTGGTGGGTCATCCTGTAACTGTGCCAACATAGGATATGTTACCTTGCCTAAGATCCCGGTAATAAGTGTTGAAGGATATTCGTTAAACCTTTTCGCCCGTTCATAATGTCCTAGTGTCTGTACCGGGAAAAATTTCCCAATAATAATTTGATAGCTGTTTTTAAAAATCGTATCCAGTAATCCCGATAACATGATTTTGTACCCAAAATTATAATGGTATTTTAACTTTTCTTTTGAAAAATTTAAACTGGGCTTCCATGATCCCGTTATCCAAAGTAATACCGACAATACTATTTGTGAAGTCATATACATAGTTATTATGCTCCAAACACCATAATTATTATAGCCCATGTATAGACCGACACCAACCCCAATAATGATGCTAGGCGCATTTAATAGTGTCATCCTTTTAAAACGCATTTCCTTATTTAAAATCGCCAATTGTACTGCTGAAAAAGCTGAAATAATAAAAATTAAACAATAAACCCGGATTACACTAATAAGCACTTCTTGCTTATAAAACAAGGCAATATAGGGTGCGGAATAAAACATAAGGGCATACACTATTAGACTAATGGTCATATTCATGTAGAATACGGTCGTATAATCATCATCATCCGCATCTTTGGTCCTAATAATTGAAGAAGACATGCCGCTGTCTACTAAAGATGTGCCAATTCCTATAAATACCGCGATCATTCCTATTAGGCCAAAATCAATTGGCCCTAACCAGCGAGCCAACAAGAGCATCGCTATAAAAGAAAGTCCTTTTAAAAATAATGCCTCGGCAAAACTCCATGCAGCACCGTATATTGTTTTATGTTTTAAGGACATTAATCCAGCAAATTTTGAAGATAGGTGTAATATTCTCCTTTTAATTCAAATATTCTCTGTTTTAGTTGTTTTTTATCGATCCAATTATAATTTAAGGCAATCTCTTCCAAACAAGCAATTTTCAACCCTGTTCTTTTTTCTACAGCTTTTACGAACTCAGTGGCTTCCGTTAGGGCCTCATGGGTCCCAGTATCCAGCCAGGCAAAACCTCGACTCAGAATTTCCAGTTTTAATTGTTGCCGATCTAAATATTCTTGATTAATGGAAGTGATTTCCAACTCACCCCTAGCACTAGGCTTAACATTTTTTGCAATCCCGACGACACTGTTGGGATAAAAGTACAATCCAACCACGGCGTACTTTGATTTTGGAATTTTTGGCTTTTCCTCAATACTTAAAACATCATTATTCAGATTGAACTCGACCACACCATAGCGCTCAGGATCAGTCACATAATTCCCATAAATAACCGCCTTTTTTTGTTGCTCTACCGTTTTAATGGCATTCATCAATAACTTTTGCAATCCGGCTCCATAGAAGACATTATCCCCTAAAACCAAAGAAACATCATCATTACCGATAAAATCCTCTCCAATGATGAAAGCCTGTGCCAAACCATCGGGTGATGGTTGTTCGGCATACGATAATTCTATACCAAAGTGTTTACCTGATCCCAATAATTTTTTAAAATTCGGTAAATCTTCAGGTGTTGATATTATCAATATTTCTTTGATCCCTGCAAGCATCAAGACCGATAAGGGATAATAGATCATCGGTTTGTCATAAATAGGCAACAATTGCTTACTCACACTTAGTGTCAATGGGTGCAATCGTGTCCCTGAACCCCCTGCTAAAATTATTCCTTTCATAATTTATTGGTATTGTTTTTCATAATATTGTTGATAGGCCCCACTTGTAACATTGTTCAACCAACCTTCATTCGCCAAATACCAATCAATTGTCTTCGAAAGTCCCTCTTCAAAGGTTACAGTCGGACTCCAACCCAATTCCTTGTTAATTTTGGAGGCGTCAATGGCATACCGAAGGTCATGCCCCGGTCTATCCTTTACATAAGTAATCAAAAGCTCACTACTGCCTTTTTCCCGTCCCAATTTTTCATCCATATGTTTGCATAGCAATTTTACGAGATCAATATTCTTCCACTCGTTAAAACCACCGATATTATACGTTTCTTTATCGAGACCCTCATGATAAACAAGGTCGATGGCAATGGCATGGTCGATTACATACAGCCAGTCTCTTGTATAATTCCCGTTTCCATAGACTGGCAGTGGTTTGTTATGAATAATATTATGGATAAACAAGGGAATCAACTTTTCGGGAAATTGGTTCGCCCCATAATTATTGGAACAATTGGTAATCACATACGGCAAGTCGTATGTTTCGCCATATGCCCGTACAAAATGATCCGAACTGGCTTTTGAAGCAGAATAAGGGGAATTAGGCTCATAAGGGGTTGTTTCTTTGAATAAACCGGTTTCCCCTAAGGTTCCATAAACTTCATCGGTGCTGATATGATAAAAACGTTTTCCTTCCCAGTTGTCTTTCCATAAGGCCTTAAATGCATTCAAAAGAATCATGGTGCCTAGAATATTGGTTTTTGCGAAAGCAAGGGGGTCGGTTATAGATCTGTCCACATGGGACTCTGCCGCTAAGTGGATAACGCCTTCAAATCGATGTTCCTTGAAAATCGCATTCACAAAAGCTTCATCGGTGATATCACCTTGAAGAAACGTATAATTATCATTTCCTTCTATGTCAATTAGATTCTCCAAATTCCCCGCATAGGTCAGTGCATCCAGATTATAGATGTGATACCCCGGATAATTAGTAACGAATCTTCGAACGACATGGGAGCCAATAAATCCTGCACCTCCTGTCACTAAAATATTTTTACTTGGTTTAGCCTTTTCTAGCATGTTTCGAGAAATTATAATTTCATTTTAAAATACGTTGGATTTAAATGTAACTCTTTATTTTCTTTTTTATTTTATGATAACATTCTTTATAACCCTTCTGGGATTGTGCGTCTCAGTTAATGCTCAGCAGATACTATGGTTTAAGGTCAAAAAAGCGGGCTTAGAGGACTTAATTATCGTTATTTTTTTGCTTTTCAACAATTAAACATCATTTGAGGTAATGGTAGTACTGATCGAAGGTATTGTACATATTATGGAAAGTACCCTTATTTTCGATTAAATACGAAAAAACTATATTATTGACACATTTCAATTGGATTTATATTTTACCACATCAAATATCAACATTATTCTGTTAGCGTTGACATTGGCGAAAATAGGAATAACTGCTGATTTTTGTTAGGCTAAAGTATCATGGATAGGTAGTATTGAAAATGAGTTAGGTCATTTAAAAAGAATCTACAATAATAGGGCTATGCACGCGAGTGCATTTGAACAGATCGATTTTAGGAGCAGTGTCAGATATAACGTTTTACTTATTCGTCTTGAACCACACGAAAAAGGCAAAGGCTGATGATTGGCTATTGTAGTCATTGGGGTAAAGGATTCCAATTTGGGATATGGCCATAAATAGGGGTATCGCAATGGAAAAACTACCAAGAAATGGTGGAAATTTTAATCTTTTTAAAATGTATTGTTCGTTTTAAGGAATATCGGCTTTAGGATTTCCAACATTTTCGTGCCCAACTGAACTTCTTTTAAACTGTTTAATTGTTTCATGTTATGTACATCAGAACCTACAAAGTCAATAAAACCGTCTTCCAAAAGTTTGAAGGCCATTTTTTGAACCTCCTTACCATAATACTCACTTAAGCTAAGGAGATTCAATTGAAAAAGAATCC
Source organism: Maribacter arenosus (assembly GCF_014610845.1). Lineage (GTDB taxonomy): Bacteria > Bacteroidota > Bacteroidia > Flavobacteriales > Flavobacteriaceae > Maribacter_A > Maribacter_A arenosus. The sequence continues at coordinate 893,864 of NZ_JABTCG010000001.1, read as the reverse complement.
CTTGTTTTTTATAACCCTCATACTTGCTATATGCATTATGAAGGTAAATGTACCTTTCAGGGTGCGCTAAGATGGTAAAATGGTTTATTGAGGATATCTTTATGATAGCCTCATTGAAATTTATGGAAGGTTGCAAATATGACATTTCGACCAAGACATAATTGCCGCCCATGGGCATGATCTCACCTTTTTCTAAAATAGCTTCGAAATTATCATCGATCATATGTTCGGCTGCCGCCCGTAAGGAAACATCTTTTAATTTTTGTGCCAACAATTCATTCTTTAGTCGTAATAGCGCCTCTTTGATGGTGTCTTGATTATTCGGGTAATAGTTATGCATGATATGGGGAGTGGCAATAAAATCGGTCATTCCCATTTCGGCAAAGCCTTTTATCAAGGCTATTGATTCCGTTACATTTTTGGCGCCATCATCTAGGCCCGGTAAAATATGATTGTGTATGTCCAATAACCCTTCTAAATAATCTACAAGAAATTTTTTCTTTCTAAAAAAGTCAAACATGGATCAAATTCATTTAAACAAATTATCGTTGAACCACCAAAATGGCCAATAATCTGCAAAGATAGAACTTCTAATGTGACTACGACACCGATACCAAAACCATTTAGTTACCGTCGGTTCAAAACAAAAAGGCTTTGCAAAATTTTGCAAAGCCTTTTATCGTACTTATAACCAATATTATGCCTTCGCTTTTATAGCGGCTTGGGCGGCTGCCAAACGGGCGATCGGCACCCTATAGGGAGAACAGCTTACATAGTTCATTCCGGTTCGGTAACAGAACTCAACAGAACTTGGTTCTCCGCCATGTTCACCACAAATACCCACTTTTAAATCAGGTTTCACGTTACGGCCTCTTTCTGTAGCCATTTCAACCAATTGTCCTACGCCCTCTTGATCCAGCACTTCAAAAGGATCTACTTTTAGAATACCTTTTTCAATGTAAATCGGTAAGAATTTACCGGCATCATCACGTGAATAACCGAAGGCCATCTGGGTTAAATCATTTGTTCCAAATGAGAAAAATTCGGCATGTTGGGCAATTTTATCCGCGGTAAGTGCAGCTCGCGGAATCTCTATCATGGTACCCACTAAATAATGTATGGTGTCATTTTTTTCTTTAAATACTTTATTGGCAGTCTCCCTGATGATGTTTTCCTGCATAATAAATTCATCCATCGTACCAATCAAAGGAACCATAATTTCAGGCTTTGCTTCTATACCTTTTGCTTTTAGGTTCAAGGCGGCTTCAATAATCGCCCTGGCTTGCATCTCGGTAATTTCCGGATAGGTATTGCCTAAGCGGCATCCCCGATGCCCTAACATAGGGTTAAATTCAGCTAATTCTGCCACTTTGCTTTTAACAGCATCCACGGAGATATGCATTTCTTCGGCCAATTCTTTTTGTAAACTTAATTGGTGGGGAACAAATTCGTGTAGCGGTGGATCCAATAAACGAACAGTTACCGGTAACCCTTGCATGGCTTCAAAAATACCCTCAAAATCTTCACGTTGCATTGGTAATAGGTGTTTTAACGCCCGTTTACGGCCATTAACCGTGTCTGCCAAAATCATTTCGCGCATGGCCTTGATCCGATCCACTTCAAAGAACATATGTTCGGTACGTGTTAAACCAATACCTTGTGCACCAAAACTTCGAGCTACTTTTGCATCTTTGGGGCTATCGGCGTTTGTGCGGACTTCCATGGTTCTGAATTTATCAGATAGTTTCATGATTTCAGCAAATTCACCACTCAATTCAGGCTCAATTGTAGCTACTTTACCTTCGATAATATTACCTGTTGAGCCGTTTAAAGAAATCCAATCCCCTTCATGGTAAACTTGTCCATCAACCTTTAACGTACGCGATTTATAATCTATTTTTAAGGCCCCTGCACCGGAAACACAACATTTGCCCATACCCCGGGCTACAACCGCAGCATGCGATGTCATACCACCACGGGCCGTTAGAATACCCTTGGCAATGTTCATTCCCTCTAAATCTTCAGGTGATGTTTCAATTCGGACTAATATACTATGCATGAATTTAGAGGCTTCATCGGCAAAGAAAACAATCTTACCGGTAGCTGCACCTGGGGAAGCAGGTAAGCCCTGCGCGATTACATGGGCCGATTTCAATGCTTTTGGGTCAAAAACCGGATGCAATAATTCATCCAACTTATTAGGTTCAATACGAAGTATGGCTTCTTTTTCATTGATCAACCCTTCTTTTAGGAGGTCCACAGCTATTTTTACCATTGCCGCACCGGTACGTTTCCCATTACGTGTCTGTAATATCCACAACTTACCATCTTGTATGGTGAACTCCATATCCTGCATATCACGATAGTGCTTTTCCAGCTTTTCTTGATATCCATTTAGTTCTTTATAGATTTTAGGCATCAATTCTTCCAAGGAAGGATAGTTCTCGGCCCTGTCCGCCTCTTCTACCTTGGCCAATTCCGCCCAACGTTTAGAACCTAGTTTTGTAATTTGTTGTGGCGTTCTAACACCAGCAACAACATCCTCACCTTGGGCATCGATAAGGTATTCGCCATTAAAGACATTTTCTCCCGTACCTGCATCCCGTGTAAAGCAAACCCCGGTTCCTGAATTAGTGCCCATATTACCGAAGACCATCGCTTGAACGTTCACAGCAGTACCCCAATCTGCAGGATAACCATGCATATTTCTGTAATATACGGCCCTATCGCCATTCCAACTATTAAAAACGGCCATTACAGCGCCCCATAATTGATCCCAAGGATCGGTCGGGAAATCATGTCCCGTTTGTTTTTTAACGGCATCCTTAAAGTCATAGACCAAATCCCGTAGATCCTGAACGGTGAATTCGGTATCCAATTCAATATTTCTTTTGTCCTTTAGATGTTCCATGATTTCCTCGAAAGGATCTATATCTTGCTTGGTCTTTGGTTTCATTCCCAAAACAACACCGCCGTACATTTGAATGAAACGACGATAGGAATCCCATGCAAATCGTTCATTTTTTGTTCTTTTGACCAATCCAAGAACGGCCTTGTCGTTCAATCCCAAATTAAGGACCGTATCCATCATTCCTGGCATGGAAACCCTCGCACCTGATCGCACAGAAATCAAAAGTGGATTTTCAGCATCCCCGAATTTTGTACCCATGGTCTGCTCAAGGGACTCTATAGCCGCTTGTACGTCTTCTTTCAATGCGTTGATGACACTATCTTTCCCTAACGCATTATATTCCGTACAAACTTCAGTAGTTATTGTAAAACCAGGAGGTACTGGAATTCCTATGGCACTCATTTCTGCCAAGTTTGCTCCTTTTCCTCCTAAGAGATTTTTCATTGTGCTGTTTCCATCTGCTTTTTTATCGCCAAATAGATACACTCTTTTTTTTGTTTCTGTCAAGGTCTCCATAATGTTTTTTCAATTAGTAATCCACCAAAAATAGAGACATAAATTCCTAAATTTCATGACATATATCATATATATACCCTTCTGTAACCTATGTTACAAAATTGTTATAGAGCCATTTACAGATTATTCCAAGGTTAATTTTTGATTTCTTGTTTTTCAGATACTAATTGAGTATCCTTAATATCCAGTAAGTATTTTGGATTATTGCGACCAAAAGTTCAGAAATGGTCGCTAACTTAATGTAGTGGCTTCTTTTTATAACCAACGATGGGCTGATTGTGATTGGGTAGCTTGAATGTTAGCCAACATAAAAGCTACGGTAAAATTTAAAGGAATATTTGACTACCTTTTGTTGTAGTTGCAAGACTGTATCTTTGGACATCTAACTTAATAATAACCTTTTGACGCTAAAACTCAACATAAGGGATAAATTCAATAAAGAACTTCCTGCAGACCCCTTGGTGTCGAACACCAGACGCCAGGTTAGGAACGCCTGTTTTTCATATGTAACCCCAAGAAAGCCATCGAATCCATCTTTGGTCCATGTATCGCCCGAAATGATAAATGCTATCGGTTTAAAGGAATCTTCGGTTTCAAAAGAATTCTTGGCGGTTTTTTCTGGATCAAAAGTTATGAAAGGGACAAAACCCTATGCCATGTGCTACGGTGGGCACCAGTTTGGAAATTGGGCAGGCCAATTAGGCGACGGTCGTGCCATTAACCTTGCCGAGGTTGAACATGAAGGTAGAAATTGGGCCTTACAGCTAAAGGGAGCTGGGGAAACGCCCTATTCAAGAACAGCGGACGGATTGGCAGTTCTGCGTTCCTCGATTAGGGAATATCTTTGTAGCGAGGCTATGTATCATTTGGGCGTGCCTACGACCAGGGCACTATCGATTGTATTAAGTGGTGATCAAGTGATGCGTGATATGTTGTATGACGGGAATCCAGCCTATGAAAAAGGGGCTATCGTTTGCCGTGTAGCACCATCGTTCATTCGCTTTGGCAATTTTGAAATATTCGTTGCCCAGCAAGATGTAAAAACACTGAAGGAATTGGTTGATTTCACCCTTAAATACCATTATCCCCATTTAGGAAAACCCTCTAAGGAGGTATATCTGGCCTTTTTCAAGGAAGTTTCCGTTAAAAGCCTTGAAATGGTCATTCATTGGCAGCGCGTAGGGTTTGTACATGGTGTAATGAACACGGATAATATGTCTATATTAGGATTAACCATCGATTATGGGCCTTATGGTTGGTTGGAAGGGTATGATCATGGATGGACACCCAATACCACGGATAGTGCCCATAGGCGCTATAGATATGGCACACAACCGCAAGTGGTGTTATGGAATTTATTGAAATTGGCCAATGCACTCTATCCGCTTATCGAGGAGGCGGAACCCTTGCAGAACATTCTAAGCGAGTATCAGGAGGAACTTAAGGTCGCCTATTTAAAAATGATGAAATCAAAACTAGGTCTATTTGAAGTGGACGCTAATGACCAAGTATTGGTTGATGAATTGGAGGCTGTTTTACAGCAATCAGAAACCGACATGACCATTTTTTTTCGTGAGCTTGCAAAATTCAGGACCGAAGGTAATTCTAACGGTTTGGCCATAGTGGGAGAGGCTTTTTACGATCCTAAAGGGATAAAGAGTGAAAAAGCCACACTATGGGAAGATTGGTTTTTAAAATATAAGGAACGCTTAAAGAAGGAGTTAAAAAGCGATGTTGAACGAGCTGTTGTTATGAATTCCGTTAACCCTAAGTACGTACTTCGCAATTATATGGCGCAATTGGCCATCGATGATGCGGATAAAGGCGATTATGTATTGCTGGATGAGTTCTTCAACCTATTGAAAAAACCGTATGAAGAGCAGCCAGAGCATCAAAAGTGGTTTGCCAAAAGACCCGAATGGGCGAGGAACAAAGTGGGTTGTTCCATGCTCTCATGTAGTTCTTAGATGGATTTCTACTTTTGAATGGAAAAGAAAGCGAATCTAGCTACATAATGTTAGACCGAGTTAAATAAAATCAGGGTAAAATTTATAACCAATAACCGTTGTGCATAATAAATGAATTTGCATAAATATCAGTTTGAATGCATGATTTACCTATTTTAATAGGAAATCGATCGTTTCGAGAACCATTTTACGGCTAAATCGGTTCTCGATACATTTTTTCTTCATTGCATTATGAAAAAACACTCGAACTGACTTCTGAAGCCAAAACAATACAATCAAAATGTACAACGGTACACCCATGGTAATTTAAAGCAATATAATTTGACTAATTCTTTTTAATGATGGAAATTGTAAAACTTTTAAATGGTTTGGAAAATGGAGGACTATAAAAAAGCCTATTTGGCCGGGGGTTGTTTTTGGGGCATGGAAGAGCTCTTTAGGGCACGACCAGGGGTTAAGGATACGGAGGTAGGGTATATCGGCGGTGAAAATGAGAATCCGACCTATCGCTATCATCCCGGCCATGCCGAAGGTATTGAAATCACCTATGCCCCTTTAGAGACTTCGTTTAGGGAATTGTTGGATTATTTTTTTAGGATCCATGACCCTACGACTGTAGATAAACAAGGCAATGATTTGGGTTCGAGCTATCGTTCGGCTATTTTCTTTCAAAATGAGGTAGAAAAAAAAGAAGCTGTAGAAATGATTACCCTTGTGGATCGAACAAATAGATGGAAGGGTAGGGTGGTGACCACCCTGGAACCGTATACCACTTTTTGGCCTGCAGAACCCGAACATCAGGATTACCTCGTCCGAAATCCAAATGGGTATACCTGTCATTTTGAACGGTTTAAGGAACCTTTTATTTAGGTTTTCTTTCCTATTGAACATGCAAAATTTTTTTCTGAATTCTTATCACCGTTTATGGCTTAGGGACTTGTAGTTTTTAATGGGCTTATAATCAAGGATAATTTATCGGAGGATTATTACTTACCGATACAAAAATTCGCAAAAATATTTCCGAGAAGATCGTCAGAAGTGATTTCCCCCGTGATTTCCCCAAAATGGAACAATGCCTGACGAATGTCAATAGCCAAAAGATCGCCTGGAATTGAATTGTCCATGCCAAACTGGACTTTTTGTACCTCATCCAAGGCTTTTAACAGCGCATCGTAGTGGCGGGTATTGGTGACAATGGTTTCATTATTACGTAAAGCCCCTGTATTGACAAATTTTAATAACCGGTTTTTAAGGTTATCTATACCCTCTTTGGTTTTGGCGGAAATAATCTCAAAATCAGAGCCCTCCACATGGGAAAGTAGTTGCTCAAGGGACTCCCTCTCTTTTTTGTTTAAGATATCGATTTTATTCACCAAGATCACCAAGGGCTTGTCCGGATGTTTCGAAGCTATTTTACCTACCTCGGTCTGTAAACTTTTTAGATTGATCTCGGCATTCTTGAATTCTTCGGCGCTATGAAGAAAAAGAACAACCTGGGCTTGTCCGATTTTTTCAAAGGTTTTTTTAATCCCAATATTTTCGACTACATCTGAGGTGACCCTTATTCCCGCCGTATCAATAAATCGGAACCCTATGCCCCCAATGGTCAATTCGTCCTCAATGGCATCCCTTGTGGTACCTGCAATTTCGGATACAATGGCCCGTTCCTCATTCAGTAGGGCATTGAGCAAGGTAGATTTGCCCACATTGGGTTCCCCGACAATGGCTACGGGAATTCCATTTTTAATAACATTCCCTACGGCAAAGGAATCTAACAACCTTTTAAGAACCTCTTCGATTCGATTGAGCAGCTCCTTGAATTTGGAGCGATCTGCGAATTCAACATCCTCCTCTGCGAAATCCAACTCCAATTCAATCAAGGAGGCAAAATTCAGTAACTCATCCCGTAGGAGTTTTATCTCGTTGCTGAAACCACCCCGCATCTGTTGCATGGCTATTTGATGTGACGCCTCGTTCTCGCTTGAAATCAGGTCGGCAACGGCTTCAGCCTGGCTTAAATCCAACTTTCCATTTAAAAAGGCTCGAAGGGTGAATTCCCCAGCCTCGGCCATTCTGCACCCCTTTCGAAGCAACAATTGTATAATCTGCTGTTGTATATATGGGGATCCATGGCAAGATATCTCGACCACATTTTCACCGGTATAGGAATGGGGACCTTTGAATAGGGAGACCAAAACTTGATCCAGTGTTTTGTTTGCGTCCATAATATGGCCCAAATGGATCGTATGGCTCTTTTGTCGCATCAGATCCTTCCCATGTATGGACTTAAAAACACTATTGCATATCTTGAGAGCATCAGTGCCAGACACCCGGATAACGGCGATGGCCCCTGCACCTGAAGGTGAGGCCAAAGCAACTATAGTATCTGTTGGAGTCATGGGCTAATCTTTGAACGCAAAAATAGGTAAATCCTGAATTATAAATTGTTTTGGGTTAGCATATGATTTAAAATGGGTTTGCTTTGGAATTTGTATTAATTTTATCTATTGAATTCACCATTAATTAAATAGACTTAAAAAGATGAAACAATTATTCATATTCGCTGCGATGTTGCTCTTTAGCTTCAACTTTTCCTATGCCCAATTAGAGGATGGCAATACACCCATACTGACCGAGGAGGAGATCAAAGAACGGAAAGAGGTAATCAAAAAAGTTGAAAAAGAAGAAAAACAAGCGGCCAAGGCAGAAAAGGAAGCAAATAAAAAGGAAAAAGAGAAAAAAAGAGCGGAGAAATTGATCCATAACATCAAAGCCAAAGAAAAAGCGATTTCCAAAAATGAAAAGAAGGTTATTTCAATACAGGATAAACTAAAGAAAGGAACCCAAAAGGGTAAATTATCCCCTGTTGATATTGAAAAGATGAATGCCAAAATCGATAAACTCAATACGACGATTGCCAAGGACAAGGAGAAGCTTGCCAAACTCGTCAAGAAAAAATAGCTGCGTTGGTAGGTGTAACAAAAGGTTGGTTTTTGCGTCGTATTTATAGTTATTCATCTTAAATCAATCAAAAAAATGGAAATTATAAATCGAAACATCGCATTACGGGAAGATAGACAACTCCTCGTCATTACTCACTTGACCCAATATTTGGATTATGTTACCGGATTTGGCGGACTGATCGTACCCTTGATCCTTTGGCTAACTAATAAAGACGCTGTACTAGGAATGGACGAACATGGCAAATCGGTCATCAATCTACAATTGAGCCTAATACTTTATGTGGTGATAGGCATACCTAGTATCCTGTTATTGGGATTGGGTATATTGCTACTGATATTTGCTGGGGTCCTTTCCTTGATAATGCCCATCGTGAATGCCGTTAAGGCCAGCAATGGGGAATCTCCAAGTTATTTCGGTACGATACGGTTTATCTCTTAACTTACATTTACTCAAAAATAGCAAGTTCACCTACTATAGTGTTCCTAACTGCTATTAATAGGAATTTTAATAAGTCAATTTTGCAGCACTATTATTCAAGAGCCTGACTGAAAAAAGTAATACCTATATAAAAAAAGGGTGGGTATTTAAACCCACCCTATACAATTTATAAAGTATACCCAATTCAAAATATCTGTACAATCTACTGAATCAAAATATACTTATTCCTCAAAATCTCCGCAGATGACTGCGTGTATAATCACATAAACAACACCATCGTTATTATAATCCCCTTCATTATAGTATTGACCTGGAGCAACTGTGGTCCTTCCATTTTTTCCAATTGGAACTTCTGTGTCACCGGCATAGAAATGAAACTCCTTTAGAGAGTATCCAGATTTTGGTTCAAAGTCACCAAGAGTAACGGTTCCATCTTCATTGAATGTTACATCAATACCACCGACTGGAGTCCCTTTACTCATATCACATTGGCCAACTCCCGCGTATAAACCGAAGCGTTCAGTTCTATGCTTATCTAGTCTAACGGACCATCCCCAACGATTAAATCCGTAATCCATGTCGATAAAACAAGTATTTAGGCTCGCACAAGAACAATACCTTCCAAAAGCCGTTTCACAGTTTCCATCTTCGGAATTGGATTCCGTTTCAGACTTCTCTTTAGAGATTTTAGCCTTAGCCGCAATGGCATCCATCTCGATCTGGGAGTTCAAATCTTCCCCTTCGCAGGAGGTAAAAAGGAACCCTAGTATTAATAAGGGCAGAATTATTTTTTTCATAATAATAGGAATTAATAAAAGTTAATACTTATTAAAAGCATAACTAAAATAGTCCTAAGAATATAGAGTAATAGCTAAAATGGAAATTATTCGACGTAGCACAAAACTCCCAGTTCAACTACCATTAAACGATAACGATTGTAGGAAAAAACGCAGTGATTAAAGGGATAAACAATTAAAAATTCCGCCTTGAAAACATTTAATTATTCAACATAACAGGCATAACCAGCATGGTTACATGCTCCCCTTCATCCAATCCGTCGATGGGGGTAAGTATTCCTGCTCTATTGGGTAAGCTCATTTCCAAGGACACTTCCTCAGAACCCAAGTTATTGAGCATTTCGGTCAGAAACCTTGAATTGAAGCCGATTTGCATATCATCGCCTTGGTACGAACAGGTAAGCCTTTCTTCCGCCTTATTGCTATAATCGATATCCTCAGCCGAAATATTCAGTTCGGCCCCTGCAATCTTCAATCGGATCTGATGGGTAGTTTTGTTAGAGAAAATGGAAACCCTTCTCACTGAACTTAAAAACTGATTCCTAGAGATGGTCAGTCTGTTCGGGTTTTCCTTCGGAATCACCGCTTCATAATTAGGATATTTACCATCGATCAGCCTACAAATCAATTCCGTATTCTCAAAACTGAATTTGGCATTGCTATCATTATACTCAATGGTCACTTCAGATTCACTGCCGGCCAATATTCCTTTCAAAAGGTTCAATGGTTTTTTGGGCATAATGAATTCCGCTACTTGCGAAGCACTAACATCCGCTCTTTGATATTTTACCAATTTGTGGGCGTCTGTGGCCACAAAAGTCAGATGTTCAGGGGAGAACTGAAAGAATACACCGCTCATTACGGGTCTTAAATCATCATTACCCGCAGCGAATATGGTTTTGTTGATAGCCGTTGCCAAAATGTCACCCATAATGGTGGTAGTACTAGGACTGGCCAATTCTACAGCTTTTGGAAATTCGGCCCCATCGGCATAGGCCAAGGCATATTTACCGTGGTTGGAACTGATCTCAACCGTATTGTTGTCTTCCACGACAAAGGTTAATGGTTGCTCAGGGAATGTCTTTAATATCTCTAGCAATAATTTGGCGGGTACAGCGATCGTTCCTTCATTGTCCGAATCTACTTCGAGTTCCGTACTCATGGTGGTTTCAAGATCGGAAGCCGAAACAGTTAATTTTTTTTGTTGTAAATCAAATAGAAAATTATCTAGGATAGGTAAGGTATTACTATTATTGATCACCCCTCCTAAAACCTGTAATTGTTTAAGCAAATAAGTACTTGATACTATAAATTTCATTCGATGTTCTTTTTTTCTGAATTACTTTATGTTCGATTTGATTTCATTAGGATGTGGACCCCTAATAATTGATTGAACCTGCCTTTGGCAGTCAAACAAAGATATTTTAATTGTCCTTTCTAAAGAAACAAACTTATTAACACTTCCCCATCCAAATTGGTTATTTGAAATTCAGTCGGGTATATGTAAATCCAATAAGCATTATTGTTTCAATCCCCCATACTTACGGGAAAGAGTCAAATTTTAAATATATATTATTTGTCCTGACAAATCTAAAAGTCATCCTTCTATTTTAGAGGATGTTTATAAGTCGAACAATTCCTATATCGCTATGGAGGGTCAATTCGTCGAATCAATCTTGAGTTATGGGGTTTCCTTACTTTTTAACAACACTCCAAGCTTCCGGTTTGTCCTTGAACAATTTTTTGGTGGTACCCCAAACCCCTTTGAAAAGGTCGGAATTCCTGTAGGCGTTTAGATGGGCTTCGCTTTCCCATTGACTATAGGTAAAGAAGATATTGGGATGGGATACATCCTGTAGTAATTCCAGGGAAATACAACCTTCAAAATCCGTTATTAAAGGATAGGACGAATCAAAAATCTGCTCAAAAGCCGCAATATGGGCTGTTTTGAAAGTCAATTTTACGATGCGTACCAACATTTACAAAAAGTTAATGGTGATGGTGTCCCGATAATCCAACCCCAATAGGGTAGAAGCCCCACCAACGGTTTTCAAATTGCTTTTATAAATAGCGAGTTCTATATAGTCCGATGAATTGAAAAGAGCCAGTAAATCCCCTGCCCCTTTTCTCTTGGTCCGATCCAGATCGTAATTAACGATTTCACCATAATTATTAAGGATTTTGGTAATTGAACTGGTCCTGGCATGTAATTCAAAGGATCGCCCTTTTCTATACGCCTCGAACAGGCTTTTCTGGATATTGGTCACCACATTACCATAATGGTCGATATAAATGATGCTACCTACTATTTTTTTACCGTCATCGGTGATTCTTGGCGAGAAATCCTTTAGGTCCTTTAGCCCTTCAAAGGGCTTGCCAACCACCTCCAAGGTACCACCACGAACGATATGACAGGCTACTTTCACAAAAACATCGAGCACGGGAAAAGGTCCGTTAACGGTATTTGGCAAATTGATTTCAATAACCTTTTGCGGTTTTATCTCAGAAATAATAAGACCGATCACCCCATTATTGGCGGTGATGAAATAATGCCCATCGACCAGTACGACAATATGTTGGTTCTCTGGGGTGGCTTCCGAGTCAACACCAACGATATGGATAGTGCCTTCCGGAAAACTTTTATAGGAGTTTTTTAGAATGTAAGCACATTCTTGAATGTTGAACGGACTTATGTTGTGTGAAATATCAACAATCCTGGCTTCTTGAAGTTCTTTGTAGACGGCACCCTTCAATGCGCCCACAAAATGATCTTTTAATCCAAAATCGGTAGTTAATGTAATAATTGCCATGCAGCAATGTTGATATGTTTTTGGTTCGTCAAACTGAAATTTTACTTAAGTTTGTTAAACAAAATTAAACAAAAAAACAGCCGTACGAAATATTATTCCTGGCTTTAATTTAACAACCCAATATTTTTTGAACGAACTAATTCTAGAGCTCATCGAAATTAGTCCAAGAGAGTTTTTTGGACAAGGAAATGAAAACATTGATATCATAAAAAAGTATTTCCCAAAGCTAAAGATCGTGGCACGGGGAAATAAGATTAAGGTCTATGGGGACGAGGATCTTTTGGAGGAATTCGATAGAAGATTCGATATGCTTACCCAACATTTCGCAAAATACAACAAGTTGGACGAGAACATTATAGAAAGGGTATTGACAAGTAATGGCAAAGAGGATTATGCATCCCCTGAGAATAGTGGGGAGGTATTGGTGCATGGTGTCAGTGGCCGGTTGATAAGGGCCCAGACCGTTAACCAACGTAGATTGGTAGATGCCTCCTATAATAATGATATGGTTTTCGCCATTGGTCCGGCTGGTACCGGAAAGACCTATACTGGGGTAGCCTTAGCTGTTAAGGCTCTAAAGGAAAAACAGGTAAAGCGGATTATTTTAACCCGGCCTGCGGTGGAAGCTGGTGAAAATCTTGGATTCTTGCCAGGCGACCTTAAAGAAAAATTAGATCCCTATATGCAGCCGTTATACGATGCCCTGAGGGATATGATTCCCACTGAAAAATTGGCACATTTGATTGAAAATGGAACCATTCAGATTGCTCCAATGGCCTTTATGAGAGGACGAACATTGGATAATGCCTTCGTCATCCTCGATGAAGCCCAGAATACCACACATGCACAGATGAAAATGTTCCTTACCCGAATGGGTAAAAATGCCAAGTTCCTGATTACCGGAGATCCTGGGCAAATCGATTTACCTAGAAGGATTATTTCAGGTTTAAAAGAGGCGCTGTTGATCTTGGGGAATGTGGAGGGTATTTCTATGATTTATTTAGATGACAAGGATGTCATTCGCCATAAACTGGTGAAAAAAGTGATAGACGCCTACAAGAATATAGAACATCAAAATTAAGCATACCCCATGGGCAATACGATAACGAATACAGATTTCAATTTTCCAGGTCAACAAAGTGTTTATAAAGGTAAAGTACGGGAAGTATATCGCCTGGAAGAAGATATTTTGGTGATGATCGCTACTGACCGACTCTCCGCTTTTGATGTGGTGATGCCCAAAGGTATTCCTTATAAAGGGCAAATTTTGAATCAGATCGCCACCAAGATGATGGAAGATACCAAGGATATTGTCCCCAATTGGCTATTGGCAACCCCAGATCCTAATGTAGCTATAGGTTATGCCTGCGAGCCTTATAAGGTAGAAATGGTTATTCGAGGCTATCTTTCTGGTCATGCTGCTCGCGAGTACAAAGCTGGCAAAAGAATGCTTTGTGGCGTTCCCATGCCAGATGGAATGAAAGAGAACGACAAGTTTCCAGAGCCTATCATCACTCCAGCGACCAAGGCTCAAATGGGCAACCATGACGAGGATATTTCCAAGGCTGATATTTTAAAAAGAGGTATCGTAACCGAAGCGGATTACACCGTACTTGAAAAGTATACCAAGGCCTTATTTCAGAGGGGTACGGAGATTGCAGCCAAAAGGGGCTTGATCTTAGTCGATACCAAATATGAATTCGGAAAGACCAAACAGGGAAAGATTGTATTGATCGATGAAATTCATACTCCAGATTCCTCTCGATATTTTTATGCCGAAGGATATCAGGATCGTCAAAATAGGGGAGAAGCCCAAAAGCAACTTTCGAAGGAATTTGTTCGTCAATGGTTGATAAGCAATGGTTTTCAAGGATTGGAAGGACAGACATTACCTGAAATGACCGATGAATATATTGAAACCGTATCTGACCGTTATATCGAACTTTATGAGAATATTACAGGGGAAACCTTTGTAAAAGCGGATATTTCAAATATCCATGAACGTATTGAGAACAATGTTCTCGACTATTTGCTGAAAATAAAATAGTACTCTTTCTTTATTTTGTCATGGCCTTTGTTAAGGTCTCAACACCTCCGACTACGGGTAGACTTAAATGGGTCCGATCCAGATCAATGGTAAGTTCCGTTCCAGGTGTTGGCCAAAGGGTGAACTCTTGGTCACTCGAGAAAATCATTAGTCCTATATGTTGCCCTTTTGGAATAATCTGATCATCGGGCATTAAATCAAAGGTTACCTCATAGAATTTCCCCGGTTGCAAGGGCTCACTTTTGGTCAATGACTTGTGGTTCTGCGGATCGGCCCAACCCCGGGTAATGATATTATCCGTGATTTTTACGTTTTCACCTTCGTTCCAAGGAAGGGATACCAACCAAATGGAAAGATTCGCAGCTGGTTTGCTACTCGCCAAAGTAACCGTTATCCGTGGGGTGCCTGATATATGTACGGCTTCTTTGAGTTCGGGGGTTATGTATAATAAACGATGTTTCGTATTTTCCATTTTGGCTAAAGAAGCTCCTGAATAGGAATAATCATCGACCAAGGTTTCCTTGGTTTTGGTCTTGGTCTTTCCTAAAGTCAATTTCCCTTTTTCCGGTGCCCCGGGACTTAGGTGTAGTTCTACTGGCAAGGCATCTGGATTTGGGTATTCGGCATAGGGGGTAGGATCGGTCTCGTCAGCATTCTCACGTACGATCCAGGCCTTGGGTTCATTTTCCACGCCATTTTCTATACCATGTAAATACCGTGTAAACCAACGGTTCATCATTTTCATGGGTGGCGGTCCTCCATGGCCATTTTGGTGGTAATAGATCTGGGCTGGTAACCCTTTTTCCTTGGCTGCCTTATAAATTCGATAACTATGTTCGGGCATTACGTTCCAATCGTTAAAACCGTGAGACATCAATAAGGCCGCTTTCATAGGTTTCATATCGTTTAGATAGTCACGCCCCGCCCAAAAGTCATTGTAATCCCCGGTAATCCGATCCATTCCGTTTTTCATTTCGGTATCCCGGATCCTGGCATTGTTACCAGCGCGTTTGGACTCATCCCCACTATGAATGTAATCATAGAGCACATCGATATCCTCCCCCAAATACCCCCCGGGGGAACGTACCAATCCGTTCGATCGGTAATAATGATAATAAGAAGTGTTAGGTGCAATAGGGATGATGGCTTCAAGGCCATCAACACCGGTAGTTGCCGCTGCCAAGGGAATGGTGCCATTATAGGATGTCCCGGTCATCCCAACTTTTCCTGTTGACCAATAAGCCGCTATGGTTTCAGTACCATCAGGGGTGGTGTACCCCGGAATACGTCCACATAGCCAATCAATAACGGCTTTAGGTGCCAAAGATTCGTTATCTCCCCCAACTGTTGGTGCCCCTTCGGATAGTCCAGTCCCCGGAGAGGATGAATGTACCACGATGTACCCTCGGGGCACCCAAGTATTTATATGGGAATTGGAAATTATGGGTCGTTTCCCAATTCGGACAACCTCGGGATGTACCCGTTCCTTGCCCATTTCACCGAGCTCATGTCGTACATCCCAAAAAACTCCGTCGATATCGGGGGCGACCCCAGCGAAATAAGGACTTGAAACGTAAATAACGGGTAGTTTGAGTCCTTCTGTTTCTGTTTGCTCGGGTCGGGTGACACTGACATGCATACGGTCGGGTTTCATATCCCCGTCGGAATCGAATTCAGTGGCTACCCATAGGTCGTGACGGATCCACTTGGAGGTATCCTCAAAAGCGGGAATTACCTGTGCCTCCCCATCTTTAAATTTGGGTGCCGCCTGTTCGGCCATTTGGGCCTGGGAGTTAATTATGTTGAGTA
The DNA here is from genome assembly GCF_014610845.1 of Maribacter arenosus. Lineage (GTDB taxonomy): Bacteria > Bacteroidota > Bacteroidia > Flavobacteriales > Flavobacteriaceae > Maribacter_A > Maribacter_A arenosus. The sequence goes on along the minus strand of NZ_JABTCG010000001.1, from coordinate 877,605 downwards.
AAAGGAATACTACTAAGGAAATTAATGGGAACTGTTTTTTCATAGGGAATGCAAGATTAAGGATTTTTGGAAGATGGCTATCTAAGGCCGGCATCGAATTTGAATAGGCTTATTATAGGTAAAAATCGTATGGGTGTGTTATTCATTATCTGGCAGTGAATCAAATACTTTTCTTTTACTCTCGAGCCATTCAACCATGTCATTTGGCGATTGCATCTTGGCTTTCATCCCAATCATAGCCTTTAGATGGGCTTTGTCCCCTTTTTGGAACATCTCCATACCGTGTCGCTTACTCATTTCCGCTATTTCATCAAAATTGTTCGCTTGGAATTCCAATTCACAGGCACCGCCTAATTGTTTACAGGTCATCGTTTTCATAGTATGAAGTTTTATGGGTTTCGATTCTTAAATCAATATAATAAAATCCTATTTACTAGCCCATTAAAATTTGACTATTTCGAATATGGTAAATTTTAGTAACTTAATTATGTTGTACGCTCCAAATTCAGTTTTCTAAGTAGGGAAATTTGCCCGAGATGATAATAGCTATGTTCAATAACCCCTTCCATATTTCTTAAGAAGGTGCCGTATTTTTTAGCTACAAATACGGTATCCCATTTTTGATCCTCCAATTTTTCTATATGATGTATCAGTTTTTCGGCGTTCATCAAAAATTCATTACTTAGTTTTTTCCAATCGGTTTCCGATGTAATTGGGGGCATTTCAAAACTGTATTTATCCCGAATTTCGAGATCTCCACCATTAAAAACATTGAGAATACCGGCTAAATAGTAGTTGACGTGATAAGTGAGCGCAGCTATCGTGTTCAGTTTTCCGATTTTTTGTGTAGCCTGTACCCAATCCACACTTTGTAACTGTTCTTTATAGTTTGTATTGGCAACCCAATGCCCGTTTAATAGGACTTCGCGTAACCTATTCGCAATAAATCGACTTCTTGTCATTGAATAATCCTCCATAAGTATTCTTAGGAATACCCCAATCTGGTATATTGCCTTAACACAACTTTTATTTGATAAGACTAAAATACTATTTTCTTGTTATTTGTTTGAGGTAGAATCCGGTATTACCTATGCCGCCGTTAGGTTTGCGTGATCATTTTATAAATCCTAATTTCTCTATTTTACTAAAATCATCGGCGTCAATAAGAACTTGAATATTTCTACCTGAGGGACATGTACAAGCATTACAAAATGGACCAGCGGAATATACTTCAATATTAAAATCAAATATTGGAATATCATGACTCTTTAAATATTCAACTAAATTATCCTCCGTTGAATTAAGACCAAATCTGTCCCATTCATTGGTGCATTGAGTTTCACTTATATAGGCCCAGATTAAATCTGAACCCTTTTTCTCACAGCTAAAAAACAAAATCGTTAGTATCCCCACTAGAAGAATACTTCTCGGTTTCATGATTAATTGGTAATATGACGCGGTTAATGGATGTGCTTGTTGTTTTGAACGTGTCATTGAGGTGAACCCTAACTTGGTACAATAAGTACTTTACTAATTTACTAAATCTCTGACAAAAGCGTAAGAATTACAAGGTTTTTGGGATAATAGTGATAGGTTAGACTCTAGAAGTTGTAAAAGTGAGGACAAACCCGTCATAGTATTGCCTTAACCTGCTAACAATCACTTAAATAGACCCCGACGGCGAGTCCGCCTTCCGAGGTTTCCTTGTATTTGGTATTCATGTCCTTTGCGGTTTCCCACATGGTCTGCACCACCTTGTCGAAGGGGACCTTGGCTTCTTTGGGGTCTGAACCCAAAGCCAGTTCCGCAGCGTTGATGGCCTTTATTGCCCCCATGGAGTTCCGTTCTATACATGGCACTTGTACCAGTCCCCCAATAGGATCACAAGTGAGTCCTAAATGGTGTTCCATGGCAATTTCAGCAGCCATCAATACCTGTTCGGGAGTACCTCCCAGTAGTTCTGTCAAAGCTCCTGCGGCCATGGCCGAGGAAACCCCGATTTCGGCCTGGCAACCCCCCATGGCAGCGGATATCGTAGCACCTTTTTTAAATAAGCTCCCAATTTCCCCGGCTACCAATAAAAATTTTTTAATCTCCTCAAAACCGGCATCGTGATTTTCAATGACCAGATAATACATGAGTACAGCCGGGATTACCCCGGCACTCCCATTAGTAGGGGCTGTAACCACGCGGCCCAAGGAGGCGTTGACCTCGTTGACGGCCAGAGCAAAGCAACTGACCCATTTTAAGATCTGTCGAAATTTAACCTCGGTCTGGCGTATGGTATGTAACCATTCCTGGGGCGTGGAGTAGGGTAGGTCACCCTTGAGATTTTGATGGATACCAAAGGCACGACGGCGCACGTTGAGTCCCCCTGGGAGAACACCTTCACTATGGCAGCCGATATACATGCATTCGAGCATGGTGTCCCAAATACGATGTAATTGTAGATCTATTTCTTCATCAGTGCGCAGGGAACGTTCGTTCATTAGTACGATTTCTGAAATGGCTTTGTTTTCTTGTGCGCAATAGGCCAAAAGTTCGCTGCCCAAGGTGATTGGCATGGGAAAGGACTTAAAGGTCTCGATATTACGTTTGGCATTTTTTCGTTCTTCCACTACCACAAAACCCCCACCGATCGAGTAGTAGGTCTTTGATTTTGTCGTACCATTTGTAAAGGTGGCGACGAACTTTAAACCGTTCGCATGAAAGGGAAGGAACTTCCGATTGAAGATAATATCGGTAGCCGGATCAAATGGCAATGGGCGTTCCTTATTAAAATGTAAGCTTTTGGTATTCTTTATTTCTTGAACAATTTGATGAATATCCTCTATGGCCACATATTCGGGGTCGGTCCCGGACAATCCCAGCATAACGGCAAAATCCGTGGCATGACCTTTCCCTGTCAAGGACAATGAGCCATACATATGTACCTGTATCTTTTCGACTTCATGGAAAAGATCTGAGGCCTTGAGTTCGGCAATCCATCTTTCAGCAGCTCGCCAAGGTCCTAAGGTGTGCGAACTTGATGGGCCAATACCGATTTTCAACATATCAAATATGCTGATGCACTCCATTTTGGCGTAGGTCGTCTCCATGATGTAAAGATAAACTTATTGTTGAATCAAGTCCGGTTTACAAATTATCGGAATTATGGAGAGTTGGATTTTACATGGAGGCGATCAATCCAGCCTATGTATAAGGCGCTATTGGGACGATATTATTTTCCAGAATGAAAGTTACAATTGGATGTAGTTATTAACCTTGATCCATATCATGAATAAGACAACATATTTGGGAATATAGCTAATTAGGAAGGGCCTGTTCTTCAATAGTGTAGGGAGACACGTTACCCATACCTTCAATTATCGCTTCTTTGTTCAATGGAATTAAATAATGGTAACGTTCTGATAATGATTTTTTCAAACCTTCAATAACATTTTCAAGCTTTACGATGGGCTTTATCTTTAGAAATGCGCCCAAAACGACCATATTGAATATTTTTTTATTTCCCATTTCGGCAGCTAATTTTGCCCCCTCAATCTGGTAAATCTTAATATCCGTTCTCGTAGGATGTTGGGAAATTCCGTTGGGATCATACAAAAGTGTACCACCAGGCTTAACGGTCTCCTCAAACTTATCCATAGATTGTTGGTTTAAGATAATAGCGGTATCGTACATTTTTAAGTAAGGGGAACTGATTCGCTCATCACTCAAAATAACAGTAACGTTGGCAGTTCCGCCTCGCATTTCGGGACCATATGATGGCATCCAGCTTACTTCCTCATCCTGCATGATGCCTGAATAGGCTAAAATTTTTCCCATAGAAAGCACTCCTTGACCTCCAAAACCTGCAATGATAATTTCTTCCGTCATAACCTTATTTTAATACACCATCTACTTTGATATCCCCGAGAGGGTAGTAGGGGAACATGTTATCTACCATCCATTGATTAGATTCTAAAGGGGTCATTTTCCAACCCGAATTACAGTTTGAAACAATTTCCACAAAGGATACCCCCTTTTTCAATCGTGTATTTTCAAATGCTTTCTGAATGGCCTTTTTAGCTTTACGTGCATGTTTATGTGTATGTACGGCATGCCGCGTCGCAAAATAGACACCTGGTAGATTAGCTACCAATTCAGTCATTTTTATCGGGGAACCCATTGTTTTGACATCCCTTCCATATGGTGATGTTGATGTAGGCATACCCGATAGTGTTGTCGGTGCCATTTGGCCTCCGGTCATACCATAAATACCATTATTTACAAAAATCACCACAATATTCTCGCCCCGGTTACAAGCATGTATGGTTTCTGCCGTCCCAATAGCGGCTAAATCACCATCACCTTGATAGGTAAACACGTATTTATTGGGCCATAATCTCGAAATAGCGGTAGCAACTGCTGGTGCCCTACCGTGCGCGGCCTGGGTCATATCAATATTCATAAAATCATAGGCTAGTACAGAACAACCAACAGGGGCAACCCCAATAGTATCTGCAACGATACCCATTTCATCGATGACCTCCATGGTAAGATTATGTGCTGTACCATGACCGCAACCTGGACAATACGACAAGGTCGCATCGGTCATTAATTTTGTTTTACAGAATACTTGATTCTCGGGTTTTATAATCTCCGATACGTTCATTATGTATTATTTTTTCTTCCAATGCTTCCAATACTTCTTCAGGGGTATGAATAATTCCGCCTGTCCTTCCAAAATGCTCTACGGCTACTTTGTGTTCTACGGATAATCTAACGTCCTCTACCATTTGGCCTGCGTTTAATTCAACGCTCAAAATCCCTTTTACTTGATCTGCCAATTCAAATAGTTGCTGTTTTGGAAAAGGGAATAAGGTAATAGGCCGTAACAACCCGGCTTTAATGCCTTTTTTACGTGCTAATTCGACTGCTTTTTGAGCGATCCGGGCGCTTGAACCGTAAGCAACGAACAGATATTCGGCATCATCACAACTTATTTTTTCAAACCGCAGATCTTCTTTTTCCATTTGCGCGTACTTTTTCAGCAGTCTATGAACACGGGCTTCCATCTTTTCGGATTGTAGGTCAAGTGAGGTAATTATATTTCTTTTCCTATCTGTTTTACCAGTAACCGCCCAGCCTCCATATTTTTTGATTACTTCTTCATCAGAAATTCGTTCTTGCTGGTCTTTCAGGTATACTTTTTCCATCATCTGTCCGATTAGCCCGTCTGAAAGTATTAAAACAGGGGCACGGTATTTAAAGGCAATATCAAAGGCATCCTCTACAAAATCGGACATTTCCTGAACCGATGCCGGCGCCAGCACATAAAGTTTGTAATCGCCATGGCCGCCTCCTTTAACCGATTGGAAATAATCTGCTTGCGAAGGCTGTATAGTACCCAAACCAGGTCCGCCACGAACAACATTAACGATAACCGCGGGCAATTCTGCGCCTGCCAAATAAGAAATTCCTTCCAATTTCAAGGAAATACCTGGGCTTGAAGATGAAGTCATTACTTTTTTTCCGGTACTCGCGGCCCCATAGACCATATTGATCGCTGCGATTTCACTTTCGGCCTGTAAGACGATCATTCCGGTTCGCTCTTCCGGACGTTCAGCCATCAGATGTTCAATTACTTCTGATTGTGGCGTAATGGGATAACCGAAATAAGCATCAACTCCGGCCCTGATGGCAGCCTCAGCCAATGCTTCGTTCCCTTTCATTAATTTTAATTCGGACATAAATTCATTTTTAATTTATCCTGCAACTTTTACCCGATACACTGTTATGGCCCTATCTGGACAAACAACAGCACAGTTCGTACATCCATTACAGGCCTCAGGGTTGCTCATATAGGCATAGTGATAACCTTTTCGATTGACTTCTGTGGACATGCTTATGACATTTTCCGCGCAAACAGGTACGCACAGATCACAACCTTTGCATGTTTCAATATCAACAACGATAGCTCCATTTACTTTTGCCATATTAATAAATTTACATACACTTTAATCAAGGAAATTTTATAATTCATAAAAATAATATTGATTTATTATAATAAATATGATAAATGTCAATTTTTGAAAATTATTACATGGTTTTTAAATTGAAGCTTGGTTCTTGTTTTATCTGTAAACTAGACCGATTTCTAGACTTTACGATGCTACACTTAAGAGTTTAGATTATATAAATCAAATGGATAGTTGGCTTCCCTCGGAGGAAGTGGGCAACTTGGTTTGTTTTATTTAACACATTTGTCGTTAATTAATTATTTCACGCTCATATATGGAAGTGGCTATTTCTCAGACAATCCAGCCATTTGGCATTCAAAAAGGCCATTAATCAAACCTTTCAAAAATGACATCATGTCAGGTTACCGGCAATTGGCATATTGTTTGTCATTCCCTAATCGACATAAAAAATTAAGCACTAATATTTAAAACATATATAATGAGCAAAATTATAGGAATAGATTTGGGTACGACCAACTCCTGCGTTTCAGTAATGGAAGGTAACGAGCCCGTTGTAATTCCCAATGCCGAAGGTAAAAGAACAACACCATCAGTAATCGCATTTGTCGAAGGTGGTGAAATCAAGGTTGGTGATCCTGCAAAAAGACAGGCGGTCACTAACCCGCATAAAACCGTTTATTCGATAAAACGTTTTATGGGTAACAAGTATTCGGAATCAAAAAAAGAAGCTGAACGTGTTCCCTATAAAGTGGTAAAAGGGGATAATGACACCCCAAGGGTCGATATCGACGGGCGTTTATACACCCCCCAGGAACTTTCTGCCATGATCCTTCAGAAAATGAAGAAAACAGCAGAGGATTACTTGGGACAGGATGTAACTCGTGCCGTAATTACGGTTCCAGCGTATTTTAACGATGCACAACGCCAGGCCACCAAAGAGGCAGGTGAAATAGCAGGCCTTAAAGTAGAACGAATCATCAATGAGCCTACAGCCGCATCCTTGGCTTACGGAATGGACAAAAAGGACACAGACCAAAAAATAGTAGTTTTTGACTTTGGTGGAGGTACCCATGACGTTTCCATCCTTGAATTGGGAGATGGCGTTTTTGAAGTATTGTCTACAGATGGTGATACCCATTTGGGAGGGGACGATGTGGATCAAAAAGTCATTGATTGGTTGGCCGAAGAGTTTAAAAAGGATGAAGGGATCGATCTTAGGGATGATGCCATGGCATTGCAACGATTACGTGAAGCGGCCGAAAAGGCAAAAATAGAGTTGTCGTCTACGGCACAGACCGAAATAAATCTACCCTATGTAACTGCTACAGCTTCTGGACCCAAGCATTTGGTGCGTTCCCTATCACGATCTAAATTTGAGCAATTGATCGCAGATTTGGTCAAAAGAACCATTGAGCCTTGTGAAACCGCATTAAAAGCTGCTGGCCTTTCGAAAAGCGATATAGATGAAATTATTCTTGTAGGAGGTTCTACCCGTATCCCTGCCGTACAGGAAGCCGTTGAGAAATTCTTTGGCAAAAAACCATCGAAAGGGGTAAACCCTGATGAAGTTGTTGCCGTAGGTGCAGCGATACAAGGTGGGGTGTTGACAGGTGATGTAAAAGACGTATTGTTGTTAGATGTTACACCACTATCCTTAGGTATTGAGACCATGGGTAGCGTAATGACAAAATTGATCGATGCCAATACTACGATCCCGACGAAAAAATCACAGGTATTCTCTACCGCAGCGGATAACCAGCCTTCAGTCGAGATCCATGTGTTACAAGGTGAGCGACCAATGGCAGCTGATAATAAAACGATAGGACGTTTTCATTTAGATGGCATTCCACCTGCACCAAGAGGAACACCACAGATCGAGGTAACTTTTGATATTGATGCCAATGGTATCATCAAAGTTTCGGCAACCGATAAGGCCACGAATAAAACCCAGGATATCCGAATCGAGGCTTCTTCCGGATTGACCGAAGAGGAAATCAAAAAGATGAAAGCGGAAGCGGAAGCCAATGCAGAATCGGATAAAAAAGCCAAGGAAACTGCGGATAAGTTAAATGAGGCAGATGGTATGATCTTCCAGACCGAAAAGCAATTGAAAGAGTTTGGGGATAAACTTTCCGATGATAAGAAAAAGCCTATCGAAGAAGCTTTGGAAGAATTAAAGAAAGCCCATGAGAGCAAGGATCTTGCTGTGATTACCCCAGCTTTGGATAAAATCAATGAAGCCTGGAAAGTTGCTTCTGAGGAAATGTACAAAGCCCAAGCCGAGGCCCAACAAGCAGGCGCATCACCAAATGGTGAGGATGCCGCTGCAGGGGAAGCTCCGGAAGGTGATAATGTTGAAGACGTAGACTTCGAAGAAGTCAAGTAAACGTTAAAACAAGTAAATTGAAAAGCACCCTGACAATATCATCAGGGTGCTTTTTTATAGGGTTAAGTTATTATCTTATTTTTAAGGCCCGGTCAGGTTCCCTACCATAGCCCTTTATGATCAGTGAATCGTTATGAAAAGCCACCCTGGCAAATGCCGTACTGTCATGGGTATCGACCATGCCTTTAAAGTTCAAATAATGTATTCCATCTTTCTGTAGGTAACCACCAGCGTGGTTGTGCCCATTAAAATAAAACTTTACACAATCGTATTTATCAATGATCGCAGACAATTGCTCGTAATTCCAGAGGTTATGTGCGTTGGTTTCCCCCAGAACCGGGAAGTGGCAATAAAAGCCAACGCGTTCATTATTCTTGGTCGCAAGTTTCAACTCATTTTCGACCCAATTCAATTGATCCAAACCCAAACCCCCGTTCCAAGGTTTTAAATTTGGTAATTCCTTATTGGACAACAACTTAAAAAGGGAGTCTGTCTGTTGTTTTTTAACTTCCGATAAGGCACCGTGTTCACTAAGATCATTTCCATCCAAAACAATAAACCGCCATTTATTCTTTACAATGCTATAATAGCGATCCTTAAGAGCCATTTTTTCGAAGATATAAGGTTTTAAGGAATCCGGTACACTAAAATCATGGTTGCCCAACACATGGTAGGTGTCCGATGTCAATTTGTTCCAAATAGGGAGAAGCGTGTCAAAGCTACTAAAATCCCTATCGATGAAATCTCCCAAATGTATGGTATAATCCAAAGGATGTGTATTTAGTTCAGTGACAGCTTCTTGTAAACGCAAGGGTGCTTTCTTATAAAAACGGACGTCGGTAGGATCACATTGGCAATATTGGCAATCAGCAATAACGCCAATTTCAAAAACCCTGTGGTCGGTAGCAGCTTCCTTTTTTGTGTTACAACCCATGATAAGAACTAGGGAGAGCATGGCTAAAAGCTTCTTCATTTTGGTATGGTTTTTAGTTATTTTATCCATATTAAGGCCAAAGATACGGGACAGATGATGTAAATGTAAATGGGTTACCTATGAATTTCTAGCTTAGAATACAATATTACTGGTATGGAATTTGTTTTATAATTGCAGTATTATAAAGTACCTTTGAAATATGGAGAAAAACTACGCGACTTCTTTTGTACGTTTCCTATTATTTTTGATATTCATGTGCTTCTTCCATTTGGGGCAAGGTCAAGAAATCAGAATATTTACCATAGCCGATTTTGACTTGAAAGGACCGGTGAAATCATGTCTGGTAAGTACCAAATATGGGAAGGAAGCCTATGACTTTGATAAGGAAGGAAAATTGACCAAATCGGTAACCCGCTATAATGATACCGATTACGATGTAACGTATTACAAATATCGGAATGGGGAACTCATTGAAAGACGTTTTGAGAATTACAGAAATAATATTTTTGAAAGTAGTACATCCTATGCGAATTTTTATGAAATAGATACTATTCCCGTTCGAAAGGTCACAGAAAAGATAATTTCATACGATAAGGAATTTTTAGACCGATATGAATATGTTTATAACGCCGATAATATCCTCGTCAAAATCATAAGAACCAATAACGATGGCAATGATGAGACCTTGATTGAGTACACGGATTATAAGGGGGAACAGACCCAGACGAATTCGTTGAATGGAACCCTTCTTAAATCGGTACGAAAATCTACCATTATAGGAAAGGATAAAAAACAAAAGAATATCGTATTGACCAAAAAGTTTTTAGATGGTGAACCAAGTTCAGCCACGGAAGAGGTGTTCGACCAGGACGGAAAACTAAGCACAGTCACCAAATTTATTCAGGACCACGAAAAGAACCAGTTCGTTCCCAATGAAATCAATACCTATGAATATGATGAAAAGGGTGTGTTGGTAAAATCGGTATCAAAATCGGGCAAAGTTGTTAGTGTGAAGGAGTTTATTTACCAATATGACAAAGGGGATGAGGGTAATTGGATCAAGGAGATCATTACCCCTGAAAACAGCTATACCACCCGCAAAATCGCATATTACGAAGTAATGGAGGAAGGTACGGACAAAGAATGATTATCTTTTAGGTTCCAATAAATCCCAATGATTACCATATAGATCCTGAAAAACGACTACGGTACCATAAATCTCTTGCCGAGGCGGTTCATTGAATATTATTCCTTTGACTTTCATACGTTCATAATCCCTCCAGAAATCATCGGTATGAAGAAATAGAAATACCCGGCCACCGGTTTGGTTACCGATATATTCTTGTTGATTTTCAGAAGCGGCCTTGGCCAATAGTAATGCGGTACCGTTTGAACCTTTCGGTGAAACCAATACCCATCTTTTATCCTCCTCCAATGGGATGTCTTCAAGGAGTTTAAAACCTAGTTTTTGTGTATAGAATTCAATAGCCTCATCATATTCCTTTACAACAAGGGTTACGTTTGCGATCGATTGGTTCATAACAATTTTCTTAAGGAGCGTTTCTGGTTAGCCATTCTTCTTTCAAAATACCATAACAACAGGTATTTCGCTTAAACCCATCTAAAAGATAGATGTTTTTTCGAAGTATACCCTCAAGCACAGCCCCTAATTTTTCGACCGCTTTTCGTGATTGCAGATTACGTTCGTCTATGCGAAACTCAACCTTTTCAAAATTAAGGGTTTTGAAAGCATGATTGAGCATTAGGTCTTTCATGTGTGTATTAAGTCCAGTCCCTTGGTATTCCCTACCGATCCAAGTTGAGCCTATATGAAGTACCTTGTTTACCCAATCTATATGCATATACCGTGTACAGCCGGCATACTGCTGCCTACGCTTATCATAAATGATAAAGGGAATGCTGGTTTTTCTGTCTTGTTGATATAACGCAGCTTCAACATAGCATTTCAAAGCTGTTGGAGTTTCGATATCGGAAGGGGAGTATTGCACTAACTTTTCCTGTGCTGCGATAGGAATTAAATGATGATAGTTCTCAAGAGTTAAAGGGGACAATCGTACACATTCATCTTCTAAGGTGATTGCAAGGTTCATCATGATCGATACAACAATTTAAAGGGATTCATACTCACTTCTGGTCATCCGATATTGGGTCAAAGAAACGTATATATTGTCCTCAATAGTATGCCCTCTTTTTACATCATGGTCCTTGAATTCGGCTTCTTTTACCATTCTATTCTTTATCATTACCTTACCTGATGCTTCATTTGAGGTTAAATAAACAGCAAAAATTTTATTGAGTTTAAGTTCTTCGAATCCGAATTTTATTATGGCCTTTACTGCTTCGGTCGTTAAACCCATATTCCAGAAATCTTCGGCCAGCCAATACCCTAATTCTGCTCGGTTGTTTTCTTGGTCAATAGTGAGACCAATACCACCAATAAATGATAAAGTATCGCTAAACCGAATGGCGAACATATAGTTGTCTTTCGCTTTAAATCCACTATTTGCCACGTGCATCCAAGAAATGGCATCTTCTTCATGATAGGGGTAAGGCATGCTTCGGGTATTCTCCACGATCTTTATATTCCCCGCATAGGCAACAATATTCGGAATATCCGATGGTTTAATTTGATCTAAAATCAGGCGTTTCGTTTTAAGAATAGGAAACTGATCCATATTAAAGAAATTGATTTAAAAGTTCTTTTTTTACTTCATGTCCACCTTCGAAAATAATCTGTTTTGCCCTACCTTGAAACAATGATTCCGTTTTCCCCGATTCATGCTTTAATCGTTCGGCATTCATATATTCGTCTTTGTCACCCACCAGTACCGTGATCTTGGTTCTGTTTGCAACCAAAAAATCGAAATCACCGGGTACCAATTCCCTTGGAAGTCCACCGGCATATAAAACCAAATGGTTACACTTAATCCTTCTTTTTGCAACCCATCGTGCGGCGATCGATACACCTTGGGAATATCCGAAGACTATAAAGTTAAGATTATCCTGAATGTTTTCTTGGGTGTACACCTGGTCTATATACGCTAATACATTTTCGGTTTCCAAACGGGTATTTTCCTTGGTCAACCAACTTGCCCCAACATGCCGGTACTGGTTGTTCAAATAATATTTTGATGGGGCCTGTGGGGCTATGATATAATTTTCCTCAGCAGGCAAGTCCTTGAAATAGTTAATAAAGTACCTACTTAAATACCCAATACCGTGAAAGACCATCCAGACATTCTTGGTTTCTGTTGTTAGGGTATTACTTGTCGTGTAGGAATTTGTTGTTTGATATGTTACCTGTTTTTCAACTTGCCCCATTCGATTTCATTTATTCATTGAGATGTTGTTGCTCAAGTTATGCTTAATTTTACAAAAATTTATGCAATGAACGAATACAAGGATAAAATCCTCAATGTTTGCAACGGGTCATCCAAAAATACCCTGATGGAGACCCTAGATATCGAATATATAGAAATTGGGGAAAATTTCTTAGTGGGTAAAATGCCCGTAACCCCTAAGGTACATCAACCCGATGGTGTATTACACGGCGGGGCAACGGTGGCCTTGGCCGAAAGTGTAGGTAGTATGGCTTCCTATATTTTTTTGGATGCCCAAAAGTTTTTTGTCCGTGGCATAGAAATATCCGCTAACCACATCAAAAGTATAAAATCAGGGGAAGTCTTCGCAAAAGCCACTATCATACATAAGGGTAGGACCACACAACTTTGGGAAATAAAAATTACAGATGTTGATGGTCAACTTATATCCCTCTGTAAACTGACCACGATTTCCTTACCAAAAAAGTAATATGTTATTCGAAGTTTTAAGAAAGGTAGAGGAACAACTTTTAAAGGAGTTGCCTTTTGTAGTCTATAAAAAACCGAATTCTAAAAGAATCCATGTCATAATTCAAAAGGATGGTAAATTACGATACACCAAAGATTTTTCAGAAATAGGATTTGTTTTCGCTCCATTCGATTCCCATACCCCTGCTGTATTAATGCCTTTGCATGAACAGCTTCAAGCAGATATTGAAGAAGGCACAGAACCAAACTTTGGGTCGACAAACATCCTAGATGAACAAGAGCGGGAAAAGGAATTCCACATGGATCTAGTTAAAAAAGGAGCACACCTGATTGAAAAGGGGTATTTGGATAAAGTAGTGGTTTCCAGAGAATTGGAGGTAGATTGTCAAAGCCCTCCCTTCGAAATATTCCAACGTCTACTGGCCAACTATGATTCTGCCTTCTGTTATTTATGGTACCATCCAAAAGTGGGAATGTGGCTCGGAGCGACACCTGAGATATTATTGCGAACAACCAATAACCGTCTTACAACGATGTCCTTGGCGGGTACCCAGACTACAGTTGAAGGTGAAACTCCGTCATGGGGGCAGAAAGAGGTGGATGAGCAGCGTATGGTTACCGAATATATCTCCAAAGCATTGCAGAATGAAGTGTCCCAAATGAAGGTTGGGAATGTCGAATCAGTCCGAGCCGGCGATCTCTGGCACTTACGGACCAAGATTACCGCTGTATACCAAAATGACCTGTCGAACATCATCCGGGCATTGCACCCAACCCCGGCAGTCTGCGGATTACCACTACCACCAGCCCGAAAATTTATTATGGAACATGAGAATTATCATCGAGAGTATTATACCGGCTTTCTGGGAGAGCTGAATATCAGGCAAGAGATAGGAAGAACCTCAAATGATAGTAGAAATCAAGAAAATAAAGCGTATAGGTCCCTTACGACAAGTTCAGAACTCTTTGTAAATCTACGATGCATGAAGTTGGCTGATGGTAAGGCCACCCTTTATGTAGGGGGTGGTATTACCAAGGATTCCATTCCTGAAAATGAATGGCAGGAAACCGTCGCAAAAAGCAAAACATTGTTACGTGTTCTATCCATTTGACAGTATTTATATGAACATTGGGTTAAGAACATTGGGCTTTGTATTTTTGTTTCAATGAACTATTCAAGCATACCCGCGGCCCAAACTGTGGTCCTGCATTGTAAGGCCAAAGGCATACGTGATATTGTTATTTCCCCAGGCTCCAGAAATGCCCCTTTGACACTTGGATTTACTGAAGACCCTTATTTTAATTGCTATAGCATCGTTGATGAACGCTCTGCTGCCTTTTTCGCATTGGGTATGGCCCAACAATTACAAAGACCAGTCGTTGCCTTGTGTACTTCAGGCAGTGCTTTACTGAACTATTATCCCGCGATTGCCGAGGCGTATTATAGTGCAATACCATTGGTGGTTCTCTCGGCCGATCGACCTTTTTATAAAATCGATGTAGGGGACGGACAAACCATTCGTCAAGACCATGTTTTTGACAGGCATATAGGCTATTCGGCCAATTTGAGACAAGATGTTAGCCATGCTAAAGAGAAAGTCAAAAAATATGCTCCTCAGAACATTATTGGCAATGTGAAGGAACTCCAAGAAAGCATTCAATCGTATAATGATAATGAATTGAATAAGGCTCTCAATCTGGCCTATGACCAAAGGTTGCCAGTACATATCAATGTACCTTTTGAAGAGCCCTTATATGGCAAAGTTGTAGAGCCCATTGTAAGCCCGAAAGTCGAGATAAATAAAAAGGAAGCAACCGTACTCCCCGAATTAGATACTTTTGTACAACATTGGAATTCGGCCAAACGTAAAATGGTTTTGGTAGGGGTTAATTTTCCGAATTTAATAGAACAACAATTCCTTGACGTTTTGGCCCAAGATCCTTCGGTTATTGTTTTCACAGAAACCACTTCGAATATTCACAATCCCGAATTTTTCCCGAGTATAGACAGTATTATTGCGCCAATTGAAAAATCTAACCATGAGAACCAATTATTTGGGGATCTTCAACCGGAAATCCTGCTCACTTTTGGTGGCTTGGTGGTTTCAAAGAAGGTAAAGGCATTTCTAAGGGCATACAAACCCAAACAGCATTGGCATATTGACGAACTTAGGGCCAATGACACTTTTTTCGCCCTGACCCATCATTTCAAGACTAAGGTGAATCACTTCTTTACATCTTTTTTACCACGGGTTCACAATGTCGAAAGTGAATATGCTGATTATTGGAAAGGAATAAAATTGGCCTATGAAGCCAATAGGAAAACCTATCTCCAAAGCATTCCGTTTTCTGATTTACTGGCTTTCAAACATATTTTCGATAAGATCCCTGAGGATATTCAGTTGCAGATGGCAAATAGTTCAACCATTCGGTATGCCCAATTGTTCGATAGTAAACCCTCGGTAGAAGTTTTTTGCAATCGCGGAACAAGTGGTATTGACGGGAGTGTTTCTACCGCTATCGGAGCTTCCATTGCCAACGGAAAACAGACCGTACTTATTACCGGGGACTTGGGTTTTTTCTATGACAGTAATGGTTTATGGAATAATTATATGAAGCCGAATTTTAGGATTATCCTGATCAATAATGATGGGGGTGGCATTTTCAGGATTCTTCCCGGACTCGAGAAATCTGCCAACTATGAAAACTATTTCGAGACGACCCATAACTTAAATGCCGAACATTTATGCACCATGTTTGGTCTAGAATATTCCTCAGTAAATGATGTAAAATCCCTTGAAAACGAGCTCGGCGAATTCTTTGGAAGTTCGATTATACCCAAACTCTTAGAGATACGGACCCCCAGAATATTGAATAATAAAATTTTGATGGGTTACTTTGATTTTATATCTTCGGGTATTATTAATCATATTCATTAATAACACTAACTATTATGAGTAAAAGAGACGATTTGATCAAGAAGTACGCCGAAGACATCAAGGATAAATTCGGTGAATCAGCAAACATGGATCTATTGACCAAAGTAACTATTGGTTTAGGACCTTCTATTTACAATCTTGACGCTTCCAAAGTTTCAGGTGGAGACGACAAGGAATTAGAGACGGTAAAGAAAAATTATCTGATCAAGAAATTGGGAATGAGCGATAGCCCAAAACTGATGGACGGAATCAAAACCGTCATGGATAAATATGGTTCATCCAATAAGAACAAACACCGAGCTGTAGTATATTATATGCTTTGCAAGCATTTCAAAAAAGAATCTGTTTACAAATAGTAATTTCGATTTTAAAATAATAATGCCGCTCTTTTTAAGGGCGGTTTTTTTATGTCCACACTTTTAAACCTTATTTTTACAGTATGATAGCACTAGGAACGTACAATACACTTGAAATCTTACGGGATACGAGTGTGGGACTTTTTTTAGGGGATGGTGAAGGTAACGATATTTTATTGCCTAATAAGTATGTTCCTGAACACTATGAAATAGGGGATTCCTTGACGGTTTTTTGTTACTTGGATCATTCTGAACGACCCGTGGCAACTAACTTGGAACCAGAAATATTGGTAAACGAATTTCAGTTGCTTAAAGTGGTTGAGGTGAATGAATTTGGGGCGTTCATGGATTGGGGCTTGGAAAAGCATCTATTGGTGCCGTTTAGGGAGCAACGTGATAAAATGAAGGAAGGGCATTGGTATGTGATTTATTGTTATCTAGATCAGCAGAGTAACCGATTGGTAGGTTCGAACAAAATAGACAGGTTTCTGAGCAACGAAACGCTATCGGTAAAAGAAGAGGATGTGGTAGATTTGGTAATTACGAGAAAAACCGATTTAGGGTATGAAGCAATCATCAATAATAGGCATAAAGGTCTGATTTATGACAATGAAATATTCAAGACCATATCAATAGGTGACAATACCAAAGGCGTAATTAAAAAGATAAGGCCCGACAATAAAATAGATATCTCCTTACAACCCTTGGGAGAGAAGATATTGGAACCAGCAGCGAATAAGATTTATGAACAACTCTTGGCACATGGCGGGTTCCTGGGATTACACGACAAATCGGACTCGGGGTTAATCAAGGACGAGCTACAAATGAGCAAAAAAGTCTTTAAGAAAGGAATCGGAACCTTGTACAAAGCCAGAAAGATCGAGATTAAGGAAGACGGTATTTATGCCATAGGCTCTTAAACAACCGAAATTATTGAAATAGGGCTCTTTAAAAGATTATGTATCAACTAGCTATCGATAAAATACATCGTAAATTATAGACAATACAACGAAAAATCATATTTTTACAACTTTTAAGGAATTTATACTAAAATCATTAAACAATTTTGGTTACCTTTAGCCGATAAGACCCCTAAAAACCTAATGTCACATGCCATTTATTGAAGAAAGCGATTTACTCGAATTGCACAAAGATATAGACAAGGCGCAGATTATAAACGAGCGTCTTTTAGATCAGATTAAAATAAAGAACAAAGAGCTCAAAAAAAGTAAGGTTCAACGAAATTTTTTGGCCGTTATTACCGGCTTGTTCCTAGTAGGTACGTTTGGAATAACGACCTATACTGCTGGCTTGAGTACATCGAACAATTTGGAGAATAGAAATAACCTCCTTGTTTCAATCGATAGTCTTGAGGCCCACAAAGCTCGAATCGATAATCTAAGACAACAAAATGAGGAATTGAGCTTGGTGAAGGAGTTTTATTTGGCCAAGAGTTTTTTGGAAAAAGAAAAAATCTATTCCGTTCAGATAAAATCATTTGTCGACAACAACGTCACTTTAGCTTCTGAAGCGTTGACCAACACACTTTTCGTTAAGACCAATCCTTTTTACTCCTATTCCTTAGGAAATTTTGAAACTTTGCAAGAAGCGCAAAAATTTAGAAAGCAGTTGGTCGATTTGGGCTTCAATGATGCCTTTGTTGCGTCCTACAAGGAGGGTAAGCGTTTACAAATCGAAGATCCATACTAGATTGTCGAAAATAGCCCCTTGGATCAATGCTGCGCGATTAAGGACGCTCCCACTATCGATATCCGGGATTTTAGCAGGAACTGCATTAGCCAGTTCTTATGGCAGCGTTGACAATACCATTTTTATTCTTGCTCTCTTCACAGCAATCGGATTTCAAATCACTTCGAATTTTGCCAATGACTATGGCGATGGTGTAAAAGGTACCGATAATGAAGACCGAATAGGTCCTAAACGGGCCCTGCAAAGCGGGTTATTGACCCGTAAGGTATTGAAAAAGGGGATTGTCATTTCTATTTTGTTCAATATCATCCTGGTTATTGCAGTGGTCTATATCGCTTTCGGATTGGAAAATATAGAGTATATCCTTCTTTTTACGGTGTTGGGAGGCTTAAGTATTTGGGCAGCAATTAAATATACGATAGGAAATTCGGCTTATGGATATCGTGGTTTGGGCGATGTTTTCGTTTTTCTTTTCTTCGGATTACTCGCTGTTTTAGGAACACTCTTTCTTTATACAAAAAATTTAACATGGTCTTCAGTACTTCCTGCAATCTCCATTGGTGCTTTGAGCACAGGGGTGCTAAATTTGAATAATCTCAGGGATCATGAATCCGATAAGGATTCCAACAAAAGAACTTTGGTAGTCTTAATGGGCTACGCCAACGGGCTCAAATACCATACGGCACTTATATCGATAGGATTGCTGAGTTTTTTGGTTTATATTATAATAACCTTTAAGTGTTATTTTCAGCTCTTACCTTTGGTTGTTTTTATTCCTATTTTGGTACAACTCATTAAGGTGAACCACACTCGAATGCCTTCCTTATTGGATCCAGAACTAAAGAAATTGGCCATCAGTACCTTTTTGCTATCGCTCTTGTTTTACTTGGGTAACAATATTTTTTGTAAATTTGATATCTAACTTACTAAACTTCAATTGCCTTGGAACAACCTATTAGAATATTGATCGTTGAGGATAATGTGATTATCGCCGATGATATGCAATCAATGCTTGAGGAAATTGGGTATGAGATTGTTGACAATGTCATTGTGTATGAACAAGCGGAAAAGGTGTTGAAATCGGAGCAGGTTGATCTTGTTCTGATTGACATTATACTGGCTTCAGATAAGACGGGAATCGATTTGGGAAAACACATTCGCGAGAACTATGACATTCCTTTCATTTTTGTGACATCCAACTCGGATAGGGCTACGGTCGAAAACGCAAAAACGGTAAAACCCAATGGGTATTTGGTAAAACCATTTGAACAGCAAGATTTATATACTTCCATAGAAATCGCACTTTCGAATTTTACTTATGGGACCAATAAAGACGCTGCTTCCCCAGAAAATATGAGTGATGATGATGTGCCCATGTCAAATTCCGTGCTTAAGGATTCCATTTTTGTAAAAAAACAGCACTTGTATTACAGAATCCAATTTGGGGACATCCAATTCATTAAAGCCGATAATGTGTATTTGGAGGTGAATACGGTTGACAAGAAATTCTTGGTAAGATCGCCGTTAAAAGATTATTTAGAGAAGTTACCGAAGCACAAATTCTATAGGGCCCATAAATCCTATATAGTGAATGTCGACCATATCGATGCTATCAACTCAAAGGATATAATGATCAATAATAACTTGATACCTATTTCCAAAGATTTTAAAGAATTCATTATCTCTGCAATGAATTCCTAATTATTTAACGAATACCATTCAGAAAATAAAAGAGGTGCTTTATGCAACCTCTTTTATTTTATATATGTTTTTCAACTAGTTACCACAAGAATCCGACACTTCACAACATTTAGTTTTCAGCCTTCCGTTTTCCCTATATATTAGCCCTGTGATACAAATCGAAGTATCGCAATTAAAATTAATAATTTTTTTCATTTTCATATAGTGTTCTCGTAAAAGGGCTTTGTTTAAAAAACATGGCCCTTTTTAGTTGTAACTATTTCGCAGTTTTGATTTGGTAATTCCAATCATATCGGATATTGATTCTTCCTACAATTAATCCATGAAATGTATAAAAAATACGATGAAATACATCCTTAATCCGCATTACTGCATTTCACAACAAAATAATGGGGTTACACAACAATATTGTAAATGCTACAATCCTATAATTTACTTTTGACTAATCCAAATCCTACCATGTACTTATCCGCTGTTCAATGCTTTTTAAGAGCTGGATCAGCTATGTCTTTTTGGAAATGAATTAAGAGGATAAATCACCCAAACAAGAGGAATTCGTTCTAGAAAGAAATGGCACTAATTAATTAAACGAGGACAATCACTGTTGTAATATTTCGTTCTATCGATACACGAATTTGATTTTGAATGGATTCAGTTTACAACAAAAATTTAATGAAGCCAGCTATTACCAGTAAGTTTGGTTTTTAATTACGTATGAAAAAGCTTCTTGGCAAATCATTGATCTTAAGTATTCTTTGCTTGTTTATCGCTACAAGTTTAAAATCGCAGGACTCCGTTCCCTTGGTTGACGATGACTATCTTAATTTTAAGAATCAAGACCAAACTGATGAACGTTTTACTTATTTCTTTGGCACTTCCAACAGGTATAAGCAGAATTCGGCCTACGATTGGCTCGATACGGTGAATCAATATTTAAATGAAGCCATAAAGGCTAAAGATTCTTTAGCCATTCGTGATTATATGCTAATGCAATCCCAAGTATATTATGATTTGGGGGATTATGACAAAAGCTTGGCCATATCTAGTGAACTTTATGAGATCAAGGATAAATTGAATTTGGATTTCAAGTCCAAATTATTGGGATTAATGGACAGTACCTATTCCCAATTGGCTCTATATGCGGAACAGATCGATATTCGCAAGGAAAAGAAAGACCTAGGCCTAACAGATGACATTGCATTCTATGATATCTATTCCAATTTAGGGCTCCATAGAAAGGCAATGAAAGATTACATCATAGAAGTACGGAAAACATTTCCCGATGATGATGAATACAGTCTTGCACAATACCATAACAATATTGGGAATTACTTACGATTGGATAATTCCCCTTCTGTGGCACTCAACAAATATAAAGAGGCCAAGGGCCATTTAACCGTATTCCTGAACAACATAACCGTAATCAAGACCGAAAACCAACTGATCAATGCCAATAACCTTATGGGTATCATTGACGGAAATATCGGGAAATGTTATTCCCTACTTGGCCAATATGAGGTTGCCATTCCCTTTCTGGAATCAGCTATACAACAAATCTCGGAAAACAGTAAGGGGCAGTATTCTTCGGATATCGTAGAAAACACCTTGGAAATTGCGAATTGTTACCTACGATTGGAGAACTATGAAAAAGCTGTAGAATATCTAAGTTCGGATTTAAATCTGACCAAAATCCAACATATTCTTAAAAGAAACCGATTACTATCATCTTATTATGATAAGACCGGGGATTTTCAGAATTCTGCTGCCTATCTCAAACGTAACATGCGTATCAGGGATTCTATAGATGTCAATGAATCGGAACTCCGCACCCAGCAACTGGCTACCGTTATGGGAAGGGATCTTGCGAATACCCAAGCCATGTTCGAAGAACAAAAAAAGAATTTGGAACTTCAACGTTTGGAAATGACAGCCCAGGACGAGAAGATCAATCTCGTTTTTATATCGTTGGTATTTACCCTTTTAGGTTTTGCGGGCCTAGTTTACGCCTATTTAAAAAGTATTAAAAACCAGCGTTTGATAGCGGAACAAAAACATATTATAGAGAATTCGCTGATTGAAAAGGACTCTCTGTTAAAAGAAATCCACCATAGGGTTAAGAACAATCTTCAGATGGTTTCCAGTTTGTTGAGCCTACAGACAAAAAATACGCGTAGTAAGGCGGCCATTGAGGCTTTGGAAGAAGGTAAAAGCAGGGTAAAGGCCATGGCGTTGATCCATCAAAAGCTATATCAGAACGATGACCTTTCCGTAATCGAAATGCAGGGCTATATCGAAAGTCTCATCAATAGCGTACAATCCGTCTATAAAAAAGGAGGGCATAATATCAACATCACTATCGATGCCGAGGGTGTGGAATTAGATATTGACCGGGCCATACCATTTGGGTTGATGCTCAACGAATTGGTCTCCAATTCCTTCAAATATGCGTTTCCACATGATGAGGAAAATGGAAAGATTTATATTCACATTAGAAAACTAAACGGTCAGGAAGGGTTTTTTGAGTATACCGATAACGGTGTCGGATTACCAGACGATACTGATGAACGCGCCCAGTCATCTATGGGGATACGCCTCATGAATCGACTGGCGAATCAGCTGCAGACCACTTTAAACGTAGATAAAACATCGGAAGGTGTTCGTTTCTGGTTTAATTTTAAATAGAGTTCTGTAACTTTGAAGTACTAAAACTTCAAAAATGAAAATCACTTTTCTAGGTCATGCTTCACTCTTGATTGAAGCTGAAAATTCATCAATTTTAGTCGATCCCTTTATTTCCGGAAATGAAAAGGCTTTGGGAAAAATCAATATCAAAGATTTACATCCCGATTATATTCTCGTAACCCATGCCCACCAAGACCATGTTTTGGATGTTGAGGCCATCGCCAAATCCTCTGGAGCCGTGGTTGTCAGTAACTTTGAAATCGCCACGCATTATGAGGCCAAAGGTATTAAAGCGCATCCAATGAACCATGGCGGTAATTGGGCATTCGATTTTGGGAATCTTAAATACGTGAATGCGATTCATACCTCATCATTCCCAGATGGCTCTTATGGCGGTGAACCGGGAGGTTTTATTCTTTCCTCTGAAGGGAAACACCTCTATATTGCTGGGGATACAGCATTGACAATGGATATGAAACTCATACCTCTTAACACCACATTAGACCTTGCCGTATTGCCCATTGGGGACAACTTTACGATGGGCATCGATGATGCGATAATCGCTTCAAACTTCGTTGAATGTGATTCGGTCTTAGGCTATCATTATGATACGTTTGGGTATATCGAAATTGATCATAAAACGGCCATTGATAAATTCGTGAAGGCAGGTAAGAAATTACATTTATTGAATATTGGGGATGCCATTTCTATTTGACCTGACTGCGTAGGACAACTTTGTGTAACAGTTTTGGAAAAAATCGTTTTAGGTAAATTCCTTTTGTTTCCCCTTTTCCAATATAGGCTTCGAACTTTTTTTGTTCAATGGCCCGTATCATTTTTTGTGTAAAAACAGCTACCTTCAGTCCATTTTGGGTGGCCACATCATCCGTCTGTTGTTGACTTCCATCCGCGGTCAGGGCATTTTTGGCGATATTGGTTTGAACAAACCCAGGGCAGATCAGGGTAACATCGACCCCATCTTTTTCATGTTCCATTCGTAAAACGTCAAAAAACCCATGTAACGCATGTTTGGCCCCACAATAGCCCGAACGATAAGGCGAACCGAACTTCCCCATTAAACTGGTGACGGTCACAAAATGGCCCTTTTTCATTTTTATGAAATAGGGTAACAGTGCTTTGGTCAAGGCCACCGTACCCAGGTAATTGATATCCATAAGTTTTTTGTAGACTTCAAATTCAGTGTCTAGAATCAAAGATCGCTGGCTAACACCGGCATTATTGACCAAAACATCAATTTCATCAAAGAAAGAGAGTGCCGTGATTACTTTAGATTCCATGGCGCTATATTTCTCCAAATCCAATGGTAAGATCTTAACCAGATCTTTCTGCAGGCAATTATCCCTTACCTGCTGTAATGCCGCTTCATTCCGGGAAGATATGATCAATTTGCAGTTTTTTTTCTCCAATGCGTACACCAATGCCTCACCAATTCCTGAAGATGCTCCTGTAATCCATACCACTTTATCCTTGATACTTTGCATTGCGTTGGTTTTTAGACTTAAAATATAGTTAAATTTGGCATCAACCAATGAAAGCAATAGGATTAAAAGTGGAAAAATATAGAAAGGATATTGACTAGTATAATAACAATCAAGACATCCTCTGGCCTATAATGGAAAACAAGTAAAATGATCAGATGAAAGCCGCATTTAAAAAATACACCTTGTATTTCAAAAGGCCAAGTGGAACGTCGCGGGGAATTCTTGACCAAAAGGAAACCTGGTTCCTGATTTTGGAAAATGAGGGTAGCTATGGCATAGGTGAATGTGGTATGTTCAAAGGCCTTAGCTTGGATGATGTACCTGGATTTGAGGATAAGTTGCAATGGGTCTGTGCTTCCATAGAAGAGGGAAAAACCGATTTGTGGAGTGAATTGCGCGATTTCCCAAGTATTCAATTTGGACTCGAACAAGCATTTTTATCCCTGGAATCCGAGCATCCTTTCGTTCTATTTCCTTCGGAATTTACAAGAAACGAAGCCATGATCCCTATAAATGGACTCATTTGGATGGGGGATAAAGGGTATATGTTGGAGCAGATCCAACAGAAATTGGAAGCGGGATTCAGTTGCTTAAAATTGAAAATCGGTGCCATCGATTTTAAATCCGAAATTTCTCTGTTAGAGGCCATTCGGAAGGAATATTCCCAAGACCGGATAGAATTACGTGTTGATGCCAATGGGGCCTTTAAACCTGAAGAGGCGTTGGTGAAACTGAAGGAATTGTCCAATTTCGGATTGCATTCGATTGAGCAACCCATACGGCAAGGTAACCTAATGAAGATGAAATCCTTATGTGAAAATTCCCCGTTACCGATTGCTTTGGATGAAGAATTGATAGGGGTTATCGATGTAAGTAAAAAGAAATTATTGTTAGAAACCATATGCCCCCAATATATTATTCTAAAACCGACATTGGTGGGTGGTTACAAGGGTAGCGAAGAATGGATTGAAATCGCGGAGAGCCTGAAAATAGGTTGGTGGATCACCAGTGCGTTGGAAAGTAATATTGGTTTGAATGCCATAGCACAATGGACGTATAATTTAAACAGCCCTATGGCTCAAGGATTAGGGACCGGAGGACTATACACAAATAATTTCGAGAGTCCACTTCAAGTGAAAAATGGATATATTTATAGCCGTAAAAATACTGGTTGGCAATCAGATGTAATAGAGGATTTATGTTTATAGAACAAGGATATAAAGGTAATATTGGTTTGTGGAAATATTGGATTCCTATTTTAGGGTTTTCAGCCCTTATGGTAGTGAATTACATCATGACAATAAATTCACCCGTCGATGTTGATGTGATGATGAAGCAGGTTATTGATAAATTAGGACTTAATGTATTTTTTATTTTGGCCATTGGTCCTTTGGTAGCGGGGTTTTTTATAATTCTTGGCTGGGTATATTTGGTTCATGGCCAGTCTATCACCTCCTTGACTACATCACGTAAAAAAGTGGATTGGAAACGTGTTTTGTTCGCTTTTTTGCTTTGGGGGGGTATCACCATGTTAATGATGTTGGCGGATATTATGATGTCACCCGATGACTATGTCCTTAATTTTAAACCCATACCCTTTTTGATTCTATTGGTTATGGCCATTGTATTGGTTCCCTTACAGACCAGTTTTGAGGAGTATATGTTTCGAGGTCACTTGATGCAGGGTTTGGGCATTATGGCCAAGAACAGGTGGGTGCCTTTGGTGGTTACCTCGGTCCTTTTTGGGGTTATGCATGCCGCTAATCCTGAAGTGGGTAAAATAGGTTATGGTATTATGGTATTTTATATAGGTACGGGTTTCTTTTTAGGGATTTTGACCCTTATGGATGAAGGACTTGAATTGGCACTTGGTTTTCATGCTGCGAATAATTTAACCGCGGCCTTATTGGTCACAGCGGATTGGACCGCGTTTCAGACCAATTCCATCTACAAAGATGTATCACAACCTACTTTGGGGTGGGATATATTTATTCCTGTTTTGGTCATTTATCCGATACTTTTATTGATATTTTCAAAAAAATATGGATGGTCGAATTGGAAAGAAAGGCTGACAGGAAAAGTTTTGGACAAGGAAGTTTATTTGGCACAACACACTAATGGATCGGACGTTTAGAAGCATACATCCTAAATTTAAATGGAAGGGGATTTCCATGCGGTACCATGATTTGGATGAAGTTAGTTATAGCTTGATCAAAGAAGGTCAACCCTATCAAAAGGTTTTGGGTGAATTCTTATTGGATTGGATCGATAAAAAAAATACGATTGTCCTAAAAACTTCAGGTTCTTCAGGAATTCCAAAAAATATCCGTGTAGAAAAGCAATATATGGTCAATTCGGCTTTGGCGACAGGATCTTATTTTGATCTTCGACCAGGGCAGGCCGCCTTACTTTGCCTGCCAGGAAATTATATAGCCGGTAAAATGATGCTGGTCAGGGCCATGGTTCTTGGTTTGGAACTCGATTGGGTAGCTCCTTCAATGAACCCATTGAGGACCATGGATTACTGTTACGATTTTTGTGCCATGGTCCCCATGCAATTGGAAAATTCTTTGGATCAGATCGACAAAATTAAAACGTTGATTGTTGGCGGCACCCCGATGTCCGATAGCCTAAGGGAAAAGGTACAAGATAAAAAAGTAAATGTTTTTGAGACCTATGGTATGACCGAGACCCTTTCCCATATTGCCGTTAGAAAAGTGAACCACGGTGCCACGGATTATTTTGAAACACTTCCGAATGTAAAAATACATTCAGATGAAAGGGATTGTCTGGTCATCAAAGCACCGGAAATAAGCAAGGAACCAATCTATACCAATGACATTGTAGAGCTGCAATCCGATCAACGATTCAAATGGTTGGGTAGATACGACAATATTATCAACTCCGGAGGGGTTAAACTTATTCCCGAACAAATCGAGGGCAAGTTGGCCACTTTATTAAAAAAGCGATTTTTTATTGTGGGATTACCTGATAAAAAATTAGGACAAAAAGTAGCCCTTCTGATAGAAAGCCAACATAAAGATACCGGACTTTTGGAAAAAATAAAAACCTTGGAAACCATTAAAAAATATGAAATCCCCAAGGATATAGTATGTATTGAACGGTTTGTTGAAACCGGTAATGGAAAGATTTCAAGACCAGAAACCCTATTACTTTTACAGAACGGGAAAGATATTTAGCCAACACTATAGGTTTTATCTAAAAATTTATAGTACGCTTCATGAAATTACTGTTTTGTCTATATTTCAAGAATGGTTAAAAATCTAGAATTAGGCTCGATTTTTGTGACAAAACTCTTCGAAAACGACGATATAATGAAAGTGCTCTTTACCCTTTTCTTTTCACTTATCATGTTTGTAGGACATGCCCAAATGGTTGGTTCGCATATCAGCGGGGTAGTCACCCAAAACGGTTATCCCGTAAGCAGTGCGAGTATTACCAAGAAGGGTTCGGTGGAAGGAATCTTTACCAATGAAAAGGGGGGCTATCGTATTGGCGCCGAACCTGGCGATGTGTTGGTATTCCAACACTTAGGTTTGCAAACGGTGGAAGTACTGCTTGAGGATGTAACCAAAACCTTGAATATTGCTATGAAGCCCGTTGAAGTGCAACTGGAAGAAGTAGTGGTGAAAAAGAATATTAGAAAAAAAGCCATTGAGAGGGAAATAGAATTTGATACCAATATGGATTTGATAAGGACAAATCTCGGAATTTTTGATACCCGTAAATCCGGTCTATCCATACAAATGATCAACGGGGAAGATCTTAATATGGGCGCACCCACCTTTTTGGAGGCCATGCGGGGCAAATTCATAGGCAATATTGTTTACAAGTACTCCATATTTGATGAAGAAGGTACGAGCGTCTTTTTAAGGACTACCACTTCGCTGTCAAAAGGGCAAAAGGCAGCGATTTATGATGTTGATGGGGTTATTATGAATACACCACCATTGTTTTTGACAATACAGGAAATAGATAGGATAGCGGTTATTCGTGGTATCGGCGCCTCAGGAAGATACGGTCGCAGGGGGCATGGCGGGGTCATTGTGATTAATACCAAAAGGGGAGAGTACAAAAATCCTAAATTGACACAAAGTTTCAAAGATTCCCTAATACAAAGTCGAAAAAGGGCTGCAGCGGCATTTGCCACATCGGATTGGAATGCGGAAATCCCAGCCCAATTGAACGATCTATACCAATGTAAGAGCGAAGAAGAAGCTTTACAGGTTTTTGAGGACAAAAGGGATCATTTTTATCATGCCCCTTTTGATGCCATTGAGGTGGGGAACTATTTTATCAATGTATGGCAAAACAAAGATAAGGCAAATGAAGTTTGGAATTCGGTCAAGAAAAAGTACGCTGACAATGCAGTTGTTTTAAAAGCTTTGGCCTATATGTATGAAATGAATAAGGAATTGACCGCTGCCATGCAAGTCTACCAGGCTGTTGCGTCCATAAGACCGACCTATGCACAATCTTATAGGGATTTGGCGAATATAAATGCCAAATTAGGACAAAATAAAAAGGCATTGAACCTATATGCAACACAGGTATTGAATAGGGCAGAGGCTTCACAAAGTGGTATCGATTCCATCATCAATATAGAATCACATAACTTATTGGTGCGTAATAATATGGTGGGGTCGACTGAAGTAATCGATGTGGAACAGCTTCTCGGGTATTCCCCGATCCGTATGGTCATGGAATGGAACGATGGTGAAGCTGAATTTGAGCTGCAAGGAATGAATCCGCCCAATTATTATTCCTGGAAGCATACCTACGAAAGCGACCCGGAACGAATCATGGATGAAAAAACACGTGGCTATTCTAGTAAGCAGTTCTATTTAAATCAAGAATTGGGCGGCAAATGGCGTTTTAACCTAAAATACTTGGGTAATAAGTCCTTTGAGCCTACTTATTTAAAGACGACCATTTATTTTGATTATGGTAAACCTACTCAACGAAAACAGCTGAAGGTGTTTAGGTTGCAAAAGGAAAACGTAAATAGGCATCTTCTAACCATAGACCTTGATACCAAGGCCGTTTCAAGTTAAACCTGCAAGACCCCCATATTGAATTGCTTTTCAATAGGGGCATGGTTGGCAGCCTCAATGCCCATCGATATCCATTTGCGGGTATCCAAAGGATCGATAATGGCGTCTGTCCATAAGCGGGCCGCTGCATAGTAAGGAGAAACCTGATTATCATAACGTTCCTTGATCTTACCAAAAAGGGCCTCTTCCTTTTCTTTGGTAATGACCTCTCCTTTTTTCTTTAAGGAGGCTTTTTCAATCTGTAATAAGACTTTGGCGGCCGAATTACCACTCATTACGGCTAGCTCGGCACTTGGCCAGGCTACGATTAATCGTGGGTCATAGGCCTTTCCGCACATGGCATAATTTCCGGCGCCATAACTATTGCCAATAACGATAGTGAATTTAGGTACTACGGAGTTGCTTACGGCGTTCACCATTTTAGCGCCATCCTTAATAATACCTCCTTGCTCACTTTTACTACCTACCATAAATCCAGTAACATCCTGAAGAAACACCAATGGAATTTTCTTTTGGTTGCAATTAGCGATAAAACGGGTAGCCTTATCTGCCGAATCGGAGTAGATTACCCCACCGAATTGCATTTCGCCCTTTGCCGTTTTAACCACTTTCCTTTGGTTTGCGATAATGCCCACGGCCCAACCATCAATACGAGCATACCCTGTTAGTATGGTCTTCCCATATCCTTCTTTGTATTCCTCAAATTCCGAATTATCGACCAATCGCTTGATAATTTCACCCATATCATATTGTTCGGTTCTAGAACCCGGAAGTATTCCGTAAATATCCTGCACCTCCTCTTTAGGTTTTTGAGGTTTGTTACGATTGAAACCTGCCTTATCGAAATCCCCGATCTTATCAATAATATTCTTGATTTTGTCCAAGGCATCCTTGTCGTCTTTGGCCTTATAATCTGTAACGCCACTTATTTCGCAATGGGTCGTGGCCCCGCCTAAGGATTCGTTGTCGACTTCTTCCCCAATAGCGGCCTTGACTAAATAACTTCCGGCCAAGAAAATACTGCCCGTTTTATCAACGATCATCGCTTCATCACTCATTATCGGCAGGTAGGCTCCACCAGCCACGCAACTTCCCATGACCGCAGAAATTTGGGTGATACCCATACTACTCATTATGGCATTGTTTCTGAAAATACGTCCAAAATGTTCCTTGTCCGGGAAAATTTCATCCTGCATGGGGAGAAATACCCCGGCACTATCGACCAAATATATTATTGGCAATCGATTTTCAATGGCAATTTCTTGGGCACGAAGGTTTTTCTTTGCAGTAATCGGAAACCAAGCCCCGGCTTTTACCGTAGCGTCATTAGCTACAACGATACATTGTTTGCCTTTGATATGGCCCATTTTCACAACCACCCCGCCTGAAGGGCAACCCCCATGTTCCTTATACATTCCGTCCCCTACCAATGCACCGATTTCTATACTGTTCTTATCGTCATCCAACAGATAGGTAATACGTTCCCTAGCGGTCATCTTACCCTGCTCATGTTGCTTTTCGATTCGGGATTTGCCTCCGCCTAATTTTACTTGTGCCAATCGCTTTCGTAGTTGGGATAATTGTAACTTATTTTGGTCTTCGTTTTTATTGAACTTAATGTCCATATATTTTGTAGTTTCTAATTTACAAGGCTAAAGATAAGCAGTTAATTTCATTACTTTTGGGTATAATTTAAAATGAATATGGAACAAAAGATTCGATGGGGAATTATTGGTTTAGGGGGCATTGCCCGTAAATTCGCTAATGACCTCAACCTTGTGGCCAATGCTGAAATTATAGCGGTTGCCTCAAGAAGTATGGATAAAGCCAAGGATTTTGCTGGGCAATTCCATGCAAAACATGCCTTTGGTAGTTATGATGACTTGTTCCAATGCACGGAGGTGGATGTTGTCTATATTGCTACACCCCATACAGGTCATAAAGAATGGAGTATCAAAGCCATGAACCGTGGGAAACATGTGCTATGTGAGAAACCCATGGGAATGGTACGGTCTGATATTGAAGAGATGATTACCGTGGCGAAAAAGAATCAGGTTTTTCTTATGGAAGCACTTTGGTCCCGTTTCAACCCGTCTATAAAGAAGGTAAAGGCGCTGGTTGATGCTGGTGAAATAGGGGATTTGGGTTATTTACATGCCGATTTTGCTTTTTATGCATTGGATAGGCCTGAGGAAGGTCGGTTGCTGAATCCTGAACTGGGAGGTGGTTCCCTGCTCGATATCGGTATCTATCCAGTATTCCTTTCTTATCTGTTACTTGGAATGCCAGAAACCATTAAATCGGCTTCAAAATTTTATAAGACAGGGGTAGAGATTCAGACCTCCATGTTATTTGAGTATCACAAAGCACAGGCTATTTTATATAGTGGGTTGACCTCGGGGTCTAAAATGGAGGCCGAGATATCGGGGAGTACAGGGTCTTTGTTCCTAAGCCCACAATGGCATATCGCACAAGGATATTCCTTAAAAAAAGGGGATGTTGTTGAACATGTTAAGCTACCAACTCCTGGCTATGGGTATACCTATGAAATCGAAGAGGTAAATTCTTGCCTACAAAATGGGAAGTTGGAAAGTGAATTATGGAGTCTTCAAAACAGTTTGGACTTGGCCGAATTATTGGAAACGATACGCGTCAAAAATGGAATCAAATTTCCTTTTGAACAATAAAATCAGAGGCTTTACGCTGAAATCATCTAAAATTTACGATATTTGGAATTACCAAAATCCAAACGAACTAAAAATGGGAATGAATAAAAATACCGTATTGGCCTGGGCAACTTTTATAATGATATTCGTAGGATTTGCACTAATTGCCCTCGGGGCCTTTCGATATGATGAAGTTGCTGGATGGGGATTTGCCTCAGTAGGAATCGGTTTTTTCGCCATTGCTTGGGTTTTCAACGCGCTTAAAGGAAGGGTTTAATAATCCAAAGTATCCAAATAACCATTAATTTTATAATCACTATCCTATGTCTGACGATAAGAAGGTCATTTTCTCTATGTCTGGGGTTACAAAGACCTATAAAAACGCAAACACCCCTGTTCTCAAAAATATTTATCTAAGTTTCTTCTATGGTGCTAAGATTGGCATTTTAGGGCTAAATGGCTCGGGTAAATCCACCTTATTGAGGATTATCGCAGGTACCGATAAAAACTACCAAGGCGATGTGGTTTTTTCACCGGGTTATAAGGTAGGATACTTGGAACAGGAACCCCAACTGGACGAATCGAAAACAGTCTTGGAAGTGGTACGGGAAGGTGCGGCAGAAACCGTGGCTATTTTGGATGAGTACAACAAGATCAATGATATGTTCGCACTGCCCGAGGTTTATGAGGATGCCGATAAGATGCAAAAACTTATGGATCGCCAAGCTGCTTTACAAGATGAAATCGATGCGGCCAATGCGTGGGAATTGGACACCAAATTGGAGATAGCTATGGATGCCCTACGTACACCAGAGCCTGATATGAAAATCGGGGTGCTATCAGGTGGGGAACGAAGGCGGGTGGCCCTTTGTAGACTGTTATTACAGGAACCTGAAATTTTATTGTTGGATGAACCTACCAACCACTTGGATGCTGAATCGGTACATTGGTTAGAACATCATTTGGCGCAATATAAAGGTACGGTCATCGCGGTAACCCATGACCGTTATTTCTTGGATAACGTAGCAGGTTGGATTTTGGAACTCGATCGTGGGGAGGGCATCCCCTGGAAAGGCAATTATTCAAGTTGGTTAGATCAGAAGTCTAAAAGATTGGCCCAAGAGAGCAAGACAGCCTCAAAACGTCAAAAAACTTTGGAAAGGGAGTTGGAATGGGTACGTCAGGGTGCAAAGGGAAGGCAGACTAAACAGAAGGCCCGTTTAAAAAATTATGACAAACTCATGAGTCAGGATCAAAAACAACTCGATGAGAAATTAGAAATCTATATTCCGAATGGTCCACGTTTAGGAACCAATGTCATAGAGGCAAAAGGCGTAAGCAAGGCATACGGCGATAAATTATTGTATGAACACCTGAACTTTACATTACCTCAAGCCGGTATTGTGGGGGTTATTGGTCCGAATGGTGCTGGGAAGACCACTATTTTTCGAATGATAATGGGTGAGGAAACTCCGGACAAGGGGGAGTTCATTGTGGGAGATACCGCTAAGATTGCTTATGTTGACCAAAGCCATTCCAATATTGACCCTGAAAAAACCATTTGGCAAAATTTCAGTGATGAACAAGAGTTGATTATGATGGGCGGACGCCAAGTTAATTCAAGAGCTTATTTAAGCAGATTCAATTTTTCTGGGAATGAGCAGAATAAAAAAGTAAGCATGCTTTCCGGAGGGGAAAGGAACCGTTTGCATTTGGCCATGACCTTAAAGGAAGAAGGTAACGTACTACTCTTAGATGAACCTACCAATGATTTGGATGTCAATACATTACGTGCCTTAGAAGAAGGTTTGGAAAATTTTGCCGGCTGCGCTGTGGTCATCTCCCATGATAGATGGTTCTTGGATCGGATATGTACCCATATTTTGGCCTTTGAAGGTAATTCCCAAGTCTATTTCTTCGAAGGATCATTCTCGGATTATGAGGAAAACAAGAAAAAACGTTTAGGCGGTGACTTGATTCCCAAACGTCTAAAGTATAAGAAACTGATAAGATGATTTACGTTTAGAATTTCGATTTACGGTGCCAAAAATGGTTTTCGATACTGAATAACAAGATGTTTTATGTTTTAGTATTGCGCAAACACTTCAACCCCCGAATTCAAATTTTGTATTTATACCTCAAAAATCATCATTAGGATACCAGTCCAATTGAATGACTTCAATATCTGCATTACCCTTAGAAACTAGTTCTTTAAATTTGGCAACGTCGCTTACATTGGGATTGCCCCTATAATGATACGGATACACTTGCTGGGGTTTAAACTCCAATACCGCATCCGCGGCACGGTCAACCGGCATCGTATAGGGTAAGTTCATGCAGATAAAAGCTTTGTCTATATTTTGTAATGCCCTCATTTCTGGAATATCCTCCGTATCCCCAGAAATGTAGATCCTTTGATCACCCATGTTCAGTACATATCCATTACCACGACCTATTTCATGGAATTTTTTGGCCTCTTCCCTTAGATTGTACATGGGAATGGCCTCAACTTTTATTGAATAGCGTTCTTTGGATTCCCCATTATTAAGTATATCGACCTGAGGGGTGAATTCCTTCGGTAATAAATCGGCAACAGCCTTTGGTACCATGATTTTGGCCCTTTGGGTATTCAAGGTTTGCAAAGTTTCCAAACTAAAATGGTCTCCGTGGATATCGGTGATCAAAATAAGATCAGGTTGTTTTTGGTCTTTAAAAGCTTCAGCCCCTCCCACTGGATCAATGTAAATTACAATGTCATTCCATTCCAGAACCGCAGTGGCATGTTCAATTGGAATTATTTTCACTTCTTTCACAGTTGTGTTCGTATAGGAAGGTGTTATTGGGGTTTCACGGAATGCCGTATTAGGCTCGGAATCGAGCATTGGTGATTCCGAGGATTTTTTCGCATCCTTACAGCCTATAATACTTAGGCCAATTGTCAACAATGTCAATATTATTCTGTTCATACTTTTTTTAGTTAAGTCCAATTACAAATTTAATACCATTTCAACATCTTCAATCCTTGATTTTCGATAGTTATGAATACAGTATCCAATTTTACTTGAATATAATACATTTATATTCCATTACTAATTTTTTATCAAACCATTATAATTTTAAGATCTTGTAGCCGATCAGTTATCCCAATACACCAGACTAACGGCAATTTTTCAATGTTCCAAGTCAACTCCATTCAAATCAATTAAAATCAAAGATTCCACGGTTTGAACAGATTATCAGCAAAAAAGCGTCGCCTTCCCTAATCCATTATTTTTTTCGCAATTTTCCAAGCCCTCCTTTATCCTTAGGTTTTAGTCTAAAAATTTACTCTAATCAAGCACTTTTTAAATTAAGTAAGTTTTTGAATTACAAGTCATTAAACGAAAATATAATAATCCCCTGGTCGATGTTACCTACTTTATACCCCCATAAATTTATGATTTGAGATCGTATTGCATAAAAAATGTTAAATTTTTTTACTCCAAAAAAATCCAATATTAAAATTGAACCGTATATAAACCACGAACAAACACTTTAATAAAAGTAAAAAAGTTAATTAATTTTAAGATTATGACTGAAACAAAGAATAACAATGGATTAAAAGTATTGGCAGGTTTGCTAGGTGTGGTACTTTTGGGTGTGATCATTTACACCGTTAGTCTTTACCAAGACAAGAAAAAGACCGAAACTGTGCTAATCAAAGAGAAAGAATTAGTGGTTGAGGACTTAAACAGCTTAAAGTCTGAGTATGACAAAGCTATTTTGGAAAGCAATGCTACTAACGAGGAGTTGGTAACAGCAAGGGATAATATTGCAAAATACCTTGATTCTGTTAAGACTATGAAAGCTGATATTGCAACGTTGTCTAGATATAGAAGACAAGTAAGTGTTTTAAAAGCTGAAAGAGAGCAATTGCTTAAGCAGGTAGATTCGTTGACCAGATCGAATACATTGATCGCCATGCAACGTGATAGTACTTATGTAGAATTGGAAAAACAAACGGTTTTCAACGATTCTTTAGTTGTACAGAACACACAATTGGCCGATGCTGTTGAAAAAGGTTCTGCTTTGAATCTTTCTAAATTCAATGTAGATGCTGTTAAAGAGCGTACTAGCGGTAAATTGGTCTCTACTTCAAGAGCAGGAAGAACTGACAAGTTTAAAATCTGTTTCACAGTTGCCGATAACGTAATTGCGGAAGCCGGTGATAGGGAGTTTTATTTAGAGGTTCTTGATCCCCAAGGAAATGTTCTTGGAGAGAGCTATTCAAAAACCAATGAAGGCGGTGCTTCTGTTACATATAGTAAAGGAACCAATTTCTACTATGAAAACAAGTCTTTGGACGTTTGTGATTATATCAGTAAGCCAGCAGGTGATTTCCAAAAAGGAAATTATATGGTAAATGTTTATGATGACAAATTGAAATTGTTGGGAACTTCTAAGTTCACCTTAAAATAGTACACACTATCCATTTATATAAAAAGGGGCAATCGTAATTGATTGCCCCTTTTTTTTGATTTGATTTAAGTGGTTTATTTTAAGCTACCTACCATCTCTTCAGGTTTTACCCATTCATCATAGTCTTCCGCTGTGACATACCCTAGGTTAACAGCTTCCTCTTTCAAGGTTGTACCATTTTTATGCGCCGTATTCGCTATTTCAGCAGCTTTGTAATAGCCTATTTTAGTATTTAGGGCAGTTACCAGCATCAATGAGTTGTTCAATAACTGTTTGATTACCTCATGGTTCGGCTCAATTCCCACAGCACAATTCACATCAAAGCTTACACAGGCATCACCAAGCAGTTGGGCTGATTGCAAAAAGTTCGATGCCATTACAGGTTTAAAAACATTAAGTTCGTAATGGCCCTGTGTTCCGCCAACGGTAATGGCCACATCATTGCCCATGACCTGGGCGCAAACCATGGTTAGGGCTTCACATTGGGTAGGGTTCACTTTTCCAGGCATTATGGAGCTCCCTGGTTCATTGGCAGGAATAATAATCTCCCCAATACCAGAACGCGGACCGGAGGCCATCATTCGAATGTCATTGGCAATTTTGTTTAATGAGACCGCCAATTGTTTCAATGCCCCATGACTTTCTACAATGGCATCATGGGCAGCAAGGGCCTCGAATTTATTTTCTGCTGTTTTAAAAGGTAATCCAGTGAATTTTGAAATATAGTGTGCCACTAAAACGTCATATCCCTTTGGGGTGTTTAGTCCAGTTCCTACTGCGGTTCCGCCAAGGGCCAATTCACTGAGATGGTCCAAGGTATTGTTCAGGGCTTTCAGACCATGTTCCAATTGGGAGGTATAACCTGAAAATTCCTGACCTAAGGTTAGGGGAGTGGCATCCATTAAATGCGTACGCCCTATTTTAACCACATTCTTAAAATCCCGTGATTTTTTAGCCAAGGTGTCCTTTAGTTGTGTTACACCGGGAATCGTTACTTCTATCAACTTTTTATAGGCTGCAATATGCATGCCTGTAGGGAAAGTGTCGTTGGAAGATTGTGATTTGTTTACATCATCATTGGGTTGAATGGTCTTTTCCCCTTCGCCAATGACTTTACCTGCAATTTCGTGGGCGCGATTGGCAATTACTTCGTTCACGTTCATATTGCTTTGTGTGCCGGAACCTGTTTGCCAAATGACCAAAGGAAATTGGTCGTCGTGCTTGCCTTCCAATATTTCATCACAAACCGTGGCGATCAAATCGCGTTTTGCCACATCCAATACGCCCAATTCATGATTGGCGTACGCTGCCGCTTTCTTCAAATAGGCAAAACCATAAACAATATCCAAGGGCATGGAAGCCACAGGACCAATTTTGAAATTATTCCGGGATCGTTCAGTCTGTGCACCCCAATATTTATCGGAAGGTACCTCGACTTTCCCCATCGTGTCTTTTTCAATTCTGAAACTCATAATAAGGTATTTTGGTTTCTTGCAAAGGTACTCCATTAGTAAATTTTAAGAGGTGCCAAGAAACTTAATTTTTAAGAAAATGGAGATTTTTTTTGCATTTGATTTGCTCTTTTGATTCTTTTCAAACTATCTTTGTGTCATTAAATAAGTACAGATGTTCGAATTTGACCAATATTTAGGATTTTTAGCATTCTTGACCATTTTGACCATTGGCTTCTGGTTAATGATATTCTTAATTACCTTCGTGGTTCCGTATTGGTTGTTTGGGAACATTCGGGAAATGATAATAGAAAAACGCAAGGCCAAAAGGGCTGCGCGATTGGAAGAATAAAAAAGGAAGCCGTTTGGCTTCCTTTTTGTTTAAGTTGAAATCATAAATTCTATCCTTCAAACTCCATATCCCCCTCGTCACCACCACCATTTCTTTGGCCATTTCTATTTCTTTGGTTTTGTGGCTGGTTGAACCTATATAAAAAGGACAATGTAATCTGACGTTGTCGCCATTGAAATTCACTATAAGTAAAAACATTATCAGTTCTGGTTTCGCTTCTGCGTTTACGCGTATTGAAGAGGTCACTGACATTCAATGAAACCGTGGCTTTATCTTTTACCACATCTTTACTAAAGGCCAGGTTTGTGCTCAACATGCTTTTATATTTTGATTGAGCACTTACAGAGGGCCCCATATAAAACACATTGGTTTGAAAATCTATGGCAGCTGGTAAAGGCAATTTGCCGCTAAATCTCGTGAACCAGGTGAAATTATCCGAATCGAAATTTTGGGTAATTACCTCGTCCTGAAAATTAGTATAAACATAATCCCCTTTCAATTGTTGTTGGAAAAGGTTCAGGTTCCAACTTAGCCTCCAATCCTTTTTTGGGACATAGGAAGTTGTAAACTCCATGCCATACCGACTTTCCGTAGCCAAATTGATCGGGGTCCTTACTTGTACAGGAACTATGACCGGATTGGCAGGGTCGTCCGGATTCTCGATCTCAACAAAATCCCCTCTTTCCTGAGTAATAAATTGAAATACTCCGGTAGAATGATTGTAATAGGCCGAGGTGTTGAAAGTGAACTTATCCCATCTCCTAAGATACCCTAGGTCAAAGGCATTGGTATAGGTAGGATCCAGATTCGGATTACCTTGAAAAAGATTCGTGTTACTTGATCTGGAGGGGAACGGATTTATAAATCTGGAACGTGGTCTGCGTAATCTTCGACTATAACTAATGGTGAATTGTTCTTGTTCTGAAAACTCATACCCCAAGAATAAGGATGGAAACCAATCTACATAGGTCTTATTGTTTACTTCATTGCTATTCACCAGTTCAACCCCAATATCGGAGGCTTCCATGCGAAGTCCTCCCAAAATATTGAACTTTTTAATCTTGGTTCCTAATTGGGTATAGGCCGAATTCACATATTCCTTATAGTTGAGCTCGTTACTAAAGTCCGGGTCGCTATTAAGGACTCCGTCGGAAAGGATCCCAAAATTAAAATCGGTATTGAAATCGTTGAAAGTACCCCGGTATCCTAATTCAAATTGTGATGCATCGTCCTTACCAAAAGGTAATACATAATCCATTTGCACTAATTGTCTTATTTGACTTTCATCATTAATGGTCTGCTCGGTCGGAAAGTTGCTGTTTTCGCCTACAAGGGTTTCATTGATAATCGAATTCTCTAGCTCACTCCCAGTTGAGTATTGATAGTCCATCGTAAGTTCATGACCATCTTTTTCAAAATTCTTTTTGTAATTTACAGAATACTGTATATCCTCATCCTCATCGATTTCTGTGGAGTATCGGTTTCTTTCGATGGTGGGGTTCATTAACGCATCAAAGTTGAAAAAATCAATATCGGTATAATCGTTTCCACTAGATTTTCTATATACAAAAGAATTGGTGATGCTACTGTTCCCATCAATGAAATATTCAAAACCGATATTGGTGTTAATGCCATCATCCTGCCTTTCGTATTTTCTGATTTCATCCTGAAAACTGGCGGTACTACCATCGGGGTTAAAGTTTTCTTGCTCAAAAAGAGCGTTGCCAGGGCCACTTCGATAGCGATAGGAAGTATTCGTAAATATATTGAACTTATCCCTTCTTAGATTGAGACTTAGATTCGCTCCATAAGATTCAGGGTTACCAACGTTTAAGGTTACCGAACCATTGACACCAGCGGTTTTACTTTGCTTAAGGATAATATTGAGTATTCCAGCAGTCCCCTCGGCATCATAACGGGCCGATGGGTTTGTTATGACTTCTACTCTATCAATGGCCTCTGCGGGTAATTGTTGTAAGGCTTCCGTACTCAGGCCAGAGAGGGCAGAAGGTTTGCCGTTGATAAGTATACGTACACTTTCATTGCCTCGAAGGCTTATGTTCCCTTCTACATCTACGGTGACCGAAGGAACATTGTCTAGAACATCGGTAACCGACCCTCCTTTTACCGTAAGGTCAGATCCCACATTATATATTTTTTTATCCAAGCGGAGTTCAACAGTGGTTCGTTCCCCGGTTACCAGAACCTCTTGTAATTGTTCTACATCAATGGCTAATTTTATGGTCCCCAAATCTGTGGAAGATCTCAGGTTCTGACTCTCCAACGTAAAGGTCTTATAAGAAATGAATTCAACCCTAAGATTATATCTGCCGGGCAGGGTCTCAACATTGAATTTACCGGTTGCATCGGTGATTCCACCGGTAATCTTTTCGGGATTGCGTAAACTTTGTAAGATCAGGGTAGCGTATTCCAGGGGTTGTCCTGTATCTTGGTCTAAAACTATTCCTGTTATGTTTATCGGGTCGGGACGCTGTCCATGGGGTTGTTGTGCCAGTACAACGAAAGATGTTAATGATAGCATTAACTGGAAGAGTTTTTTCATGTATTTGATTTAGTTAGCCTTGATCTGTCTTTTTTTTCTTTTTTTGCCTTTTCTCCTTCTTTTTTTTCTCCTTCTTGGTTTTTGAGACCCCTTTTTTCTGAAGTTCGACAAATGCCTCGTATTTTTCCAATGGAAGACCTGCTTTGAGTTCCTCGGTTTGCCGCTGGGTTATTTTATCCATTTGCTCCCGCATTTGGTCTGCATCCAACTTAAGAATTTGCATTTCTATACGTTCCTGCACATATTTTTTAAGGATACTGCTAAGCACAGCGGTTTCAAAATCGTTTAATTCAAGCGCACTAGCAATTTCGGGCATTTCATTATCAACAATTTCGTCGGCAGTTAAGGGTTCAGGTTCTTTTTGAGGGGTTTGGGCTTGGGGTATCGCAGTGCGTCCCCTGCCGTATCCTGTGCCTCTTCCACCGTATCCATATCCGCCATAGCCATTGCCATAACCGTATTGTGCCTGTAGTTCAACACCTGCCAATAATAAAGTGAACAGGACAATAAAAAATGTACTATTTATTTTCATGATCGTGGTTTTTAGATTTCAAAATTAGTAGATGGTTTAACCCTTAAAGGTTAAATCTTTGTTAATTCAATTTTCATAGTGTAGTTTATGAACAAGAAGGGTGCCAAAAAAGGGTTTTAGTATTTGGGTAAAATGTATTTAGGGGGTGTTCTAATCTTTTAAAAGTTCGAGAATATTCTCGACGGGTCTGCCGATAACGGCTTTATTTCCTTTTATGACAATTGGGCGTTCAATGAGTTTGGGGTATTCGACCATGGCCTCCAGAATTTCCGCTTCGCTTAAGGTTTTACCACGGTAATTCTCTTTCCAGACAACCTCATTTTTACGCACTAGATTTTCAGCCGGCATATTCAAATAGCCCAACACTTGTCTTAATTCATCTTTGGTCGGAATGTTTTCCAAATACTTGACAACCTCAAATTTTTTCCCGGATTTCTGCACAGCTTCCAGACCTTGACGCGATTTGGTACATCTTGGGTTATGGTAAATTTTTATCATTTTATTGGTGTTTTTTGTTAAATAGCAACGTTCATTGTCCTTAAATCATTTTGTAATTGCATAGCACTTTTGAAGTGGATTCCTTTGATTCCCAATTCTTCTGCGGCTTTTACATTATTAAGATTGTCATCGATAAACACAGCTTTCTCGGGGATAATGTTATATCGATCTAAGGTGATATTATATATTTTTTGCGACGGTTTTATTGTTTTTTCTGCCCCAGAAACAACTATTCCGTCAAAATACCGCAAGAATTCAAAACGTTGCTTCGCTACCGGGAAAGTCTCTGCGCTCCAATTGGTCAAGGCATAGAGGCCATGCATATTTAGTTGTTTTAGTTTCCTTAATATAGCTACCGAATCCGAAATAGCGCCTCCCAACATTTCTGGCCATCGGTCATAATATAATCTTATCCAAGTTTCATATTCTGGATATTGATTGACCAATAGCTCAGTACCCTCTTTCAAAGGCCTTCCGGCATCATGCGCCACATTCCATTCCGAAGTACAGATGTTGTTTAAGAACCAATCTACCTTTTCCTCGTCGCCATCGAAAACATCACGATAAACATATTTGGGATTCCAATCGATTAATACGCCCCCTAGATCAAAAATAATAGTGTCTATTGCACTCATTGAATTATTCCTTGCTAATTATTCTTCCCCTTTTTGCCCCATCATCATCAGAAAGGCCTTTAAGAATTGATCGATATTTCCATCCATCACAGCATCGACATTCCCCGTTTCCTCCCCAGTTCTGACATCCTTTACCAATTTATAGGGATGCATAACATAATTTCGAATTTGGGATCCCCATTCTATTTTCATTTTGGAAGATTCGATCTCATCCCGGGCTTCCATTTTCTTCCGTAGTTCAATCTCATACAATTGGGATTTCAACATTTTGAGGGCAGTGGCCCTGTTATCATGTTGAGAACGGGAATCGGAGCATGAAATCTGAATGCCTGAAGGCTTGTGAACCAGTTGCACTTTCGTTTCTACCTTATTTACATTTTGCCCACCGGCACCACTGGACCTTGCCGTGGTTATCTCAATATCCGCAGGGTTCACATCAATCTCTATACTATCATCGACCAGAGGATAAACATAAACCGAGGCGAATGAGGTGTGTCGCTTCGCATTACTGTCGAAAGGGGAAATTCGCACCAAGCGATGTACCCCATTTTCACCTTTGAGCCAACCAAAGGCATATTCCCCTTCTATCTCCAAAGTGACTGTTTTGATACCCGCGACATCACCTTCCTGATAGTTGAGCTCCTTGACCTTATAGCCATTTTTTTCGCTCCACATCATGTACATGCGCATTAGCATGGCCGCCCAATCACAACTTTCGGTACCACCCGCCCCAGCGGTGATCTGTAAAACGGCGGTTAGTTCATCGCCTTCTTCCGAAAGCATATTCTTGAACTCTAATTTCTCGATTAAATCAGTGGCTTTTTCATATTGGGCTACAACTTCGGCTTCTGATATTTCACCTTCTTTCTGAAATTCCAGTAATACCTCTAAATCACCCACCAAGGTCTTGGCAACATTGAAGTCATCGACCCAATGTTTCTTGGATTGTATGAATTTCATTTGTTCCTGGGCTTTTTTTGGGTCATCCCAAAAACTAGGAGCTAATGTTTTTTCTTCTTCGTTCTCTATCTCTACAAGCTTGGCATCTATGTCAAAGATACCTCCTTAACGCACCGAGGCGCTCAATGAGATCTTTGGATTGATCTACAGTTATCATCGTGTACTCTATTTTTAGCAAAAATAGGATTTAACTATGGTTGTGCAATCAATTTTATATAAATTTAGTCCATATCAAATCAAGTTGAAAAATATGATGAAAATTAGAAATATCCTTGCTATGTTCTTTTGTGTCGGACTATCTATTGGCAACGCACAATTTCTCGAAAAAAGTAAGGATTTCAGCAAATTTAGCGGTCTTTTCAATTTTTATCATGATGATCAGAACGATAAAATATATTTGGAAGTCGAAGACCTTGAAAATGATTTTCTCTATGTATATTCTTTAAGCAACGGAATTGGAAGCAATGATATTGGATTGGATCGGGGACAGCTTGGTAATGAACAAGTTGTTTTTTTTAGAAAAGCAGGAGGCAAATTGCTTTTGATTCAGCCTAATCTAAAATTCAGGGCTTTGACCGATAATGCGTTGGAACGAAAATCCGTGGAACAGGCCTTTGCCAAATCGGTATTATTCGGATTTAAGATCGAAGAAGAGCGGAATGGAAAATACATCATCGATATTACCGATTTTTTAATGCAGGATACCCATGGTGTGGCATCAAGATTAAAAAAATCAGAGCAAGGTACGTATAGTCTGGATCAATCAAAAAGTGCATTTGATTTGGAACGCACCAAAGCTTTCCCCAAAAATGTGGAATTTGATGTGACGCTTACCTTTAAGGGGGAGGCCACGGGGGATTATATAAGATCGGTTACTCCAAATGCCAATTTAGTGACTGTTGCCCAGCATCATTCTTTTATTGAATTACCCGATGATAAGTATAAAAAAAGGGTATTCGATACTCGATCGGGTTCATATCCGACCTCGTATTATGATTATTCTACCCCAGTTCAGGAATCATTAATCAAAAGGTTTATTACACGACATAGGTTAGAGCGGAAAGATCCTACTGCAACCTCGAGCGAGGCCGTGGAGCCCATTATCTATTATTTGGACAATGGCACCCCCGAGCCCATTCGTTCTGCACTTTTGGATGGAGGTAGATGGTGGAACCAAGCCTTTGAAGCCATTGGATATAAAAATGCCTTTCAATTGATCATGTTGCCCGACGATGTAGATCCTTTGGATGTTCGCTATAATGTAATCCAGTGGGTCCATCGTTCCACAAGGGGATGGAGTTATGGCGCCAGCATAACCGATCCAAGGACGGGGGAGATAATTAAAGGTCATGTAAGCCTCGGTAGTTTGCGTATTCGTCAGGATTTTTTAATAGCCCAAGCGTTGATGAATAAACCTTTTGCCAAAAGTGATGACAATTACCAACCAATGTTAGACCTAGCATTGGCTAGAATACGTCAACTTTCTGCCCATGAGATAGGGCATACGCTCGGTTTTGCCCATAATTATGCCGCTTCGACCAATGACAGGGCCTCGGTTATGGACTATCCACATCCTCAATTGTCTTTGAAAAATGGAGAAATAGATTTTTCAAATGCCTATGCTACGGGTATTGGGGAATGGGACAAGGTAACCGTTGCCTACTCTTATACCGACTTTCCGGAGGATGCTAATGAAAAGGAAGGTCTGAATAAAATCATGGATAATGCCATACAAAAAGGACTACGATATATCAC
The DNA here is from genome assembly GCF_014610845.1 of Maribacter arenosus. Taxonomy (GTDB): domain Bacteria; phylum Bacteroidota; class Bacteroidia; order Flavobacteriales; family Flavobacteriaceae; genus Maribacter_A; species Maribacter_A arenosus. The sequence continues at coordinate 832,657 of NZ_JABTCG010000001.1, read as the reverse complement.
GGATCAGGATGCCCGCCCCAAGGGTAGTGCACATGTATTGGCACACCTATGGGATAATGGTCAAAATGTGACCAAGGAGTTGGAGGATATGTTGAAATTAAGAACATCTGCCATAGATAATTTTTCGATTGACAATATTAGAACCGGGGAGCCGAATTCCGTATTGGAAGACGTTTTTGTGCCCCTCTACTTCTTTCATAGATACCAAACCGAAGCCGTGGCAAAGGTTGTAGGGGGTATGGAATACAATTATGTCGTCAAGGGTGACGGGCAACCGACGGTCGCGATAGTGGATAGAAAAGCACAACAAGAGGCATTATCGGCCCTATTAAAGACCTTGGATGCCCAGTGGATGGCTATTCCAAAGGAAAAATTGAACCTTTTCCCCCCAAGGGCTTTTGGTTATGGAAAAACAAGGGAATCCCTAAAGGGTAAAACAGGAGTTGCCTTTGATGCTTTGTCGGCACCGGAAACGGCCGCTGATATGACCTTGGAACTTTTGCTTCACCCTGAACGGGCTTCAAGGCTTATTCAACAAAAAGCCCTAGACCCTGATAATGTTGGTCTATTCGATGTTCTTGATGCCCTGATCAATAGTACGATCAACAAACAGCATAAAGATAGGTACTTTACCGAAGTGCAGCAGAGTATAAACTTTAGGGTGCTTTACCAAATCATGAACCTTGCGGCACAGGACAAAGTACATCCACAGGTTAATGCGATTGCACATCAGAAACTTAAAGCACTAAAAAATGGGTTAATGGAAAAAAGCGATGTTTATGCACAGGAAATGATCAGACGTATCAATGATTTCAATAAAGCACCAAGGAAATTTAAATTAATTGATGCCCCCAAGATTCCCGATGGTTCCCCTATTGGTATGGATTGTTTCAAAACCGTTGGCAGTGACTAGTAAGTATTGATTGGTAGGGCGTTAAAGGTAAAAACCTAAAGATACCAACTCCTAAACTTTTGTTGAACTTGAACTTAAGCTTAAATGAAGATAAACCTAATAAGTGATACTGTTACAAAACCTTCCCAAGGCATGTTGAAAGCCATGATGGCTGCAGAGGTAGGTGATGATGTTTTTAAGACAGACCCATCGATAAATGCTTTGGAAGCAAGGATGGCGAAGTTATTCGGTAAAGAGGCCGCTTTGTTTTTTCCAAGCGGTACTATGGCCAACCAGACGGCAATTAAATTGCATACCCAGCCTGGAGAGCAACTCATATGTGATAAATACGCCCATGTTTATAATTATGAGGGTGGGGGAGTTAGTTTTAATAGCGGTGTATCATGTAAATTAATAGACGGCCATAGAGGTATGATGCGGGCTGAACAAGTAGAGGCCGCTATAAATCCTCCTGATTTTTACCATAGTCCGTTGACGACTTTGGTGTGTATAGAGAATACGACCAATAAAGGAGGTGGCGCATGTTGGGATTTTGAAGAAATTAAAAAGATAAAGAAGGTATGTAACGACCATCAACTCGCCTATCACCTGGATGGTGCCAGAATTTGGAACGCCATGGTGGCCAATAACGAAACAGCTGGGCAATATGGTGAACTTTTCGACACGATCAGTGTTTGTTTTAGTAAGGGTCTTGGGTGTCCTGTGGGCTCGGTATTACTCGGTAGTAACGCCTTGATGGAAAAAGCTTTAAGGGTACGTAAAATATTAGGTGGCGGCATGCGACAGGCAGGGTATTTGGCTGCGGCAGCGCTCTATGCCTTGGACCATAACATCCCAAGATTGGCAAATGATCATCAAAAGGCTAAGGAAATAGGCATGGTTCTAGAAAGATTACCTTTTATTAAAAAGGTCGAACCCATTGAAACGAACATCATCATTTTTGAAATCGTGGAGAATCAAATTACCGAGGTCGATTTTCTGAATAAACTACTGAAACATGGTATATCGATTATAGGTATGGGGCAAGGTAAATTGCGTGTCGTAACCCATATGGACTATACAGATATCATGCATGATAAATTACTAAAAATCTTAAAAAACCTATAATTCTCCTAGATTCGTCATGGAGTTGATTCTTTTCTGCAGGTTTTTGATGCCATTTTCCAGTCCTGCTTCCGAAGTATAGTAAGGACTATGACCTATCAATTGGCCACTGGAATTCTTGATGCCAAACAAAAATAGCCCCTCGTGGTTGGTCTTTCTTTCAAATCGAATCGCATTCGTGTTAGCGGTGTTTAAGTCTTTGACCGTTTGTTGTATCTCCTCCTTGTTTTTAAATACAACACTCCTCAATAGCGTATGCCCACTTTGTGTTTTTAGCTCAAAACTATAGTGCTTCTTACCCCCTTTATTAATTTGTATCATCCTGTAGTAATCGGTTCTTAAATATAGTCATTTTGAGGGATTCAATAGGAATTTATTTTAAACGAAATGTAGTAAAAATCCTATAAAAATGCTTTTTATCGATATAATATGCATTTTGTCGATCATTAAGAGATCGATTTTTTGATGAACCAACTAAAGTTCCCTTAAGAATTATTTTCGCACCAAGTGAACATAAATAATAACAAACACTAATGATTATGAAAAGAGTTTTATTACTATTTGCAGTGATGACTGCATCAATTACCATGGCACAAGATTTGCCAACAAACCCTGAACCAGGCAAATGCTATGTTCGATGTACAACTCCTGACGTTTATGTCAACGAGACGATTACATTGACGATAAAACCAGCCTACAAAGTATTGAAAACCGTACCAGCGACGTTTAAAACAGTTACTGAAAGGGTTGAAACAAAAGCAGCCAGTAAGAAATTAACGGTTATACCAGAGAAATGGGGAACCGAGACACTTACTTATGTTTCCAAAGAAGGAGGAAATACGTTACGGATTTCGCCAGCTTCTTTTAGACCTAGTTCTGAAACCGTTGAAATTAAGCCAGCTTATGCCCAATGGGAATTGGGAGCCGCTGCTCCTGATTGTGCTTCAGGGAATCCTGATGATTGTAGATATTGGTGTTACAAAGGGTATCCTGCCGAGTTTACGACTATTGAAACCCAAGTATTGGGAACTGATGCCTCAGTATCCAAAACACCAATCGGCTCTCAAAACGCTACCTATACCAAAAGGGTATTGTTAGAGCCAGCTCGTGTAGTCGAAGAGGTTATTCCTGCACAGTACGACGTAATTACCAAAACTGTTTTGGATAAGGATGCCTATACCGTTGAGGAAACCATACCAGCTGTGACGAAAACAATTACCAAGGAAGTATTGAAAGAAAAAGGTGGGTTGACCACTTGGAATGAGGTTGAATGTTCTTTAGTTGAATATCAGGCTTTGCCCATAAACTGGGATTTGGGTAGCGCTACATTGACTGGCGAAGCCAAAAGAATCATCGACACAAGATTGATGCCTGTTTTACAACAAAATCCAGGGGTTAAATTAGAGATAGCCTCACATACCGATGTTAGAGGCAATGCTTCGTCCAATCAAGATCTTTCCGAGAGAAGGGCGAAGGCTGTAGCGGATTATTTAATTACAAAAGGTATTAATTCTAGCTTATTGGTCGCCAATGGTTACGGTGAGAACAAAGTTAAAAACAGATGTATGGAAGGGGTTTCCTGTACAGAAAGAGAGCATGCGGTTAATAGGAGAACAGAATTTAGATTGATCAATAACTAATAAGTTATAACACTAACCTAATAAAAAGGGCTTCTCGTAAAGAGAGGCCCTTTTTTCTTTCCTAGATTCAATAATTATTTGTACTTGTTCAATAAATTAAGATGATAGCTAATTTCCCCATTCATGCTATAACCAGAATATTCATCCAGTTCATTGCCCTTGGCATTTACTATTTTTATAAGCGGGAACACCCCTTTCTTGTTGTACTTCTTAAAAAGGGTATTATTATGCTGAATTTGCCCCGGTGTGAGTAAATCCTTATTCCTGGGCATATCCACATATAATAGAATATAATCATCTGAAAGCTCGTTGAACGCTTCTGAATCGAATAAATCGGTTTTCAGCTTCTTACATGGTGGGCACCAATCACTTCCTGTAAAATAAACCATGACATTCTTCTCCTCTTTTGTGGCCAATTTTAAGGCTTTGTCAAAGTCAGTGAGCCATTTAGACTCCCGTTCAACATCGGTATGGATCTGGGCATTAAAGAATAAGGGCACCAAGATTAAAAAAAATATACTTTTCATTATGTCGATTTTTTAACCATTGGCAAATAGCTTGCCAATGGTTTATTTTAATAACGAATCCAAACCGGGAATATTGGGTAATCCTTCCTTGGCAACTGCTGCCAATTCGGTTTCATTGACCTTTGTGGCTTTTTCTATGGCTTTGTTTAAGGTTAAGATCAGATAATCCTCTAACTGTTCCTTATCGCCCAACAAACGGTCATCAATAGTCAATTCCTTGATTACACGGTTGGCCGAAATAGAAACTGACAATAAACCATCGGATGATTGCTCCCTAAGGTATACGGTATCCAACCTCTTTTTAGTTGCTTCCACTTTTTCTTGGGTTTCCTTGAGTTTCCCCATCATACCCATCATATCTCCAAACATTGTTAGTTAATTATAAGTTATAGGTTCAAAATTACTAAATTGTGGCGATAAACAAATTTATATGCCACACTTAAGAAAAAGAATGCTAGTTTATCTGGTAAGCCTTACTTTTGGGCTTTCTTGCCAAAATGAAAAGCAAACCATGACCATTCACGATTCCCCCGTAGCCAAAAAAATTAAAAAGGAATTAACAATTCATAATGACATTAGGGTTGATGATTACTATTGGATGAATAATCGGGAAGATCCGGAGGTTATTGCCCATTTGGAAAGGGAAAACGCCTATTATGAAAAATTGACCGCCCATACGAAGCATTTCCAAGAAGAATTGTTCGAGGAAATGAAAGGACGTATCAAGGAAGATGACGCTTCGGTACCTTACAAGAAAAATGGATATTGGTATGTTACCCGATATGAAACGGGAAAGGAGTATCCCATTTATAGTAGACACAAGGGATCTTTGGGCTCGCCCGAGGAGATTATGTTCAACTGCAATGATATGGCCGAGGGCCATGAGTTTTTCAACTTAGGGGGTATCGCTATCAGTCCTGATAATAAACTGGCAGCATTCGGAATCGATACGGTTTCTAGAAGACAGTACACCATTCAAATCAAGAATCTTGAAACAGGAGAAATTTATAGTGATGTCATAGAGAACACCACAGGGGGATCTGTATGGGCCAATGATAATAAAACGTTGTTTTACAGTAAAAAGGATCCTGTAACCTTACGATCGGATAAAATATACAGGCATATATTCGGAACCAAGGCCGCCGAAGACATAATGGTTTTTCATGAGGAAGACGAGACTTTCGGGACCTATGTGTATAAATCCAAATCGAATAAATATTTGATTATTGGGAGCTATAGCACATTGACCTCCGAATTTAGGACGTTGAATGCCGAAACACCCTATGCCGATTTCCAGATTTTCTCACCACGGGAAAGAGGTTTGGAATATTCCATTGCCCACTATGATGATGCATTTTATGTATTGACCAATAAGGATAAGGCTAAAAATTTTAAGCTGATGAAGGTGGGGGAAAGCAATACCACATCGGAACATTGGAAAGAGTTTATTCCACATAGGGATGATGTATTGTTAGAGGATATTGATATTTTCAAGGATTATTATGTGCTATCTGAGCGTGAGAATGGTTTGAATAAATTAAAAATATCAAGATGGGATAAATCGGATAGTTACTATTTACCTTTTGAGAGTGAAACCTATACGGCCTATGTGAGTACGAATCCCGAATTTGATACAGATACCTTGCGGTATGCTTATAATGCCATGAACACCCCTAGTTCGGTTATTGATTTTAATATGCGGACTAAGGAAAAGGTGGTCAAAAAAGAACAGGAAGTACTAGGGGGCAAGTTCAAAAAGGAGAATTATAAGTCGGAACGCATCTGGGCTACGGCTCGTGATGGCGTAAAAATTCCCATGTCACTCGTGTATCATAAAGATACCAAGATCAATGGGAAGACTCCAGTTTTGCAATATGCCTATGGCTCTTATGGATCAACTATAGATCCATATTTCTCAACCGTTCGTTTAAGTTTGTTAGATCGTGGCTTTGTCTATGTAATCGCCCATATCCGAGGAGGGCAGTATTTGGGTAGAAATTGGTATGAAGATGGAAAACTCCTGAAAAAGAAAAATACATTTACCGATTTTATCGATTGCTCAAAATATTTGATAGAAAACAAGTATACAAGTGCCGACCATTTATATGCCATGGGAGGATCTGCAGGTGGGCTTTTGATGGGCGCAATAGTAAACATGGCGCCGGAACTATATAATGGGGTCATAGCGGCTGTACCCTTTGTTGATGTGATAACGACAATGTTGGACGATTCCATTCCGTTGACCACTGGAGAATATGATGAATGGGGTAACCCTCATGAAAAAGAATATTATGATTATATGAAATCATATTCCCCATACGATAATGTAAAACCACAAGATTATCCAAATATATTGGTAACCACGGGATTGCACGATTCCCAGGTACAATATTTCGAACCGGCAAAATGGGTGGCCAAATTAAGGGAACTTAAAACCGATACCAATCTACTCTTATTCGATATAAATATGGATGCAGGCCATGGAGGGGCTTCAGGACGTTTTGAATCCTTAAAGGAAGTGGCAAAGGAATATGCTTTTTTATTGGATTTAGAAGGAAAAATCGGATAATTAAAAAAAATAGTAATTTTGAACCGTAATTTTGACAATGGTTTCAATACCGGGATTCAAAACTTAGATGCCTTTATGGAACATAAGATTAATGCCTACGACAGTGTCCTCGACTTAATAGGAAACACTCCCCTAATCAAACTAAATAGATCAACCGCCCAATTTCAAGGTAACTATTATGCCAAAGTAGAGGCTTTTAATCCTGGTCATTCGACCAAAGATAGGATTGCATCTTTTATAATAGACGAAGCGGAAAAGAAAGGAATATTAACGGAAGGAAGCACAATAATTGAAACCACTTCTGGGAATACAGGCTTTAGCTTGGCCATGGTTAGTATAATTAAAGGGTATGATTGCATACTTGCTGTAAGTTCCAAATCTTCTCCTGATAAGATTGATATGCTGCGATCTATGGGTGCGAAAGTTTATGTTTGTCCTGCCCATGTAAGTGCCGATGATCCGAGGTCGTATTACGAGGTTGCCAAGCGTTTGCATGATGAAACGAAAGGATCGGTCTATATCAATCAGTATTTCAATGAATTGAATGTTGATGCGCACTATGCGTCTACAGGACCTGAAATTTGGGAACAGACGAATGGTCATATCACCCATTTGGTGGCATGCAGTGGCACGGGTGGTACTATTTCGGGAATAGCCAGATATCTAAAAGAAAAGAATTCGAATATAAACGTTATCGGTGTTGATGCTTTTGGTTCGGTACTAAAGAAATATCATGAAACTGGAAAATTCGACAACAAGGAGATTTATCCTTATAGAATCGAAGGATTAGGAAAGAATTTGATTCCTTCATCCACCGATTTTGATGTTATTGATGAATTTATAAAAGTCACCGATGAGGATAGTGCATATGCTGCTCGTGAATTGGCACGAACCGAAGGGATTTTCGCTGGATATACGAGCGGAGCGGCGATGCAGGCCCTAAGACAATTGGATGCCCTTGGTAAATTTGATAATGACAGTAATATCGTTGTGGTATTCCCTGATCATGGGTCCCGTTATATGAGCAAGATCTACAGTGATAAATGGATGGAGAACCAAGGATTTCTTGGAACAGAAGTCATGGAAGAAACACAAAGCGTCGAGTTTATAAAATAAGATTTGATAGCATTCTTTATACTAAAAGCAATGATGTCAGCATCATTGCTTTTTTTGTTAGTCGATAAATAAGTTATGAATGCTAATGAAAAATCAATACTTTTGCAGACAAACCAACTAAGTAAAATGAGAGACTTATTTGAAAGAATTATCGAGAATAAAGGTCCGTTGGGAAAATGGGCTTCCCAAGCGGAAGGATATTTTGTTTTTCCAAAATTAGAAGGTCCTATCTCCAATAGGATGAAATTCCAAGGAAAAGAGGTGATTACCTGGAGTATAAACGATTACTTGGGATTAGCCAATTTACCGGAGATAAAGAAAGTAGATGCCGAAGCTGCCGCCGAGTATGGATCGGCATATCCTATGGGAGCAAGGATGATGAGTGGACATACTGATTTTCATGAGCAACTGGAAAAGGAATTGGCCGCATTTGTAGATAAGGAATCTGCTTATTTATTAAATTTTGGGTATCAAGGAATGGTTTCCGCGATTGATGCTTTGGTCTCTAAAGATGACATTATTGTTTACGACGTAGACGCCCATGCCTGTATCATAGATGGTGTTCGGTTGCATATGGGGAAACGCTTTACTTTTAAGCATAACGATATTGATAGTCTGGAGAAAAACTTGGAACGCGCCACGAAAATGGCCGAACAAACAGGTGGCGGAATTTTAGTGATTTCGGAAGGTGTTTTTGGTATGCGGGGCGAACAAGGTAGGTTGAAGGAAATCGTAGCTTTAAAGAAGAAATTTAATTTTAGATTGTTCGTAGATGATGCCCACGGATTCGGTACGCTAGGTAAAACTGGTGCTGGAGCAGGACAGGAGCAAGGCGTTCAAGACGATATAGATGTGTATTTCGCCACTTTTGCCAAGTCTATGGCCGGTATTGGGGCTTTTTTGGCCGCAGATAAGGAAATAATCGATTATTTGAAATATAATTTACGTTCCCAAATGTTCGCCAAGTCACTACCCATGATTTATGTAAAGGGTGCCTTGAAACGTTTGGATATGTTACGGACCAGGCCAGAATTAAAGGCTAAACTTTGGGAGAATGTCAACGCCTTACAGAATGGACTAAAGGAAAGAGGTTTTGATATTGGAACCACTACGAGTTGTGTAACCCCGGTTTATTTAAGTGGTAGTATTCCTGAAGCAATGGCTTTGGTAAAAGACCTTCGTGAGAATTATGGCATATTCTGTTCTATTGTGGTGTATCCTGTAATTCCTAAAGGAATGATCCTTTTACGTCTTATACCTACATCAACACATACGATGGCCGATATTGATGAAACATTGGAGGCATTCTCTGCGATAAGGGAACGCTTACAAAACGGCACCTATAAAAGATTGTCTGCTGCAGTAGCGGCGGCCATGGGAGAATAATTAATATTGATTAATAGGGATAAGCCCCTTGGAATCCATTTGATTTCAAGGGGCTTATCATTAAAGATCTTTCCGATACGTCCTTCGTCGTTTGTATATTTCCGGGTCAAAATGCTTCCAGATTTGTTTTATTGCGATGTTATCCTCCAATTCGGGCGTACGAATACAGTTCTCGATCTTTTTCGCTGAAAATGTTTTGTAGTATTCATTGAATATTACCGCAGTAACACCTTTGTTCTGATATTCTGGATGCACCCCGATCAAATAGAAAATCACATCCTTACTATTTTTTTTTGCGCGTAATAAATGAAAAATACCTGTAGGGAATAATTTTCCCTTAGCTTTTTGAAGTGCCCTTGAAAAAGAAGGCATAACGATGCCAAAGGCGATAAGCCTATCATTCTTATCTAAGATGAATTTGATGTATTCAGGATTTATAAAACTTATATATTTCTTCTTAAAATAAGCTTTTTGTACCTCTGTTATTGGAACAAAGGATGATAAGGATGAGTAGGTCTCATTGAATAGATCGAACATATTGTCCGCCATGGCCATTACATCCTTGGTTTTCGTATAGCTTAAGGCTTTTACACCATACCTTCTTTTCACCAATTCGTTTGCCTTGACAAAAAACTTGGGATGGGCATTCGAAAATGGGAATCTATTTTCCATGTATTCTTTCTCCTTGACAAAACCCAATCGCTCATAATGCTTTTGATAGTACGGATGGTTGTACCAGGTTATCATGGTGCCTAACGCTTCGAATCCTTCTACAAGAACACCGACCTTATCCAAATTGGAAAAGCCCACAGGGCCTTCCATGAATTCTAAACCGTGCCCGAGACCGATTGATTGCACCTTTTCTAGCAACGTTTCCGATACTTCGGTATCATCAACAAAATCGAACCATCCAAAACGCATTTTTTTTACCTTTTGTTGGTTTATTTCAATCCAGTTGGCAATGGCCGCAATCCTACCTACGATTTCGTTGTTCTTATAAGCCAGGAAAAAACGGGCCTCTGCATTTTTAAACGCGGGGTTTTTAGTTTTGTCAAAGGATTCCAATTCATCATTGATAATCGGGGGCACCCAGTAGGGGGAATCTTTATATAGGGAGAACGGAAACTTGACGAATTTCTTTAAATCGGCTTTGGATGTAGCTTCTTTTAAGGTGACCATACTTTTATTTTGTAGGGTCAATATTAGCAATATAAATCAATACCAAAAAATTAAGGCCCTATTTTAATGGACTAAATTTGGGGTATTGAAGATGTTGCCGATCTAGGGCTAATTGTTCTTTTTTTCTGTTTTTTTAAGCTTGCGAAGTTGTTTTTTGGTCGGACCTAGGTCAATATCCTCGGCGCCAGGGCCTTTATTTTTTTTCTTCTTTTCTTTCTTTTTCTTCTTCATGGGTTTTTTCTTGATCTCTCCTCCATTGCCATCGGCATTTTGGTCTTCTATGGCCTTAGGTTGGTCTTTATGGAAATCAAATCGATAAGATACTCCGGCACTAACAAAGACCCGGGAAGGTGTGTTTTTAAAACTGGCACCAAGATTCATATCGGCCTGTAACTTCTCGTTAACCAAATAGGCCACCCCACCGCGTAAGAGCACATCGGAATATCGGTCACTATCTATACCCTGGTTTTCAACAAAAACACTCCATTTAGGATCTCTAAAGGCATGGGAAAGCGAAACCGTATAACTCATTTCCGGAAAATCGGTACCAATGCGGTCATAGGCGAAATTGGAGATAAGGACAAACCTTGGAGACAATCTACTTTGGGTGGCCACCATGACCCGGGGTGAAACCGTTGGATCACCGGCATAGAATGGATTATCTCCCAAAACAAAGTTTGCACCGGCATAAACTGATATAGAGGGAATCAAATTTTTCAATTGGAAGACATTGTTGGCCTTCCAACTATATAGATTGGGTTTCTCGTTCTTATAACGGTCATAGATCAAAAATTTAAGTCCGATTCTATTTCTATAAAAATCGGTCCTGGAATCACTGGTTGCAAAATCCTCGAATGTAATTTTTTGGTTTTGAAAGGTGCCTTCCCAATTTAATTCCAATCGTTCTAACAATAGTCCGTAACGTAATGAGATATCGGTTCCAACTAGGTCACTTTGGGTATTTAAGAGACTATGATCTTGTTGTTCGTAAAAAAGACCGGTTTCCAATTGAAGCACATTTTTACCCACGGCATATGCACTGACAGACAAACCAGGTCTATTCGAATTAATAACATCCGTATATTGTGAAATTCCCAAAAAGGGGATTATTAGGCAGGCAAGAAGTATTGAATGCTTTAATTTTTTCGACTCAAAAAAACCCTCCATAGATTGATTTTATTATTATTTTAAGACTTTTAGGTTACTATTACAACGTTAGAATTGTACTTTTGATATAAATTACCAAAAATTAATATGGCTTTTCTGAAAACGATTTTAATAATACTTTTGGTGTATTATTTGCTGAAAATTTTGGTCAAGTGGTTTGGACCAAAATTATTTAGCTACGCCGCAAAGAAGACCGAAGAACGATTTCGTGAAAATTTCGGAGGATTTAATAATCAACAACATACCCATGAAGAAAAAATAGGGGATGTTATTATAGATAAGAAACCACCAAAAAGAAATGCATCTTCCAAAAAAGTTGGTGAATACATAGAATTTGAGGAACTAGATTGATTATTTTAGCCGAACCAACCACATTACTATTCTAATGAAGTCAGGTTTAAAAGCTTTTTATACCCATTTTTTTGTCCTCGTTTTCTTTGTGATTACCGCCTTAGCTTATTTTAATCCAGTACTACAGGGTAAGGTCATAGAACAATCCGATATTCGCCAGTATACTGGTATGGCCAAGGAACAGAACGATTTCCGTAAAAAAACCGGTGAAGAACCGTATTGGACCAATAGTGCTTTTGGTGGAATGCCGACCTACCAACTTGGTGCCTACTATCCACATGACTATATAAAAAAACTCGACCGATTGATCCGGTTTCTACCTAGACCAGCAGATTACCTTTTCCTATACTTTCTCGGATTCTATATTTTACTATGCTGCCTAAAAGTGGATTATAGACTTGCGGTACTAGGGGCTCTGGCCTTTGGTTTTTCTACCTATTTGATTATAATCCTGGGTGTTGGTCATAATGCAAAAGCACATGCTTTGGCCTATATGCCCATGCTTTTAGGGGGGGTCATACTCACCTTTAGAGGGAAGTATTTATGGGGATTTGTTTTGACAGCCATTGCCATGGCCCTGGAAGTTGGCGCCAATCATTACCAAATGACGTATTATTTTATGTTGTTGGTATTGATTGTTGGAATCGTCTATTTAATCGATGCGATTAGAAAAAAGAAAATAAAACACTATTTCGCTTCTGTTGGCTTATTGATTATAGCAGTTGTCCTGGGTATTTCGGCCAATGCGACCAGTTTATTGGCAACCAAGGAATATGCGGATTGGAGTACGAGGGGTACATCCGAATTGACCATTACTCCGGATGGCTCCCCTAAAACAAATACAAAAGGACTTAGCAAAGATTATATAACCCAATATAGTTACGGTATAGTGGAATCATTGAACCTATTTGTACCTCGACTATTTGGAGGGTCAAATGCGGAGGATTTAGGTGGGAATTCGAAAACATACGATTTTTTGATCGACCAAGGAATTTCCAGGAGTCAAGCTTTGGATTTCTCAAAAAACCTACCACTTTATTGGGGCCAGCAACCTATTGTCGCCGCACCGGCCTATATCGGGGCAATCATCTTCTTTTTGTTTCTTCTTGGGTTGATTTTGGTTAAAGGCCGTTCTAAATGGTGGCTTTTAGCTGGGGTCATTATGTCCCTGATCCTTTCTTGGGGAAAGAATTTTGGACTTTTGACCGATTTTATGATCGATTATTTTCCATTGTACAACAAGTTCAGGGCGGTATCCTCCATACAGGTCATCTTGGAACTCTGTGCGCCTGTATTGGGTATTTTGGCACTAAGGGAACTATTGAATAAATCGGTTGGGAAGAGTGAAAAATTAAAGGCCTTGAAACTCTCTTTTTTGATAACATTCGGAATGGGCATTGCATTATTCCTGATCAAGGGTATGTTCAATTTTGAAGGCCCATCCGATGGTACATTGGAACGTTATTATGGGGATGAAATTTTATCATTGATAAGGTTGGATAGAGAGGCGGTTTATACCAATGACCTTTTAAGGACCTTGATTTTTGTGTCTTTGGCAGCAGCAGTTATTTGGTTGTATTTAAAAGAAAGAATTAAGACCAATTTATTCATAGTGGCATTAGGGGTCCTGATAGTGGTTGATTTGGTGGGCGTGGATTTGCGTTATGTGAACAAGGAGGATTTCGTTTCCAAACGAAGAATGGCAGAACCTTTTCCCGAATCCCCAGCCGATAGGCAAATCGCTCAGGATGAGAGTGTCTATCGAGTATATAATCCACAAGAGGGGTTAAATGGGGCAAGTACCTCTTATTATCATAAATCAATTGGTGGATATCATGCGGCGAAACCAGCCAGATTACAGGATTTATTCGATTTTTATATCTATAAAGGGAACCTCGGAATCTTGAACATGCTCAATGTAAAGTATGTCATACAGCAGGATGAGGAAGGTAAAAGTATCCCGACCCTGAATCCCGATGCCAATGGCAATGCGTGGTTTGTGAATAAGTTGATTGAAGTGCAGTCCGCCGATGCTGAAATTAAGGCCTTGGAAAATCTCGATGTCAAGAAAGAAGCCGTTGTGAACACGGCCCGTTTCACAGCGATCAATAGATTCAATTTCCATACCGATTCATTGGCTACGGTAGCGTTAACCGATTATAAACCGAATCATTTGACCTATAAATCATCGAACCCAAATGCAGGGATATTGGTGTTTTCAGAAATGTATTATGAAAATGGATGGAATGCTTACATCGATGGGCAACCGAAAGACCATTTCAGGGTAAATTATGTATTACGGGCTTTGAATGTCCCAGGGGGAGACCATACCATTGAATTCAAGTTTGAACCTCAAATCATTAAAAAAGGAAGTCAAATTACCTTGACGGGTTCTATTGTTCTGGGATTGATTATTCTAGGTGGAATAGGCTATTCTGTGCGACGTTCTTCAAAAAAAGATGGGGAAGAATGAAAAAGGTATTGATCATTACGTACTATTGGCCACCAGCTGGTGGACCCGGTGTACAGCGATGGTTGAAATTTGTAAAATATCTTCCCGATTTTGGAATTACCCCGGTGTTATATATCCCCGAAAATCCAAATTACCCGCTTTTAGACGAATCCCTAGTTGATGGGATTCCTCAAGGAATAACCGTATATAGGCACCCGATACGTGAACCATACAAACTCGCGAACCTACTCTCTAAAAAAGAAACAAAACGCATCAGTTCCGGTATCATTTCGAGCAAAGACCAAACCTTCTTGGAAAAAACCATGTTATGGGTTCGAGGCAACTTTTTCATTCCCGATGCCCGTAAGAATTGGGTAAAGCCATCCATAAGGTTTTTAGGACCCATTATTGAAAAAGAAAATATAGAAAGCATTATAACTACAGGACCTCCACATAGTGTCCATTTAATCGGTAATCAATTAAAACAAACCATTGGGGTTAAATGGTTGGCCGATTTCAGGGATCCCTGGACATCCATAGGGTATCATAAAGAATTAAGACTTACCTCGGGATCTCAAAAAAAGCATAAGCGTTTGGAGCATATGGTTTTGAACAATGCCGATAGCATTGTGGTAACCAGTAAAACGACCAAACAGGAATTTATAGGTATCACCCGAAAGCCGATTTCCGTTATCACCAATGGGTACGATTTCGATGCTATTGGCCATAAGCCTCTAACAAAGGATTTCACCATTTCACATATAGGCTCCTTGCTTTCTGGTAGAAATCCCAAGGTCCTTTGGCAAGTCCTGGAAGAATTGATACAAGAAAATAGTACGTTCAAGGAGTGTTTTAAACTGCGTTTGGCTGGTGTTGTTAGTGAAGATGTTTTGCAGAGCATCTACGATTCAGGGCTAAGGGAATTTACCGAATTGATAGGCTATGTATCCCATGATAGGGCCATAAAACTGCAACAAGAATCACAAGTACTTCTGTTGGTCGAGATAGATTCCCATGAAACCAAGGGGATATTACCTGGTAAATTATATGAATATATGGCCACAAAACGGCCTATATTAGCCATCGGTCCATCACATTGGGATGCCGCTTCGATTATTGAGGATACACATTCAGGCGCTTCTTTTGGATACGGATCGAAAAAAAGATTAAAAGATGTAATTTTAAAGTGGTTCGTTGCCTACCAAAATGAAAGTTTGGAAGCCGAATCAGAAGGCATAGAAAAATATAGTCGGAAAGAGCTCAGCCGGGAATTAGCCAAACTTATTTAATGGGAATCGTCAGTAAACAAGCATTGAACAATACCATGATCACCTATCTGGGGTTCGGGATTGCTGCCATTAACACCTTATTTCTCTATACCAATTTTTTAACTGATGAATACTATGGTCTGGTAACGGTCATATTGTCGACCTCCGCTGTTTTAATGCCGTTATTGGCCTTTGGCGTTCCCAATACCTTGATCAAGTTCTATAGCAGTTTCAAGCAAGAAAAGGACACACAAGCCTTCGAGACGCTAATGCTATTATTGCCCTTGGTGCTCATTGTTCCCATCGCCCTTATTTCTTTTTTATTTACCGATGTCATTGGGGATTTTATTTCCAAGGAAAACGGTATGGTCAAGGACTATGTATGGTATATTTTTCTTATCGGGATGGCCATGGCGTATTTTGAGGTTTTCTATGCCTGGGCCAAGGTGCAAATGAAATCTGTTTTTGGCAATTTCATGAAAGAGGTTTTTAATAGGGTTGGGGTGATGCTGCTTTTATTTTTAGTGTATTTTGGTGTTATCTCTGTCGATTTTTTCCTTAAGGCCCTTGTGGCCTTATATCTATTACGAACGGTCATCATGAAATTGTATGCTTATCGTTTAAAGATGCCCACATTGAATTTTGATTTTCCTGCCAATACACGGGTAATTCTGAATTATAGTGCATTGATTATTCTTGGGGGCTCAGCCGCGGTTATTATTTTGGAGATCGATAAGGTCATGATCAATCAGTTTATCGAGATCGAAAACGTCGCCTATTACGGGGTGGCGATCTATATTGCCACGACAATAATAGTCCCGTCAAGGGCCATGCATCAGATTACGTATCCGATGACCGCTGAATTGCTCAACAATAAAAATCTGGTAGGATTGGAGTCCTTGTACAAAAAATCCTCTTTGACGTTGTTCATTGCCTCAGGGTTATTGTTCGTGTTGATCATCACGAACTTAAACGACCTCTTCCTTATGCTGCCAGAGGAATATCGAGGTGGATTCGTAATCGTTTTTTTAATTGGTTTGGCCAAGGTTTATGATTCGGTCTTAGGGAATAATAATGCCATTCTGTTCAACTCCGATTATTATAAGGCCTTATTGGTCATGGGTGGTTTCTTGGCTGTTTTGGTTATTGTTCTGAACCTTATGTTCATACCAAAATATGGACTGAACGGGGCTGCTTTTGCCACTTTTTTGGCCATAGCATTATACAACACCATTAAGTTTTTCTATGTGAAATCGAAATTTGGGATAGTGCCGTATACCATTGAAACGCTCAAGGTATTAGGGATTCTACTGGTTTTGGGAGTGTTATTTTATTTTTTGGATTTTCCTTTTCATCCCATCCTTAACATTGTTATAAAAGGAGTGTTGGTTACGTTATTGTTCTTGGGCATACTCTTTAAACTACGAATATCAGAAGATGTTTACGGAATATTAAATCGATTTCTGGGCAAAAAAGGGTGAATTCGTAACTGTTGATCTAGAATTATAACCACGCTAGCCTTAAAAGTCTTCTTCACTTTTTTTCGGTTACTTGTTTTCTACTATTTATCCTCTAACGACTATAGCAAGGGATGCAAGCGTATTAAAATTGATAATTCTAAAGGTTTTAAGGGTTCTTATATCAAAACCGTCCCATCAGGTGATATAGGTCATTGTCCTATTAATTATATGTTAATAACTTAATAAATCATAAATCAGGTTTACAAAAATTTGAAACAAAAATAAGACATTACCCATTCTTGTCTGAATGCCTTAGAAACGCTCTAAAAGTACCATTTGTCAAGAATTTTTAAATAGACCCAATTACTTTGTATTGCTATAAACTATGATTCTTAATGGAAAACCGGCCCTCCATGGATGAACAATTTATCAAGAAAATTCTTCAATGTATTGAAGACAATCTTGATAACGAGAATTTCTCAGTGGAAGATCTTGCTAAAAACGCGGGACTCAGTCGTTCCATGCTACATAGAAAACTCAAAAAACTGCTGGGTAAATCGGCCAGTGACCTTATCACGAAAATACGTTTGACCCAAGCCAAAGAACTTTTGGAACAGGATGTGGCCACCGCTTCGGAAATTGCCTATCAGGTGGGTTTCAATAGTCCAAGTTATTTCAATAAGGTTTTTAAAAAACACTATAACATTTCCCCTGGTGAGGTAAGGAGGAAAGGTGCTGTCGTTGAATTGGATGGGTCAATACTGGCCCAAGAACAGGAAATTGAAGTTTCCTCCCACCCCAAAGCGCATGTATTTAGTCGTAAAAACTTGGTTATCCTCATGTTAGTCGTCGTTGCGGGTATAGGAGTATATGCCCTTCTCAATAAAATTGTGCCCACTGAAAAGTCCATCGCCGTACTCCCGCTCCATAATTTAACCGGAAATACCGAGAATGACTATTTTGTTGATGGCATGCATGACGCGCTTATCGGTGAATTAGGGCAAATGGGTTCGCTTCGCGTAATTTCAAGAACCTCGACCCTCCGTTATGATAACAGCGAGCTATTATTAAAGGATATTGCACGTGAATTGGGCGTGAATACCATTGTAGAGGGATCGGTTATCGGTGCAGGGGACAGCCTCCGGATTCTCATTCAGTTAATAGACGTGTTTCCAAAGGAACGTCACCTTTTGGCTAACGAATATCGGGATGCCATGCAAAATGTAATAAGGGTTCAATCCTTGGCAGCGAAGGATATTGCAAATAAAATCGATATTAAACTTTCAAAAAATGAAGAACAACGTTTATTGAAATCACGGACTGTGGATCCCGAAACCTATAAAGCCTATTTACGTGGCATGTATTATTTAAATCAAGGTACGCACGAGGCCTTTAAAAAAGGCATCGATTTCTTACAGGAAGCCATAGCTCGGGACCCTGGTGATCCCTATGCCTACGCCGGACTGGCACTGGGATATTCCATCATGGGTCATGGACAACTCAATTCCCAAGAGGCATTCCTAAAAGCCATGTCGGCCGCAGAAAAGGCGATTAAGTTAGACCCGATGAACGATGAAGCGTATACGGCTTTGTCCATACTGAATTTATACAGTACATGGGACTGGCCAAAGGCCAAAGAAGCTTTTGAGAATGCCATTGCGAAAAATCCCAATAATGAAATTGCCCATGCCCATTTTGCGTGGTACCACATCCTGTTTGATGATATGGAGAAATCCATATTCCATGCCAAAAAAGCTGTAATGATAGAACCATTTTCCGCCTCTTATACAGCATGGCTTGCTTTATTGTATTATCACAACAAAGAATATGATAAGGCCGAAATCTGGGCAAAGAAGGCCTTAGCCATAAAAGAAGATGTACCTTATGGAAACCTTGTCATGGGTCTGGTAAGTCTTCAAAGGAAACAATATCGACAAGCCATTGAATTTCATGAAAAACTTCCGGAGAATGGGGATAATTGGAAAATGTTGCTCGGTTATGCTTATGTAAAAGCAGGCCAAAGGGAAAAAGCCCTGCAAATTTGGAACGAAATGGAAGTCCGCTCAAAAGACCATTGGGTGAATCCCTGCCATAGGGGAAAAATGGCCGCCTACCTTGGATATACTAATCTAGCCTTTGAGTTCTTAAATGAAGCCTATGAGAACAAAACGTATCCTATCACGTATATTAACCTCTATTCGTGTACCGAAACCATACGGGATGATGCTCGGTACGATGAGCTCCTCCAAAAGATGAACCTTCCTAATAGGCGACTACTTCTGACCTCTAATTAAAATCTTCTTTTTGCATCATGTTTAACGGCAGTAATTCATTTACGTGCTAAGGTGTACAAGGTGTTAAATGTATTGATGCAACCAGAGTACATAAATGCAACATGAGTTGGCGAAATCTACAAAAGATCGCAACGAGACTGTTAAGCTTCAAGTATTTATTTTCCAGTACTTTATTCTAGAATACAAAGGAAGGTTAACGCACAATTTGTGTGTAGGTAAATCAAACAATTAAATAAATTATAAATCAAATAGCATGAAAACACTAGAGCAATTTAAACATGTTTTTTCCCCATTTCTTATTACACTCGTTTTAATGGTTTCTTTTAACAGTTGTAATAAAGATGATGACGATTCTTCTGCTGATCAAACTTTTTTAGAATTGTATGCAGGTACAACATGGGTTTTAAATAATGATGGAGGTGTTCCCGCAGATGCAGAGGTACCAACTTACTTCAGATTTGTCAATAATACAAGCGAAGTTTTAGAAGGCTGGTATCAGGTTACAATTGACCCTGAATGTTATTATTATGCCGAAGGTATTAATATCGACAATGGGGCCATGACGTTAATGGAAAATTCAGAAAATAAAATTATTATTGAAATATCCTATACAAATGAATCGGAGACCTATACATGTACAGTACAAGCAGACACTGTCAAGATTGTAATGGTCTATGAAGAAGTTGGATTTCCGGCTGAAACATTTACCCTTTATTTCGATAAAACAACAGTCAATGTGGATGGGTTAACACTTTGTCCATTATAGTTACTCTGTACTGAATGGTTAATTGGTTGAATTTTATTATAAAATAATATCTATAAGCATAGTATGGCATTAACCTAAAATCAAACAAAATGAAAAAATCAGCCATAATAATTCTATCGTTTGTAACTATCTTTTTTTTATCGGGTTGTTCTAAAGATAGTACTAATCCAATAGGTAACTTCGATACTAACTCGAACATAATAGGGATCAATGGTGGCACTATTACAACAGACTCAGGCGCAAGTATCATTATTCCTCCAGGTGCATTAGATAGTAATACGGAAATTACCATTAGGTCTTTTGATACTATAACAGAACTTCCAGAAAACATGGGAATAATGGGTGAGTTTGCAGGAGGACTAGTATTGGGCCCAGACAGGTTACATTTTAACATACCAGTAACCATAACAATACCAACTAACTCACCTCTATTTAATGCAAATGAAGTTAAGCTATTTTATCTTGATAATGGTGATGCTTCCAACTCTAACTATCCGGCTAATTATGCTGGGTGGCAACAAACAGATTGCGTAGGAACTTCTAGTATGTATGGGACTATAGTAACAGCTGAAATCGATCATTTTTCTACATACGTTATCCAAATGAATTTTGGTGATAATACGCTGGATATTTTAGGGGATATGGTTGAAACATTTGGTGACAATGGACTAGGCGTTGATTTTGAAAACTATCAAACCTATTTTGAAAGTACTGTTGCAAATTTGGATGATTTGCATGTTTATGATTTACCAGGGGGCTTTGGTTACGATTGCTACAAAGTTGTAGGTCTTGAATACATCCTCTATCATGATCTAGGTGTTTTATTTGAAAATCCACTTTATGATTTTAAAGGAAAGAAAGGCGAGATAGCCTTTTATTATAATTATGAAGGAGATAGAAGTTTAGTTTTAAATGGCAGTGAGCAAGAATTTATCTATCATCTGTTCATTAATGTATATATAGACAGAACACCTCCTAAATTAGAAATTGGGACATTTTGGAATGTGGTAGAAGTAGGAAATCAAATTGACATTAATGGTTGTTTGACTTGTGGGTCTTCCCAAATGAAAAATCAGAAAATCACTTTTAGCGTGAACAGCAATGGCTCGATTGATCCTATGCAACAGAAAACTGATAGTTATTATGGATGTGCTGAAGTGACGTTAACAGGAAATGCGGAGGGAATTGCAAGAGTCACAGGAAAATACAGTGCCCATAATAAGGAACAAATTCAAGTTATTGGAGGTCTTTTAGATGTTGTAGTGATAGAAGAGGGATTGCTTGATGACCTTTTTGATTTGGAATGTGAGCCTAAACCATTTGTTATTGATTGTCCACCAATAGATTTATCAGAAGAATTAGGTTGGACCGGATTATTCGATTATGGCCCAGCCTATTTCGACGGCTGTTTTTTTACTTTAGATTGGGTGCTAAGCCAATCAAATTATGTTGGTTGTGATGTTCATTATGTCTCAATGGAAGAATATTGTGCTAATATGCCTTCTTCTGGTTGGTGTGATTAGGATTTCTTTTTCGAAAATGAATTGTTAGCAAATATGTATGAGTTAAAATATTAAATCTACTACGATGAAAAGAAAAACTTTATATTATCTTCTTGGCTGCTTATTTGTAGTCGGAAGTGTCGTTAATTCCTGTCAAAAGGACGATGTAAGTGAAGAACAACAACCTGTAACTTCTGCTAAAAGTGTAGGAACTGTCACAACGGTTAATGCTAGTAATATTACTGAAAACTCGGCAACAACCGGAGGAAATGTTATAGATGATGGAGGGGCTACGATTACGGCCCGCGGAGTATGTTGGAGTACATCTGAAAACCCATCAGTTTCTGATTCTAAAACCGCAGATGGCAACGGCAAGGGATCGTTTACCAGCGACCTTTCAAATTTATCGTCTTCAACAACCTATTATGTTAAAGCCTATGCGACCAATAGTGAGGGTACTGCATATGGTAACCAGGTTGAATTTACCACTATTACAAGTCCAGTTGTTTTAACAACTGTTGCTATTAGCAATATCACAGAAAATTCAGCAACGTCTGGAGGTAACATTACGGACGATGGAGGTGTCCCGATTACGGCACGGGGTGTATGTTGGAGTACATCTGAAAACCCAACAATCACTGATTCTAAAACAACAGATGGTTCCGGCGCTGGATCATTTACGAGCGAGCTTACAGATTTATCACCTTCAACAACATATTATGTTAAAGCCTACGCAAGTAATAGTGAGGATACGGCTTATGGCAACCAAATAGAATTCACTACTTCTGCGTATGACCCACCTACAATTTCTGCAGCTGCAACATCTGACGGTACATTCACTGTTGCTATAAGTTATTCGTCATGGCCATATTATTTAGGGACCTGGGATACATATGAACTGGAAGAATCCACAGTATCTTCTTCTTCCGGATTTGAATTAATACATACATCTAACACACATACTTCACCTTATAACGTGCAATTAACAAGAACACCAGGCACTTATTATTACAGAGCGAGAATTACCAAAAACACACCCAACGGATACTCATCCTATAGTGAGGTTGTCTCGGTTGTTGTTTCTGCTCCAGTTCGAAGCATTAAATTTATTAATAATACATCCTCGAATGTATATTTAAAAGAAATAGTACAAATAAAAGTCGCAAGATATGCAAATGATGTTTATACAAGAGCTGACCTTCTCACCAACGATAATGAATCTGATTGTCTATATCTACCCGGAGAGAGCATAGCTCAAGGGGAATCTGAAACTTTTGAAATTACTATAGGCCCAAACTATTCTGTTTTTATTGGTATGGGTATTTGGGATTTAGATAATGTCACCTGTCCGTTATATTATAATTGGTTTAAAAGAACTTGGGGGATGACAACTACTAATGATATGTTTTGGATTTGGACGGTTGTAAATGTGACTGACGAAAATTCTGAAGATTGGAACTGGACCATATCTGGTTCCTATATGGATGGTACACTTAAGGTTACCCCTTCAGGCGATTCACCAATTGATTTTGTTGCAACCCCGTATAATCCTATAAATTAATTTGTTTTTAAAGAATGTAGATTCAAGGTAATGTAACTTAATTAACCAGTAAATATGATTTCAAAATAGGTAACCCATTTTGAAAACCTTATAAAAACAAATCATATATACAATGTAAAAAAAGAAGAACAAAGTATCTGAACTTAAAACTATAAATTATGAAAAAAATAATTGTTTTATTAATTTTTCTTGTGGTTGCCTGTTCTAAAGACGACCCAATAATTCAATATTCAATTACGGTTCAAGTTACACCGGTAGAAGGAGGCAGTGTATCTCCCTCATCAGGCATGTTTAATGAAGGAACATCAATTTCATTATTGGCAACTCCATCAGCTGAATATATTTTCAAGAATTGGTCAGGTGGGGCCAATGGTAAAAGTAATCCAACAACTGTTGTTATGAAATCGAATAAAAGTATAACTGCAGTTTTTGAGAAAAAAGATACAGACAGTGATGGCGTTGCAGATGATGTTGATATGTGCCCTAATACACCAGCTGGAGAAACAGTAGATAATAATGGATGTTCTAACAGTCAAAAATACACTTATGTTCCGGATGACAATTTTGAACAGGCTTTAATTGATTTTGGGTATGACGATGTAATTGATGATTATGTTTTAACTTCAAACATTGACGATGTTACTTCAATATATTTAAATGGGAAGGAGATTTCTGATTTAACAGGAATAGAAAATTTTGTAGCTTTAAACGAATTAATATGTGAACAAAACCAATTTACCAGTTTAGATGTCAGTCAGAATACTTCTTTAACAGACCTGATATGCTCTGAAAACCTTCTCACTACTTTAGATGTCAGTCAGAATACTGCTTTAACAAGACTTGACTGCCATAACAACCAACTCACAAGTTTAAATGTCAGTCAGAATACTGATTTAGAAGTTCTACATGTCGATTCCAACGAACTTACAAGTCTGGATGTCAGTAATAATATTGCATTAACAGATCTGTTGTGCTATGAAAACCAACTAACTAGTTTAGATGTGAGTAAAAATACATATTTGACTCGCTTAGAGTGCTACGGTAATCAACTTGCAAGTTTAGTTGTTGGTCAGAATACAGCTTTAAAATCTCTCGATTGTAGTTCCAACAAACTCACAAGTTTAGATGCCAGTCAAAATATAGCTTTAACAGATCTGCAATGCGATAACAACGAACTCACTACTTTAGATGTCAGTCAGAATATTGCTTTAACTAATCTATATTGTAATATTAACCAACTTTCAAGTTTAGATGTCAGTCAGAATATTGCTTTAACTGGGTTCTTTTGCCTTGGCAACAAACTCACCTATTTAGATGTCAGTCAGAATACTTCTTTAGTACAAATGAAATGTTCTAACAACGAACTAATTAGTTTAGATCTCAGTCAGAATACTGCCTTAACAGTTTTGGATTGCCGAATTAATTATAGTCTTTATTGTATTCAGGTTAATGCAACTCAATTAAGCAATATTCCAACTGGTTGGAATAAAGATGACATTGCCAGTTATGCTTTAACCTGCAATTAAATTATTAAAACGAACTCAAAACAGGCAAGCCATTATGGATACCTTATAAAAAAACGGAATAAAGGATGTTGCTATACTTTGGAAAACGGGGTAGCTATTCCTCTTACTGCTGGAAGTTATACTGCAACAGTATATTCAGTTTTTATAAATTAAAAAGTGGCAAATAGAATATAATTCTAACCATCAAAGTTAAAAGATGAAAAAATTAGACATCAAGCAAATTATAAAGCTATCCCTTTTAGCAATGATTAGTATTGCAACAATTTGTTCTTGTAGTAAAGATGATAACACTTCTCCTATTTCTAAACTTTTTTTAGAATTGTATACAGGAACCATATGGGTAAGAGATCATGGTGATGTCACACACATTAGATTTATTAACAATACAAGTAAAATTTTAGAAAGCTGGACTAATCATTTTGACGAACCTGATTGTTATTATCACCATACAGAAAGATTTGAATCTGGAACTATCCAGATAATTGAAAATTCAGAGGATATATTAATTATTAAAGTAACATACAATGAAATTGCGTCTCAAACTTTAACATTTACAATACAAGAAGAAAACCTTAAGATTATGGAAGTTTTAGAAGAAGTAGGGAAAGACGCTAAAGAAACGATTATTTATTACGATAAAACATCGGTTAATGTTGATGCCTTTCCACTTTGT
Source organism: Maribacter arenosus (assembly GCF_014610845.1). Classification (GTDB taxonomy): domain Bacteria; phylum Bacteroidota; class Bacteroidia; order Flavobacteriales; family Flavobacteriaceae; genus Maribacter_A; species Maribacter_A arenosus. Next base: position 807,203 of record NZ_JABTCG010000001.1, on the reverse strand, counting down.
CCGGCGTAATATTAACATCACTAAGTCTTAATACTACAATAGATAAATAGTTGAATGAAAGTTTATTAATAAAAGATTGATATCGAACTTTTTCAATCTTCAGTTAACTGATTTAATTGGAATGTATTCAACTAAATCGAAAATAAGTAAACAAATGAAAAAATTACTGATTTTGCTAATAAACCTTTTAGTCATCAGCGGTTATTCACAGGCTTTTAAAAAAATGTTTGGCTACTATTCCCCTGTAAAAGCTGATAAAGAAGTAATCCTGAATATCACTGCAGACGGTTATCAGGAATTGTGGCAGTTTCCGGATACTAAAATTATCGATACAGCACGAATAGAATATAACATTTTTGGTGCTACAAGGGGTGATGGCCTTACTAGGGCCACTGAAAAAGTTGAACCACCAGCCATTGCAAATATGCAGGTGCTTAGCAATAAAAACCTGCTAATCATTTGTCCGAAGTCATACAGACGGAACAATATGCCTTTTAGCCTGAATATTTTTAAGAAATGTAATCATTTCATCCCTTCAAATATTGATGTTTTTTTGCTTAAACATGAAAACGGTGACTTAATCTGGAAGACCAACCTGCATATTAGTGGTGTTTTTGAGACCTTTGAAAATGATAAATATATATTCATTTTATCAGTTGACTATAATGAATTTGCCAATATATCAGATCAAAAAATATCAGTTCTAAACAAACATACAGGAGAACTTGTGTGGCAAAAAGGAGATAAAAACACTATTTATGTTCAATTCTCAAATAATAAAGAGATGATTTTTATCACGGAAAAGGATACTCTTTCTGTGGGAACAACCTTTGTTTATACTCTGAAAAATAATTCTGTTTCATTATTGGAGACCATTCCTGGAATCAATACATCCTTTGAGCCTATAATTACTGATGGTGATATATTATACATGAAAGACCATTTTTTGATTTCAAAAAATATAAAGAATCAAAAAACGAACTGGCAACAAAAAACAGACAGTACACTTCTCAATTATATTATTTACCGGGATACCTCATCTATATATCTACCTTATCAAAATAAAATCACAGCATTAAATTTAAACAGTGAAAAAAAAATGTGGAGTATTCAGAATAATAACCAAAATATTGTTGGGTTAGCCGGCAATAAAGATCAGTTGCTACTATTTGAATTAATTGTTGAACCTATCGAATTGGATAAAGAAACAAAAAAATTAACCCGTAAAAAAATATCGGCCATGAAGTTTCAACGCAGATATAATAAATCCGTACTATCATCGATTGACACCCCAACTGTAAAAAATTTTTTCAGAATTACTTCGGTTGATATTCAAGGTATTAAAAAATGGGTATTTACCGATGATGGTGAAGTGATGAGTAATATTGAAACTAAAGCTGATCAATTGCTTTTCACCACAAAAAAGAACTTATATGCTATTGATAATACAACGGGGAAACTGATTCAAAAAGCAGAATTATCTGACGGTAGTGAATTATCAGCAAACAATATCTACGTTTTAGATAATAAAATAATTGTGCGTAACGAAAAGTTGGTTTACTGCTTTAATGCAGAAAATTTTAGATTATTATATCAACATGAATTTGAATTAATATGGCCAACCCTTACAACAACAGAGATAACAAAGGATAAAATTGGTGGAGACTGGGTTATGAATTATGTAATTATGCCTGAGGGTGTTGACCGTCAAACTCAGCTATTAAATCAATCCTCGGAGAATTTTTCAAGGTCTTTGCAGGCTACTAATAAGGCCATTTCAGCAAGTAATAATAATTTGTTAACAGCTTCACAACACCAAAAAATAGCCATAGATAAGTTGGCAGGAGACATGGCCTTCTTGGCTGGTGCACGCCAAATGGCTGAGGCGGGCATGCTCAGACAGTTGGCCGACACTTATAAAGCGCAGTTAATGTGCCATCCTTATTTACTTCATGAAACAAGTAACATTACGATGTTAGATAACGATAAGGTTACGGTACGACTGGTAAATAAAACCATTGAAGAACAAAGATTTGTTGCATTGGAAATGCTTGAAATGAATACAGGAACTTTGAAAACACAGATTCTCTCACCTTTCCAGTTTAGGGATTATTACTATACCTGGTATAGAAATCCGGTTCAATTATGGTCGTATCTCGGATATGTACCGGTTTTAAATCTAAAAGATCACGTCTTGCGAACAACAATTGATTGGGAATCGGGAATAATATATCATTATGGACCTGGTCTAGATGTCGATAACTATAAATACTATGAGGAAGAATATGGTTTTATCAGGGGTAAGGTTATAAGTGTACCTTTCAATTTTAAGACCGAAAAAAGATATTTGTAATTGTTTATTTTGGAATAATAGAAAAATACTAGTGAATAATTATTAGAACTTGCGAAACAATAACAACTTGGGATATTTTTTGGGTTTGGATTGTCGTACATGGGACTGGTCATGATTATTCAGATTGAAATTCGACCATATCAAGATCATATTGAGATGGCACACTATAGGTAACAACTACGGGTAATCTTTTATTAAATAGAACCTGCGATAATCTCTGAAATTAAAGTATCCAAAAACATTCAATTTATGAAAATACTAATCTTTTTCAGATACAGATATTATTATTGTGCAGAAAGATGGTTCAATCAAGGACGCCGTTGATGCATTTAAATCTGGCGAAATTGTTGAAATTGAGTACTTAATAAAATATATAAGAAGCTCCAACTATCAATAAACCAAATATTAATCTTATAAAAAAAACCCTGACGGATAACTATCGCGTCAGGGCTTAAACAACTAACCAACCTAAAAACTATCTTACTGTTTTCTAGAGCTTCTTGTTTGTGTGGCTCTAGAGCTTCGACTTGTATTGTTACTTCTAGAGGCTACACTTCTGCTTTTTGAAGATGACTTACTCACTGTAGCCCTTTTATATGAACTTCGTGTTGAAGGTCTTTTAGCAACCGATTTTTGCGTTCTAGTAGTGCTGCTACGTACATTCCTGCTTTGTACTTTATTGGCAGGTTTTTTGTATGATGTTGTACTTCGCGTTACGGTGGTCTTTCGAGGGGTTTGGGTTACTGATCTTTTAGTAACCGTATTCCGCTTTGGAGATTTAACCGTAGTTGTTCTCTGGGTAACAGTTCGGTTATTAGTTGCTCTAGTATCGTTTTTACGTACCGACCTTGTTTGTACGGTCTTTGATCTATCAACTGCTGTTCTACCGGCAACTTTACCGTTGGTACGATTAGATCGTGTACCTGAATTTCGTACGACATTACTTCTTTGGGTATTGGACGCATAGGATCGATTATTTCTCGATACAGTTCTATTGTTCCGTAAACCGTCATTTCCTCTGGTATTGTGCGCACGTTGAGCGACTCTTTTGTCGTTTCTATAGATAGAGGCTCTTTCACGACGAACATTGTTATACCTATGTTCCCTTCCAATTTTGGCATAAGCCCTTCTATGGTTGTATTTATAGGGTCTGTAATACGTGTATCTATAAGGGGTATAATACCTTCTGTAAGGTCTATTGAACACCAATGAGAATCCAATAGCAGGTCTTAAGAAGAACCTATGGTAAGGTCTGTATACATAATGTCTGTTATAGATATTGATATAGCCTGTATGATAATCGTAGAACCCATTATGGTTGTAATATACATTCATACCTCCCAATCGATATACCCTATTGTTCCTATAACGAATATCAACATCCCCAATTTGGGTTACCCGACCATAGTGATCATAATAAATAGGTACATTCTCAACTTGTATGACAGCACCATAATCATCGTACTGTGCATAAGGACTATAATCATATCCAGAATTGAATGTGACACCGTTTTTACGGCCAGACACATAATTATCGATATAAAAATCAAACTCTCCATCGGGATATACTGAAAACGTAATGCCATTCTCAACAAAAATGAACGAGTTATTGTAGTTATAAGCATTGCGTGTTGCAACCTTATCTTCAACTGTACTAGCCATGATACCAGTGGTACCTAAAACGAGGGCTGTAAAAAGGAGTACTAAATTTCTCATGATATAAGGTTTTAAACCTGTCTGCCGACAGGCAAGATTCCCGAATGCAACTATTTACATTCGATTAGTACATACCAAACAGCGTGCCAAAAAAAATATTACGATATAAATAGCTGATAATCAAGAATATAAAAAATCAAAAAAATAAAGATCTTCCCAGACCTCATTTTTTATATCTATAGATGTAAGTGCTATTAGGGAATTATTGGGAACGTTGACCCTATAGGTTTGAATGAATTGATCTATACTTTAGCCAAAAGTTTTTCCTTCAAGTATTTAGCCGTAAAGGAGGATTTACTTTGTATAATCTCCTCCGGAGTACCTTTGGCCAAAAGTTTTCCTCCATTTTCGCCACCTTCTGGCCCTAGGTCAATAATATGGTCGGCACATTTAATCAACTCAATATTATGTTCTATGACAATGACCGAGTGACCTTTTGCAATTAAAGCATCAAAAGATTTCAATAATTTTTTGATGTCGTGGAAGTGCAAGCCCGTAGTGGGTTCATCAAAAATGAACAAGGCTTTGTCTTTTGTAGTCCCTTTTACTAAAAAGGAGGCCAACTTGATCCGTTGGGCTTCACCACCCGAAAGGGTAGATGAAGATTGCCCTAATGTTACATAGCCAAGACCTACAGCGCGTAAAGGATTCAATTTTCCAATGATTTTGGTTTGCCCGTGCTTTTCAAAAAAATCGATGGCATCATCAATAGTCATATTGAGCACATCGGCAATGTTGGCACCTTCGAAGGTCACCTCAAGCACTTCCTTCTTAAATCGTTTTCCACCACAAGTGTCACACTCCAAATGTACATCGGCCATAAACTGCATCTCTACCGTAATCTCACCTTCTCCCTTGCATTTTTCGCATCGACCCCCATCTACATTGAATGAAAAGTGTTTTGCCTGGTATGCCCTTATCCTGCTCAATTTTTGGGCAGCAAACAGGGCTCTAATATCATCATAGGCCTTTATATAGGTCACCGGATTTGAACGTGATGACCTACCAATGGGGTTCTGGTCAACGAATTCCACATGTTTTATCGATTGGTATTTGCCTTCAACCGAAGTAAATTGGCCTGCTTTTTCACCATAGCCGCCGACTTCTTTTAATATCACGGGATAGAGCAGTTTTTTTACCAAAGTACTCTTGCCACTACCCGAGACCCCGGTTATGACCGTCAACATATTCAAGGGAAAGGTAACATCTATATTTTTCAGGTTATTTTCCCTGGCACCTTTGATTTCAATATAATTCTTTGAGGTTCTCCTTACTTTGGGAATCCCAATCGCTTCGGTTCCATTTAAATAACTTGCGGTCAGGGAAGATGATTTCAAAATTTCGGCCAGTGTACCATGTGCCACCACTTCACCACCATGTGTCCCAGCTTCCGGACCTATATCAATGACTTCATCAGCAGCTTTCATGATGTCCTCATCGTGCTCGACCACGATGACCGTGTTGCCCAAATCACGAAGCGATTTTAAGACATCAATTAGGTTTTCCGTGTCTTTGGGATGCAATCCGATACTTGGTTCATCCAGAATATACATTGAGCCAACAAGACTACTGCCCAGAGAGGTCGCTAAGTTGATCCGCTGGCTTTCACCTCCAGAAAGCGTATTCGATTTTCGATTCAGGGTAAGATAATCGAGGCCTACTTTTTTCAAGAAACCCAGTCGGGTATTGATTTCCTTCAATAATCGATTGGCAATTTGCGCATCATATTCATTTAGGGAAAGTTCCGTAAAAAAAACAGCTAAGTTTTTAATCGGTAATTCAACCAAATCAGAAATAGACTTATTATCGATTTTTACATAGTTGGTTTCTTTACGCAGACGTTTACCACGACATTCAATACATTTTGTCTTGCCTCGATACCTGGAAAGCATTACCCTATTCTGAATTTTATAGCTTTTCTCCTCCAACATTCCAAAAAACCGATGAAGTCCAGTAAAATGGGAATTACCATCCCAAACCAACTGTTTCTGTTCCTCTGAAAGTTGAAACCAGGGCTTGTGTATTGGAAAATCGAATCTATAGGCATTATTTACCAGCTCATCACGATACCAGCCCATACTCTCACCCCGCCATGGAAATATTGCATTTTCATAGACTGAAAGCGCTGTATTAGGAATGACCAAATCCTCATCTATGCCTATAACATCACCATACCCTTCACATTTAGGACAGGCTCCATACGGATTGTTAAAGCTGAATAGGTGTACGTTGGGTTCTAAAAAAGACATTCCATCCTTTTCAAACTTATTATTGAATACGGTTTGATTTCCTGTCGCTAGTTCTTCGATAATACATTCACCCTTACCCTCGAAAAAGGCAGAATCAATGGCATTGGCCAAGCGATTGTAAAAATCTTCGTCATTTTTGGTAATGATCCGGTCTATGACAAGATCAAAAGTATGCCCAATATCCTCTGGTGCGGTATCGATGCGAATAACCTCACCTTTATACTTGATTCGTGCGTATCCCTGTTTCGATAATAATTGTAGTGATTTAATGGGATCTCTATCATTTTTGATGTTAATAGGGGCCAACAGCAAAAGCTTTTCATCTTCATTGAATTCCTGGACGTGCTTAACCACATCGGTAACCGTATGCTTTTTCACTTCCTCTCCAGATATAGGGGAAATGGTCTTCCCGATGCGGGCATACAATAATTTTAAGTAGTCATATATTTCAGTGGTGGTACCCACGGTTGAACGTGGGTTTGTAGAGTTTACCTTTTGTTCTATGGCGATGGCAGGGGCTATTCCTTTTATATAATCTACTTTGGGTTTGTTCAATTTTCCTAAAAATTGTCGGGCATATGAAGACAGACTCTCCACGTATCTTCTTTGACCCTCTGCATATAGCGTATCAAAGGCCAAACTGGATTTACCGGAACCTGAAAGGCCTGTGATCACAACGAGTTTATTCCTGGGTATCACAACGTCAATATTCTTCAAATTGTGCAGTTTAGCACCTTTGATGATAATATTTTCCTTGGGATTTATGTCTTGTAAAGAGGGCATATATTTGTTTAGATCGGCAAAGATACAATAAGTGGAATGCTTTTACCAGTAATGCCCGTCTTGGTTCTAAATTCTTGATTATTACACTACTATTTTTTTATAACCTATAATTTTTTCTATATTTGAACCTAACAAAAAGTTAATACGCCTATAGCAAGACAATTACTTTATTAAAATTAGTGTGTACCTACAAGGCCTTTCCCAATGGATTGGGCCATTAGTTTTAACCCAAAAAAGTAATTGACATGGAACTTCAAATAGCAGATTCCCTACTTATACAAAGTTATATCAACGGAGACGAAAGAGCTCTGGCAACATTGATAAACAGGCATAACCAACGACTCAGTAGTTTTATATATTCAAAGGTCAACGATCGTGAAATTACGGAGGATATTTTTCAGGACACCTTTATTAAAGTCATACGAACCCTTAAAAAAGGAAGGTATAATGAAGAGGGTAAGTTTTTACCCTGGGTCATGCGTATCGCCCATAACCTGATAATAGATCATTTCCGGAAAAATCGAAGAATGCCCTTTTTTGAATCCTCCAGTGCATTTGATATATTCTCTGTTATCCAAGATGAGAAGTTGAATATCGAAAAACAACTCATAAAAAACCAAATCGATGAGGACCTGCTGTTACTTATCGAAAAATTGCCACCAGATCAACGCGATGTATTGGTTATGCGCATGTTCAAGGATATGAGTTTTAAGGAAATCTCCGAGAATACCGGAGTTAGTATAAACACCGCATTGGGTCGTATGCGATATGCCCTGATCAATCTAAGGAAGATCATAGAGGAGAATAACATTGTTTTAACGAATTAATCATAGCATAGGTCGAACATCCCATAATTTGGACGAGTTTAACGACCTTAGGTCGAACGTATTTACTATATTTATCCATGTCGCGTTTTCTTAGTGAAACAATATTGAAATAGATATGGAAAAATTTTACGTAGAGAATAAGAACAAGTGTCAAATAGTCAAGGCAAAAGCTGAGACTATCGATTTTTTATTAAGCTATTCGAAATCATTGAAAATTAATGACGTTAGAGGCATTAAGTTTGAAAGCAATATGAACTAAACGTTCCAATACCTTATAGAAAAGCCCTAATTACTCTAGTAATCGGGGCTTTTTCGTTTTATGCATGCGCCTAATTGGAACTATCTTATTGTATTCTACGCCAAAAGCGGTCTTTGAGCTACTTTCTATGAGTTGATCGACATAACTACCAATTGCATAAATTATTGTATTGAAAATCAAAAATGATTGTTTCACATCATAATCCATGGGTTTGACAACATAGTTTTTTCCACACTCCCTGTTTTATCTAGTTTTAGGTCATAATTAAAGAATAACACATTTTTCATATGAACGGTGTGAGACTCAAAGTAAGGACCAAATAACTTTAATCTAGCTTTTACAAAAGAAGCCCTAAACTTAAAAAGCACTCTGCATGGAACTACAAATCGAAGATTCAATACTGGTAAGAGATTATATCAGTGGTGATGAAAAGGCCCTGGAAATCTTAATCAATAGACACAATCAACGTATATCAAGTTTTATCTATTCGAAAGTTTTGGATAGGGATATTACCGAAGACATTTTTCAGGATACCTTTATCAAAGTAATCAAAACCCTGAAAAAAGGCTCCTATAGTGAGGAAGGTAAGTTTTTGCCTTGGGTAATGCGAATTGCCCACAATCTAATCATCGATCATTTTAGAAAGAACAAAAGAATGCCGATGTTCGAAGGTAATGATGACTTCAATATTTTCTCAGTAATAGGGGATGATAAGTTAAATGCCGAGAAACAACTGATAAAAGATCAGATCAATTCTGATTTAAGATGTATTATAGACGAGTTGCCCGATGATCAAAGGGAAGTGCTATTAATGCGTATTTATAAGGATATGAGTTTTAAGGAAATTTCGGAAAATACAGGGGTAAGTATTAATACAGCCTTGGGAAGAATGCGTTATGCCCTGATAAACCTTAGAAAGATCATAGATAAAAACAAGATCGTACTTACAAATTCATAAGGATTATTTCATTAAAACAATAATTTGATTGTAGTTGCGTTATTTAAACATAACAATGCTATAATCAATATGGAAAAAATTTACTTTGAGAGCCAAAAAAAGAGCAGTCCGATTATGGCCTGCCGGGAAACAATACAGTTTTTGACCAATTTTTCAAAGTCACTTTGTATAGTTCGCCAAAACGATATGCAGTTTGAGATTAACTTAAATTGAGAACAAAGCCCGCTATTAAGTGGGCTTTATCTTTTTATAGTACTCGTTCACCACCGATTTTCTACCGATTGTTTTGGTAATGATATCCTTTTCAAGATCCCACCCTCGAGCGGGTGAATACTCCCGGCCATACCAAATGATCTGTAGATGAAGGTCGTTCCATAAATCCCTTGGGAATAATCGTTTCGCATCCTTTTCGGTCTGTACCACATTTTTACCATTGGAAAAGCCCCATCGATACATAAGTCTATGAATATGGGTATCTACCGGGAAAGCAGGTGTTCCAAATGCCTGGGAAACAACCACACTTGCGGTTTTATGTCCTACCGCGGGCAACTCTTCCAATAAGGACATGTCATTAGGGACCTCTCCTTCATATCTGTCGATTAAAATATGGGATAAACCATGAATACCTTTCGATTTCATTGGTGACAGGCCCACTGGTTTTATGATATCACGAATTTCATCCACGGTCAATTTAACCATATCATAAGGATTATCGGCCTTTGCAAAAAGGATTGGCGTAATCTGGTTCACCTTAACATCGGTGCTCTGGGCAGATAACAATACGGCGATCAGCAGGGTGTAAGGGTCCTTGTGTTCCAAAGGAACAGGCACCGAAGGGTATAATTCCTGTAATGTTTTAATGGTAAAACCAACCTTTTCCTTTTTAGTCATTTAAAGCTTATTTTAGCTATCGATACTGAATTGCTAATTTATTAAAATCAATTATGAAAACATTGCAAGTAGGGGATAAAGTCCCAGATTTCACGGCTAAGGACGAAGAAGGAAACACGGTCAAATTATCCGATTACCGAGGAAAAAAATTGATCGTTTTTTTCTATCCTAAAGCCAGCACCCCCGGTTGTACCGTGGAGGCGTGCAATTTGAGGGATAATTACGGTGAATTGCAATCCCAAGGATACGAATTATTGGGTGTTAGTGCCGATTCACAAAAAAGGCAAGCAAATTTCAAGAATAAATACGAATTCCCATTCCCACTTTTGGCCGATGAGGACCATACCGTCATCAATACGTTTGGCGTTTGGGGCCCTAAAAAGTTCATGGGCAGGGAGTATGATGGCATTCATAGAAAGTCATTCGTAATAGATGGGGAAGGTGTAGTGATCAAGGTGATCGATAAAGTCAAGACAAAAGACCATGCAGCCCAACTGCTCAACTAAGGATTTAGTATATTTTGCTCAATAAAAACGTCCCAACGATTAATGGTTGGGACGCTATACTTTACTTTTGACCTTCGATATGTTTACTCTTTCTTGACCTCCACTTCACGGGCAAAAAGTTTTTTCTCCTTGATTATATCGGCAATACCCGCGGGTAGTGAATCTTCCCAACCTTCCTCGTTGTTGACGATTTTCTTGAAAACATCCCTAGAGAAAATATCCATGATTTCTGGGTCGTAGTCGATGATGTCCATCACTTTGCCATTATACTTGAAGAACTTATAGAGTTCCTTCATTCTAGGATGTACCTTGATATTGTTACTGGTCATGATCTGACCCGTTTCTGCATTCTTCATCGGATAAAGATATACTTGAAGTTCTTTAAAGAATAACTTTCCGAACGCTTCCAATATACCTCCACTCAAATGGCGATAATACTTTTCGTCAAAAATATCCACCAAGTTATTTACACCCATGGTAAGGCCAATTTTCGCTTTGGTATAATTATTCAAGTACTCTACCAGCTTATAATACTCCTGAAAATTGGAAATCATTACCGTATGCCCCATTGCGCAGAGTAATTCGGCCCGATCCATGAAATCACGTTCATCAATTTCGCCCGAGGCCTTCAGATTTGACAAAGTGATTTCAAAAATAACAATAGTCTTACTCTCATCGACCGCCCTATCCCGAATAAAGATATCGTATGATTTTTGAAGCATGTCCATGTTCACCTTGGTCGCTGGTCTAAAACTTCCCCTTAAGGCCAAAATGTTCTTCTTGTATAATTTCGCCGCTGGCAATAGGTTGTTTCCGTCTGGACCGAACATAACGGCATCGGTCATTCCGTTTCTAATTAATTGAAGACTTATTAATCTATTGTCAACACCTTTGAAATTGGGACCATTGAAATTGACCATGTCAATTTCAATGGTATCCTTATCAATATGGTCGTAGAGATACTTTAAAAGCTTTCGTGGTTTATGGTATTTGTAAAAAGCCCCATAGATGAGGTTGACACCTACGATGCCCAAGGTTTCTTGTTGTAAGCGGGCTTCATTTTGTTTAAAGCGTACGTGTAAAACAATTTCGTCCAATTCTTTTTGGTCAGGTTCCAATTGATATCGGATACCTAACCAACCATGACCTTTATATCTTTTTGAAAAATCGATTGTGGCTACCGTATTGGCATACGAAAAAAACAAACGATCGGGGTGTTTATCCCTTGAAATACGTTCTTCCATAAGGCGCATTTCATGGGCCAGCATCGTTTTTAACCTAGGTTGGGAAACATATCTTCCATCGCCCTCAACGCCATAAATGGCATCACTGAATTCTTTGTCATATGCACTCATCGCCTTGGCAATGGTCCCCGATGCCCCACCGGCCCTAAAGAAATGTCGCGCTGTTTCCTGACCTGCTCCAATTTCGGCAAAAGTTCCGTAAATATCTGGATTTAAGTTTATTCTCAAGGTTTTGGCCTTGATGGAAGGAATGTTCTCAAATGCTGTGTCCCTTTTAAGAAATGAAGACATATGACCTATTTTGTTTGCGGCAAAGTTAATAAGAATGGGTAAGCAATTAAATAAATATGTTATAAATTTGAAATAAACCAAGGAAACGTTGAAAATAACATTTTTAGGCACCGGAACTTCACAGGGAATCCCTGTAATTGGGAGTTCCCATCCGGTTTGCCTAAGTAAGGACCCAAAAGACAAACGACTTCGTGTATCCGTGCTTATCTCTTGGGATGATTACAATTATGTGATTGATTGTGGACCCGATTTTAGGCAACAAATGCTGGCCCATGATGTTTCTAAACTCAATGGCATTCTATTTACGCATGAACATGCCGACCATACCGCAGGTATCGATGATATCCGCCCTTTTTTCTTTCGACAGGGAGATATCCCCATTTATGCCCATAGAAGGGTGGTCGAATCGTTAAAAACCCGTTTCGATTATATTTTTGCCGATGGGGACCGTTACCCTGGTGCTCCGGCCGTTGAAATACATACCATTAAGAATGGTTTACCTTTTAAATTAGGGGGGCAATTGGTGACACCTATCAATGCACACCATAATAGGATACAGGTTTTCGGATTTAGAATCAAGGATTTTACCTATTTGACAGACGTGAAGACCGTAGATGAAGCGGAAATTAAAAAAATCATAGGAACCAAGGTTCTAGTGGTCAATGCCTTAAGGGAAGAGCCCCACCATTCCCATTTCAATTTAGAGGAAGCCTTGGCCTTTATTGATAAGGTAAAGCCTGCAACAAGTTATTTGACGCATATAAGCCATTTATTGGGTTTCCATAAAGAAGTGGAAAAGAAATTACCAAAAGATGTACATTTGGCCTATGATAACCTTCAAATAACCCTATAGTACCAGAGCAATGAGAAATAAAATATTTTTATACCTTTTCCTATTCACAGCCTTGATCTGCCTATATATGGTCGTGAGTAATAGCAATATGCAAAAGGCAAAGGACAGTAAAATAGATCGTCTTGAAGACACGATTACAGGGTTTAAGGATTCCCTTCAAAATGCCCAGTTAAAAGTCCTGGATATGCAATACTTCTCATTGGAGAATAATGATGATGCCTTGGCCTATTATGATCATTTAGAATTGAAAGACCCTAGTCGATATATATCCGATAAATTATTGGAGACCAATGAATCGAAAGGGGACAATCCTTTAATACCTTATGAAGGAATGGAGAATGATTTTAAATTGAACAAAATCAAGATCCTGAACCACAAATGGATTCTAGCGGACTTTTCAGATGGTAAATATTGGGGTGAAATATTGATCAAATACGAATTGAAAGATGATTTAGGGGTCGATTTCACCTTGATCGACCACCTCTTGTATACCCGCAGCAATTAGAATTTATCCTGTAACCATTTTTTAAACGAATAAAAGTTTTGGGGTGCCACGCCATGACCAACCGGGAATTCCTCATATATATGGTCTACCCCCAAAGAGGTCAGGGTTTCTGGGATTTTTTGCGCCCATTGGGGCGGAATGACCTGATCTACTTGCCCATGGGAGGCATAAATTTTAAGTCTTTTAAAATTCTTTCTGGAAGGGTCACCTGCAATGATTTTTTCATTGATATACCCACTTAAAGCAATAACATTCTTGATTCTCTCCGGATACGAAAGTGCGACGGCATAACTTAGGATCGTACCTTGACTAAAACCCAAAAGGGATATACGGTTCGTATCCAATCCGTAGACTCTACAGGCCTCATCGATAAATGTCATTATCTTTTCCCTTGACTCCTTGGCCTGGTCATCATCACTCCATTTCCCTTTGTCGGCATCAAAATTAATGGCGTACCAAGCATAGCCGTATGGTTCTAAGGAGTATGGGGCACGCACTGAAATAATACAGAGTTCTTCAGGTAGTTCCGGGGCAAAGGAAAATAAATCCTCTTCATTGCTGCCATAACCATGAAACATGAATAAAACAGGAGGCTTCCCTACTTTTAAAGAAGAAGGTTTAATCAAATGGGTCAAAGAAAGTTGTGCTGTAGTCATTTTAAGAAATAAATGTAAACCATTTTTGAAAATAGGGGCCAATTACCGGTACCAATTGCTTTTTATCACTCAAAGCCCCTAAAAAGCCATATATCCAAAGCATAAAACAACAAAGATAAAGTCCATACAGGGCATATTCATTAAACCATACGCTGGAAAATAATGCAAAACCGTGAAACATGAGATGTAAACCAAAGGCCTGCCTTGTATGAAAACGGGCAAATTCATTCTTGGGTTCCATGTTCATGGTAATGGCTATCAAGGCTCCTATAATGGTTAAATAAGCAACTATGGCCGTTGTTTTTCCTTCTTTGATGGTATTCATGGATTTGTCCGTTAATTTTATGGAAAACGATTCTACACTTAAGTTTCTAAAACCAGTTGATTGTTATTATAAATACCGTAGACTTTTCCTTTTAAAGTTTGCCCCAATACCATGCTGTTTTTTGAAGTAGAACGAATCTTTTCCTTATCAAATACATATTCCAAATCTGGATCAAATAGTGTGAGACTAGCTTTATTGCCTTCGACAAATTTGTTTTCCTTTATATGATATCGCTCTCTTCCTTGGGTCAGCAGTTCAATGCACTTTTCTAGGTCATAAATTTGGTGTAACAAACCAAAGGCACTTTCCAGTCCTATAGCACCGTGGGTTGCGTTGTCGAATTCTACAGCCTTTAGTTCCACATTTAAAGGGATATGGTCTGTGGTTACAAAGTCTATTAAGCCATCGTTCAGTGCCTTGATCAAAGCCTTGGTGTCTTTCTTTGTGCGCAATGGGGGATATACTTTGTAAGACGAATCGAACTCTTCCAGAAGCTCGTCAGTAAAATATAGATTGTGGATGGCTACGCTACAACTTACATCCAATCCTTTTTTCTTGGCGTCGGCAATGAGTTTAACCGCATTGGCGGTGGAAATGGTGGGAATGTGCAATTTGCCGCCAGTATATTCCAAGATAAAAAGATCACGGACAATTTGAAGTTCCTCGGCCATTGCAGGAATGCCTTTCAAGCCTAATTTGGTCGAGGTTATGCCTTCGTGAACCTCTGCCTTACCGGCTATGTTAACATCCAAGGGTTGGGAATATAGGAGTCCATCAAAATTTTGAACGTATTGCAGCGCAATTTTCAATAGGTTGGAATTGGTTATGGGTGATTTAAAATCGTAAAACCCAACAGCTCCCGCATTGCGCATGTCATATAGTTCTGCAAGATCTTTCCCTTCAGCACCCATAGTCATGCAGCCTAATGGATATAGGTTGGAGGCAAAATCCAAAGAAGCGTTTTTCAGGAAAACAATATCAGAACTACTATCTGCCAAGGGATGTGTATTCGGATTTAATACAACATCGGTAAATCCGCTCAAGGCAGCGGTATGGAGGCCATTGGAGATGGTTTCCCGTTCCTCGAAACCAGGTTCCCCGAAACTCACACTACTATCAAACCATCCTAAGGAGACATGAAGATTTTTAAGCGCTACGGTTTTGACGCCTTTAGGGGCTTCGATTTTGGTTGCAATAGTATCAATGATGCCATTCTTGATTAAAATATCCCTTTTTTTTAAGTGCAATTCGCTATTCTGTGCATTAATGATTTTGGCGGATTTTAGGAGTATGTTCATTTCCACTGGATTTATCTATTGATTTTATGGATCATTTTAAAAATTTGATTAGCAGCACTTCAATCAAAAGAAAAAGTAGTGCTAAAATAACAAACCATTTCCAAAGCTCAGTTATGCGATTATCGTTTTGCAACTCTGAAAAAAGTGAAGCTATGGAATTTTGTATGCTAGCCGCTTCTATAGTGTTCAAATCCATAAAAACCAGCTCACTTTCTTTTCTGGGATAATTAAAACTGATGTTCTTCAAGGCGGTTCCGTTTTCAGAAATGGTGTAAATACCGTCTTCCGTTGGGCTCTCGTCAAAAGTGAGTGACACTTTATTGGCATGTGCTTGCTGTAATGGAATAAATTCCTGGTTCCCTTTGGACACCTTTAAAATATCGTCTTTGGCCATTGTTTTCGAAATATCCAAGGAAATCGGGCCATTTAGTAGAAAGTATAGTTCGGAACTCTTTAAGCTCTTGAATCCCATCTTAAGGAAAGTAGGGACTATCAACGGGGATTGTTGGAAATTGGAATGCTCCGTGCCTAAAGCTGCCGTGAATAGGTATTTACCTTCGTCCCCGATCAAAAAGGCATCCCCATTTTGATAAGAAATAATTGAGGGGGAATTTGATTTTAGTTTAAGGAAATGGTTCACTTTTGGAAACTGGAAATTACTGACGTTCTTTTCAAAAACCTGATCATAGAGTGGATGGGAGAAAGCTATATCGGTTATCATGTTCTCCAAACTTATTTTTTCAACAAAGGAGCCTAAGGATAAACGCGTAAGCAACCCATTGTAAGAATCGAGGTCGGCATCCACCGATGGGATAATGACTATGCTCCCGCCATTCGAAACAAAGGATAAAATACTGGATACAAGCGAGTTTGGCAGGGTATTCAACTCGTTCAGTAGTATTAGATTTTGACTTTCTATATCTCTGTAATTCAGGTTTTTTAGGGAGAAGGAGGAGAGAATAAATTCATCTTCAGTATATATCCTTTTTAAATAATCCGATGAAGTATCCCCAATAACCAAAACCTTTGGCTTATCCTTTTTATCAATATTAAAATAAAGGCGATTATCGTAAGGTAGACCTTTATCGGTTATCTCAACTTTTCCATTGATCAATTCGTTAGCGGATAGTGTAAAGGGGACTATACTTTTTCCATTATCAAAAAGTGCGGCTGTCTTGGCAACTAACTTTTCATCGTTATAAAATGAAATCGGGATTCTTTGAACGGCAGGTGAGGCGGATAGCACTACATTGATATCCATATTCTCGGACCCGAATTTACTAATGTAACAACTATCAATAGATACATTTTCAACATCGATTCCCGATAATTTTACATAATGTTTTTGAATGGTGCTATCTTTCATTAGGCGATCCATCAACATGCGATTTTGAAAGTCGGAAACCACAATCAGGTTTTTGATTGAATTGGTATTCCTTGAAAACAGGGTACTCCCTTTTAAATGAATCTCTTCTAAATCTAATTGTTTAGGTGTCGGGGATAACATCAATAAGTCATTCTGAATATCCGAAACCCGTACATTTCTATATTCATCAGTATTGGTGAAAAGACTAAAAGTCTGGTTTTCGGGGATTGACTTCAGTAAATCCTGAATGGCGCTGTTCAATAGCGGAACCTCGAGTTGCCTTGCCAACATGCTGAACGAATTGTCTAAATAGATTACCGTTTCTTTGGTGACCAACGCTTTTTTATTTGCAAGAAAAGGTTGTGCAAAGGCCAAAATCAAAGCCGTATACAGGAGTAATCGGGTCAATAAAAGCAACCATTTTTTCAAAGAATCGCTCTTTCTTGATTCGGAAACTACCCTTTTCAACAATTTTACATTTGTAAAAGGTGTTTTTTTGAATCTTCTAAGCCGGAAAAGATGAATGAATATAGGAATTAAGAGTAGAAATAAGCCCCAAAGAAGTTCTGGATATTTAAACTGCATTCCCAATTTTGATTTAACAAATATATGAAGTATTCAGAACTTGGGTATACTTAATGATATTAAAATTCAACAAAAGAAAAAATAATCCTTCATCGGAGTTTTGTTCAATACGGTGAAGAAACTTTTGATGGTTTCCTGCTCTTTTTCGTTTGCAACGGTAATTATGTTCTGGGCATCTTGTAGATGGTTCAAAATACGGTAATGATCCAATTTTATCCCGTAAATATCCTTGTTGATTTTTTTTGGGTTATCACAAATCCACTTAAAATCAATCTTCTTTTCCAAAAGGGTTTTGGCAATGGTTTTTCCCTTGTTTCCGGCTCCCCAGATGACCAAGGGCCTAGTTGGGTCGTATTCAAGTTTTAGAAAGTAGTGCAACTTAATATCCAAAAAGTAATTTGCTGCATAGTGTTCGCTGGTTCGGGAAGTCCTGGTGTCATAATCGCGCCAATAATGCAATACCTTTTGACATGGAATACATGTTAATCCGTTCTCATAATAGCGAAAGGTCAGATCATAATCTTCAGGATAACGATTGGGTTCGAAGGCCCCACATTGAAGAAGATCCTCTTTAAAAACCATCCAGCACGGGGAGGGGATAGCACATTCTTTATAAATTTCGGAGTAATTGTTCCCTTCCGCGGTGAGTTTGTTCAGCCATTGTTCATAACGTGCGTAACCATCACTGATTCCCCGATGTGAAAAATATTTTACCTGACCGACGGCCACATGGCCTTTACCACTATTTAGCAATAGTTCTAACAAGGTGCCCAGTTTATCAGGGGCCATGATATCATCAGAGTCCATTCTGGTAATCAATTCACCTTTACATTCTTTAAAACCGGTACGTAAGGCCTCGATGATCCCGTTACCGGAGTTTTTTAAAACGTTGAATCTTGGGTCTTTTTCAGCATACTTTGAAACGATTTTGTAGCTATCGTCGGTTGAAGCGTCATCAACCGCTTGGACTTCCCAGTTTTGATACTCTTGTTGTACTATGGAGTCCAAACATTCCTTTAAAAATAACTCGGTATTTTTAAAGGGAATCAAGATACTGACCAAAGGTTGCTTCATAATTGCAATTTAGGGAAATTACGTCCGAACCCCATATGTTATTTTTGTCGATGAAGATTTCCAAATACCAATGAACTGCATTTATAATCCCACAATGTAAATACGTTTTTACTCTATTAGCTACCCTGTAGGCTAGATTTATTCATTTTTAATTAATGTTTAACAAAATATATTAAAAGTTAAACAATATTAAGAATATCTTTACTTCTATAAATTTAAGTCATTAAAATAGTCATGAATAAAATAGATAAGATTGCGGTAGTGCGTCGTGAACATTTTAATGCTGCCCATAGGCTTCATAATAAGAATTGGAGTATTGAAAAGAATAAAGCCGTTTTCGGAAAATGCAATAACCCCAATTACCATGGACACAACTATGATTTGGAGGTAAAGGTTATCGGTAATATTGATCCAGAGACCGGCTATGTTATAGATATGAAAATATTATCAGATATCATTAAGGATAAAGTACTTGACCGTTTCGATCACAAGAACCTGAACTTGGATACTGAGGAATTCAGGGATTTGAATCCTACGGCAGAGCATATTGCGGCAGTTATTTATAACCTTCTTAAAACAGAATTGGATATTAATTTAGAATTGAAAATAAAACTATATGAAACACCAAGAAACTATGTTGAATACCCTTATTAAAGAAAATGGACTTAATGGGTTTTCCCATGAGGAAATTGGAGATGACCATATTTATACGGGATTGGAAACCCCTATGAAAGAAAATGCATTTGATATTTCAGATGACAGGAAGAAAGAAAAGATAGAAGGACTTTTTGCCCAAATTATGGATGTTATGGGACTGGATCTTACCGATGATTCGCTTCGGGGAACACCAAAAAGGGTTGCTAAAATGTATATAGATGAGATATTTTCAGGTCTCAATCCGGCCAATAAACCTAAAGTGGCTTTATTTGACAACAAGTATCAATACAATCAAATGTTGGTTGAAAAGAATATTACATTCTATTCCAACTGTGAGCATCATTTTGTTCCCATTATCGGAAAAGCACACATCGCATATATTTCTTCGGGCAAAGTTATCGGCCTCTCCAAACTCAATAGAATTGTACAGTACTATGCCAAAAGGCCACAGGTGCAGGAACGATTGACCAACCAAATTGCCATGGACCTAAAGGCAACCCTGCAAACCGAGGATATTGCAGTGATCATAGATGCAAAGCACTTATGTGTATCTTCGCGAGGTATTAAAGATGACACCTCTGCGACCGTGACCTCCTATTATGGCGGTGTGTTCCTGAAATCCAGTAAGATTGCGGAGTTACAAAATTATTTGAACGAATAGGCCAATATGAGAACGACGAATAAGGTAAAATTGGGACCAATAAACAAAAGTATAAAGAGTAAGCCTGCTATTTATGATATCGCTATAAATAGTTTAGGTGGCGAACCTATTGAGCTTTCCCAATTTGAAGGAAAGAAAATGTTATTTGTGAATGTAGCCTCTGAATGTGGATTTACGAAACAATACAAGGGATTACAGAAACTGAGTGATGCATATCGCGATTCGCTTGTGGTTATAGGAGTGCCTTGCAATCAATTCGGACATCAAGAACCTGGGGATTCAAGTCAGATACAATCTTTTTGCAAACGGAATTTTGGCGTTACCTTTTTACTGACCGAAAAAATCCAGGTGAAAGGAAGTAATAAACACCCTTTATACAATTGGCTTACCGAAAAAAAACTCAACGGAAAGAAAAGTTCAAGCGTCAAATGGAACTTTCAAAAATACCTCGTTGATGAAAATGGGAATCTTATAGATTTCTACTATTCCATCACAAAACCTTTAAGTTCCAAGATTACCAAGCATTTGTAATGACTATAGATTTCCTTAGGATTTTATTCGATTTTGGATTATTGGTATTGATTTGGATCGTGCAAAGAATAATATACCCGAGCTTTCTACACTATAGTACCGATAATTTGATGGTTTGGCATAGAAAATATACCCTTCGAATTGGGTTTGTTGTAATGCCTTTAATGGTGGGCCAACTAGGTCTTTCAATAGTTCAAGTGATTAGCGCACGCTCCTTATATCCGATTGGAAGTCTTGTAGTAATATCTATGGTTTGGCTTTCCACCTTTTTACAGTTTGTACCAATCCATAGAAACATTTCAAAAGGTATAGTGAGTGAAGCCATGTTGTCGTCATTGGTGACGAAAAACTGGATTAGAACAGTGCTGTGGACGGTATTGTTTTTATTAAGTTTAATACATTATCTTTCTACGTATACCATCCACTTTGAAGCTTAAAAATCTAAACTGTTTAAGTAGTCCTTCGCATTTTTTAGGTGATTTTCCTTTTTTTCTTTTGACATTTTGTCAAACATCGAGACCAACATCCCCAACCTTGGGTTTTGTGTAAAGAAGTCCCGATGTACATCCATAAAACGCCAAAAAAGTCCATCCCATGTGGCCTGCCATTCCCCCTTTGGGTAATTGCTCATCTTCATCAGGTAATTACTGCCACTTATGTAAGGTTTGGAAGCGAACAATCCTCCATCCGAAAACTGGCTCATGCCATATACATTGGGTACCATGACCCAATCATAAGCATCTATGAATAGCTCCATAAACCATCGATACACCTCTTTGGGATCAAACTCACAGAGCATCATAAAATTCCCCAAAACCATTAGTCTTTCAATGTGATGGCAATATCCGGTCTGTAGTACTTTTTTAATGGTCTGATCAATTGGTGGGATGCCCGTGGTGCCCTTATAAAATGAGGCTGGAATCTTTTTTGTGAATCCCCAATAATTGCGACTCCGTTCAAAGGATCCATGAAAGCGATATATACCGCCAATGAACTCCCTCCACCCAATAATTTGTCGTATGAATCCTTCCAAGGAATTAATGGGAATATCGTTCTCTTCGCCGTATTTAAGACAAGCATCAACGATTTCATGAGGTGTAATCAATCCCACATTCATCATGGGGGTCAAAACACTATGGTTGAGAATGGAGTTTTCGGCCACTATGGCATCTTCATAGGCACCAAACTCCATAAACCGATATTCAAAAAATTGATGTAACCAGGCTTTTGAAGTTTCAAAATCAGTGGCATATAAGGCTTGTTCCGTTAGGTTTCCTAAATGGTCTGCAAAACTTTTATCCACATATGTCTTTGCTTCCGCATAAAAATCATCCAAATCGGGAAAAGTAATTGGTGGCGGTGTTTTTTTTCTTGGGTATTTCTTGCGGTTATCGGTATCGAAGGTCCATTTTCCACCTTTAGGGGTTTCATCGGATTCCAAAAGGATGTTACGTTTTTTGCGTTCTTCGGTATAGAAGGTAGACTGATGATATTTTTTCTTGTTCCCTTTAAAGTAAACTGCAAGCTCTTGCTTGGTATTTAGGAACATTGGGGATTCTAGTATGTTAGTTGTAATTCCTTGTTCTTTGCAACCACTTTCAATTCTTTTTTCAAGCCAATTATCATTGGGGTCAATATAAGTGATTTCTGTAATTCCGATGCTTTTTAGTTCTGGAATGAGTTTTCTAATATCTGAAATTTCCTGAGTGGCTTCTATATAATATACCTCGTAATCCAAAGCTTTTAAAAACGCTTCGTACTTTTTCATACTTGCCCGATGAAAGGCTATTTTTTGTTTATGAAACGGATATTGACTAAAGAATAAATACTCTTCCACTAAATAAACAGGTACTTTCTTTTTAAAAAGCGGAGATTCTTCGAACAATTGGTTCGGAAAAATGAGGTGTATACTTTTCATTTGTTTATTCTACAACGTTTACTGCAATATTTGACGTCCTCCCAATTTAATTCCCATTTTTTCCGCCACGAAAAAGGGCGAAGGCAAACCGGACATATTTTTTGTGGAAGGTGTCTTTTTTTCATTTTTTAAAAGGGTACGTTATTATAAAGATATAAAGGTTGATTTTCCAGAGCCCTGAACAACTTGATACGTATTATGGTTCTGTTCTTATGGTCAGCATTTCTTTCTTGCATTTTTTCCAATAGGAGAAGAATGAAGGATAATAACCTTTTACCGTAAACATCCAATCCCGTGGTTCTTGCGTACCCTGATAATGGGTGTTGAGCGGATGTTCTTTGTAATGAATATCCTTTAACTTATACCTATCTACCAACTCCTGGAATTCCCCTACATAAACTTGCATATGCGCTATGTTTTTAGTGAGCGAAAGCATAAAATCAACACTCATTTTAGAAATGGGATACTGCTTAAAATGGGATGGTTCCAGCAATAAAATCCGATTGGCTTTTGTATCCTTCTTCCAAAGTGGGTCGAGATTATAGAAATTATAAATACACGTAGGTTGGGAGATATCAACTTGAATGGGCACTGCTTCCGGCAAAGGTGTTTTTAATTCGGGCTTTACCAAATCATCTAACACCTTAGGCACTGGCATTTCCTGTAGCGTTGAATAACTTACATCTAAAAAAGTGCCTTGCTGTTTCGTATGGCAATATTTGTTGATATTATCTTGATTGGCGATGTATTTTTTATTGCTGTTGGTGCCTGCAACCCATTGCCAGCTCAAAGCATTACTGGCCCAATCGCCATCCAAAAGATGGTAATACATCCATTGGGCAGGAAGTTTCCAATGACTTTGTGCCGCATTACAGGCAAGGGAGGCAATGTACATGCGCACATGGTTATGTAGATATCCCGTATGGTAAAAATGGGCAATGGC
Organism: Maribacter arenosus; assembly: GCF_014610845.1. GTDB lineage: Bacteria > Bacteroidota > Bacteroidia > Flavobacteriales > Flavobacteriaceae > Maribacter_A > Maribacter_A arenosus. Next base: position 783,754 of record NZ_JABTCG010000001.1, on the reverse strand, counting down.
TTTATCTATGGCTTTAATACCAGTCTGACCATCAATGATGGCTTTGGATAGGGCATTATTCGTAACAGGCTTTTGCGGTTGTTTTAAATCATGATTGATGGCATCACCTTTGGCAATCCAAATTTGTTGCCAATAGTCCCGCCATGCCAATTCCTGGATGAACTTTTCTATTTGTTCGGGCCGATATCCCCGCCTTAAAACCTCAGTGAGGACAAATTTGGTAGAGATAACACCCCTGGAAATATAGGGAGACAAGTAAGTGACCGCACCATCTATAAAGTTTCTGGTTGCCCCGTACTTCAAGGGGTCAATTGTGTTAAGCCGTTGCAAAATCTCCTTATAGGAAGTGGGAAATATTGTTATTTCATCTTTAAATAGCACAGGTATTTATCGTTTACTTATTTTATTTCCGGATATGGCCCTCTGTCTTGAGCATTTGAAGCGGGTAATAACTGGATGTCTTTTCTTTAAATGTTTTTGGCTCACACCACTATTTACACGTTTTCGCCAACGTTTAAAACTTTTTGGCTGAAGGTAGCGCCTCATTAGTCCGATTACTTCCTTTTCAGGTAGGCCAAATTGAAAGCGTATGGCCTCAAAAGGTGTCCTGTCTTCCCAGGCCATTTCGATGATGCGGTCTAGTTCCCTTTCGGTAAACGATTTTTTATGCAAGGCCATAAGTAGGTGTTAGCCAATGGTTCTCAATTAAGCCAAGGCTTCTATTTTTTTCATGACTTCCTCAGCCTCAAATACTTTAGCATCGCTTAATTTCCTGTTGGTGGTTGACAAGCTATGTGCTTCTTTCAATAGCTTCCCATACTTTTCCTGTAGTTTTTCCTTTTCTGATTTTTTTTTGAATAGTCCGAACATATCTTTTTTAATTGAATTAGAGGTTAAATGTAAATAATAGTTAAAGATAGATATTGTTTAACTAATAATACTTAATATTAAACAAAATATAACATTTAACCCCCTAAATTTAGATTTCTAGCTTGGTTGGTATCACAGTATAGTTCGAAAACTGGGAAATAAGAAAATCTAAGTAGCATTTTATTGCCAATGCATTCGTTGTTTCAGAGAACAAATAATCCATAACGAGAGTTATGGGTTTCCTTTTGCGGAGAAAGAGGGATTAACTACGTTTAACCCTGAAGACAATCCTAGCCAAGCATAGAAAACCAAACCCTGCCTAAAATAGCAGGGTTTTTTTTATTTTCATTCCAAAACAGGAATAAATTCCGTTTTTCCATAAAAACAAAAAAACCATAACTCCCGTTATGGTTTTCCTTTTGCGGAGAAAGAGGGATTCGAACCCCCGGAGGTGTGACCCTCAACAGTTTTCAAGACTGCCGCATTCGACCACTCTGCCATTTCTCCAATCGATACATCCTTTTAGGATTTCGCCGGGCTTACCCGTCGAAGCAACGTTAAGGTTGCGTAGGCGGGTGCAAATATAGAAACCTTTTTCTATTCCAAAAAGGGAAAGTTCATTATTATTTTAGGTCAAAGTCTATATTATTCTTTTCAAGAAGCTATTTTTGTCGAATGGAAGAATGGTACCATTATGTACTCTTGATCGCTGTGGGTTTTGCCGTTGGTTTTATCAACACAGTTGCCGGGGGCGGATCGTTATTATCCTTGCCAGTATTGATTTTTTTGGGACTTCCACCTAGTGTGGCAAACGGAACCAATAGGGTAGCCATAGTCTTCCAAACAGCATTGGCCACGGCCGGTTTCAAAAGCAAGCAAGTATCTACATTTCCATTTAACCTATATCTGGGGATTACGGCCTTATTTGGGGCGATTATAGGGGCCTATATAGCGGTTGATATCAAAGGGGAAACCTTTAACAAGATTTTGGCTATAGTTATGATCCTGGTAGTGCTTATTATTGTTTTTAAACCCAAAATACGTTTAGAGGCCCTTCAAGAACGTACTACTGGGAAGTATCTTTGGATAAGTGTTATCGCATTTTTCTTTTTTGGTATATATGGAGGCTTTATAAATGCCGGACTAGGGTTTATAATGATCCTTTTCTTGCATTATGTGACCCAAATGACTTTGGTCCGTGCCAATGCCACCAAAGTGGCTGTCGTTTTTATCTATACCCTTTCCGCATTGGTAGTATTCATTTTGAATGACAAGGTAGATTGGAAAGTGGGATTGATATTGGCTATTGGCAATGGAATAGGTGCTTGGTTGGCAAGCAGGGTTTCGGTAAAAAAAGGGGATGGTTTTATTAAGACTTTCTTAGTGGTCATGGTCGTTATTATGGCAGTAAAACTATGGTTTTTTGATATTTAGGAATTATAAAAGTACAATTGATGGTAAAAAAGAGTATTGAACATTTAAAATGGCGATATGCCGTTAAGAAATTCGATTCAGAAAAGATGTTATCCAAAGATAAGATTGAAGGATTGAAACATGCCTTTAATCTTACGGCCACCTCTTATGGTCTACAACCTATAAAAATGGTCGTGGTTCAAAATAAGGATTTACAAAAGAAAATGGTTTCCTGTTCATTTGGTCAGCGGCAGGTAGAGAATGCGTCCCATGTATTGGTTATTTGTATAGAGAATAATATCGACAAAGCCTTTATCGACCAATATTTTAGTCTGGTTAAAAGTGTTCGGGGTACCAGTGATAGCCTTTTAAAACCGTTTAAGGAAGCTTTGGTCGAGAGTTTTTCAAAAAAGGAAATGGATGAAATAAGAACATGGTGTACCAACCAAGCCTATTTGGCCATGGGAAATCTATTGTCATATTGTGCTTTGGAAGAAATAGATTCCTGTCCTATGGAAGGGTTCTTGCCCGAGGAATATGATAAACTCCTAGGCCTTCAAGAAAAGGGCCTGACCTCCGTTTTAGTTTTGCCAGTAGGGTATAGGGCCAAAAACGACCCGTTCTCGAAAATGGAAAAAGTGAGAAAGAATGTTGAAGAAAGTATAATAGAGATCTTTTAGTGAATTCTTAAAATGAGACTACATGCCAGGATTTGAACTTTTTGGGGAACAAGAAAAAAAAGAAATTCAAGATGTACTGGATTCCGGAGTTTTAATGCGCTATGGTTTTGAAGGTATGCGCAACGGCCATTGGAAAGCAAAGGAATTAGAGGCTGCCCTAATGCATAGTATGCAAAGCAAATACGCCCACGTGGTAAGTAGTGGAACGGCAGCTTTGACTGTTGCTATGGCGAGTGCCGGGGTCGGGGCAGGGGACGAAGTTATTCTACCTACATTCACGTTTGTTGCCAGTTTTGAAGCGGTTTTGGCGTTAGGGGCCATTCCAATTTTGGTTGATATCGATGATTCCCTGACCCTGGATCCAAAAGCTGTGGAGAGAGCGATTTCTACAAAAACCAAAGTGATAATGCCGGTTCATATGTGCGGTTCAATGGCCAACTTGGACCAATTACAAAAAATCTGCGATAAGCATGGGTTACTGTTATTGGAAGATGCCTGTCAGGCTATAGGGGGCAGTTATAAGGGCAAACCTCTTGGTAGCTATGGGGATTTGGGCTGTTTTTCCTTCGATTATGTAAAGACCATTACTTGTGGTGAGGGCGGGGCGCTGATAACAAATAATGAAAGGTATTATAAAAATGCGAACCATTATTCCGATCACGGTCATGACCATATTGGGAAGGATAGGGGAGCGGAAGGACATCCATTTTTAGGATATAATTTTCGTATTTCAGAACTGAATGCCGCCATAGGACTGGCCCAAATTAGAAGACTTGATGAATTCCTAAAGATTCAAAAACGAAATTATTCAATTCTTAGGACTGCCTTGGAGTCCATTGAAGGTCTTCGTTTTCGAAAAGTACCTGAGGGGGGCATAGAAAATTATTCCTTTTTAAGTTTTTTTCTACCCGATGGGAAAAGGGCCAAAGCCGTTCAAAAAGCATTGACAGAGGCGGGTGTAGATGGTTGCTTTTATTGGTATGATAACAATTGGCACTATTATCGAAAATGGCAGCATTTGAACCAAATGAAATCCTTGGGCAATTTGCCACAAGAAGTAAAAAATCAATTGCCTGATTACTCTAAGACCGATTTCTCAAAATCGGATTATTGGATCAGTCGTAATATTTCCTGTTTGATTAAGCTAAGTTGGACAAAAGCTGAAGTACAGGAGCGCGCAGCAAAAATGGCGACTGTAATCAGCGAGGGTATAACGTCCTAATAATTAACATAATCCACAATTTCCAAACCGTATCCTACGATACCTACCCGCTTAGTCTGCATGGAATTGGTCAAAAGTCTGATTTTGGATATATTCAGATTGTGAAGAATTTGTGCTCCGATGCCGAAATCACGTTTGTCCATTTCAATTTTTGGTGCATTGAACTTACCCTCTGATTGCAATGTTTTAAGTTCGGTCAACCGTTTTAAAAGATTAAGCGATTGGGATTCCTGGTTTATAAAAACATAAGCACCTTTTTCTTCCTTATTAATGGCATTGAATATTTCCTGGAGCCTTTGATCCGGGTTGTCCGTCAGTGTACACAGAATGTCATTGTTTACCATAGACGCACTGATTCGCGTCAAGATCGGTTCATCCACATTCCAATTCCCCTTGGTCAAAGCAATATGTACTTGTTTATTTGTGGTTTGTTGATAGGCATGTAATCTGAATTTGCCAAAACGGGTTGTAATTTCAAAATCCTCTTTTTTCTCAATAAGGCTATCATGATCCATTCGGTAGGCCACTAAATCCTCGATGGAAATGATCTTCAAATCAAACTTATGGGCCACTTCGATTAATTGTGGAAGTCGGGCCATACTACCATCCTCATTCAATATTTCAACAAGAATACCTGCTGGATTAAGGCCAGCCAGCCTTGCGAGATCTATGGCCGCTTCAGTATGGCCAGTTCTTCGCAATACGCCGCCATTTTTAGCTTTTAGAGGAAATATATGTCCTGGTCGTCCCAAATCATGGGGTTTAGTATTTTCATCAACAAGGGACAGAATGGTTTTGGAACGGTCGTGGACCGAAATTCCAGTAGTACAACCTTGACCTATTAAATCTACCGATACCGTGAATTGGGTTTGATGTAGAACGGTATTGTTCTGTACCATCATATCGAGTTTCAATTCCTTACATCGGTCTTCGGTCAATGGCGCACAGATTAAGCCGCGGCCATGTTTGGCCATAAAATTGATCATTCCAGGGGTTACCATTTCGGCAGCAGCAATGAAATCCCCTTCATTTTCACGATTTTCATCATCAACGACAATTATCACCTCACCCTTGCGAATGGCTTCAATCGCTTCCTCTATCGTATGTAGTTGTATCTTTTTTTCCATTTTGATCATAACGTCGTAATTGAATCGTTTTCTTTCTTTTTGAATATTTTTTGAAAAAATTCAACGAAACCATCTAGGTTCATCAAGCCGCGATCCGCTGTTGCCCTTTTTGTTAGTACAATGCTCAAAGGTAACATTATCATGGTAGATAACCATGCCCCGATTATAGGATGGATTACGTTCTTTTTTGCATAGTTATCGGCAAACACGCCAATAAAATAATAGGTTAGGAATAAAATTATGGCAATGACCATAGGCAGCCCAATACCTCCTTTACGAATTATGGCACCCAAAGGTGCACCAACAAAAAACAGGATAACACAGGAGAGTGCCAAGGCAAATTTTTTATGCAATGCTAAAATGTGCCTGTTGAAGATTTCGTACCTTTTGTTTAGTTCGTTCTTTTTACCTTGAACAGAGGTCAATAAATTAGAAGCATTGGTCTTGGCAGAGGCCGCTATCTGTATTTTTTGCCAATCTTGATAAAGATCTACTATATTTTGTACGGTTTTAATACTGTCAGGTCTTACGGTATCTCTGGGTGTTGTAACCGTAGTTGCATATTTTTCCTGCATATCCTCGTTTAAAGTGACCTTAGTGGAATCTTTGACAGGTAATTCAATAAACGCTCCCACTCTGCTCTGAATGTTCTTTGAAAAGGCCCCAACAATTCTTAGGTTGTCCTTTTTTAAGGAATCTATGTCCTTGGTAAGGCGGGCCACATTTTTCATTTTTTCTGTTTCAGTATCCCTTTCTTCATCCATGTCCACATTATTGAATTCCGAAAGGTCGATATTCATGGTGTAGGTTTCAAAATTCGACTTTGCAAAGGGATAGTTGTTTTTGGCCTGGGTGCTGCTCTTTTCCAAATCTCTATAATAATGGCCATCGTACAGTACCAACTGTAATATATCGGAAGATTCACTGCTTTTTAGTTCCCCTGTTTTCGCCTTGATAACCGTAGAGTTCACCTTAGTCTTTGATTTTAAGTGAATCGTTACATTTTCAAGAAAACGATCATTTTCACCATATTTTTTATCGACTTTAATATTCATGTCGGCACCTTCAAAATCGCTGAAAACCCCTTCAACAATTGCAACTGCAGGCTTTACTTTGGCAATGTTTCGTCGCAGGTTATAGATTTTCTGTTCCGAGGCAGGAATAACACTATTGGCAAAATAGAAAGTAACACCTCCCAAAAAGACAATAAAAACGATTAAGCTCAACATGGCCCTTTGTAATGAAATGCCCGAGGCCTTCATTGCGGCAAATTCATAATTTTCCGCTAGGGTACCAAAAGTGAGGATTGAAGAGAGTAAAACAGTTAAGGGTAATACCTTTTCCGTTAGATTGGGCATAAGGTAAAAAAGAAATTTGCCAATAATAATAATATCAAGTCCCTTGCCTGCCAAATCATCTATAAAAAGCCAAATCGTTTGGAATATAAAGATGAACATCAATATGACAAACGAGCTAAAAAAGTTAAATAGGAATCTCGATAAAATATACTGGTCTAGTATTCTCAATGTAGTAGCATTAATTTAATAAAAACCTAAAGTAGTTTTCATATGATTTATTCTGCCCTATGGTTATTAAATGGTTCTGGAACTGGGACATCTATGATTTTCTACCAGGACACTGGTCTAAGTCATGATGTTACTATGTGCTCAACCACATTAATTTCTTATGATATAGTACCCCTCATCCTTGTATTTGCTCTCATCAAATGTAAATAAGGTTTTAGATAATGGTTGGTTTGTTTTAAAAGAATTAACAGTAATTGTCGTTATGGTTCCATTTTTTCCTGTTTCGATCACCTTATAAATATGTTTGGTTTCAGCATCGATTCCCAATAAAATTGATTTGATTTCGGTATTCGTATCGATTGGGGTCAATTTTATGAACTGTATTTTTCTACCTTGAACGTTTTGTAGAATATCCCATGAATAGGTATGTCCCTCTTTATAAAATGTCAGCATTTTTGATGGGGTCACGGTGTTTTCATCCTCGGACTTATCCTCAATGGTCACTTCTTCATTTTCAGGAACGATAGTGTATACTTTTTTGCCATCATATAACTGATGGGCCCCAAAGAAATTAGCAAGGTATTTGTCCCCTTGCATGGTAACATCACCCCTTGTTTCGTCGTTGATACCTGCTTCATTATTTATCAGCACGTATTTAAAGTCCACAAAAATGTTGTCATACCCTTGCACCTTATTGTACACCTCATCCAAAAGCGCTTTTGCTTTTTCTGAATTTTGGGCATTTGCAACACTTACAATCATAAACGTAACCGCGATTAATACTATCTTTTTCATTAAAGTTTAATTTGACTCGTTATTCAATAATTGATCTAGTGCCATCATATCGGAAACCAATACTTGTCTGGCCTTGCTTCCCTCGAAAGGGCCTACTATACCTGCAGCTTCCAATTGGTCAATGATACGCCCCGCACGGTTATAGCCCAGTTTTAATTTTCGTTGTAATAAGGAGGCCGACCCTTGTTGAGCAATAACAATGACCTCGGCTGCTTCCCGAAACATAGTGTCCCTTTCACTTATTTCATAATCAATACTTGTGCCAGAATCCTCGCCCACATATTCTGGGAGTTCATGGGCTTGGGGATAAGCTCTCTGTGCGCCTATATATGCAGTGATTTTTTCTACCTCTGGGGTGTCGACGAAAGCACATTGCAAACGCGTAACTTCATTGCCTTGTGTAAACAACATATCCCCACGGCCTATTAACTGATCTGCTCCTTGGGCATCCAAAATGGTCCTAGAATCGATTTTAGAGGTAACCCTAAAGGCAATACGTGCCGGGAAATTCGCTTTAATAATACCCGTGATTACATTAACCGATGGCCTTTGGGTCGCAATAATCAAATGGATTCCAATAGCTCGTGCCAATTGTGCCAATCGCGCAATCGGGGTTTCAACCTCTTTACCGGCGGTCATGATCAAATCGGCAAATTCATCGATTATCAATACAATATAGGGTAAAAATTTATGCCCGTCATGCGGATTCAATTTACGGGCCTTGAACTTAACATTGTACTCCTTGATGTTTCGTACCATGGCCAATTTCAATAATTCATACCGATTGTCCATTTCGATACACAAAGAATTTAGGGTGTTGATAACCTTCGTATTGTCCGTTATTATGGCTTCCTCCGAATCCGGAAGTTTGGCCAAGAAGTGCCTTTCGATTTTATTATAAAGGGTAAGTTCCACTTTTTTCGGATCTACCAGAATGAATTTGACCTCCGCAGGATGTTTTTTGTAAAGTAGGGATGTGATGACTGCATTCAAGCCGACCGATTTACCTTGACCTGTGGCCCCTGCCATAAGCAAGTGGGGCATTTTTGCCAGATCTACCACAAAAGTTTCATTGCTAATGGTCTTACCGAATGCTATGGGCAATTGCATCTCCGCCTTTTGAAACTTACTTGATGCAATTACGGAGCGCATGGAAACTACGGTGGGTTTCTTGTTGGGCACTTCAATACCAATGGTACCTTTCCCGGGGATAGGGGCAATGATACGGATTCCCAAGGCCGCCAGGGATAAAGCGATATCATCTTCAAGATTCTTTATTTTGGAAATTCGGATACCAGCATCAGGGACAATTTCGTATAGGGTAACCGTGGGTCCTATGGTCGCCTTTATTTGCGCGATACCGATTTTATAGTTCTTGAGGGTTTCTACAATCTTATTCTTATTTTCCTCAAGCTCTTCCTGATTAATGGTAATTCCGCCAGAAGTACCATGTTGATCTAACAGATCGATAGTCGGGAATTTATAATTTCCAAGTTCCAACGTAGGGTCGAATTCCCCAAAATCATCAACCAATTTATCGGCGATATTATCCGCTTCCTCCTGTTCTTCAACAATTTTCTCGACCTCCATGGCTACTACGTCCTCTTCGATAGGTTCTTCCTTGGGTACATTGACCTCAAAATCATCCGAAGCTTTTTCTTTTTCAAGGGGAGGGATATCCTTTTTATGGGTATAGGTATCGATGATGACCGGAGCCACATCCTCTTTTTCGAATTCAAAGGACTTGTCCACATCGTTCACCCTGCCTTTGAACTCTGAGGCCAAGGATTCTTTTTTGGCCTTGAAATAATTGATGAAATCTTCAGGCGTAAAATGAAAAAGGCGAACTAAAATAAAGATTAAACCGAAGACCAAAAGCAACAGAACCCCGATACTACCCGCATAATCCTGTAAAAAATCATTCATTTCATAACCCACAAGTCCCCCTAACAAAGGCTTGTCAATGGCAAAGAAACCTAAGGTGATCGATATCCAAATGACAAAGATCAACCCCCAGATCCATTTGTTAAGCAACCCTTCCTTTTTTAGATTAAGGAACATATAAAGTCCCGTATAAGCCAGTAGAAAAGGAAAGATCAATGAGGCCAGTCCAAATCCCTTGTACATAAAGAAATGACTTACACTGGCGCCAAATTTATTCAGTAAATTCTTGGCCTGTTCGTTGCGGTTGGCAAATTCGGTCAGAAGACTTTGGTCATCTTGCCATGTAAAATAGAAAGAGACGAATGAGAAGAACAAAGCAATGCTGAAAAGCATTAAAAGGCTTCCCAGTATAATTTTATTTTGCTTTGATAATTTTAAGGATAAGCCCTTTTTTGGGGTCTTGGGCTTTGCCTTTTTACCTTTTCTTGCCATTAATAGATTAATTCTTGGGGCAAAAATACAAATTTACAACCTAAGCCAAAGCCAGGATGTTCTTTAAAAGATTTTTGGTATATAGATGATCAATCCGACAATACAGGCGGTAATGGAGACCAACATTACGGCTCCGGCAGAAATATCCTTGATAAACCCAATTTTGGCATCAAAGTCCGGGTGAACGAAATCAGCAAGTTTTTCAATGGCCGTATTCAACCCTTCAACACCTAGAACTAGGCCAATCGCAAATATTTGAAACATCCATTCTGTTGTGGTAATATCAAAATAGAACCCGGCTGCGGTGGCCACCATGGCAATAAACACCTGGGCTTTTATACTTGCCTCGGTTTTTATCAAGAGCAGTGCCCCTTTTAAGGCAAAACCTACACCACGGATTCTATTTTGAAGAAAAGATTCCTTAGGCATCCATCAATGCTTCTAAGGCGGCTTTATAGTTAGGTTCGTCAACAGTTTCGGGAACCTGCTCAGTATAAACGACCTTTCCTTTTTCATTGACTACCACCACGGATCTGGACAGCAAACCTTCCAGGGGACCATCGGTAAACGCTACCTTGTAAGCCTTGCCAAATCCACCATCCTTATAATCGGACAACATCACCACATTTTCAATACCTTCGGCACCACAAAAGCGGGTTTGTGCAAAAGGAAGATCTTTCGAGATGCATAGCACGATAGTATTTTCTAACTCTGCAGCCTCTTGATTGAATTGACGGACCGAAGCGGCACATGTTCCCGTATCGATGCTAGGAAAAATATTGAGCACTAATTTTCTCCCCTGATATTCTGATAATGAACGAGTGGATAGGTCGGTCATGGTCAATTTAAAATCCGGCGCAGCGCTCCCAATGGTAGGCAAGTTGCCTAGGGTATGTATTTTGTTTCCTTTTAGTGTTACAGTAGCCATAATATATTATTTTAAATGAAGTGTGAAAATAAAAAATATAAACCTGATTTGGAATGAATATTAAATAAAAAAGTCCATACGTTTGAAGCATGGACTTTTATTCTACCTATATAATCTTCTTAAGAATCAATAGACCCTACAACACGTTGCATAAACCCGTTCAAGGCATCCTTTTTGTCTTCACCTGCCTTTATCGCCTTATTTACCTCTAGAGCCCCGTACATATTGGATATGAGCTCCCCAATAACATCGAGTTCCTCATCTTTTAATGATGGAACCTCGGTAAGTGACTCAAGGGTTTCCAAGGTCTCGATGATATAATCCTCATCATTGTCCTCTATAAAACTTGTCAAATGTTTAATTACTGGTAACTTCATATATCAACTCCTTTAAAACATCATATTTATTGGTCTGAACTTGATTTTTAAACTCCCCATTCACGAAAGTGGCAAAAGTCGGAAGGTTATCGACCTTGGCCAATTTTCTTGATTCCGGAAATTTTTCGGCGTCTGCCAAAACAAAGGTTACCTTTTCATTTTCAGTGGATTCCTTTTTGAATTTCGGTTTCATGATACGGCAATTGCCACACCAAGTAGCGGAGTACTGTACAACGACGTTTTTATTTGCAGCGATAATTTCGTTCAAATTATCATTTTCCAATTCCAATAGCATATACGTATATTTAAAATGAAATAAAAGATAAATCAAGGTAATAGACTTAAAATAGTCTATTACCCCAATATTTGATTTTGAGGTTAGTTTGAATGTGTGGCCAAATATTCGGAAACACCATTTCTGTCAGCTGTCATTGCTTCCTTGCCTTCTTCCCAGTTCGCAGGGCATACTTCACCTTTTTGTTGAACATGGGTATAAGCATCTATCAATCGTAAATATTCATTTACATTCCTACCCAATGGCATATGGTTGATGCCTTCATGGAAGACTGTGCCTTCTTCATCTATTAAATAGGTAGCACGATAGGTTACATTGTCACCATCGACAGTTACCACTCCCGTTTCCTCATTATACTTTTCGTTGGTAATATCCAAGATGCCCAAAGTCGACGCAAGGTTTCGGTTGCTATCGGCCAATAGGGGATAAGTTACCCCTTCAATTCCTCCATGATTCTTTGGGGTATTCAACCATGCGAAATGTACTTCAGCGGTATCACAAGAAGCACCAATGACCATAGTATTCCTGTTTTCGAATTCTTTTAAGGAAGCCTGAAAGGCAAGAAGTTCGGTCGGACAGACAAAGGTGAAATCTTTTGGGTACCAAAAAAGCACTATTTTCTTACTGTTTTTTTGCGCTTCTTCCAACACGTTCAGTTTGAAAGTATCACCCATTTCATTCATTGCATTTACTTCTAGGTTTGGAAATTTTTTCCCTACAATTGCCATATAGTATCTAATTTTAAATTTTTAAAGATTATTAATTGAATGGCAAAATTACATTACAGCAAGCCCAAAACTACAGTTGTCAATTAATAAAATCGATGGGTGTATAACGAATGTAAATGCCTAGGCAAAAAAGGACGATTTGTTAAAAACACGAAATGTAAACACGGTTAGAATTGTCTAACTGACAAAATTACATTGTGTAATTTGCGGATTTCCTAATTGATAATTTGATTATTGTTTTGTTCGGTTGCCATGCCTTTTCTTCAAGTGCTTAATCTTGATTTGGAAAGCCGCAAAAATTAAAGTCATTATCGGACTTAGCCAATTGAATATGGCGTAAATAAAATACTCCCCGACTCCTACACCTAAAACACTACTATGATAGGCCCCGCAGGTGTTCCATGGAATCAGTACGGAAGTAACCGTACCGGAATCTTCAAGCGTTCGGCTCAAATTTTCAGGTGCTAAGCCCCGATCTGCATAGGCTTTAGAAAACATTTTTCCGGGGACCACAATAGCAAGATATTGGTCAGAAGCAGTTACATTCAAGGCAAGACAACTGCCTACCGTACTCGCGAATAACCCAAATGTGGTTTTAGCCATACTTAAAAGTGATTTCGTGATTCGTGAGAGTGCACCGATACCATCCATGACACCCCCGAAAACCATAGCACAAAGTATAAGCCAAATAGTGCTGAGCATTCCTTCCATGCCCTTACCCGTAAATAAATCGTTTAAAGCCTCGTTGTCCGTGGCGATACTTGTTTTAATGGTAATGGCCCTTAAAATGCCTTTATAACCCGATTCAAAAGTCAGTTCTTTGGTGTTTGTGAGGCTGGCAACGATTTCAGGTTGAAATATCAATGCGAATACCGCGCCTAATAAGGTTCCGATCAGTAGTGCGGCCAAGGGGGGTGTTTTCTTTATAATCAAGTAAATAACGGCTGCGGGTACAATGAATAACCAACCATTGATATTGAAGGTAGAATCTATTGATTCTAATATTGAAGCCGTATCCGCCGAACCCGTTGGGTCAATTACAAACCCTAAAATGATAAAAACAACTAAGGTTAGTAGAATGGTCGGCACTGTAGTAATCGACATGTATTTAATATGGTCAAAAAGTTCACCTCCGGCCATTGCTGGTGCCAAGTTCGTGGTATCACTTAAGGGGGACATTTTATCACCGAAATAAGCCCCTGAAAGTACAGCTCCAGCCGTCATGCCCATAGAAATGCCCAACGCCTCACCAATACCGATCAAGGCAATACCAACAGTTGCGGCTGTGGTCCAGCTACTGCCTGTTGCCAACGAAATGATGGCACAAATTATCACACAGGCTGCTAAAAATATAGTTGGATTCAGGATTTGGAGACCATAATAGATCATTGCTGGGATAATGCCACTTACCAACCAGGTTCCTGCCAAGGCGCCTACCATAAGAAGAATAAGTAAAGCTCCAGTTGTTGATTTTATATTTTCGGCCACTTCGGCCAACATACGTTTGTAGGTGACTTTATTGAAAAAACCTACTATGGCGGCAACCGCGCCACCGAGTAGAAGAATAAATTGATTGGATCCACCTACCGCTTCATCCCCGAAGACATATACATTATAAGCAAGCATCCCAACTAAAGCAATAACGGGGATTAGCGCCTCCCAGATGTTCAGTTCTTTATTATCAACTATATGCTCGTCCTGTCTATATTCATGGGGTTCGTTTTTTGGCATTGGCTTTATTTTGGTAGGTCGTAATATTACGATTTTGCCATCTGTTCTGCAAACCCAGGAATAAAAGTGCTTTAAACCATTGAAGTTTTAGGGTTAAGAATATGTAGTTCTTCCATACATGCCCTCATCATCCTGAAGGTTCTGTGAATATCATTGTCTAAGCCAACTGAAAATCGCACCAATCCATCGGATAATCCCATTTCTTTTTGTTCTTCCAGCGGAATTTCTGAAGAAGTGGATGTTCCCGGAGCACTGAAAAGGGTCTTATAAAAACCAAGACTAACTGCCAAATACCCTAATTTTTTCTTTTGCATGAGTTCCATAAGGGCATTTGCTTTATCTAAAGATCCGACATTTATGGTCATTAGTCCCCCAAATCCAAACTCAGGGTTCATAAAACTTTTTAGTTTTTCATGGCCTTTATGTGATTTTAGTCCAGGGTAGACCACTTTAAGTCCCTCTTTTTCAAAGTTCTCAGCCAAATAGTGGGCATTTTCGCTATGTTTTTTCATTCGAATATGAAGTGTTCGCATATTTTTAAGGATTGATGCGGCCCTAAGACTGTCCAAAGTGCTGCCTAATAGCATTCCAGCCCCATCGTGTACATCTTTAAGGGCAAGGCAAAATTCCTTGGTTCCACAAACCACACCGGCAACACAATCACTTGTGCCATTGATGAATTTTGTTAGACTATGTATTACGATTTCCGCCCCAAGTTTTGCAGGGGAAACAGTAAGCGGGGAGAACGTGTTGTCAACCACCAAAGGTATACCATGTTTTTTTGCCAAAACCGATAAAGTTTTAATATCGGCAATTTCGAGAAGGGGATTGCTCACCGATTCACAGTAGATCATTTTAGTATTTGGCGTAATGGCTTCTTCAATAGCTTTGATATTGGTGATATCAACGAAAGAGGTTTTGACATTGAATTTTTTCAAGAAATTCTTCATGAAAGCATATGTTCCACCATAAATGGTCCTGCTGCTTACTATATGGTCGCCTGCATTGCACAACTGCATAATAACCGCCGTGATGGCACCCATTCCACTAGCCGTAACATTGGCCGTTTCGGTACCCTCCAAAGCTGCTAGGGCCTCTCCTAGATATAGATTGGAAGGAGAGGAATGTCGGGTATATAAATAACAGCCTTCCGTATTACCCTCAAAGGTGTCGAACATTGTTTTTGCGGACAAAAATGTGTAGGTCGATGAATCTGAAATCGATGGATTGACACCACCATATTCCCCAAAGTATTGTAAGTCTTGTAAATTATCGGATGCTTTATTTTCCATAATAATTAGATTTTATACCTTAAAAATAAGGTTAAATTGTTTTATATTCAACATAAATTCAAATACTTAGATAATATATCTAAGGTATGCCATAATATTAGATTAATTAATTATATATTGTACCCAAGTTCCCGTTTAAATGAAAATTATTCCAAATGAAATTTGACGAAATCGACAGTAAACTTCTTGGTTTATTGCAAGAGGACAGTAAAAAGACAACAAAGGAATATGCCCACCATTTAAATCTGTCCGTAACGGCGGTTTATGAACGGATCAAGCGATTGGAGAAAACCGGCATCATAAGAAAATATGTCGCTTTGGTCGATAAAAAAAAGATCGATAGGGCCTTTGTGGTGCTCTGCCATGTAAAATTAGTGCAGCATACCAAAGCCTATGTGCTGCAATTTGAAAAAGAGGTACAAGGGTTGCAAGAAGTGGTGGAATGTTACCATACTAGCGGGGATTATGACTATATTCTAAAAATATACGTTCGGGATATGGAGGCCTATCGAGATTTTATGGTTACAAAACTTACGGCATTGAACCATATTGGCAGTACGCAAAGTTCCTTCGTGATCAATGAAGTAAAGCATACGACCCGAATTACACTTTAATGCGAAAATAGTACTAATTTTGTTCGACACTAAAATCTTGAAATAGTATGACTGAATATGATGTGGCCGTTATAGGTTCCGGTCCTGGCGGATATGTTGCCGCCATTCGTTGCGCCCAACTTGGAATGAAAACGGCGATTATTGAAAAATATAGCACTTTGGGAGGTACTTGCTTGAATGTCGGGTGTATTCCTTCAAAAGCATTGTTGGATTCCTCTCACCATTATGAGGATGCCGTAAAGCATTTCGAAGAGCATGGCATTGAAATTCCAGGTGAAATCAAGGTCAACCTGGGTAAAATGATTGCCAGAAAGCAAGGCGTAGTCGATATGACCACTAAAGGTATTCAGTTTTTGATGGATAAAAACAAGATCGATGTATATGAGGGGGTCGGTAGTTTTAAGGATGCCACGCACCTTGACATTGCCAAAACCGATGGGAGTACCGAAACAATAAAGGCGAAAAATACGATAATCGCCACAGGATCAAAACCTTCATCCTTGCCCTTTATTACGTTGGATAAGGAACGTGTTATCACCTCTACCGAAGCCTTGAAACTCAATGAGATTCCAAAACACATGATCGTAATTGGTGGCGGGGTTATCGGTTTGGAGTTGGGACAGGTGTATAAACGCCTCGGGGCTGAGGTCTCCGTAGTTGAATATATGGATAGGATCATTCCTACCATGGATGCTGGTTTGTCGAAAGAACTGATGAAGTCGATGAAAAAACAAAAGGTGAAATTTTATCTTTCCCATAAGGTGAAATCCGTACAGCGAAAAGGGGATGAGGTAATTGTAAAGGCAGATGATAAAAAAGGGGATGAAGTTACTTTTACAGGTGATTATTGTTTGGTTTCTGTCGGGCGTCGACCTTATACCGATGGTTTGAAGGCTGATGCTGCCGGAGTGAAGTTAGACGATAGGGGCAGAGTTATAGTTAATGACCACTTACAGACCAACATACCTAACATTTATGCCATTGGGGATGTTGTCCGTGGTGCCATGTTGGCCCACAAAGCCGAGGAAGAAGGTACCATGGTCGCTGAATTGATTGCGGGTCAAAAACCACATATCGACTATAACCTTATCCCGGGAGTGGTGTATACTTGGCCAGAAGTTGCTGCCGTAGGAAAGACAGAAGAAGAATTAAAGGAAGCCGGTATATCATACAAGGTAGGCCAATTCCCTATGCGGGCCTTAGGACGTTCCCGGGCTAGCATGGATGTTGACGGATTTGTAAAAATACTTGCCGATACGGCAACAGATGAGGTTCTGGGTGTTCATATGATCGGTGCGCGTTGTGCCGATTTGATCAGTGAGGCTGTGACAGCCATGGAGTTTCGGGCATCTGCTGAGGATATTGCCAGAATGAGCCATGCACATCCAACCTATTCAGAAGCCGTTAAAGAGGCTGCCCTTGCAGCAACAGCCGATAGGGCATTGCATATTTAAGAAGTTGCGGGACCAATCATTGGGTTTATTTTTTGCCTTATGTTGATTCCTATAGATTTCATGTTAAAAGTATATATAATTTGGAAATGGAAATAAACGATAAAACAGGTGTAAAGGACTATCATGCCACGGCAGATAGATATGAAACCATGAAATACAATCGATGTGGAAAAAGCGGTGTGTTATTACCTGCGTTATCCCTCGGTTTATGGCATAATTTCGGTTATGTGGATAGTTTGCAAAATGCTAGGGAAATATTGAGATGTGCCTTTGATTTAGGGATTACGCATTTTGACCTGGCGAATAATTATGGTCCTCCTTACGGTTCAGCGGAGGAAAATTTTGGACAACTTTTCAAAAAAGACTTTAAACCCTATCGGGATGAGCTATTCATAGCTTCAAAGGCAGGTTTTGATATGTGGCCCGGTCCTTACGGAAATTATGGCTCAAGGAAGTATCTGATTTCCAGTTTGGACCAAAGTTTAAAACGAATGGGATTGGACTATGTGGATATTTTTTACCACCATAGGCCTGACCCAGATACGCCCCTAGAAGAAACCATGATCGCCTTATCGGATATTGTACGTCAGGGAAAGGCATTATATGTAGGCATTTCCAACTATCAAGCCAAAGAAACTGTAGAAGCAAGTAGATTGTTAAAGGACATGAAGGTTCCTTTTATTCTGCATCAAGCCCGATATTCTATTTTTGACCGATGGGTCGAGGATGGTCTCTTGGAAACTTTAGGAAATGAGGGAGTGGGATGTATTGCGTTTTCACCATTGGCCCAGGGGATGCTTACCAACAAATATGTGAATGGCATTCCCGCAGATTCTAGGGCTGCCAAGGATTTTACCTATTTGGACAAAAAAGAAGTTGAACGCAACTTGTCGAAAATTAAAAACCTGACAGATATCGCGAATCAAAGGGGACAGAAATTATCTCAAATGGCGATTGCGTGGTTATTGAACAGACCCAATGTGGCCTCTGTACTCATTGGGGCAAGCTCTACCAAGCAACTTAAGGAAAATGTGGGGGCATTGGATCACTTACAGTTTACCGAAGAAGAATTAAAACGTATAGATGCCAATTCTTGAGCGGGGATTGAAACCAATCCTGAAAAAGGTGTTTAATTCTTTATAAGCCCAAACGATCTTAGCAGTTTTGACACAAAACCCTTGATCAATTTTTGTGTAAAAATATACCAAGGAAGCAGATTACTATGAACAGTGTTGAAGCCTTGGGTTATATTCTTAGTAATACTCGATTTAATCAAAGCTTTTTTCCTTTCGTATTGTAAGGCTATATAAGTGCATACAATCATAAAAACTACGGCTCCGGAAATTGCAACCAAGGGACTTAATTCATGGTGAAAGAACCGGTAAAGTCCCAACCCGGTGAAACTACCATAAAGTACTACGAAATGAACCACATATATGGATAGGGTACTTTGGCCAATTTTTAAAAGGGTAGTATTGGTCATCAACCTTCTAAAGATCATAAAAACGGCGAACACCATGAAAACATCGCCCAATCGGATAAAAAGGTAGTTGTTCAATGCTATGGCTTCAAAAAGGGTAATCCCAGTTAGGCTAGAAAGTCCCACTAAAACATCAGAAGAAAGGAAAATCAAGATCAACCCTACCAAAGCGCTCAATGAAATTGCATATTCATAAAAATAGTTGTGATTCTTGTACCGTGTGAACATTACCGACATAAATGCCCCAAATGTTGTATAGCCAAACCAGGGTATAATGGTAAATACCGATCCATGTGTCTTGGTAAGAAAATTGGCCAAGGCCTGTGGCATAAACCCGAAAGACCAATCCTTATAAACAGGTTCAAATAGGAACAATAAACCGGTAACGCCCAGTAATAGGACAGGTAATAGCATTTTACTTTTGTTGTTGGACCAAAGGTAAATTCCTATTATTCCCAATAACGAAAGGCCGATACAGTGGAGCACATCCACTAAATAAAAGCTATCGTAGATTTGCCCCTCGAAAATTCCTAAAAGATTGGTGCGAAGCAAATAACCTATGAATATAAGTTGTAAACCGCGTTTTATTCCTTTAGATACTCTTGGGTTCTGAAATCCCTTTTGCGGTACACGTATGAGTAAATATGTAAAAATAAAACCTGAAACGGTGAAAAACACGGGCGCGGTAATACCCCTAAAGTATTTCCAGATGTTATAGGTTAGGTCGGTATTGTCCCTAAATGCATTGTCCAAAAGGCCATCAATAAAATGTCCTTGTAGCATCATGAGAATGGCCCAAGCCCTCATAGCGTCTATAAAATATAATCTTGTAGTTTTTTTGTCCAAGGATAAAAATTATAATATTTCGTCCGTTATTTCTTTATCATTCCCATCTATATACTTGAAAAACAAGGTGTTTAGATGTTTTCGGCTGCAAAATTAGACAAAAAACTCGCATAACGATGTAATTTGCGGTATTTTCGTCGAACGCAAAATATTATTTGTATGGCAGCAGTACTGGCTTTCGCGGGAAGCAATTCATCCTCATCGATTAATTTCAGTTTAGTAAAACATACGGTCTCACTTATCCAGGGGCAAGATATTGAATTGATCAATATGGCAAGTACAACTTTTCCGATGTATGGTGAAGACCGTGAAAAACAATTAGGATTTCCCGAAGCACTGGTTAAAATGCAACGAAAAATAGAAAAGGCCGATGCCTTGGTGCTTTCAGTGAATGAACATAATGGTGGACCTTCTGCCTATTTTAAGAATCTTCTCGATTGGTTATCTCGTTCGAATAAAAAATATCTGCAAGACACCAAGGTATTTTTAATGTCCACATCACCAGGGCAAAGAGGTGCTATTGGAGCACAGGAGTATGTTAAGAATTCATTGCCAAGAGTAGGGGGCGAAGTGGTCGCTACCTTTACCTTGCCTTCTTTTAAAACTAATTTTAATGAGAGCGAAGGTATTGTTGACCCGAAATTAAAGGAAGATCATAGAAACGCCCTTAATAGATTTATTTCCGAATTATAGAATTTTGCGAACACGACAATCCTTCGAAGTTACTGATGAATTAGCCTTTATGGATCATCTGCTTCATTGGTCCCAACAGTTCCTTGAAACAGTTTGGTTGGAGAGCAATGGGCATAAAGATCGCTTTAGTTCTTTCAATGCTATTTTAGGGGTCGACGCCTTAACCTTATTACAAACTGATGCTGAAGGTGCGTTTGACGACTTGAAATCTTATCAAAGTGAGACTAAGGATTGGATCTTTGGATACCTAAGCTATGATCTTAAGAATGATATTGAAAATCTAAAATCCAATAATTACGATGGATTGGATTTTCCTGAACTTTTCTTCTTTCAGCCAAAGAAAATAATCAAAATCAAGGGAAAAGTGGTTGAGTTCAATTATCTGAACATGGTTGCAGATGATATTGGGGTTGATTTTGATGAAATAAATAAAGGGGCTACGGCGTATCAAGAGATTACCGCAACGACAGATATTCGTATAAAAATGCGCATTTTCAAAGATGAGTATTTCCGTGGGGCCAAAGAAATGCTACGGCATATTCACCGAGGGGATATTTATGAAGCCAATTTTTGCCAAGAGTTCTATGCAGAGGATATATGTATTGATCCCTTACACACCTATGAACATCTCAATTCGATTTCAAAAGCCCCATTCGCTACCTTTTTAAGAAATAACGACAAGTTCGTATTGTCTGCCTCTCCAGAACGCTATTTAAGAAAGCAAGGAAATAAAATTATCTCACAACCTATAAAGGGAACGGCGAAAAGGTCGCCCAATACGGTTGAGGACGAAGAATTGAGAAATCGATTGAAAGATGACCCGAAAGAACGGGCCGAGAATATCATGATTGTCGATCTCGTACGAAATGATCTTTCGAAGAGCGCTTTAAAGGGTTCAGTTACCGTTGAGGAACTATGTGGGATCTATTCCTATGAACAAGTACATCAAATGGTATCGACCGTAACAAGTAAAGTGCCAATGAACAGGCATCCTGTCGAGGTAATAAAGGAGAGCTTTCCTATGGGAAGTATGACAGGGGCCCCTAAGATTTCGGCCATGAAATTAATCGAAGAATTGGAAGCTTTTAAAAGAGGGCTCTATAGCGGGGCCGTTGGTTATTTCACACCCGAGAATGATTTTGATTTTAATGTGGTCATACGCAGTATTTTATATAACGCTAGCAAGAAATATGTTTCTTATTCCGTTGGTAGTGCTTTAACTGCAAAGGCCTCGCCAGAAAATGAATATGAGGAGTGTTTGCTAAAGGCAAAGGCCATGCGCGAGGTATTGGAGAACTCGAATACATAATATTCTTGATGGCTTTTAAATTTGCATAATGGAACTTCGTAATAGCACTATGGAAAGCAATGGCATCCCCATTCATGCGGGTTTCGTTGCCCCTAGGACAGTTAAAGGGGTAGTGGTGCTGGTCCATGGTTTTGGGGAGCACTCCGGGAGATATATGGATAATGTTATACCAGCCCTGGTAAAAATTGGGTTTGCGGTGGTGACCTATGATAATTTCGGTCATGGTAGATCGGGTGGTAAGCGAGGGCATTGTCCAAATTATATGGCTTTATTGGAATTGTTGGAAGTGATCATTAATAAAGCAAAATCTAAATTTGAGAACTTACCTTTGTTTTTATACGGGCACAGTATGGGCGGAAATTTGGTCTTGAACTATGCTTTACGAAAAAAATCCGACGTTAAGGGAATAATTGCTTCAAGTCCGTATCTCCGCTTGGGATTTCAACCCCCAAAATGGAAAATGGTATTGGGTAAGGCGATGTTGTATTTCTGGCCATCAATCACGATGCCTGCAGGGTTAGATCCAAATGGGATATCGAGAATACCCGAAGAGGTAACGCGTTATAAAACCGACCCTTTGGTCCATGATAAGGTAAGTCCTATGTACTCATTTCCTGTAATGGATGCAGGGGAGTGGGCTATAAACAACGCAGCCGATTTGAATGTTGACACCCTATTGATCCATGGTACGGGAGACGCTATTATAGACTATAGAGGAACTGAGGAATTTCATAGAAATAGTCCGGATCGAACTACTTTACAATTGTTTGACGGTGGCTATCATGAATTGCATCATGATCTTTGCCGAAAGGAAGTATTGAATTGCATTCAGAGTTGGCTGAGGCAACAACTTTAAGTATTTTTGGGGCGTGCTTAATGAATTCAAAAAACATATTCAAAATCAGTTTCCAGAACTATCGAAAAACAAGTTCCTTTTGGCATGCAGTGGCGGATTGGATAGTGTTGTGCTGGCCCATTTGTGCGCCCAATGTGGATTTGATTTTTTATTGGCCCACTGTAATTTTAAGCTTCGAGGCAATGAAAGTGATGAAGACGAACGATTTGTACGGCAATTGGCAAAAAGGTTGGGTAAGACTGTGTGTGTCAAACAATTTAAAACACAAGAATATGTCAACAAAAAAAGCATTTCGATACAAATGGCCGCAAGGGAACTGCGTTATGAATGGTTTGAAGGATTAATGCTGCAAAATAATATCAAAACTTTGGTGACTGCACATCATGCCGATGACAATCTTGAAACATTTATTATTAACCTTTCACGTGGCACTGGAATAAAAGGATTAACCGGGATTCCATCTCGAACAAGGTATATCGCCAGACCCTTATTGCCATTTACAAGAATACAGATTTTGGAATTTGCCAAAAAGGAAGCTATTGAATGGCGTGAAGATCGGAGTAATTTGGAAACCAAATACCTGCGCAATAAAATACGTCATGAAATTGTACCGGTGCTAAAGGAATTGCATCCTACATTTTTGACCAACTTTACTGAGACACAAGAATTCCTAAAGCAAATATCAGATATTGCCGATAACCATATTGATCAATTAAAGAAGGACATTTTTCAAGAAAACGGCGATGTCATTCGCATTAAAATCGAATCGCTTCAATCCTTACATCCTTTGAAAGCATATATGCATGCCTTATTCGGTGCATACGGCTTTACAGAGTGGGAAGACGTACAGCAACTATTGACGGCCATGAGCGGTAAGGAAGTGCGTTCCCGGACCCATCGTTTAGTGAAGGATAGGGATTCTTTATTGTTGACGAGCATTACCGATGACCTTAATAAAGAGTTTCAAATTAAGGAAGAAGATACTGAAATTCAGATTCCAATCAGTTTAAAAATAAGTACGGTCAATCTAATTGAAGCAGTAGGCCCCAACATACTATATGTCGATAAAGAAACGTTAAAGTATCCCTTAGTGTTAAGAAAGTGGCGAAAAGGCGACTATTTTTATCCTTTGGGTATGCAGGGTCGTAAAAAGCTATCCAAATTCTTTAAGGACGAAAAAATAGATGTCATTTCAAAGGAAAAACAATGGTTGTTGTGCTCGGATAACAAAATCGTTTGGGTTGTGGGCAAACGTGCCGATGACCGTTTTAAAATAACTCACAGGACCAAGAATATTCTAAAAATAAAGGTAAATTAATGAGGCAATTAATTGTATTTATAATATTAGTATTCAGCAGTTTACCATTATCATCCCAAGATGATGACAACCCTGTTTCCTGGTCTCAGGAATTGAACAAGATTTCAGATACGGAATACGAATTGATTATTAAGGGGGATATATTCGAAGGTTGGCATGTATATTCCCAATTCACTGCGGATGGCGGTTCATTGCCAAGCGAGTTTACGTTTAAAAAGGCAGGTGTAGACTATGAGTTAGTGGGACAAACCCAAGAAAGTGCTACCGAAACGGCCTATAGCGATATATTCGAGGTAGAGGAAACTTTTTTTAAGAAATTAGCCGTTTTTACACAGAGAGTCAGACTATTAAATCCCGATGTACGACAAATCGATGTAAATCTCTTCTACCAAGTTTGTAAGGAGGTTTGTTTGGCAGTGGATAAGGATTTTTATTTTGTGTTAGATGGAGGTGAGGCTGTGACCATTGAAAAAACAGTTGACGACCAAAGCTTGGCCATGAGTGCTGCGCTTAAGTTAGACCTCAAAAATAAGGAACTATTGCAGGAAGCCAATGGGCAAACCAAAGAAGGATCAAGCTTATGGGTGATTTTCGGTTTGGGTTTTGTAGGTGGACTTATTGCCCTTTTAACCCCTTGTGTATTTCCGATGATTCCTTTGACAGTGTCGTTCTTCACGAAAAAATCCCATCAGAAATCCAAGGGAATAGTAAATGCCGTGTTATACGGTTTCTTCATTATTCTGATATACTTTTTATTGAGTTTGCCCTTTCACATTTTCGATTCGGTTGATTCGCAAATCCTGAATACGATTGCTACGAACATTTGGTTAAACCTGTTCTTTTTCATCATTTTCGTCTTTTTCGCCTTTTCGTTTTTTGGGTATTACGAATTGACCTTGCCAAGTTCGTGGGCCAATAAGATGGATGCTGCCTCCAATAAAGTGGGCGGGTCTATTGGTATCTTTTTCATGGCTGTTACTTTGGCCATTGTGTCTTTCTCTTGTACAGGGCCTATTCTTGGTGGATTGCTGGGTAGTATGACTTTGGCGGAAGGCGAGGTTGCAAATAACCTTACCGCAGGAATGTTAGGTTTCGGTGTGGCTTTAGCCTTACCATTTGCTTTATTTGCCATGTTCCCAGCGTGGTTGAATTCGCTTCCCAAGTCCGGCGGATGGATGACTACCGTAAAGGTGGTACTCGGATTTTTGGAATTGGCATTGGCATTCAAATTCCTTTCCAATGCAGATTTGGTCGGTAATTGGGGTATTTTTAAACGGGAGATCTTTCTAGGGATATGGATCTTACTTTTTATATTATTGACTCTTTATCTATTTGGAGTTTATAGATTCACCCACGATGGCCCTAAACAGAAATTGTCAGTAGGTAGAAAAATAACGGGAGTGGTAAGTTTGGCTTTCACAATTTATCTGGGTTTAGGATTGGCCAAAGTCACCCATTTAAAATTATTGAGTGGATTTCCGCCACCAGATTTCTATAGTGTATTTCAGCAAGATAGCGAATGCCCTTTGGGTATCGATTGCTATAAGGATTTTGAAAAAGGATTGGCCCATGCCAAATCAGTCAATAAACCCATTTTATTGGATTTTACGGGATGGGCCTGTGTCAACTGCCGTAAAATGGAGGAAAACGTTTGGAGCGATCTTGATGTTTATCCCTTGCTAAAGGAAGATTATGTATTGATTTCCTTGTATATCGACGATCGAAAAGAACTTCCTTCAGAAGAGCAATTCGATTATAAGTTTGAATCGGGTCGTGTTAAGACCATAAAAACTATTGGGGAGAAGTGGGGTACTTTTCAAACAATCAATTTCAACTCTGCCTCACAACCCTATTATGTGCTTCTATCCCCTAATTTGGAGGTGCTGAATAGTGCCATTCAAAGTGCCGAAAGTGATGTTTATCGCGATTGGCTATTGATTGGGTTGGAAAACTATAAAAGTCTGTCTGAAAAATAACATTGGCGAATTATCAAAAAAAAATGAATTAGGCACCTTTAAAGGTGCTTTTTTTATCTTTCAAATAGTCTTATCTTTTCGTTTTAAATCCAAATCGAAACCATGAATAACATTAAGAAAATAGGGCTCATTTTATTGATTTTACTGGCTATTGGGGCTGTTTTCGCAGGTATATCCGTGAATGCGCTATCGCCCACCTACAAAGGACAAAAGCTACTTCCTAAATTATCCACGGCGACCCTTGTACATTATGATACCTATGGAATACCACATATTTATGCTGACAATGAAACAGATGCCATTCGTACTTTAGGATATGTACACGCACAGGACCGTTTGTGGCAAATGGAGGTCTTACGTAGAATTGGCACAGGTCGGTTATCGGAGGTTTTTGGAAGTAAAATGTTGGATACCGACAAATTTTTCCTATCTCTTGGCATCGATGAGGCTACGAAACAAACGGTTGCAAACTTAGATAAAAACAGCCCAATGGTACAGTTGTCCCAAGCGTATTTGGATGGTTTAAATCAATTTGTGGCAGATGGGCCAACGCCCATTGAATATTACCTTACGGGCCTCGAAAAGGCACCTTTTGATTTAGGAGACATCTATAACACGGTGGGTTATATGGCTTTTAGTTTTGCTCAAGCCCACAAAACGGATCCATTACTAACAAATATAAAGGATAAACTGGGAGAGGCGTATTTATTGGACTTGGACATAAACATAAATCCGAATACGGAATGGATAAAAAACTACAAAAACACGAAAAAGGGAGACATTCAGAATTCCATTGCTGAAATGACTAACAAGGCTTTGGGAGCACTTTCCCTGCCTATGTTCGAAGGAAGCAATAGTTGGGTAATTGCGCCTAGTAAGACAAAGAATGGAAAAGTGATTTTTGCCAATGATCCCCATATTGGGTTTTCACAACCATCGGTATGGTATGAGGCCCACATAAGCACCCCATCTTATGAGAAATATGGATATTTTATGGGGGGCATACCATTTCCCATACTGGCCCATGATCGTAATTTGGCCTATGGCATGACGATGTTCCAGAATGATGATATTGATTTTTATTATGAGGAAACACATCCAACCAGGAAAGAAAAATATAAATCAAGACTTGGGTGGGCTACTTATGAGAAGGTGCGCAAAATAATTAAGATAAAAGATTCTACGGATTATGAATTCACCTATGAAAAAAGCGAACATGGCCCTATTCTTAATGGTATTGCCAAGCAAATCGATGGGGAGCAGCCCATAGCCATGTGGTGGATGTACACCCAACATAAAAATGAAGTCATGGATGCCTTATATGGCATGTGCCATGCGAAAAACCTCAATGGATTTCAAGCTGCGTTACCCAAAATACATGCGCCGGGGCTGAATATTATGTACGGTGATTCGGAGGGCAATGTGGCCTGGTGGGCGTCGGCCAAACTATATAAAGATGGAAACAGTAACCAAACTAAATTTGTATTGAAAGACAGTTCGGATTTAAATGCCCCAGAGCGCTATTTGGACTTTTCGGAAAATCCACAAGCAATCAATCCACCTTGGAACTATGTGTATTCCGCAAATAATCAACCAGACTCCATTGCAGGAATGATATATCCCGGTTATTACCTCCCTGAAAACAGGGCCAAGCGCATTGTAGATTTATTGGAACCAAAAGATGATTGGCGAATGGAGGATGTAAAAGAAATGATTACCGATGTTGTTTCACCTATAAATCCAAAGATTGTCAAGGAATTGAACAAATTTGTAAGCGCAAAGGAATTATCCGATTCCCAGCGGGTGGTTTTAGACAAACTAAGTACTTGGAAAGGGGAAAACAATTTGGATAATATTGAACCGGCCGTTTATCATCGTTGGATATATTTTTTCCTTAAAAATACTTTTGCCGATGAGTTGGGGGAGGATATGTTCCAACAATTTTTGGCCACACATCTGCTCAAACGCACAATAGCCCCAATGGCGGCAAAATCCGAATCGGTATGGTGGGACGATATAAATACCAAGGATAATATCGAGACGAAAGCTCAAATAGTCATTACCTCATTGATTGAAGCGTTACAGTCATTGGAAAATGATTTGGGGGCAGATCCTAACCAATGGACTTGGGATAAACTACATACTTTGGAACACCCGCATCCCATTGGGCAAGTAGCGGCACTTCGTCCATTTTTCAATGTGGGACCCTATCCTATTCAAGGCACAAGGGAGGTCATCAATAATCTGGCGTTTAATTATGATGACACGGGTATGTATGCGGTGACCGCGGGCCCTTCTACAAGACGCATCATTGATTTTTCGGATATAGAGAACAGTATGAGTATACTTCCAACGGGACAATCAGGAAATCCGTTCAGTGAACACTATGATGACCAGGCGGAAATGTATGTCAAAGGCGAATTCAGAAAAATGATGATGAATGAAAAGGAAATTAAGGACACCTCAAAATCTTTACTTACATTTAAGCCTACACAAGATTAAATAATATGCTTACAAAAGTTTTTGGCAGTGCTGTATTTGGGGTAGAAGCCACCACCATAACTGTTGAGGTCAATGTTGATAAAGGGGTGGGGTATCATTTGGTAGGTTTGCCCGACAATGCGATAAAAGAAAGCAACTACCGAATCGCTGCTGCCTTATTGAATAACGGTTACAAAATCCCTGGAAAGAAAATCACTATTAATATGGCTCCTGCGGACCTTCGTAAGGAAGGTTCGGCCTATGATTTGACCTTGGCTTTAGGGATACTGACGGCATCGGGTCAGATACAGTCCACCGATTTGGAAAAATATATTATTATGGGCGAGCTCTCTTTAGATGGGAGTCTGCAACCCATCAAAGGGGCTTTGCCTATCGCCATAAAAGCTCGGGAAGAAGGTTTTACCGGATTTATTTTACCTAAGGACAATGCGAAGGAAGCGGCTATTGTTTCCGATCTTAAAGTATATGGTATTGAAAATATCAAAGAGGTCATCGACTTTTTTGATAAAGATGAGCCTTTGGAGCAGACGATTGTGGATACCCGGGCTGAGTTTTATAAAAACCTTGATTTTCCCGAATTTGATTTCTCCGATGTACGAGGACAGGAAAGTATTAAGCGTTGTATGGAAATTGCCGCCGCCGGGGGACATAATATTATTTTAATAGGTCCGCCAGGATCGGGTAAAACAATGCTTGCCAAGCGATTGCCTTCTATTTTGCCCCCAATGACCTTGCAAGAGGCCTTGGAAACGACAAAGATACATAGTGTGGTGGGCAAGATCAAGAATATGGGTTTAATGAGCCAACGTCCATTTCGAAGTCCACACCATACGATTTCAGATGTTGCATTGGTCGGGGGTGGGGCGTATCCCCAGCCTGGAGAGATATCACTTTCCCATAATGGAGTTCTATTTTTGGATGAATTACCCGAGTTTAAAAGAGGAGTACTCGAAGTTATGCGACAACCTTTGGAAGACAGGGAAGTAACTATTTCAAGGGCCCGTTTTACGGTGACCTACCCCAGTAGTTTTATGTTGGTGGCCAGTATGAACCCTAGTCCCGGAGGATATTTCAATGACCCTGACGCACCGGTTACCTCGTCGCCGGCGGAGATGCAGCGGTATCTAGGCAAGATTTCCGGACCTTTGTTAGACCGAATCGATATTCATATCGAAGTAACCCCTGTACCTTTTGAAAAACTTTCCGAAGACCGAAAAGGGGAGAGCAGTGTTGAAATTCGAAAAAGGGTCACCGCGGCTCGGGAAATACAGACCGAACGATTCAAGGAATTGGAGAATGTGCACTACAATGCCCAAATGAATACGAAGCAGATACGGGCTTATTGCAAATTGGATGATGCGTCAAAATCGTTGTTAAAAAATGCCATGGAACGCTTGAATCTCTCCGCTCGGGCCTATGATCGTATTTTGAAAGTTGCCCGTACCATAGCCGACTTGGAAATTGCTGAGCAAGTTACCGGGACCCATATCAGTGAAGCCATACAATACAGATCACTCGATAGGGAAGGATGGTTAGGGTAGATTGAATTATGGGAATAGGGGTACGGTTTATTAATTCTAAGCAGGTTTAGTCTTCAAGAATCGAACATCCGGCAATGGGGGTTTGAGCTCATTTTCAACCAGCGTGAGTCACCCTTTGGTAAAATAGATCTATGAAAACACCCTCAAATTCAATGGTAAAACATGGAAATTGTCATTCCATGGACTTCCTTTAATGCACCTGTATCAATATAAAATTCCTTATCTTCAATCCTTAATCCAAAAAACATCAATCATATGAAAACATCCAATTATTTTATTATTGCTATTTTCTTTCTGGTCCTTAGTTGTGCGCAGAATGAAAAAGAAATGGTCGAAGCCCCTATACCTGATTTGGTCGACCGTGAATTATATTTTGGCAACCCTGATAAAATACAAGTTAGAATTAGCCCCGACGGTAAGTATTTTAGTTACCGTGCCCCGGTTAATGGTGTTATGAATATTTGGGTGGCCCCCATAGAAAATCCGGATAGTGCCCAGCCGATTACCCAGGATACGTTACGGGGTATCCAATCCTACCAATGGAGCTACAAATCAGGAAATATACTCTATGCACAGGACAAAGGCGGTGACGAAAATTGGCACGTTCACCTCGTGGATGTGGAAAGTAAAACAGATACCGACCTTACTCCTCAGGAGGAGATCAAAGGGCCAGACGGAAAACCGCTTACCGATCCGAATACAGGGAAAATCATTCGCCCAAGGGCCGATATTATGAGCGTTTCCCGTGAAACTCCCGATGAGATACTCATCCAGATCAATAATTCGGAACCTTCCAATATGGATGTCTATAAAGTTGACTTGAATACGCATAAAATGAATATGGTGGTAAAAGATGAGGCTTTTCTGCAAATTGTGGCCGATAACAAGAACAATATCCGGCTTGCCGCCCGCACCAATCCTGAAGGAGGACAGATTGTTTATAAGTATAAAAATGGTTCCTGGGATGAATATTTCAGGGTTCCACAAGAAGATATGTTATCCTTTGGCTTTTTTGGTTTTGATAAGAACAATGAGAATGCCTATATGATAGACAGCAGGGGAAGGGACAAAGCGGCCCTTTACGCTTTAAATTTGGAAACGGCTGAAAAAAAGGTCATAGCCGAAAATGATAAATCGGATATTGCAGATCTTTTGGTCCATCCTACCACTTATGAAGTAGAGGCCTATGCCACGGATTATTTGCGTAAGCAATGGATACCTCTTACTGATGAGGCCAAGGCAGACCTTGATTATCTTGAAGGGTTCAAAGAGGGTGATCTGAGTATTTATTTTCGTTCTACCGATAATAACACTTGGATTCTTGCCTACGATTCGCCACAAGAGTATTTAAAATACTATAAATACGACAGGAAAGCCAAAAATGCAGAAATGCTGGTTTCTTCTAAACCAGCATTCGATGATGTTGAGCTTGCCAATATGTATCCTATTGAGATTGAAAGTAGGGATGGCCTTAAATTGGTGTCTTATCTTACCATCCCACGGGAGTTGGATGTTGATGGACGCACTTCCAGACCGGCACCCACTGTCTTATTGGTCCACGGTGGACCTTGGGGCCGTGATAATTTCGGGTTTAACGGCTTACACCAATGGCTGGCCAATAGGGGTTACGTGGTATTGAGTACGAATTTCAGGGGTTCTACAGGATTTGGAAAGAACTTTGTAAATATTGCTGCGGAAGAATGGGCAGGTAAAATGCATGATGACCTTATTGATGCTGTAAACTGGATGGTGGAAGAAAATATAGCCGATAAGGAGAAGATAGCTATCATGGGAGGCAGTTATGGGGGTTACGCCACCCTAGTTGGCCTTACTTATACACCAGATGTTTTTGCTTGTGGCGTTGATATTGTGGGACCTTCCAATTTAAATACATTACTGAATACCATACCACCGTATTGGAAATCTTTCCGTGATGTTTTTGTGCATCATATTGGGGATCCGGATACAGAAGAGGGTGCCGCCCTTTTGGAAGAACGTTCCCCTTTAAATCGGGTGGATAGCATTGTGAAACCATTGCTTATTGGACAAGGAGCCAATGATCCGAGGGTAAAACAAGCGGAGGCAGACCAGATAGTCAAAGCCATGAAAGCGAAGCAGATTCCCGTAACCTATGTTCTTTATCCAGATGAGGGGCATGGTTTTGCACGGCCCGAAAATAATCTTTCCTTTTTTGCGGTCACAGAGGCATTCCTTGCTCAGCACATCGGCGGTAGATATCAGGAAATTGGGGATGATTTTAAGAATAGTAGTATTCAAATTATTGATCCGGGAAATATAAACAGCCTTAAAACCCCTGAATAAGAATAGTTTGCATCCATCAATTTAATAAAATAACCGATCCGCCCTTGTTATTTAGCAGGGGCGGATTACATTCATCATAAATCCTATAATCTGGAATGACATTATAACCATATACTACTTCCTTTAAATTTTATAACAGCACGCGCCAGTTTAGTTGAAAACTATGCCTGCCAACACCAACGCCAGCATTGTTCCCAATTAAATCAGTCCATAACATGGTTTTTTATCATAGGACTTTTTTTAAAGAGGAGTCCCATTATTTCTTCAACCTTTATTAATTTTGGCCCAAAACGATAAGATGGGTCAAATTATAACGTTCGGAGAAGTATTGATGCGTATTTCGCCAAAAAGCAATAAAAAATTCATTCAATCGAATAGTGTTGAATTTTATTTTGGGGGCACTGAGTTGAATGTGGCGATTTCCATTGCGAATTTTGGGGGGGATGTAAAACATATTAGTGCAGTTTCGGAAGACTTTATAGGGGAAACAGCCATTTCATATATCCGAAAATTTGGGGTGGACACCACTTCAATCACTTTATCAGAAAGGCCTCTAGGGGTTTATTTCTTGGAGGTAGGTGCCGTTATGCGACCTAGTGCTATTTCTTATAATAGATCGCACTCTGCATTTTCCCAAATCGTACCCGACAAAATAAACTGGGAGGAGGCCTTGGTAAATGGTTCTTGGATGCATTGGACGGGAATTACACCGGCTTTATCACAGGGAGCTTTTGACACGCTTAAAGCTGGATTGAAGTTAGCGAGGCAGAAAGGAATGACAGTTTCCGCAGACCCAACCTATCGCAGTGGTTTATGGAAATATGGACAAGACCCAAAAGAAGCGTTGATCGAATTGCTTGACTATTCTACTATTTTTATAGGAGGTATTAATGAAATAAATGAAGTGCTTGGTACTGAATTTGGTTATTCCAATGATGATTTTCTTAAAGCGAGTAAACAGTTGATGCAAACTTTTCCATCTATTGAAAAAGTATTCGATAAGATTAGAACCTCCTTAAATTCATCATGGCATAAGATTAGGGCTAGAATGTGGAATGGCAAGGAGTTTAGGGAAACCCAAGATTTGGATATTACCCACATTGTGGATCGTATTGGCACTGGGGATGCCTTCGCAGCCGGTTTGATTTACGGATTACAACAATTTGATGATTACAAAGCACTTGAATTTGCAAGTGCCGCCTGTGCCTTAAAGCACACATATGAAGGTGATGTCAACTTAACTACGGTCAAAGAAGTCACCAATATTTTGGGAGGAAACACCACAGGACGGTTTGTGAGGTAATATATTCTAAAATGGCCTATAATGAGAGAGAAGAATGTTTGCTTGTTACTTCATGGCGAGATTAATCGGATATAGTGTTTTTCCACGTTTTAAGCACTGAAACAATTATAGAGGATTACATTTGCCTTAAAAGCGGTATGAATTGCGCTCTAGTTGTAGGTTCGCAACAAAAAATGTGAATGATACTTCTTAAATAAAATAACATACAAATACATCTTTTGATGTTTTGCATTGAGTTTACTTTTAAACCTTATAGTAGATTTATTAAAATACGCAGATATACTGTAAATGGTATCTCTGCCCATTTCATGTAAAAGTTGATAACTTAGATAACGTAGATAAGGTGCCAAGTTTTTACCACGGTGCAATTCAAAAGTATACATGTTTAGTAGATAGGCTTCATTCTCCTTTAACTTAAATCTTTTGCGATTATAATTGAAGTCATTAAGTTCAATAAACATATAGGCCGCAATATCTTTATTATGACGTAAACCAATACAAATTTGCCCTTCTTGATATCCACGGAGCAATTCTTCCTCAGGTAAACCTCTCCTTGACTTACCGATGGATTTTATTTCTACGATATCAATATATTCAAAGGAATATTCCTCAGGATTCCCCTTGATTAAAGGTTGTTCACATTCTGAATCCGCTTCCTTCACCCAATAAAACAAATCAAAGTCCAAGCCAATTTTTGCCATCCGATTCCTTATCCCATACAGAAGGAGTCCATTCCGTAATATGTTAAAAAACCAGTGTATTCTATAAAATTTACCCTTATTTACTTCCATAAACAAGCATATTATGTAACCGATTCCCTGCCAAATTTCCCAGGTCCTTGCGCGATTTTCATCTTGGTTCGAAATTCTGCAGGCTTCATTATTTTTCTATCATTTGCTTCTGCAATGGTATGTATTCTTAGTATCAGGTTCGCATTAGTGGCCAAAGTAGTTCGTTCAGAATCAAACCAAATATTATCCTCTATTCCTACACGAACCCCCCCCCCAATGGCTATTGACAGTGAATTCATTTTCAGCTGATCATTGCCTATTCCCGCTAGACTCCATAATGCCTCGTCTGGCAGGTCATTTACCATAACGCCAGTATGTAACAAATTGGCCTGGGCACAAGCGATATTTCCCAAAAGCAGATTAAAATAAAAAGGGGGCTGTAATAACTCCTTTCGAACTAGGTATTTAGCATAATTCAACATACCAATATCAAACACTTCCAGTTCAGGAACAATACCTTTCTCCTTCATTATGGAAGCTAAGTCTTGTACCATTTTTGGGGAATTGATACTGGCCGTGGCATTAAAGTTCAGGGAACTTAAAGTTAAACTTCCCATGTCCGGTTTTAATGCTCCTTCTAGAAATAAAGGATCTGCTCGTTGTTCCAATTCCCCAAAATCCCTACCGCTCAATGATACACAGATAACAAGTTCTGGAGCGAATTTACGAATGCCTTCAATAATTTGGGCATATATTTCCTTATGATACGTAGGATTACCGGTTATTTTATCCCTAGCATGTAAATGGACCATAGTGATTCCTATTTCATGAGCCTTATGAACGTCCTCAACGATTTCTGAAACACTGATTGGTACATGTGGGGTCATCTCCTTAGTAGGTATCATACCCGTTGGAGTGAAATTGACTATTAGTTTCTTGTTCATAATCAACAAGGTAAATCCATATACCAAAATTAAAAACTATCTCGGATATAAAGCAACATTTATTGGTCAATGGACCTTTTGTGCCAAATCACTTTTTTTAACTTACATATATTATCGATAGTACTAGAATTTAATGGTAAGTATGGCTCAAGGCTTATTAAATTGGGTAGGATAAATATGTGATGTCGACATCCGTTGTCAGCAAATGTAAGTCACCAAAGTTTCGGTTGATAGCTGTTCTTTGTTTTCAAACACTGAACAGAAGCACATATATGGCCCATATAAAGCAAAAGGCGCAAAAAGCGTATAAAATGTAAGATGGGGTAGTTTTTTTATTCATTCGACTGTATTTGTTATATATAGATAACAGAAGAATTCATAATAAACTTCTTTAAGTTCGTGTAAAGGGATGAAAATTCGATGTGGGACCATATCTTGGTTTAAGGGTAAAAATTATCTGTAAAGACCCACGACCATAATTTTAGAAATCCTATAATCAGTGCAGTTTAACGCTGGATACGATTTTATCTTTAGAATACTTCAAGAATAAGGACTAGTGTCTCAGAAATATTAACAGTGACTTAATACTTGACAACACCCAATAAACGGAGTATGATCATGATTGAGGGTTACAATTGATATTCCCCATTATTGGAATCATCGTTTTGCAATCCACTACCCACAAATGTATCCCTGAAAATATAAGCACATACAATAGCTACTCCCATAGCTAGTAACGAAATCGCATATTCCCAATTCAGGATTTTAAGTAGACTCCCGGAGATTATAGCCAAGGTTCCGAAAACCATGGCTAAATTCCAAAGTAATTGCAGGGACTTGTTTGTTGACTTTAGATCGCCATTAATAAAATAAGTTGCACCTTCCAAAACGAACCAAAGTATAAATGAAATTGCAATGATAGCCTGAAAAAAGAGGGTATAAGGCAAATCCAAAAGGTTGAAAATACCATTCACCGCCCAGAAAGAGACCATGATAAGTTTATTATAGTCCATAAACTGTTTTGTCGGTTTTTTCCAGAAACGATATCCATAGAGTAAGCCTACTGTAGCAAAGCAAAAAAACATAATCTCAGTGGCCATAGGCCACGCCAGTATTTTCATTGCCACACCAATTAAAAGGGCAATGGATAAAATACGTAATGGCAAAGTCAATACTTTTTTAGATGGACGCATAGCAGTGTTTTTTTTAATTTACGGCATAGACTAAATCACTTTAATGTTAGCCTTTAATCCTTCCATTATTCCAAGGATGTTATTTACGGTTTCCTTTAAATAATGCTTTATCAAAACATGCGGAATTCGAATGGTGGTAAATCCATTTTTAAATGAGTGCATGGTTCTTTCCAGATCATTGATGGCCTGTTCATGGGTCATCATATGATATTCCGCATCTATTTCAATATTTAGTTTTACCCTGGAAATAGCGATATCGACAGATTTTTTACCGTCCCACCATTCCAACATGGCCTGAACACCAGCTCCTTTTAGGCCATAATACAATTGAATGGCCTCAATAGGTGTGTTTTTTGTCTCGATCAACTTTACCATTCGGGTATGGTGGTTACCACAAAGTTCAACACCTAACTGGTCCATTGAATTTCTATGATCTAAGTAATCAAGTTTCTTACTACATTCTAAGCACGTCATTTAATTAAATTGATTTTGATTTGGGATAATAATAACCCTGTACTTTCACGATTATTATAAATTTTCGATGTATGACACCCCACTTTTAGACGAACTGCAAATTATTAGATGAACGGCATCAAAAAATGTTAAAACTGTGGTGAAATGCATATTTTCTACCCTTGTATTTTTTGGACTTTGATTGCGGTCCTGATTGATCTATTTTGTTTAACTTTAGAATTCATTTTTAGATGAGATTATATGACTTTGAAACATAGAGGATTTAATGCAATACTATTGATGCTAGTACTGATGGTAGGTTGTAAAAAAGGGTCGGAACAACAAAACACCCAAACAAATGATGTGGTATCGCCAAAATTGAACTTAATGCAAGCCAATAGGTTGGCCAGTTTGCCCTTTGGATGTATACAGACCGAATATCCCAACAAGTTGGGCCAAACACTACATGAT
Source organism: Maribacter arenosus (assembly GCF_014610845.1). Taxonomy (GTDB): domain Bacteria; phylum Bacteroidota; class Bacteroidia; order Flavobacteriales; family Flavobacteriaceae; genus Maribacter_A; species Maribacter_A arenosus. The sequence continues at coordinate 746,388 of NZ_JABTCG010000001.1, read as the reverse complement.
TCAACACATCTAAAAAATCCAAAAACTTTACACCCCGCATTCTATGGCTGTTTTGATTGGCACTCATCGGTTCATGGTCATTGGTCTTTGGTTTCTCTCCTAAGACAATTTCCTGAGGTAAACGAAGCTGAGGCGATTCGCGCCAAACTTATCGACAATTTATCCAAGGAAAATATAGAGGGAGAGCTAGCATATTTCAATATGGAAGGCAATGCAACCTATGAACGCACCTATGGCTGGGCTTGGTTATTGAAGCTAGCCGAGGAACTGCATACCTGGGACGACCCAATGGCTAAAGAATTGGATGCAAACCTACAACCATTGGTTGAGATCATTATCAAAGGATATATTGATTTTCTTCCCAAACTGAATTATCCCATTCGGGTTGGGGAACACAGTAATACGGCTTTTGGAATGTCCTTGGCATGGGACTACGCACAAACAACAAACCATATTGAACTTAAGAAGGTAATAGAAAATAGTGTAATCCGCTTTTACATGAGTGACATTGAGTGTCCCTTGAACTGGGAACCTAGTGGATTTGATTTTTTATCCCCTTGTCTACAAGAAGTTGATATTGTACGAAAGGTCTTATCTAAAGAAGAGTTCAAAAAATGGTTCAAATCTTTCCTGCCAATGATGACGAATACTTCTTTTACCTTAGAACCAGGGAAAGTTTCAGATAGAACCGATGGTAAGCTAGTGCATATCGATGGACTTAATTTTAGTAGGGCATGGTGTTTATACGGTATTGCGGAAACCCTGCCGGAATATGCCCATTTAAGAAATATTGCAGATGAGCATATAACTTATTCATTACCGAGTATTGTTGATGGTAATTATGAGGGGACACATTGGCTGGGAACATTTGCCTTATATGCGCTAAACCACTCGGAATAATATGTTTAAAAAAATTGGCCCTGGGGTATTGGTGGCAGCGGCCTTTATTGGACCAGGTACGATAACCGCCTGTACTCTGGCTGGTGTCGGTTTTGGGTTTGCCCTATTATGGGCCCTGTTGCTTTCGATAATTGCAACCATTGTACTGCAAGAGATGTCTGCCCGATTAGGTATAATTACCCAAAATGGGTTGGCCAACGCCATCAAAAACGAATTACATACACCTTGGATTCGAAATTTGTTCATGGGAATTATTTTGGCAGCTATCGTAGTTGGAAATGCGGCCTATGAAGCAGGTAATATTGGCGGTGCCACGCTGGGATTGAATGCGTTGTTTGGTGAGGAAAACGCACTTTATTATCCCTATGTCATTGGAATCTTGGCTTTTATTTTGTTGTACATGGGGAATTATAAAACTTTGGAAAAAGTATTTGTAACCTTGGTAATCATCATGAGCCTTTCTTTTCTTTTAACGGCAATGATTACCAAACCCAACATCCTTAGAATATTGGAAGGCATGTTCGTTCCCAAGATACCTACGGATAGTTTATTGATGATCATTGCCTTGGTGGGCACGACGGTCGTACCGTATAATTTATTTCTTCATGCTTCTTTGGTCAGTGAAAAATGGAAGTCGAAAGATGATTTAAAAACGGCAAGAAAGGACACGTTCATGTCAATAGCCTTGGGCGGTTTGGTCTCCATGGCAGTAGTCATTGCCGCCGCGGCCATTCCAGGAAAGGAAGTGGTCAATGTTATGGATTTGGCAAAAGGTTTAGAACCATTATATGGCGATAGTGCCCGATATTTTATGGGAATCGGATTGTTTGCAGCAGGGATTACTTCGGCCATAACAGCTCCCTTGGCAGCCGCATATGTGACCAATAGTTGTTTTGGATGGAATGTAGGGTTAAAGGATTTTAAATTCAGGATAGTGTGGATGATTATCCTTGCGATCGGAGTGGTTTTTCTTTCCTTAGGTATCAAGCCTATTGAAATCATCAAATTTGCCCAGGTGGCAAATGGATTATTATTGCCGGTGATTGCCATCTTTCTGCTATGGATAGTCAATAAAACATCGGTCATGGGGAAATATAAAAATTCTTTACTACAGAATTGTTTAGGGTTCGTCATTATTTTATTGGCAATTCTATTGGGTGCAAAAAGTATAATCAAGGTACTGGGTATTTTTTAGATGGGGAAAAGATATATCGATATTAATTGTGATGTAGGGGAAGGTATAGGCAATGAAGCCGAATTACTTCCTTTGGTTTCTTCCTGTAATATTGCTTGTGGGGGACATGCAGGGGATATCAAATCAATGACCCGAACCGCGAAATTGGCCAAAAAACACGGAGTTCATATCGGTGCCCACCCTTCCTATCCTGATCGAAAGAATTTTGGGCGTGTTTCCATCGATATCGGATCACATGAATTAGTAGATAGTTTACAAGAACAGATTAAGAACCTTAAGGCGATATTGGACAAGGAGCAACTGGCATTGCACCATATTAAACCCCACGGGGCCTTGTATAATGATATGGTCTATAACCAAGAACTTTCAGATTTGTTTTTAAATGCCTTGGAATCCTACAAGGAATCCGTTTTTTTATATGTACCTCCTGGTTCTGTAATATCCCAAAAGGCTAAAGAAAGGGGATTTAAAATAAAATTGGAGGCATTTGCCGATAGAACTTATAATCCCGATCTGGGATTGGTTTCCCGAACATTGCCCGGTGCCGTACTTAATGAACCAAAAGCGGTTTTGAACCATCTCCTCAAAATGGTAATCAACGGTAAGGTAACGACAATTGATGGGGGCGAAGTTTCGCTTAAGGCAAATACCTTCTGTTTGCATGGTGATACCCCTAATTCATTACAAATTTTAATGTACCTTTCGGAAGAATTGCCCAAGCAAGAAATCTATATAAAAAAGTGACAGACTATCCGATTTCAATAAGACCCTTTGGTGGACATGCTGTTTTGGTCGAATGGCCAAATATAGTAGATGAGGCTATTTTAGAGGACATCATCCAGTTCAAATCATGCCTCAAACAGCGTTTTCTGGATCCAAGAGAATGGGAAATGGTTCCAGCCTATAATTCACTTACCTTGATACATAACAAGAATATAATCGAATATCGACCTATAAAGGCGAAATTAAAGACTTGGTATGGCAAAAGAGAAGTCGCAAAACTGGCCAACAGATACCTATGGAAGTTACCGGTATGTTATGATTTGGATTTTGCTATTGATTTAGAGGAGGTGGCCGAAAAATTGGGGACGTCCATTGAGAAAATCATTGAATTGCATTGCTCCCATGTTTATACGGTATACGGCATCGGATTTTTACCTGGTTTTATGTATCTCGGAGGCTTGCCGAAAGCGTTGGAAGTTCATCGGCGGGCAGAGCCAAGACTAAAGGTTGTCAAAGGTGCTGTGGGTCTTGCCGGTAAGCAAACTGGAATATACCCCCAAGAATCACCTGGAGGATGGAATATTATAGGGAATTGTTCCATTCCCATTTTCGATGCCAATAGGGACGAACCCTGTCTAGTCAACGTGGGCGATAAAATTCAATTCTATTCAATTTCCAGGGCAGAATATGATTTATATAAGATTGAAGGGGAAGTAGGGATTTATCAATTTGATAAAATAAAGTTAGATGCTTAAAGTACTGAAATCTGGTTTTTATACGACCATACAGGATGAAGGTCGTTTTGGGTATCGGGATAAGGGGGTACCAGTATCCGGGGCAATGGATATTACTGCAGTCCGAAATGCTAATCGGCTTTTAGAAAACGATGACAATGATGCCGTATTGGAAATTACGATGACCGGGCCAACATTGCAATTTGAAGAGGAAACCTTTATCGTATTGGCTGGGGCTGAAATGTCTGCAACACTGAACAACACCCCAGCATCGAATTATAAAATACACAAAGTAAATGCAGGTGACATCCTTTCGTATGGAAAACTACTCAATGGTTTTAGGAGCTATTTGGCCATTAAGGATGGGTTTAAAACGACCGAAGTTTTAGGGAGTCGCTCCCAATATTATCCGATTACCAAAAGGGGAAGTCTCAAGGACAATTCTGAACTGGAATATGAAATAGTTTCGTCTTTTAAACCAAAAATATCCGAATTAAAATCGGCATCACTCTTGGATGAGACCATTTTGGAGGTGTCCAAAGGTCCTGAATTTGAATTATTGGACGATGCACAATTGCAAAACCTGTTTTTCAAGGAGTTTACGGTCGCAAAGGAAAATAATAGAATGGGATATCAATTCAATGAAAAAATTAAGGGGCATAATCGGTCTATGTTGACCTCGGCAACCCTACCCGGTACTTTGCAACTTACCCCATCAGGCAGATTGATCGTTTTGATGAAAGATGGCCAAACTACCGGTGGGTATCCAAGAATTGTGCAGTTGAATGATAAAGCCATATCCATTTTGGCCCAAAAAAGAAGCAGGGACACCGTTTCCTTTAAGCTTGCCTAAACTTTCCTATACACCTCATCAAAAGGTATTCTAAATCTTGGGCCGTAAACACCTTCATTGTCACGTACACCACAGGCAATAACCATATTTATCTCACTCCCCCAAGGCAAGTCCAAAACTTTTTTGACCCTGAGCGTATCACTTCCTTCCATAGGACAGGTATCATAATTTATGGCAGCCATTGAAATCATGAAGTTTTGAGCTGCCAAGGCTGCACTTTTATGGGCTACGATACGAAGATCCGATTTGCGCACTTGCCTATAAACAGGTCTAAATAGGCCCACCAGTTGAAAAAACACATAACGAAATGCGCCTAAAATACCCAGAAACTCCGAATAGAGTGTAGGAATAAGCTTGCCATAATAATTCAACACGAATTTCTCCCTTGTTGAATATTCATCTTTGGCTTTATGCCCAAACCCTTTTTTTAAATATTCAAGATTGGCCTTGCTTCTTTTTCGCCAAAGATCTTTTCTTGCGACCACGACAACCATTTGTTTTGCTGTCTTTGCCGCGGGTTGATCAAAACAGGCTTTAGCCACAGCTTTGAGTTTGTTCTTATCGGTAACATGATAAAACTCCCATAACTGTAAATTACTGCTGGTAGGGGCGAGAGAGGCATTTATTAAACATTGACGTACTTTTTCGTCATCCAATTCCAAATCCTCCCTATATATACGGACGGAACGTCTGTATTCAATGGCTTCTGTAACTGTTTTTTCCATAGATTTAAAATAGATATTTTATCATTTTAACGATTTTCATAGGCAGATTATAAGGTGGATAGCGCAATGGGGCATCCAACCAAATGGCCTTTTTAATTATCGCTTTTTGATGGGAGAATATGTCGAAAGAGGTTTTGCCGTGATAAGCCCCAATACCACTTGCCCCAACACCACCGAATGGCAGCTTTTTATTGGTGATCTGTATGACCGTATCATTTATGGCACCACCACCGAAACTATAGGTATTGATGATTTTCTTTTGGAATTTCCTTTTGTTTGAGAATACATAGGTAGCCAACGGCTTTCCATAGCGCATTATATGTCTGCGAATATCATCCTCGGTCTCAAAGGCTATTATGGGAAGAATAGGTCCGAAAATCTCACCGGCCATTAATTTACTATCCATTCGGGGTTCATTGACTAAAGTAGGAGAAAGGTAGTTATCTTCATCATTACTCTCACCCCCAAAAATAATTTCCTCCCCCTTTAACATTGATTTTAATCTAGAATAATGTCCTAAGTTTACGGTACGGGAATAATCTGGGGATGCTTCCATATTCTCCCCATAAGCTTCTATTATTTTTTGCTTTAAGGCGTCAATCAATTTATCCTTTACATGTTTATGGACTAAGATATAATCTGAAGCAATGCAGGTTTGACCTGCATTCAGGAACTTTCCCCAAACTATTCGTTTGGCTGCAAGGGCTATGGAGGCCGTATCATCAACGATGCATGGGTTTTTGCCCCCTAATTCCAAAGTTACAGGGGTTAAGTGTTTAGCGGCGTTTTCATAGACGATCTGGCCAACTCTAGTACTGCCTGTAAAGAAGATATAATCCCACTTTTCGGCCAATAATTGTCGTGATACTTCAACGCCCCCTTCTACAACTGCAACATGTTCCTTAGGAAAAACCGTTGTGATAATCTCAGCAATTACCCTTGAGGTATTTGGTGTCGCCTCCGAAGGTTTAATAACCGCCGTATTACCGGCAGCAATGGCCCCGATCAGGGGTGCTATCGCTAGTTGAAATGGATAGTTCCATGGGGCGATGATCAAAACGGTACCATAGGGTTCTTTGTAAATCCAATCAGATGAAGGCCAATTCATCAAGGTAGCGGATTTTCTATCAGGCCTTGCCCAAAGATTTAGACTCTTAAGGACCAATTTCAACTCGGCAAGCACAAATTGGGTTTCTGCCGCTAGGGTTTCGAACTTGGGCTTTTTAAAATCGGCATAAATGGCATCACAAATATCATCTTCCCGTGCGACAATCTCTTTTTGTAATCTTTTTAAGGCGTTTTTCCTAAATGACACATCTTTGGTTTGCTGTGTTAAAAAGAATTCGCATTGTTTTTTTAAGATGTCCATAATAAAATCAAGAGATCAAATGTAGGAAATAAATCGATGACCAAAATGGGTTACGATGATAACTAAAGACAGCTTGCGATTGTCCAATTGGCGTAAGTGAATTTTATTTTTTCTTTTCTGGCACGGTGTAAATATTGATTTTCATGTCTTTGGAAGGTAAAACACCAAGGGTATTAAATGTATTGGATATGGTAGAAAAAGAACATATAAAATATTGGTTATCAATATATTATAATCATAATCAGGGTATTGGATTTAGAGCCTAATTCATTGTTGGGAATAAAGCATTTATGAAACAATTATATTTGATTGCGAAATTATAGTTCATAAGCAACATCAACAATAACGGTTTTCTTAATGGAATTGAATAAATATAGTAAAAATGTAACCCAAGACCCAACACAACCTGCGGCACAGGCCATGCTTTATGGAATTGGCTTTAAGGACGAGGATTTTAAGAAACCTTTAGTCGGTATTGCCAGTACAGGATATGAAGGCAATCCATGTAATATGCATTTGAATGATTTGGCCAAGTTGGTAAAGCAAGGGGTGAATTCCAAAGAAACCATTGGTCTTATATTCAATACCATTGGTGTTAGTGATGGAATCTCAATGGGGACTCCTGGAATGCGTTTTTCGCTTCCATCAAGGGATATCATTGCCGATTCGATGGAAACTGTTGTCCAAGGGATGTCCTATGATGCCTTAGTAACCGTGGTCGGATGCGACAAGAATATGCCCGGGGCCTTAATGGCCATGTTACGTTTGAATCGACCTGCTATTTTGGTGTATGGAGGAACTATTGCTTCTGGATGTCATAACAATAGGAAATTGGATATTGTTTCCGCTTTTGAGGCATGGGGAGAAAAAGTTGCGGGTACTATGGATGAGGCCGAGTATAAATGTATTATAAAAAAATCCATACCCGGTGCTGGGGCCTGTGGTGGTATGTATACAGCAAATACGATGGCATCGGCCATTGAAGCCTTAGGGATGTCATTACCTTATAATTCTTCCAATCCGGCAGACAATTATCTGAAGGAGAATGAATGTATTGAGGCTGGTAAGCAAATGCGGATTCTTATCGAAAAGGATATTAAACCCTTGGATATCGTTACAAGAAAATCGTTGGAAAATGCCATTAGATTGGTAACGATATTAGGAGGCTCTACAAATGCAGTACTTCATTTTCTAGCTATCGCCAGAGCGGCGGATATCGAATTTACTCTACAGGATTTTCAACATATCAGTGATACAACACCCTTTATAGCCGATTTAAAACCCAGTGGGAAATACTTAATGGAAGATGTTCATAGGGTCGGAGGTATTCCCGCAGTATTGAAGTATTTATTAAGGAATGGACTTTTACATGGCGATTGTTTAACGGTTACAGGTAAAACCTTGGCCGAAAACCTGGAAAATGTGCCCGATTTGGAAGAAGGTCAGGATGTTATTAGGCCTTTGGATAAACCGATCAAGGCTACTGGACATTTACGTATGTTATATGGTAACCTTGCAAAAAATGGTTCCGTAGCAAAAATAACGGGAAAGGAAGGCCTTCTGTTTAAAGGAACGGCAAAAGTATTCGATAGTGAATATGCTGCCAATGATGGTATTCGCAACGGATTGGTTAAAAAAGGGGATGTCGTAGTGATTCGCTATGAAGGACCCAAAGGAGGGCCAGGCATGCCCGAAATGTTAAAACCAACAGCTGCTATTATGGGTGCAGGTCTAGGAAAAGACGTCGCGTTGATTACCGATGGTCGATTTTCTGGGGGAACCCACGGTTTTGTCGTTGGGCATATTTCGCCCGAAGCACAGGACGGTGGAGTTATCGCTTTGGTGAAGAATGGTGATACCATTGTTATCGACGCTGAGACCAATTCTATAAATGTTGATGTTTCCGATAAAGAACTTGAGAAACGTAAATCCGAATGGGTTCAACCGGAACTAAAGTTTAAAAAAGGGGTATTGTATAAATATGCCCGATCCGTTTCATCCGCATCACAGGGTTGTGTTACGGATGAATTTTAAAAATAGAATCAAAAAATGCCCTATTTTGGGTTAGTACGGGGTGCAGTAATAAAAACACCCATTTAGTTAATAATTATGCAGACAGTAAAAGAAAAGAAAAAAGAGGCCAATTCGTCCACAAAGATCAAAATCAGTGGAGCGGAAGCGATTATACATTGTTTGTTGGCAGAAGGTGTCGAGATACTTTACGGATACCCTGGTGGGGCGATTATGCCGGTCTATGATGAGCTTTATAAGTTTCAGGATAAGTTGACTCATATTCTTACCCGCCATGAACAAGGGGCTACACATGCTGCCCAAGGCTATGCCCGTGTTACTGGCAGAGTGGGTGTGGCAATAGCGACTTCAGGTCCGGGAGCTACTAACTTGATTACAGGTTTGGCAGATGCCCAGATAGATTCTACTCCTATGGTTTGTATCACAGGGCAGGTGGCTAGACATTTGTTAGGCTCGGATGCATTCCAAGAGACAGATATCATTGGGATTTCAACACCAGTAACGAAGTGGAATTATCAGGTCACTAGAGCAGAAGAGATCCCAGAGATTATGGCGAAGGCATTTTATATTGCCAAATCTGGTCGACCTGGACCTGTATTGATTGATATTACAAAAAATGCCCAGTTTGATGAATTGGAATTCAGTTATGAACATTGTACGGGCATACGTAGCTACAAACCAGTCCCGACTCCTGATGAATCGGCTATCGATGCCGCTGCCAAATTGATAAATTCCGCCAAGAAGCCATTTATTGTTTTTGGGCAAGGTGTTATTTTAGGACATGCTGAAGAGGAGTTAAAAAAATTGGTCGAAAAAGCAGGAATACCGGCTGCATGGACCATTCTCGGTCTTTCGGCCATGGATTCGGACCATCCTCTAAATGTAGGTATGGTGGGTATGCACGGTAATTATGGACCAAATATCCTTACCAATGAATGTGATGTGCTAATCGCAATCGGTATGCGATTCGATGATCGTGTAACAGGAAATTTGGAGACATATGCCAAGCAGGCCAAAGTAATTCATTTTGAAATAGATCCTGCCGAAGTCAATAAAAATGTGAAAGCTGATGTTGCTGTTTTGGGTAATTCAAAGGATACATTAAATATGTTATTGCCTAAGATTAAGGAAAACAACCACGAAGCATGGCATAATGAATTCAAGGAAAAATATAAAATCGAGTTCGAGGCAGTAATAAAAGAAGAGCTGCATCCCACGAAGGAAGGACTTACCATGGCCGAGGTCATTAATGAGATTAATAATGTTTCACAACATAAAGCGGTTATCGTAAGCGATGTAGGTCAGCATCAGATGATTGCCTGTAGGTATTCTAAATTCAAACAATCCAAGAGTAATATTACTTCAGGAGGCTTGGGAACCATGGGATTTGCCCTACCAGCCGCCATTGGTGCCAAAATGGGCGCAATGGATAGGGAAGTTATAGCCATTATCGGTGATGGGGGCTATCAAATGACAATACAGGAATTGGGAACTATCTTCCAAAACAAAACCCCGGTTAAAATCGTGGTGTTGAATAACGATCATTTGGGAATGGTACGACAATGGCAAGAACTTTTCTTTGAAAGCCGATATGCCTCAACGGTTATGAGCAATCCTAATTTTGTCAAGATAGCGGAAGGATACGAAATAAAGGCCAAAAAGGTGACGGAACGTAAAGACCTAAAAAGCGCAGTAGCTGAAATGCTTGCCTCCAAGGACGCCTATTTCCTAGAAGTGAAAGTAGAGAAGGAAGATAACGTATTTCCTATGATTCCCTCAGGGGCTTCCGTATCAGACATTAGGTTAAAATAACGATAGAAAATAGAATTACTAATTAAATCAGCCCAAAAATGTTCTTTCAAATTTTGAATGGACAAGGGAGGAGGACTTATGAAAAAACAATGGTTTACAATTTCGGTCTATGCCGAAAATAATGTAGGATTACTGAATAGGATATCAGGGATATTTCTAAAAAGACACATTAACATAGAGAGCTTAAATGTCTCAAAATCAGAAATTGAGCATGTTTCCAAATTCACTATCGTGGTCAATACAACTGAGGATTGGACACGAAAAATAGTGCAACAGATCGAAAAACAGGTTGAGGTGATAAAAGCCTTCTATCATGATGATGACGAAATCATCTATCAGGAATCGGCGCTTTTTAAAATAGCATCGCATTTACTTTTTGATGAGCGACAAATTCAGAATATCATCAAGGAAAGCAATTCACAGATCGTGACCGTTTCCCGTGACTTTTTCGTTTTGGCCAAAACCGGACGTAGGCATGAAATCGATGAGATGCACGATGCCCTCGAACCCTATGGCATAATGCAATTTGTGCGTTCCGGACGTTTGGCGGTGTCAAAAGTTGAAATGCCGATAAGTACCATGTTAAACAATTTTCAATTAGATAAATAATCAATCCCTAGGGCAATTGGGGGTAAAAACCAGAATTAAAAATGACAAATTATTTCAATACACTATCATTACGGGATCAATTGACACAATTGGGAAAATGTCGATTTATGGATTCCAGTGAGTTTTCCGATGGTGTAACGGCTTTAAAAGGTAAAAAGATAGTAATTGTAGGTTGTGGGGCACAAGGTCTGAACCAAGGCTTGAATATGAGGGATTCCGGTCTTGATATTTCCTATACCCTTCGCGAAGCTGCGATCAAGGAAAAAAGACAATCCTTTATAAATGCCACTGAAAACGGATTTACAGTTGGAACGTACGAAGAATTGGTGCCCTCTGCAGATTTAGTCATAAATCTTACTCCGGACAAACAACATACCCATGTCGTCAGTGCCGTAATGCCCTTGATGAAAAAAGGAGCGACATTATCTTATTCCCATGGTTTCAATATCGTGGAGGAAGGAATGCAGATCCGAAAGGACCTAACCGTGATTATGGTAGCTCCGAAGAGTCCTGGTTCTGAGGTCCGTGAAGAGTATAAAAGAGGTTTCGGGGTACCTACATTGATTGCGGTGCACCCGGACAACGACCCCCAAGGGAAAGGTTTAGAGCAGGCGAAAGCCTATGCCGCCGGTACAGGAGGTCATAAAGCGGGAGTTTTGGAATCATCCTTTGTTGCCGAGGTTAAATCAGACTTGATGGGCGAACAGACCATTCTTTGTGGTCTATTACAAACAGGTTCCATCCTCTGTTTTGATAAAATGATCGAAAAAGGCATGGATCCAGGTTATGCCTCCAAATTGATACAGTATGGTTGGGAAACTGTTACCGAGGGATTGAAATATGGGGGAATTACCAATATGATGGATCGTTTATCGAACCCGGCCAAGATCAAGGCTTTTGAACTGTCCGAAGAATTAAAGAATATTATGCGCCCCTTATTTCATAAGCATATGGACGATATTATGAGTGGTCATTTCTCCAAGACCATGATGGAAGATTGGGCCAATGATGATAAAAATCTTCTGACTTGGAGGGCCGAAACTGGGGAAACCGCTTTTGAAAAGACGCCCGCTGGCGCTATGAAAATTAGTGAACAGGAATTCTATGATAATGGCGTTTTAATGGTTGCCATGGTACGTGCTGGGGTAGAGTTGGCCTATGAATCCATGACCGAATCCGGGATTATAGGTGAATCTGCCTACTATGAGTCCTTGCATGAAACCCCATTGATTGCCAATACCATTGCACGTAAAAAACTTTTTGAAATGAACCGTGTTATATCAGATACCGCTGAATATGGTTGTTACCTTTTCGATCATGCCTGTAAGCCTTTATTGGCCGATTTTATGAAAGGGATCGATACCGATGTCATCGGTAAGCATTTTGGCGAGGGCAAGGATAACGGGGTTGACAATGCCAAGCTCATTACGGTAAACAAAGCACTAAGGGAGCATCCGGTTGAGATTGTCGGGGCGCGTTTACGGGCATCAATGACCGCAATGAAACCTATCGTATAATTCAGTAGCATAAAGAAATGAAACGTATTTAGACCTGTCAGGATTTCTATACCTGGTAGGTCTTTTTATCTTTGAGTATGACCTATTTTCCAAAATTAGAGGATATAAAGGCCGCTGAGGCAATTATACGTAAGGTGGCACGGGTAACCCCATTGGATGAGAGCATTCGACTTTCAAAACAGTATGGGGCAACTATCCTTTTAAAAAGGGAAGACCTGCATCGGGTACGGTCGTACAAAATTCGTGGGGCCTTCAATAAAATAAGTTTCCTTACCCAGGAAGAACGTTCCCGAGGGGTTGTATGTGCCAGTGCCGGTAACCATGCCCAAGGGGTGGCATTCGCTTGCCATCATTTGGGTATCAAGGGGACCATTTATATGCCCTCGGTAACCTCAAAGCAAAAGATAGAGCAGACAAAAATGTTCGGGGGCGATTCGGTCACCATAGTGCTGGAAGGGGATACTTACGATGATTCCTCAAAAGCAGCATTGCAGTATTGTGAGGAACAGACTAAAACATTCGTGCATGCGTTCGATGATGAAAAGGTCATCGAAGGCCAAGCGACTATAGGATTGGAACTTTTGGAACAATTCAATGCGCCTATAGATTATGTGTTCGTTGCCATTGGGGGTGGTGGACTTGCCTCGGGGTTATGTGCCGTTTTTAGTAGGTTATCCCCAAAAACAAAAATAATTGGGGTTGAGCCCGAAGGGGCCCCTTCAATGAAAACTTCCATCGAAAAAGGGGAGAATACGCGATTGGAGACTATCGATAAGTTTATCGATGGTGCAGCTGTTCAACGCGTAGGGGATTTAACCTTTCCGATCTGTCAGAAATATTTACATGAAATTTGTACCGTTCCCGAAGGTAAGGTATGCCAGACCATTTTGGATCTTTACAATCGGGATGCCATAGTGGTAGAACCTGCAGGCGCTTTGACCATTTCGGCATTGGATGCTTATGCAGCGACCATAAAGGGTAAAAATGTGGTCTGCATCTTAAGTGGAAGCAATAATGACATTACCCGTACTGCCGAAATAAAGGAGAGAGCCCTGTTATATGGTAAATTAAAACATTATTTTATTGTTCGTTTTCCCCAACGCCCCGGTGCGTTGAAGCAGTTTGTAGCCGATATTTTGGGGCCAGAGGATGATATTACCCATTTTGAATATTCCAAAAAGTCGAGTAAGGAGAATGCCCCGGCCATCGTGGGAATAGAGTTGAAAAGCCCTGACGATTTACAGCCATTAATACAACGTATGAAGGCGAAAAACTTTTATGGGGAGTACTTGAATGATAAGCCTGATCTATTCCAATATCTTGTTTAGAAGCGTCACATTTATGGCCCAATTTCTTATATTAACCAACTTTGGGTTTTCTTTCGTTTTTCTTTCTCGGTATATCTATCAAGATCATCTAATTTTGTAATTGAACAAGAATTTAAATTTTTAAAGCGCATTATGGCTATACCAACAACATATCGTATTACAGAAACCTTAAATCAGACTACCTATCTCGTCAATGGGGAATTAAAGGAATGGAAAGGGAGTACTTCTAAGGTATATTCAACCATTTCAAGTACAGATACGTATAAACCTACCCTTTTGGGGAGCATTCCCGATATGGGGGAAAAGGAAGCTTTAGAAGCCTTGGATGCGGCAACAGGGGCTTATAATAGGGGTCAAGGGGCTTGGCCTACCATGTTGGTCAAAGACCGTATTGGCTGCATGGAGGTATTTGTGGAGAAGATGAAAACCAAGCGTGAGGAAATCGTTAAATTGTTAATGTGGGAGATTGGTAAATCCTTACCTGATTCCCAAAAGGAATTCGATCGTACCGTGGAATATATCTATGATACCATCGAGGATTATAAACAAATGGACCGTGATGCGGCCAAATTTCAAAAACACGATGGTGTTTATGCCCACATTAAAAGGGGGCCATTAGGGGTGGTATTGTGCCTCGGTCCCTACAATTATCCATTGAATGAGACTTTTGCCTTGTTGATTCCTGCCATTATCATGGGGAATACTACGATTTTCAAGCCTGCAAAGCATGGGGTGTTATTGATTACCCCGTTGATCGAGGCATTTAAGAGCAGTTTCCCGAAAGGAGTCGTGAATATCTTGTTTGGTAGGGGTAGGGCAGTGGCTGCCCCCATTATGAAAACTGGAAAGGTAGATGTTTTGGCTTTGATAGGAAATAGCAAATCGGCCAATGCCCTAATGAACCAACACCCTAAGAGTAATCGATTGCGACTGGTATTAGGCCTTGAGGCTAAAAACCCTGCTATAATATTACCGGACGCAGATCTTTCCTTGACCGTTGAGGAATGTTTGGCAGGCACCTTGTCCTTTAACGGGCAACGTTGTACCGCCCTTAAGGTGGTCTATGCCCATGAGAACATTGTGGATGGCTTCAATAGCCAATTTGCGGAGCGGGTAGATGCCTTGAAATTTGGAAATCCCTGGGATGATGGGGTTAAGCTGACCCCATTACCAGAACCCAATAAGTCGGATTATATCCAGGAATTGATAGATGATGCCTTAACTAAGGGAGCCAAAATTTTGAATAAAAAAGGCGGAAAACGCTTTGACAATTATATATGGCCTGCCGTTTTATATCCGGTGACCAAAGATATGCGGGTGTACCAGGAAGAACAATTCGGACCTGTGATCCCTATCGTACCTTTTAGCGATATAGAGGAACCGTTGAATGATATGGCGGAAAGTAACTATGGGCAGCAAGTGAGTTTGTTCGGTAAGGACGTGTATGCGGTGGCCCCATTGATCGATACCTTAGTGAATTTGGTCTGTCGTGTCAACTTGAACAGTTCGTGCCAACGAGGACCGGATGTCTATCCGTTTACAGGCAGAAAGGATTCTGCCCAATCGACCTTAAGTGTACATGATGCCTTACGTTCGTTTTCGATCAGAACCTTTGTGGCTTTTAAGGACAATGGACTTAATACCGAGATTATTGAAAAATTATTGGAAGCCAAGCTATCTAATTTCGTAAGTACGGATTATATTTTATAAGAACTGTCTTTATTGACTTTTTGATTCTAAGAACGCTCAGTGTTAAAAATCCAGGGCGTTTTTAGGTTTGTAACAATAAACCGTGGTATTTGCTAGTTGTAATATAAGTGTCGTTCAGTAATGGGGGGCACAACCAAATCTGATCAAACACTATTTGTGAGGCGATTTAAAATTTTCGCAGGATCTATATTCCTAGCAATTGCACTTCTATTCCTAATCATAAAGGGCTGGGCAAGCGATGCGGTTCATTCAACGGAGCCCCATACGATTAGTGAATCGGATAGAGACATAGTCGATGATGAAGCTGTTCGTCGATATCGATTGCGAAAGAAAGAATTGACCACGGCCTTAAAAAAGTATTTCGACAGTGCCATTGCTTCAGGGGATATCGTAGGGGCGGGCGTGAGCATCGTACAAGGCGATTCCATTCTGATTTTTGAAGGATTTGGAAAACGCAGCATTGATGGTAAAGCCAAAATTGATGGAAAGACCATATTTCGATTGGGATCGCTTTCAAAGGGATTTGCAGGCGTATTGGCTGCCAGTTTACAAGCTGATGGATTATTGGATTGGAACGATAAAGTTGTCGATTACATTCCGGGGTTTAGGTTCGGTGATAGTCTAAATACCCAAAAAGTAAAACTCTCCCATATTTTATCGCACAGTTCGGGTACCCCATACCACAGTTTTACTAATTTGGTAGAGGCCGGGTTACCGGTAGCCACCATTGCGCAGCGATTTCATGAAGTTACCCCCATCAGTGAACCGGGAGCAATGTACAGCTACCAAAATGCCATGTTTTCTTTGAGCCAAGAAGTGATGTATACCGTTACTGGCAAAGACATCAAGGATTTGCTTAACAATAGGTTTTTTAAACCTTTGGGTATGTCTACCATTTCAATGGAACACCATACCTTAACAGAAGCAAAGAATGTGGCGATGCCCCATGCTAGAAGAAAAAATGGATGGAAAAGCCTACCCTTAACGGATCACTATTACAATGCCGTAGTGGCCGGAGGTATCAATGCCAGTTCGTTGGACATGGCCAAGTGGATGCGATTCTTATTGGGTCACAACCCTGAGGTATTATCACCGGGTACCTTTCAAAAAGCTTTCAACCCTTTTGTTGAAATCGGTTACAACAACAAATACTACCAACGTTGGCCGGGCCACATACAATCGCATTATGGCTTTGGTTGGCGCATACATAAATTTCAAGAGGTCGATTCAAGAGAGACAAAAACCATGTACCATCATGGCGGAAGTGTCAATAATTACAGAAACGAGATCGCACTTTTCCCAGAAGCTGATCTAGGTATTTGTATCCTGTTAAATGGGAATTCCCGTCTTGCACAAACTGTTATTCCGGATGTATATGCTATCGTACAAAAGATGTATATCGACCTATAGCCAAGTTCAGGGATTTTCAATTTAGAACCAAACAATCTTAGGATTTGGTAGAAGGAAATTCACCTCAATTCTAATTTTATCGCATTCCTATCAAAAGGTTTGTTAACCTTTTGTTTATGCTGGCATTAATTCATAAACAAAGTAAAACAAACAAACCTTTTGATTATGAAAACAAAACTCAAAAATGCAGTATCGCTTTTAGCCCTTAGCCTATTTATACTGGCATGTAGCAAGGGTAATGAAGATTTGTCGCACCTTTATGAGGATGAGGCTGAAGTACCAATTGAAGTGGCCTTGGAACTAGGCTCAATATCGTTGAAACCGGTTATTAAAGACGTCATAATCGTCAATACAGGAAAGGCGCCAACACTAGATGAAGTTCTGGATTACATGGCTGTTTTGATACAAGACACTGAAGGTAATCAGGTTTTAAGTTCGAACTATCGTGATTTACCTGAATTTATAGAATTGGCCCCTGGGGATTACAGATTTTTTATGTCTAATTGGGTAAGTACGAGTGCCAGGTTTGACAATCCTATTCATGGAACAAACTCTTTGGGGTTCACTGTTACTTCTGGAGAAAATACCGTTTTAGCTTTTTCTTTAAAACTATTTGATGTTGCAACAACTATAAACCTATCGGATGCTGTTAAAACCAGTTATCCTGACATTTCAGTAAATGCTGGTGTTTTCAATTATTATAATGGAATTTCCAACAATCTAACATGGAATATAATTGATGATGGGAGAATTGGTTATTTTGATTTGGTAGAACGCGACAACCTCTTTCTAGGCAGTTTTAGCACAACTATTGGCGATATGACCATTGATATAACGGCTACTAGTGCCGCAGGGGCTCCAATTAATGTAACTTCAACTTACACAGGTGTTAGTGCAAATGAACATTATGTCATTAGCATTGAACAATCAAGTGCCACTACATTAAGTTTGAGCATTACCTTGAATGATGAAATCGTAATTAACGAAACGATTACTTTTCCTAATTAAGTATGATAAGATATTTACTGATATAATAAACAAACCAAACCCAATGAGTAATCATTGGGTTTGGTTTATGGGTTTCCCTACTTCGCAGGAATGACAATTATATTAAATATTAGCGGCCAACCAATCCCCAACTTCACTGGTCTTATAGGCTTTAGCACCATCTGCAAGGTCTTCGGTCACTACGCCTTCGGCCAAGGATTTATTGACCACATCGCGAATGGCTTGGGCCTCCTCGGTCAGATCCATATCTTCAAAAAGCATGGCTGCGGATAATACGGTGGCCAACGGATTCGCAATATCCTTGCCCGCCGCTTGTGGGTACGACCCATGGATGGGTTCGTACAACGACACCTTGCTCCCGACTGAGGAAGAGGGCATTAAGCCCATAGAGCCCGAAATCACAGAAGCCTCATCGGTTAATATATCCCCAAACAAGTTGGCGGTGATCATTACATCATAGGCTTTGGGCCATTGCACCAAACGCATGGCGACAGCATCTACAAACTCATAGGAAACCTCCACTTCGGGATAGTCTTTTTCCATCGCCTGTACGGTTTCACGCCATAGTCGGGAAGATTCAAGCACATTGGCCTTGTCCACACAACATAATTTTTTAGAACGTTTCATGGCCATTTCAAACCCTTTTTTGGCCAAACGTTGTATTTCGAACCGTTGGTAGGTCATGGTATCAAAAGCCGTATCGCCCCCATCTTTTCTACCCCGTTCCCCAAAGTAAATACCCCCTGTCAATTCGCGGAGTATGATCAAGTCGGTTCCTTCGATTCGTTCCCTTTTTAGCGGTGATTTGTCTATTAAGGAAGGAAAGGTAAAGGTCGGCCGCACATTGGCGAACAGCCCTAGTTTTTGTCGCATTTTCAATAATCCTTGCTCTGGCCTTACTTTGGCAGAGGGATCGTTGTCGAACCTTGGGTGACCAATGGCACCGAACAATACCGCATCGGCATTTGCACAGATTTCATGGGTTTCATCCGGATAGGGTTCCCCAACGGCATCAATGGCCGCAGCTCCCGTCAAAGCGGGTTTCCAGTTGATTTCATGGTTGAATTTCTTGGCAATGGCATTGGATACTTTTACCGCCTGATCGATGACCTCTGGTCCTATACCGTCTCCTGCTAAAAGGGCTATGTTTAATTTCATTCTTTTTTGGGCTTTACGCTGAACGCTTTACGCTATGCGCAAAATGTTGTCGTTTGTTATTAGTTAAATTTTGTTTATTAAATTAGTTATACTTCTTCTGATTCTGTCCACTTTATCATTTAGCTCAGAAAAAATTTCCTCTTTTATATATTCTAAATCTTTAGCAAGAATAGTAAAATATTCAAGTTCACTGGTAGATCCTCTGGCTATAGTGAGAAAGCGTTTAAATTCCGCATCAGATTCTCTTCCGCAACCTTCAGAAATATTTGAAGGAATCGAATATGCAGCTCTTCTCATTTGACTGGTAATACCAAAGTTTTCATCCTTTGGAAAAGTTTTTGTTAAGCGATAAACTTCTCAAGTAACTTCATGACCTAATTCCCAAACTTTATATTTTTTATAATCCCTCATCTATTTTTTACCAAAATTGAAAGCGTATAGCGTATGGCGTTAAGCGAATAGCGCTTTAAATAATATTCAACATTTTTTCAGTGGCTTTTATGGCCGAAACGGTTTGATCGGAATCCAATCCACGGGTAATAAATTCCTTTCCGTTATTATCCCAAGAGATAATCGTTTCACAAAGGGCATCAGAATTACTTCCGGGAGGAATACGTACCGCATAATCCGTAAGTTTAGGGAATTCCCGTTTCTTTGATTTATAAATCTTGCGCAAAGCATTCATAAAGGCATCGTATTGTCCGTCTCCTTGGGCATGGGCTTCATGCAGCTCGCCATTGATTTCCAATGCCACTGTCGTTGAGGGTTTTAGGCCTTTAGAGTGGGTTAGGACGTAGGATTTAACAAACACCTTTTGCTGATACCCACCACTGTTCAATACATCGGAAATGATAAAAGGTAGGTCTTCCTTCGTTACACGTTCCTTTTTATCGCCAAGTTCAATGATGCGTTGGGTAACTTTTTTGAGTTCCTCATTATTCAAGGTAAGGCCCAACTCCTGTAAATTCTTTTGGATATTGGCTTTCCCAGAAGTTTTTCCCAAGGCATATTTACGCTTACGTCCAAACCTTTCGGGCAAGAGATCATTAAAATAAAGATCTTTTTTACTATCGCCATCCGCATGGATCCCCGCAGTTTGGGTAAATACATTATCGCCCACAATGGGTTTATTGGCGGGTATTCCAAAACCCGTAAAGGCAGAAACCAATTTACTGACCTTGTACAAAGAGGATTCGTTGACAGCTATTTCAACTTCAGGAAGAAAATCATTGATAACTGCGACCACACTAGCCATGGGTGCATTACCTGCGCGTTCACCCATACCGTTTACGGTAAGATGAATGCCATGGCAACCAGCTTTTATAGCTTCCATGACATTGGCCACACCTAGGTCATAATCATTGTGTCCATGAAAATCGAAATGTATATCAGGATATCTTTTGATAATCTGGGATAGAAATTCGAAAGTCTCATTATGTGTCAATACCCCAAGCGTATCGGGCAAAAGTATGCGTTCAACAGGTTGTTTCGTCAAAAAATCAAGGTATTGAAAAACATAGCCCTTTGAATTTCGCATCCCGTTACTCCAATCCTCTAGATAGACATTGGTTTTGATCCCTTGTTTGCTGGCTTGCTGCAACGTTTTGGAAATATCCTCAAAATGTTGTTCCGGTGTTTTCTTAAGTTGATGGGTAAGATGGTTCAAAGAACCTTTGGTCAACAGGTTCTGCACTTTTGCACCGGCTTTCTCCATCCATTGCAACGAAACGCCCCCATCGACAAAGGTCAATATCTCAACCCTATCTAAATAGTCTTTTTCGGCAGCCCAATGTGTAATTTCCTGAACCGCCTTTAATTCCCCTTCAGAAACCCTGGCTGATGCAATTTCAATACGATCTACCTTAAGCTCGTCCAGAAGTAATTTGGCCAAGGTAAGTTTTTCGGATACCGAAAAGGACACTCCCGAGGTTTGTTCCCCATCACGCAGGGTGGTGTCCATTATTTCAATCCGTCGCTTATTCATTTATAGGGAACTTTATGATTAATATTGCGCTTACAGGGGTGTATCTTGAGCGTATTCGCTGATCTTATCCTTAATGTTGAGTAAGTAATCAATATCATCGAAACCGTTGGTCATGTTCGCTTTCTTATAGTCATTAATCTCGAAGCTTTCCTTTTCCCCTGTAGCAAGAATGGTGACAGACTGCTCAGGAAGATCGATTTTTAATTGGGTTTTGGGATCTACTTCGATAGCTGTAAAGATCTTATGAAGAAATTCAGGACTCACCTGAACGGGTAAAACCCCTATATTTAAACAATTGTTTCTAAATATATCCGCAAAGAAACTGGAGACCACACAACGAAAGCCATAGTCATAGACGGCCCATGCCGCATGTTCCCTTGAGGAACCGGAGCCAAAATTTTTTCCACCGACCAAGATTTTTCCGCCATAAATAGGATTGTTCAAAACAAAATCCTGTTTAGGTGAATTATCGGAATTATAACGCCAATCCCTAAATAGATTGTCACCGAAACCTTTACGCTCCGTTGCCTTTAAGAAACGCGCCGGGATAATTTGATCGGTATCCACATTCTCGATAGGCAGTGGTACCGCAGAAGAGGTTAGTATGTTGAATTTATCGTATGCCATGTTTAAAGTTAAAAGTTTGAAGTTAAAAGTATTGCGTTTTGCACTAAGCCATTTCCATCTCCATGAGATCTCTAGGATCGGTCACTTTTCCGGTGACAGCTGCTGCTGCGGCTACTAACGGACTCGCCAACAAGGTTCTGGAACCTGGTCCTTGGCGACCTTCAAAATTCCGGTTCGATGTACTTACCGCATATTTTCCTGCAGGAATCTTATCATCGTTCATAGCCAAACAGGCAGAACAACCAGGTTCGCGCAAGGTAAATCCGGCTTCCTCCAATATGTCGAGCAAACCTTCTTCCTTTATCGCGGACTCTACTTTATGAGATCCTGGTACCAACCAAGCCGTTACATTATCCGCTTTTTTCCTTCCTTTTACGATAGCCGTAAATGCCCTAAAATCTTCAATCCTACCATTGGTACAACTTCCAAGAAAAACAAAATCTATGGGTTTTCCAATCATATTCTCACCTTCATGGAAATCCATATACTTAAGCGATTTTTGGTAGGTTGCTGCACCGCCTTCAACGACATCAGCTGTTGGAATCGATTTGGAAATTCCGATACCCATTCCCGGATTCGTACCGTAGGTAATCATGGGTTCGATGTTCGATGCATCAAAAGTAATTTCTTTGTCGAACTGGGCGCCCTCATCGGTAAACAAGGTTTCCCAATAGGTCATGGCCTTGTTTAAAGCCTCACCTTTTGGGGAGAATTCCCGCCCTTGAACATAGGCAAAGGTCTTTTCATCAGGAGCAATCATACCGCCACGGGCCCCCATTTCAATACTAAGGTTACATACGGTCATTCGACCTTCCATCGTCATATCACGAAAAGCCTGTCCGGCATATTCCACAAAATAGCCTGTGGCACCTGAAGTGGTCAGTTGGGATATAATATACAAGGCAACATCCTTGGGCGTTACCCCTTTGTTTAGCGATCCCTCAACATTGATACGCATACTCTTAGGTTTGGCCTGCATAATACATTGGGTAGCCAGAACCATTTCTACTTCAGAAGTTCCAATACCAAACGCAATGGCCCCAAAGGCACCATGGGTAGAGGTATGTGAATCACCACATACAATGGTCGCCCCAGGTTGGGTAATCCCGTACTCTGGACCTACCACATGAACAATTCCATTTTTTTCATGGCCCAATCCCCAGTACGATATGCCATAAGTCTCAGCGTTTTGCTCCAAGGCCTTCAACTGATTGGCAGAAAGCGGGTCTTCAACGGGTAAATGCTGATTAATGGTGGGCGTATTATGGTCGGCCGTAGCAAAGGTCTTCTCGGGATGTAAAACCTTTATCCCTCGATTTTTTAAACCTAAGAAGGCTACTGGACTGGTAACTTCATGGACCATATGCCGGTCGATAAAGAGAACATCCGGGCCATTATCAATATGATGGACCACATGGGAATCCCAAACTTTGTCAAATAGTGTCTTTTTTGAACTCATATAATGCTATTTCTTCTAAGCGTGCAAAACTATTAAAACTAGCCTTTTTAGGGAAATTATTAGCGATGAAATTACGATGTTCAAACTGATATTATAGTTTAACATTAGCCTTGACTACTTTAACATAATGGTAAGTTAATTCCAATTCAACAATTAATACCTTGTTCTGCAAGAATCTAAATAACAATCCAATGAAAAAAAAGTACACAACAAATCCAATCGCAATGACCTTGATTCTAATGTTCTGTTTTATCAGTACATCGGCACAATTGAATCTTCCGAGGGGAAGTCAAATGGCGAAAATAACCCAACGCGTGGGCATTACCGATATTTCAATAGAATACTCAAGACCTAGTGTAAATGGAAGGGAAATTTGGGGGAAGCTAGTTCCGTATGGAATGAACAATCTAGGATTCGGAACTGCCAAAGAATCCCCATGGCGGGCAGGTGCAAACGAAAATACAGTCATAAAATTTAAGGATGATGTAAAAATTGAGGGGAAGACATTGCCAGCTGGCAAGTATGGACTTCATATGGTCATTCATGAAAATGATAAGGCTACAATTATTTTTTCAAAAAACCATACAGCTTGGGGAAGCTACTTCTATAACCCTTCAGACGATGCCTTACGAGTTGATGTGAATATGGCGGATACAGCACATACCGAACAATTAACCTATGCTTTTGATGAGGTAACGGCCAATTCGGCACTTGTAACCCTAAGCTGGGGAAAAAAGAAGATTCCTTTTAAGGTTGAAGTAGATGTTGCAGATATAGTGCTTTCGGACATACGCCAGAAGTTGGAAAATGAGCCAGGTTTTAATAGACAAACCTGGGAACAAGCTGCAAATTTCTCCTTGAACAATGGAGGTGATTTGAATGAAGCCTTAGGTTGGATAGAGGCCACTATAGCTGGACAATTCTTTAGTCAGAAAAATTTTAATAACCTCAGTATCAAGTCACAGATCCTCACTAAGCAAGGTAAAACCACTGAGGCGGCCGCCGTAATGGATGAAGCTTTGGATTATGCAACGGTTTTTGAAATTCATGGCTATGGTCGACAACTAATAGGTCAAGGGCAAAAGCAGAAGGCCATGGAGGTCTTTAAGCTGAATGCAAAGAAGAACAAAGGACAATGGCCTGTAGATTTTGGATTGGCCAGAGGGTATTCGGCTTTAGGAAATTACAAGACTGCGCTAAAACATTTAAAAATAGCTGCCACTAGGGCTCCTGACCAACCCAATAAGGATGCTATTGCAGGGTACCTTGTAAAAATTGAGAATGGGGAGGACATCAATTAAAAAACGAATCGCATGAACCGTAAAAACCCTGATTTGATCGTCAGGGTTTTTCTAGATTAACCCCTGTTCTTTTTCCAATCTCAATAATTCTGTATCTATAAGGAGAATGTATTGGCTATAATCGCAGCATCTTTCTTATTCAGATGTTACAGATCTTTAATTAGGTAGCTTTAAATCATTGGTAGACAATGACTTCATTATTAAGAGGTATAAATGATGATTGATTGGTTTATTTTTTGGTGTAAAAGATTGTATATTTGCACGCGGCAAGTCCTACACGACCAGCTCCTGTAGAATCCCCCAGGGTGGGAACGCAGCAAGGGTATACGGTCGTAGCGGTGCGATGTAGGTAGCTTGCCGTTTTTTTATTCTTCAAATCTTCCAGGAACTCAAATACCGTAATTCATTTTTTAAAGGTTTTCAACAATTCAATGATTTGGAATTGGCTTTTTATAGGACCTTTTTTTATTCGTTAATTTGCAACTATTATGGAGCAAAAAATAGTGCTTATAACCGGGGGCTCATCCGGGATAGGAAAGTCGATCGGTAATTTTCTAAAGACAAAGGGTTTTAAGGTTTATGGAACCACCAGAAATCTTACCAAATATCCTGATTTCAATGATTTTGATCTTTTGGAATTGGACGTTAGGAATACCACTACAATTAATAAAGCCGTTTCCATGCTCTTGGACAAGGAAGGCCGATTGGATGTATTGATCAATAATGCCGGGGTAGGTATCACAGGACCGATCGAGGAAACCCCACACGAGGAGATCCTAAAAGCCTTTGAGACGAATTTTCATGGGCCCTTACATATGATCAAGGCTGTTTTACCCCAAATGCGCAAACAAAGGAGCGGACTCGTTATTAATATTACCTCGATTGCCGGGTACATGGGTTTGCCTTATCGGGGTATTTACTCAGCAACAAAAAGTGCTTTGGAAATAACGACAGAAGCACTTCGAATGGAGACCAAGGATTTCGGTATCCAAATGACCAATTTGGCTCCAGGTGATTTTGCCACGAATATCGCCAATGGTAGATATCATGCCCCGATTTTAGACGATTCACCTTATAAAGAGGCCTATGGCGGCACTTTGAAGTTAATCAATGAGGATGTTTCTGGCGGGAATGACCCCGTACAGGTTGCCCTTAAGGTCTATGGTATCATAATGGCCAAAAATCCAAAGGTGCATTATAAAGTAGGATCATTTATGCAAAAGTTCTCCATTTTCCTGAAGAGGCTTTTATCGGATAAAGCATATGAGAAACTGCTATTAAACCATTATAAATTGTAAATTTGGTGGGTTCAAAAGTAGCAAGTCCTATTATTAATCAAATTCCAATTACATGAAGTTTTTTATCGATACAGCCAATTTAAATCAAATTAAGGAAGCCCAGGAACTAGGGGTGTTAGATGGAGTAACAACCAATCCATCATTAATGGCCAAAGAGGGCATTACGGGACGCAATAATATCTTAAAACATTATGTTGATATCTGCAACATTGTAGATGGGGATGTTTCTGCTGAAGTTATAGCCACAGATTTTAAGGGCATGATCAAAGAAGGAGAGGAATTGGCGGATTTGCACGAGCAAATTGTGGTAAAGGTGCCCATGATCAAAGATGGGGTAAAAGCATTAAAATATTTTTCGGATAAAGGTATACGTACAAATTGTACGCTGGTCTTTTCAGTAGGGCAGGCTTTATTGGCTGCAAAAGCTGGGGCCACCTATGTATCCCCTTTTATTGGGCGATTGGATGATATTTCTACCGATGGACTTAATTTAATTGCCGAAATACGTCATATATATGACAATTATGCGTTTGAAACGCAAATATTAGCCGCATCTGTGAGGCATACGATGCATGTAATCGATTGTGCCAAATTAGGGGCCGATGTAATGACAGGACCTCTTTCTTCTATTGAAGGTCTTTTAAAACATCCGTTGACCGATATTGGGTTAGAAAAATTCCTGGCGGATTATAAGAAGGGTAACTGACAGTAACTTTAATCCCAGCACTAAATAAATAGACCCGAAGGCCATTGGTTTTCGGGTTCTTTATTTGAAGGAACGATAAATATCCCCGAATGCATCTACGATCAATTCATTCTCAGCGATAATACATTTGTTCATTGGGTAAACGATCAATGCCTTTGTCAGTTCTTCAAAGTTATCGGCGCGATATTGGTTTTCAGCATCTAGACCTTCCATGGGTAAGAGTGATTTCCATTCATCCAAATTGGTCTCTACATTAATACCGACATACGTATACGAAGGTTCTTGTTGGGTTAAATATCTAATACGTTTCGAAATATCGTTCAGATGTTTTTTATTGGCCGCAGACCAAAAGTAGAAGACGGTTTTCCTATCTTTTGAGATACTGGGCAGGGAAACCTTATCCCCATTAAAGTTGGTAACCTTGATTTCAGGGATTCTTTTATTGGGTTGAATGTTTTTAATGCCTTCGTAAAGATCGTCGATTTCAGCAATATGTTTGTTATTACCTGATAAGGCGTGGAAAACTTCCATGAAAATATTAATATTTTCTTCAGTATCGTGTACCTTCAATAGGTAATCAACGGCTACATTCCTAAAAAGGTTATCCTTTAATTCCTTTTCTATCACCAAGCTATCGATTAGTTTCAATTTGTGTTTATTGAAATGAAGATGGTTTTTTGCCATGTTATCCTTAATGTCACAACCATGGGTACAGGACATGTATGATAAATTACCAAAGTGGTTGACCATAAATTCATAATAGGGCCTTAGATAGGTTAAGTCCTTGTTATTATAGGTCAGGTCTTTTCTGTAGGCATAATACTCCTTGGTTAACTTTGGAACTGTTTTTTCCTTGGATAATCTTTTATGTTTAAAGGGGTAACGTTCCTTGAATTTTGCATAATTATATACGACGTCCGCCGTAGCGATTTCCATTTCCTTTTTCGTCAAGGGAAACTCAAGATTAAGATCGTTTAATAGATCCAACTTCATTTGTTGTAATGAATCGACTTTTCTACTGAAGTCTTCTGCATCTAATAGATAGTACTGATCGATAAGATATTCTTCTCCCTCATTAGCCAAAAAAATCTCCAACATGAAATTGTTTATCTCCTCACCAGTCCCCGAAAAAACAAGAGATTCATCAAAATCTACCGTATTTAAACGCAGCATAAGGCTGTCCCCTTTATCAAGGTATACATATTGTAATTCGGGAGCATGTTTAAAATGGTAGAGTCCATCTTCGATTGAATCCAGTTTAAAGGAAAACCTATTGTTCGCATCCAATGCGGAAGAATCAATTACAACATCGCCCTTATAAAGAACTACATGTTTGCTGGTTGGGTTTACGATTTCACCGCCGAAAAAAACATTGGGGGAATTTTTCTTGCTTTCGCTACAACCTGCTAAAAGAAATAGAAACAGATAAAGTAAACTTTTATTCATAGATGAATATGTACTATGTCCACAAAATTAATGAACCCATATATGGCACCCTGTTAATTGCGAGTTAAAAAAACATACGGTTTAGTTAAGATATTCTCAGTATTTAAGGGCGAAGATTATTGGTCTAGGCGTATAAATTTGACTATTTTTGCACGGATTTTAAAAAAGAGGAATATGTTATCGGTTTCAAATTTATCTGTACAATTTGGCAAACGCGTGTTGTTTGATGAAGTTAATGTTTCGTTTACCCAGGGGAACTGTTATGGGGTCATTGGCGCCAATGGGGCCGGTAAAAGTACCTTCTTAAAGATATTATCCGGACAAAAAGACCCAACTTCGGGCCATGTTCATTTAGAGCCGGGCAAGCGTATGTCCATTTTAGAGCAAGATCACAATGCCTATGATGAAAACACGGTCTTGGAAACCGTGGTCATTGGCAATAAACCCCTCTTTAAAATTAAGAATGAGATTGATGCCCTTTATGCCGATTATACGGATGAAAATGCTGATAAAATAGGGGAACTACAGGTTCAATTCGAAGAAATGAACGGATGGAACGCCGATAGTGATGCGGCGGCCTTATTGTCTAATTTGGGTATCCATGAAGAATTACATTATACCCTAATGGCCGAAATGGATTCTAAATTGAAGGTCAGGGTGCTTTTGGCCCAAGCCCTTTTTGGAAACCCTGATGTATTGATAATGGATGAGCCAACGAACGATTTGGATTATGAAACGATAGGATGGCTCGAAAACTTTTTGGCGGATTATGAAAATACAGTGATAGTGGTTTCCCATGACCGTCACTTCCTTGATGCCGTATGTACGCATATTGCGGATATTGATTTCGGGAAAATGAACCTGTATTCAGGGAATTATACATTTTGGTACGAAAGTAGCCAATTGGCGGCTCGACAACGCGCCCAACAAAATAAAAAGGCAGAGGAAAAGGCAAAGGAACTGCAGGAGTTTATCATGCGATTTAGTGCAAACGTAGCCAAAAGTAAACAGGCCACCTCTCGAAAGAAAATGCTGTCAAAATTAAAGGTCGAGGATATAAAACCTTCCAGTAGAAGGTATCCGGCCCTGATTTTTGACCGTGAGCGGGAAGCGGGAGATCAAATATTGAACGTTCAGGGATTAAAAGCCACTTCCGAAGACGGTGATTTATTATTCGATAAGGTCACCTTGAATTTGGCAAAAGGGGATAAGGTGGCAATTATTTCCCGTGACTCAAGGGCCACTACCGCTTTTTACGAAATATTGAATGCCAATAAAAAACCAGATTCGGGAGAATTTCAGTGGGGTGTGACCACAACACAGTCGTATCTGCCAGCAGATAATTCAGATTTCTTTACCCAAGACATCAATTTGGTCGATTGGTTGCGCCAATGGGCCAAGACCGAAGAAGAGCGCGAAGAGGTCTATATCAGGGGGTTTTTAGGTAAAATGTTATTTAGTGGGGAAGAAGCCCTCAAAAAGTGTACAGTCCTTTCAGGAGGGGAAAAAGTACGATGTATGTTGAGCAGAATGATGATGATCCGAGCCAATGTGCTCATGCTCGATGAACCTACAAATCACCTGGATCTTGAAAGTATTACCGCATTTAACAATTCGCTTAAGAATTTTAAAGGAACTGTCCTATTTACTACACATGACCATGAATTTGCCGAAACCGTGGCAGATCGTATCATAGAATTGACACCTACAGGCAACATTGACAGGTATTTAACGTTTGATGAATATATGTCCGATAAGACTATAAAGGAGCAACGTAACAAGATGTACGGGGTGACGGTATAGTTTACGCGGCGCCTAAATCTTACATTATGAAAACCTATGGCATTTTTTATGCTCTTTTGGTATTTGTGGTCTTTGGGTGCAGTTCTTCAGAAGTTACTGATATTCCCAAAGAAGAAGAAGAGAGCTTTTACAACGCAGATTATGTATTGCTTCAAAGTAACAACGATCAACTATCGGTCCAATTGCTCAATGCTACGGAGTCTACGATGAATCTCAGCGGTGCCCAAAGCACCTTTGAAAGTGTTTTGTTGCCCGAGATAACTTTCCGGCAAGGGACAACCTTTGCGTATTATAGCAGATTAACCGAATGTAGCGGACAAGTTACCATTCACGATTTCAAGGATGATACGGCTAGTACCTATGCACTATTTGGCGATTTGGTGGAATGTAACCTTAATACCACATCAATTGCCATTAAAGATGGGATCCTATATGTGTCCTATGTGGTCGAAGAGACCGCTAAAATCAGTAAATACTATGTCAGGGCCATAGATCTTGCCATTGAGGAAGATAATTTTATTGATATAGAATTGGATAAAAAACCGCTGCAAATGGACTATGCCAATGGTCGTTTATTCGTATTGACCATAGATTTGGAAATAACCGATGAAAATTCGTTATCGGTTATCGATATGGGATCCCAAACGTTGATCCACGAAATTGGATTGGGATATGATGTGGAACGGATTTTCGCGGATACCGATCAGAATATGATCATTTCGTACCAAGAATTGCATACGGTATTAAACAGCATTACCATGGGTGTACAATATATTAGCTACGAAGATGGTAAGGAACCCATGTTTTATAGTTCTAAATCCAACTCGTTTGATAGTGAGGGAAGGTTATTTTATATTCGACCTGAAACTGAATTTTCTGGAATTCCGGCAATATATGATTTCTCCGATAATCTGGCATTGTTATATTACTATGCAAACTTTCTAACGGCTTCCCAATTGGAATTTGAGTTTAACATAGGGAAAACGACCATGATAGGTTACGATGATATAAACAACGTTATGTTGGTAGGTTATCAAAAAAAGGATGACGAAAGCAATGGTGGACTTCTACGGATACAATTGGAGCCCGAACCTGAGTTTTTGGATAACCTGGATATCAATGGAATCCCCTATGCGGTGTTCTATCAAAACTAAAATACTTTTGAAAATATTCAGTAATTGAAATACCTGCTATTCCAAATGGCATGGTTAAAGTTCTTTCCTTTGGCAAAACCATAGAAAATAACAACCCCAACCGCTGATTTGAATATAAACAGGAACAACAACCAGAACTCATACCCCGTATTCGTTTTTGAGAAAAGTTCCATGGGAATCAGTAATGTCGTTAAATAGCTTAAGACGAATACAGTAATGGCAAGGTTAACTATATTCTTGAAAGGCCACATAAACGTCTTCCGCAAGGGGTGTAGGTCATTGCCCCATTTATGGATAAAATAAAAATAATCATTGCCAAGGGTAACAAATAATAAGGGGTCGTCCTTATCCTTTAATTTGAACAGTTTTGAAGGCGCGATTATCTTAAAGTTCGAAAGTACAGTATTGTGCTCTTTTTCAAGATGTTGGATTTTTGAGATTGCTTCCTGAGGAATATCGCCCTTGAAATATTTTGAATCCAAGAATCGGAGGCGGTAATCGGTGCAAATCTTACGTATTTGGTCTAGGTGATATATATTTTCAGAGGCCAAAAGGTCAAAGTTGAAATGGGAGGCGGCTCTGGGATTTCCATGCATTAGGTCATTTTCTATCCTATCCTTATGCTTCTCCCCAGCTTCGAAAATTTGCTTGATTTCTTCCAGAATATCGATACTATCGAATTCCTTCAATTTCGCCTTTTGCAACACTTGCTCTATGTCTGTTTTCTCTAATTTCATAGCATTTCAATTATCGATACATCCAAATTTAAAAAAATTACGGAAGTATCAAATTTTCGAGTGTTAAACCTCAATTGTTAAAAATATGTTAAATTCTATGAAGCGCATGGTACGACAGTGACAGACACGGTCTTTTATTGTATATTGTCGATCATTCGATGCATTTCATCGATGAAATACTATCAAGCCCTAAATACCTAAATAGAACCTAAATGAAATGTTATGTCCCCCAGCTGGTCTTGTTGACTCTTTTTTTGACTTTTTTCGCCTCCGCCCAAGACCGTTATCCAAACTCAGAAAGTAACTTATTGGCAATGGATTTTCAGGAATCCATTAATTGGAATACCGAAAACTCCGGTAATCATGATACGTTATCTGCAGCCATGAAAGCCGCAGGATTAGACAATGTGTTGAGCTATGATGGACCGTTCACGGTTTTCGCACCTTCGGATCAAGCCTTGGATACTTTGTTTTCAGATACGGCCACTGACTTGTTCGAACCAGAAAATAAAGGTGCCTTACAGGCTCTTTTACGATATCATATAATTGCCGGCGAATTTACAGCCTCCAGAATTCTCAGAGCCTTATGCAGGGGTGGAGGTAAAGCTACTTTTATGACCGTACAAGGTGAATCCCTTACGGCTACAATAAAAGGTATAGATATTGTTTTAACCGATAGTTTTGGAAATACAGCAATGATAACCACGGCCGACGTAAATCAATGTAACGGGATAATCCACGAAATAGATAGTGTGATTTTGCCTCGGAACGCTACCTTTTTACCTTAATTCGGCACCGAGTTCATTTTCATACTGATACTGCAATTTCGACATTATTTTGTCAATCTGCTTGTCCGTCAGTGTCTTATTATCATCCTGTAAAGTAAAGCTTACTGCATACGATTTTTTTCCTTTAGGCAGTTTCTTCCCAGTATACACGTCAAATAGATTTACATTTTTCAAAAGCGTCCGTTCTGTTTGGAAAGCAATATCATGAATTCTTTTAAACTCGATATGCTCATCTAATAGCAATGCGAAATCGCGTTTTACCTCCGGATATTTCGGGATGGGCTTGAATTTTATTTCTGTCTTGGGGACCAATTCAACTATGGTGTCCCAGTTAAAATCTGCATACAACACCTCCTGTTTTAGATCAAAACGTTTGGTTACGGTTTTATCAACGACCCCAAAATGTACTAGCTTCCTTTTATTGCATGAGAATGTCAATCCTTCTGAAAATAGGGTATTTTCCAAGGGGTTAGAACTAATATCCGTAATGCCCAATCGGGTTAAAGTATTCACAATAACCGATTTAAAGAAGAAAAAGTCTGTTTGTTTTTCTGGGGAAGCCCAACCTGTATTGTTCCTGTTTCCAGAAACAAATAGACTCAGATGTTTGTTCTCAACATACTTATCGGTAAAATGATGATAGGTTTTCCCGAATTCAAAGAGCCTCAGATTTCGATTTTTACGATTTATGTTATACGATATGGTTTCAAGACCATTCATTAGCATACTTTGGCGCATTACCGATAATTCCGTGCTCAAAGGATTCAGTATAGTTACTGACTGTTCACTTTTTAGCTCCTTTAAGCCTTCAACATAATCAGGAGAGGTAAGGCTATTGGTCATTATTTCATAAAAACCCCGTGCGGCAAGGAAATCGCCGATGATATCTTGTAAATTATAATCCTCATATTTTGAAATAGGGGCAATAGAGGCATTCAATTTATCCCCGAATGCAATATTATTATAGCCATAAACCCTTAAGATTTCTTCGATGACATCTACTTCGCGCTGAACATCGACCCTATAAAAAGGTATTACCAATCCCATTCCGGATTCTGTCACATTTTTTACTTTGATCTCAAGGGAAGCCAAAATAGATTTAATAGTATCTCTAGGGATTTTCTGGCCAATAAGGTTGTCAATTTTATCAAATGTCAAAAAGACCTGGTTATCGTTTTTCTTGATTGGATAAAGATCAACGATATCCGAGGTAATATCACCACCGGCAATTTCTTTGATTAATAGTGCCGCCCGTTTTAGGCAATATTCCACATTTTCAATATCGACACCCCGTTCAAATCGGAAAGACGCATCGGTATTCAAACCGTGTCGTTTGGCAGTTTTTCGAATGGCAATTGGGTCAAAATAGGCGCTTTCCAAAAAAATAGATCTGGTATTTTCAGTGACTCCGGTGTTGATTCCTCCAAAAACACCTGCAATGCACATAGGCTTTTCAGCATCACATATCATAAGATCTTCTTCATGGAGTTCCCTTTCGACACCGTCCAAGGTCATGAATTTAGTCCCCTTGGGCAATGTTTTGACAATTATCTTCTTACCAAAAATTCGATCGGCATCAAAAGCATGTAAGGGTTGTCCCATTTCATGTAAAACATAATTGGTAGCATCAACCACATTATTTATAGGGCTAAGACCGATGGCCTTTAACCTATCTTTTAACCAATTCGGAGAAGGTTGCACAATTAAATTGCTCAGGGTAACCCCGCAGTACCTGGGCGCTAGGGTATTGTTATCAACCATCACATCTATCTTCAGGGACCTGTTGGTAATATGAAAATGACTGGTTGAAGGTGTGATCATTTCTATTGCGACTTCTTTTTGTTTAAGACCCGCTTTTAAGTCCCTCGCAACACCATAGTGACTCATGGCGTCGGCCCTGTTCGGGGTAAGGCCAATTTCAAAAACCTCATCGTTCTCAAGCTCAAATACTTTGGCACATGGGGTTCCAGGCACCAAGGAATCACTTAAGACCATAATGCCGTCATGGCTATCACCAAGACCCATTTCATCTTCGGCACAGATCATTCCATGACTTTCCTCCCCGCGGATCTTACCTTTCTTTATCGTAAAGGCTTCCCCGTCTTTTGAATATAACGTAGTTCCAATTGTGGCTACGGGCACTTTTTGACCTATGGCTACATTCGGTGCCCCGCAGACGATTTGAAGTGGATTTTTTTCGCCAATATCTACAGTGGTTAATTTAAGTCGGTCAGCATTTGGGTGTTGTTGGCAAGTGAGTACATGGCCTACAACTATACCTTTAAGGCCACCTTTTACGGTCTCATAAGCTGAAATGCCTTCCACCTCTAAACCCAAATCGGTCAAAAGCTCACCTGTTTTATTGGCCTCCCAATCTATTTTGAGAAATTGTTTTAACCAGTTGTAAGATATGTTCATTGGCTTAATTTAAAGCTGGTAAAGATAAAACAATGATATAAGACATTCAATACAGTTGTGATTGATTTGTTTTTATTTTTTTATGTACGATGATTTTCATTTCTTCGACATATGGTACGAAATTAAAATTATGCAAAAAATCGGATTGTTCCTATCGGCATTTATCTTATGTATCTCTTGTGGAAAACACCGGGATTCAAAACTCTCTGAAGGGTTTTGGCTTGCTGAATTGCAGACTCAAGATAGGGAAATATTACCTTTTAATTTTGAATTAAAGCGGGATAAGGGGCAATTGACCATCAATATTATTAATGCTGATGAAGTTATCAAGGTTGATGAAATTGAGGTCCTGAAAGATTCCATAGTAATTCGATTACCTGTTTTTGAAGGATACATAGCGGGGAATTATACAGATACAACGATTACTGGGAAATTCATCAAAGAAAGTCTTAATCGCATAGTTCCTTTTAAAGCTACTCATGGGAAACGCGATAGGTTTAAAAGTAATAGGGAGCCTATGCTCAGTATTTCCGGTATATGGGAAACGGAATTCAGTCCAGATACCGATCATAGTTACTTAGGAAAGGGAATATTCACTCAGGTCGGCAATAAAGTCAAGGGCACCTTCAGGACAACCACAGGTGATTATCGATACTTGGAGGGGGTAATGGATGGTGATATAATGAAAGTCTCGACGTTTGATGGGGCGCATGCTTTTTTATTCACCGCAAAAGCGACGGATAGTAGTTTATTGGGCATATTTTATTCGGGCAATCATTTTCAAGAACCCTTTGTTGCAAGAAGAAATGAAAGTTTTGAATTACCCGATGAGAATTCCTTGACATACTTAAAACCAGGCTATGATAAATTCACCTTTGCTTTTCCCGATTCCGATGGGCGTTTGGTTTCCTTAACGGATGAACGCTTCAGGAACAAGGCCATGATCATACAGATTATGGGTACTTGGTGCCCCAATTGCCTTGATGAATCAAAATTTCTGGTCAATTATTTAAAGGATAACCCAGAAGTTGAAGTTGGAATCGTGGCTTTGGCATTTGAATATGCCAAAACCGAGGAAAAGGCGTTTCAACGCATCGATAGGTTAAGAACGGCTTTAGGTATCGGGTACCCTATTTTACTGGCTCAATATGGTACTTCGAGTAAAATAAAGGCACACGAAAAATTACCGATGCTGAATCATTTACTATCGTATCCAACAACGATTTATATCGATAAAAAGGGTGAGGTAAAGAAAATCCAAACAGGATTCAATGGTCCGGCAACCGGTGAAAAATATGATGTGTTCAAGAAAGAGTTCGATGTATTCGTAAGGCAATTGTCTTCAGCCCAAGACGATTTTATTAAATAATCGTTGATTGTCCCAAGCCTATATTCTCATCATTGATGTTCAAGTTGTCATCAACATCAACAATATTTTTCGAGATAAAATCCCCAACGCTAGATGTGCCATATTTAGTGCTTCCCATGATATCCATAGTCACTATCTTTTTCCTGAACGATTTATGAACAGCTGCGACAACAGCATTAAACTCTTCTTTAAGTCCAAAATGATTAAGAAGTAGGGCAGCGCTTAAAATTGCGGCAATTGGGTTGGCAATATCCTTACCTTTCGCCTGTGGATAGGAACCATGAATAGGTTCGAACATGGCATAGTTGGTCCCGACCGAAGCGGAGGGTAATAATCCCGATGATCCTATAAGCACATTGCATTGGGCAGAAAGAATATCACCAAACATATTATCCGCCAGGATGACATCAAAAGAAGTTGGTTTTAGTGTCATCAATATTGCGGCATTGTCAATATACATATTGGTCAATTCTACCTCTGGATAACTTTCAGCCACTTCGGCAACGACCCTTCGCCAGAGTCTTGAGGTTTCCAATACATGGGCTTTATCGACTAAAGTCAGTTTTCCTTTTCTTTTTTTGGCAGCTTTAAAAGCCATATGGGCCACGCGGCTTATTTCTTCTTCGGTATATCTACATAAATCCGTTGCCACTGTTCCATCGGCACTTAAACTTTTTTCCCCAAAATAAATGCCACTGGTAAGCTCACGATATATTACTAAATCGGTTCCAGTGATGACACTCCTTTTTATTGGAGAATTGTTTATGAGTGCCGGGAAAACTTTAACTGGGCGAATATTTGTGAAAAGGTCCAATTCCTTGCGTAAATACAAAAGGCCGTCTTCAGGGCGAATTTTGGCATTGGGGTCATTGTCGTATTTTGGGGTGCCTATAGCGCCGAACAAAATAGCATCGGAAGATTTACAAAGCTCTATGGTGGCATCGGGAAGAGGATTTCCTGTTTGGTCCATGGCTGCAGCGCCGATCAATCCTTCGGTAAAAGTAAATTGATGGCCAAAATTTTCCTCAACCGCCAATA
Organism: Maribacter arenosus; assembly: GCF_014610845.1. Taxonomy (GTDB): domain Bacteria; phylum Bacteroidota; class Bacteroidia; order Flavobacteriales; family Flavobacteriaceae; genus Maribacter_A; species Maribacter_A arenosus. The sequence goes on along the minus strand of NZ_JABTCG010000001.1, from coordinate 709,178 downwards.
GGCATTTGACAGCTTGGGCCAGTACTTCAGGCCCTATGCCATCGCCACCTAAAACAGCAATATTCAATTTCATTTACGAAACACTTTCAATTTTAATATTACTTTTTTCGACGATTTCATGTATGTCCTTATCAACAACTTCCTTTTTCCTATCCGCGTACTTTAAAAACTCTTCATAGACCCTATCCAATTGTACTTTGGTCAGTTCGTAACCGACTTTTTTCGCCCGATAGGCCAAAGCAGCCCTCCCACTTCTCGCGGTGAGTAGAATGGATGATTCATTTACCCCAACATCGGCAGGATCCATAATCTCATAGGTTTCCCTATTTTTGATTACGCCATCTTGATGAATACCAGAACTATGGGCAAAGGCATTGGCGCCTACAATGGCCTTGTTGGGTTGCACTACCATTCCCATTTTTTCAGAAACCATGAGACTGGTATCGTACAATAATCGACTATTGATATTTGTGTCTAACCCAAGGTAAGGGTGTTGTCTTAGGATCATGACCACTTCTTCCAAGGATGTATTGCCTGCCCGTTCACCGATACCATTAACGGTACATTCGATTTGCCGAGCACCATTGATGACTCCAGCTATTGAATTGGCCGTTGCCAAACCAAGATCATTGTGGCAGTGACAGGAAAGAATCGCTTTATCGATTCCAGTAACATTTTCTTTGAGGTACTTCATTTTAGCGCCATATTCCTCTGGCAGGCAATAACCCGTAGTATCCGGGATATTCAATACAGTTGCCCCAGCTTTGATTACGGCTTCACAAACTCTTGCCAAGAACTCATTATCTGTTCGGCCGGCATCCTCCGCATAAAACTCTACATCTTCAACGAAAGATTTGGCATACTTGACCGCGCCTATTGCCCGTTCGAAAATGGCCTCCCTATTCGAATTGAATTTATGTTGAATGTGCGAATCTGAAGTTCCTATACCTGTATGTATTCTTGGGGTTTTGGCATATTTTAAAGCCTCGGCCGCTACTTCAATATCTTTTTTTACTGCACGGGTCAAACCACAGACCGTAGCGTTTTTTACAACTTTGGCAATTTCCATCACCGATTTAAAATCCCCCGGGCTCGACCTGGGGAATCCCGCTTCGATTATATCCACCCCTAATTCATCAAGTCGCCTGGCGATGACCAATTTCTGTTTCTTGTCCAACTTACATCCAGGAACCTGTTCCCCATCACGCAGCGTGGTATCAAAAATATGTACTATATCTTTACTCATTATATTATTGTAGATTTACTAGCATTTACGAATATATAACCAATGGTACAACCGAATTGTATTTTAGGTTTGTATTTACAACGTTAAGTAACTTTTTGGTTCGTCTAAAGCATTAATATACAACAATTTAAACTATATAGATTACGATGACAAATGCACATAAAGATGCATTGTTTGTTCTGGTAAAATCGCTCTCCAAGTCCGAAAAGCGTCAATTTAAACTGTATGTCGGCCGGTTGGGAGTAAATACTGATGCTAAGTTCTTGGCATTATTCAATTTATTGGACAAAATAAAGCAATATGACGAAAAGGTAATTATGGATAGCGGGATTGTTAAAAAATCGCAACTTTCCAATTTAAAGGCCCATTTATACAAACAGATTCTGGTAAGTCTCCGTTTAAATCCCGTAAATCAGAATATTAGGGTACAACTGCGTGAGCAATTGGATTTCGCGACCATTCTGTATCAAAAAGGTCTTTACAAACAGAGTTTGAAAATCCTGGATAAAACCAAATATGTGGCTATCGAAAATGAGGAGAAGAATATAGCCTATGAAATAGTGGAACTCGAGAAAATAATCGAGACACAATATATTACTAGAAGTATTCCGGATAGGGCCGATGAATTAGCGATACAAGCCAAACAGTTGTCCGAGCAGAATGTAATGACCAGTAAGCTTTCGAACCTATCATTACAACTATATGGTCTTATGCTCAAGGTAGGATATGTCCGTAATGATGGGGATTTAAAAATGGTGAAGACCTATTTTAAGAACAAGTTGCCCAAATACAACATCGAAGACCTCGGATTTCGAGAGAAATTATGGCTGTATAAAGCGCATTTATGGTATAGTTTCTTGATCCAGGATTTTCTTTCCTGTTATAAATACGCCAAAAAATGGGTGGATCTTTTTTATGAGAATGAAAAAATGATCCAACTGAACCCTGTCTTTTTCCTAAAGGGAAACCATTATTTGCTAGAGTCTTTATTTTTTGTAAAATACAGTTCCCAATTTAAAGAAACGCTGCAAAGATTGGAAGCCAGGGTTGAGGCGAAGGATTTTCCCAAAAATGATAATATTGCGTCCCTGGCCTTCCTGTATATAAATGCCAATAGATTGAATCTTCATTTTATGGAGGGTACTTTCAACAAAGGGCTATATCTGGTCAAAATTATTGAATACGGCATCAATAAGCATAAACAACGTTTGGATGCGCACCATATAATGATCCTGTATTATAAAATTGCCAGTCTTTATTTTGGGAATGGCGATAATAAGAATTGTATTTTATACTTAAAGAAAATCATTGACAACAAAAATTTAAAAATGCGTGAAGACCTAATGTGTTTTGCAAGGGTCTTAAGTTTAGTTGCGCATTACGAGGCGGGGATGGACTATCACATGGAACTTCAGTTGAAAAGCACCTATAAATTTTTGATGAAAATGAATGATCTTCATGCTGTTCAGAAAGAGATGATAAAGTTTTTACGTAACCTTGGCAACATCTACCCGAGTGATCTTCGTAACGAATTTCAAAAACTCTATAACGAACTTAAAAAGTATGAAAACCACCCTTATGAAAAAAGGGCCTTCCTTTATCTGGATATTCTTTCATGGCTAGAGAGCCATTTGGAGAATAAACCGGTTGCCCAGATCATTCGTGAAAAGGCGATGCAACAAACAAGATAAGCTCCGGTTTGAGAAATAAACAGCATCTTTCCCATCTGTTGGAAATTAATCTCGCAATGCTCTTTATCAGCACTTCCGGGGCATTGGGAAGGTACGTCCAATTACCGGTACCCGTTACCATAGCAACAAGGGGGGTGTTGGCGTTTTTTCTATTATTTCTTTTTTGCCGATGGAAAGGAATTTCCTTACATATTCGTTCTGGGGACAGGTTTATGGTCCTCTTAAGTGGCGTTTTGATGTGTTTACATTGGTTAACTTATTTTTATGCCCTTCAAATGTCAAATGTGGCATTGGGAATGTTGTCGCTGTTCACTTATCCCGTAATCACGGCATTTTTGGAACCTTTGATTCTTAAGACCAAATTTCAACGGATACATGTTTTATTGGGAATTCTTGTTTTATGTGGGCTTTACTTTTTAACCCCGGATTTAGATTTTGGAAACTCCAAAACACTAGCCCTGGTTTTAGGTGTTACCTCTGCCTTGTTCTACGCTTTAAGAAATATCATTTTAAAATCCAAGGCAGCCAGTTACCACGGTTCTATGTTAATGGTTTACCAAACCGGGATTATAGGATTCTTATTATTACCCGCTTTTTTCTTTATTGATGGGCAAACACTGCTATCGCAATGGGAAGGCATCATAGCGCTGGCCGTTTTGACCACAGCCATAGGTCATACTTTGTTCCTAACGACCTTCAAACATTTTTCAATGACATCGGTAAGTATAATCAGTAGTATCCAACCGATATACGGTATTCTGATCGGTGCCATTTTTTTATCAGAAATCCCTACAGTCGCCACCATTATAGGGGGTACGTTTATATTGGGGTCCGTGGTCATTGAAAGTATCCGAACTTCCCGATAAGGTTTTGATGGGTAAAGGGCAATTCGCCTTAGGGTTGATTGATGCCTGGAGTTTCAGGATTGAACTGTTTTATAAGGCCATCACCCATTTTACCAAACTCATTGTTCTTGGCCATTTCGCGCACTTTTACAGGGTCGAAATCCCCATTAAAATAAAGGAATGAACCATTTAGGTTGTCATTGTTGTAAATCAATATCTCCTTTACACTATTGCACTTTTCACGAATGGATACTACATTTCTTTTTAAATCGTCATTTTTACGATATACCTCAATAAAAGAATTACCTGTGATACCATTCATTTGGTTGTTCAGAAATTGTGTCCTTGCCGGGGTAGCACTGGGAAAGCGCATATATCTCAAATCCTTGGTATTCCCAACAAGGGATTGCATTTCTGGTGAAATGCCACTAATTAAAGTGAGCATAAACCGGGGAATGCGAATGGCCGTAACTTGGTTGTCGTTTTTGTGGGCGTTGTAAAAAGTGTCGATGGAGTTATAACTTCCGCAAGAGGCTGAAAGAATCAGACCGATAAGTAAAAATGCTCTTTTGATCATGGTATAGTGTATGTTTAGGATTTAAAAGTAGCAAAAAAACATCAACAAGCATTCCAAACTGGATCATCGGGTACGGGGGCGATAATCTCAAGGGATTCTTTTTGTACAGGATGTATCAATGATAAGCCCCGTGCATGTAGATGAATACTCCCATCTTTATTACTACGGTCAAAGCCGTACTTGAGATCTCCTTTGATAGGGCAACCGATGGCCGTTAATTGCGCCCTTATCTGATGATGCCGTCCCGTTTTTAAATCGATTTCCAACAAGAAATAATTATCCAGTTTCTTGATCAATCGGTAATCCAATACCGCTTTCTTACTGTTATTTACCTCAGTACTGTTGGCATAGGATTTATTTTGCTTTGTGTTTCGAAATAACCAATGGGTAAGGGTATCATGACTTTTGGGAGGCTTATTCTTTACCACGGCCCAATATGTTTTTTTCGCCTCTTTTTCAGCAAATAGTTTATTTAATCGGGTTAAAGATTTTGAGGTTTTTGCAAAAACCACGATTCCCGAAGTAGGTCGGTCCAATCTATGGGCGACTCCTAAAAAAACATTACCAGGTTTGTTATATTTTTCTTTGATATACTGTTTAACGATCTCACTTAAAGGGATATCCCCGGTTTTATCTCCCTGTACAATATCTCCAGGACGCTTATTGACGACGATTAAATGGTTGTCTTCGTAAAGGAGTTGAAGATTTTTTGATGTAGATCGCGTATTCGACATCATTAAATGGATAAATTTCTATAACGCAATGTCAAAAAGAGTAAAAGAAAAACCCCTATAGTCACGGAAACATCGGCCATATTAAAAATACCTGTTTTTAAAATGCCTATTTTAATCTGGAAAAAATCGGTGACCGAACCATAGGCAATTCGGTCTATAAGATTTCCCATTCCACCCCCGATTACAAAAGCAAAAGCAAGAACCAACCAACGATTAAGGTTTGTTTTTTGTAGGGTCCTGGCCAATAAGATCAACAATACGATCAGTGGCAGTCCTTTTAGAAATATCATTTTAACTAGGGGAGGGAAGCCTTGGCCAAAACCAAGCATGGCCCCGGTATTCTCTACATTGGTCAAAATCAAATTGTCATTCACCACTTGTATATAATCCATCGGTTCAACATGTTTGCGAACCAGGTCCTTGGACCATTGATCGCATCCAATGTTCAATAAAACAAAAAGGACTATGCTTAATCTTTTCAACATTTACCTCGTGCTATGGATGATACTCTTTATCAATATTGCTCTTCGTCATTTGGAAAATCCCTGCTTTTAACATCATCGACATACTGTGAAATAGCCTTACCCATATCTTCGTACAAATTCATGTACCTTCTTAGAAAACGGGGATTGAACTCGTGGGTCATACCCAATAGGTCATGAATCACAAGTACTTGTCCATCGGCATGTTTGCCACCTCCGATACCTATGGTAGGAATCGAAAGGCTTTCAGAAACCCTTTTAGTCAATTCGGCAGGTATTTTTTCCAAAACGATGGCAAAACATCCAAGGCGTTCCAATAATTGGGCATCGGCAATTAATTTGTCGGCCTCTTCTTCCTCTCTGGCCCTTACAGTATAGGTGCCGAATTTATAAATCGCTTGGGGGGTCAAGCCAAGATGTCCCATTACTGGAATACCTGCATTCAAAATTCTTTTTACCGATTCCTTAATCTCCTCACCACCCTCGACCTTAACGGCATGAGCCCTACTTTCTTTCATGATACGAATTGCTGAACGTAAGGCTTCCTTAGGATCACTTTGATAACTGCCAAAAGGAATATCAACGACCACAAGTGCTCTCTTTACCGCCCTAATCACCGAGGAGGCATGATAGATCATTTGATCCAAGGTGATGGGTAATGTGGTTTCATGTCCTGCCATCACATTGCTTGCAGAATCGCCTACTAGGATTACATCGACATTGGCCGCATCCACAATTTTCGCCATCGAGTAATCATAAGAGGTGAGCATGGAGATTTTTTCACCGTTATTTTTCATTTCAATAAGCGATTTAACGGTTACCCTTTTATATTCTTTTTTGGCTGTTGACATTGAATTCTATTTAAGACCGATAAAAGTAATGATTTTGTGTCTGTTTTAGGCTTGTGGGTTATGATTTTTAGAATGTTCGTCACCTAGATTGTCCTTTTACGATTTTAACTTATTTTTGATGAAAATATGGTGGGGATGAAAAAATTTATGCCGTTTTTACTATTTCTTATGTTTTTGAATATAACAGCCCAAGAAAATCAGGAAACCAAAGTGCGGCAAACGATTGAAACATTTTTTAAAGGCTTCCATACAAAAGATACCTTGTTAATAAAAGAAACTGTTTCTGAAGAAATCATTGTCCAGTCCATAGGAGCTGATAAAGACGGTAAAGCCACATTACGGAAAGAGGATTTCAGTAGATTTTTAAATTCCATAGCGAGTATTCCCGATTCTGTGGACTTTCGAGAGAAAATCCAGTCATACAATATACAAACCGATGGTACAATGGCCAACGCATGGACACCCTATGAATTTTGGTATAACGGTACGTTCAGCCATTGCGGTGTAAATTCGTTCCAATTGTTCAAAAATGGCAGCGATTGGCAGATTATATACCTCATCGATACCAGAAGAAGGGAAGACTGTTACGACTAGAATCATTTATAACATATAAAAACCTAATAAATATATTTTACAATGAACACTAAATATCTAAAGGCATTTGCGATTATTATTGTGACGTTACTTACATTTCAACTAAGTGCGCAGGAGTCAAAGTCAATCGAAGGAAAATGGAATTTAACCTTATCCTATGATGGCAAGGAAGTGCCTTCTTGGTTAGAAATAAAGCATTCTGGCCTTAGTACCTTGGTGGGCCGATTTGTTTTTCTGAATGGAAGCGCAAGACCTATTTCCAAGATTAATTTCGAAGATGGTAAATTTTCATTTTCCATTCCGCCCCAATGGGAAGAAGGCCAAGATTTACAATTTAATGGCGAATTGGTAGATGACCATGTAAAGGGAACCTTAGTGTATGCGGATGGAAAAACATATACATGGGTTGGGACCAGAGCCCCTAAATTAAGCTACAATCCTAATCCTGTTTGGGGAGAACCTAAGGCTTTGTTCAATGGCAAAAACCTTGATGGATGGCATGCAACGGGTGAGAATCAATGGGTAGTTAAAGACGGAATCTTGACCAGCGATAAAGCAGGCGCTAACTTGGTAAGTGATGAAAAGTTCAATGATTTTAAATTGCACTTAGAATTCCGTTATCCCGAAGGAAGCAATAGCGGAATTTTCCTTCGAGGAAGATATGAGGTTCAAATCGCCGATAATAAGGGATTGGAAGCTTCCGATATTTTGTTCGGAGGTATTTATGGTTTTCTTATACCCAACGAAATGGTTGCAAAAGCAGCCGGTGAATGGCAAGAATATGATATAACCTTAATCGGTAGGCGGGTAACCATTGTGGCCAATGGTATAGAGATAATCACCGACCAAAACATTCCAGGTATGACTGGGGGTGCATTGGATAATAACGAGGCCGAGGCTGGTCCATTTATGATTCAAGGTGATCATGGTCCTGTGGAATTCCGAAGTATCGTAGTTACCCCGATCATTAACTAAATCTAAATTTAAGGGTGAATACTAACACCTTGATCAATCCTCCTTGTAAAGATGTTCACAAGTGGGGCAGATTGTCAAGGTATAATTGGCAGGTAGTTTTTTGACCCAGCTTGGGACCCAATCCCAGATTTCGGGCTCATCTGCCCGTTGTGTGTGTCGACAATTGCTACATTGTAGAATGCGTCCTTCAGCATTAAAATATCTATGTTCAATGGCATGAAACGTTTCCCGGTTCATATTGCTCATGGGTAATTTGAACATTTCGGTATGTATAATCAATATTCCTTCTTTATTCTGTAAGGGGTATGCCGTTTGATGGAAAAAACGATATTTCTTATTACTCGAACATTCATATTGATGATGCCAAACTTTGCCGGTCCGTATTGTTTTTTTATACTTATTCCGAAAGTATAGTTTCAATCGAATTCCCCCAAAAGATTTCAAAACCGAAGTGCCCAATACTATTTGTTGTGCCGAGGATTTATCAAATCCATTTTTGTTTGCGAATTCAAACCAAGCCGGATTGAAGTAAATAAACTTTAAATCATTCGATAAGGCGTAAATAGCGTTTTTACTACTTTCCAATACCTCGAAATTAAAGTCACCTAGTTTATCCAAAAAACTATTGTTATACCTTTTCAACATTTTTAAACTTGTTAGTTAAATGCCTGAAGATTGTTCTGGGTAGGATAAAGGGGGCGTAGTGAAGTGAATAAATATAGTTAATTACTTGAAACTAGATCATAATTTATTTATTAATATATTTCTTAGTACTAATTTTAGGTTCAATTCTAAATGGAATATTCCAAATTTCTTAGGCGTTGTAGATTTGTTATTTCCCAATTTTTAAAAGAGAACTTCAAGATAGTATCCCATAATAACATTTGTGAGGCACTTTTGGCGCTAAATAGAATCTTTACTCTTCAATTAAAATCCCCATTTTTCCCATTTGGTAATCGCGCATGGCTTCGAGAATCTGTGTTTCAGTATTCATTACAAAAGGCCCTTGTTGCACCACTTTTTCATTCAATGGAGCACCTGAAAGTAGCAAGAAAGATGCGCCTTTTTCAGCAGAAATGGTTATGCTATCTCCTTCATCTTCAAAAACGATCAGGCTTTCTTTTTCCACCAAACCAAAATCCTTGATTTTCACTTCCTTGTTAATGGTATATACCATACTATTAAATCCTTTGGGTATTTCCAAAGTTGCCCTACCTTGGTCTTTCGCTGTACACCACAGAATGAGTAAATCGCTTTCCGTTGTGATTTTTCCATGCAAATCACCATATATTCCAGCTATCAACTTACTGCTTATCTGCAAATCCTCAGAAAAAAATACGGGCATTTTATCTTCTGGTACATATTGATACTTAGGAGGTATCAATTTTTTTGATGCAGGGGAGTTTATCCAGAGTTGTATTATTTCATTCGAACCATGTCTATCTATTAAAGCTTGGGAAGGGCGTTCACTGTGAACGATACCTGCGCCGGCGTGCATCCATTGAACTTCGCCTTTTTTTGCAATTTGGTTATTACCATGACTGTCGCGATGATGAATTTCACCATCGATGATAAAGGTGACCGGTGAAAAACCCCTATGTGGATGGGGCCCTATACCTTGGTGAATGGCCTTTGCATTTTTTCGGTATTTAAATTCGCCATGGTGCAGCAGTAGAAAGGGATCCACTTGATTTACTTTCTGGGTGGGCAGCGCTTGTTTTAAAGGAATGCCCCCCATATCAATATCGAAAGCAGGGATCAATGTTTTAACTTTTTTATTCATAGTACAGAAATTTGCGCAATATCGAATGCCTTTTAAAGATGCAGGCGAATCCATCTATAGTCGTAGGTAGCATTAAACCCTTACTTGCCAAATGTTCTACTAAAGCGAAGTTTCAGGATTTGATTCTGTTATGCCTAAAGTGCCAATGTAATCAGAGTTTGTCTTCAGCATTCGCTAAACATGTTGGTCGATAAGTATGGTGTTTCCATCGGGATCCATAAAAACAATACTCGCTGGGCCCGATGTATTTTCATCAGCTTCCCTAACAAGTTCAACCCCCTTTTTTCTTAATTCGCTTTGAATTTCCCTAACATCCACATAGGAGTCCAGCTCCTTGGCATTAGCATCCCATCCCGGATTGAAGGTGAGAATATTGTTTTCGAACATGCCTTGAAAAAGCCCTATTATAGTATCGGCGTTCTTCATAATTAGATAATTGCTTTCCATTTTACCTGCAAAAACTGAAAAGCCCAAATTTTCATAAAACTGTTTTGAAGTCTTAAGATCTTTGACGCTCAGACTTACCGAAAATGCTCCTAGTTCCATATGTTTGGTTTTTGTTGAATTTATGGTTTTTTATTTAAATTCCAATTCTTCATATTCAAAAGGATGGGAAATTTCCGCTACATTGCCCAAATATTCCTTTCCCCTTAATCGTCTAACGGTGTAAGCTTCCAATTCGCTATCGGGATAGGATTGAATAAGTACTTCTGTGGTATTTTGACATCCTGGAGAAAGCCATTTATCCTCGAGCTCAGTGGGAAGGATCAACGGCATCCGAGCTTCCTTTAATTTAGGGTTGTTATGTATTTTGGCCAATAGGGAGTTGCCTTTTGTGGTAACAATGGTAAAGGTTTTTAAGGTGCCCCCATCGTCATTTTCCCATTCACTCCATAATCCGGCGAGGGCTATAGGCATTTTGTCCTTTCGGTGTATAAAAAACGGGTAGGTTTTACCTTTAAAATGGTGATGTTCATAAAATCCATCCACATAAACAATACAGCGATTGTTTTGGGCCGCTGTCCTGAAGGCCGGTTTTTCGAAAATAGTTTCCCCACGGGCGTTCAGTGTACTGTTCCATATTTTATTTTGTTGCTGACCATCTTGTACCCAATGGGGAACAAGGCCCCAGGTCGCAATTTCAGGAAAATCGGGGGAACGGTTGGTATAAATGAGGAGTTCCGGATGACTAAAACCTGAGGCATGATGAATGGGAAGATCGGTCAAGGGAATCAATTTTTCCATGATTTCCTCAACTGCCTGATAATCCTGTTCCCTTTGCGCCTTGGCCAATTGTGCCTCTAAACTTGCTTTGATGTCGTAACACATTGATAAATACCTATTACTACAATTCGGTTTGTTAGAACTATTAAATACACTTTGGTAATGTACAAATTACAAAGATTTAAGTAAGATTCCTGTTTTATAATGTATAGGTCTTCAACTTATATATTTCCAGATACGCTTGTGCTTCACCATTTGGGCATAGGTATGGCGAATAATCAAATTCTCTTGGCTTTCCAAGCTGGGGTCTTCTTTTAGGATTTTAAGGGCATACCAACGTGCGGTTTTAAGGATATCATTGTCCTTAACGATATCCGCGATCTTTAAATTCAGGATGCCACTTTGTTGGGTGCCCATTAAATCACCGGGCCCCCGCAGTCTTAAGTCCACCTCGGCAATTTCAAAACCGTCATTGGTACGTACCATGGTTTCCAATCGGGTTTTTGCTTCAGAGGATAATTTGTGGCTCGTCATTAAGATACAATAACTTTGGTCGGCCCCGCGCCCTACGCGTCCCCGTAATTGATGCAATTGGGACAACCCGAAACGTTCAGCACTTTCAATGATCATGACCGATGCATTGGGCACATTCACTCCGACTTCGATTACCGTCGTGGCTACCATAATATGGGTTTCTCCTTTTACAAAACGGGCCATCTCATAATCCTTGTCCGCAGGTTTCATTTTGCCGTGTACTATGGATATCTGGTAATCGGGTAGGGGAAACTCCCGAACTATGCTCTCATAGCCATCCATTAAATCCTTATAATCCAAAGCTTCCGATTCTTGTATCAATGGATAGACCACATAAATCTGTCTACCTTTTTTAATCTCGTCTTTTATAAATCGAAATACTTTTAATCGATTGGAATCATAACGATGTACGGTTTTAACGGCTTTACGACCAGGAGGAAGCTCATCGATCACGGAAATATCCAAATCCCCATACAGACTCATGGCCAGGGTTCGAGGTATTGGAGTTGCGGTCATGACCAGAATATGGGGCGGAAAAGCCCCTCCAACCTCCCCGGAGGGGAGGCTATCCAATCTTGCTTGTATTTTTTTGAGAACAGAATCAATGGCACCGATTACTTCTTGATTTTTAAACCGTATGACACTGTATCCCAAATCTTTTAGGATTTTAGTTCTTATTTCATCGGCTTCTAATTGAGAGGGGGTATTATGATATGCACCATCTACTTCAATTACAATCTTTTTAGATAAGCATACGAAGTCAACGATAAATTCGTCAATTACATGCTGCCTTCTAAACTTTACCCCCAGTTGTTTGGTCTTTAACTGCTCCCATAGAATTCTTTCGGCTTCTGTAGTTTGTTTTTTTCTTTCCAGCTGATTTTGTTTTAAAAGGCTATAGGCAGAAGGTCTGACAGTTTGGTATTTGCGGTGAATTTCATTCACCCTCCCTTTGGGAGGGGTTTGGGGTGGGCGTCCTTTGTGCCATAATTTGGAGCGCTGTGCCACCCCAAAGCGATGTTGCTCGTCTACGATGGCCAAGCCTAGGTTTTTATATTGCACCTTATCTTCCAAGAGGGCATGGGTGCCTATTAGGATCTGCAATTCCCCGTTTTCCAATTGTTCATGGATGATATTTCGATCTGACTTTTTGGTAGAACCGGTCAATAAGGCACAGGTAACGTCCATATTGTCCAGAAGTTCCTTGATGCCATTGTAATGCTGGTTGGCCAGAATTTCGGTAGGGGCCATTAAACAAGCTTGGAATCCATTATCTATGGCCAAGAGCATGGTCATCAAGGCCACAATGGTCTTACCAGACCCCACGTCACCCTGTAGTAAACGGTTCATCTGAGCATTGCTACCCAAATCGGCCCTAATTTCTTTGATGACTCTTTTTTGGGCATTGGTCAAGGTAAAGGGAAGATGATTTTTGTAAAATCCATTGAACAATTCGCCTACTTGGTCAAAGTTGAAACCCTTTATCTTTTGCTTGCGCAACATTTTTTTGGTGAGTAGTTGTAGCTGTATATAGAACAATTCCTCAAACTTTAAACGAAATTGGGCTTTGGCCAAAGACGCTTGGTCCTTTGGGAAATGAATATTGAACAGGGCATCACTTTTTGAGAACAATTTTAGTTCATGTAGTAAAGGATCTGAAAGGGTTTCCATGAACTTGCCATTAGACTCTATAAACAATTGCTGTAAAAGCTTACTCACCACACGATTGGTAATTCCGCTATTCCCCAATTTTTCAGTAGACGGATAGATGGGCTGCATGGAAACCTTAACGCCTTTCTCATGCTCGGATAGCAGTTCCAATTCGGGATGCGGCATAGAGAATTTCCCATTGTACCAATTGCAACGCCCAAAAATGACATAGGGCATATTCAACTTCAGGTTTTCCCGAATCCATTTCTGGCCTCGAAACCACACGAGTTCCATTTCACCGGTATCATCAATAAAGGTGGCCACCAGACGTTTTCCTTTCTTTTGCTCAACGGTTTTTATATGAATGATCTTGCCTACGATTTGTACATCGGCACCACTTCGCTGTAATTGATTGATTTTATAGTACTGGGTCTTGTCGATATAGCGATTTGGAAAGAGATTCAAGAGATCCTGATAAGTGCCAATACCCAACTCCGACTCAAGTAGCTGTGCCCTATGGGGGCCAACCCCTTTAAGGTAGGTGACTGGTGTTTGTAAGTAATTGGCATTCATGTGATAAAAATAGGGGTAAAGCAGTTTAGATGCAATTCTAATTTAATACCCTACTTAATGCACTTTCTCAATCGTTTCTCCTTAAAAATGACTTTCTTGTGCCTAGCGACATTTGGTAAAAACATCGTAATTTTATGCTATGCTTGCACGATGTTTCTTCTTGTTACTTTTTGGTATTTCCACTACTTGTTTGTTTGCCCAACATCAGGATAAAGTAGATTTTACCCATGCCAAGGCAACTATTTCAGTCTATCCTGATTCCAAACAAATTCAAGGCTATGTTTCCTATGAGCTTAAAGTTTTGAAGCAAATCGATTCCGTGTTTCTGGATGCCAAGAACATGACGTTTCAATCGGTTCGCTTAAACCGCAGAAAAAAACGATTCGAAAATGACGGTAAGCACCTTATTCTACATCACAATTTTAAAAAAGGTAAAACCTATAATATAGGGTTGGAATACAATACCAATCCTAAACAGACGGTCTATTTTATGGGGGTAGAAGATGGTATTAAAGGAAATGAACAGGTCTGGACCCAAGGCCAAGGTAAATATACGAGCTACTGGTTGCCCAGTCTTGATGCTATGGAAGAGAAAGTGGAATTCGACCTGAGCCTTTCCGCTGATGACGATTTTGAGGTGATTGCCAATGGGGTCCTCAAAAATGTACAGAAGGCGGGTCACCTGAAAACATGGTCGTTTGATATGAACAATCCAATGAGTAGCTACCTTGTGGCTTATGTGATTGGAAATTATGACAAACAGGAATTGACTACTACCAGTGGCATCCCGATTGAAAATTATTATTATCCACAGGACAGTTTAAAAGTAGAACCCACATATCGGTACACAAATCAACTCTTCGATTTTCTTGAAATTGAAATCGGGGTTCCCTATCCGTGGCAGAATTACAAACAGGTACCCGTCCGTGATTTCCTGTATGCCGGTATGGAGAATACGGGAGCGACTATATTCTCCGATGCATATGTTATAGATTCCGTTGCCTTTGTTGATAAGAATTATGTGAATGTCAATGCCCATGAATTCGCCCATCAATGGTTCGGGAACCTTGTGACCGAAAAAGATGGAAGCCACCATTGGTTACATGAGGGTTTTGCTACGTATTATGCGTATCTCGCAGAAAAAGAAATCTTTGGAGACAATTATTTTTATTGGAAATTGTACGAAACGGCCCTGCAATTGTACGAACAGTCCAAAGACGGAAAAGGGAAGTCCCTGACCGATCCAAAAGCGAGCAGTCTTACATTTTATGAAAAAGGGGCTTGGGCCCTTGTTATGCTAAGATATCAAATAGGCGATCAAGCCTTTAAGAAGGGAATCAAGACCTATCTGCAAAAATACCAATACCAAAATGTGACCATTGAACAGTTTATTAAAGAAATGGAATTGGCAAGTGGGACCGACCTTCACGCCTATAAAAGTGAATGGTTAAATGCAACTGATTTTCCTTTCGAAAAAGTACAGTCCTATCTTTCCGAACATTCAACTTCCGTCGCAGCTTTCCTAAAGTTAAAATGGGAACTGACCACTAGTTTGGAGGATAAAACCAACATAATTCAGAAATATTGGGATTCTGCAGACCCAGAACTTAAGACCCGGATCATTTCAAAATACCATAAATCCTTAACGAATGAAATGATTCTTCATGGTTTTGAGAGCAATGACATCAAGATTCGACAGGCCTTGGCCCTTATTTATGATAAGGTACCGCTTACCTTACAAGCACAGTATGAAACCTTGTTAAATGATGATAGCTATCTCACCAAAGAGATTGCCCTATATCGATTATGGATTTCATTTCCCCAAAATCGGGCAAAATATCTGGACCTTACCAAAGGTATTATTGGTTTGCCCCATAAAAATGTGCGAATACTTTGGTTGCTATTGGCGGCTTTGACCAAGGATTACGATACAGAAAGGAAAGAAGATTATATTACCGAACTGTTCGCATATACGTCACCCACATACGGGATGGAAACAAGACAAACCGCCTTTGGGATCCTAAGTGAGGTTTTCGAATTCCAGGACCAAAACCTGTTGGACCTCATGAATGCTTCGGTACACCATTCATGGCAATTTCGAAAATATGCAAGGGATTTGCTAGATACACTTTTGAAAGATGATGAGCAGAGAAAACGGATCAATGGGCTTTTAAAACAGTTGAATGAGGAAGAACTTCGTTATATTAGAACTAAATTAAAGTTGCAATGAGAGCTATGGTCATATCGGGTGGTGGAAGCAAGGGCGCCTTCGCAGGTGGTGTGGCCGAATATTTAATGCGTGGGTTGAACTATAATTACGACCTTTTTTTAGGCACTTCTACCGGTAGTTTGTTGATTTCCCATCTAGCCCTTCAAAAAATCGAAAAAATAAAGGAGGTTTATACCTCAGTAAACCAAGATAGTATTTTCAGTAACTGTCCCTTTGTTATCCAAAAAAAACATGGGGTTGAGAGCATTGGTATCGACCACTGGAACGTGATGAAAAACTTTTACCGCGGGAGTAAGACGTTTGGGGAAAGTCATAATTTATTGAAACTAATCCGAAATACCTTGACCGAAGAAGAATTCCATATTCTTAAAGAAGGCCCTAAGGATATTGTGGTCACCGTATCCAATCTTTCGATGAACCAAGTCGAATATAAATCGATCAACGATTTTAATTATGATGAATTCTGTGAATGGATATGGATTTCCTGTAATTATACCCCCTTCATGAGTTTGGTCAGAAAAAATGGTTGCGAATATGCCGATGGCGGATTGGGTTCAATGGTGCCCATTGAAGAAGCCATAAAACGGGGAGCAACGGAAATCGATGCCATTATCCTTCAAACCGAAACGACCTTGTTTAATCGTTTACCATCGAAGAATGCCTTTGCATTACTGACCGCAATGTTCGCCTTTATGTTAGATCGAATTGAACATCAGAACATACGAATAGGTAAATACGTGGCCAATCATCACGATGCGGTAATCAACTTTTATTATACCCCGGCCATTTTAACGACTAATTCCCTGATATTCAACAAAGAAAAAATGACGGCTTGGTGGGAGAGTGGTTATAATTTCGCCAAGTACAAGAACTTGGAAACTTCCCAATTAGAACTGAATGTAGAATGATTCTATAACTCAGGAGTGCTGGCTATTTCCTGTAGATTATCAACCGACGATTTTTTAATGCTACCACAGTTCCCCGATTTCCTTCTTTACGTAAGAAAGGGCAGTGGCCGAAGGCGATTGTTTGTCCATGGTTTGATTCAGGATATCTTCCCGAAGCTTATCAGCAGAATCTGTTTCGCTCAAGGCCGCCTTGCGGATCATTTGGATGGTAGCACTCTTGGCTGCCTTTATAATATTCCAACAGTCATCTGATAAATATATTTGTTGCGATAGATTATGCTCAAACTCCTTTTCTATGGTTCGTATCAAAAGATTTTCATAATCGTTTTTATCGGTAGATTTTGGTCCTACTCGAACGATCAGACTAGGAATGGCGATACGTTCCAAGAACAAAGCCATACGTTCGTACGCCTGTAGCCGTATCGGAAGGGTTTTTTGTTGGGAATCTTTATGCAAGAGATACCTCCGTCTACCTTCCTCATTATTGGTGTGCATCCTAAAAAAATAAAAGGCAATGGCCCCTACCACTATGGAAGGTAATAAAAAAGCGAATAATTGAAAGATTTGATCTCCTGTCATTATAATTGGTATTTAGCTTGGTTTACGCAAACTACAACGCAGGTTTTTTTGAAAAATTATATGCGATATCAATTCGTTTTCCGTCGAATTAGTTCGTTGTTTTCATATGTTCTTTTACCATCTCATAGAACTTTCCGTAATCGGGATGTAAGATTAGATTAATGCCTTCTTTGAAATTACCATCTTTCCCTACCGTTTGCATCCTATTGGCGTCAATAGAAAATTGTTTTTGGAGTATAGTCCCTATGGCCGACGCTTGATTGGCTGCCAAGTCTAATTCACCTGTCATGCTCAATCCCGCTATGGTCAAGGATACCTTAGGGCTTGCTTTTAAAATCCGACTAATTTTCTCTAACCAAGCTGTGGCTTCGGCCGTTACTATGGCCCCCGAGGGCGATTCGAATAAGGATTCCAACGAAGACGCAATGATAACGGAACCATTGCTCACGCCAATTTTGGCATTTTCGCCCAGTGTTTGTTTTGCATTGGTCAGAACGACAAGGGCTGTGGAATCGTTTGAAGCTATGGTGTTGGTGATGGCCTTTAGTTGATTTTCTTTCTGTTCTAGCTTTGCCATTACCTTATTAATGTTTTCCGAGTTTTTATTCGAAACTTCCGCAAAACTGTTCAGGTTTTTTAATAAGGTGGCATTGGCATCTTGTAACTCTTTTACCTGTGCTTCAAAAGAGGCCGCCCGTGTCAAACCGATTTTCTCATTCTTTTTTGCCTCGGTAACCTGAGCCTTGGTAGAATCCAATTCGGACTTTAAGGCTGAGATCTCTGCAAGAAGCTCACTCTTTTTCTGTGCAAAAAGAAAGGATGAGGTAACAAGGAGCAGGATAAGACTAAGTATACTACGTTTCATATCGTTATCTATGGAATTAATATAATTAAAATTTGGCACAAAAATATACTATTTGACAATCCCATGGAAATGCTTTCCACCCAAGTAGGTACAATCTTGAAGTTCATGCATTCGATTGAACGTTACTTTTGCCTTTTCATATCCGTAGGTCGATTTAAGGTCGCTATGCAAGAAATCGTCATCAACGTTCACTTGTACATCATCCATGGTGAATTGGCAGGGGTGTTCATAGCCCGCGGCATGTGTGATTTCCAGGAGTTCTTTACGAAACGTTTTAAAGTATTGGGCCAATCGGTCCGATTTTAGTGGAACATGTATTCCAGATTGGAGCCATTTACTTTGGGTAGCCACGCCCGAAGGGCAACGATTGGTATGGCACACCTGTGCCTGAATGCATCCTATACTCATCATGGCTTCCCGCGCCACATTGATAACATCAACCCCCATGGCAAAGGCCATGGCCGCTTTGGCCGGAAAACCCAATCTGCCACTTCCAATAAACACGATCCTATGGGTAAGGTTCCTTTCTACGAACATTTTATAAAGGCTTGAAAATCCATACACCCAGGGAAGTGATACGTGGTCTGCAAAACTCGGTGGGGCCGCACCGGTGCCACCTTCGCCTCCGTCAACGGTAATAAAGTCCGGCCCTTTACCCGTTTTAATCATAAGATCGGCCAATTCCTCCCATTGGTCCAATTTACCGATGGCACCTTTGATGCCTACAGGTAATCCCGTTTGTTCGGCAATATCCTCAATAAGTTGTAAGAGTTCCGGAACAGAATCAAAAGCCTTATGCGTAGCAGGGGAGAGGACATCCTTACCCACTTCGACCCCTCTGATCTTTGCAATTTCAGGCGTGATTTTCGCTCCTGGTAAAACGCCACCTTTTCCAGGTTTGGCCCCTTGGGACAGTTTGATCTCGATGGCTTTTATACAAGGGTTATCACTGACCAAGCTGATCAGCTTTTCCATGGAAAAGTTGCCATCATCACTGCGAACCCCAAAATAACCGGTGCCGAAATGAAAAATCACATCCCCTCCTTTTTGGTGATATGGGGATAGACCACCTTCCCCTGTATTGTGATAGGCTCCTGCTTTTCCAACACCCACATTCAGTGATTCAATAGCCGCTGCGGAGAGCGAGCCAAAGCTCATAGCGGATACATTGATTACTGATGCCGGACGATATGGTTTTTTACGTTTGTTATAGGCACCGATAACTTTCGCGCAGGGAATAAAAGTCTTGTCCTTTACATTGGGATGATCGCCCCCGATCTTATAGGCCATCATTCGGTTTTTTATGAAGATATGCTGGTGGGCATAAATATCGCGATCTGTACCAAAACCCTCATAATTGTTTTCCCTTTTCGCTGAAGCATAGATCCAACTGCGCTCTATACGGTTAAAAGGCAGTTCTTCCCTGTTGTTCGCTACGAAGTATTGCCGCATTTCCGGACCAATACTTTCCAACCAATAGCGCAAATGCCCAACAATAGGAAAGTTATGGGAAATCGTATGGGCGCGTTGAAAAAAAATATCGCGAATGGCAACCAACAAAAGCACAATCAATATCCAAACCCACCAAGAAATACCGCTTAACGCACTTAGAAAATTATCCATGAAAATTCAACTGATCGATTAATACTAAAACAGAAATTGTAGGACTTTGCACAAAAACAATCTATACCACACATGCTTTGCATAGCCAATTATTGGTCTAGGTAATCCAAACTCATTTCCGCCAAAGTTTTGACCCCTAGTAACAATCCACTATCATCGATAAAAAAATCCGGGGTATGGTGCGGAAAAGATTCGGTCGTCCCAGGAGCCATTCCGCCCAAGAAAAAGAAAAATCCGGGTACTTCCTTTTGAAAATATGAAAAATCCTCGGCTCCAGTGATAGCTTTCTGTGTTCTCACATTTGACTCGCCAGCAATGCGTTTCATGGTTGGTAGCATTTGTTCAACCAATGAAGGATCATTGAACGTAATAGCTGTCATATCGCGTATTTCTATAGTAGCATCTCCGCCATAAGCTCGAGCTAAAGCCGGAACCATTTCTTCCATTCTTTTATTGATATGGTCTTTCATATCATAATCCAAAGTTCTGATGGTACCAATCATTTCAGCGCTTTCAGGAATGATATTGAAGCGAACTCCGCTTTTGATTTTTCCAACGGTTATAACCGCTGCCTCATTGGTTAGATCTACTTCCCTACTGATTATGGTCTGTAGGCCATCGATGATTTTGGCACTTATCAGAATGGGATCTACACCCAACCAAGGCTGAGAACCATGACTTTGTTTCCCTTTCACTTTTATGGTAAACGTTTGGGCAGCTGCCATGGCACCTCCAGATTTATATTGGATTACATTAATCGGGATTTCAGATTTAATATGAAGTCCGAAAATAGCATCTACATCAGGATTCTTCAATACACCTTCTTTTACCATTAACAAAGCACCACCTTCTTCTCCAGGTGGCGGACCTTCCTCTGCAGGTTGAAAAATAAACTTTACGGTACCTTTGATCTTA
The DNA here is from genome assembly GCF_014610845.1 of Maribacter arenosus. Classification (GTDB taxonomy): domain Bacteria; phylum Bacteroidota; class Bacteroidia; order Flavobacteriales; family Flavobacteriaceae; genus Maribacter_A; species Maribacter_A arenosus. The sequence continues at coordinate 688,299 of NZ_JABTCG010000001.1, read as the reverse complement.
TCCTTGTTCTTGGAAAGTACTTCAGCTACTCCCATTAAAATAGCGGTATGGGTATCATGGCCACACGCATGCATGACCCCGACTTTTTCCCCAATGAACTCTGCGGTAACGGTGGACTTGAATGGAAGGTCGTTACGTTCCATAACCGGCAAAGCATCAATATCGGCACGTAAGGCGATCACTTTTCCAGGTTGATTCCCTTTTAAAATTCCAACCACCCCGGTATGTGCCACTCCGGTTTGGACTTCAATCCCCAAAGACTGTAAGTGTTTTGCAATTTTCTCTGCTGTTTTGAACTCACGGTTAGAGAGTTCCGGATTTTGGTGAATATCCCTTCGCCATTCAATTACCTTACTTTCGATTGCCCTATAATCTTTTTCAAGACCTTGGGTCTGGGCCGTAATAAAGCCTCCGAAAAGGAGTAGAGCGCTACAAATAAATTTATTCATAAGTATCCGGTTTAAAATTTAATAAGTGTATAATTTTCATCTTGTAATTGTATCAAAGTGGTCATAGCCGAAAGCGATATTTGCACGCCATCGATCAATACTTCTTTTGGAAAATCCCTTGAGAGGGAAGATTGTCCGCAGAAAATAATCTGACCTCCAGCATCCAAAAGTGCTTTCACCAATTCATAATTGGGGTTTTTGGTCCCATATCGTTTTCGATAGGCTTCATTGGTAATGATATCTTTGGAAGCTTCGTTATGCACCACCAATGCAATTTTCAATTGTTCAGCAGGCACTCCGCTTTGTGCATGCATATTCAAAAAACGTGCAGCGGTTTCCATGGTGGAATTTAAAACATTATGGTCATCGGGGGAGTGCATTATATCAAAAACCGCTTTAAATTCTTTGGACGTGTCCGTTGCATAATCGGGCGAACCAATTTCCCATACGTGTCCAAAATCATTGATAATGGGTCCTGATTTCTTGGTTTGGGCGACAATTGATAAACAAAAGAAGAGGCTTGATACTAAAAGGGATGGGTATATTCTAGGCATACTTGAACTTTCGACGCCTAAATATATTCAAAATGAAAGAATAATCGGTTTTCATTGTTCATAATTATTGGGTTAAGCTTTTTAGGATCCGCTGAATTAATGTTATTTTCACGGCACCTAATGCTTGAATGTATTGAAAACCTTTATAGATGATTTGAATGATGCCCAAAAGGCCCCCGTACTGCATAAGGACGGGCCCCTTATGGTTATTGCTGGCGCAGGCTCGGGAAAGACAAGGGTTTTGACATATCGTATTGCCCACCTCATGGCGCAAGGGGTAGACGCATTTAACATTTTGGCCTTGACCTTTACAAATAAGGCGGCACGGGAAATGAAAAAGCGTATCGCCGATATTGTTGGTAGTTCTGAAGCCAAAAACCTATGGATGGGTACTTTTCATTCTGTTTTTGCAAAGCTATTGCGTTTTGATGGGGATAAGCTAGGGTATCCCAGTAATTACACGATTTACGATACACAGGATTCCCAACGATTGATCGCTTCCATTATCAAGGAAATGGGATTGGATAAGGATATTTATAAGTACAAACAGATCCAGAATAGAATATCGTCTTACAAGAATAGTTTAATAACGGTCAAGGCCTATATGCAGAATCCAGAATTGATTGAAGCAGATGCCATGGCCAAACGCCCCAGGCTTGGCGATATCTATGAAGAATATGTAAATCGCTGTTTTAAGGCAGGTGCGATGGACTTTGATGATCTTCTATTGCGTACCAATGAGCTTTTATCCCGTTTTCCGGAAGTATTGATGAAATATCAAGATCGGTTTCGATATATTTTGGTCGATGAGTATCAAGATACGAATCATTCGCAATATTTGATTGTCAAGGCACTATCCGATCGGTACCAAAATATTTGTGTGGTGGGCGATGATGCCCAAAGTATCTATTCTTTCCGGGGTGCAAATATCAGCAACATCCTGAACTTTCAGCGCGATTATGACAACGTAGGCATGTACCGGTTAGAACAAAATTACCGTTCAACAAAAAATATTGTAAATGCGGCGAATTCGGTCATAGCAAATAATAAAAACCAACTCGAAAAGGAAGTCTGGACGCATAACGATGAAGGTGCACCGATTATAATTCACCGGAGTATCACCGATGCTGAAGAAGGGAGGTATGTTGCAGGTTCCATTTTCGAAAATAAAATGCAGCACCAACTCCATAATGGTCATTTTGCCGTGCTGTATCGCACAAATTCACAATCGCGGGCTATTGAAGATGCCTTACGCAAAAGGGATATTCCCTATCGTATCTATGGAGGGCTTTCTTTTTATCAACGAAAAGAAATAAAGGATATCCTTTCTTATTTACGATTGGTCATAAATCCGAAGGATGAGGAAGCCCTGAAAAGGATCATCAATTTTCCGGCCCGAGGCATTGGCCAGACCACTTTGGATAAGTTGGTCGTGGCTGCCAACCACTATGGCCGATCTATCTTCGAGGTTTTGGAGAATCTTGAGCGTATTGACTTAAAGATAAATTCGGGCACCAAAAGAAAGTTGGAAGAATTTGTCACCATGATCAAGAGTTTTCAGATTATGAATGAAGGCGTTGATGCCTTTACATTGGCAGAACATGTTGCAAAAAAAACAGGCATACTTCTCGAATTTAAAAAGGATGGTACTCCTGAAGGGATTGCCCGTATGGAGAATATTGAAGAATTGCTCAATGGAATAAAGGATTTTGTTGAAGGTCAAAAGGAAATTGCCGTTGCCACTGGGGATATTGGGGAGTTTTTGGAGGATGTTGCCCTAGCAACAGATCTGGATAAAGATACGGGAGATGATGATCGCGTGGCATTGATGACCATTCATCTGGCAAAAGGGCTCGAATTCCCCTATATATATGTCGTTGGTATGGAAGAAGATCTATTTCCTTCAGCCATGAGTATGAATACACGCAGTGAACTGGAGGAAGAACGAAGGTTGTTCTATGTGGCATTAACAAGGGCTGAAAAACAGGCATATTTGACGTATACACAAAATCGGTATCGCTGGGGTAAGTTAATAGACGCAGAACCTAGCCGTTTTTTGGAAGAAATCGATGAGCAATATGTTGAAAATTTAACGCCTATAGATACGGGGTATCGATATAAATCTTTGATAGATGTCGATATCTTTGGGGATGTGGACAAAAGTAGATTGCGACAAACAAAGCCCAAAAGAGGAACTCCACCGGCCATAGGCAAACCCAATGAAACCCAACTGCGCAAATTAAGAAGGTTAAAACCTGAACTATCAAAACCCATCGGAAACACCAATGTAGTAGACCCCAATCTGTCAGAAGGAGCCATGGTTAACCATACACGGTTCGGAAAAGGGGTTGTATTAAAGATTGAAGGTGTAGGCAATGATAAAAAGGCTGAAATTAAATTTGATCAGGGCGATACAAAAAAACTATTATTGCGATTCGCTAAATTGGAAGTACTATCAACTGACTAAACTTACTAATACAAACCGCCTGATTATGACATTTAAAAAGTACCCCCTTTATGTAATTCCTATATTACTATACTTCCTATTTGTAAGTTGTGGTGGGGAAACTGAAAAGGGAAAAAAAATCATTATCGATGTAAACGCTGTGGATTATTGGGATAATGCCGAACTGGTATGGAGTGATGAATTTGATGGAACTCGATTGTCTACAGAAAATTGGAGTTTTGAAACGGGTCAACACGGATGGGGCAACAATGAATGGCAGAATTACGTCGCCGATGATAATGTTGAAGTGAGTAATGGTACTTTGAAAATTACCGCTAAAAAAGTCGGTGATGGCCAAGAAGTAGGGGATTATACCTCGACCCGCTTAAATAGTATCAAGGATTTCACCTATGGGAAAATGGAAATTCGCGCCAAATTGCCTGATCATAGAGGTAATGGCCTATGGCCGGCTTTATGGATGTTAGGAAGTTCAGTCTCCACTGATGGCTGGCCTGCATGTGGTGAAATAGATATCATGGAGTATGTAAGTTATGACCCCAACATTGTTCATTTTACCATTCACAGCACATCCAACAACCACGTAGATGGCACACAGGCTTCATCTGGGCCAATAAGATTGGAAACGGCTGAAGAGGAATTCCATACCTATGGATTATTATGGTCTGAGGAATATTTAAAATTCTATATTGATACTATGGACAATATACAATTCACATTTCAAAGACCTAAGGAATTTAATGCCAATAACTGGCCATTTTCAAAACCATTTTATTTTCTTATGAATATTGCAGTCGGTGGCAATTGGGGTGGAAATGAAGGCGTTGATGATACCATTTTCCCAGCAGTTATGGAGGTCGATTTTGTTAGGGTGTATCAGGTTAAACAATAATATTTGAAAAGATGGCCGAGTTGATAAGAATATATGAGGAAAATCCCAATCCGAAGGCGATTTCAAAAGTGGTACAAGTGCTTAAGAAAGGTGGACTCGTCATTTATCCTACAGATACAGTATATGGTCTAGGTTGTGATATAACAAAAACACGGGCATTGGAAAAAATAGCCCGGATAAAGGGAATTAAATTAGACAAGGCCAATTGGTCTTTTATTTGTGCCGATCTTAGCAATCTTTCCGATTATGTTCGTCAAATCGACTCCAAAACCTTTAAAATATTAAAACGGGCACTTCCGGGACCCTATACCTTTGTGTTACCCGGAAGTTCTAATCTACCCAAGGATTTCAAGAAAAAGAAAACCGTAGGTATTCGAGTGCCCGCTAACTCCATTGCCCAAACCTTGGTCCGGGAATTGGGCAACCCAATTGTTTCTACTTCGATATATGACGAAGATGAACTTTTGGAGTATACTACGGATCCTGAACTCATTTATGAAAAATGGAACAATCTTGTCGATATAGTTATTGATGGGGGGAATGGTGGCAATGTGGCTTCGACGGTAATCGATCTTTCAGGGAATGAGCCTGAAATACTAAGGGAAGGTAAAGGAAGTCTGGATATTTTCTAAAACGATTGTAAAAAAAATGCCCTGGCCATTTGGCCAGGGCGTTTTTTCTAAGAATTATATTTTGACCTAATTGTTGATCGCAGGATCTTTCATTCCTTCTTCAATCATACTGTAGAACTGGTCCAATTTAGGAAGTACCACAATTCTGGTTCTTCTGTTTTTCGATTTTTCAGTTGGTGAAACAGGAATATACTCGGCTCTACCGGCAGCGGTCATACGTTTTGGATCAACGTTATAATCGTTTTGTAAAACTCTTACAACTGCGGTGGCACGCTTCACACTCAAATCCCAGTTATCTAACAATATACCTTTTCTATAAGGAACATCATCGGTATGGCCTTCGACCATGAATTCGAAATCTGGCTTGTTGTTTACCACTTTGGCAACCTTACCTAAAACTTCCTTAGCCCTACTTGTAATGTTATAGCTTCCACTGCTAAACAATAATTTGTCTGAAATCGATACAAATACCACTCCTTTTTCAACACTGATCTCAATATCCTCATCATCCAAATTGCCTAAAACACCTTTTAAACTTTGAACTAGAGAAAGGTTTACAGAATCCCTTCTTGTAATCGCATTTTGCAATTTTCTTATGGTAAGGTCTTTTTCTTGAAGACTTTCCAATGATTTTTCAAGATTTTCAGCACCTTTAGTTGTCAACGTGGTCAAATTGCCCATGTTATTAATCAACTCTTGGTTATTTGCCTTTAAAAACGCATTTTGATCTTCAAGGGTTTGTAATCTTGACGTTGCTGTTGCTTTGTCTTCCAGACAACTGTTCAATTTAACGGTTGCAGAATTCAATAAATCCTGTGTTTCCTTGTGCTTAGACTCCAAATCGGCATATTTCTTTTGTGAAACACATGACGATAACAAAAGGGTTACGCCTAAAACACCTAAAATAATTTTCTTCATAATCTATGTTTAAAACTTGTTTTACTTAATTAACAATCGGTAAAAATATTTAAAATTTAAAGCCCAAAATTATACAATTAGCCTTCTTATTATCGGCAAAATTAGTTAATCTTTTACTAAAATGTTAAAATTATTTACATCATGTACGAAATGGGCATATACTATGGATTTCGTGATGTAATATTTTTTTGTAAAACTCGATTTTTCACGCTTTCTGTACATCTTCCAAAAATTCCTATAAAAACTGAAATGGGCCTTCAAAATGGCCAAGCAGTGACTGAACTTTAGTTGGAAGACAAACCTTAGGGCCGCAACGCCATCCAATAGTAATCTGAAAAAGATAATGAGGAATGCCTTTCTACGGGGAAGGTTCTTGGTGATGGAGTATAGTGAGTTCCTAAAATTGAGAAAGGTTTTTTTCGGATTCATGTTACTAAGTGTAAAGCCTCCTAAATGATATACACTTGAAGTCCCTACGTAATAGACCTTATATCCTTTATTCTGTGCCCTCCAACAAAGATCTACTTCTTCTTGGTGTGCGAAATAATCCTCATCGAAACCTCCTAAATTTTCAAAAACCTCCTGCTTTATGAACATGCATGCGCCAGTTGCCCAGAAAATTTCCCGAATATCATCATATTGGCCCTTGTCTTTCTCAAGTTTCTGGAATATCCTCCCCCGACAGAAGGGATACCCTAATTGATCAAGAAAACCGCCTGCGGCACCGGCATACTCAAAATGGTCCCTCCGCATCAAATCCAATATTTTTGGCTGAATGATACTCGCTTCAGGAATCTTGTTAAAAGCCTCTTTAATGGGAGCCAACCAATTCGGAGTGACCTCTACATCGCTGTTCAGCAAACAGTATACATCGGCTTTAACGGTCTTCAATGCGTCATTATATCCTTTGGCAAAGCCCCCATTAACCGTGTTTTGTATGATCTTTACCTGTGGAAAGTTGGATTTTACAAAATCGACCGAATTATCGTTGGACGCATTGTCAGCAACATAAATATCGGCATCTTCTGAATATTGCACCACTGAAGGTAGGTACCTTTCCAAAAGCACCTCTCCGTTCCAATTTAGTATGACGATAGCTATTCTCAAAACGCTTGCAAATTAACGGCTAAAATCAGGAATATGCTTTAAAAACATATAATTTTCTAAATCATAGTCCATTTTGCAATAAAAATGATCTAGGCCATTGGTCACCATCAGGTATTTTGCCTTCAACTGCATATTGTACCTCGCAATTTGATCAAAAGTTGTCTGGGTTATAGGTATCTGGGGTGATTTACATTCAACAAGTAGGGTAATGCTGCCAGAACTGTCGAAAACAACGATATCATATCTTTTCTTAATATTGTTTATGATCATTTGCTTTTCAACATTGATGAGACTATGCGGGTATTTCTTATCATAGATCAAGAACTGCACCACGTTTTGACGCACCCATTCCTCGGGTTGCAATACCACAAACTTTTTGCGGATGGCATCAAAAATGTAGACCTTATTTTCGCTATTTTTGAAACGAAAATCATAGACAGGAAAGTTAAGCCGTTGCATAGAACAAATTTGATGATTTTTTTTGGATGGATGAAGTAAAACAAATAGTTGCAGATATTCGAAATGGGAATATAAGTCCTTTCTACTTTCTTTTCGGGGAAGAGCCTTACTATATTGATCAAATATCCCAATTTATTGAGAAAAATGTTTTGACTGAAGAGGAGAAAGGCTTTAACCAAATGGTGCTGTATGGCAAAGAGACCACGATCGATGATATTGTAGCGAATGCCAAACGCTATCCAATGATGTCCGAACGCCAAGTGGTGATAGTAAAAGAGGCACAGGAACTGTCAAGAACCATTGAGCAATTGGTCGATTATGCCGAAAATCCCCAACCGACGACCGTACTCGTCATCTGTTACAAATACAAGAAACTGGACAAACGGAAGAAATTATATAAGTCGGTCCAAAAGAATGGGGTCCTCTTCGAGAGCAAGAAACTATATGAAAACCAAGTCTCGGAATGGCTGCGTAAAGTTCTACATGGTAAAGGGTATAGCATATCCCATAAAGCAGCGCTCTTGCTGGTTGAAAATTTGGGAACGGATTTAAGTAGAATAAGCAAAGAATTGGACAAACTTACTTTGATATTACCCAAGGAAAGTCAGATAACCCCGGATCACATAGAGGAACATATCGGTATTAGCAAGGACTATAATAATTTTGAACTCAAGAAAGCGATAGGGGAAAGAGATATATTAAAGGCGTCTAAAATAATCAACTATTTTTCCCAAAATCCAAAAGACAACCCCTTCGTATTGACCATAACCCTGCTTTATAACTTTTTTTCACAGTTATTACAATACCATGGTTTAAATGACCATTCTCCAAAGAATGTGGCCAGTGCCCTTCGAATAAACCCTTATTTTGTAGGTGAATATCAAGTCGCTGCAAAACATTACTCCATGAAAGAGGTGAGCTCGATCATTTCGCATTTGCGCGAAATGGACCTCAAGGGAAAAGGAGTAGGGGCCAATGCCCTTCCACCATCCGATTTATTGAAAGAACTTTTGGCAAAGATCTTTTAACTACTTCCTATCGATACTAAATTTGCCTGGGCCTAAAAGCATAATGGCTATAAAGAAAGTCAAAAATAGAAATGCCTTTTCCTTTGTGCCAAACGGATCGGCTGAATGAACAATAAAACCAGCAACCGCCATGGTTATTGCCGGGGGAACAGCCATCCACCTGGTCTTGAAACCGATGATTACAAGAATGGGGCAAATGAATTCTCCAATGACCGCAAGGAATAGGGAAGGGGTCGCGCCAATTCCGATGGGATCTCCGAATTCAAAATCACCACTGATCAATTTCTGAAATTTAGGAAGACCATGTGTTAGCAACATTATGGAAGGCACTATTCTAAGGAATGCCAATCCGATATGGGACTGAAGGTTGTTTTTCATAAAGTGTAAAATTTGAAAGCCTCTAAATGTACCAAATTTTTGATTAAACCAAAAAGAAGATTAAATCTTGCTTAACGCTGTAAATGCTCTTTGCCAATAATAATCCAGGTAACGTTTAAAATTATCAATTAGAAAAATAATGCTATTTGTGTTATATTTCCTAATGATTGTCTTTACTAATAAACCTTAAAATGCATTTATAGTTCCTAATTCAATTTAGGAAAGTCAGAAGGTCTAGCCTCATGTAAAATGTCGTACACTTTTTCAAAAATATCCTCGGCATTGGGTTTTGAAAAATAATCGCCATCTGTACCATAAGCCGGTCTATGTGCCTTACCGGTCAAGGTCTGTGGGGGACTGTCCAAATATTGATAACCACCCTGTTTTTCTATAATTTCATGAACTAAGTATGCAGAACATCCTCCGGGAACATCTTCATCAATGACCAATAATCTATTTGTTTTTTGAATACTTTTAACGGTGTCATGGTTAATGTCGAACGGCAGCAGGGTCTGTGCGTCAATTACCTCGGCTTCGATTCCGAATTCAGCAAGGTCCCTGGCCACCTTTAGTACAATCCGCACAGTGGACCCATAAGAGACCAATGTAATATCAGTTCCTGTTTTCAAGGTTTCGACCACACCGATCGGAGTACAAAATTCGCCTAGGTTCGTAGGCTTTCTTTCTTTAATGCGATATCCGTTCAAACTTTCGATGACCAAGGCAGGTTCATCACTTTTCATCAAGGTGTTATAAAATCCGGCTGCTTGGGTCATATTTCTGGGGGCGATGACATACATTCCCCTAAGCAAGTGTATAAGACCACCCATTTGAGATCCTGAATGCCATATACCCTCCAATCGATGACCTCTAGTTCTTACGATAACCGGTGCCTTTTGTTTTCCGTATGTTCTATAATGCATGGTTGCCAAATCATCTGTAAGGGGGGATATGGCATAAAATATGTAGTCAAGGTATTGTATCTCAGCTATTGGTCTTAAGCCTCTTAGCGCCAAACCGATACCTTGCCCTATGATCGTAGCCTCTCGAATACCCGTATCTGAAACCCGAATTTCCCCATACTTTTTTTGTAGGCCTTCCAAACCTTGGTTTACATCGCCAATAGCCCCACTATCCTCACCGAAAACAAGAGCCTCAGGATATTTTTCGAATATTTTGTCAAAATTATCCCTTAAGATCACACGACCATCGACCTTTTCTGATCCCGAGCCGTACGTAGGCAGTATCGCCTCAATGCTTGTTGCCTTGTTCGCATTTTCACTATAAAGATAATCGCTGTATTTTGGTTGCTCTTTTTTCAAAAATTGATCTACCCAATTGATCAATACATTTCTTTCATCAAAATCCTCCCCAATAATATAGCGCAATGCTTTTCTAGAAATTTTGGCCAAATCCTTTTTTACAGGTTCCTCTATGGCAATAAGATCATTTTTGAGTTTTGTAATGAACCTTTTGTTTACACTTTTTACAGCAACTTTTTCCAATATTCCGATCAAGGAAGATTTCATGTGCTTATGGGGCGCTAAAAACTCAGACCAAGCATCCTTTTTGGCTGTTCGTACGGCAATACGGATATCACGTTCAATGACGCTTAATTCCTTGTCGGTTGCAATGCCCGATTCCAGTATCCATTGTCTAAAACGGGCATTGCAATCAAACTCTTTTTCCCATTGCAATCGTTCCGAACTTTTATAGCGTTCATGGGACCCCGAAGTGGAATGTCCTTGAGGTTGGGTCAATTCGGTCACATGAATGATAACAGGCACATGTTGTTCCCTGGCAATGTCCGAAGCATTCTCATAGGTATGCATCAAGGCGGTATAGTCCCATCCTTTTACTTTTAAAATCTCGTAACCCGGAAGGTCATCTTCCCTTTGAAAACCGCTGAGCAATTTTGAAATATCTTCTTTGGTCGTATGATATTTGGCTGGTACCGAAATGCCATAGCCATCGTCCCAAACACTAATGACCATAGGTACTTGAAGTACACCGCCGGCATTGACCGTTTCAAAAAAAAGCCCTTCGCTTGTACTGGCATTCCCAATGGTTCCCCAAGCGACCTCATTGCCATTATCGGAGAAGTTAGAGGCATCTAGATCAGGCAAGTTTCGATATACTTTAGACGCTTGTGCCAAACCTAATAATCTGGGCATTTGTCCGGCTGTACAAGAGATATCAGCGCTGCTGTTTTTTTGTTGGATCAAGTTCTTCCACGAACCATCCTTATTTAAACTATAGGTTAAAAAATGTCCCCCCATTTGCCTTCCTGCACTCATGGGTTCTTTATCAATATCGGCCGTAGCATAGAGACCATGAAAAAATTCTTTGGCATTCAATAGGCCTAAAGCCATCATAAAGGTTTGATCCCTATAATAACCACTTCGAAAATCACCATTTCTAAAAGATCGTGCCATCGCCAATTGGGGAAGTTCCTTGCCGTCACCGAAAATGCCAAATTTGGCCTTCCCAGTCAGCACTTCCTTTCTTCCTAAAATACTACAGACTCGACTTGAAAATGCCAATTTATAATCCTGTAGTATTTGGGTTTTAAAATCATCAAAGGAAATATCAGTACTAGTTTTAGGAGAGAGGTCCATTTAATGCATTTTCGATTTTTACAAAAATACCAAACGGTAAGGGATTTTGCAATGCAGAAATTGGTTTAATCATTTCATTTTCATCAATAAACACGCTAATTTGTTAGGAGATAATCAGTTAATTCAAAAATAAACCACATTATATAAAAATATTCCAAGAGATCAAAACCATTTTCTAGTAAACAACCCTGTCAATGTTCTGGGGCTTAAGGTAATGATGAATCTAATTTTCTCCTCATAATTGGGTTGTGAGATTTCCCAGCCATTATTGGAGTATAGAGGAAAATACAGTTCAAAGTAGTCCGTCACAAGGTTTAATCGAATGCCGGAGTCATATACCAACCTTTCTTTTTCATTCTTACGTTTTAAAAATCCCATATCGCTGTAGAACTCAACCCATCGCCAAACATTAATACTTGTATTTACCGTAGCCATCCAATTGTTCGAAAAAGGGTTCTGGAGTTTGGATTTGAATCCCCCTTCTGCAATAATGATTTGTTGGCTATAGAGCCCTGTCTCCTCCGACCTTCCCAAGTAGTTATAGTCAAAGAGATAATCGCTCGGTCGGTCCAGGGCAAAATCAAAGAATCTGACATTGGGTTCAATGGTATTGTTCAGAAACTTACCAGCGAAAAACCTAAAATTGAATTGTCTATTATTCTCAAACAGTTTCCTATACTCTAGTTCAAAGGAAAGTTTACTGAAGTTTTCGCTGTATTGGGCATCGGCAAACCAAGAAAAGTAATCGATAATGCCATTGTCAACATGGGTAAAGCGAGCATTCAATACGCTGTAATCAGGGTCTGTTTCTATGTTTTCAAGATTATCGTCAAGACTTCTAAATACATTGACATGGCGTAAACTGACAAAATCCCTTTTATTCGAACGCAAATTTTCAGGACGCCACCCAAAAGCAATTGAAGGGGTAATGGTCGAATATCTCGAATTTATCTGATAATGTGATGTTGATGCCCTTAACCCATAATTGGCCACATAGAGTCCACTTTTACTCAAATACTTACGATAGTTGAACTTGCCATACCCTACTAAGGATTTTTCCTTTATTGCATAGGAAGGGGCGAAGTCATATACAAATGGTTTTTCTAAAAAGGTCTTGTTGTAAATTCGCATCCCTGGGCTCCATCCGTCATAAATGTTGAAATTTAGTACGGGGACATAGAAGACTTGATTGTAATATGGGTTTTCTGCATCCTTGAAAAAACGGAATTGCAATTTCTTATTACTGGAAAAAAAACCTTTCAAGGACTTCCAGTTGTCCCTTTCATTGAACTCGGGTATTTTATGGTCATAATTCAGGACCATTCGTTCTTCTTCACCTCTGGGAATGGTAAATGTTTTTTCGCCACTGATATCGGTAAACCAATATTTTGAGACCACAGAGTCTTTCTTAATGCCAAAGAGGGATATTGGAACATTGGTGCCTTCTTTGTTTTTTATAGTTACCCTTAAGGAATCGTCTAACTTTGTTATCTTCTTTATTTTATAATCAATTTTTTTGGCCGTTGACAAGTAATCTTTAAAAAACCAATCGATATCGGTATCCGTGGATCTTTTTAATATGGATTCGAAATCGATGACTTTGGCCGAATTCAGTGAATAATGTTTATAATAGGTCTTAATGCTTTGATCAATTTTGTCTTTGCCAACGTAATCGGCCAAATAGGACAGCCCCATACCCGCCTTGTACTTATTGGCTATTTTTTGGTTAAACTTTATCAATGAATCATTAGGGGTCCGTAGTGCTTGGTCCAGATTCTTCCGGGCCGTTAGCATATATAAAAATGGATATTGCTCATTAAAGTCCATCTTCGCTAGGTTAAAACCTCGAATGCCCCAAATCTTCGAAAGTTTGCCAAGTAGTTTTTGATCGGGATAATAGGTTTCAACATACGCTATCATCAAATAATTTGAGATAGCATCCTTAAGCCATTGTTCTTTTCTAGGATTGAGATAAAGCGTCTCTTGTAAGAATTTATTCAATGCCGTCTTTAAGAATTTCATTTCAAATTGAAACTGTTCTTCATAAGGTCTTACAAAGGAGGGTAGTTGGTTTAGTCCGTACAACGGGCTCTCATCATAATCCTTTTGACTGACCAATAATTGTGCATGGGGATATTTACCAAGGTTGTCATAAATGAACCTAGATACTTTATCAATAGAAATTCCTTGGGAAATATCGTCATATTTGGGTGACCCTAAGTCGGTGACCAAGGTCATATAAGGTGTGACATGTGTTTTGAATTTTTGGAATGGACTTAACACGATCTCACAATTTTTTTGCTGTAAGGCTTCTAATTGGGTTTGTTTACCATTCGGAAAGCTGGAAGTACCTAGGTTCCTATAATTCGTTGTTAAAAATAGGTTACCTGGATATCTAAAATTTACCGTAGTCCTGGTAATATCTGTATAGAGGTCTCCGAGATCTTTATTGGAATATAAATGCCACTTGCCATCAAAAACGGCAGGGGAGAGGTACCAATCTTTCAAATAGTACTCATCCCTATTATTATAACCATAGGTCGTATATTTATCCGGAGGTAATTTTACGTTGTACGTCAAAAATAATTGCACCTCTTCCCCTGGTCGCAAAGGTTTATTAAGGATGATTTTAAGTATGTCCTTTTCGACCGTACGTTCCCATTGCAGGCCTCGATATTCATCATCAACCGCACTTAGAATGGTTGTTCTACCACGTTCATCATCATGGGCGAGGTGAAGGCTTTTTTTAAATTCCTCGGCAAATCGTTTAGCCAGCCCCGTATTTTTATTCGAGTAGGCATGTGCCCAATCGTTAAAATAAAGTAGGTTTAAGGTATGCTTGGAAGAATTGTGATAAATGAATTCCTGTTGTATATTCAATTCCTTGGTCTCTCCGTTCAATCTCACGGAAAGGATGTTCCTATGTTGACAATAGGCCGCAGTAACACTTATAAAAAAGGCTAATGCCCCAAAAACGGAATTAAAATATATTTTCTTTTTCAATGATCTAATTTAGAAATTCGGGCTTAGGGATTTGCCTTTATAGAAATCATCCAAAACTTCAACAACCTCATTTTCTGTATCCACTACTTTTATCAAGTCCAAATCATGCGCACTAATATTCCCGGCTTCGAGCATGGTGCCCTTCACCCAATCGATGAGACCTCCCCAAAACTTACTGCCAACCAGGATTATCGGGAATTTTTCAATTTTATTGGTTTGTATCAGGGTAATAGCCTCAAATAATTCATCCAAAGTACCAAAACCACCAGGCATAACCACAAACCCCTGGGAATACTTTACGAACATTACCTTTCTTACAAAAAAGTAATCGAAGTCTAGGCTTTTATCGCTATCTATATATGGGTTGTCATGCTGTTCAAAAGGAAGGTCTATATTCAAACCAACGGAAGTACCACCTGCCAAATGGGCACCACGGTTACCTGCCTCCATTATGCCAGGGCCTCCACCGGTGATGACCCCATAACCAGCCTCTGCAATGCTTTTGGTAATTTTTACGGTGAGTTTATAGTAATCCGAATGTTCCTTGGTTCGCGCCGAACCGAAAATGGAAACGCAGGGTCCTATTTCACTCATTTTTTCAAAGCCCATGACGAATTCGCCCATTATTTTAAAAATGGCCCATGAATCGTTGGTTTTTATTTCGTTCCAACCTTTATGATGCTGTTCTTTTCTCATTATATTTATTCCCGTTTAGAAAATAGTACCTATTGGGTATTGGATTTATACTCTTGGATTACTTTAGCCAGCTACAAATTTAAATTCAATTCTTTACTTAAAAACTGCGCCGTATAACTTTTTTTATTTTTACAAATCTCTTCTGGGCTACCTTCGGCCACGACCATTCCACCACCGCGACCCCCTTCATATCCAATATCGATTATATGGTCGACCATTTTAATCACGTCCAAATTGTGCTCTATCACCAAAACGGTATTTCCTTTATCGACTAATTTATTCAAAACCTCCATCAACACCCGTATATCTTCAAAATGGAGACCCGTGGTTGGTTCGTCCAAGATATAAAAAGTATTGCCAGTATCCCTTTTTGACAGTTCTGTAGCTAATTTTATACGTTGAGCCTCGCCACCCGACAAGGTAGTAGATTGTTGGCCTAATGATATATACCCCAATCCTACATCTTGAATGGTCTTTAACTTTCTATGTATTTTGGGAATCAGTTCAAAGAAATCGACGGCATCATCAATGGTCATCTCCAACACATCGGAAATCGATTTTCCTTTATACCTGATTTCCAAGGTCTCCCTATTAAAGCGTTTTCCGTTACAGGTTTCGCATTCTACATAAACATCGGGAAGAAAGTTCATTTCTATTACCCGTAGTCCACCTCCCTGACAGGTCTCACATCTTCCCCCTTTAACATTAAAACTAAATCGACCCGGTTTATAGCCCCTTATTGCCGCTTCAGGGGTTTTGGTAAATAGCGAACGTATTTCACTGAAAACACCCGTATAGGTTGCCGGATTCGACCTTGGGGTCCTGCCTATTGGACTTTGGTTAATATCAATGACCTTATCAATATAATCTAAACCTTTTATGGATTTGTAAGGCATGGGCTTCCGAACGCCATTAAAATAATGGGCATTCATAATTGGATAAAGTGTTTCGTTGATCAAAGTGGATTTACCACTACCGGAAACCCCGGAAACCCCGATCATTTTACCTAAAGGAATGTCTATGGTAATATTTTTAAGGTTATTTCCGGTACAACCTGACAGCGTTATTTTTTTACCATTCCCTTTTCTACGTTTTTTGGGAGTGGCAATTTTTTTTACTCCGGTGATGTAGTCGGCCGTAAGGGTATGATGGTTTTTTAATTCTGCTGGTGTGCCTTCTGAAATTATTTCACCCCCATGATGGCCGGCTTTTGGACCCATATCTATGACATGGTCGGCCCTTTCGATCATATCCCGATCATGTTCCACAACGATAATCGAATTACCGATATCGCGTAGCGCTTCTAAAGAACTGATCAAGCGATTGTTGTCCCTTTGATGAAGACCAATACTAGGTTCATCAAGGATATAGAGGACCCCGACCAATTGGGTGCCTATTTGGGTGGCCAAACGAATGCGTTGTGCCTCACCACCTGAAAGTGATTTTGAACTGCGGTCCAAGGATAGATAATCGAGCCCTACATCCAATAAAAATTTTACGCGGGTCTTTATTTCCTTTATGATTTCCTCAGCAATCCTCAATTGGTTCCCCGTAAGTTTGCTTTCCAAACGATTAAAGAAATCCGCCAATTCGGCAATATCCATGTTGGCGAGTTCGGCAATGTTGCGCCCATTAATCTTAAAATTCAATGATTCTTGACGTAATCTTGTGCCCATGCAGGTCGGACAGGATATCTTATCCATATATTCCTTGGCCCATCGTTTTATCGAAGTAGAATCGGATTCTTCGAACTGGTTCTTTATGAAGTTGGATATACCTTCATAATCGATTTTATAAGTACGGTTTACACCAAGCGTTTTTGATTCAATGTTAAAACTCTCCTTACCTCCGTTTAAAAGCACTTCTATAGCCTCACCAGGTATTTTGCCAATAGGTTCCGAAAGTTCAAAGTCAAATCGTTTGGCTATGGTTTCTATTTGTTTGAAGGCCCAGGATTTTTTATAGGGTCCTAAAGGTGCTATACCACCAGCGTGGATTGAAAGCTTTTTGTTTGGAAAGATCTTTACCTCATTTACCTCATAAACGTGACCCAGACCATTGCATTTGCTACACATGCCCTTGGGTGAATTAAAGGAAAAGGTGTTTGGCTCTGGATTGGGGTATGAAATACCTGAAGTCGGACACATGAGGTCTCGACTGAAATACCGTGGTTCATTTTTGCCTTCTTCCAGGACCAATAAAACATTTTCGCCGCTGTACATGGCCGTATTTATGGTTTCGGACATGCGTTTATCCAATTCTGAATTTTCACTAATCCTAAGGCGATCAATGACTATCTCAATATCATGGGTCTTGTAACGGTCTACCTTCATGCCCTTAACAATATCCTTGATTTCCCCATCTATTCGGACTTTCACGAAACCTTGTTTGGCGATTTGCTCGAACAATTCCCGGTAATGTCCCTTTCTCGATTTGATAATCGGGGCAAGTACGTTTATCTTTTTGCCTTCAAAATCGGCTATGATCAGTTCTTTTATTTGTTCATCGTTATAACTGACCATTTTTTCTCCGGTGAGATAACTATAGGCATCCCCGGCACGGGCATAGAGGAGCCTAAGAAAGTCATAAATCTCGGTAATTGTACCTACGGTTGACCTAGGGGATTTTGATGTGGTTTTCTGTTCAATGGCGATAACCGGTGAAAGACCATCGATTTTATCAACATCAGGACGTTCCAATCCACCTAAAAACTGTCTGGCATAGGCAGAAAAGGTCTCGATATATCTGCGCTGCCCTTCGGCATAAATAGTGTCAAAGGCAAGTGATGACTTCCCGCTACCGGACAAACCGGTGATAACCACCAATTTTTCCCTTGGAATGGTAACGTCGATGTTCTTGAGGTTATGCACACGGGCTCCTTTAACCTCAATATTTTCCTCGTAGTTTGTCATTTTTTCACAGCAAGGTTGCAAAGGTATGGTTTTGGCCTCTAAAAAGGAAGCTGCCTTAGTTTTGATTTATCACAATTGAAAGTTATTTTTGATTTAAATTCATTATTCTATATAATAACCGATGTCAGCGCTTAGCGCCTATTTGGATGTTAAAGGCGAATTACATTTGGATGAAAAATAGTAAATAAAATATACACATGAAATTATTAGGCATAGGTTCAAGGATCGATCATCGGGAATTGGGCAAAGGCGTCGTCACCAACGTTGCGCATAGCAAATATTGGGTCACATTTATCGAAGGAGGTTTAGAAACCATTGAAATCGATTCGGAATTTGAGGTTATCGAAGCTGTTACGGATGAAGTGGACACTGTAAGCTTTTCCGACGTTGAATTGTCCTTGATTTCCATTTTAAGACGTTGGAGCGATACCAATAATGCTACTGCTCTCGCAAGCAAATGGAAAGGGGGTTCACTGGTTCTGAAACCTGGGGCAGGTGATTTGTCCGATAAGGAAATACCCATAGATACATTTTTTCATAAAATCGTAATGGTCCGTGACAGGATTCGGGTCATGGAACAAAAAATCAATGCAAGTAATAATCTGGATGATCAGGAAAAGGTAGACCTACAGCAATATATTACTCGTATTTATGGCAGTCTTACCACTTTTAATGTCCTATTTCAAAATAAGAGCGATCAATTCATTGGGGAAAGATCAAAATCGTCCTAAGCACAATTACATAGCCATTCTATAGTTATTTTCCGAATAGGGATTCGACCCCATATTTGCCTTTAAATAGCTATCCTTGATCTCCTTGTTGATTAGCTCCAGTGATATCCCATTGTAATAAACACCGTACTTACGTTTACGATCATAGATAATCCACGGGTGTTTCGGATATTTATGTCTGAAATGTCTGGATATTAGGGGCAGGATATTGAATCCAGGTTCCAATTCGCCGATATATAGAGAATCTTTGGTGGTTTTAAAATCGACGTTATTCTCAATATAGGATTTCTCCCGATTTACCTGCAAAGCCAATTTAGAGATTTTCGCTTCGATCAAAGCTGCTTGGTCAACTTCATCACTATCAAGCCTACAGTAAAGTTTCCTTATATGTTGGTACAACATAAAATCAACACCATCCGTTTCGCTTAAAAAAGCAAAATAAATATTTCTAATCGCTACGTGACTTTTCTTTTCTATACCTGTCCAAACATTTTTTGCTTTCTTTTGCTGGGTTGTTATAATCATGTTGTCGATAAAGAGACCTTCCTGATTGGGTTTGTATTTTCTAAAACCCACAACATCGATATCGTTTCCTAGTGCAATATGAATAGCGGTAAGAAAACCATTAAAACTTCCATCATAAATTAATATCCTAGGATTTTCCATAATTTTTAAAATAAACTTAATTGAACGCTCCTCTTTACAAATCGCTTCTTGTTTTTACGGTGTATTTCTACACTAGGGTGGGTTTCCATTGAAGATGTCATAGGATGGACGATCTTATTTTCTGATTGGACATCCATTGTTCCAGCCATAGCGTAAAAACCTAGTTTATCTTGAAGCAATGTATTTGTCATTTTTATATTGGTATATAATCCAAAAATATGGAATAAATCCTAAATATGGAAATATTCCTATAAATATTTTGGATATATTCCAAATTATGTATCTTTGGGTCATATAAGCTCAATGTCCCCTCGAGCGCAGTCGAGAGGTTGATAGATAGTATACATTATAGGTCTCGACTGCGCTCGACCAGACAATTATTATGGAAAATGAACTTACATTAAAGCGTTTTGTCGACGTGCGCCGGGATCTCGGTTATACGCAGGCGGAATTTGCAAAAGTCTTGGGTATCCGCAATACTACGGCTGATATCGAAAGAGGGCGAACCAAATTATCGGGTAAGGTGGTTGCAGAACTTTTGAAACAATTCAAGATAAACCCGTTATGGTTGTTTGGCGAGAGCGAGATGCAGTATTTGGAACCATCGAAAACCAGTGTCATTCCTAAAGTGGTTACGGTGGATTCTTCGGACAATGAGAATATGGTCTTGGTAAATGCCAAGGCGGCAGCGGGGTATCCCCAGAACATACAGGATACGAGTTGGTATAGGCAATTGCCTGCATTTGACCTTCCCCTTCCTGAATTCAGGAATGCCACCTACCGTGGTTTTCAGGTAGAGGGGGATAGTATGTTGCCCAATTTAAGACCTGGGGAATGGGTATTGGCCAAGGCGGTGGAGGATATTGCCGATGTTAATCCCAATAAAATCTATGTCATTGTATTGGAAGATGCTGTTTTGGTCAAAAAAATTGAAAAGGCGCCCAATTCAAACCACATCACTTTAATCTCCCTGAATGAAACCTATCCTCCTTATTTAATTGAGCCGCAGCAGATACAGGAAATATGGCAAGTAAACAGCAAGATAACCTTTGGGGTAGATGCAACCACTGAAAAAGGATTGTTGCGTCAACTACAAGAATCTATGGAGGAATTAAAAAGTCAATTCAATCAAGGTAAAAGTTAGATCAGAGCTTTAGAGTATATAAGCCACTGTTTTTTAGATTAAAACCTAAACTTTTATAAAGGGCAATGGCCGGTTTTCTATGGTGCCCACTGAAAAGTAAAATTTCCGATAAATGTAGATTTTGGCTTTCCGCAATAAGTCGTTCCATTAATTTACGACCAAGACCCTGGCCTCGAAAGGCCTCGGATACTACAACATCCTCAACCATGCCTTTGTATCCTGAAATTGCCTTATAAGTGGCCAAAGAAGCCATTCCGACTAGCTTTTCGTCCTCCCAGCAACAAGCGCATATAAATTCATTGCCCTGCGACAGGACTTCTTCGATATCCCATTGGTTGATATCGGCATTCAATACCTTGAACAAATCATGTACTTGCTTCTTAATTATAGGGGTAATATCCTCTTTCTGTAAAATGGTCAAGGTCATAACGGACTATTTTTCATTTAGTTAAAAGTAACGAATTTTGGGATTGTATCAGCTTTGTTATTCCATTTCCGTGCATTCAACAATCCCATCCTGATTTTCAAGAACACGCATTAGACAATGTATTAGCTCGTACTAATATGATTTCCCAGTCACTCTGTTCCTTCGAAATGACTATGTCTGTCATTCCGACAAAGCAAAGCACCGAGGAATCGCATCCCGATCTGAAGATGTTTTGGAGCTACTTGTGTGATTTCTCCTCGTTGCACTCGTTCGAAATGACCAGTATTGTTCATTTTACCAAAGAAAAATACCAAATCTTAATCAAAACCACAGCTATTATTTATAAACCCTCTAAATAAGTGTTTCTCTGGGTTTAAAGCTTTGATAAAAGAGCATATTATGTTAAATTTAAGTCCCTTAAAAGAACATCTTTCCTTGCCTAACCACCTGATTATTATTTAGTCCTGTATTTACTATGTATATGGTGATATACACCAACCATTATGCGTACATCAAATACTTCCAAATTAGTCTGGATAGGGCTATTGTTTTTATCCGTCCTACCATTTTTCAATTCATGTTCCAAAGGAGATGATGGACCAGTTATTCCGCCAACACCAACTGCAGAATTTTATAGATTACCAATAGATGGTGAAGAACCATTCTTAAAATGGGTAGGTGTTTTAGGATCAACAAAAGTAGATGATACCGCCGATATAAATGGAGATGCTGTACTAAGAATAAATAAAAATTTAGTAAGTGTTACAGATGGAAAATCCAATCTAACAGGAAAAGGAAGTGCAGCAGCATTCGACTTTGTCTATGGAATTAGAAATAAAGACACCATCCACAGCTACACAAATGTAAGCCTTTTAAACAATCCAACGCTAAATGTGGAAGATTATATACATCGTGTAAGTATTTATTGCAACGTTGCTGGAGCAACAACTACCTTTTGGGATGAGGGACAAACAATTCCCGGAATTAGTTTTAACAGAGATGGAACAATTAGATCAAAAACATCCACAATTACTGATGATGAAGGAAATGGCTTTTTCGCATTTTATGATACAGAAAAAAATAGAACTCTAGATAGTATTACGGTAAATCCAAACAATCCAGACTTAGAACAAAGGACATTTCCAAACGTGACGATTAGTGATTCAAACACAGATCCAAAAAATTTCATTTTCGAGTTCGAATCAGGAATTGGAGCAGGAATCGCTTTTGCAATCACACCAACCATCAATGAAGTAAATGCTGTATATAATGCAACTATTACAGCAACCAGTATAGACTCACCAGAATACACTTATACACAACCAACTACAAATGACCAAGCTATTTTTGAAGATGTAGCTGTTAGTGGACCATATCAAATAACCATTGCAAGTAATGAAGAAGATCCTATTTTTTTCACAACTATAGATACTGTTGAAGTTTCCTCAAGCGAGGACAAAAATTTTATTATAGATGTTGATAAAGTTCAAAACGAACAAGACATTACTATGTATGTGAGAGAATTCGATAACTTAAATCAATTTGTTAGCAATTATACAGTAGAATTACAAAACGCAGATACAGGTGCAGTCATTGCAACAGCAACAACGGATGGGAATGGTCAAATACTTTTTGAAAACATTCCAGGAGAAACAAATATACAAGTTGTTGGAAGTAAATTAAATTACTATACAAAAACTAATGAAACTCATCCAATTCCTTTTGTTGATAGAGTGAGTGAAGCTGATATAACCCTTAATGTATTGGCAAATCAAAAAATTAACTATCTTGCAGACGGTAAACCTGTTGAAGCAGAAATTATTAACTGGTATTTACCAAGACAAGACAATACTCAAATGGCTAAAGATGAATTAATTATATTTTTCCCAGAAGCAGACCAACAAGATACTGCAATCGAGCATTTGACAAATGCAGCAAGTTTAGTTGGATTAACAAATTTTGTCGCGTATGATGAGCTTTCACAATTTCAAGGATACCCAAGCGGAGAAATGATTTCCCAATACAACCCCTTTCCTGGCGGAGAAACATTCCCAGGACTAATAACAACTAATGTTACTAGTTATTTTGGAACTGCAACAGGAAACGCAGGTAAACTTCTTTCCAATGGACGAATAGCTAATATCTACACCACAACGTTTAATTTAGGTGGAACTGAAGCACTAGACCATCACGAATTCGGTAATCTTAATTGGCCCCTCATCGATGGAAATATAACTCTATCTAATGGAGAATTTTTTATCACTTCCAGATCCCCGTTAGCTAGCGAAATAGTTCAAATTGATGAATCAAAATGGGATGAAACATTAATGCCTTATACATTACAAATGCAAAAAAACCATTATACGCAAACAGATAGTGAAGGTAGACCAATAGAATATAGTATGCCAACAAAATTCGAATAAAAATTTTTTCTTATAAAAAATAGACTTTTAATAAATTCGAATACCATTCTCTACTTGACCGTTTGTCAGAGCATTATCATAAACATCAAAACTATCAATGCTATAAGCAAAGCAACAAGCAGCTTCATATACGTTTGAAGGCAAACCTCCATCAATAACACAAGCACCATTATACAAATTCCAGTAATCGCTACCTGTTGAATTAATCACATCACAGCCATTACTCGTTCCAGATTGAATTACTCCACCAGAAACTGGACTAGTGTCGCAAACGGCCGGTGTTAATGATTCACATCTATTCGATGTAGTTTGATATCTAATAGGATCACTACTCGCAGAATATTCACACCAAGGATCTCCTTCTTCAAATTGATCTACAGGATTACATTGGAAGAGTGTGTTTGTTAGTACTGCGCCAGCTCCTTCAGTAATATTTAACAATAATGGATTTCCATTATCAACGGTTTCTAAGAAACATCTCATGTCTGGTTCGTTAAGATTATTTACACCGCCAGCACAAGCTAAATCATTGCAATAATAATTTTCTTCACAAACTGTATCTTTTTGGAAGTATTGAGGACTTGCTGGACAACCATATTCATCACAGGCACTCGCTGCACAACCAAATTGATTACAGACCCCTAATGGTGCACAATTACTCACACCACTCGAATCAATTGAATCTAAGGTTTCACTTTGAGTACTAATAACACAAGTAGAACTTGAAGTAAGAGCACATTCTGCCCCATGATAACTTGTTACCGTTTGACAATTATAATTTGTACAAACTTCTTGGCAACCAAAGGTATTTCCCAAATCATCTACTTGACATACTGCGTCACAATCCCCTGTTCCTGTACAAATTTCTCGAGTGACATAGGGGATTAATAATTAAAACACAATAAACACTATGAAAGACGAGGAGTCACATCCTGATTTGAAGATGTTTTGAATCTACTTGTGTGATTTCTCCTCGTTGCACTCGTTCGAAATGACTATGTCTGTCATTCCGACAAAGCGAAGCGCCGAGGAATCACATACTGATCTTTCGATGTTATTGGAACTACTTGTATGATTTCTCCTGGTAGCACTTGTTCGAAATGACCGCTTTTGTTACTTCGAGTGAATTTTGGAGGTATGGGATAATTTATATCGAGAAGCTTTCGTAATGCTAATATTCTCGATACAATTTTTCCTTTGCATTTCATTTAAAGGAAAAACCACTCGAACTGACAGTGGGGTTTGTTTTAATGAAATAAAATAAACATTAGGTCAGACAAGAAGTCACATCGTGCGCATGTATGGGCTATTAAAAGCAAGGATTTAGAGGTGCTGTTTTAAGCCACTTTGCTTTTGTTAAACAAGGCAATGGTTATCGCTATCTGTGCCATATAATAGGTGGGTAAAATCAAAAAATTAAAGGAATCATAGGCTACGAATTCTTTAAGTGAAATTATGGTGTCTGAAAATAAGATCAAGATGATTCCAAAGACATACGGCCATTTAACGGCCGGTATCGCTTTTATCCCCAAAGCCGCACCTAAGGAGGCACAGGAAACCAACAGATAAAATAAGACCATAAAAGCGAGGGTTTTATCGTCCAACGTTGGATACAATGCCAAATAGAAGAAAACCAAGAAGACCAATGTTAGGCCGATGGTACCCTTCCAGTATATAGCACCATTGAGCAAGGAAAAAATTAAATACCCTATATGCGCCAATAGATAGAATGAAATTCCTATGATGAAGAAGGTAGTGTCCCCCAGCATATGGGAAAGAAAGTAGTCGCCAATCATTGAGCAGACAAAGGCCAAAATAATGATCCAAACATCAATAATTTTTAGCAGCTCACCGCGGTATACAAGTAAAAGGGCTATCGAGCCCAAGGCGGCAACGCTTATTTTAAATAGGAAAATATCGGTTACCGAGGCCACTATCCCTGTGAAAATCTGAACCAAAACCAATATTGAAAACCAATATTTTGGCCAAAAATTATCCATCAGCTACCGTAGATTCACTTCGTATCAGATCCAAATCCAATTCATTGAAGTTGTTTGCTGCTTTAACGAGGAGGGTAGAACCTATAGTTTCGAACAGATGGTTCGTCTTTAATACAAATTCGGCCTGCTTTTCAATCCGATAATTCGGAATGCCTACAAGTGTAAGATTGGTCCTTGCCGATTCTTCGGCTATAATATCATAAAAAGGTTTCTGTTCCACTGCGTTATTGATGATCTTGATTTCGACATTCACACGAAGATCCTCTACAAGTCTGGCGATTTTTTCATGAATGACTTCAATATCAACATTATTGTTGTTTACAAATAAAACTCGAATATCAGGATTGTTCCATTTGGGTGAAGCAATAATGAAACGGGCAATATTGAGCATCATCTCCGCATTTTTGCTATCTGTTTCGCGCCACCATAGATCTACTGTTTTGTAGTTCCCGAATTTCGCCTTTCTGTCAAAGTCCAAATACAATAGGTTATAATCCAAATGCAACAGAGTTTCGGTCATTTTCGAATATTCCGTGGAATTCTCCAAACCTTTGGGCCAACCCATCATGATTGTATTAGGCTCAACCCCTGAAAAACCGAAGGTTGATGCGATATTGGTAATCCCAGAATAGATGTTATCAACTTTGATCTGTCGTGCAAAAATGCCAAGTTCCTTAAAATTTTCATCCCGTACAGTTTGCTCGGCCTTTCGAAGTGGAATATCATTCTTCTTATCAAGTATTAGTTTAAAGTTGGTCACAATACCGGTTCTTCCAGATACGGTTTTCCCCAGTTCCAACAGATATTTTTGGTGGTCACTTTTACCACTGAAGAGAATGATATTCGGATTCCAATTCATATTTTCGTCATCCTTTTCATCGATTTTCTTAAGTCCTTTGTTAACCACATTTTCCCAAACACTTCGCCAGACATCATTGGATTGTATTTTGACTTCTTTCCGCTGTAGTGCAAAATACAGTGCCGTAATTACAGCCAATGCAGCCATCATGGCAATCATATCCAACTTGAACATGACCACAAAACACGCAATAAAACCCAATAAACCGATCCATCGTTTGATCTTGAAGCTGGGTTGAAAATCAGGATTGGCCCAGCTTTCCAAGAAATAGGAGATATTGATGAAGCCGTAGGCGGTCAAATAAAACATGGAGACCACGCGGGCAATAACATCCAATTCCCCGATAAGAATGCCCGCTTCAGCAATGATAAAGACCATGAACAGTGCATTGACGGGTTCGTTGTTCTTGCCATTTCCTTTGCCAAATATCCTAGGGGTTACTTTATCGATTGACATGGCCTGCAAAATACGTGGTCCACCAAGGATTCCTCCTAAGGCGGAAGATAAGGTCGCACCCCAAATACCAGCAACAACGGCTGGCGCAAAAAAGGCCATTTTCATTAAAATATTATAATCAGATTTTAAAAGGTCGGGGTTTATGGCAAAAGCCATGAAAATGGCCAAAAGGATATAGACTAAAAGCCCTGTGCCAATGGCTGCCAGGGTACCTACCGGAATTGATTTTTTTGGATCTTTCAAATCCCCACTCATGGCAATACCTGCTGTAAATCCGGTTACCGCCGGGAAGAATATGGCAAAAACGACTTCTAGTGGTACCGCACCTTCGGTGGCAAAAAGGGGAACCGATTGAGGCGCAAATTCCGTAGTGCCCAAAAAAACGGAGATCAAGGATAAGGCGATGGCCGCCAAAATAAAGAATTGTGCCTTTAAGGCCACTGATGTACTTATCAGGGCCAATACAGTCAAGGCCGTAAGTGCGATGGTACCCGTTAGGCGAAAATCATTTACGGACATTCCATAGCCAAAAAACGAATTAAAACTTTCTGAAAAACCTATAAGATATAGCGCTATGGAAAATGCCGTTCCTACGTATAGTGCTATACCAATAGAACCTCCAATGGGAATGCCCATACTTCGAGATAATACGTAATAGATACCTCCAGCCCCGATTTTCTTATCTGTGGCAACCGATGAAACACTCAAACCCGTAGTAACTGCAATGATATGGGCAATGATTATAATGCCAATAGCACCCAAAAGCCCAGCATTACCAACTACCCAACCCAAACGCATATACATGATAACCCCTAAAATGGTCAGTATAGATGGGGTAAATACACCTGCAAAGGTTCCGAACTTCTTTTTTTCTGGCATTCGTTCTTGTCGTTGGCTTGGGGTATAAAAATAAAGATCAGGATGCTGTAAAGCTAGCAAACTTGAGAATAATCGAACTAATTATACCCTTTTACCGTGCCCATATCAATCGTCAGTGGTCCTAGTTGATGTGATTTTGGAAGAAATGCACCGCTTTCAACCAATTGCCAATCGTCCCAAGTCGCTTCCAATCCGCCTATAGGGATAATTTGGACCCACATCCTAAAGCTTACAGGAAAACCGTTGGGCTGTAATTTCCACAAATAGGAATCCCCAGGGGTGCTACCACCTTGGGAATAAGTGATCAAAAGTCCATTTGTACCGTCCTCCAGTTCTACCAAACTGCGTTTTACACCTTGATCAAAAACCTTAAAGGGAGCTACCAGCCAGAAGGAATCATTGTTGAAGTGTTGGATTGCCTTTTCAATGACTTTTTCACGCTGTTTGTCATCATCTATGGTTACACCTTTTATTATAACAGTACTCACCATCGGACTGGCCAAAACGAGATCTACCCTGATATCATCCCAAGAAACCTTTACCTTGCCCAAGGTTTTATCCCAGATGTAAGCGTGTTCGCCATTACGAAATGTCCATTCTAGATAACGTGTATTTTTAAAAGCCTCGACGTTAATGGAGTACAGCATCTTTTGAGCCAAGGCATCGGCTTCTGGCCCAGACTTGCCGATAGGCAAGGGTTCGTTATATAAGGCATATAGGGTAATCGAAACGACTATTAATGCTGAGGCCAAAACAAGAATTATTTTAACAAGCTTTCTAATCATTTTAATAGACAGTCTTAGGTATTATTTTTTACAAAGTTCTAGGAAATTATCTCTTCAAGAATTAAAAACCAACGGCGGTATCATCACCACGATAATCCGCCCCACCTTCCAATCTCCCATCGGGCAATACTCGTACAGCATCGACTTTACCCAAGATAGGGGTGCGATCTTCATTGATGTTGTATCCTTTGGATTTTAATGAGTTTTTTAAACTAGTGGAAAATCCTTCAGTTTCAAAAACAATATGATCTGGCAACCATTGATGATGGAATCTAGGGGCATCAACAGCTTCTTGCATGCTCATATTGAATTCATACGCATTAAGAATGGTTTGGGTCACGGCCGTAATGATTGTCGCCCCACCAGGACTACCAATTACAAGCCAAAGTTTATTGTCTTTTTCCACAATAGTAGGTGTCATTGAACTTAACATCCGTTTTTCCGGGGCAATACTATTCGCCTGCGCACCTATGAGTCCGAACATATTGGGTACTCCCGGTTTGGCACTAAAGTCATCCATTTCGTTGTTCAGGAAAAAGCCCAGTTCGTCACAATACAATTTGGAACCGTAGGCCCCGTTTAAGGTGGTGGTAACCGATACCGCATTACCTTCTTGATCAACGATGGAGTAGTGGGTTGTCTCCGAACTTTCCGATATTTGAATATTGCCCCGTTCTATATCAGATGATAACGTAGCCTGATCAAAGGTAAAATCCGCCATTCGCTCGGTCAAGTACTTCTGACTCAAAAGCACATCCAATGGAATATCAACAAAATCAGGATCTCCCAAATAGTAATTGCGATCAGCGTAGGCCCTACGGCTGGCTTCGGTAAATAATTGTATGGCTTTAGTGGAATTATGCTTAAAACTTGAAATATCGTAAGGTTCTATCATTTTAAGGATTTGGTTCATGGTAACACCCCCACTACTTGGTGGGCTCATGGAAATGATACGCAAATCCTTATATTTAAAAATAATGGGCTGTCGCCATATTGCTTCGTATTTTTCTAAGTCCTCCAGTGTGACATAACCGCCTTTTTCCTGAATAAAGGAAACAAGTTTTTTAGCAGTTTCCCCTTTATAAAATTCATCACGTCCATTCTCTGCAATACGCCTTAAAGTATTCCCCAACGCAGGATATTTTAATGTATCACCTACATTACAGCTATTGAAAAACAAAGTGTTATCACCATTTACCTCAAGTATTTGTTCTCTATAATATTCAAGGCGAAGTGCCTGCTTTTCGGTTACAATGACGCCCCGCTCGACCAATGCGATAACAGGACTTAGGATATCTTCAATCGGAAGGCTTCCAAATTTTTCGTGCACTTCGAATATCCCTGAAATGGTTCCCGGCACACCAACAGCGGTTGCCCCTTTGGTGCTTTTACCCTCTATGACATTGCCCAAAGAATCCAAATACATGTCTTTATGGGCCGATAGGGGAGCTTTTTCGCGATAATCCAAGGCCCCAACATCCCCATTGTTCTTGCGGTATACCATAAATCCGCCTCCCCCAAGATTTCCGGCGAAAGGATAGGCCACAGCTAAAGCCAGTTCAGTGCCTACCATGGCATCGAAGGCATTACCGCCCTTTTCAAGTATTTCAGCACCAATGACGGAAGCTTCTTCACGGGCGGAAACCACCATGGCATTTTTAGTGACCAAACCGGTGGGTTTAGCCGAATGCTTCTTGCATTGTACAAGGGTGGACAGTAAAACCAAAAGAATACCATATTTAAACAAATGCTTCATTTTAAATTTGTTAACTTATTGATATGTAAATTATAATGAAATATATTTATGTTTCGAGAAAACAATTAGTTCATCAAAAAATGAAGTGAATTCCTTTTCAAATTCAGTATAATGATCTTCCAAATCCAAAATGGCAAAATTCATATTCGACCTGTTTTTTGTCCTTCTGTTCATGCCGTTTAAAACCCTATCAATTCCTTCCATCTTTGAATAGTTATAAAGCCAATTATCGGTAATCATATAGGGCATCATGCGTTGCACTCCATCAGGTAGAATACTATAATTTTCCTTGAGGAGATCATAAAATCCATTGACAAAAACCTTAAGGGGGGTTTCGGAATATTTCTTCCAATTTTTAGCCAAGAAATGATCGTAATAGATGTCAACGATTACCCGACTATAATGACTGTAGTTTTTGTGTAACCGTTTGCTACTTCGTT
This sequence comes from Maribacter arenosus, assembly GCF_014610845.1. Lineage (GTDB taxonomy): Bacteria > Bacteroidota > Bacteroidia > Flavobacteriales > Flavobacteriaceae > Maribacter_A > Maribacter_A arenosus. The sequence continues at coordinate 657,623 of NZ_JABTCG010000001.1, read as the reverse complement.
TTGGGATACGGTGCGAGTCCGTAAAGGTATCTATTTCACGATGCAAAATGACCCCATCTTGCACGCGTTGTGGTAAATGGTCTATTTTATTTCCACGGATACTATCGGCAATGAAGTTGCCTATCGCAATTTCATCATCACCAAAAGACAAGTAAATATGGGCTAAAAAATTCATTCGACTGTAAAATAGTTCATAAGGTCGAATTTACCAATTTGGAGGTTAGGATTGGCATCAGTACTTTATATTTGCAAAAACTTTTTAACATATTATGACATTAATAAAATCAATTTCGGGAATACGGGGAACCATTGGTGGGCAACCTGGTGACAATTTAACACCTATTGATGCGGTCAAATTTGCGGCGGCATACGGCGTTTGGTTAAAAGACTATTCAAAAAAAGAAAATTTGAAAGTTGTCATTGGACGTGATGCAAGACTCTCTGGCGAGATGATCCAAAACCTAGTGGTTTCAACCTTGATAGGGTTGGGTATCGATGTTATTGATTTGGATCTTTCTACAACTCCAACGGTTGAAATTGCGGTTCCTATGGAGAAGGCGGATGGCGGTATCATTTTAACCGCAAGCCATAACCCTAAACAATGGAATGCCCTAAAGCTCCTGAACGAAAAAGGGGAGTTTCTCGATGCGGCTCAAGGGGCTAAAATCTTAGAAATTGCAGAAAAGGAACATTTTAATTTTGCCGAAGTTGATGATTTAGGTAGTATAACAAAAAATGATGCTTATATAGATATCCACATCGATGAGGTTTTGAACCTTTCGTTAGTGGATGCCGACATCATTCGTAAAGCCAAATTCAAAGTGGTGGTAGATGGGGTCAATTCTACCGGAGGCATCGCCATTCCCAAATTATTGGAAACCTTGGGCGTTGAAGTGGTTAAATTATATTGTGATCCTACAGGTCATTTTCCCCATAACCCAGAGCCTTTAAAGGAACATTTGGGCGATATCTGTAAACTTGTGGTTCAAGAAAAAGCGGATTTCGGAATCGTTGTAGACCCGGATGTTGATCGTTTGGCCTTTATTAGCAATGATGGTGAAATGTTCGGGGAGGAATACACTTTGGTAGCCTGTGCTGATTATGTGCTGGGCAAGACCAAGGGAAATACCGTTTCCAATTTATCATCCTCAAGGGCCTTAAGGGATATCACCCAAAAACACGGTGGCACGTATGAAGCAGCCGCTGTTGGTGAAGTGAATGTTGTGACCAAGATGAAAGCCAATAAAGCCATTATCGGTGGTGAAGGCAACGGGGGTATTATTTATCCAGAAAGCCATTATGGCCGTGATGCTTTGGTAGGTACCGCCTTGTTTTTGATGCTGATGGCGGAAAGGGGAGGAACCGTAAAGGAATTGCGTGATAGTTACCCCAGCTATTTTATGAGTAAAAAGAAAATTCAATTAACACCGGAATTGGATGTTGATGCCATTCTTAATGCGATGGCTATCAAATACAGTGATGAGGATATTTCAATCATTGATGGCGTAAAGGTCGATTTTGCCGAGAATTGGGTGCATCTTCGTAAATCGAATACGGAACCCATCATTCGAATTTACACCGAAGCCCAAAGTCAAAATGAGGCTGATGGTTTGGCGGATCGCATTATTGGCGAAATCAAGGGGATTGCAGGTATCTGAACGTCTAAAGGTTGAAAATAAATGACCTTCACTGTTTTAATGTATAAGTAGATTCCTAAGAATATGTTCAAAACAAGGTTTGGAGACAGGTTCATTATAAAGGGTAAGCGGCTATCAGGGGTTATCCTTTAAACGATTAGTTTTAGCACTTTGATGGGGGGGCTTGCCCCTGTGTTTCCATCGGCGATGTGTCCAAAGATAATGCTCAGGACGTTCTTTGATCTGCTGTTCGGTAAGTGCCAAAAATCTATCGGTTATTTCATTTTTTTCCGTTTTTTTTCCAGCCAAGGTGATAGGAATAAATTCAGCTTGGTAATACCCTCGTCTTACTTTGCTTACTTTAATAAAAACCACGGCTAAGTCCAGTTTTCGAGCCAAGGTTTCCGCACCATTGAATATAGGCACTTTCACTCCCATGAAATCTTTCCAGTATTGGGCCCTGTGAACCTGCGGTGATTGGTCGCTAACCATGCCGTAAATAGCACTTATATTATTTTGGTGGTTGCGCACCACGGTTTTAACCGTTTCTTTTTGTGTTATTAAAACGGTGTTCCATTTGGCTCGAATTCTTTTGACCAAATTATCAAAATATGGGTTGCTTATTTTTTGGTATACGGCATAACCTTTGGAGTTTACATAATTATTAATGCTTACATTCCATTCCCAATTGGCATAGTGCGAACAGACCAGCAAGATACTTTTCTCTTTCTCGATCTCTAAAAGCACATCGATATTCACAACATCATATTTCTTTTTGACCGCTTCTTTTGACAACCCCATGGTCTTGACCATTTCTAAGAACATATCGCACATATGATGATAAAACTTCTTTTCTATTGCATCGAGTTCTATTTTTGATTTGTTGGGAAAAACCAACTCCAAGTTGCCCCGAACCACCTTTTTACGATATCCGATAATGCGATATACCAAAAAATAAATAAGATCTGAAAATCCATAAAAGAGACGATGGGGCAGGATAGAAATTATCCATAACAAAGGGTAGATGAAAATAAAGGCAAGTAACTGCATGAATTACGTAGTAAACGGCAAATATAGCTATATTTGGCACGAAATATAATGCTTCAGCACATGTATAATCTCCACATCGCAACTATTGCCATTATTGCAGCCAATGTAATCGCTTCCTTAAAAGGGTTTAATGATATGCCATTTTTTGAACGCTATAAATTTAGTATAGGAGCAATCAAAGGTGGGCAAAAAGATAGGATGCTGACCTCTGGTTTTTTGCATGTAGATATGTCCCATCTCCTAATGAACATGCTTACGCTCTACTTTTTTGCCGATGTGGTAATCACTTGGTTTGGTCCGATAAAATTTGTGGGTATATATTTCATCAGTCTTGTGGCGGGCAGTTTACTAGCCCTTTTCTTTCATAAAAACGAACCTTTTTACAGTGCTGTGGGCGCCAGTGGCGCAGTCACGGGGATATTGTATGCGGCCATTTTGCTCCATCCCGATATGCGTTTAGGCATCATGTTCATCCCAATCCCCTTGCCAGCCTATGTATTGGGCATTGCTTATCTTTTGTATTCTATATACGGCATGAAAAAACGATTGGGTAACATTGGTCATACAGCCCATTTCGGTGGGGCCATTGGGGGATATGTCACTACGCTGGTTTTCAAGCCCGACCTTTTGGTTACCGACACTATGATGGTCATTTTATTGGCCGTTCCCATTGTTATCCTTTTTATAATGGAGAAATTGGGTAAAATTTAGCGTCTCTCACAATAAAATACGCCCAAACTAATCCCTAGATACCTTTCGATTACTGTTTATTGTTGACCTTTCATCGAAAAAATAGGGGTTGAAATATAAGCTTTGACTAATTTTGACGTTTAATTAGAGCCCAAATCTAATAAACCATATTACAATAATGAAAAAAGTATACCTACTACTTTGGTCAATTATCTTATTTACAGCTTCTTGTAACGATGAAACCACAGTTTTCAGTGACCCCCAGGATGAACTATCCTTAGAAAAAAATCAACAAATTCTTGAAAATAGTATAGATCTCGATAATGCCGGGGTTTTGGATATTGCCGATGAGGATATCATTACCGGCAAATCTTCCAGGACTGGTAAAGAGCAATTGGCAGGGGATTACCCACTTACTTTGGTAGCCCAAATCGATCCACCTACTTTCAGTGGTGGAGAGAATTTGACCGCTACACACGTACATTTAGACGGTAACTATGCCTATGTATCCTACAACACCGTAGAGGATGGTTATGTAGGCGCTATCGATGTTATTAATATCAGTGATCCACTTAACCCAAAGGTAAGTTCAAGATTATATTATTCAAATGCAGATGTAAATGCAATAGAATATAGTGATGGCTATGTTTATGCTGTTGGTGGCGTTGATTCTGAAAAATCAATTAGAGCCACATCAAATTCCTTTGTGGCCAAAATACCTGTGTCCGATGGTCGAATGAATGTTGATGCCGGAATTATTTACGGTTTTCAAGAGGGTTTCAATAGTACCGATATTGAGGTGACCTCAACTAGTGTGGTAGTTTCTAGTGGTAAGGACGGGTCAATAACCGTTTATGACAAAAGGGATCTATCCATTGTGAAAGATGCACCGTTCCAAGACTTACGTTCGGTATCCTTGAACAATAATCAATTTGCAGTGCTCGATGCCAGTAAGGGTGTAAGTATTTTGGATAATGATTTGAACATCACCAAAGAGATTGCGATTAATACCGATTTTGGGGCAGGGACCAAAAGAACCCTAGCTTTTAACAATGATAGGGTGATTGTTTCCGAAGGCGCCAAGGGCGCAGGAATCTATAGCGTATTAAGTGGTTCATTGATCGAGTATTTACCAATCCTTACGGATGGAACTTCTGAATGGAGTGAAACAAACGCCGTTGCCACCAATGCTGAAGTTATTTTAATGGCTAATGGGGGATCCGGTCTATGCCTTTCGGAAGATAAGGATGGTGATATGGGCATTGTAGGTATTATTGAATTAGAAGGATCAATTAATTACGTAGAGTCCAAAGGTGATTATATATTTGCGGCCTCAGGAAAACAAGGGCTGCAGGTCATTAAATTGAACAGACCCGACGCATCCCTTGAAAATCGCTGTTCCAGTTTGCCTAAATATTCCGGTAGTGCCAACCTGAATGTAAATCAAGGGGAGACAATGGAGTATAGTGGAGCTAAGCGATTCAATAGTATTTCGGTCAATGGCAACTTATTGCTTTGTGGTTCATGGACGGTGAATAACGACAGCAACATCAATAGTGATGGATTGTTTGAAATGAACGGTAAACTCACGATTGGAAGGAATAATAAACGAAAAAACATTATTGTAAATACAGGAGCTACTTTTAGGGTGGAAGGAGAATTGACCATTTATGGTGATTTGATTCTCAATGATGGTGCAACCATCGAATTTATCGGTGATGACTCCGTGGTTACTATTTTTGGGGCTGTCCAGAGGAATGGTTCAGTATCGGTATTAGGCAACTTTGAGGATGCCAAGAACAAGTTTTAAGAACTAGTATTATAATGAACAAAGCCCTGATGTAGTAACGTCAGGGCTTTGTTTTTAAATAGTGATTTTTGGTTTAATTGAGCAATTCAGAAACCCTGGCCTCTAAAGCAGGACCCCTTAAATTCTTGGCTATGATAACACCGTTTTCATCTAAAAGAAAAGTGGCAGGAATGGCATCTACATTATACAGTTTGGCAATGGCATCGTTAAAATAGGCAACGTTCGAAACATGGTGCCAATCCAACCCGTCTTCTTCGATGGCTTTTTTCCAGGCTTCAGCAGTTTTATCTAAAGAAACGCCGATAATACTCAACCCTTTCCCGCGGTATTTGTTATACACTTTTACCACATTGGGGTTTTCGGCACGACAGGGTCTACACCATGCAGCCCAAAAATCGATAAGGGTTGCCTTACCCTTAATGTCATTCAATGCCAAAAGTTCCCCTGATGGCGTGGGGGCAGAGAAATTAGGTGCTACTGACCCTACATTGGTGTCTTTGGAATTTGCCTCTCGTTTTTTCAACTCGTCCAACGTTTTTAATACCTTTTTGGCCGATTCGGTTTCTTTGATTTCAGGCGATAGGCCATCATATAACCCTTGAAGTTCTTGAGCGTCCGATGATCTGTTATTGATGGCCCGCTCGATTAACAGGGCCGAAATGAGGGCATTGGGATTTGATTTAATATAATCCATCTCAAAAACTTCATACTCATCGCGCAACTCATTCAATTCTTCTTGCAAAGAATTGATCAACACCGTGTCCCGAGCGTTGTTAGCCGCTCTAATATCCTGCTGGATATTCATGGCCTGTTGCGATACTTTCCTAGATTTCTTTTGAAAATCAAGTAGAAACTCATTTTGTGGGGTCCCGGTTGACTGGGCAAACCCAAGACTGTCTTTGTGGGCAGAGAATTCTATAACACCATTTTCCAATACCGCCGCGGCATATCCGCCCAGCTGATCCACGAAAATATAATGCATTTCGGGCTGATCTTGAGTGCCTGAAAAGACGAAGGTTCCTTTGGTTACCGTAACGGTATCAATATCGACTAGGCGATTATTATCATCGCTCTTTTTCAGATAAACTTCAGTGCCATCGGCAACCTCACCGGTAATTGTCCCATTAATCGTATAACCTGCCGGATTTGAATTACAGGAGGCTAATATTCCTAAGGCGATTAAGGATAAAAAACTATTTCTCATTTATAAATGTATATATATTATTGATGTGCAAATGTAGTTATAAGTCCGCATAAATAAAAAGCCCCCAACAACTGTTAAGGGCTTTGTTTTTTCTTTATTAGCCGGGTTCTAGAATTGATATCGTATACCTAAGGCAATATCAAAATCAAAATTATCCGAGAAACCATCATATCCGACCAATCCGATTTCGGGTCTAAAGTCCAAGGATATAAGAAGCGGTATGTCAAAGTTGTACTCAATTCCTATGTCGCCGGCCCCAAAGATAAATAAGCCGTCATCGTCCGAGCTACTATTCGGGATATTGTCAAAGCTGACATTACCTAAACCGCCGCCAACGCCATAATACCAATTAAAATTGCCATCCAATTGATGTACCCATTGGTACACTCCAGTTAATTTAAAAGCGTTAAAATAGCGATGATCCCTCCACCCTAAATCAACCTCCAAACGATTGTATTGTGAAATTGATTTTTGATAAGAGATTTCCGCACCAAAACCATCACTATCCCCAAGACGTAGGCCTAAGGCATGATCTGCAATTTCCTGACCGAAAACGGTCGAAAATGAAGTGAAACAAGCAATTAAGGTAAGTGTTTTTAAAATTTTCATAAGTTTTAATTTTAGAGGTGTAAAAATAATGAATATTAACTTGGCTGTAAATAATATCTTAATTTAGCAGCCAAAATTATACCAGATTGATCAAGAATAGCATAGAATTATTAAAACAAAGGCTAACTGGAGACCTGCTGAACGATAATTTAAGCACCACTTTGTATGCTACTGACGCTTCAGTGTATCGTAAAATACCCTTGGCTGTTGCATTTCCCAAGAATACCCATGATATTAAAGAATTAATTGCTTTTGCATCTGAAAACAACATAGGCCTTATTCCCAGGGCTGCTGGCACTTCCTTGGCCGGGCAGTGTGTCGGAGATGGCATTGTTGTTGATGTTTCAAAGCATTTTACCCAAATAATAAGTGTTGATGTCCAAAAAAAACAGGTTACTGTGCAGCCAGGAGTCGTTCGGGACGAACTCAATCAATACCTAAAACCGCACGGATTGTTCTTTGGGCCGAATACTTCTACATCGAACCGCTGTATGATAGGGGGAATGGTAGGTAACAATTCCTCCGGAACGACCTCCATTCAATATGGGGTGACGAGGGATAAGGTTGTCTCGATGAAAACCATTATGTGCGATGGTTCCGAAGTTGAATTCAAATCGCTTTCAAAGGCAGAATTCCACGAAAAAACGAACTTGGAAACACTTGAAGGAAGAGTTTATAATAATATATATAAAGAACTATCAAACAAAGATATACAAAAAGAAATATTAAATGAATTCCCTAAATCTGAAATCCATAGAAGAAACACAGGGTATGCGATTGATGAATTATTGAAAAGCAATGTCTTTGGCGGACAGGAAGAAAATTTCAATGCCTGTGAATTATTAAGCGGTAGTGAGGGCACTTTGGCTTTTACCACGGAAATCACTTTGCAATTGGACGAAATTCCTCCCGAATTCTCGGCAATGGTGGTCACACATTATAAGTCCTTGGAAGATTGTTTGAGTGATGTGGTGCCTGTTATGGCCCATGGTCTTCACCTTTGTGAAATGATGGATAAGGTTATCTTGGATTGTACAAAGAACAATAAAACCCAGCTCGAGAACCGGTTTTTTGTCGAAGGTGATCCTGCAGCCTTATTGATGTTAGAGGTTAAGGCCAGTAGTAAGGATGCCCTTGAAATTGAGCTGAAAAAGCTTATTGTGACTATTAATAAGTCAGGACTAAGTTATGCCAGCCCTATTTTATATGGTGATGGGATTGATAAAGCGATTGAGCTCCGGAAAGCGGGTTTAGGTCTTTTGGGTAACATTGTTGGCGATATGAAGGCGGTGGCCTGTATTGAAGACACCGCAGTGGCTTTGGAGGATTTGAAGGACTTCATTGGCGAATTTACCGCCATAATGAACGGATATAAACAAGAGGCTGTGTATTATGCCCATGCCGGCGCAGGTGAATTGCATTTACGGCCTATCTTGAATCTGAAAAAATCAAAGGATGTAGCCTTGTTCCGGGCCATCACTACAGACGTGGCACATTTGACCAAAAAATATAAAGGATCCTTTAGTGGGGAACATGGGGATGGAATTGTTCGGGCGGAGTTTATTCCATTTATGATTGGGGAAAACAATTATGCGCTATTAAGGCGTATCAAGGGGTACTTTGACCCCAAGGGAATCTTTAATCCAGGTAAGATTGTCGATGCCTACCCTATGGATGAATCACTCCGTTACGAAGTGGACAGGGTTGAGCCAGAGATTTCAACCTTAATGGATTTCTCCGACAGTGAAGGCATTCTAAAAGCCGCGGAGAAGTGCAATGGCAGCGGTGATTGCCGTAAGACGCACCATGCACATGGAGGAATGTGCCCTAGTTATCATGCCACGAAAAATGAAAAGGATACGACCAGGGGTAGGGCGAATGCGCTGCGTGAATTTTTAACCACCGGAAAAGGATCCAATAAATTCAATCAAAAGGAATTGAAAGAGGTTTTTGACCTTTGTCTAAGTTGCAAGGCCTGTGCCAGTGAATGTCCCAGTAATGTCGATGTCGCTGCCCTTAAAGCGGAGTTTTTATACCAATATCAAGAGCAAAATGGGTATTCGCTACGGAGTAAACTCTTTGCACAGAACACCAAGTTGAATAGGATTGGCAGTAAGGTTGCCGGGCTTACGAATGCAGTTTACGGTTCTAAATTTTTAAGCGGACTCTTGAAAAAATCAGTAGGTGTGGCCAAGGAACGCACCATGCCAAAAGTTTCAAGTATAAATTTTGATAAATATCTTCAAAGTATTATAAATCAAGATTTAAAGCCAAAAACAAAAGTTGTTTTATTCATTGACGAATTTACGCGTTATATGGACAATGGTTTGGGAACTGATGCCATTGGTCTTCTATCAAGATTGGGGTATGACGTACAGCTGTTCTATGCAGAAAGTGGGCGCACCTACTTGTCGAAAGGTTTTTTAAAAGAAGCTCAGCAACTGGCCCTTGATAATGTGAAGGCGTTGAAGGTTTTTGCGGAACAAAATATTCCCGTACTCGGGTTGGAACCTTCGGCTATTTTGTCTTTTAGGGACGAATACAAAAGATTGGTGCCTAATAACCCTGAAGTAGCGGCCATAGCGAAAAATTCTTTTTTAATCGAGGAATTTTTGGCCAATGAGGTCGAAAAGGGGTCGCTTAAAGCGGATAAGTTTACCAAGGAACCCAAAACCATTAAGATTCACAACCATTGCCATCAAAAAGCCTTGTCTAACCAGAAGGTAACTTTTGATATTCTCAACTTACCCGAAAATTATTCGGTATCGATCATAAGCTCCGGATGTTGCGGTATGGCTGGCTCATTCGGATATGAGAAAGAACATTACGACGTGAGCATGCAAATTGGCGAATTGAAATTATTTCCTGCCATACGCAAGAGTGATGACAATACCATTATCGCCGCCAATGGTACAAGTTGCAGGCATCAGATTCATGATGGAACGGGCAGGAAGGCCCAACATCCTATATCAATATTAAAAAACGCATTGGTAAATTGATTTTTGAATCCATTAATTAACTTTTACCTTTGATTCAAATAATTTAACACACAAAGCATGGCAGGGAATACTTTCGGAAACCTTTTTAAATTGACCACTTTCGGGGAATCGCATGGCGCGGCGATAGGTGGGGTTTTGGATGGATGTCCGCCTGGAATCGTCTTGGACCTCGAGGCGATTCAAAAAGAACTTAATCGGCGTAAACCCGGACAATCAGCGATTGTCACCCAACGGAAAGAGCCCGATACCGTAGAGTTTTTTTCGGGCATATTCGAAGGAATGACGACAGGTACACCCATTGGTTTTGCTATTTATAACACAAATCAAAAATCGGGGGATTATTCCCATATCAAAGATTCCTACAGGCCTTCCCATGCCGATTATGTATATGACAAAAAATATGGTTTTAGGGATTACCGTGGAGGAGGACGTAGTTCGGCCCGTGAAACGGCGAGTAGGGTAGTGGCCGGGGCCATTGCCAAACAATTCCTGTCAACGATACAAATCAATGCCTTTGTTTCCCAAGTTGGAAATTTAAAGTTGGATAAGGATTATCAGAATTTGGACTTTTCGTTGATCGAATCGAACCCTGTTCGTTGTCCAGATCCGGAAATGGCCGCAAAAATGGAAGATTATATAAAGGATATCCGTAAAGAAGGCGATACTATTGGAGGGGTGATTACCTGTGTGATCCAAAACGTACCCATAGGTTTGGGAGAACCGGTTTTTGACAAACTGCATGCCGAGTTGGGCAAGGCCATGCTATCTATAAATGCGGTAAAAGGGTTTGAATTCGGTAGTGGTTTTGAAGGTGTTAAAATGAAAGGGAGCGAACACAACGACCAGTACAATGAGGATGGCAGTACAAAAACCAATCATAGCGGCGGTATCCAAGGCGGTATCAGTAATGGGATGGATATCTATTTCAATGTGGCTTTTAAACCGGTAGCCACTGTTATACAACCCTATGACACCATCGATAAAAAGGGGAATAAGGTAACAACGAAAGGTAAAGGACGACATGATCCTTGTGTGGTTCCTAGGGCCGTTCCTATTGTGGAAGCCATGGCTGCGTTGGTACTCGCAGAGTATACTTTGCTTGCGCGGACCATTAAATTATAGAAGCTTCCTCGACTATTCCCGACAAAATGGTATATTACCATTCCAATCAAAATTTAGGTTTATGAAGAAAATGGAATTGCATTGGCAGATTTTAATCGGGATGATCTTAGGCATCCTATTCGGATTTGCCATGACGCAGATAAGTTGGGGCAGGGGTTTTGTTGCCGATTGGATACAACCATTTGGTACTATTTTCGTAAAACTGTTGAAACTTATCGCAATACCCTTGATATTGGCCTCCCTGATTAAGGGAATATCGGACCTAAAGGATATTTCAAAATTCAAGAACATCGGCTTACGCACCATACTCATTTATATTTGCACTACCATTATTGCCATTTCGATCGGATTGATTTTGGTCAATATCCTGCAACCAGGTGATGGTATTTCGCAAGATACTATAGATAAGTTAACCGCTACCTACGCCAATGATAGCGAGGTAACCTCCAAGATTGCCGAGGCCTCCAAACAAAAAGAGGCGGGACCCTTAAGCTTTTTGGAGGATATGGTCCCGGACAACGCCATTATGGCCATGAGCGATAATAAATTAATGCTACAGGTTATTTTCTTTACGATTTTCATGGGAATCTCTATGTTATTGATTGGCGAAAAAAAGGCAAAGCCACTTAAAGCATTCTTCGACGCCCTCAATTATGTGGTATTGAAAATGGTCGATTTGATCATGCTGTCGGCACCTTTCGCCGTTTTTGCACTTTTGGCCAGCGTCGTCGTATCCTCAAGCGACCCTGATTTACTTTTGGCCCTTTTAAAGTATGCAGGTGTAGTGGTGCTGGGATTGTTTTTAATGATTGTATTCTACGCTATTGTGATTTCGACTATCGCGAAAAAAAATCCATTCTGGTTCTTAAAAGAAATAAGTCCAGCCCAATTATTGGCTTTTTCCACGAGTTCAAGTGCTGCGACCTTGCCCGTAACCATGGAAAGGGTGGAGGAACATATTGGTGTCGATAAGGAAGTCTCCAGTTTTGTATTACCGGTGGGAGCCACGATTAATATGGATGGTACGAGCCTATATCAAGGTGTTGCGGCAGTCTTTATTGCCCAAGCCCTGGACTTTCATCTAGGTATTGGGGCACAATTGACCATCGTCTTAACGGCTTTATTGGCCTCCATTGGATCGGCTGCAGTGCCTGGAGCGGGCATGGTCATGTTGGTTATCGTTTTGGAATCGGTAGGTTTCCCGGCCGATAAATTGGCGATTGGCTTGGCCTTGATTTTTGCAGTCGATAGACCCTTGGACATGTGTAGAACTATTGTAAATGTAACCGGCGATGCTACGGTTGCCACTGTGGTTGCCAAATCAGTAGGTAAGTTGGGAGAACCCCATGTGGAGAATTGGGATGACCACTTGGATGAAGTCAAATAGATGGGAAAATAGCCACGCCTTAAGGTTTGCTATAAGTTATAGGTTTACGGGGTCAAATGGCCTTAAAATTTGAGCTACTTGGCAATTCGAATACTTCCAGTTCAAAATAGGAGATGGCTGCAAGAAGGTGATCGAAGATATCCGCCATAATGTATTCGTAATTAGCCCACCGTTTATCACTGCTAAAGGCATAGATCTCTATTGGTAGCCCTTGTGATGTGGGCTCCAATTGGCGTACCATAATGGTCATATTCTTATTAATACCCGAATGAGCGTTGATATAGGTGTCGATATATTTTCGAAATACCCCCACATTGGTAAGATTCTTACCATTGATCAAAAGCGACTTATCGATTTTGTTTTCCATATTGAACGTGTCAATGGCAGTGCCCCGACTTTTAAGGTATTCACGGATCAATTCGATCTTTTTAAGCGCTCCCAAATCTTCCTTTTTCAAAAATTTAATGCTGTCTTGTTTAATAATCAGGGCCCTTTTTATACGCCTACCACCGGAATCGGTCATTCCCCGCCAATTCTTGAAAGAATCGGAAATCAGGGCATAGGTCGGAATGGTAGTAATCGTCTTATCGAAGTTCTGGACTTTTACCGTTGCCAAGTTGATTTCGATAACGTCGCCATCGGCTCCATATTTATCGAAGGTAATCCAATCCCCAATCCGTACCATATCATTGATGGAAACTTGTATACTAGCAACAAAGCCTAATATGGTATCCTTAAAGATAAGTATGATTACAGCGGAGGCCGTTCCCAAGGCGGTAAGGAATTTCCATAATTCAATCCCTGATATAATCGAAAAGGCATAAAATAACCCGATGGCCCAAGCAAAAATCATAAATACCTGAATATAGCTATCTATGGGTTTGTCCTTAAGACTTGGCAGTGTTTTTAAATAGTCTTTAATGGTATGTAACAAACTTCGTACAATCCAAAGGAACAACACTATGCCAAAAACCTCTAGGGTTTTGGCGGCAAAGACTTCCGTATTCGGGAAATCCCTAAAAATATCAGGAACAACCTTATAGGCCAATGCTAAAGGAATGATATGGGCAATATTTCTTGGAGCTTTGTTCTTAACCAGAAAATCATCGAAATGCGTTTTAGAAGTCTTAGAAAGCCGAACGAACACTCCGATGATCACCTTTCGTAAAATAAAATCGAGTATAAAGAGCGCGATTATTACCATTAAAAGAAATATGAGCATATTGATAATCTCTGCCCAATAGTCCGAAAGCCCATTATTCGATAACAAATCAAAGATCCAATGCGATATCTTTTTCATACAATATGATTTTAGGGTTCGCTTATACCTATAATCGAACCTTTATTTTTCGATGCAAAATTAATGGATCAATGGCGATTTGCCGCACGTATGGCATACTTTATCCACAATAGTTCTAAAGGGAAATCGTCCTGAATTTAGGATACCTAACTTTGAAGGAGAAGACTTCCGTTTTACTTGCCTTTGGAGCTACTTCAAGTTTCCAAACCAATAATCCTTTCTTGGAGTCATAATCGGCATTGTACGTCTCTATATCATCCACTTTTATTTCCTTGTTCTGTGACAAGGGTACCCGGTCCATTAGTTTAATGTTGATCGGTACGGATTTATTGTTCTTTACCACTAGTTCGTAGGTACGGTCTAAAATACGATTACTTCCTGTGAACGACTTGCTTTTAAAGTTTTTATCCTGTTTGCGCACAACCGTAATGTTCGGATCTATACCCAGTGACAATGTCATTTCTTTTTTCGTGGTATAGGGGTCAATGGTGGTTTTACCGGCAAATGCACCTTCGAAATAAACGTTGGCCTCCCCTGGCAATAAATTGTGTTGTTCCCAATCCTTGAAGGTGGCGGTCATGAAGACATTCTCATTCAATATTGGTGCTGCAAAATGTTCATAATCGGCCTGAAGATCGAAGATATTCAATTCAATAGCGGTAATATCCCCATCAGATAGAATTGAATAGGGCTTTTTAATCTCAAATCTGGTGTCGGTTATGCCTTCTTTTAAGTAGCTCTTTTTGGTGGATATCAATACAACACCATTGGTTGCCCTTACTCCGTAAAGAGCTTCAGCATTCGATCCTTTTAGGACTTCAATGAACTGAATTTCGTCCTCATCCAAATCCCCATCCATAAAATCAGCCACGGGAATACCATCAATGATATACAAAGGCAACTTAACCTCAGGCGACCTTTCATCGCTAGGATTGCTAGCAGCTCCTCTAATTCTAATTCCTGCTGCTTTTCCCTGCAACGTATTAGAACTTGATCCATAGGCAACTACAACAACTTCGTCCAAATGCTGTGCATCTTCTTGGAGCTGTAGATTCATTATCGAAGAATACACCGGTATTTCAACGGATTTAAAACCAATATAGGAATAGGTAAGCCCTTGTCCATTTAGAACATCCAGGGAGTAATTCCCGTCAAAATCGGTAGTTGTTGCATTGGAAGTTCCTATTACCGAAATGTTCACGCCGGGTAGGGGAAGGCCTGATTCATCAGTTACCTGCCCGACCACTTTTTTGACCGTCGGATTGTGAAAGTATTTTTGTTTCTGAACAGGACCATCAGAACGTTTTGCTTGCCGACTCACAAAGTCGAGATATTTGGTAGTTAAATTGGGTTTTGCCACGTTCAATGATGGACTGCCGGATGATAGATTGATTTTTACATTCTCCCAATCAATACCAGATCTTTGATATACATGTGCCTTATAGGTTAGGCGCAATGGATCGTTAATTTGCCATGATTTTATATCATAATTGGGTATCCAACCCGCATCCTGAATCGTATACGATATTTGAAGCGTTAAACTGGTTGCCACCGGAGCGTCTAATTTTAGGCGTACTACCCCATGCTCCTTGATAGGGGAACTATTGATTTCGGTCATTTGCTTCTGAAGAAATCCAACGTCCAATTTAAGTTTATTGATTTCAATATTGGTATCGAATATCTCATTTTTGATGGCGGTAATACGTTGCCTGTAATACGTACTGATCTGCTTTATCCTCTCTAAATCCAAGGTTAGGTTTTCACCACTCACCAATCGGTTGGCATTGATTACTTTTTGTTCCTCTTCCAATCCTGCAATTTTGTTTTGCAACTTAGCGACCGTATGATTCGTCGCAATGATCCTTAATTCTAACAATGCAACTTCAGGGTTGTCTTTGGAAGGTTCCAAATAATCCAAATCAAATGCCACTGAAAGGATTGAAACCGATTTAAGCCCCGATATCTGAATACTACTTTCATCAATTTTAGGGGATAAGCCCGTAAAACTTATTTCATTGGCACCAATGGCGAGTTGCAGTTGAGCAGTTCTGGTTATTTGTGCGCCACTTAAATAAACAGTGACTTCCTTGATATTAGTTGGAATCTTTTGGTCGTTACCGAATGCCACAATAGGAATTAACAGTAAAAGGGTGACTAGTTTTTTCATCGTATTTGTTTTTAGTGTTGGATAAATGTCAATTTAAAAACCGATGATTGAAATAAGCAGTACGTGAAGAGTGGGGTAGGGTGAGTGAAATGTAAACTTGGGTTAGTTAGCTAAGAATTTCGCTTTCAATTCCGGAGTTGGAACCAAGCAGGCCTCTTTTTTACCATACCATTTATAGCGGTTGCACGCTACAATATCGTATACGATATCACGTAACTTACTGGGAATCAAATATAGTAATTTCGAAATTGTGCGGTACCCTTTCAAATGCATTCCGATTTGCAGAGCGGCATCAGACTTGGTATAAAACGCAACTCCAGGCTCGATAAGGATTATGGAATCTATTCGTGAAGTATCTATATTGCGTTTTTGCATCAATGAATTCCCGATTTCCCCTTGTAAGGTAGCGAACCTGAATTCATCCTTTTTATCATGCTTGATGATGAATTGAACTGAACGGTCACACAAATTGCAAACCCCATCAAAGAGCACTATCTTTTTTTTCATTTCCATTATTGGTCCTACCCACTTAATTGGGTATTCTTTTAATTCAACTTAAGCGGAATATAATTATTTCTTTTTTTTCCCATTTACAATATGCTGCTATATCCCAAATCATATACGATTTTCTGTAACTATCTGATAATCACATTTTAGTATGGGCCAATATAGGTTATTTCTTGGCATCGACCAACTCTAACTGATCTACACTGACATTGGTGGTGAATATGCCGTAATTCACAATGGCCTTGTTCTTTTCAAGCGTATCGATACTGCCTACTGCCTTTCCATCCATTAAACGAACACGATCACCTACCTTGAAAACAGGACGTGGTTTGTTCTTCTCCTTCTGAATGGCCTTTTTCTTTTCCACCTTTTTTTTCTGTCGGATAACATTGACCTTCTTTTCCACCTCTTGCATCACTTGGGCTTTTTTAACACGAGCGGCTTTGACCTCCTTCGCCGATTTCTTCTTTCGCTTACTGTTTTCTGTCTCTACGATGCGCAGCAGTTCAGATACCAATACCCGTTTCTTCTTATCCTGAAAATAGCGCTCCGCGACTGTATTGATTTTGTTGCCCAAATAGATCATGCGCTGGTTATGATCGTAAAGCTCTTGGTAATTCTCTAATTTGGATTTGACCTTGGAATTCAAATTTTCCAATCGTCGTGCTTCTTCTCTTGCTTTCAGCTCCTCTTCATGCAATTTAGAGCCTGTTTCAGCCATTTTGCTGCGTTCTTTTTGCAATTTGGCTATGGTTGCATCAAAACGCACTTTGCCACGCTCTATCTTCTTCTTTGCCTTGTTGATCAATGAATAGGGAATGCCGTTTTTCTGTGCCACCTCAAAAGTAAAAGAACTGCCCGCCTCTCCCAATACGAGCTGAAAGGTAGGTTCCAAGGTTTTTGAATTGAAAAGCATATTCGCATTGGTCGTAAAAGGCAATTCATCGGCGAGGGCTTTTAAATTGGCGTAATGGGTGGTAATTACCCCATAGGCACCGCGTTCATAGAACACTTCCAAAAATGCTTCGGCCAAAGCACCTCCCAGCTCAGGATCACTTCCTGTGCCGAATTCATCGATCAAGAACAAGGTTTTTTTATTGCACTTTCGCAAAAAGTTGTTCATGTTCTTCAATCGGTAGCTATAGGTACTCAAGTGATTCTCGATGCTTTGGTTATCCCCAATATCGGTCAATATCTGATCAAAAAGGCACATGGTACTGCGTTCGTGCACAGGAACTAAAAAACCGCTCTGCAACATTACCTGCAGTAAACCAATAGTCTTGAGGGTGATACTCTTACCGCCTGCATTAGGTCCTGAGATAACGATAATCCGATTTTCAGGATGTAATTCTATGGTCTGTGGATAGGTTTTTTCCCGTTTTAATTTATTGCTTAGATACAATAACGGATGAAAGGCATCCCGCAAAAACATTCGCCGATCCTCGTTTATCTTTGGCAATACGGCGTTCATCTCAGTGGCATATTTCGCCTTGGCGGCTGTGATATCCATATGGACCAAGAAATTCTGATATGCATATAGATAAGGGGCAAAAGGACGAATGTGGGCTGTGAGCTCGTTTAAAATGCGATGTACCTCCTCCTTTTCGTCAAACTCCAGATTATTGAGTTGTCTGCTATATTTCAAGGCGGCCTCAGGTTCAATATAGACAATACTCCCCGTCTTGGACGAACCCATAACCGTACCCCTCACTTTTTTACGATACATCGCCTTTACCGCCAAAACCCTACGGTTTTCAACGACCGACTCCCGAATGTCATCCAGATAATCGGACGTTTTATAGGTGCTTAAAGCGGAGGCAAAACTTTGGTTGATCTTGCCTTTTACCTGATTGATATCCTGGCGAATGTGGAAGAGCTTGTCGGAAGCATCGTCTTTGATCTCACCAAAACGGTCGATTACCCTATCAATATGGGCTGGGATTTCGGAATTCAATGCTATTTCTTCGGTTGCCTCGAACAACCTTGGGAAATACTCTTTGAACTTTTTAAAGAACTTCTTATGCTCCGCTACAGTCTTGCAAATGCTACCAATACGTCGAAAACCGCCGATTTCCAAGGTGGTATTTTCAATCTTCAATAATTTCAGATCACCATCGATACTATCAAAACCATGGTTTGGTATTCGATTGTCGCTAATCAATGACGAGACATACTCCGAGGTCTCTCCTAGCAAACGATGTATGGTTTCAGGCTTGGGAAAAGGGGATATGGCCAAGGCCCTTAGTTTACCCAAATCGGTAGTACAACGCACCGCAAGTTGCTGTAAGACCGTATCGAATTCCAGATCCTGTAATGTTTTTGTATGAATTTTTGACATTGCCGTGTTAATCGAAGACAAAGGTACTATTTAGGGTCGATATGAAGAACATAAAGCCCATTTACGCCATATCGGATTTGAAATGATGCCGAAACAAGCACTTAGTACATTAAATAATAAGCATTTACATACGATAATACCTTGTTTTAACGTTGTATACAAAATCCATTTTAATGAAGTGCATTAACCAAATCCTACTTTTTACAGGAATTACCCTACTATTAACGGGCTGTAGCGCCACCAATAACCTAACGATGAGCGCTGTGGAGCCTGCTCCAATTACCCTTTCAAAAGATGTGACCCGTATAGGGATCATTAATAGAAGCTTGCCTTCCGAAGGGAATAAAACAGCCGATAAAATCGATCAAATACTTTCCGCTGAAGGATTAAACCTGGATAAGGAAGGTTCAACCGCCGCTATTATTGCCTTAAAAGAACAATTGCAGCAAAATCAAAACATGGAAGAGATTATCATTATTGATGATACTCCAAATCTTCGGAAAGGGCTGGGTGTTTTCCCAACCACGCTAACTTGGAATGAAGTTGAAATCCTATGTGATCAATATAAGGTTGATGCCTTATTTTCTTTGGAATTCTATGATACCGATACCAAAGTGAATTTTACAAGTACTACCATGGAAATCCCAAATGAACTAGGGGTCAGGGTAATACTTCCTGCCCACGAATTGACCTTGAACACCTTGGTTGAGAACGGATGGCGGGTATATGACCCTTACAGTAGGCGTATTGCCGATGAATTGGTTTTTAGTGACCATGTGGTTTCTTCTGGAAAAGGAATCAATCCTATTAAGGCGTATGAGGCCATTATCGGAAGAAAAGAAGCTGTATTGCATCAAAGTAAATATATGGGAATGGATTATGCCCAGCGCTTATTGCCCTTTAAGCATCGCGTAAACAGGGATTACTTTGTACGTGGTACTGAGAATTTCAAGATTGCACAACGCAGGGCCCAGGCAGGTGATTGGGATGGAGCCGCAGAACTTTGGGAAATGGAAACCACCAATAGGGATCCTAAAATAGCTGGTCGAGCCTGTTATAATATGGCCATAAGCAATGAAATCAATGGCAATTTGGACCAAGCCCTGCATTGGGCCTCCAAATCCTACACAGATTACAATAACAATTATGCCTTAACATATCTGAACACATTAAGATATCGGGTAAGGCAAAAGGACGCCTTAAACCGGCAATTATCAAAATAAAAACTTACAATAAAACCTAGTCCAATGTTCAAAAAATACCCAGCTATCATCACTCTTTTATTGGGCATTTTGCTTTCGTTAATGGGTTGTAGCGCTACAAAACCGCATACACTTAGCGCCATGAAACCCGCGTCAGTGGACCTCTCGACCACTATGACCAAAATCGGGGTTATCAATGAGTGCAATACTACAGCAAAAAGTTCTTATTTGACCCGAATCGAACAGCTCTTGTCCGCCAAGGATCAACAATTGCAGAAAGATGGTATAGATGCCGCGATCAAAGGACTTTTTAATGAGTTGGTCAAAGACCAACGTTTTGATACCGTTCAACTTATTGAAACTAAAATCAATAATAGCATGGGCTTAGGCGATTTAGCCGATAACATCGCTTGGGATGCTATTAAAGAGATATGTGATGCACATGGCGTGGATGCCATTTTCTCCCTGGCGTATTATGAAGCGGATACCCAAGTTTCCGTAAAGAAAAAAACCATTGAAGAACAGAATATGCTGCGCCAACGTGTTAAAATTCCCGGAAACGAGATTACCTTGGAAACTTTGATAGAAAATGGATGGCGTATATACGATCCCTACAACCAAAAGGTAATCGATGAGCTGGTGTTCAATGACCAGATTACTTCAAAGGGGAGGGGCATCGATCCTATGGATGCCTTTTATGATATCAATGACCGAAGGGAAGCTGTTTTGGATCAAAGCAAGCATTCTGGGAGTGCATATGGTCTGCGGATACTACCACAAGCACATGAGGTGGTTCGCGAATACCATGTAAGAGGTTCCGAAAAATTTGTCGAGGCCAAACAACTGGCTGCTGAGGGGAATTGGCAAGCTGCCGCAATTCTGTGGGAGCAGGAAACGACCAATGAAGAGGTTAAAATAAAAGCAAAAGCCTGCTATAATATGGCATTTTATAATGAAATGAACGGTAATTTTGATCTAGCCATCGAATGGGCCGAAAAAGCTGCAAACTTGGTGGATAACAAAATGTCATCAACCTATTTAAATGCCTTAAAAGAACGCATGTCACAAAACCAGATTGTACGTGAACAGTTAGAACGAAGCAATTTGTCTGCTTCGGTGGAGCTGGAATAATATTCTGGTTTTCTGCATCCCTTTAATCCTTAAATGTATGATCAGTGGCACGCCGACTGTTCAGACAGTAGGAGAGTCGCTACACCTGCCAAAAAACAATAGCCCTCCAATTCCGAAAATATTCAATCCCGTGATTTTTTTGTGGAAAATCCGCCCGCAATTGATAACCTATCTTGTTTTGTTGAATATCTTTTTTGAATTATTTCAGACTATCTATTTTTTATTCAACGATTGGATTTATAGTATGAGAGGATGTCCTGCATATGCGTTTTAACGTCGGGGTTTTTATAAATCTTTTGGAGCGTAACCTGGTATATTTTTGTAAATCGCTCATTCTTAGCAAGATTACCAAAAAGAGATTCCTGTTGTATAAAGGCAAAAGGATTGGTTTTGGTTTGTTTGGCCGCTTGGTGAAGCTCGACATCCATAGCATCTATTATTTCTAGTGCTTGTCCATTCTTATCGGTACGTATGTCACTGTAGTAGCACCAGGCAGCAATTACCAAGGTTGCGAAATGAATACTGCCTTCCCTATCTAAATTTTCTTGAAGAGTAGCGATTAAAAATTTCGGTAATTTAGCGGAACTTTCGGAACAAATCCGACTAACGCTATCCTTAATATTGGGGTTGGCAAAACGCACCGCCAAACTGTCTTTGTAGCTTTTTAGATCAATACCTTTTACCTCATCCAAAACCGGGGTAGCCTCCTTATCCATAAATGCCCTCAAAAAGCCAACAAAAGTTTCGTCTTCCATACAGGCATTAATCGTTTTATATCCATGGATAGCTCCCAAAATCCCAAGTACGGAATGACCGGCGTTCAATAGACGAAGTTTCATTTTCTCGTAAGGTTTCACATCAGGTACGAATTGTACACCCACTTTTTCGAATTCAGGTCGTCCGTTCGAAAATTTATCTTCGATGACCCATTGTATGAATGGTTCACAGGTCACGGGCCACTCATCTTTCATTCCGTAGGATTTCTCTAGGTAATCTATATCCGATTGTGTGGTAACAGGTGTTATGCGATCCACCATGCTATTCGGAAAGCACACCTTCTGTTCAATCCAATCAGCCAAATCATCATCATGCCTTTTGGCAAATGCAAGTAACATGTCCCGTGTAACATCACCGTTGTGCTCAATATTGTCACAAGACATGACGGTGAACGCCGGTAGTTTTGCATCCCGACGTTTCGCTAAGGAGGCGGTTAATAATCCAAATACCGTCCTTGGTTTATCAGGATGATCCAAATCATATTGGATATCTGGATTTTCAAAATCAAATGCGCCCGTCGATGGATTGAAATTATAGCCTCCTTCTGTTATGGTAAGGGAAACGATTTTTGTATCGGGATGGGCCATTCGTTCTAGCATAGGATCAGGATTATCGAAACCAAATATGAAATCGACTATTGAACCTATTAACTGCGATTCTATTTTTCCATCGGGATGCTTTACGATAAGGGTGTATAGACCTTCTTGCTTTTTAAGAACATCATATATTTTTCTATCACCCTCGCGTAAACCAACTCCACAAATTCCCCATTCGGGCGTATTGGTTTTCTCAAGTATTTTATCTGTATAAAAAGCAAGGTGTGAACGATGAAAACCTCCGACCCCAATATGAACAATTCCCATTTTAAGGCTTTTACGATCGAATGTGGGGATCCGAATATGGTTAGCAAATTGCGACAGGTTTTCTTGACTAACTGGTAGAGTATGTTCCATTATAGTTTATCTTTTTTTTGTTTTCCGCGTTGTAAAGCCCAATAGGCGGTTATAAAATATATCATTGTACAGATAAAGCCATATCTATAGAAAATTTCGCGATTTTCGATGTAATTATACTCATCCGCACTTAGGAATAATACGATAAAGGCCAGTATTAAGGTAATCAGCAATGCCGCAATAGCGACACTTTTTAATGCTTTTGTGAAAATGGAATTGTCCTTAATAGGTTCTGATTCCAATTTAGCTTTTTGTTCTTGAAATTTTTCAATCATCGCATTGCGTATGTTTTCCTCCTCCTCGGCCTCAGGATATTCTTTTTTAGCTCCATAACGGGCAGCTAAAATCGTATAGACCAGAATTGTGAACACCCATGTGGGGATAAATAGGTAGAAAAAGGACATCACATTAAAAGCATTCAATCCAAAACCGAAAATCAATCCTAATGCCCATGATGCGACAGCGGGCGTGCTAAACGTTAATTTACGGTAAGACGACCAATATCGGGTATATCCTATTCTGGGAAAAATCTGATGTTCAGCGAAGACAATAGCACCTACGGGTACCACTAATAGACCGGCATAGGTCAGTAAAGGAAGTATTTGAGAAAAAACAAAAGGAAAACATCCTATCGCAATCGTTAGCAAACCGACGGTAAGGGTGGTTTTTCGCCGGGAATGGTTGTAGAATATGGCCTGTGCCGCCAATCCAGCCCTGTACAGGTTGGTAATGGCGGTTGTCCAACCGGCAACGATTACAATAACAAATCCGGACCAGCCCAACGCATAGTATGCAACATCACCCGGGTCTAGTTCTACAATGGACTTTCCTAAAATAACTGCAGCTCCCGCACCCATAATACCAGCGGCAATCCATGCGACATAATGGCCAAACATCATTCCAGTACTTGTAGCCAGGCCATAAACTTTCTTTTTCGCAAATCGCAACAGGGCCATGTCGATCAAGCCGAAATGCGTTATGGTATTGGCTGCCCAAGCAAACCCAATTACCTCGATCAATCCGATGCCAGGTTCACCATTGCTGTCTATACCCGTCCATATCGACTGATTACCAAGGGCAATAAAATCATTCCATCCACTTGGTAAGGTCTTGCCTAAAACATCTATAGATAGGGCGGGCAGTAGTACCATAGCCCCGCTGGTAAACATTACGAAAAGCCAAGGAGCACAAATTCCCGAAAATTCGGAAACGGCATTAAATCCATACATTGCTATGAAGACTACTACAATACCGACGCTGATCACTATCAAGATAAACCATAGATTGGTAGGATACCAGTTAAGTTGTGCGGGAATGTCAAACGCAAACCGAACGGCTGTAGCCGAAACGGTCACCATTGCGGCCGATATTACCGAAAAGATGATGACATTCGCCCAATTATAAAGCTTGGTCATCGAATCGCCGGCAATCTTATTGAGATAAGTATATAAACTCAATCGCGTATCAACAGCAATTGGGGAGGTAATGAGCGTCCAACTAAGCACGGCCAATATGTTCCCGATCAACAAACCCAATAAAATGTCAATTGTTTTTGCGCCTAAGGCAACAAAAGTCGCCCCAATAACGAACTCGGTCGCAGCCACATGTTCGGCTGCATAGAGTCCGGCAAAATGAGTCCAATCGTGTAGTTTATGTTTGGCAACTGGTAATTGTTCTTCTTCAAGGTTTTCAAACTGTTGAAACTCTTTGGATGTGCCCATTTTTTTTTTGTTGGCGTTTGATTTTGGTTAATTGAAGATTCTAGTTCTTTTGGATTACCATGCAAATATAATCGTATTGGTTATGTGCACTAAAACCTTAAGATTTGAATCCTAATCTCCTGATGATTGGCCAAGTTAAGTTAACGAAAGCCAAGTTCGGTAATTCACTCTCGATAATCAAGATAAATAATACACGATTTATTAAGGGTTATTAACGAAAAAACAACCGATTCCTTCCCTAACTCCATTCAGGAAACTGGGTGCGATTCAGATCTAAGGTCGCTATGGTTTGCATATCCGCTTCATTCAACTCAAAGTCAAAAATATCCAAATTTTCAACCATATGGGCCTTTTGGGAGCTTCTAGGGATGGTAACTACATCCCTTTGGTAGTGCCATCGCAAACATACTTGGGCGTTGCTCTTGTTGTACTTTTTACCTATGCGAGCTAGTATAGGGTTGGTGAACATCCCATTACGTCCCGCCGCAAATGGCGACCATGCCTCCATTTGTACCTGTTTTTGTTTTAAATAGTCATGGGCTTTATGCTGCTGAAAGTAAACATGGCTTTCAATCTGGTTTACCGTAGGTTTAACTGTGGAATAAGTCAACAATTCATCAAGTTGGTCAGGTTCAAAATTACTCAGGCCAATAGCCTTGATCCTACCTTCTTTATAGAGGTCCTCCATGGCTTTCCATGTCCCTTTTACATCCCCTCTGGGTCGATGTATAAGATAAAGGTCTAAATACTCCAGACCCAACTTTGTTAAAGAGGTCTCAAAAGCTTGTTTTGTAGTCTCATACCCTGAATCGCTAACCCAAAGTTTCGAAGTGACGAACAGTTCATCCCTAGGTATACCACTCAGTTTTATTCCTTCCCCAACAAATTCCTCATTGCCGTAAACGGTAGCGGTATCAATCAGTCGATATCCCACTGAAATTGCTTCTGCAACACTTCGCACGCAAATATCGCCCTTCAAGGAATGGGTTCCTAAACCGATCATTGGCATGGAAAGACCGTTATTGAGGGTTGCTGTAGGCATTGTACTAATCGTTTTGCTACTGTCCTGGGCCGCGAGTATTTGATAACCGCTTAAAGGCAAAAAAATAGCGGTGGCTGCAAACAATGCCCCGGTCTGCATAAATTCACGTCGTTTTATACCGTTGGAATGTTTTTTTTCATTCATTTTAAGCGTGCTTTATTGAATAGAGCTTTTATGCTAACGAAGTTAGGTGTTTTTGGTCTCCTTACCAAAGACAATATCCATAATGGGTTATCCTAATATTCGGTGGTCAGTGATCTATAATCGATAGCGAATGTTTGATAAGACGGCCATCTAGTGCACAAGGAAGTTCAATGATTGACTCAAACCCATTAAAAACCTGTTCAGATTCCGTTTTGTCCCGGTTTTAGTGCGAATGGGTACGCTTTTTTATTTTCCACACATAATCCAAATCATCCTTTTTTAACATGATATAAACCGCCAAGGCTAAAATCAAGGAACATGGAAACCCAGAACCTATACCCAACGGTATTATGGCCAAAAGAAATAGAATTGCGCAAACACTGGCAACTTGTACCCACCAACCTTGAAGGAGCATGCCTAGAGCAATCAATCCCTGACCTACTGATATCACAGTGATTATACCGGTTATATGCCCCTTAAACCAATCATTGATAAAATCACGGACCCAAACAAATGGTGTCATGGAAGCATAATTTAAATAATCTTCCGGATGGTGATGGGCAGTGGTATAATTCAACCAACACGCCCATGCAAATAGCAGCGAGAAAACCAAGCGCGCCAGTTTTGGTCTGCGAAAGGAGGCAATCAAGAGTAGAATTGCAATGGTATTGGAGGCCATCCACTGGATAAAGTATTCCCTTAAAAGGTCCATATCAATTGATCAACTAATCGATAAAAATCAATAATCGGATCTACAAATACAATGATATCCGTCATCAGTAATCCTAAGTGTTGCCGATTACACTGTAAATAGAAACTTTATATCTGATTATCAGGGTATTTGTAAAACCATTGACATGAATTTTAATTAATTTTACCCAAATTAAAAGTAAGATTCCCGAAGTTTCAGGAGTTGCGATAAAAAGTGCTTTTTATGACCGTAAATATCGATGCAAGCTGGAAACAAGCCTTGAGCGACGAATTTGTTCAACCTTATTTTCAAAATTTGGTCAGTTTTGTGAAGTCCGAGTATAGTGATCATACCTGTTACCCACCGGGTAAACAAATATTTTCCGCTTTTGATCACAGTCCATTTGAAAGAACCAAGGTCGTAGTCATAGGGCAGGATCCCTACCATGGCCCTAGGCAGGCGAACGGACTTTGTTTTTCGGTACAAGACGGTATTCCCCATCCACCATCGTTGATCAATATTTTTAAGGAAATCGAAACCGATTTGGGAAAACCCTATCCACAAAGTGGTAATTTGGAGCCTTGGGCCAACCAAGGGGTATTGCTATTAAATGCCACATTAACCGTTAGGTCCCATATGGCCGGTAGCCACCAAGGGAAAGGATGGGAGGCTTTTACCGATCGCGTCATCAAAACTATTTCAGATGAAAAGGAAGGGGTTGTTTTTTTGCTATGGGGTGGTTTTGCCAAGAAAAAAGCCTCATTGATCGATAAGAACAAGCATTATATCCTTACCTCCGGACACCCATCACCTTTAAGTGCGAATCGAGGGTATTGGTTCGGGAATAAACATTTTAGTAAAACCAATGAAATTCTAAGGAAGTTGGGTAAAGCCCCTATTGATTGGTAGTATCGATTACGACAATCGCATCCTGAAAACCTCCGAGCCTTTCCGGTTCCGGAATGGGCTGAATTTCAGGTTTAATACGCATATATTCCTGCCAGCGGTACGATTCCAAAACATCGGCCATTTCAGCGGTTTCATGACTCGATACTCGCTTCAGTAATTCATACTTGGCCTTTGGCGACAGATTATGATCTTCTTCAACGGCTTTTTTCTTTACTAAAAATCGAGCTACGGTTTGTTGAAATTCTAGGGCCTGATCGGCACCCATGACTAATCTTGGTTGATATTCAGCGGTGATGTCGGCCGCCTTAAATCGAAT
This sequence comes from Maribacter arenosus, assembly GCF_014610845.1. Taxonomy (GTDB): domain Bacteria; phylum Bacteroidota; class Bacteroidia; order Flavobacteriales; family Flavobacteriaceae; genus Maribacter_A; species Maribacter_A arenosus. The sequence goes on along the minus strand of NZ_JABTCG010000001.1, from coordinate 629,917 downwards.
GTTCCTGTCGATTTGTAAGGCATAATACGTTTGTCCCATGGCATTAAGGGTGACCATCATAAAGGAAATTGAAAGTATAAATCGTGTTATCGAAATGGTAAGGCTTTTCATGACAATACAGGATCAAATCAGAGTACAATTTATATTTTATCCTAAAGTTAAAAAGCTAACTTTTCTTTGTCAAGGCCTTAATTATTAAAATTTTCTAAAATTTCCGAAGGCTTTATTTTCCTGTCAATCAACTTTAAATAAAGTAATGTATCTTGTACTATTTCAAGTGTTTGCGTTTGTAACTGCGTTTGACTCCATCGTGTTATAGCGAGCCATTCTTGAATATTGGTCAATTTTTGTTCATAGCGATTGGCAAGGGTTCGGTCTATACTCGGAATCTGTTTGAACTCCGTGGTATACAGATTGATTATTTCTAGAATATGGTATAAAACGGACTGGTTTTCAGTGATGAATTTATCAGTTGCAGCAATCATAAAACAAGGCCAAGGCGTAGGGCAGTCGCCCAAGCGTCGAAAGGTACCATTATCTACCAAGGGTTTGGTCGTAAAATGTTCCCACATAAAATAATCAGCCCTGCCAGAGGCCAATGCCTCAACGGCGCCATCCAGATTGTTAATCACCTCAAAATCCAAATTATCGATATCCCAACCTTGATTTTTGGCATTTACGAAGGCCATAAGATGGCTGCCACTACCAAACCGGCTAATGGCTGCCGTAGTATTCTTTAAATCAGCGATGGCCTTAAAATCACTTTTAGCACCAACGTGAATACCCCAAAGCAGGGGAGTGGCGATATACTCCTGCACAATTTTGGCCGGATTACCTTCCGTGATGCTCTTTATAAGCCCTTCCGTTAATATTATCGCCAAATCAGTCTCATGATCTTCAAGCATTTGGCACATTCTACCGGTACCTTCGGGAATATCTGTCCATTCAAGGTCAATTCCTCGTGCTTCAAATGCCCCTTCTTCAATGGCTAAATGCCAAGGTAGATTGAAATGCTCAGGTACGCCGATGATTTTCACTTTTTTCATGGATTCAATGTTTCTGATTTAATATAAAGCTCTGACTAATCTTAATAATCCTATCAATCATAAAACCGATAATAATTTATCAGATTCCATTTAATAATATTTTAAGTACGTTGGGTTTGTTAATTGAGAATTAACCATCTGTTAATTTTTCCAGGGCATACCGGATCAAACTATCTATGGTTTGTAGCGGGTTTTTGGAAAATTCTCCCAGCACTCTATTGGCAATGATACAGTTAAGGGAAACGGCCTGGTGTCCCATTAATTTTGATAGTCCATAGATGGCAGAGGACTCCATTTCCAGATTAGTGATACGCAACTCCTTATACCTAAAGGAGGTTAGTTTGTTATTTATGGTGTTGTCTTGCAAGTCTAACCGTAGTTTACGGCCTTGTGGACCATAAAAACCACAATTAGTGATAGTTACGCCATATCGTATACGATTTGAGGAAAGCTTGTCGCGCAGCGAATCATCGCTTTTCACCAGATATGGCCACGGTTTCCTCGCAGACCATGAAGTATATTCTACAAAAGCCTTGGCGAAATCCTCGTCAAAAATTCCTTCACATTTATAAAAGTGTAAAACCCCGTCAAAACCAAGGGCATATTCACTTAGCACAAAAGAATCCACTGGGATATCCGCTTGAATGGCCCCAGACGTTCCGATACGGACGATTTTAAGCTGTTTGAATTCCCCTTTTATCGTCCTAGAATTAAAGTCGATGTTGGCCAGGGCATCCAATTCATTCAGGACAATATCAATATTATCGGCTCCGATACCCGTTGATAAAACAGTTATGAGTTTACCATTCAATAAGCCTGTATGGGTATAAAATTCACGTTTTTTTTTCTTGACTTCGATGGTGTCAAAATATTTAGAAACTTGGGCCACACGATTTTGGTCGCCCACGACGATAATTGTGTCCGCTATATCTTCTGGTAATAAATTAAGGTGATATATGCTGTTATCAGCATTTAGGATGAGCTCGGAAGCTTCTAACATACTATAATTTTAGTATTCTGCCTGATTCCGTGTTGTAAAGGAAATTATATTTTAAAGCGCCTCCCAAATAAGCATCATTATCTTGTATGCAGGCATAGTAACTTGTTTGTCCGTCGAGGATTTCTTTACCTTTTTTTGTCAACCGGACTGGATTGAACGAATGATATAACGGTTTTAAAGTGGTGATGATTCTTTCCACTTGGGTATCCCCATACCCATATACCCCTTGATTGGTTAAAATAGTGGATAATAATTGTCGCTTTGATTTGGGCTTCTCGTCAACCGATAACCGTAAAACGTTATTTTCAATATCATTTAACCCATTTTTAATGGAAGGAAATCGTCTTAGATGAGCCTTTATGACGTCGGAAAGATAATTAAAGCCGTAATTTTCAAAATCACTGAGGTTTTCCAATCGTATAGGATTATCACTGCAATATAATTGCCAAACATAATCGGCATACTCAATATCGTCTTGTTTTAATTCCGTTCTATTTTCGAAAAGTTGAACCAAGTAAGCATCATCCAATTCCCCAAAACCGTACAATTTATCGGTATCATCTTCATTACCACTGCATACCAAGGAAATATTAGCGTATTTACGGTGGGTCTTTAACCAGCTAATGACGGCCAACATATTGATCTGGCAGAAAAGGTCATACTCGAACCAAAGTACGATTTCATCCTGTTGCTTATGGTTGCAAAGCGAACGGTATTCCTTCAGGGTCTTTTCAATAAACCAAGATTTGGAAACCTTATAATTTTTATTCAGAAATTCAAAACGTGTTTTCCAAAAGGACTCACTCCCTACATTGGTCAATGTCTTACCTTCACAAAGCATTTCACGCCATGTGATAATATCGCCTTTTAAGTCCATGGACTTCAACCTATTGGTCAGGCTATCACCATTGGTTATATGTAATAGGGAACTCATCGTTAGGTGTGGTTTAGGTTTTGTCCAATAAAAGTAACATTTAATCGAAAATTACAAAAAAAATTAACAAATATTTACGCAACCCTTGAAAAAATAGCTAAACTAAAGGTCTTTTTATCCTCCCACCCGTTTTACATTAAACCCTTTATCTTGAAGTAATTGCATTATTCTATCACGGTAATCACCTTGTATGATGATACGGCCATCCTTAAACGTGCCGCCAACGCTTAATTTGGTTTTCAATTCTTTGGCCAGTTTCTTGAAGTCGCTATCGGCACCGTTATAGCCTTCCAAAATCGTAATGGGTTTGCCTTTGCGTTTCTCATACTTACAGATGATCGGGTCATCTTGAAGCCAAATATCCGGCTTTTTTGGGGTACTCGATTCTTCGGATGAAACGTGGTCAGGGAATAGGTTTTTTAATTGATCGTTTAAGTCCATGGTCTACTTTTTTATCAATCCCAATTCAATCAAACGTTCGTGCAAAAATTCCCCGGCTGTAATATCCTCGAATTGTTTGGGATGTTCCGCATCAATACAATTAACCAGACAGTTTAAGGGCATTTCACTGATTGGATGCATAAAAAACGGAATGGAATATCGGGAAGTGCCCCATAGTTCCTTAGGCGGATTCACTACTTGATGGATTGTGGATTTGAGTTTGTTATTGGTCAATCTAGATAGCATATCACCCACGTTTATCATCAATTGGTCGGGTTTGGCGATGGCATCGATCCATTCCCCCTTATGGTTCATGACTTGTAATCCACGACCATGGGCACCCATTAAAAGGGTAATCAAATTGATATCCCCATGGGCTGCCGCCCGAACGGCATTTTTGGGCTCTTGGGTAATAGGGGGGTAGTGGATGGGCCTTAGGATAGAGTTGCCATTTAGTATAAATTCATCAAAATAATATTCATCCAGCCCTAAATGCAATGCCAAGGCACGAAGTACATATTTAGCTGTTTTTTCTAACATTTTATAGGTTTCTTTGCCAACCACATTGAACTTTTCCAACTCTGTGACCATGACATTGTTAGGATATTCGGCTTCCAGTTTGGGGTTATCAACTACATATTGACCAAAATGCCAGAATTCCTTCAAGTCCCCTTCCTTTCTGCCTTTCGCATGTTCCTTTCCGAAGGAAGTGTAACCACGCTGCCCACCAATACCTTCGATCTCGTATTTATCCTTTATATCCTGCGGAAGGTTAAAGAAATTCTTTACTTCTGCATAAAGGTCGTCAACCAAGCTGTCCGGAAGAAAATGACCGCTTAAGGCCACAAACCCGATTTGCTCAAAGGCATTCCCTATTTCGGTAATGAATTTCTGTTTTCGCTGGGGGTCTCCAGAAACAAAATCCTGTAAATCCACACTGGGTATAGTATTCATAAGTTCTTTTTTAACTGAAGCCAAATTACAAATTTATGTTGGATTTAAAGGATGGCTCATTTGGTGTGCCTGCTTTCTTTTTTGTTACATTTATGCCACTTTTTAATATCCTCTGCATGACAGTTGACATGGACTATGGCAAATACACCCTGGATAATGGGTTAAAGTTGAAACTTTATACATCGATGTTAAAGCCTCGAATGATAGAGGAGAAAATGTTGATTTTATTGCGACAGGGCAAAATATCCAAATGGTTCAGTGGTATCGGACAGGAAGCGATTTCGGTCGGTGTGGCCATGGCAATGGATCCAAAGGAATATATTCTTCCCATGCATCGTAATTTGGGCGTTTTTACATCCCGCAACATTCCTTTGCATCGGCTTTTTTCACAGTGGCAGGGAAAGGCCAGTGGCTTCACCAATGGGCGTGACCGAAGTTTTCATTTTGGCACCCAGGAATATAAAATAGTGGGCATGATCTCGCATCTAGGCCCCCAATTGGGCGTAGCTGATGGTATTGCTCTTGCCGAATTATTAAAAAAAAGAAAACGGGTAACCGCTGTCTTTACTGGTGAAGGTGCAACCAGTGAGGGAGACTTCCATGAAGCATTGAATATTGCTGCAGTATGGGACTTGCCCGTACTTTTCTGTATTGAAAATAATGGATATGGCTTGTCTACGCCAACAAATGAACAATTCAAATGCGAACATTTGGCCGACAAGGGCATTGGCTATGGTATGGAGTCACATATTGTAGACGGAAACAATATTTTAGAGGTCTATACGAAGATCGGTGCGCTTTGTAAAAGTATACGGGAAAATCCACGCCCTGTTTTGGTAGAGTTCAAAACTTTTAGAATGCGGGGTCATGAAGAGGCCAGTGGCATGAAATATGTCCCACAGGAACTATTGGATCAATGGGCAGCCAAGGATCCTTTAGAAAACTATGTGCGATACTTGAATACTGAAAATATCCTATCAGCAGAAGCAGAGGAAACCTATAAAAAGGAAATCTTACATGAGATTGATGATAATTTGAAACTTGCATTTGCTGAAGAAGAAATTGAAGCGGATACGGGAAAGGAATTATTTAGTGTTTATAAGGAATATGACTATGAAGAGGTCAAACCCGGTGCCATAATAAAGAACATTCGATTGGTCGATGCTATTTCAGATGGGCTAAGGCAATCTATGGAAAGGCATGGTAATCTCGTGATTCTCGGGCAGGATATCGCCGAATATGGTGGTGTTTTTAAAATTACCGACGGGTTCATTAATACCTTTGGTAAAGATCGGGTTCGAAATACCCCGATTTGTGAATCGGCCGTGGTTTCGGCCGCCATGGGACTTTCGATAAATGGAATGAAAGCCGTTATGGAAATGCAGTTCGCCGATTTTGTAAGTTCCGGTTTTAATCCTATTGTCAATTATTTGGCTAAATCGCATTACCGATGGGAAGAGAATGCCAATGTGGTTATTCGTATGCCGTGCGGGGGTGGGGTAGCCGCAGGACCTTTTCATTCGCAGACCAATGAGGCTTGGTTTACCAAAACCCCTGGTTTAAAAGTGGTCTATCCTGCTTTTCCATATGACGCAAAAGGTCTTTTGGCCACGGCTATCAATGACCCTAATCCTGTATTGTTTTTTGAACATAAGGCATTATACCGTAGTATATATCAAAACGTGCCCACGGATTATTATACCCTTCCGTTAGGTAAAGCCAGCCTTTTGAAGCAAGGGGAAGATATAAGTGTCGTGAGTTATGGGGCCGGCGTACATTGGGCCCTGGAAACCTTGAAAGATAACAAGGACATTAGGGCAGACCTTATCGATCTACGCTGCTTACAACCTTTAGACATCGAGGCGGTATTCACTTCGGTAAAAAAGACAGGAAAGCTAATTATTCTTCAAGAAGACAGCCTTTTTGGCGGTGTCGCCAGTGATATTTCAGCTTTGGTTATGGAAAATTGTTTTGAGTATCTCGATGCCCCGGTAAAACGTGTTGCCAGTTTAGAAACCCCAATTCCATTCGCCAAGAGTCTGGAAGACAATTATTTGCCCAAAAAACGGTTTGAGGTCGCTTTATTGGAATTGTTGGCGTATTGAAACCATAAATGAAGCGATGATAGGGCAACTTATTAATTGAGTTAAATATTCTTCGAAAAATTACATCCAAGAACTTCTTGTTCACGTATATTTAAACGTAACCCAAAAATTCAAAAATGAAAAAAATAATAGTATTGTTTGGGGCGATAGGATTGCTTTTATCATCCTGTTCTGTCTCAAAAGTTGCCCGTGAAAAACGAAATCTTCTAAGTGGAACCTGGATTCTGGAGGATGTTTCTTATGAAAATAACACCGGGAATTTCTCGTCAATCCTTTTCAATGATGCCAAGGATATCTGTTTTGAGGGAAGTAATTGGTTTTTTAGGGATAATAATAGTACTGGTCGTTATACTATAGCCCCTTCGAGCTTATGCGCTGGTGGAGATCGTTATATTCGGTGGTCGGTGATCGATCGGGACGAAAATTATACCAGTCAATTGCAATTCAAATTTATAGATGCTAAGAACAAGGATATTTCGGGTGGATTGGGATATCGTCTTAATATTGCCTCATTATCCGCTACCGACATGACTTTAAAATCGAACAATCAAGTTGATGGTGAAAGCATTACCATCGTTTATAATTTTACCAAAAAATAGAACATGAAAAATTTAGCAAGAAACAGTGTTTATATAATCCTAAGCATGGTATTGATTACTGGGTGTAGTGCCACCCGTAATGCCAATAATAAGCAAAAAGGCGCGGTTATAGGGGCCAGTGGAGGTGCCGTTATCGGAGGGGTACTTGGGAACAACATAGGAAAAGGGAACAATACAGCTTTAGGCGCCATTATCGGTGCTGTCGTTGGTGGTGTTGCCGGTGGATATATTGGGGATCGAATGGACCGCCAAGCCGAACGCATCGAGGAAGAAATCCCAGGGGCGGAAGTAACCCGTGTAGGTGAGGGTATTAATGTAACATTTACCGAGGAGGCTGGAGTTTACTTTGACACCAATAAATCATACGTTAAAGGAACATCAGCCGCCACATTGGAAAAACTAGCCGGTATATTCAAAGAATATCCCAAAAGCAACATTCTCGTAGAGGGACATACCGATAGTGCCGGACCTGACGATTACAATATGAAGCTTTCGCAACAAAGAGCGGAATCGGTTACCAATTACCTTATATCCCAAGGTATAAGTGCGGATCGTTTTACTATTAAATGGTATGGCGAAAATCAGCCTAAGGCTGATAATTCCACCGCAGAAGGTAAATCAAAAAACCGTAGGGTCGAACTGGCCATTGTTGCCAGTGAGGAGCTCAAGCAAGAAGCCATCGAGAAAACCAAGGGGTAATAAGCAAAAAGTTTTAATAGGAATCCCGGCACATATTGCCGGGATTTTTTTATGGAATTATGTACCTTACCAAAAGTGTACGTACATGATATCATTATAATAGGAGGGGGCCTAGCAGGACTTACGGCAGCAATCGATTTATCCTGCCAGGGGTACGAAGTGGTTCTTTTTGAAACCAATACCTATCCTCATCATAAGGTTTGTGGGGAATATATTTCCAATGAAGTACGTCCGTACTTAAAACGATTGGGAATAGATCTATCAGCAGAAGGTGCCGTTGAAATTACCGACTTCGAAATAAGTACGGTCAATGGGTATAAGGCAGTGGCCCGATTGCCTTTAGGGGGTATGGGCATGAGCCGATATGCCTTCGACAACCTGTTGTACCAAAAAGCGATTGAACAGGGCGTTTCATGCAACTTTTTGAAAGTGACCGAAGTTGAATATAAAAACGACCGATTTAATATTAAGGCCGGTAATAAAATGTTTTATGCCAAAGTGGTCATTGGCGCATATGGCAAACGGTCGGTTTTAGACAAATCCCTAGGGCGTGATTTTAGTTTTAAGAAAAATGCTTGGTTGGCAGTCAAAGGGCACTTTTACCATCCAAGTTTTCCACAGAACTTGGTCGCACTTCATAACTTCGAAGGTGGATATGGAGGCCTATCAAGAACCGAGAGCGGTGCGGTTAACTTTTGCTACTTGGCCAATTACCAGAGTTTTAAAAGATATAATGATATTGCGAAGTTCAATCAAAATGTAGTAGCTGAAAACAAGTTTTTGAAACAATTCCTGAACGAAGCCCAACCCGTATTTGACAGTCCCAAAACCATCGCCCAAATTTCATTTCAAAAGAAATCGCCTGTTGTCAACAATATCTTGATGTGTGGTGACACAGCAGGACTCATTCACCCGCTTTGCGGTAATGGCATGGCGATGGCCATCCATAGTGCTAAACTTGCTTCAACGGTTATAGGCGAATATTTTGGTAAAGCCGCATACAGCCGCTCACAAATGGAGCATGACTATGCGAAAGTTTGGAATAGAACTTTTAAACAGAGATTGTGGTATGGAAGAAAACTACAATATTTATTACTGGGAAAAAGGTATTTTGAGGTTGGTGTAAGAATGGTAGGGAGTTCAAAAAACCTTTTGGGGTTCCTAATTCAAAAAACCCATGGGCAAATTATAGAATAATGAGCGATTTTAGAAACCGAAGCGACCGGAAAGAGCTACTGGATGACTACCAAGGAACGATAGAAGAACTGGCTATTGTTTTAAAGGATATAAATAGGGTGAATCGTTTGCTAGGTGGTTACTCCATTACACTAAACGCTGTATTGAGGCTGATTCAGGAATATCCGAAAAAATCATATACGATTTTGGATATAGGCTGTGCTGAAGGAAATATGCTCCGTGAGCTTGCAAAGACCGCCAAAAAGCGAAATATAAAACTACACTTGATTGGGGTGGACCTCAATAGCGATGCTTTGACCTTGGCAAGATCATCATCGGCAAATTTTCCGGAAATAACCTACCATGCAAAGGATATCCTTAGCGCAGATTTTTCCGATTTTGGCTGTGATATTGTAATTACCACCTTGACCATGCATCATTTTAAAAATCCTGAAATACTGAATTTTATCCAAAAGTTTACCCGGTTATCGACTATTGGGGTCGTTATAAATGACCTACAGCGCAGTGTCATTGCCTATTATCTATTTAAAGTTTTTAGCCTTATTTTTATAAAAACAAAAGTTGCTAGGATAGACGGATTGATCTCCATAAGGCGGGCCTTTCAGAAATCGGAACTTTGGGAACTGGCCAATTCGTTGCCCAATGTCGATCATGAAATTGCTTGGAAATGGGCTTTTCGATATGTCTGGATTCTAAGAAAGAAGCAACAATCGAGTTCCTATGAATAAATCACGAATTGTTGCCGTAACTAAAGAATTGCCGATATACTGCCGGGAAACAAAGGATATATTGCCATTTGTTGAAATATGGTTGCAAGGACAGGATCCGCGATTTAAACGTAAGGTGGTTAAAATATTTGAAGGTGCTGCCGTGGATAAGCGATATGGTATTATGCCTATAGAAGAGGTATTTCTATCTACTTCTTTGGAGGAGAAGAACGCTATTTATATTCGTGAAGTTAAGAATTTGGGAACAACCGTATTAAAAAAAGCCTTGGAAAAGGCAGATTGGCGACCAGATTCATTAGATTATATCATTACGGTAAGCTGTACTGGCATCATGATACCTTCGCTGGATGCTTATTTGATCAATGCCTTGGATTTGCGACAGGATATTGTTCGGTTGCCTGTAACGGAAATGGGCTGCGCCGCTGGGGTTTCAGGTTTGATTTATGCCCATAATTTTCTAAAATCAAACCCAAACAAAAGAATTGCTCTGGTATCCGTGGAGAGTCCAACAGCTACGTTTCAATTAAATGATTATTCAATGGCAAATATGGTAAGTGCGGCTATATTCGGTGATGGCGCGGCCTGTGTACTTCTGTCTTCCGAGGACAATGCACAAGGCCCACGTATTATAGGGGAGGAAATGTACCATTTTAAGGATGCCACCCATCTCATGGGTTTTGATTTGACCAATCACGGATTAAAAATGATATTAGATCCCGCGGTACCAGAGACGATTGCGCAACACTTTCCGGCTATAGTACACCCTTTTCTAGAGAAAAATGGAAGTGACATTAATCGAGTAGACCATTTGATCTTTCATCCAGGGGGCAAGAAAATAGTCAAGACCGTTGAAGAACTTTTTGGTGCACTGGGTAAGAATATTGATGATACCCGAGAGGTGTTACGACTTTATGGTAATATGAGCAGTGCGACCGTGCTCTATGTTTTGGAACGCTTTATGGCAAAAGAAATACCCAAAGGCGATCAGGGACTTATTTTGAGTTTTGGGCCCGGTTTTTCAGCCCAAAGGGTACTTCTGGAGTGGTAACGTTATAGTACAGGAATAAACAAACATAAAATGAAGAAAGATTGGGCACTTATATTGGGAGGGAGTAGCGGTTTAGGATTGGCTACGGCTAAAAAATTGGCTCGTCATGGTTTTCATATCATTGTTATTCACCGGGATAGAAGAGCGGATTTGGAGGAAATTAACATTGAATTTAATAAAATATCCACGTTTGGGGTTCAATGCAAGGCATTTAATACGGATGCCGTCCAAAGCGATAAGCGAAAGGAACTGATCCATGAGATTCAGGCCTTGCTTCCTGAAGGTCATAAAATCGGGGTGTTGGTGCACAGTATAGCGAAAGGAAGTTTAAAACCTATGTATGCAGACAGACCCCAAGCCTTGAACGATCAAGACTTAAAAATAACCTTTGAGGCTATGGCCTTGAGTCTATATGACTGGACAAAAGATTTGGTGTATGCCAATTTGTTTTCAGCGGACACCCGCATTATATCCTTTACCAGTGAGGGCAATACACGGGCACTACCGGGTTATGGTGCGGTATCGGTGGCCAAGGTGGCATTGGAAGCACTTACACGAAACATTGCTTTGGAATTTGCGCCAATTGGCATTAAGGCCAATTGCATTCAAGCAGGAGTTACCGAAACCAAGTCCTTTGCAATGATTCCAGGCCATCAACAAATCAAATCCAAAGTATTGGAACGTAATCCCAACAAAAGGCTGACCACCCCTGAGGATGTTGCCAATGTAGTCTATTTGCTTACCATGGATGAAGCTAAATGGATTACAGGGACTACTATAAAGGTTGATGGGGGCGAAAGCTTAAGATGAATTAACTCAATACCCTATGAATACAGATTTAATCGTAGACCAACTGCCTTATGTAGCTCCTTTCCTTTTTGTCGATACCGTGGAGCGTATCGATGATATGGGCGTAGAAGGGAATTTTACGTTTCGAAAGGAATTGGATTTTTATAGAGGCCATTTTAAGGACAACCCCGTGACACCAGGGGTTATCCTGACCGAGTGTTGTGCCCAAATAGGTTTGGTCTGTTTAGGTATCTTTCTTTTGAATGGGTCAAAAGGAACACCAAACTTAAAAATTGGGCTTAGTAGTTCCCAAATGGAGTATTATAAACCTGTAATGCCAGGGGAGAAAGTAAAGGTGGTTTCAAAAAAAATCTATTATAGATTCCATAAATTAAAATGCGATGTACGTATGTACGATTCAAAAGAAAGTCTGGTATGTAAAGGAATATTGGCAGGAATGTTAAAGAGGGATGTTGATGAATAGGCGCGTAGTAATTACGGGATTGGGGGTATGTGCTCCCAATGGGGTAGGACTATTCGATTTTACCAATGCCTTAAGGGATGGTAAAAGCGGTATCCGGTTTCAATCAAAACTGGAAGAATTGGATTTTGGATGCCAAGTTGCTGCAGAGCCTTTGGTGAAGGATAATATATTGAACAATTATTTCACCCCATTACAACAAAGAGGGTTGAACGCAACAGGAATTGTGTATGGTGTGATTGCAGGCGTTGATGCTTGGTTGGATGCAGGGTTGGATAAAAACACCACCAATGAACCTCGTTGGGAACACGGTGTGCTCTTCGGTACAGGTATTCTTGGGGTAGATAAGTTTCGCGAATCCATACACCTTGTAGATGATAAACAGGTGAGGCGACTTGGGAGTACTACGGTATTGCAGACCATGGCAAGTGGAATAAGTGCGTACCTCGGGGGCATTTTGGGCTGTGGAAATCAAGTTACCACGAATTCCTCTGCCTGCACGACGGGAACAGAAGGGGTATTAATGGCTTATGAACGCATTGCTGCAGGAAAGGCAGACATTATGCTTACAGGTAGTTGTAGTGATAGTGGCCCTTATGTTTGGGGCGGCTTTGATGCCATGCGTGTATTGCCCCGAACGTATAACAAGACTCCGTCCAAAGCAAGCCGACCTATGAGCGCTTCAGCAAAAGGATTTGTTCCTGGCAGTGGGGCAGGGGCCATGGTACTGGAATCTATGGAAAGTGCTGAAAAAAGAGGTGCCAGGATTTATGCAGAGGTCTTGGGAGGCGAAATCAATTGTGGTGGTCAAAGGGGTGAGGGATCAATGACCGCGCCCAATTGTGTTGCTGTACAACGTTGTATCAGCAATGCGATTAAAAATGCTGGAATAACTTCAAATGATATAGACGTTATCAATGGACACTTGACGGCCACTTCAAAAGATGCGGTTGAAATTGGGAATTGGAGCGCTGCCCTAGAACGGAAAGGATTTGATTTCCCTTATATCAACTCCTTTAAAGGTACCATAGGGCATTGCTTGGCCGCCGCTGGGAGTATAGAATGCGTGGGTACTGTATTGCAGTTTAAAGAAGGTATGATTTTTGGGAACGTAAACTGTGAGGATGTCCATCCTGAGATCCTCGATGTCATCTCGGAGACTAGAATTCCACATAAATCGATGCCCCTACATCCCAAGATCATCGCTAAGGCCAGTTTTGGTTTTGGGGATGTCAATGCTTGTGTTATATTTAAGGAGTTTCAATAGTGTATTGTACTAAGAGGCTAGGTTTGAAAAAATGTGAGGTCAATTCAGTACCATGCCTCAAACTTTATTAACCAAAAAACTGCTGTTATGGGGGAAGAAACCAAATTTCATATCTTAAGGGACATTATAAAAGTGTACCTACCGGAAGACTTATCGGTTGATGCAATTGTCCCAACTAGTAATTTCTTAGATGAATTGAATATAAATTCGGCCCATTTGGTGGATATCGTATTGGATGTGGAAGACGCCTTTGATATACAATTGGAAAATGAGGATATGGATCGGATGCAAACTGTTAATGATGCCCTTGATATTATTGCCAAGAAAGTACAAGCTAAATTGACCTAACCAATAGATACTGGATTAGTCTTTTACAATCCATGGCCTTTGGGGTTTTAAACGTATACCTTTTATTCGTTTACGGATTTTTCAGGTATAAGCAAGGAAGCCATAATTCCAACTACCAGGGAAACCGAAATAACGGTCAAGGAAACCCATTCTGGTAATTCGATGTTGTGGGAAAACAACATTTTGAGTCCCACGAAGGCCAAGATCACCACAAGGCTATAATTGATAAAACGGAACTTCGCCAACATTCTTGAAATAAGGAAATACATGGAGCGGAGTCCAAGTATCGCTAAAATATTGGAACTAAAAACAATAAATGGATCTGCGGTTATCGCCAAAATTGCGGGAATACTATCCAAAGCGAACAATACGTCGGTCAGTTCGATGATGATGAGCGCTACAAATAAAGGGGTAGCGGCGGTGATGCCCATCCGTTTTACAAAAAAGTGATTGTCCTTAATGGTACTGGTAATAGGGTATATCTTTTTGATTTGCCTAAAGACCCAGGATTTCTTTGGTTCGAAATGCGAATCGTCAGATCTCAACATTTTAAACGCCGTATACAACAGGAATACCCCAAAAACATAAATGATCCAATCGAATTTGGTGATCAGTGCCACCCCAAAAAGAATCATTAACCCTCGAAATACGATGGCTCCAAGAATACCCCAAAACAAAACCCGATGTTGGTATAGTGGTGGAATTTTAAACGCCTGGAAAATAACGGCAATGACAAAAACATTATCGATACTCAGGGACAGTTCAATAAGATAGCCCGTTATATATTTAAGAACGGCATTGTTCGGTGTAAGCCCCGTAGGATTATCCACCATTCCTGATGAAAACAACCAATAGATCACTCCACTGAATGATAATGCCACCGTGACCCAAATGGCGGTCCAAATACCGGCTTCCTTACTTTTGATAACATGTTCCTTTTTATGGAAAACACCTAAATCCAATGCAAGGAAAACAATAACCAAAGAGATGAATAATATCCAAACCCACATAACTCAATCCTAAATTTAGAAGGCACGAAGTTAAGTAGTATTTTTGAATTGGAATAATGAACTTTTTCGAGAAGTTTCTTATTTGGCCCAAAAATTGCAATAGCAATAAAAAAGGCAGAATCGCTGCCATAATAAACCGATTTTTTTTACCTTTTCAGGAATTAAAAAGACTTTCATCAAAGCATGTTCATTAAAAAATAAAAATATGAAACGAATTATTTTACTTTTCACGGCAATGTTATTAACCCAAATAGGTGCCGCCAACACTTTTCCACAGGAAGGTGATGGTGTCATTAAGGCCAAGGCTAAGGAATTGACAAAAAAATATACGGCTGAGGTTGGACTGGAGGCCGATCAATTGGAAGTTTTTGAGCAAACCCTTACCGGATATCTTATGAAAAGGGCAAAAGTGGGGAAATTGAATGTTTCGGATACGGATAAATTGGTCATGTTAAAACAATTGGCTTCCCAAGAGAATGAGGATATGGAAGCATTGCTTTCCAAAGGGCAGTATAAGAAGTATATCAAGGCCAAGACAAAGTTACAACCTTAAACCACTTTTTATTTTAGGCTAAAAGAACCGATAGGACCATATTCCTTTGTAAATGGTCTTATCGGTTTTTTTGTGTGATTTTAACTCGTTTAATGTAGAAAACTCGGATTAGATTCGTCGTACAAATTACGAACAGACCCGAGCAAGGATGATTTTGTCGATAAATAGGCCGATATACTCGTTAAATGCGATATTGAGGTCGTAAGGCCCAAACCCCATTTTTTGTATATTGGAGGATGGGAAAGCATGGTATTAAAATGAAAAACACCAGATATGGGATAGTTGGCTGCGTAATCTTTCTTATGGGATTTAATCATGTAATCGCACAGGAGTACCAACCTTCAAAAATCGAGGTAAAAAAACATACGGTCATGGAACTGTACGAGCCAGATTTGGTTTTAAGCGTTGATGAGCGTAAACAGTTAAAGAAGAAACGCAAAAATACCTTGGAGCGTCGAAAACGTATTTTGGATACCTTGACCATTACAGAGCGACGCAGACAACGACTTTTGAAGGCACTCCATAAAAATCCATTCTCAAATCAATTGAACAAGGCTTTGGCCGATATCGAATTTGAGGAAGAAGGCATGGATAATTAGCCATTTAAAACTAGCTCGAATTAAACAAAACCTCTAAAATATCAGAGGTTTTTTTTATACTTTAAAGGGAAATCTTACTTTTAATAATTGCTAATAAACCGTTAAATATTGATAATGTGCTCTTTAGAATGTAGATGAAAGCAAATTAATTTGTAACTTAATGCATCAAAGAAATAGTTTTTGTTTAACCCCATAAATCAAATCCTATGAACGCACGCTCTCACACTGTAAGTTCTACAAGCCTTGAACCCAAGGAAAATATGCTGGTTATTCAATTGGAACGTAACTTGATGGATGTTGACCAATTACGCAACAAGCTGAACGCGTACTATTGTGAACCTCAAACTTATAGTCATTTTGAACGGATAGAATCGTTGAAAAACGGATTGGAATCCATCAGAATGACGAACAAAGAAATTATTAATTCCCTAAAAGGACATAAGGAATCGGTTAAGGGTTATTTGGATAAGGTAAAAGAACAATATGCCAACTTCAATGAGCTTAGACAAGGGGTTGAGGAATATTTAGGATTGGTACAATCCAGATATGCACATTAAATGGGGCAATTATACTATATAAAAAGCCCTGACGGTAACGTCAGGGCTTTTATTTATTTTACTTATAACCCAAATTATCCTAAATAGGTTTTTAAAAGTTTGCTTCGGGAATTATGACGTAACTTTCTAATGGCCTTCTCCCTTATTTGGCGTACACGCTCTCGGGTAAGGTCGAATGTTTGGCCAATTTCGGCCAAGGTCATTGATTGCTGGTCACCAATACCGTAATAGAGTTTCACAACATCGGCCTCCCTTGGAGACAAGGTATCCAGCGCCCTGTTGATCTCGGTATTCAGTGACTGTTGCAATAATAACTTATCGGGCCTTGGTGATTCCCCGGAACGCAACACATCATAAAGATTGGAATCTTCCCCTTCCCTTAGTGGGGCATCCATGGAGACGTGTCTCCCCGAATTTTTAAGCGATTGCTTAACTTCGGTAACGGTCATTTCAAGTTCTTTGGCAATTTCCTCAGGGGAAGGTGGGCGTTGATGGGCCTGTTCCAAATAAGAAAAAGTCTTTTTTATTTTATTTATCGATCCTATCTTGTTCAGAGGAAGTCGAACCACCCTTGATTGTTCTGCCAGGGCCTGCAAGATAGACTGACGTATCCACCAGACGGCATAGGAGATGAATTTAAACCCTCGGGTCTCATCAAAACGTTTAGCGGCCTTAACGAGTCCTAAATTGCCTTCATTGATCAAATCGGGCAGTTTTAGACCTTGGTTTTGATACTGTTTGGCTACCGAAACTACAAATCGTAAATTGGCCGTGGTCAATTTTTCAAGGGCAACTTGATCCCCTGTACGTATTCGTTGTGCCAATTCTACCTCTTCCTGAGCGTTTATCAATTCAATTTTACTGATATCCTGCAAGTATTTATCCAATGATTTTGACTCTCTATTGGTTACCTGCTTGATGATCTTAAGTTGCCTCATATGTGTGTGATTAGTGTTTTAAATTGAACATTATACAAGAGTTCATAATACATTAAAATTCTGTCTTTTCCAAAGGATACCGTGAATGTTATACAATATTTATGAGAAGTTTTTGATTTTAGGTCGAACTGGACTGTTGTTTTCTAAGAGCAAAGTGTATTTTTGAAATCCAAGAACATGGTATGAGTAAAAGAGCTCTTAAAAAATATTTGACAGATCTGAAAAAGAAAGAGCTAGAAGCACAGCTCATGGATCTTTATACCCGATTTCCGGTAGTAAAAGAATATTACGATTTCATTTTCAATCCGAAAGAGGACAAAATGATCCAAGAGGCCAAGGCTAAGATTTCGAACGAATATTTTCCTTTAAAAAGAAGGCGGCCCAAAGCACGCCGTTCCGTGGCGCAGAAATATATTAAACATTTCATCAAATTGGGAGTGGAGTCACACTTGGTGGCCGATCTTATGTTATATAATCTTGAAGTGGCCCAAGCCTTTTCTATGGATCGCAATGTACCAGATTCGTTTTATAAGAGCATGCTGAATTCGTTCAACGAAATGGTCCGTTATATTTCTTTAAATGCTTTATTACCTAATTTTAGGGATAGGATCGTCAAAACATACAATTTTACGCAAGAAAACAAGTGGGGTAACGAGGAAGGTTTTTCCCGGGCTCTTGATATTTTGGATTGATATGGGAATAGTAATTATTAGACAAGACGACAAAATAGGTATGTGGAAGGAAGCATTGCAATTATATGCACCCCAAATACCTGTTTATAGTTATTTGGAAGACCACCCAAGGGAAGCCATAAAAATGGCGTTGGTCTGGAAACATCCTAAAGGCACTATCGTGGGGTATCCCAACTTGGAATGTATCGCATCTAGCGGTGCGGGGGTAGATTTCTTATTCGAAGATCCACAGTTGCCTTCCCATATTCCAATAACGCGGGTGGTTGATGAATACTTGGCGATGGATATGTCCGAGCATGTTATTGCCTTGATCCTTGCCCAGTTAAAAAATTTGTATCACTATAAGGTGGATCAAGGTAATACGATTTGGAAACCTATCGCGTACAAGCGCATTGCCGATATGACCGTCGGAATAATGGGACTTGGGGCCTTGGGATCGGTACTGGCCAAGGATTTGGTCCGTTTTGGTTTTAGGGTCCAAGGCTGGTCCGGTTCAGAAAAGAATATAAAGGGAGTCAAGACATTTACGGGTTCCCACGCACAGGCGGAATTTCTGCAATCGACCCAGATCTTGGTATGTTTGTTACCTTTGACCCCTTCAACTACGGGTATCCTGAATGCTGAACTTTTTAATCAATTACCAAAAGGGGCGCACGTTATCAATGTGGCCCGCGGTGGTCATCTTGTTGATGAGGACCTTCTGAAAATGCTCGATAATGGTCATCTAGCGGGGGCTTGTTTAGATGTGTACCATCAAGAGCCTTTGCGTTCGGATCATCCTTTTTGGGAACACCCCAAGGTTCATATGACCCCGCATTACGCCAGCGTTTCAGATACCAATTCGGTGGTGCCCCAAATCATTGAGAATTACCGTAGGCTAATCAGTGGCGAAGCCTTATTGAATCGGGTATCCGATACCAAAAAGTATTAAAATATACTGGACTTGACATCCCGAACGGTGATTGGTGTGAAACAATGCGGTTTTGGATTGAGTTTATACCCATTGACTTATTCTCACCTGCGATCACCATCCTAAAGGAAACGACAGGATCGTCTTTTCGAGGCTTCAACTTGGTTCAGGTCAAACACCGGCAAGAATCCAATTTCAATTAATCGTTGTAGTTTAAGGGTTAAATCGTTCTTCATCAACCATGTAGAGAAATTCTTTCAGAATGCCGTTTTTATTTTTCGAGAATTTCCGCTTTTAAATTTCGTGCAGGTATTTATTTCTGTTAATTTTGCAAAATTGGACTTTGCCGAAGCGAAAAGGAAATCCAGTATAAGAATTACAAAAATACCTGTTTGGAGATACAAAAAAATACAACGGAAAAGACGCTATACGATTATCAGCTGGAAGACCTCAATACGATTTTCGATTATTTGGAGGAAGCACCTGATAATGTTAATCTGCTATACCAATTGCCAACGGGTGGGGGCAAAACGGTTGTTTTTTCTGAAATAGCCAAACGGTATATCTCCAAAACCAATAAAAAGGTCGTTGTACTAACACATCGCATAGAATTAAGCCAACAGACTTCCCGCATGCTCAGTGGTTTTGGGGTCAAGAACAAAATCATCAATAGTGAGGTAAAGGAGCTGAGAGACCAAAACAAGTATATGTGTTTTGTGGCCATGGTAGAGACCTTGAACAATCGTTTACAGGACGATAAGGTTGAAATCAACAATATAGGCCTTGTGATCATCGATGAGGCCCACTACAACTCGTTCCGCAAGCTCTTTAAATATTTTGAGAATGCTGTCATTTTAGGGGTTACAGCAACGCCATTAAGTTCCAACATCAAACTCCCGATGAAGGACAATTATAAAAAGTTGATCGTGGGCGAGTCTATTGCCTCATTGATAAAAAGAAAGTTCTTGGCGAAGGCCAATATGTATAATTATGATGTGAGCCTGCAGGGTCTAAAGCTTGGGATTAACGGGGATTATACGGTAAAGTCATCGGATGAACTCTATGGTAACCAAAGCATGTTGGGCAAACTGTTGAGTGCCTATAATGAGATTTCGAAAGGGAAAAAGACCCTTATTTTCAACAATGGTATCAATACCTCGATCTATGTGTATGAGACCTTCAAAAAAGCCGGTCTCCCCATTAGGCACTTAGACAATAAAAATTCAGCTGCAGAGAGGAGGGAAATTCTAAAATGGTTTTCAGAGACCCCTGATGCCATTCTCACCTCGGTCAGTATTTTGACCACTGGTTTCGATGAACCTACCGTTGAAACCATAATGCTAAATAGGGCTACCCGTTCCTTGACCCTATACTTTCAAATGATCGGTCGGGGCTCTAGGATATTGCCTGACAAGGAGGAATTTACCGTGGTAGACTTAGGAAATAATGTCGCCCGTTTCGGGATGTGGAATGCGCCTATCGATTGGCAGGAAATCTTCCATTTCCCTGATTTCTATCTTGAAAACATAAAGAACGATGAGGAAATTGAACGGGAGTTCGTTTACGAGATGCCACAAGAGTTACGTGAAAAATTTGCAGCTTCCAAAAATATTGAGTTCGATGTAAAGGCCGAATACAAAAAGATCTTTGCCCAAGGTTTAAAATCAAAACTTGTTTTGGAAAACAGTATAGAACAACATGCCAAAATTTGCGTTGAAAATGCCGAGGATGTCTTTGATGCCCGTATACTGGCCAAATCCTTGAAAGAGGAAATCGCCTATCGGGTACGTCAATATTCCTATTGCATAATGAACAACACCAAGAATTACAAAGAATGGTTAGAAGAGGATTATGAACGTAGATTACGTTCAAGGATTTCCAAACTATTCGCTGAGCGGATGTGATCCAGGCCTAAGTAAAGTTGGTGATTCGAAATGCAGCGAACAATGGACCAAAAAGTACGGTCCATGATTGCTGTAGCCATTCAATACATCGATAAACCCTATAAATCCGATGCCGGAAATACCAAAACAACTCCTTATTATCGGCTATACTTGGCCTGAACCTATTACAACGGCGGCCGGTAGACGTATGATGCAATTAATACGCATTTTTCAGGAACAATTGTATGACATTACCTTTGCCAGTACGGCAACGAAAACCAAATATTCGACAGATCTGGAGGCCCTCGGGATTAAAGTGCAAAAAATATTTTTGAACGATTCCGGTTTTGATACGTATGTAAAAGAGTTAGCCCCCAACATAGTTTTGTTCGACCGTTTTTTTACTGAGGAGCAGTTCGGTTGGCGTGTCACGGAATTCGCCCCGAATGCCCTGAGGATCCTCGATACCGAAGACCTACATTCCCTACGGCAAGTAAGGGAGCGGCATTTTAAAAAGAATATCCGCTTTACGGTTGAAAAGTGGTTGCGGAACGATATGACCAAACGTGAAATGGCTGCTATCTATCGTTCTGACCTTTCTTTGATCATCTCCACCTATGAAATGAAGCTGTTGCAACAAGCGGTTAACATCGACAAAAAATTGTTGTTGCATCTACCTTTTCAATTGGATCCCATTACCGATTCCAAAATGGCCAATTGGCCAGGCTTCAATGCCCGAAAGGACTTTGTCTGTATCGGTAATGGCAAGCATGCCCCCAATATTGATGCGATGGTTTGGTTAAAACAAGAGATTTGGCCCTTGATCCGAGAGGCCTTGCCCGATGCCAAGATACATGTATACGGTAGCTACTTTCCGCAGCAGTTGCAAGAAATGCATCATCCGTCATCAGGATTTTATATCGAAGGCTGGATTGAAAGTGTGGAAGAGGTTATGAAAAAACACAGGATCAATTTGGCGCCCTTGCGTTTTGGCGCTGGGATTAAAGGGAAATTGATAGATGCCATGGGCTACGGTACGCCCAGTATTACCACCAGTATCGGAGCAGAGGGGATGCATGGGGATTTACCTTGGAGTGGTTGGGTTACTGATGATGCCGAAAGTTTTGCCAATGCTGCTGTTGCCCTATACAACCATGCATCCGACTGGCGGCAATCACAAGAAAACGGGGTAGCTATCATCAACACATTCTATAACAGAAAAGTATTGGATAAAAGGCTTTTGGACAACATTGAATCCCTTGAAAACAACCTAGTAAAGCTCCGGGAAGCAAATTTCTTGGGAGCACTATTAAGGCACCAAACACTGAATAGCACTAAGTATTTGTCTAAATGGATCGAGGAAAAAAACAAGGAATAGGTTGGTTTATGAGCGATTTTATGGATTAGCACTTTTCTTTCTGAACATGACCACCGCGCTCAGGGATAAGCCAAGATAATAATCGTTTAGGATTCTCGTAAATAACCTAGACCTCGGTACCCTCCCGAACGACTTTGACAGGATAGTCACTTATAGCTATCATAGCTTAGCGGATTGTTATTTAGTTTTAAGACTAGCGTAGAACTCCTTTTCAAAGAGTCGATAAAAACCATAAGATGTTTTATCGTTAAAAGGGAGAAACTGCGTAAAATAAACGATCGCAATCCCTTTATCATTATCCAACGTGTAATAGGAATTAGCAACTCCTGCCCAATATGCCGAGCCTTTCGTGCGCACCATCTCATTATCGCTATTTTCAATTGCCCAAGCTAAACTAAAGGTGTCCGATTCATCTAGAAAATGCCCTACTGTATCCGGCAGTCCGCCTTCTGGGATATCAAAATTGAGGGTAAGGCCGTTGGGAAGCGCATTTTTGAACAATAACCCAACTGTTTCAGGTTTAAGGATTTGACCACCTTCATATTTACCTTTATTCATAATGCAAGTAAGAAATGTGAGGTAATCTTTAGGACACCCGAATAAACCTTCACCACCAATAAATTCCGTAACGGGCACTGCTGGAATGCGAGGGTATTCTTTAAATCCAATGGAATCTCTCATTCCCCAGGAAACAATCTTTTCTTTCAAGTTATCAGGAACATTAAACCAAGTACTATTCATTTTTAATGGTCCAGTAATATTCTTCCTTAAGTAATCTTCGAGGTTATCCCCACTTATTTTTTCAATAATTTTTCCTACCCAATCTGTATTTCTTCCATAATGCCATTGTTCACCGGCTTCGAACAATCTTGGTAAGTCATCGTGTTCCCATCCTGTTTTATCAAAGGTTTGCAGACGCTCATCAAATAAATCATATCCAAATCCGGCAGTATGGTTTAGTAGATGTCTTAAAGTTATGCTTTTACTGGCTTCAACAATATCCCCTTCTATTGTTAATATCGGTATAGAGGTCATTTCTGGCATTAACTCATCCAAAGGCTCATCTAGATCTATCAAACCTTGTTCAACGAGTTGTAATGCAGCAACAGACGCAATAGCCTTCGTCATTGAATAGATTCTAAAGATATTATTTTCATGTATCGTGTCTTTTCCACCCCATACCGATGGACCATATGCATACCAGCCCATTTTTCCGTCCTTAGTGCTATAACCCATAATTGCAGCAGGAAGATTGCTTTTTTGAAAATAGGCATTCAGGGGTGATGAATCAACTACAATTTTACTTTGTTGTTCCTGGGTTTTACATCCGGTTAATATCGAAATGATAATCAGTGAAAAAAGTAATCGCTTCATAATTTAGTGGTTATAGGTTAGCATAAATGTTTGCCAATGTATTAGGATAGGAATCGGTTTTAATCATTTATATCCACCGATGTTGAAACAAGTTCAACACGGGTAACGAAGTTAGTAGAAATTTCGGTCATGCTAAGTACGTAAGAATAGGGAGTTATCAATGGTTTTCAACAACACTGATTTTGCTCCTTTCTGGTTGTAAATATCCTCTCTTTATGGCATAGTAGAAATCCGATATGATTACCTTTGTGGGATACTGGAATAAAAATAATACAATGAAAAAGGGGCTAAGAATTACATTGATTTCGTTGGGTTCATTGATAGCTTTAGCGTTGATCTTGGCGCTCATAGGATGGATCTATATTAAATCCTCCTTCCTCACATTTGAAAAGGACTTTGTTGAAAATAAAGACCTTCAGGAGATAACCATAGATGGTTACACGTTCATTGACCGAAATAACAATGGGGCTTTGGAAATTTATGAAGACGATCGAAGGTCTACCGAAGAACGGGCATCTGATTTGCTTTCCCAAATGACCATAGAGGAGAAAATACATCTGCTTAAAGGTTCGGGTATGGCATCTGGAGTAGGAATGGTTGAGCCGGGTGAAGGAATTCCCGGAGCTGTTGGGACTATTGTGCCAACCCCGAGATTGGGTATCCCTACAGTTTACCTTTCCGACGGACCAGCTGGACTGCGTATTGAGCCTTCTCGCAAGGGGGAAGAGCGGTCGTATTATGCAACCGCATTTCCTATAGGAACGTTGCTTTCTTCCACATGGAATGTTGACCTCGTCGAAGAAGTGGGTAGAGCAATGGGGAATGAAGCCAAGGAATATGGGGTTGATGTAATTCTGGGACCTGGAGCGAATATTCATCGGCATCCACTTTGTGGCCGGAATTTTGAATATTATTCCGAAGATCCCGTGCTGACCGGGTTTATCGGTGCGGCCATGGTCAATGGAATAGAATCTAACGGTGTAGGTGCTTCGGTGAAACACTATGTGGCCAACAACCAGGAAACCAACAGGAATTTCAATGATACCAAGATATCTGAAAGGGCCTTACGAGAGATTTATTTGAAGGGATTTGAGCTCATTGTAAAAAAGTCCCAACCATGGACGGTCATGTCATCCTATAACATGGTGAATGGTACCTATACTTCCCAAAGCAGGTATCTGCTTACCGATGTTTTAAGGGACGAATGGGGATTTAATGGTCTGGTAATGTCAGATTGGTTTGGGGGTCAAAATGCTGTTGAACAGATCAAAGCCGGGAACGATTTATTGGAACCCGGTACCAAAAAACAGTGGAAAGCATTGTTGAATGGCTATAAGGATGGGGCATTGTCCGACGAGGTAATCGATACATCTGCAAAACGTATTTTGAAACTTGTGATTGAATCACATAAAATGGATAATTCCGAATACACCAACAATCCCGATCTTGCAGCCCATGCACAAATTACCAGGCTATCTGCTTCAGAAGGCATGACGCTATTAAAGAATGATGGCGTTTTGCCGATTACCGAAAATGTCAATGTAGCACTATTGGGCTCAACTTCGTATGACTTCATAGCAGGGGGAACCGGTTCTGGCGATGTGAATGAGGCGTATTCCATTTCTTTGGAGCAAGGCTTGTTGAACGTTGGCGCAGAGCTGAAATCCATGTCGCTTGAAAGCAAGGCCATTATGGGGCAAGGCCAGCAAAATGTCGGATTTGAAATCAATGAAAAGGCTAAGGGTATTTTTGAAGAATTCAAAGGATTGCACGAGGAAGAATTTGTTAAACCCGAGGGTTTTTCTGCCATGTTGACGCCTTACAGCCCACCACAGATCGATTACACAACGGAACAATTGAATGAGATTGCAAGAACTTCCGATATGGCCATTATATCAATAGGTAGAAATGCGGGTGAAGGAGGGGACAGGGTTGAAGCGGATGATTTCTTGTTGACGGAATTAGAAAGTAGGTTGATAAAACGTACTTGTGAGATTTACCATGCAGCTAGTAAGAAGGTGGTGGTTATACTCAATATTGGTGGAGTCATAGAAACAGCTTCATGGAAAAATCAACCTGATGCCATTTTACTGGCCTGGCAAGGTGGACAGGAAGGCGGAAACTCGGTAGCTGATATTTTAGCAGGAAAAGTGAATCCAAGCGGGAAGCTACCTATGACCTTTCCAATCCATCTTGATGACCATGCCTCCAATGCCAATTTTCCTTTGGATGGGGAACCCATGAAGGTTGTGGATATGTTCTTAGGAAAGGAAGAAAAGCCTGAACATAAAAAAATAAGAAACAAAGATTATACAGTATATGAAGAAGGGGTTTATGTGGGGTATAGGCATTTTGATAAAGCCAAAATAGAGGTGTCCTATCCTTTTGGATATGGCCTTTCCTATACCGATTTTGAGTTTAGCGATATAGAGGCTAATAAGGAGAATGGTATGATTACAGTTACTTTGAAAGTTAAGAATATCGGTAATCTACCTGGGAAAGAAGTAGTGCAGTTTTATGTTTCCAAACCGAATTCGACAATAGATCGTCCAATCCAAGAGCTAAAGGCCTTTTGGAAAACCCCTACGCTAGAATCTGAAGAAATCGTTGACGTGATGGTACAGATACCTATATCCGAATTGCGATACTGGGATGAGGATAATATGGGTTGGTCGATCGAAAAGGGTAACTATACCATACGTGCGGGTTCTTCCTCTAGGGATTTGCGACTCTTTACGGAAATCGAACTCTAAAAGTAGCCGTTGGCGACCTTGTCCGATGAACACCTCCCATATCTTGCGAAAAAAAAGTAACTTTATCGTATAGGCCATTAATTTCCAACATGATCATCTTTAAAAAAATCTGGGATTATCTATCATACATACTGTTCATGGTCATGGTCGTTTTTATGGGTTGCGAGACACATGATACCATGGGTTCGGCAAATAATGTTTCCACCGATGAAATAAATTTTATCAGTGAAACGACAGCAATTGGCGGAGGGCGTGTTTATAATAGCGGTAGGGCAGTAGTGAATTCGAAGGGCATTTGTTGGAGCACTGAACCGATGCCCACGACACAGCATAAGAAGACGGTGGATGGCACAGGCGATGGTAGTTTTGTGAGTGAGCTTACCAATTTATCCCCAGGCACTACCTACTATGTCAGGGCCTATGCCAGTAATACAGATGGTACTTCTTATGGGGATGAGGTATCCTTTATCACCAAGAATTCAGACCTTCCCTTACTACGCACGAGCCCTATTTCAAATGTAACATCAACCTCAGGTAAAAGTGGGGGTACGATTACTTTTGAAGGAAAAAGCAGTGTAACGGCAAGAGGGGTTTGTTGGAGTGTGAACAACCTACCAACACTTTTGGACCATAAAACTTTGGATGGGCAGGGAAAGGGCGATTTTACAAGTAAGATTACCGGTATGGATCCTGATAGCACCTATTATGTCCGGGCGTATGCAACAAATAGCGAAGGCACCGCCTATGGTAACTCAGTCTATGTAAAGCCCTATAAAAGAACCGTTTCGGATGTAGAAGGGAATGTATATGCTACAGTGACAATCGGAACACAGGTATGGATGGCCGAAAACCTGAAAACCACATCCTATCAAAATGGAGATCCCATCGAAAACATTTCGGACAATGGGTTATGGAATACTACGAAAACAGGTGCCTATTGCAACTATGACAACAATGCCGAACATGTCGACTCCTACGGGCGACTTTATAACTGGTATGCGGCCAGTGATCCAAGAAATATTGCGCCAAAAGGATGGCATGTCGCCACCTATGCCGATTATCAGGTATTGATCGATGAACTGGGTGGGCCATTTAAAGCAGCGGAAAAAATGACTATGGGGGTTTTTAAAGGATTACCAGGCGGAAAACGCAATAGGGATGGCGTTTTCTATGACATAGGAATATACCCTTATTTTTGGACCGCAACCGAATATCATGAGGGCAGCGCATGGGCCCGGTATATTCTACTAGATCCGGGGGAGTTGGATATCATCAATCTTAGTAAAAACTACGGATTTTCGGTGCGTTGTGTTCGGGATTGAACCTATTTTTAAAAAGGGATCACAGAGCTTTGGAATGGTTTTCATCTTAAATGTACCTTGGAAGAACATCCTGAACAAGATAGGTTGTCGCTGGACAAACAGCCACCAAACCATGGCAAATACCAAATAATTATCGAGATTTATTGAAGAAAACAAAAAACAGCGTACCAATTCTTCGTTTTTATACCGATGAAATACGCCTTTTTTCGGTAAGCTGTTTTTGAGGGACTTCCCGTTTATCGAGGGAATTTTGCACTTAATCCTAATTTTGGTCAAATAACGATAAATAGGGGCATTCAGCGATTTGCTACCCTGTGAAATGCACTTGTTGCTGTTATAATTATATAACAAAACAAGTCATGAAAGCAATAGCAACCATCATCTTTATCATCTTCTTCGGAATCGTTGCCCAAGCGCAAAACAATACCCAAGAGGTTAAGGTTGAAACTATTGAAATGACAATCGTGAATACTACGGCCAAGGAAACTACTACTGAAGTTGCCCGCTTATACAAATTCAAAAACTCTAGAATTAAAAAAGAACTTTCTTTTACCACTAAAAGAAACAAGGCTAAAATGGCATAAGCGATTCAAAGAAGGCTTATTTATTCTAAAGGATTGGAAAAAGAAATGGGGAAGTTTCAATATCGATATATATTGGAATGATAGCCTTAGGTGGTACTCAAATCTTTCAATTCACAAAAAGTAATTCTGATTACAGCCCATTAACATAACTATATCCCTGCTTCCGTTAATATAATTTAATGGATGCTAGACCTTATTTTCGATGGAATAATTTTGCGATATTCTTTCCTATTTCATCAAGTTTTTCGATTGGCTCAGTTAAAGAGGGATTGTTTAAGTCGATTATCTCATTATCAGTAATTCCAATTTGTTTTGGGTATACGAGAATAAAACTATTTGATTGGAAATATTTGTTCAGGTATCCTGGAATGTTTGCCATATTTTCATCGTAAGAGGGCTTATTGACCCTACTCATAACAATAATTAGATTATCATCTATTTTAATATCACGTGAAATAAGTTCGAGATCATTCCAGTTTTCCAAGTGTTTAAAATCTGCATCAATTGGATTTATTGATTGTATTTTCTTCATTAGTTTTATAGTTGCATCGTTTGCATAAAAAACAAGTTTTGAACCTGTATTTTTAGAAATGTTCCAAATCTTCGAAAGCCAGAATGGAAAACCGATTACTTTTTCGGCATTCGCAGGAACTATAATAATATGCCTTTTAATCGTCGAAATGGGCTGAACAGGTTTATATATAAAAGTAGTAGTGTTACATTTTGATAATATGCCTTCGGATAGATTGCCAAGAAATGAATCTGAAATCCCTTTTTTAATATGTAGGCCTAAAACCAAATCCGTAATATTTTGCTCTTTTATGACCCCTGTAATACCATTGGCAATATTCATATCATATCTCAACAATTTATTTAATTGAATATCTGCAGCCGAGGCGGTCATTACAGCTCTTTCTAGTATTTTATTCGCCTTTATGTCATGATTTTCATCAATGGTGTCATCATTTATAATTGTAAGGGCGAATAACCCTTTATTATCCTTCGATTTTATGATGGTGCTTAATTGAATTAATTCTTCAATTGTATCAGGATTGCCTAAGGGTATTAAAATTCTTTCAACCATGTCATTATCAATGCTTGAAATAATTGATGATTCATCCAATGAAATGTTTCTTCCCCCTTTCTGTGCTGCCAAAGTTGCAATAGTACATGTAATCAGAATCA
This sequence comes from Maribacter arenosus, assembly GCF_014610845.1. Lineage (GTDB taxonomy): Bacteria > Bacteroidota > Bacteroidia > Flavobacteriales > Flavobacteriaceae > Maribacter_A > Maribacter_A arenosus. The sequence goes on along the minus strand of NZ_JABTCG010000001.1, from coordinate 600,543 downwards.
TGATAACCGTTCCATTTAAAATACTTTCGCTTAACAACCTAATGGGTTCTCCTGCTACCGTTTCTCCAATGGTAATATTATACCCAACAATCACCGCTGCAAGTGTTGCTGCGGCTTGGGCATTGCTTAAACCAAAAATCAATCTTCTTTCATCGGAGGTAAATTTAAATGACTTTTGAGTTAACCATGCGGCAATAAATTTTGCTGATGTAGCAATAATGGTCATGACCAATGCAACTTTAATGGTTTCAAAATCGGTTATAAATGCACGGTAATCTACTAACATACCAACGCCGATTAGAAAAAATGGAATGAAAATAGCATTTCCAACAAATTCAATCCTATTCATTAAAGGGGAGGTAGCTGGTATTAATCTGTTTAGAGCTAAACCAGATAGAAATGCTCCAATAATAGCCTCAATTCCAGCTGCTTCTGCAAGTACTGCTCCAAGAAAAACCATGGTAAGAACGAAAATGTATTGGGAAGTTTTATCTTCGTACCTCTTTAAAAACCATCGTCCTATTATCGGAAAAAGAAATAGTACTGTTAGACCAAAAATCAAAATGGAAATAGATAGACTTGTCCAAAACGCGGTATTTACCTCACCTTTGGTCATACCAACTATGACCGCTAAAACTAAAAGCGCTAGGGTATCGGTTATCATGGTGCCCCCAACTGTGATAATAACCGCGCGATTTTTAGTAACTCCTAAATGGCTTAGTATCGGATAGGCAATCAATGTATGGGAAGCATACAAACTGGCAACCAATACAGATGAAAGTATAGAGAGATTTAAAATATAAATACTTGACAATATTCCTAATATCATTGGTATTAAAAAGGTATACAGACCAAACAATAAACTTTTCGAACTATTTTTTTTAAATTCAGATATATCCAAATCCAATCCAGCTAGAAACATGATATAGAGTAAACCTGCCGTTCCGGATAAAATGATACCACTATCTCGTAAAAGAATATTAAAACCGTTTGGACCAACTATTGCACCAGCTATTATAAGCCCAAGAATATGAGGGATTTTAAGTTTGTTCAGGAGAATAGGGGCAAATAAAATAATCACCAGTATTACTAGAAATTTAAATACCGGATTTGTTAATGGTAAAGTTGTTTCAAAAATCGTTAGTAAAATCATAATTAAACAATTCTAGAATTATAATACAAACATTCCGAATTCCTTGGGTGAGCACTTTGCGCCCAACAGAAAAGGACAAGAATTGGTTTTACCATGTATACCCAAATATCATCAAGTTAGCTCAAAAGCTTAAATGATTTCATTGTAAATCTATGCCATATTTAGAGAAGTTTTAAATAAATAAAACCGTAAGCTCTTTTCAGGGAAGTATGCTTTATAAGCCAGGGGTCAATTAATATGTAATCGTACAAAGGCGAACTAATTATTTCAAATTGTAGTATTTTGCACTATAAAATAAAAGACCAACATGATGCAAAAAGCGAATTGGAAAACTGCCCAGGAATTTGAGGATATCACTTATAAAAAATGCAATGGCGTCGCCCGTATCGCATTTAATAGGCCCAACGTACGCAATGCCTTTCGGCCCAAGACCACCAGTGAACTTTACAAGGCATTTTATGACGCCCAGGAGGACACTTCGATAGGAGTGGTATTGCTATCTGCCGAGGGTCCTTCGACCAAAGATGGGGTATACTCTTTTTGTAGTGGGGGCGATCAAAAGGCCAGGGGCCATAAAGGCTATGTAGGTGAAGATGGTATGCACCGTTTGAACATTCTTGAAGTACAACGCTTGATCCGTTTTATGCCCAAAGTGGTTATTGCCGTGGTACCCGGCTGGGCCGTAGGGGGCGGACATAGTCTTCATGTGGTTTGCGATCTCACCTTGGCCAGTAAAGAACACGCCCTTTTTAAACAGACCGATGCCGATGTCACCAGTTTTGATGGGGGATACGGTTCCGCTTATTTGGCAAAAATGGTAGGTCAGAAAAAAGCTCGGGAAATATTCTTTCTGGGTAGAAGTTACACGGCCCAGGCGGCCTATGAAATGGGTATGGTCAATGCCGTAATCCCTCATGAGGAGTTGGAAGAAACCGCCTACGAATGGGCCCAGGAGATTTTGGAAAAATCACCGACCTCCATAAAAATGTTGAAATTCGCTATGAACCTTACCGATGATGGCATGGTGGGGCAACAGGTCTTCGCGGGTGAAGCTACGCGCTTGGCCTACATGACCGAAGAAGCCAAAGAAGGACGCAATGCCTTCTTGGAAAAACGCAAGCCTAATTTCGGAAAGAACAATTGGATTCCGTAAGTAAATAAAATCCAGTTATTTCTGAGGAACAAAGTAATCGGAAAATTGTACTGGAAATCCAGTATTCAAAGCTCAGTTCCCATCTTATGCAGGGCAGTATACCGCTAATCACGCTATAAGTCCTAAACTAAAAAGGGTCTTACCGTTTTACCGACAAGACCCTTTTACGAGAACACTATATGAAAATGAAAAAATTATTTACTTGATTATTATGATATAAATGTATTACCCATACGCTGCAAAAACGAATAATTGTTGTGAGTTTAGGCAGAAATGTGGTGAACTCCCTTAAAAAAGATATTTTAAGGATAAACACGTATCATTTTTGATCAGCGATAAGCAAAAGGTAACTAGTTAATTGCCCCGATAACCTCGCTTAAAAAGCCGTTCACATCAAAATCCGGCGACTCAGCCAATCCGGTACGCACCACTACCAAATCTTTTGAAGGTATGATGAAGACGTGTTGCCCTTGGTACCCATTGGCAGAATAAAGGTCTCTGGGAACATCGGGATATTTACCTTCCGCATTGAGCCAAAAGTGGGCTCCGTAGGTACCGTTGGAATGTAGCGTAGGTGTGGTTACATAGTCGACCCAAGCCGAATCAAAAAGTTGCTCCCCGTTCCAATTTCCCTTATTTAAATAGAGTATTCCAAATTTGGCCCAATCCCTTGTATTGGCCCATCCATATGAGGACCCTACAAAGTTCCCCTTCATATCCGCTTCAATGATCATAGAACGCATACCTATCTTATCGATCAAAGCGTTGTATGGAAAGTCTAAATATTCTTGGTGCGTTTCAAAAAGATCTCGTAAAATTCCAGAAAGTAAATTAGAGGTACCCGAGGAATAGTTCCAAATTTCGGTAGGACGTGCGAGGGGTTCCTTTTTTTCTTGGGCAAGGGTCATATCGGCATCCAAAAATAACATCCTAGTAACATCCGAAATCCCCGAATAATCCTCATCCCAAGCCAGACCGCTTTGCATACGCAGTAAATGGTTCAGGGTAATGTTCTTACGTTCGTCATCTTGCCAAGATGCGATTGGAGCGGGTTGGTCCAAATCGATTTTCCCCTCAAAATCCAAAATACCAAATAAGGTGGCCAAAACACTTTTGGTCATTGACCAGCCCAATATGGGTGTGTCTTTGGTAAAACCATCAATATATTTTTCTGCGATAATATGATTTTTATAAGCAACCAGTACGGTTCGTGTTTTTTGTACCTCGGCATTGGCAAAAGCCCCATCAATCGCTTTTTCTAATTGTTTATAGTCCACATTCCCGAAGAGGGTGTCTTTTGGTTCAAGGTTACCAAAGGGGAAGGATACTTCGCTTTTATTTTGAATTCGATTGGGTGTATAGTCGTATGTTCTAGGATCAAAATCATCATTGATAAGAATACATCCCACTCCTTCTTTACAAATAGCTTCACGTTCCATAAGCCCATATACCGTGGCAGCCGCACCTTTCTCAATTAATTCAACATCTGCCATTTTGATCATGGGTACGTTATGATCGTTAGAAGTGACGGTTTCTAAACTACGATGCGCAATAAACTGGTTCGAGGCCATGTTTTTGGCAGCAAAGCCCGAAATGATATTCAATTTAGGATAATTTATATACACGAGTACCGCCAAAATAACAAGTACGATAAGAAGAATGCGTTTTAATGATTTCATGCCTTTGGTGCTGTTAATGGCCAAATATAATATTAAGATTTGTTTTTACCCTTTTCTTTATACAAACCCGTACTACCTAAAACATATTTTATAAATTGCCTTACTATAAGAAAAACATCAAGTTCACCAAGAAGTGAAATTGGGCTTTTTTACATTTCCCGATAGGAGCTATAAATATTTTAAATTTCAGAAAAATCAAGCCAAATCAATGCGCATAACTCAATGTATCCTGCTCTTATCTTTATTCGTTACCTTTCTATACTCCTGCGCTGAGAACAAAGAGAAAAAGGCCTTGGAGTTGTACGATACAAACTGTTCCTCTTGTCATTTAAGACCATCGATACAATCTTTACCCAAAGCACTATGGAAAAACAGGGTATTACCTGAAATGGGCGCGAGAATGGGTATGCGTGATTCGGCTTATAATCCATACGCTGGTCATTCCTTTAAGGAACAGGAAGCCATGATGAAATCTGGAATCTTTGCTTTGTCGCCCCTATTGGAACAGGAAGAATGGCAATTGTTAAAGGACTACATTATAGAGCAGGCACCCGATTCCTTAATGATGCCCCATAAAAGAATCGCACATGATCATCTAGAAGGCTTTATACCCCGACCAACAACCTTTGATACCCTGTCGGGATTAATGTTCACCTTCTTAAATTTTGATGCCCATACGCAAAAGATTGAATTAGGGGATATTTCCGGTCGAATTTTGACGTACGATTTCCGTCAAAAAAAACTGGCAGCTATGAATCATTTTCCACGACCGATAACCTGGTTTAGCAAGTCTAGAAATGCTGCCTACGTCACCACAGTGGGTAAATTGAATCCATCAGAAACCGCTTCTGGTCGCATTTTTATGGAAAAAGAAGGAGTATTTACCGAAATCCCGGAAATCTTGCATAGGCCGGTTCATACCGCTGTTGAAGATCTTAATGGAGACGGAAAGGATGAATTATTGGTCAGCGAGTTTGGGTATCTCACGGGAAAGCTAACCTTATTGAAACAGAACGATGCCATGGAATTTGAAAAGCAAGTACTCTTAGGTCTTCCCGGCGTGATTCGTACAGTGGTTAAGGATATCGATGGGGATGGAAAAAAGGATATTGTCGCTTTATTTTCCCAAGGGGATGAAAATATTTCCATATTCTATCAAATGGATGGATTGAAGTTCCGGCTGGATAAGGTCATTCGTTTTAGTCCTATTTATGGCAGCAGTTGGTTTGAGCTGATCGATTTTGATAATGATGGGGATGATGACATCGTTACCGTACATGGGGATAATGCCGATAAAACGTATATTCCCAAACCCTATCATGGTCTGCGTTTGCATATCAATGATGGCAACAATCAATTCGAAGAAAAATATTTCTACCCCATGAATGGAGCCACAAGGGTCGTCGCCAAGGATTTTGATCAAGATGGGGATGTTGATTTTGGCTTGTTATCAACCTTCCCAGACTACGAAAACCCTAAGGAATCCCCATTTGTTTATTTGGAGAATAAGAATGCCGCTGATTTTACTTTTGAGGATTCTAGTTTAGAGGAATCCAACTATGCCCGATGGTTACTTATGGATACAGGTGATGTGGATGGGGATGGGGATGAAGATATTATCCTAAGCTCCTTTTCATACGCGTTTACCCCGGTTCCAGAGGAGAAAACCAATTTTTGGAGGGAAAAAGGCATTGACCTCCTAATTTTGGAAAACAAAACAAGATAAGTTCATGAAAGACAATGCTTTTATTGGGTTTCTTATAATGGCGCTACTTATTGGCTGTAAGGAAGAAAAGAAAAACGACCCCTACATATGGATTCCTTTGGAAGTTACCGCAACCGCCTACAATTCGGTGCAATCACAAACCAATGAAGATCCTACTATTACAGCTTGGGGAGATACATTGGTGCCGGGAATGAAATCTTTGGCGGTCTCAAGGGATTTAATAGTGAAGGGGTTAAAACATGGAACCATGGTACGTATCGAAAATTTTCCTGATACATTCTTTGTCAACGACAAGATGCATCATAGATGGCGGAACAAAATCGACATCTACATGGGAAAAGATAGAAAAAGAGCAAAGGAATGGGGTAGAAGGAAAGTTTGTATAGAATACGCCGTATTGAAAGAAAATAGAGAACCTTCAAGCAAGGCCACTAAGTTAAAACAGGGAGTTGAAAATGAATATTAATACTAATTACACCTCGGTCCAGTTGAAAACTTATACGCAAATGAAACGATTATTCATCTTTTTGATGGTTACAATGCTGATGTCCTGTTCATCCAAAATAAAGATTGTGGACAAACCCATTTTATTCAATGATGAACGCGAATCCCTTACCTTGAATTATCTAAGTGATAGGTATGGCCTAAATCAAGAAGCTCCGACCATTGCACCTAAAATGGTGGTTTTGCATTGGACGGCCATTCCGACGTTGGAAAAATCTTTTGATGCATTTCACGATCCGAAATTACCGAACTGGCGATCTGACATAGAAAGTGTCAGCGGGTTGAATGTATCCGCCCATTTTTTGGTCGATCGCAATGGTACTATTTATAGATTGCTCCCAGAAACCATCATGGGTAGACATGTAATAGGGCTGAACCACTGCGCCATTGGAATAGAAAACGTTGGCGGTACCAAGGAAGCTCCGCTAACCAAGGCACAGTTAAGATCGAATATTTGGTTAGTTACCTATTTAACCAATAAGTATGATATCGAATATGTCATCGGACATCATGAATACACCTTATTTGAAGGCCATAGATTATGGCTCGAGAAAGATGAAGGCTATCGAACGAAAAAATCAGATCCGGGGGATGAATTTATGGCCAAGGTCCGAAAAGCAACGAAAAACCTCGATTTTAAGCCACTTCCCCACAAAAACATATAATATGAAATCAAAAGTAATCACCCTATACCTTATTTTCTTTTGTGTCTCACATACCCAAAGTCAGGACTTAACATCCAAGCTGTACGGTTCGTACGATACGTATAAGGAAAAAGAACTGGATAAACGGCGTATAAAACATCGCGATCTACAACCCTTACTTGCCCAATATGAGGCCAATCCACTTTTCGGTATTACTAAAGTGGGGGAGTCCATTGAAGGGCGAGACCTTGATTTGATCAGTATCGGTACGGGTAACACCCATGTACTCTTATGGTCCCAAATGCACGGGGATGAACCTACGGCAACACAAGCTATTTTTGATATTTTCAAGTTTTTGGAGAGTGACGATTTCAAGGAGGAGAAAAAAGAAATCCTCAGCAACCTAACCCTACATTTTTTACCTATGCTAAACCCTGATGGGGCCGAGCGGTATCAACGTAGAAACCTTCTAGGCGTCGATATCAATAGGGATGCCTTACGTTTACAGTCCCCTGAAAGCAAGGTCTTAAAGCGGGTTAGGGATAGCTTACAAGCCGATTTTGGGTTTAACCTGCACGATCAGAGCACCTATTACAATGCGGAGCGAACTGAAAAACCCGCAACTATTTCCTATTTGGCACCTGCCTATAACTATGAAAAGGATATTAATGAAAGTAGGGGAGATGCCATGAAGATCATTGTTTATATGAATAATATTATTCAAAAATATGCCCTGGGCCAGGTAGGGCGGTATAACGATGATTTTGAACCAAGGGCGTTTGGTGACAACATCCAAAAATGGGGTACGAGTACTATACTCATCGAGTCTGGCGGCTATGCAAATGATATTGAAAAACAGGAAATCAGAAAACTGAATTACGTTTCCATTCTTTCTGCGATCTATACAATTGCCAAAGGGAATTATAAGGATATACCCATTGAGGCATATGGCGAAATTCCAGAAAATGACCGAAAATTATTCGATTTAAAAATTACCAATTTAACTTACAATCTATTGGGCACCGATTATATACTCGACTTGGGCATCAACCGCTTGGAAGTAGATAAGCAAGGGAATACCGATTTTTGGTACAGCAGTCGGGTCATTGATCAGGGAGATCTCTCAACCTATTATGGATACGAAACCCTCGATGCGAACGGTTTAAGTATAAAACAAGGAAAAGTATACCCTAAAACCTTAGCAACCATTTCCGATGTAAAACAGCTAGATCTAATGCAATTATTACGTGAAGGTTATACCTATCTTCGTCTGGAGAAGATTCCGTTGGCTATGTTAGAATCGCCAATTCCCCTAAATTTAGTGGGAAGCACCTATGAACTTCCCAAACTTCAACTACAGGTGGGTATTAATCCCACTTTTCTGATAGAGAAGAACGGAAAACCGGTGTATGTGGTAATAAATGGATTCTTATTCGACCTAAGCACAGGAAAGGGCAGTTTTAAAAATGCGATGATTTATCGATAAAAGACGTAATTTAATTTATAGTCACTGGTATTTAGTGAGGAGTACTTGATTCTTCGCATTGGATACTGACTACTAAAAATGGACAAGCGTATCAATACCCAAATCGTATCGTCATTTCAGGCCCGTAAACAATAAGTACTACAAGCATTGTGAGCAAAACCGATACAATTGTTGCAAATAGCAAAAGGACTGCACTCTTAAGGCCTTTTGAAAGAAGTCCGGCTGGACTGTTTTGAATAATTTCGTTGATTACATCCATGATTTTCAAATTTTAAATTAAGTACTATCATAGTTTTTAGGATGTAGGTATTCAATATAAATGGGGTTGTTACTTATGAAACAGTTATGTTTATAAAAACCCTACTTTTTATATATGAAAAACACTTTCGGTAGTGTGCATAAAAAAAGCGTCCAGAATTAGGACGCTTTTTTTTGGTACTGATTTTGTCGCATTTTATTCACAGCCCCCGGTGAATCCGTTTGCACTGAATTCTGTCTGTACCGCACCTTTTTGGTTGCCATCAACTACCTGGATGACGAGATTATTATCCCCGCTTCCATCACGTTTAGGGCTGCAATATTCAAAAAGATAAAAACTATTTGCCCGTTCCGAAATTTTGATCGAGATGTCGTTAAACGTATTTTCCAATTCCTCTGCATTCCCTGCGAACACACTGTAGGTCTTACCGATATCGGTCAGTACCTGCGTATCTATCTCGGCTCCCAGACCAATAGTGAAAAACGATATATTCGCACTTGCATCATTTACTTTCTTCAATGCATCCGCTTCTGTATATCGCGAAGCCTGGTCGGTGCCATCTGTGAAAACGACCACGGAGGCAGCACCGATAATTTCATTCTTTATACTCTCCTTTAATAAGTCTTCAGCAATTGTAGTGGACTTTATCACCGCACCGTAAAGGTCGGTAGATGGGTCATTACTGATATTTTCAGTAATCGAATTGATTGCATCGACCAACTCCTGTTTAGAACTGGTCAAATCGTTCAAAAGGTGTAATTCATCTTCCCCATCGAACCAATAAATGGCCATTTTATATGACTCCTCAGATGCAGTCGGCATCACATTGTTCACAAAACTAACCGATGCCATCTTCAGTTCATCAAGACTACTGCTCAAAACACTGTTGCTTAAATCCAAGACCAATATGGTGTTTGCATTGAATATTTGGGAATTGGATGAGATTCTAGCTTGTGATTCCGATTGTGAAATGGTATTAAAACATGCATCATTTCTTCCTTGCTCATAAATCGTAAATTGATTGGCGGTCAATCCTGCAACTGGGCTGCCATCGGTATCGGACACTTTAAACAAAATGGAGACCTTGCCCGGCAAGGTAGTATACTGTTCTTGTATGCTTAGCACAAGGTCGCTTTCACCTAAGGCAAGACAATCATCAACCGGTTTACCCTTTCCGAGGCCATCTCCGAAATTTAAGTCCAGGTTTATATCGTCATCGGCATTACCACATGAAAAGGCTAAAAAAAGCATTGTAAAAACGCTGAAGTATCTAAAAGAGGATTTCATTTTCATTATTTTGAGGTTCAACACACAGAACGTACAATTGGATTTAAAATTATACACCTATAGAAAAAGTTTGTTAAATCTTGTTAAAGTGAAATCCATTGGGTTTTTTATGGATTAAATTAGAAGGGAATACCTTTTAGCCTTTTGAAATAGCATTTTTGGATGTACTTTTATGTTTCATTCTATTTCATTCCAAAACAAGAGTAACATTACTCACAATTTAACATCATGACCCACGAGTTCAAGGCTATCGTAAAAGCTTATATTTCAGCGAAGGAGCAGCATTTAAAATCAGTACTGGCAACGGTTGTGGACCTCGACGGTTCTTCCTATAGACGACCTGGGGTTCGAATGTTGATCATGGAGAATGGTAAGGCCATCGGAGCCGTGAGCGGGGGTTGTGTCGAAAAAGAAGTGATCCGACAGGCCCAAAGCGTATTTAATGATGGAATTCCGAAAATGATGACCTATGACGGGCGATACCGTTTGGGCTGCGAGGGCTTGTTATATATTCTGATTGAACCTTTTATGCCTAATGACGAATTTCTTATTTCGTTTGATGAACATCTAAAAATCAGGAAACCTTTTAGTGTTATATCCTACTTTTCACATAATGAAGGCGTAAATAATTCCATTGGATCGGCGATCCGTTTGGATAACACAACCCATTCCCTCGGTAATAAAGCGCTATCAAAAAAGGGATTGCAGGTTTTTACTCAGGAGATGAAGCCATGTTTTAAATTAATCATCCTAGGGGCCGAGCACGATGCCGTCCAATTAAGCCGTTACGCGTCATTAATGGGTTGGGAAGTTACCGTTGTGGCCGCACCCTATGAAAGTAAAACCCTAGTAGATTTTCCTGGAGCCGAGGAACTGATCTGTATAGAAGCAGAAAACCTGGAAGTTAATCTTATTGATGATCAAACCGCTGTGTTGGTCATGACCCATAATTATGTAAAGGATTTGAAATTTCTCCTTAGGATCATGAACATACGGCCTGCCTATCTTGGTATTTTAGGTCCTGCAAAACGGCGTGAAAAATTATTGGGCGAATTGATCGAACGGCATCCCGAAATCGATGACTCTTTTTTCGATAGTATCTATGGTCCTTCAGGATTGAACATAGGCGCTGAAACCGCCCAGGAAATATGTATTGCCATTCTCGCTGAAATTTTGGCGGTGGTACGCAACCAAAATCCAATAATGCTTAAACATAAATCGAGTCCCATACATTGCTAATGGGTAAAAAGAATCAAATAGCAGTGATTGTCTTGGCCGCCGGGGAATCTTCCCGCATGCAACAGCCAAAACAATTGCTGCCTTGGGGCGAATCCACGCTCCTAGGCCATGCCATTGAAATAGCCATGAATAGTATGGCCAATGAAGTCTATGTGGTATTAGGAGCCAATGCAGCAAAGATCCAAGAACAAATTGACCTATCCAAAATCAAATGCATGGTCAATAAAGATTGGAAGAAAGGCTTGGGTTCTTCAATTGCACATGCGGTACAATACTTGGCGAAATCGGATAAGCACTATGATGGTTTGCTTTTTATGCTTTGCGATCAACCCTTGATCGATACCAATTATCTTAATTCCATGATCAGCACTTTTACCGATGGGGTTAAAAACATTGTAGCTACGGCCTACAAGCAAAGGAACGGCGTACCTGTGCTTTACCATAAAAAATATATACCGCTATTAAGTACGTTGGATGGTGATTCGGGTGCCAAGGAAATCATAGCAAAAAACCGCGAAGATGTGATTGCCCTATCGGCAGAGGGAAAAGAGATAGACCTAGATACCTATGCAGCGTACCAACATATGATACAACAATCAAAAAATAGATAAACCAATGGGTTCTAAATACTTTTTCATAGTGATGCTAGCGATTGTTACGCCATATTCTATCATGATTGGCCAAGATATGGGATTTGAGTCGTATAATCCAAAATCAACCTTAGTAGTTCCAGAACATAAGGTGAAAAAGGCAAAATTTCCTTTTATAGACGTACATAGCCACCAAAGGGATATGTCGGCTGAAACTTTGGCTACTTTGATTAAGGATATGGACACCCTCAATGAGGGCATTATGGTAAATCTAAGTGGAGGTTCGGGTGAGCGATTGAATACCATGCTGCAAAACATAAAGGCAACATACCCCAATCGTTTTGTTGTTTTCGCCAATGTGGATTTTGACGGTGTAGGCTCCAACGGCTGGTCCGAAAAGGCCGTTGAACAATTGGAAACCGATATAAAAAATGGAGCAAAAGGATTGAAAATCTATAAAAGTCTAGGATTGAGGTATAAAGATACCAATGGCAAACGTCTGGCTATCGATGACCCAAGATTAGATCCTATTTGGGCAAAATGCGCGGAAATGGGCATTCCGGTACTTATACATGCCGCCGATCCAAAATCGTTTTGGGATCCTATGGACAGTGATAATGAACGATGGTTGGAGTTAAAGACCCATCCCCGCAGAAAAAGATCGGACACTGATCCCGCGCCTTGGGAACAGATCATACAAGAACAACACAATATGTTCAAGAATCATCCGAATACCAAATTCATCAATGCCCACATGGGCTGGTATGCCAATGACCTGAAAAAATTAGGCGAATTATTGGATACTATGCCGAATATGTATGTGGGTATAGCAGCCGTTATTGCAGAATTGGGGAGGCAGCCGAAATTTGCCCGAGCGTTCTTCATTAAATACCAAGACCGAATTCTATTTGGGAAGGATAGTTGGAAACCGGAGGAATTCCCCACCTATTTTAGGGTACTTGAAACCGAGGATGAATATTTTCCCTATTATAAGAAATACCATGCCTTTTGGGCCATGTATGGTCTCGGTCTACCCGATGAAGTATTGAAAAAAGTATATTATAAAAATGCATTGCACCTTATTCCAGGTTTGGATAATGGTTTGTTTCCCAAAGACTAACCGATTAAATTATTTGGGTTAAGGTTTTGGTATTTAATAGAAAAGATTGGAACTTTAATGATTAGATCATAAGGGCTTTTTTACTGCACTGATGCCCTAGTTTATGTACAATTATGGAACCTGAATCGAATTCCTTTGATGCGATAGTTGTTGGATCCGGCATTTCCGGTGGGTGGGCCGCCAAGGAATTGTGTGAAAAAGGACTGAAGACCCTTGTACTTGAAAGGGGCAGGGAGATTGAACATCTCAAAGACTATCCTACGGCACATCTGCACCCTTGGGAATTTAAATATCGAGGGCGGATGAGTAAGGAATTCAATGATAAGAATCCACTAATTACAAAAGCAGCAGGATTCGATGCTAGTACGGCCCATTTTTTTATAGAGGATGATGATCACCCATATGTACAGGAAAAACCATTTGATTGGATACGGGGTTACCAGGTCGGTGGCAAATCGTTAACGTGGGGTAGGGCGTGTCAACGCTGGAGTGATTATGAGTTTAAAGCTCCTAGTAAATATGGGTACGGAATCGAATGGCCTATTTCCTATGAGGATGTTGCCCCATGGTATTCCCATGTCGAAAAATTTATTGGAGTGTGTGGCAATAAAGATGGAATCGATGCCATGCCCGATGGTGAATTTTTACCTCCATTCGATTTCAATTGTGTTGAGCAACATATGAGTGAAAAGATATCCGAGCACTATCCTGATAGACATTTGGTACAAGGCAGGTGGGCACAATTGAGCGAACCTCGGGAAATTCATTTGGAACAAGGCCGCGGAAAGTGCCAAGCACGTAATTTATGTATGAGGGGATGTCCTTTTGGAGGTTATTTTAGTTCAGTTTCCTCAACACTACCATGGGCCGATAAGACTGGGAACCTCACCATACGTCCTTTTTCCGTAGTGCATTCCATAATATATGACGAAGCGACCGGCAAAGCATCGGGCGTTATGGTAATCGATACCCAGACGCATGAGAAAATAGTCTTTACGGCACGAATAATTTTCGTAAATGCTTCGGCATTGAATACCAATTTGATTTTACTCAATTCAAAATCATCCCGATTTCCGAATGGTTTGGGTAATGATAATGGACTTTTGGGAAAGTTTATTTGTTTTCATATTTATAGGGGTTATGCAGGAGGAAAAATCGATGGATTTGAAGATAAATATGTATATGGCAAAAATCCGACCGAACCCATTTTGGCTAATTACCGTAATTTGAAGGAACAGGAACTGGATTATGTCGGCGGCTATACGACCTTCTGTGGTGCGTATCGGGTGCGAAAAAATGAACTCCCGAATAGTGAGATCCAGATTGGGGCCGATTTTAAGCATGCGATCAGTGAAGCTGGTGATTGGTACATTTATATGTATATGCAAGGGGAAACTGTACCCAAAAGGTCCAACTCGGTATATCTGAGTGCCGAAAAGAAAGATCAATGGGGAATTCCTCTTCTTGTTACCGATGTGGACTATGATCAGAACGATGAGAGCATGGTACTAGATTTTTTGAATCAGAGCAAGGAAATGCTGGAGAAAATAGGGTGTACGGAAATCTATGTTGAAGATAACAAACAACCACCGGGATTGGATATTCATGAAATGGGAGGGGTAAGAATGGGCCGAGATCCCAAAGACTCCCTCTTGAATCAATGGAATCAAATGCATTTGTGTAAAAATGTATTCGTTACCGACGGGGCTTGTATGACCAGTACGGGAAACCAGAGTCCCTCTATTCTATATATGGCCCTTACAGCTAGAGCTGCAAATTATGCCGCTAAAGAATTCAATAAAGGAAATTTATAATTTAAATAAAAAAATGGAAAAAAAGGTTGGTGTAGGACTTATTGGTTCACAATTCATTTCATCCATTCATGCAGAAGCCTTAAAATCGGTTTCCGATGCGGAAATCATTGCCGTAATGTCACCGACTCCTGGTAATGCCAAGGCGTTTGCCGCCAAACATGGGATCCCAAATCATTTCAGCGACCTCGATGAACTATTGGCCATGGAAGAAATTGATATGGTGGTTATCGGGGCGCCCAATAATGTGCATTGTGAAATCGCCTTAAAAGCTGCAAAGGCCGGGAAACACATGGTCGTGGAAAAGCCATTATGCCTGAACCTGACGGAGGCAGATCTAATGATCAACGCCTGCAAAAAAGCGAATGTCAAATTAATGTATGCTGAGGAGTTATGTTTTACCCCTAAGTATGTACGACTTAAGGCATTGTTGGATGAAGGGGCCTTGGGCCGTCCAGTTTTATTCAAACAATCCGAAAAACACGATGGTCCCCATGCGGATCATTTCTGGGATGTCGAAAAGTCTGGTGGTGGAGTCACCATGGATATGGGTTGCCATGCCATTGAATTTTTTAGATGGTTGAATGATAGGAAACCCATAAAATCGGTGTATGCACAAATGACGACCAGTGTACACCAAGATAAAACCATAGGGGATGATAATTCGATCATTATCCTGGAATTTGAAAATGATGTTATCGCCATGGCGGAGGAGAGTTGGACAAAACTAGGGGGTATGGATGATCGGGCAGAAATCCATGGTTCAGAAGGGGTAGCGTACGCCGATGTACTTCAAGGAAACTCCATTCAAACCTATAGTAAGAAAGGGGTAGGCTATGCGGTAGAAAAAGCGGGGAACACCGTCGGATGGAGCTTCACTATGTATGAAGAAATTTGGAATTACGGTTTTCCCCAAGAGTTCGCCCATTTTGTAGATTGTGTTAAGAACGACAAAAAACCGGCCGTGACGGGAGAAGATGGGAGAGCAGTGTTAGAGGTTATTTTCGCTGCCTACGAATCGGCGGGAACCAATAAGAAAGTTTTCCTGCCATTTAAGTCAGCCGTGGATAAGCCCTATAAGCTTTGGAAAAAACGAAATTAATTGCCTAACTATGGATAGAAGAAAAGCTCTTATACTTACGACCAGTATCATGGGTAGCACGCTTATTGGTGCTGAGTTTTTTCTATCGGGATGTAACCGAAAGATAACAAACAAAACGCTTTTCTCCGATTCAGATACTTCCTTCTTGGATGAGGTTGGTGAAACGATTTTGCCAGAAACCGATGGTTCCCCAGGAGCAAAGGCAGCTAAGATAGGTGCATTTATGGTTGCCATCGTGACAGATTGTTATGATAAAAAAGAGCAGGTGATTTTCAAGGAAGGAATGGATACTATAGAGCAAATGGCCCATACGACCTATTCCAGTAGCTTTTTAGAACTTGATCAAAATCTACGGCAGGATTTATTGGTACTCTTGGACAAAAAAGCCAAAGCCATATCCGAAGGGGAACCTCCTCATTTTTTTTCCATGATGAAACAACTTACGATTTGGGGATTTTTCACTTCGGAACCGGGGGCTACAAAAGCATTGCGATATCTTCCGATACCGGGAAGTTTTAAAGGATGTATCCCTTATGTCAAGGGTGATAAAGCATGGGCCTAACATGAACTTAAAATATTGTGCCGATTATAATGAAATGAGCCAAAGTGCTTACGAATCCATTATTATAGATTTAAAAGAACATCCAAGTCAATTGATCTGCACGGCAACAGGAAATTCCCCGACAGGTATCTATGAACGGCTTACTAGGCATTTCGATAAGGACCCCGAGTGTTTCAAGAATCTAAGTATTATAAAACTAGACGAGTGGGGAGGGATAGATTCAAAAGAACCAAGCTCTTGTGAATCCTATATTCAGGAAAAATTGGTACAGCCCTTGCGTATACCCCGAGCACGATACATTGCATTTGATTCGAATCCGGTTTCCCCGGAAGAGGAATGCCGAAGAATCCAATCGGAAATCGAACATAAAGGTCCCATCGATATATGTGTTTTAGGAATTGGTCAGAATGGCCACATAGGATTCAATGAACCCGCAGATTCATTAATACCATACAGTCATTTGGCCAAGCTTGCTCCGGAATCCTTAAACCATCAAATGATAAATGAATTGGGGGGGGAACCTAGCTATGGCTTAACACTGGGTATGGCCGATATACTACAATCCAAGAAAATAATCCTATGTATTACGGGAGCGCACAAAAAGGAGGTCATTCAAAAATTCCTCTCCAAAAAAATATCGACTTGGTTACCCGCTTCTTTCCTATGGCTGCATTCGAATGTGACATGTTATATCGATTCTAAGGCTATCTGAGGATTGGATAGGAGTTTCGTAACAAAATTGAAAGAGGGCGGTTTGATGCCTGCGTTTTTTTCAAGGTCGCAAGAGTTTAGTCCAGTTCATTGGAATCACTTGTTTTCCCATTCTGTTTTGGATTGGAATAACCCGATCCATAATCTTGAAAAATTCCACAAGAATTGACTCTTTTGGCCAATGGGGCTTCTTCTTTTATTTTCTTTTTTGACAAGGCTTCGATTTGGGGCGACAAGAAGTTCATAGTTTTTCTTTCAAAGACATTATTACTATTTAAACGCATAAAAAGTCATTTTCATATGGCCTTTATAGATTTACCTTATTTTATTCTTATACCTGTGATTTTATTGAGCAGTCAAAAAGGATTATATAAACCGAAGTTGCTTTTGAATATAATCCAGTATGAGCATCCAGTTCATTTTTAATATGAGCGCGGCAGTGGGCACATTGTCGTCCTCAATGGCCGAAATTATACCATCATGTTGGTTGTCTGACTTTGCATAAATAGAATCATCGGACATAAAGGCTTTTTCATAAAATATAATACGTGTTTTTAAATCGGTCATGAATTGTTGGGCAAGGGCATTTTTATAATGTTGGGTTAGCACCTTGTGAAACTCAAGCTTTGCATGAATACGGGACAATGTATCCTTGGCATTTTTAAATTGGACCTGAATTCGTTTTAAGGCGTCTATCGATGCTTCGTCAAATACCGAGTTTTCTAAGGCCAAGACTTCCAAATCGGCTACAAGTTCATATAAGTCCTTGGCTTCGGAATAGTTTAAATCGGCAATGATAAAACCCCTATTAGGGATAGCCTTGATGAGCATTGATTGTTGCAATTGGGTAAGTGCTTCCCGTATTGGGGTTACACTCACGTCGAGCTTGCGCGACAAGGCCGCCAAATTTATGGTCTTTCCAGGTTCTAACTTACCCAGGGTCATTTGATTTAACAGGTGTTCCCGTACTTGATCACGTAATATTACTTTTGAAATCATGTGCAAATATACTATATCGTATACGATTTAACGCAAAATCTTTCATATTGGTATGGTACATACGTAAAAATGACCATTCACCATATTTAAAATTGCCAAATTATCGCCGATAATAGTCGATATTTTACAAGTCTTTTTCTTAATTATTAACTACATTAGTTCTTTGTATGAGAAGCCAATTTACCGCCATAATATTCATCATTGTTTGTTTTTCGGGCTGGGCACAAAAAAAGAACGAATCGTTTCGCTTACATATCAAAAGGGCAACTTCACCCATTGAAATCGATGGAGTGGCGGATGATCCCGCTTGGCAAGATACCGACGTAGCCGATGATTTTTTTATGGTTTTACCCATGGACGGACGGAAGGCCAATGAGAAATCGGAAATTCGCATGGCATATGATGATAAGCATATCTATCTTGTCGCTACTTTTTTCAATGCCACTAAAGGGAAGAATTTCGTGGAATCCCTACGAAGGGATTTCAGCTTCGGTAAGAATGATAACTTTTTGCTCTTTTTAGATCCCTTCAACAATCAAACAACAGGTTTTTCCTTTGGTTCAAATGCTGCAGGTGCCCAATGGGATGGTACCATGTACAGTGGAAGTGGTATTGATCTTAATTGGGATAGCAAATGGATATCCAAGGTAGTACGCGACGAGGAAAAGTGGGTCTTTGAAATGGCGGTTCCCTTCAAATCGATTCGGTATAAGGATGGGGTAAAGGAATGGGGTATCAATTTTAGTCGTTTGGATTTAAAAGCAAGTGAAAAATCGAGTTGGACCCCCATCCCTCGACAATTTCCCACATCTTCATTGGCTTATACCGGAGTTTTGGTCTGGGACACACCCCCACCATCGCCTGGAACCAATATATCCTTGATACCTTATCTATTGGGAAGTGTAATCAATACCGAAGAGGGATCTACGTATGACAAAAAGGTGGGAGGCGATGTGAAGGTCAGTCTTACCTCGTCTTTAAACCTTGATTTGACGGTAAATCCTGATTTTTCCCAAGTAGAAGTTGATCGTCAGATCACCAATTTAGATCGGTTTGAACTGTTCTTTCCTGAAAAACGACAATTTTTTCTGGAAAACGGTGATTTATTTGCAAATTTCGGATATTCCAGCATTCGCCCTTTTTTTTCAAGACGTATCGGTTTGGGTGTACCGATCAGGGCAGGGGCAAGGGTCAGTGGTAACCTGAATGAAAAATGGCGATTGGGACTTATGGATATGCAAACCGCCGCTGTTGATGAAACGGGGTTGCCCAGTCAGAATTTCGGGGTGTTGTCGCTTCAACGTAAAGTTTTCAGTAGATCGAATATTGGTTTCATGCTGGTGAATATGGAATCAATCAACTATCCGCAAGAAAGCGATTCCTTAACCACGCTGTATCCGAAATTCAATCGTAATCTAGGAATGGAATATAATTTGGCCTCTTCGAATAATCTATGGAATGGAAAGGCTTTCATATTGAAATCCTTCTCACCCAGTAACCAGGGTAATGGTATAACCCAGGCAGCACACTTGGAATATAAAAGCAGAAAATGGAATTGGCGTATCCAAGAAGAATCCGTAGGGGAAAGTTATAGGGCCGAGGTGGGTTATGTCCCTAGAAATGGGTATATAAAGCTCCAGTCTTATTTAGGATATCTATTCTTTCCTAAATCCGGTAAAATATTAAGCCATGGGCCCACTTTGAACACCGGTTATTATTTCGACCAAAGTTTTGCCCGAACAGACAATACGAGTTACTTACTTTATTCCTTTGATTTTCGTAATCGGAGTAGCTTCAATTTTTTTATCTCTGATGACTTTGTGGAATTACTATCGCCATTTGATCCAACTAGATTAGGGAAAGAGGAGCTACCCACCGGGACCAAACATCAATGGAATGCATTTGGGTGGATGTACGCATCCAAACCCCAAAGTTTATTCACCTACACCTTTGATTCCCGTTTTGGTGGATATTATGAAGATGGCAACAGAACAAGTCTAACCACGGAATTGGGATACAGGTTTCAACCTTATGTAAGCCTAAGTGCAAATTTGAATTACAATCGTATAAAAATGCCGGCTCCATGGAATACCAATGAATTCTGGCTTATTGGATCGGAAGTGGATATCACCTTTACCAATACGTTGTTCTTTTCCAATCTTTTTCAATACAATGAACAATCCAAGAATTTTAATTTGAATTCAAGATTCCAATGGCGCTATAAACCGGCTTCGGACCTCTTCATAGTCTATACAAATAATCATCTATTGTCACCTTATTCCGGAAGAACATGGTCCCTTACTTTGAAACTCAATTACTGGTTCAATCCCTAAATAATACCCCACATGTTCAGAATTGTCCAGACTCTTTCCAAAAGTGCCCAATACACATTTAGCCCTTAAGTATTCTGCAACAAGGTCCTCTTTGATCGGTTTTTATAAATACAGTGGATTTAACGTATGATTTCAAACCATTTTAGTATTTTTAAGAGATACTTTATCTGTTTATATACCAAAATCCAACCTAGGGTCTCCTTACCTAGAGAATACAACAATATTTAGGTATAAAAACTAACAAATGTCATGTTATTCGAATGAATGAAATTCTAGATTTGTAAGACAACTAAAAACCAATACTCCATGAAGATATACGATGATAAACACATAAAAAATGTAGTTCTTGTAGGGGCCCATAATGCCGGTAAAACGACACTGGCAGAAACTATGCTTTTCGAGGCCGGATTGATCAATAGAAGAGGTACCGTTGAAAATTTTAATACCGTATCGGATTATCATGAAATTGAGCATGAAAGGGGAAATTCAGTTTTTGCCACACCTATGCATACCGAATGGCGACAGTACAAGATCAATATCATGGATACTCCTGGATTGGACGATTTCATCGGTGAGATCATAGCCTCAATCCGTGTGGCAGATACTATTGTGACCGTCATCAACGGACAACATGGTGTCGAGGTCGGCACAGAGATTATATGGAATTATGTAGATAAATATCAAAAGCCAACCTTATTTGTAATAAATCAAATAGATCATGAGGGCCTAAAGTTCGATCAAAGCTATAATAGTCTTAAGAATTTGGTAGGTAACAACCTAGTTAAGATACAATATCCGATAAAAGTCGATGGTGCCCAGTGTATCATCGATGTTTTAAAGATGAAAATGTACAAATTTGGGCCTGAGGGAGGAAAACCGGAAAAACTTCCTATTCCTGATGACCAGAAAGAATTAGCAGATTTACTGCACAATGAGTTAGTTGAGAAAGCGGCAGAAAATGATGAGGAATTAATGGAACTTTTCTTTGATAAAGGCACCTTGAACGAAGATGAAATGCGACAGGGTATCAAGGTAGGCATGCTCAACCATGAAGTTTTCCCAGTATTCTGTACCTCTGGGCTAAATGACATGGGTAGTGGTCGACTTATGGGGTTCATTGACAATGTCGCCCCTTCAGCCGCTGATTTAAAACCAGAACAAAGTGTAGAAGGAAAAACCGTAGAACCCAAAAAGGAAGCCCCGACTTCACTTTTCGTATTTAAAACCATACACCAACCCAATTTGGGACAGATTACTTTTTTTAAGGTGAAATCGGGAGAAGTCAATCAAAATGATAAATTGGTGAATTCAAGAAATGATGAAACCGAGATCTTGAACCAGCTCTTTATCATGGATGGTAAAAAACGGGAACCCGTTTCAAAATTAACCGTTGGTGATATCGGGGCTACGTTAAAGCTGAAATACACCGAAACAAACGATACCTTACATGAAGCGGGCAATCCCTTAACTATTAAACCGATCCAATTCCCAGAACCAAGAACAAAAAAATCGGTATCTGCGGTCAATAAAAAGGAAGAGGAGAAATTGAGCGAAGCCTTAAAGAAAATCCATAGCCAGGATCCAACGGTCGTCATATCGTATTCAAAAGAGCTGAAGCAAGTAATTTTAGGTTGCCAAGGAGAACTGCATTTGGCCACCATTGATTGGGTATTAAAAAATATCTACGGTATAGAGGCTAAATTTGAACGTCCTAAAATTGCTTATCGTGAAACAATACAACGATCGGCAAATGCAAGTTATAGGCATAAAAAGCAATCTGGTGGTGCAGGACAATTTGCGCAGGTACATCTAAAAATAGAACCTTGGTATGAAGGCATGCCAGAACCCGAGGGATTCAATATAAGGGGAAAAGAAGAGGTCGATTTACCATGGGGAGGTAAGCTCGTTTTTTATAACTGTATTGTCGGTGGGGTTATAGATACACGTTATTTACCATCAATAATGAAAGGGATTTTGGAAGTAATGGAAACTGGCCCTTTAACAGGTTCGTATATACGCGATGTCAGGGTAATGGTCTATGATGGAAAAATGCACTCTGTCGATTCCAATGATATTTCATTTAAAATAGCCGGTGCCCACGCCTTTAAGGAGGCTTTTCTGAATGCCAATCCGAACTTATTGGAACCCGTTCAGGAATTGACCGTGAAAGTACCTGAGGAAATGGTAGGCAATGTTATGACCGACCTGCAGTCAAGACGTTCTATTATCCAGGGCATAGATACACAGGACCATTCCCAAATTTTAAAATGCATGGTTCCTGCGGCCGAACTTTACGGCTATTCGACCAATTTAAGATCAATGACACAAGGTAGGGCTACCTTCAAGTCTGTTTTTTCATCCTTCCAAGCCGTTCCATCGAATGTGCAAAAAAGTTTGGTTCAACAGTCAGAATCGTAAATTGCTAACCAACCTAAGTAGAGAGGGCCCTGACAATTCTGTCAGGGCCCTCTTGTTTTTTACTTTAAGGTTTCGATGCATGATCTAAGTTACTTAAAGTGGCGATGTGTTGCCCAATGTACCCTTTTACTATTCTTGAAATTCGAAAAATAGGAATGCTTTCTAGCTTCGGTGGGTGTCTGTAAGGTGATTATTGTTCTCATGATATTTTGTTTTTATGTCCTGAAGTTATTCAGGTTCTAGTTGTTGTTTGTTGTTTTTTAATGGTGCTATCTAATATAGCTTCTGTATTCTGCCCAACGTACGCGTTTACTGTCCTTGAAATTGGAAAAATAAGTATACTTTCTGGCCTCTGTTGGTGTTTTGCTTAATGTTGCTTTCATGATTTCTGTTCTTTACGACCCAATTAATGATTTCAGGTCTGATTATTTTTTGATTTGATGATGTTGGTTCTACTAGCGGTTAAAATTCCGATACCCTGCCCATTGAACCCTTTTAGTGTCTTTTAAAGTGGAAAAGAATGAATTAACCCTTGTTTCCGTTGCTGTTCTTCTACTTGATGCTCTCATGATTACTTTTTTTAGTTGTTGTTTGTATTGTTTTTAAGTTTTATATCGTATAACCAATCGGTATTCCAACCGCTGCCTATTTCAAAATATATTCTAGGTCTTAATTGATGTGGATGTAACGTTTCCATTTTTGTTGTTTTTGATTGACTTACACTATACAGACGAGAAGGTTGCAGTTTTGTTACAGTACTATGTATAAAAAGGTACCATTTTATATAATATTTAACAAATATGTATAGATAGAGTAGTGGATTTATTTATCTAACAAACTGATTATTAGGTTTTTATTGTTAATTTAAAATTGTTGGTATAAACTGTTAAATTTTAATTGGGTTGACCTAAGTCATTGCAGAACTGCAGTGTTTCAATATAATTTTGCCTAAAATATTTGATGTTAGTGTCGATAATCCTCCTGGTCATAAGCGCAATTATTGTATATCTATTATTTGTGCAACTCGTTCTTTATATAGATACGGGCACCAATGAATATTACGTTCGGGTAAAAGGACTTATGAAAGCGAATATAATGCCCCATAAGGAAGAACTGATACAGATTAGAATACGGGCCTTTTTTATGAATTTCTATTTCTACCCTATAAATAAAATAGGCACTCCAATCAAGCCCAGTACTACAAAAAAACTTGGGATCAAAAAAAAACGCCAATTGGGCTTTCGAAAGGGTTTGCGATTATTGCGGTCTTTTGAGGTCAAACGATTTTACGTTGAACTAGATACGGGAAATTGTATTACAAATGCAAAACTGTATCCATTATTCGCTTTACTAAACCAGAAATCCGGAAATTTCAGAATAAATTTTGAAGGTAAAAACCAACTGATACTTCATTTGCAGAATAGACCAATACACATCTTAAAATCATTTATTAACTTCTAAAATAGTATGTCATGGAATTACATTTTGAGGAATTATTAGGAAAGATTACCGACTTTATGAAGTCTGAGGCCAATACAGATACTGTTGTTGGTAAACAGTTCGATCTCGGGGAATTTAAATGTGTACCTGTGATCAAAGTAGGTATGGGATTTGGTTCTGGTGGAGGTGAAGGTACCGAAGCCAAAACAAAAAAAGGTCAAGGAATGGGTGCCGGCGCCGGCGTGGGCATTGAACCCATTGGCTTTTTGGTAACCAAAGGTGGGGAAATCTCCTTCTTGGAAGCCGGAAAGAAACATGGATTGGCAGCTGCCTTTGAAAAAGTCCCTGATCTAATTGAAAAGATCGTTAAAAATAGGGCAAAAGAAGAGGCAGCGGTATAAGGCCGCCTGTTCTAACAAGTATTGGATTGACTAGAGGTTGGTATGCTTAATCGCGTCCCAACCTTTTTTATTATAAAACGATAGCCGTAGTTCTATTGAAAAGAAAAATATGAAGTAAAAATGAAAGCTCAGAATGACAACATTAAGCACGCTTTATCACAATTAAAAGCAATACCTTATATTTGCAGTGATTTAAGAAGTTAAATTCCTCGTTTCAAAATTGGGTCTTGGGTTTTACTACGGATTGTTTTAAAATCATTGAATGATTTGTGCGACCTTCCTTTCTTAGATTATTAACTAAAATATCGAAGTAAAATATGGCGAAGTCGCAGCAGACATTTAATAAAAGTGAAAAGGAAAAAAAACGTTTAAAAAAGCGGGAAGAGAAACATAAGAAAAAATTGGCCCGAAAAGCAGCATCCAAAGAGCGCGGTGGGGGTATTAAATTCGCTTATGTGGATTATAATGGCAATCTAACCGATACACCACCCGATCCTTCCCAAAAGATCGAAATAGAGGCGGAAGATATTATTCTTGGTATTCCGAAAAAAGAAGAAGGTGATGAGGAAAAATTCGACCCTGTAAGAAACGGAAAGGTTTCATTTTATGATTCATCAAAAGGATTCGGATTTATTATCGACAGCGTTACCCAAGAAAAACACTTCACCCATGTCAGTGGGTTGATCGATGAAATTGTCGAAAACGACATGGTATCGTTTGAATTGGAAAAAGGGCAGCGCGGTATGAATGCCGTTAGGGTAAAAAAGATTTAGCGCCATAACCGTTCCCAAAAAGAAATTAGTATTAAAGACCGCAAATTCCTTGCGGTCTTTTAATTTCTGATAATTTGAAGAGGGTTAGGGTCACAAACTGATAAATAAACACATGGTTTGGGACAGGAATAAGGTGTATTCGTCCTTTTTGATTTTAAAAATATCCTTAAAGTTATTTCATTACGATAGAAATAGTGATGCAAAAGTTGTATTCACAATGTATAATCTAACATTCTATTAAAATGAAAAAAGTAACATTCTTGACCCTTACGCTTTTTGTGGCTATGGGCTATTCACAAAAGAAAAAAAACGGCACCGTTTATTTAGAACACCCTGCATTGGTGGCCGTTGATCAAATGCAACAAGCCTGGATGGCTGGTGATGATGCTAAAGTAGCCACGTATCTGTCCGATGATTTCAAATCCTATTATGGATCCAACGTCAATAAAGATAGAAAGGGGCAGGATAAGGAAGACTTTTTAAAGCAGGTAAAATCCCTTCCAGAAGACTTATCCTATGTATCATTAAAACCATCGCAAGGGGCTTTTCCCGATGCTATTGAATATAAGGATGGTGATACATGGGTTCAAACATGGGACCACATGAAGGCCATTCATAATAAGACCGGTGTAAAATTAGACATGCCCTTCCATAGATTATATAAGTTAGACGATAAGGGGAAGATCAGTGTACTAATCAACTATTATGAAAATAGGATGTTCTGGGAAATAGGGAGAAGCTATTCAGATCGGGAAAATGGTACGATATACAATCACCATGATAATATAAATAGTGTTCGAAGAATGATGGGGGCTTTTGAAAATAGCGATTTTGATGTGGCATACAGCTTCTTTGACGATGATTGCCGTTTTAATACCTTGGAATTACCCGATGGTGAAACAATGACCCTTGAGGAAGTCAAGGAACGCAATAAAAAAATGTGGGAAGCCTATGAATTCAATAGTATTGATGTTGTTGGGTATCCAGATTATCTAGAATATGACTTATGGGATGGTAGAGTGGTACAATCCTGGTGGAAATTCAGAATGACCAGAAAATCGGATGGTAAAAAATTCATTGTTCCAGCGATGTATACCCATAATTTCAACGAAGATGGTAAAATTGTAGGCTCAAATGCCTATGTAAGCACAAAGGTTTTGGATGCCAAATAAACGTTATGGGATTTGATAATAAAGGAGGGCTTATGGCCCTCTTTTTTTGTAATATTGGCAAAAGACGCTGCCTATTCATACTTCAATTTTACTACATTTGCGTTTTTATTCAGGAAATTTTTAAATGCTTAAAATATTTTTAATACTAATAAAACGAATGTTGCTAGGAATTGGAATTCTATCGGGTGTAGTGTTGATAACCACCACAGCCTTTATAAATATCAGCCCTGAATTTGGGGGTAAGGCAACTAAGGAGCAAAAAGAGTTATTCGCCAAGTCCCCTAATTTTAAAGAAGGAAAGTTCATCAACCGTGACAATATTCAGATGAGCATGGACTTCAAGAAATTCGTAAAAAGCATGATAGGCTATTTCAGGCCATCGCCAAATACAAGACCTGGCTCAGATATAACGGTACAAAAGATAGATTCTTTGAATATTGTGCAATACAAGGACAGCACACGATTGGTATGGTTCGGCCATTCTACCTTTTTACTTCAAATGAACGGAAAGAACATTCTAATAGATCCAATGTTCGGCGATGTTCCTGCACCACATCCATTGTTGGGTGGTAAAAGGTTCAGTGTTGAATTGCCTATTGAAATTGAAAAATTGCCTCAAATAGATGCGGTCATTTTGTCCCATGATCATTATGATCATTTGGATCATGGTTCAATACGTAAGTTAAAAGACAAGGTAGGCCAATTTTTTACGCCATTGGGCGTGGGTTCCCATCTGCAGGCATGGGGCGTTGAAGCGGAAGAAATAACCGAATTGGATTGGTGGCAGGAATGTAATTTTGACGAATTGACCTTCAGATGCACTCCGGCCCAACATTTTTCCGGCAGGGGGTTCAATGACCGTGGTAACACCCTATGGGCCTCATGGATCATATCATCGGCTACCGAGAATATATTTTTTAGTGGGGATAGTGGTTATGGCCCCCATTTTAAAGAAATAGGGGACAAATATGGCCCTTTCGATTTTGCTATGATGGAGTGTGGCCAGTACAACGAAATGTGGAAGGAAATCCATATGATGCCTGAAGAAACGGCACAAGCGGGTGTCGATATTAGGGCAAAATACATCATGCCCATTCATTGGGGAGCTTTTAAGTTGGCCATGCATTCATGGACAGACCCTGTTGAACGCGTTTTAGAAAAGGCATCTGATTTAAGGATTCCTGTGTTGGTTCCAAGGATTGGGGAACCTATCTACATTGCCGAACAAGATATTACAAACTCAATATGGTGGGACCACTATAACTAGTGTTCATCTATTCCTGATTCTACCCAACATCCTTCTTTTCTTCCCTTATTGAACCAAGTCCGACAACATGATAATTATCAGTTTCTTAGATAGATACGTATAGTAACTTTGGTTAGTTATTGCATTGACAGACCATTCATCAATGCCATACAGTATAGTACATTTAGAATCTAATAAATTAATCGACCATGGGAAAAGCATACCACATTTCATCAGTACTCCATAAATTCTGGAGCATTTTTCTTCTAGCAATATTAGTTGTTTTAAGCAATTGTAAAGAAATTGAAAAGGAAACTTCAAAAACCATTGAATCGGATATGGCGATAACCGATGAAATGGTTATTTGGCATATTAAGACCATTCATCCAGATGGTAGGTTAATCGATGTCAAAGCCATAGACAAGGATGGCAACATCTTTGATGTCAAGGCCATTCAACATACCAAACAGACCAGTTTTATGGATATAAAGGCACTGGTCGGCGACAAACAGTTACCTGTGAAATTGTTGGTAAGTGGTGATAAGTATACTCGAGTAAAGGCACTCGCCGATGACGGCAGTGTATATGATATCAAGGCTTTGCCCCCCGAAGGGGATACCTTGGATGTCAAGGGTGTGAGTAGGACCAAAAATATCATCCACATCAAGGCCATAAGCAAAGCAGGGGATTTTTATGGTATAAAGGCCATTTCCCCTGAAGGTAGGCTAAATGACGTTAAAGGCGTAAAAATGACCGATGATCAGACAGAGGTATTGATCAATGGGCATGCTGTTTATGCCCACGTTAAGGCGCTCCCCCAAGCAGGTGAGGCAAGCAACAATGGGAGGTGGCATATCAAGGCCATTCATCCAGAAGGCTATGTGTTGGATATAAAAGCCTTCGATACCAATGGCGCAATTTATGATGTGAAGGCCATTCAGGATTCCTATCAAAGAAGTTTAATGGATATTAAAACCATTGTTGGTGAGAATGGATACCTCCCCATAAAAATGATCATCAGTTCGGATGAATATAAACCTATAAAGGCAATTTCGGATAACGGAACTTTGTTCGATATCAAGGCTATTACCAAAGAAGGTACTAAACTAGATGTAAAAGGGGTGTTGCGTGAAGGAAATATTGTTCATGTCAAGGCAATAAATGCTGAGGGTAAGTTCTATGGTGTCAAGGCTATTTCACCAGATGGTGAATTGAACGATGTTAAAGGAATCAAATTGAACAAAGAAGACCTTGAAACGGAAATAAACGGACAAAAGATATATGCCCATATAAAAGCTATTCCACAGGCTTACTAGAGGATTTATCAAAAGGATTGAAAAAGAGGGTGTACGACCCTCTTTTTTTTTGCTTTCATTTAATCACGTGATAAAAAAGATATCTTTACTTGTTTAAAATAAGATCACACTAAATTTTCATGCCTAAATCCCAAAGTCCCTTACTGATTATCCTTGCATTTTTCTCTATATATGTTATTTGGGGATCTACCTACCTATTGAACAAAATTGCTGTAAATGAACTACCTCCGTTTATGCTGGCATCGATTCGTTTTATTGTTGCCGGCATTTTAATATTCATTATAGCCAGAATTATGGGGAAAAGTATCGCCATTAGTTGGAGACAACTAAGGAATACTACGATTGCAGGGTTTTTATTTTTAACCTTTGGAAATGGGGTAGTGGTTTGGGCCCTAAAATTTGTGGATAGCGGTTTTGCTGCTTTGGAAATATCCGCCCAACCATTGATTATACTTCTACTTATGCGCATTTTACAAGGCAAGAAAATACAGATGATGTCGGTAATTGGGGTCATCTTGGGTTTTATAGGTATTTATTTATTGGTGAGCCAAAAACAAGTCCTGAGTCAGGAGAATTCCGTAATGGGTATGCTTATGATTTTTGCATGCATGTTGAGTTGGGGGTATGGCAGCCTTTTTGTTGGTAAGGCCGATTTGCCAAAAAATTATTTTGTCAATACCGGATATCAAATGTTTATAGGGGGAATAATGTTGGCATTATCTAGCCTAATTTTTGGTGAAACTTGGAGTTCACCTCTTGAATGGGGAAAACCTGTACAGTATTCCATGATATTGCTTATTATTTTTGGCAGTATTGTGGCTTTTACTTCGTTCAATTATTTACTGAAAGTCGTCTCACCGGAGAAAGTGGCTACTTCCACCTATGTTAATCCTATTATTGCCCTAGCTTTGGGATGGTATTTTTTAAATGAGGAAATAACGCTACAGTCCATCTTTGCCGCCATAATTCTGCTAACCGGCGTTTATTTTATCAACACAAAAAGGAAATTCATAGTTTTTCCCCGTTTTTTTAGATTTTAATGAACGCCTCTAAACATGGAAATGTTTAAGCCTATCTTTAAATAGAGTATCATTGTTTCTACTATAGGATATAGGAGTCCCTGTAGTATGGCCAATGATTATACAAACGAAAAGGCAAAAAAGAAAAAGTTGAATGATTCTAAGGCTATATTACACGAACCTTATTTCGTGTTGAAAAAATAACCCCCTCATCATGAAGATCTTGTATTAACCGTGTAATGACAACTCTTGATGTATTCAGGTCTTTCGCAATTTCTTGATGGGTTATCTCAAGAATCGATTCCTTGGAAACTTTAGCTTTGTTTTTTAAATACTTCAGCAAGCGATCCTTCATTTTCAAAAAAGCAAGGGTATCTATTGAATCGACCATTTCCAATAACCTAAAATGGTAACTATCTATGATATAATGTCGCCAGGATTCATAGGTGACCAACCATTTTTCAATCTTATCAATAGGTAGAAGGATCATTTCAGCGTCGTCCTCGACAACGCCCTTAAAAACACTTTTCCTTTTGTGAAGACAATTTGCAAAGGAAATGGCACAAGTGTCACCCCGCTCTAAAAAATATAAGGCCAGTTCCTTATCATTCTCTTTTCGACTGATCTTTATGGTTCCTTTTATGATCAAGGGAATATGTTTCAATTCATCATCAATATCGATTAATACACCCCCTCTTTTGATTGTATTAAATTCTCCCACTTCGAAAATCTCATTCAAGAGTTCATCTTCAAATAAATGAGAATATTCCTTTCTAAGTTTGTCACTTACAGTAGAAACTTGTTTTGGCATAGTTTGTTATACTTAGATGATTCATACAAATTTAACCAATAAAAACAAGAAACCTCCCGGAACTCTAGGAGGTTTCTTCAGTTAAACTAAAACGAATGAACAAAAATAAAACTGATTATGAGCGTTTAGAACTTTACCTGGACCTGCGCCAAGAACATATCGTTATCCACATTGATATGGGTTTCGATGTGCGCTTGATAGTTTACTTGTAATCTGATCTTATCGTTGACAAAATAGTTGAATCCCAAGGTCATCATTTCTTGATATCCAATTTTTTTCACGTCTATATTTGGATCAAAGTATTCATATTTAAAGACGGGCTGTACATTCCACTTGGTATCATAGGAAGCCATGATATAGGCTCCATCCCTTTTTTCTCCCAGTTCAACGGGGGTGGCACCACAACCTCCACCAGCGGCACGGTTATAATCACCCTCATCATAAATATATTCACCTTGAACCTTGAGATTGTTCAATACCACGGCGAATTCACCGCCAAAAGTGCTTCTAGTGGTATTGTTCGTATTGGGGTATCCATATCTAAAACTACCTCCTAAGGTTAAGAAATTGGTGACTTTATAGGTAGCTCTACCCACAATATCCTTATTTGTGTTGTTATCGACTACCCCTAAACCCCTACCATTCATTAAAGCTAGGGCATAATTAAGTTTAGTGTACTGGTTACCGCCGAATAAGCCGATCCCAAAATCCCTTTGTGGTGCCACCAATTGATCAGCCACGATGGATCTATCGATAGTTACTAGACTATGACATGGAGTTGCAACCTCTAAACTAAAAGGTTGTTTATAGGAACCCAAAGAGATTTTGGCCCAAGAGTATTTATCATAGGTTATAAAGGCATCCATGATATAAGCATCACCCGAACTGCCAATAAAAGGACTGGTTTCGAGCATGAAATAGTATGAAAAATCGTCATAAGCCCGGCCTCTAACTCCTATCCTAGCTCTTTTGAAAGCAAAGGTGCTTTCACCAGGATCGGAAAAAGTATAATCATATTGGGATTGTAAATACCCAAATAAGATAGGTTTGTTCGCATTGAGGGAATCACTCGATGCCCCGGGCATATCACCTTCACAACCTTGTGAAAAGGCATTGTTTCCTAGAAATAGCAACGCTACTACCAAGACACTATATATTTTGTTTATCATCACATCTAAATTTTTAGGGTTTGCAATTAATTAACCAATGGTAAATTTTTTGGATTGCTGTCACCACCCCATTGATTAGATGTGAATGCTTGGTTAGAATTGAACATGCCGTTCATACCAAATGTTAAACTATAGGCATCATATCCCAATACTCTTAAACAAGCCGTTAAGACTGCGGAAGTTTGCCCTGTATAGCAATAGCTTACCACTTTTGCGTTAGAACTGGGATCAAGACCCAAATAGGTATTATCTGCGAGGGTTAACGGTAAAATACGGTAAGCACCATCGATATGACCAAATCCTAAGTAGTCAGCTTCGCTGAAATAATTATTGATAAAATAATTGCTTGGCGTGGCCAAAACATCTGCCCCAGAAACTGTTTTGAATCCATCGGCTACGACTTGTTCAACCCTGTCTTTAAGAATCTGGGCACCATCCGTTGAAAAGCTGGAAATTACGGGATCAGAGAATACTTCTGTAGTGGGGGCATTTGAAAATGACCAATTGGAATGACCATCGGCAGCATTGCCTATATTATTGTTCCAAGGACCTGCGGTAGCCGGGTTCCAACCGCTCATTCCCCATTTTAAAGCCCTGGTGTGTGAATAACCATACAAACGCATTAAGGCAGTCGCATAACAAGCTGTTTGGCCGGTATAACATACTACCAAAACTGGTTTTGTTGAGGCCGCCGCTTCTGTTAAGATATCAGCAAATGCTACATTTTTCGCACCTTGAATATGATTGGCCATAAAATCTGTATTACTTCTGATGTCGATAATGGTATATTTTGCAAGGAACGCATCTAAATCGGCCGCAGCGGGGGCTCCAACTACAAACTTTTCACCATCTGCATTGGTATCTATGTTGTCGATATCCAACCCATTTGCTGTCATGTGGTTTTTAAGTAAAGTAAATGCGGGAGTCGATTCACTATCTACAATATCATCCCCTCGATCACAAGAGGTAAACAATAATGAGGGCAACAATAAAAGTCCGATTAAATACAATGATATTCTTTTCATAATGTAAAATTTAAAGTGGTTTGATTTTATTATTCAATTACTGGGAACATGTTGATTTCTTTTTTGGTAAAAGCATCCCAGTTTTTTTCTTTTAAGATCTTATTCATAAAGGCATTAGCCCCATAGGCGACATTACCTACATCATATCCTAAAAGGTTAAGGTAGGCAACCACATAGGCTGCTTCTTGGCCAGTAGCACTAAAAACAGCCACTTTTTTGTCAATAGGTAGGGTAGAGAGGTCAGTGGTGGATGCCAACGACCCATTGGGCTCATAAAATACCGCACCTGGAATATGTCCGTTTTGGTATTTTTCCTGACCCCAGTAATCCAAAACAAAATAGTCGGAGGGGTTTGCAAAAATATCTTCTGACTTTATGATATACTCATTATAAGGAGTTGCGAATGCTTTTTCCAATCGTGCCCTTAAAATTTCCTGTGCCTCTGTTTTACCAGTATTTAAGGAAGGGTATGAACCTTTATCGGGTTTTGCGTTTTCATTGGTTTCCAATTTGTCGGCAAAAGCATCTGAAGTGTTTTTTAACCAGGTATCCTCTGCAAAATCCAATCGCCAACAACCCATTCCCCATTTCATGCTATACACATTATCATATCCGGCCAAACGCAATAGACTGGTAAAATAGGCAGCGCTTTGGCCTGAATAACATATCAATACGATCTTGTCAAAGTCGGCAGGACTGATTTTGGTTTCAAAATAAGTGAGCAGATCTTCTGGCTGAACATTGTTGGCATCTTTTATATGCGAATATTCAAACCAACTATCGGTTCGAATATCGATAATATGATATTTCGGATCCTTCATGTTCTTTTTAACTTCATCTGCCATGACCAAAGCAGGGGAGGACGGACTATTGATGAAATTATTATTGGTTTCGAAATAATTCAATAAGGTCTCAAATTCATTAGGTGGATCAATTGAAGAACGATTGAGGTCATTATTTGTAAAACTGCTCAGCAATGCAACTGACGAAATAAGAATAGCAACTAGAAAAATAGATAGCCTTTTCATATGATTATGGTTTAAAATATTAAGTTAATTTGCCTACAAAATTATGCCTGATAACTAGCTAGCTTTATGACATTTATCACATTTTAGTAATACATAATCAGTACATTCTGTAACAATTGTTACAGAAAAAATATTTTGATTAATAGCTTGATTGATAGATATTTACATCATGTTACTTTATGACATAAACGAAAGGTAAAAAACCAAAGGTTCGGAATACAAAAAAGGTGGGAATCTCATCGATTCCCACCTTGTAAATAATGAGTTAGCTTAGGTAGTCATTCCTTTCTGAAAAGGAATATTTTTATTCGAAAGCACTAGCTGGGAACTTACATTTTAGCATCCGCCCTCAGGTTTGCGTTTTTTCTTTTTCTGTACTGTAATGATTTTTTTAGGTGGTTTAGGAGCTGCTTTTTTTACAACGGTAGGTTCTTCTGGTTCCACTTTTTTGAAAATATCCAAATAGTTCGCAATGGGCTTCTCAAGATCATAATCTTTTACCTGGAACTCGTTATCGACCAATTGGGTGGTGCTATTCAATATTTTAATATTTTCGTATCCCAGTTGATACAATATTATAAAGGCACTATTGGCCTCGTTCGGATTTTTTCCATAGAGAACGACAGTTTTACCCGCATCCCTTAATTCATCGAACAATGAAATGCTCGATTCATTTAAAATATCAGATGTTGGAATATTTACGGCATTTTCTAGATGGTTTATCGAATAGTCGAAGATGTCCCTTATATCGACCAGTACTGAATTTGAATGGTCAATATCAGTATTTGCCACCAAATAATCCTCTGTTTTGAGCAGGGCCAATGTCTCGACATTCGATTTCTTATAAACATTTGTCGGCATTTTAAAGGTCAAGACCCCAATAATGATCACCAGTATAAATAATACGGTAGAGATAGAGATTCGCTTAGTTTTTTCCAATTCCTTCATGTCGATATATTTTTAGCAACCACCTTCTGGTTTTCTTTTTTTCTTTTTGACTACGGGGACAACAGCTTTTTTTGGCACTACTTTTTTTACCGGTATTGGTGTAGCCTCTTTCTTTACTTTTGTTTTTATACCAACACCAAAATATAAGGCGGCAGCTTGTCTGAAATTATAGAGTTCAAAGGCCTCTTGAGGCATATCCTCGGTAGGTTTGGGCGGATTCAAAATGGTGTGGTACCACCCGTTTATACCACCGTTTAGGACATGGAGGTTTTTATAGTCCTTTCTATTCAACAATAACCAAGCTTGATCGGCCTTGAAATTGTCATTAGAGAATAAGACAATGTCATATTGGTCCTGATTTAAATACCCTTCATAATTTGGATTTAAAATAGAGTCGAAAGGTATATTGATGGCTCCGGGCAAGGTGTATTTTTCATACTCGGAAACTACCCGCACATCGATAAGAAGGATCGACGGATCCTTTAAAATGAGCTTATCAGCCAATACATCCGATGTTATATAGCGTTCGGGGTTTATTACTTTCGCCAAAAGATGTTCTGCCGTTACATTTTCATTTTTTTGGTAGGACGGTAAGAGTACCAGACCCAAAGCGGCAACAAAAAGCAGCGAGGCCAATATAATATATCTTTTGGAAAGGATTTTAGCTAAGTTTCTGTTGATCATGATTATTCTTGTTTTTATTTAATAAAACACCTTTTTAACCCGTTTACGAACAATATCTGAAACAAAGAAGGCCACAAGGGCAAGTAGGGTTACCGCCAAAATTATCCAGCTGGCAGGCAGCTCGAAGCTATCGACAAGTGTAATATTGCCGAGATAGTAACCATTATAAATTTTTTCAAAAATGGGAAAGGCTTCGGAAAAAATCAGAATGCCGATCATAATTCCAATAACATATACCCAAGCATCCAATTTACCAATGGCAACGGCACATATACTTGTACCCGGACAAAAGCCCCCTGCAACGAAACCTATCCCCATAATAGCGCCTCCAATAATCGCGCCCCATAAATACGTGGGATGTACATAGAGCATAGACATGTTTATCCAACCTAGATAGTCCATATAATATAATCCAATTACCGATACCAATGCGGCGGTAAAAAATACTTTCAATACGGCAAAATCATATCCATAAAAAACACCGGCCAATTTTCTAGAAGAGGAAAAACCAGAAGCTTCAAGGATAAAACCAAAAGCCAAACCAATAAGGACGGCAATGATGATATTCCATTCATAAGATAAAAAGCCGTTAGGAATCAATGGTCCCATAATTATAATTTTTTAATAGTTAAATCCAATTTTTTCTAAATAGGTAGGCGAACAAGAACGCAGTCCCAAAAATAGAGAGCATGGTAATAAAGCCACCGGTCGATAATACCGCCATACCGCTAAGGGCAGCCCCACTGGTACAACCTCTTGCTATTTGTGCTCCCAGACCAAACAAGACACCTCCTAGTAAAGCAAATACCAATCTTCTTTTTACGGTAATCTTTGGGGAATGTTGCACCCTGAATCCTATTCTTCCTGCTAATGAGCCAGATATAAAAGCACCTACCAATACCCCTAAAGTTTCGAAAACCAACCAATTGTTCATAGGGGACTTGTCCCCACTTACAAATTTGCTGTAATAGGCATTCTTTATTGTATGTTCATGCGAGACTTGATCGACCATGGTAACAACACCACTTTTCATTACTCCACTGGCCCCTAAGCCCCTCCCGGTCATGTAAAAGGTGAAAATGATCAAAAGACCTAAAAGGAATCCTCCGAAATAAGGGTTCCAATATACATGTAGCTTGTTAAAATTTGATTTATCCATTGAATGCTCTTTATATTAATATAGATATCTTGTTAATTGACCTGCCTCAACCATGACAAATCGGAACACCAAACCACCAATAAGAATTAGAATGGCAGGAACCACAACTGGAACTTTATAACCTCGCAACTCTAATATTTCCAAGAATCCTGGGACCAACAAGCCCAGAATGACCACAAAAACAAAGAACATGACCGTAAACTCACCATTGATCAAGAGTTCCATGGCTTCCAATTGAACCTCCGAACCTGCCCAATATCCCATGATCATATGAACTATAAGGGCCAATTCAATAACAATCAGGATAATATCGATCTTGCTAAATAGACTTCTTTCGCTATGTGATTTGGAGAATAATATTATGGTGGCAGCGGCCGTAGAAAGTCCGGAAACCAAAAACAAAGGCCCTAATATGGCATTGTTCCATAATGGTCTAGCATTAAAGGCCGATAGTAGAATTCCTGTATATATACCCAGGACAATTGCCAGTGGAATAAGGAGATAGGCCATATTCATTCGATTCTTGACCAAAAAAGACTGGAATTTTCTTAAAAAACCAAACTTCATATCCATTTTAGGAAAAATCTCTTTCCAATAACTGAAAACCCAAAGCATGGATAGGGGAGTAATGAGCAATAATACCCATGCACCCCAGGACATGGGGGATTCTATTCTAACAGTCGTGTATAATTGCCAAAAATAAAATTTATGGGTAAGGTCATAAAACAGGGCTATCAACCCCAATACCAAGGCGATGGGTGCCATAATAACTGCATACTTTACCGTTGCTGGTACTTCCCCATCTTTTTTTAATACGGTGAACAGGGCCGCAAAAAAAAGGAGTCCGGCTGCGAGACCTCCTAAAAAAAGATATACCGATATAGGCCAATGCCATATTTGTAATGAAGGGTCGATGTTCGGTATGTTTCTACCACTTGTGAATAATTCTTCTTCCATTTTAAAGACTTATATTAAATAATAAACATGGGGTTTTGTACCTGCTTCAGGCGCCAAGGTTTTATGTTTCCTTGCCTTGAGTAATTGTGACACCTCACTATTGGGATTATCCAAATCGCCAAAATACATGCATTTGGTAGGGCATACCGAAACACAAGCTGGGAGTTGGCCTTTCTCCAATCTATGGTGGCAGAAGGTACACTTATCAACATAACCATCAGGATGTTGGAACCTTGCGTCATAAGGACATGATTCAATACAGGCACCACAGCCTATACACTCATTGGGGGTCACCAGCACGATACCACCATCTATAATATGGCTTGCACCTGTCGGACAACAACGTACACAAGGCGCATTTTCACAATGATTGCATCGCTCGGACCTTAATTCCAATTCTACCTTTGGGTATGTCCCTTCGACGCGTTCCGTAATCCAATCCCGGCAGTATCCTATGGGAACATTGTTCTCGGTTTGGCATGCTACTACACAGTCACTACAACCTACACACTTTTTGGTGTCGATTACCATGGCATATCTCATACTTCTAGCGTTTTAGTGGGATTTTCAGTTAGTATCTTTACAAAGTTTCCTCGCATTCCGGTACCGCCCATTATGGGGTCTATGGCAACTTGACTGATCAATTGGGTATCGCTGGCCCCCTTTCCATGGGCTCGGCCCAACTTTTTATTGTTATGGCCAAAACCGTGCACCATATAAACCGAATCCCAACGGATTCTTTCTGTTACCCGAACCCTAATAGGGAATGATGATTGAACCCCATCTTGGTTCTCTAACCATACATATTGCCCTTTTTTTAAATTCAAAATACGGGCGACCTTTGGATTGACCCATAGATCATTCTCACTCTTCAAGTCGTTCAGGTTTGGGCTGTTAACAGTTCTACTAAATGTGTGCATTGGAGATCTACCATAGTTTAGTCTATAATAGCCAGGCTGCGGTTCAGGGTGTTGCGTAAATTTTGGCATAGGGTCAAATCCTTTTCTTTCCAAGGCTGCGGAATAAAATTCGATCTTTCCGCTATCGGTAAGAAATTCATAATTCTGCCCATCTTCCAAATACATAGGACCCGATTTTCTTTTGAATTTTTTCACGCCAATTTTTTCAAGCTCTTCCAAAGAAGTGCCCATCTCTTTCAATTGCCATGCAATGACTTCTTTATAATCGTCGTAGTTGAAATAGTCATGAAGCCCCAATTTTTCACCCAATTGTTTGGCGATCCACCAAGCTGGTTTAGAATCGAATCTTGGGGGAACCGCTGGCATTCGCAGGGCAATGGATGGTTCCCGATTGGTCGCCGACCTGATTCCATCGTAACGTTCCAAATAGGTGCATTCGGGTAATACAACATCGGCATATCCGGTTATTTCCATTGGCATGGTATCTACCACGACCATAAACTCCAAGGCATCAATGGCCTCTTCCAATAATTTCTTATTGGGAATGGAATTGTTCAAATTTGTACCGGCTACCATCCACGCTTTTATCGGATGTTCATTTTCTTCTGAAGGAATGGAAGCCCTAATTAATTCATTGGTAATACCCATTTCAGCAAATGGATATTTTTCACCAATGTCTTCCCATCCCCATTTTGGAGTTGGATAGGGTGGATGTGGGAATTTTGGAACACTGATACTTTCTTTAAAATAAAATCCACCCCTACGTCCCCAAGACCCTAATAATCCATTTAAAATGGCCATGGCCCTGGCTCTTTGGGTATCATCACCATACCAAGTAACATGTCGTCCGGGATGAATTATGGTCGCAGGTGCTGCTGCCGCCATAATCCGGGCAGTTTTTCTGATTTCCTCAGGTTTGATCGTTGTAATTCCATAAGCCCATTCCGGGGTATACTCTTGTACGTGGGCTTTCAACTGCTCAAATCCCAACCCATACTTGTCCACATACGCCTTATCATATAGGTTTTCATTGATGAGTACATTCATCCAAGCAAGCAGTAGGGCTATATCTGTTGAAGGTTTAATTGCCAACCAATGCTGTGATTTACTGGCTGCAGTGGAAAGTCGGGGGTCGACCGTAATTATTGTTGCTCCTTGATCAATGGCATCTGACATTTCCTGCACTTGGGTATTGTGCATATTCTCACCAATGTGGGAACCGATCAAAACCAAACATTTCGTATCCCTGATATCCGTTGGCTCTGGAGAGCCTACCCAAGAACCGAATGTCAGCGCAAATCCGGTTTCCCTAGGGCCTCGACATTGTGCATATGCCGGTTCGGCTATACTGTCAGAACCAAAGGCCTTGAATAAATGTTCAAAATGTGATCCTGGAGCCCCATGTTTTAATAATCCCATGCTTTCAGCACCATATTCCTCCTTAATAGCTTTCATTTTTGATGCAATTAAGGTCAATGCCTCTTCCCAGCTCGTTTCGACGAAAGTCTCCTCCCCATCGATAAGTTTTCGCACCAAGGGTTTCTTTAATCGGTCATTATCAGAATACATACCTACACCGCCGGTTCCACGAGGACATAACCTGCCATTGCAATGGGGGTCGATATTATTACCTATGATCTTGTGAATATTACCCTCGCGATCAGAATGCACCCATCCGGCACATTTCCAAAAGCAGACCTCGCAATAAGTAGCGGTTTGTTTTAATTTTTCAAGGGAATTTTCCAACGCCAATCCCTCTAAATAAGAATTTAGGCCAATAGTTTCCAATGAGGTGGCTGCGACAGCCGCACCACCAAAACCTAAAGCAGAAATTTTGATGAATTTTCTTCTTGATGTACCCATATGATCAAATTTCAATAGTAGTCGATATAATCTTCATACTAGTTGGCAAATTTATAGGTATCGTAGAACCCGATTAATGATAAATGTCATGTTTTCAGCATCTTAAGTGTAACAATTGTTACATAAGAAGAGTTTATTACCACTGATTTAAGTTGTAATTTTGTGAGTGGAACCACGGGTCTATGAAGAGAAAATCGATAGGGGATATAAAAAAAATTGGCATTGCATTGGTAGTACTCGCGTTATTACTTTTTGTAGTAGCGATTAAGTTTTTCGATTATCCTTTTAAAGGAATACAGCGCACTTCCGATTATATAGACATTACAGCAACCGAAGAAAGCTGTTTACAATGTCATCTAAACACCAAAGGATTTTCGGAGTACCACAATCCACAATTTATAGGTTGTGTGAGTTGTCATTTGGGAGATGGTAAGGAATTTGACAAGGATAAATCACACCGGGGTATGGTCCTAATTCCAGGCAACCTTAGTAACGCTGGGGAAACCTGTGGTAAATGCCACCCCAGTGAATTGTCAAAAATAGAAATGTCACTCATGACCACGAATAGCGGTATTGTCGCAGTTGATAAATTTATTTTTGGGGAAGCTGAAACCCCTAATGATCATTTTCATATCGAAAACATAAAATATACGGCTTCTGAAAAACATTTGAGGGATCTCTGCGCCAATTGTCACTTGGGTGCCGAAAAAACCGAATTTGGGGCTATAAACAGTTTGAGCCGTGGCGGGGGTTGCATCGCTTGTCATTTAAATTACTCTAATGATGCAAAGACCGATTTGGCCGAATATCTTAAATCAGGCAAAAAATCCTTGCCTAAGATACACCCAGCAACGGATATCTTCGTGAATGACCAGCATTGTTTTGGTTGCCATAGTCGGTCCAGTCGAATATCGACTAACTATGAAGGTTGGCGGGAAACACTATTGGATAAGGAAGAAGTAAAAGACAAACCCGATTATCGAGTATTGGAAGATTTAAGGGTGTATGCCAAAATGGAGGCCGATGTACACCACACAAACAATATGTTGTGTATAGATTGTCATTCGAGCCATGAAGTTATGGGCGATGGCAAGTTATATGCCCATGAGGAAGAAGCGGTAAAATTGCAGTGTTCCGATTGTCATTATAAGGGAAAGCCACGAACAATTCCCTATGATTCCTTGGACAATGAATCTCTATTGGTATTCCTTCATAGACAATATTCCCATTCCGATAAACCAATCCTGGTCGTCCAAAAAGACGGACATCCATTGGTAAATACCTATATGGAGGGAGATAAGGCTTTTTTAATCGGAAAGAAAGACGGTGAGATCCATGAAATAAAACCACAATCCGAAATCTGCTCAAGGGACAATGCCCATAAGAATGTGAGCTGTGCCGCATGCCATTCGGCCTGGACGAATAAGTGTATCGGCTGCCATAACGTATTTGACCAAGATGATCCTAAAGGATTTGACCTATTGGATAAG
This sequence comes from Maribacter arenosus, assembly GCF_014610845.1. Classification (GTDB taxonomy): domain Bacteria; phylum Bacteroidota; class Bacteroidia; order Flavobacteriales; family Flavobacteriaceae; genus Maribacter_A; species Maribacter_A arenosus. The sequence continues at coordinate 558,346 of NZ_JABTCG010000001.1, read as the reverse complement.
AAAGACGTAACCGGACAATGGGTAGAGCATGTCGCAGAATTTTTAACCTCCTATCCAGCGCTCGGTGTGCGCGAGTCACGAGAAGGCAAACAATTTGAACCTGCTATTCCTGGAATGATCATGACCTTGGACAAGGGTAGTTTTGAAAATGGTCGAGCAGGGGAGGATATTTCCTTTCATCGATTGTACGCGCCTAATTCACCACATACGACTATCAAGGCCGTGAGGAATTGCATATCATGTCATGCCGACCCTGCAGCCCTAGGTTTTGGTTCAGGGGAATTGACCTATAAAATAACATTGGATTCCGGAGAATGGATATTTACACCGGAATACGAACTCAATGCCAACGACAATTTACCAGAAGATGCATGGGTTGGTTTTATGAACGAACAAAATCAAAATAAGGTAAATTCGACCCGAACCGATTTTAGACCTTTTACCATCGATGAACAAAAACGCATGCTTTTGGTAGGGGCCTGTCTACAATGTCATTCGGAAACTTCTGGAATAATGCAACGAAGTTTGATCGATTTCCAGAAGGTACTCAACAATTTGGATTCACGCTGTATACTGCCCGATACGCCATGATTTATATGAAAAAGCGCCACTACCAAGAGTAGGCAGATACCAAGTTTATCCTTTTATATAGGACACTCAAAGATTTCCCTGGCCAGGAAAGAAAAGGTAAAACCAGCAAATTTAGATAAGACTAAATATATTTTGTAAATTTGTGAAAAATTAATGAGATGTTATCCCAAGCAGAAGAAAATTATTTAAAGGAAATCTATGCTCTCGAAGAAGAAACGATGCAGTTGGTAAGCACAAATGCCCTTGCCGAAAAAATGAGGACCAAAGCTTCCTCCGCTACCGATATGCTTCAAAAACTTGCCCAGAAGGCTTTGGTAGACTATACAAAATATAGAGGTGCCAGGCTTTCCTCCAAAGGAAAATCAAAGGCAATCACCATCGTTAGAAAACATAGGTTATGGGAGACTTTTTTGGTTGAAAAACTCGGTTTCAATTGGGATGAAGTACATGATATAGCAGAACAATTGGAACATATTCAATCGCAATCCTTGACCGATAAACTTGATGCTTTTCTGGAGTATCCTTCTTTTGATCCCCATGGGCATCCTATACCAAATGTTAATGGTAAAATCGTTGCCTCCGATAGTATTCTGCTTAGTGAATTAAATGTGGATGAAGAAGGTATATTGGTGGCAGTCAAGGATTCCTCGGATGGTTTCCTAAAATACCTAAGTAAGATCAATATGACCATAGGAGATCATATCAAAGTGCTCGATATTGAAGCCTTCGACAATTCGGTAACCATTGAAAATAATACCACACGGCTTTCGATATCTGGGAATGTAGCCAAGAACCTGTATATAAAGCGCCTATGAACACCTACAATCCACTAGTCGCACTCGTAATATTTTTTGGTCTAAGTCTCTTGGCCTATCTGCTTTTAAGACCTCATAAGGGTTGGATCTGGTTGATCAAGAAGGGCTCACACTCGAACGATAAGATCATAGTAGAGGATATCTTAAAAAGATTGTACCACAATGAGAATGCAGGCAAACATCTAAATGTCAATGACATTGTCAGAACAATGAGGCAAAATGATAAAATGGTTATTGAGAGTATAGATGTTATGGTGAATCAAGGCCTTATCCGAATGGAGGGTGATGTTGTGAAGTTGACCAAATTGGGAAGTGAATATGCCTTGCGAATTATACGGGCCCATAGATTATGGGAACGATATCTTGCCGAAAAAACAGGCTTTAGCAAGTCTGAATGGCATGAACTGGCCGAACGGAAAGAACATGAACTATCGATGGATGAAACCAATAGGTTGGCCTACAAATTAGGAAACCCCCAATATGATCCCCATGGGGACCCAATACCTACCAATACGGGCAAAATGGCAAAGCTTAAAGGCGTGCCAGTATCCGAATTGCAGGTGAATACAATCGGGCGAATAATAAACATCAAGGATAAACCCGATATTATTTACAAACAAATATTAGCTGAAAATATCCATATAGGTTCCATTATACGAGTCGTTGAAAAATCGGCCACCCGTATCGTATTCCATTCCGAAGGGGAGGCATTCAAATTGGCCCCTATATTGGCGGGCAATATAACGGTTTCCATACTTGAGAAAGATCTCTCGTATGAGGAGGATGTTTCTAGACTGAACATCCTAAAGAAAAATGAAACAGCCAAAATAATCGGTATTTCTAAGGAGATTAGGGGAGAAAGCAGAAGGCGGTTATTGGATTTAGGATTTGTTAAAGGTGCCGAGGTCAGCATTGACTTGTTGAATCCTTTGGGCGAGCCCAAGGCCTACTTGATAAAAGGCACAAGTATCGCCTTACGGAACAATCAGGCATCTAAAATTTTAATAAAAAAATAGGCCATGGAAGTGAAACCTAAAAGTGCATGTGATTCCTGCGCCCATTTTAATGCGGCAGGTTTGAAGAAGTTAGGCGTTAACACCAAGGCATTTGACCATGTCATTGCCCTGGCCGGAAATCCGAATACGGGTAAAAGCACGGTATTTAATGCCCTTACCGGTTTACGCCAACATACGGGAAATTGGCCAGGCAAAACCGTCACAAGGGCAGAAGGTGCCTTTGAGTACAATTCTGAAAAATATAAGTTGGTCGATTTACCGGGTACATATTCCTTATTATCAACATCCGAAGATGAAGAGGTGGCACGGAACTTCATTCTTTTTGGAAGACCCACCGTAACGGTCATCGTTGTAGATGCGAGCAGATTGGAAAGAAATTTGAACTTGGTGTTACAGATTTTGGAGATAACCGATAGGGCAGTCCTTTGTTTGAATTTGATGGATGAGGCCAAACGTAACCATATCGAGATAAACACACGAACCTTAGCGAGGGATTTGGGTATTCCCGTGGTTCCTACCAGTGCCAGATACAATGAGGGTATACCGGAATTGATACAGACCATAAGCGAGGTCGCCAAAGGTACCATCGTATGCAAACCCCATCGGATAAAGAACATTCCCAAGAACATTGAAAAAGCCGTAGAACATTTAAGTACGGAAATAAAAAAGGAGTATCCGAACATGCCTAATAGTAGATGGATCGCTTTTCGCTTATTGGAAGGGGATCAACACATTATAGAATTGCTCAAATCGGGTGAATTTGAAGAATACGCATTATGATGCAAAAGAATATAGATAATATCATTGCACAATCCAATGACCTTCGCTGGCAAATTGGGGATGAATTCCACGACAACCTGGCCGAAGGCATCTATGCAGATGCTGCAGAAATCGTAAAGGCAAGCGTTCATAAACCTAATGAGAATAATAGGCTGCGATTAGATGCCAAAATAGATAAGATCATTACCAGCAAGACTTGGGGATTTCCTCTAATGTTCCTGATTTTGGCGGTAGTTCTCTGGTTGACCATTGTGGGAGCGAACTATCCATCGTCCATGCTAGCCGATTTGCTTCTTGAAACCATACATCCTGCTTTAAAGGGATACGCCTCCACCTTGGGGATACCTTGGTGGCTAGATGGGTTTTTAATCGATGGCGTCTATTTAGCCGTTGCTTGGGTTATAGCGGTCATGTTACCCCCTATGGCCATTTTCTTTCCGCTGTTCACCCTTTTAGAAGACTTCGGTTATTTGCCAAGGGTGGCTTTTAATTTAGACCACTTGTTCAAATTATCCGGTGCCCATGGGAAACAAGCACTTACCATGAGTATGGGTTTTGGTTGTAATGCGGCAGGTGTCGTTGCCACCCGTATTATCGATAGCCCTAGGGAGCGGTTGATTGCCATAATCACCAACAACTTTTCGCTATGCAATGGTCGTTGGCCCACTCAAATATTAATAGCCACGATATTTATAGGAGCCGTAGTACCATCTTCGTTTGCTGGGATTGCATCTTTGGGGGCGGTAATTGGTATTGCCGTACTCGGTATTTGTTTTATGTTCTTGGTATCCTGGGCCTTGTCAAAAACCGTTTTGAAAGGGGAGGTTTCCACTTTTAACCTCGAATTACCACCGTATAGACCCCCACGATTTTGGAAAACCTTATACACCTCGCTTATCGATAGGACCTTAATCGTTTTATGGCGGGCCATTGTCTTTGCAGCCCCAGCAGGTGCAGTCATATGGCTTATCTCAAATATATATGTGGGGGATGTAAGTGTGGCCGCTTGGTTGATACAATCCTTGGATGGGTTTGGTTTTCTTTTAGGATTGAACGGCGTCATTTTAGTGGCGTATATCGTGGCCATCCCTGCCAATGAAATTGTAATTCCCACCATTTTGATGTTAACCGTATTGGTTACCGGTGTTTCCGGGGGTGAAGGGGCCGGAGTAATGTTCGAGTTAGATTCCGTAAATGCCACTGGTGATCTGCTTAGGGCAGGGGGATGGACTTTATTGACCGCGGTAAACCTTATGTTGTTCAGCTTGCTCCATAACCCATGTAGTACAACGATTTATACGATATATAAAGAAACCAAAAGCGCCAAATGGACGGTGGTTGCTTCTATATTACCCGTAATTTTAGGGTTTGTGGTAACGTTCCTCGTAGCACAGGTATGGCGATTGCTTATGTAATTGTTTATCGATTATCATTTGGGAAATGCAAAAAGTACCCGAAAATACTGTTAATGAATTATGCATGCCATGAAAAAATTCTTTTTGACCTTCCTTCTCCCATCGATTATCTTCTCATGTACTTCACAAACAACGGTAAGTCTATTCAATGGTAAAGACCTAGAAGGTTGGTATGTCGATGTCCCGGCTCTGGATAGTATTCAAGAAGCCACCAGTCCTTTTATAATACGGGATGGCCTCTTAGTAAGTCTAGGCACCCCACAAGGGCATCTTATCACCGATAAGGAATACATGGATTTTCGGTTGGATGTTGAATATCGATTTGCTGGGGAACCCGGTAATTGTGGGGTTTTGGTATTTGCCTCAACACCAAGGTCTTTGTATAAAATGTTCCCAAAATCGATTGAAGTGCAAATGATGCATGACAATGCAGGGGACTTTTGGTGTATTGTAGAGGATATAGAAGTCGAAAACATGGAAGAACGACGGGGGCCAAAAGAAGACTGGGGCATAACCGAAGGTAAGGCACGTAGGATCAAGAATTTGACCGATGATTCCGAGAATCCGCTTGGGGAGTGGAATCACATGACCATAGAATGCCTTAAAAATAAAATCAAAGTTTGGGTAAACGGGGATATGGTCAACTATGGATATAATGCTACAGTAGATTACGGACAAATTGCCTTACAGGCGGAAGGTGCCGAAGTGGAGTTCCGAAAAATTGAATTATCCCCAATCACCGAATTGAGCAACTAAGAGCCTATTGCACTAGGCCAATATACTTTCATGTCCCGAATCTTTTACGAAAAGACAGGAACTACCGGTTTTGGCACTTACTTCCTTTACAAACTCAAATTGTAGGTTCCCTTCCATTCCGAAAATATTAAGGTCCGCAGCAGGTGCCACTTCCACCACTTCCTTAAAATTGCCGACAAACACCTCGGTCAAGGTCTGGGGGAGTCGGGCTAGATTTACCAACGTCATCAGAAAATCTTGTGCGTTTCCTTTTTCCTTTTCGTCATCAATAACAATAATCAATCTAATATTGGCATCCCAGTTCATCTTTAGTTTGTAGGCTACTAAAATAGATAGATCCAGGTTTCCAATATTCCAGCCCAAATCCCAGTTATCTTTTCTATCCCTGACCCAAACATTAATCATATTACGCTGGCCCAATAGTGCCTTTGGATGCGATAAATAAAGCAAGACCCCAATTTCCAGCCGAATACACTCTTTTATAACGGGACGTAACTCGGTTTCATAGTCATCATGTTGCTGCAGATTAAGAAATACAATATTGGGTTTAAAAAAAGCACCTTGTAGCGCCTGGTTTCCATAATTGACACCTTTTGCGAAATCATCACTATGGATAACCGACCAAGAAGAAAACACCCCTTTCTTTCGAAAAGATTCGGAAAGCGCCGCCAACTGGTCCCGGAAATTCGGATTCTCGGTAAAAGGTTCAATACCTAGAAGTTTGATAGAGCCTTTGGGTTTGGCGATATTCCGTAAAAATTGGAAATTGCCCTTTGCCCCATGAATATCCCTTATGGGCACCATTAAATTGGGTTTCCAGGCTCTTTGTTGCATGTTTTTCATGCCCCAGGTATGCTTTGCGGCCCATTCCGCAAAGGACACGAATAGTCCTGATCGAACATCTTCAAATGGGGTTTCCAAGTTCTGTCTTGATAAAAACCAATACACCACGAAAACAATGCTAATGGAAAGGAGGCTAATCGTAGGATTAATAATGAACATGGCCAAAACCGAAGACGAGAGTCCCAACCAGGGAATCCATTTATACACCTTAAAAACAGGCCTATAACTTATGAGCCCCAAGCGTTGCTCAATGATCACAACCACGTTGATCATCGCATAGGTTATTAGAAAGAACAAAGTAACCAAAGGCGCAATAGCATTAAGATCACGCAAGAGCATAGAGATGAATATGATTATCCCGGTCACGATCATCGCATTTCTCGGTTGGCCATTGGCGCTTTGCCCAGCAAGAAAAACACCATAAGGCAATACCCGGTGTTCACCCATGGCAAATAGAATCCTCGAAGATCCAACCAAGGAGGCCAGTGCTGAGGAAAAAGTAGCGCCTAGAATCCCGGCGATGACCAGAGGGCCCACATAGGATTTTTCCACAATAATATTATAGTTCGAAATCAACTCTTGCTCGGTGGCCGTTCGTGCCAACCAGTAGGCCAAAACCATATAGATCAAAAAGCTAACTCCAATGGCCCAAAGCGTGCCTTGGGGAATACTTTTCTTCGGATTTTTTAGTTCGCCTGACATATTGGCCCCTGCCATAATACCCGTAGCGGCGGGAAAGAAAACAGCGAAAACAAGCCAGAAATCGCTACCCGTAAATCCATTCTCAATAGATCCCTTGAAAGTTCCCCATCGCACGGCATCTTCGGTTGGTATGTACATTGAACCATAGTAAGCTGCAAATACTATTGAAAACAAGGAAAGAATGATCACCACCATAATGAAAAATTGTGTTTTTATGGCGAGATCCGCGCTGATGTAGGCGATGGTAATCAAGACCCCAAAGACAAGGATATCTACTAAAAACGGATCATGCCCCGGGAAAATACTCAGCCATCCCTCCCTAAAACCGAAAATATACATGGTAACCGCCAACCCTTGGGATATATACCTGGGTATTCCCAAACTACCCCCAACTTCCAGGCCAAGGGCCTGCGAAATTATGGCATAAGCGCCTCCGGCCCCAATTCGAATATTCGTGGTAATAGCCGACATGGATAAAGCGGTACAGAGAGTAATGAGAAATGAAATGATAATGATAAGCCATGCTCCCAATAGACCCGCATTACCTACTACCCAACCCAGCCGTAGGTACATGATAACACCCAGAATCGTGAGCAGGGTAGGCGTAAAGACCCCGGCGAAAGTCCCGAACTTTTTAAAATTATTTTTTTGTATATCCATCGTTGGTTTAATCCGATTATCCTTGGTTAAAAAGTAAAATGGTCATTTATTTTCAAAGAGATAGCAATATACAAGAAAGGGTTATTATAAAAAGTAGAATCAATCCGATAGCCAAAAGAAAAATGGAACGGTTTACATTTTTGAATTTTAGCGCTGCGATTTTTGAATTTATATATATCTGTTGGCCCAATTGGTCGAACAATTCAACTTCGCTTAAGCTAACTTTATAAAATGTTTTGGCAAACTCCTTGATGTTGCCAAACTTCGTAATCACATCACCGAAGAAAAACATATTCTTTTCATATTTCCCTTCAATATGCGGCATAAAACATCGAATACTAAAGTAAATCGAGGCCGTGGTGAAGATAAAATACAACCCTAACAACACATATAGAAAAATGTATTTTGAACCGAGTTCGATAACAAAACCAAGATTTTGGTAGATAATGTTAAAAAGGATACCATAAAAAGAAAGAATAAGGCCCGCTTTTATTTCTGAAGCCCTGATTAAGGAAGAAATATAATTGATACTTCCCCAATAATGATCCACGAGCTCCTCCGTGTGGCTACTAATTGTGGTAGGTTTTTTTGATATTACCTTATCTTTTATATTCTGCGGAGTTTTTGGTTGGTTCATTAGTGTTGCTGATTAGTTCGTCTTATTCCCTATATTGGCTACAGTAATTTCCTACATTGCCCACGACCGTAGTCTTTCTGCTCTTGAAAGATAGTGAATACGCACCTAATTTAAGTTTAATTTCTTTATCTTGATTCATTCAAGTAAGGTTAGGGGAAATACAAGGTTTGCACTTTGCTCTACCCATTATTTGTTTGGATAAGTATTACGGCCTGCTCGGACAATCAATTTGGTGTTTCGTCCTTTTTTATGTCATTGTTTTAGAGACCCGCAATAATTTACAACAAATGTTTAAATCAAAAACCCGAATATGAAAACCATAAAACCACGCATTTTTTTATTGGTAAATATGTTACTTGTGTTTACCGGCATTTCCATCGCGCAAATGACACATGTCGTTACCTTACATGTCGACACCCAACAATTAAACAACGGTAATAACAAAAAGGCATTTTCTTTTTCAGCAAGCGAGGGCACTGCAGTTGAAAATAGTGACGAACCTGAAGAATTTACGATCATTGTGAATGAAAACGATGAGATAGAGTGGGAAGGCGTATCATCATCAGGAGCGATTGTCGATATAGAAGAAATTGAAATAATGGATGACCCCAATAAACCCAATAGGGGGAAGGTGTTCAAAAATAAAAAGAGTAAAGGAAAAAAAATGAATGGGAAAAAGAAAATCAAAGAGAAAGTAAAGGGCAATACAAAAAATAACGTTTATAAATATTTTATCCGCTTTACCATAGGAACCACTTCTTTTGAAATTGATCCTAAAATCAAAGTAAGTGGAGGTAGTTAAACCTTTATACCTAGCTATTCATAAATACAGATGGGAAATACGTGTTCCATACGAATGCCATTCAAAAAAAAGGCCGGTCTACTGTTGGTCCTTTTTTTTGTGATATGCTCCCGTATGCATGGCCAGAACCAGGCAGTTGCCGATAGCCTGGAACAGATTTATACCTCAGGCAACTTTGAGGAAAAAGATCGTTTACGACTTTTAAATGCCCTGGCCGCAAATCATCCTGATCCTGAGAATTCATTGCGATTTAGTGAAGAGCTCCTTCGTAAGGCAAAGGCTATGGATTCTACAAAAAGGGTTATTGGAGCCTATTTACAAAAAGGGAATGCCCTTAGGCTCAAAGGTAATCTGTCACAAGCATTGGAAAGCTTTTACAAAGGTGTTGAATTGGCCGAAGCAGAAGAAAGCGATAAAGATCTAGCTTTATTTTATATTGCCATGGCTGCGGTATATTCCGGCATGGGTAATGCACAAAATACAATCCGGTATTATAAAAATGGAATAAAAATCTTTAAAGAAAGAGGGGATTCGTTGCTTTATGCCACTTCTTTGGAGAATTTGGGGGACGAGTATAATCTAAATTTAGCCAAGCCAGATTCTGCCTTACTGTTTTTCAAGGAATCTGGACCTATTTTCAAAGCCTTCGACTACAAAATCGGAATGGCCTATAATCTAGGGAATATGGGCTTGGCCTATGCCCAATTGGGGCAAAATACCATTGCCGAGGAAAACATCAGTGGCGCAATTTCGTTGCTCGAAGAACTTGGGGATTATTATCCCATCTGTGTTTATCTTACCTATATGGCAGATATGTATGTGCAGCGGGATGATTTGGATGCTGCATTTGGGTATGCGGAAAGAAGCCTGGAGCTGGCACAGCAATTCGGGCTCAAAGATCAAATCAGCGACGCCAATTTAAAACTATCGGAATTGTATGAGAAAAAAGGTGATGCCCAAGAATCGCTCAAATATTATAAACGTCATATTACGTTTAGGGATAGTGTTAAGAATATTACCGACGTTCAGAATATGGCCAACCTAGAGGTTGCCAGAAAACAGGTTGAAGTTGATTTACTGAATCAAAAACAAGAAAACCAACGTATCGTGGTAATTGCGACGGCCATTGCCTTATTCTTGATTGGTCTTTTGGCCTTTGGATTATACAGACGCAATAGGTTTATAAGAAAAACCAAACAGATCATTGAGAAAGAACGGGATCGTTCCGTTACGCTCTTGCTTAATGTTTTGCCTAAGGATACCGCAGATGAATTAAAGGAAAATGGGAAGGTCGTAGCCAAGAAATTTGAATCAGTAACCGTATTGTTTACCGATTTTAAGGGCTTCACCCATTATTCCGAAAATTTAGACCCTGAAAAATTGGTGGAAACCATAGGATTTTACTTTACCAAATTCGATGACATCATGGAGAAATATGGTCTGGAAAAGATAAAGACCATTGGCGATTCCTACATGTGTGCCGGGGGCTTACCATACCCAACCGAGGACCATGCCCATAAAATGGTTTTGGCTGCATTCGAAATCATGGATTTTGTAAAAGAGGCAAAGAGGAATTCCCAAGAAGGTCAAATTCATTTCGATACCCGTATCGGGATCAATACGGGGATGGTCGTTGCAGGGGTGGTGGGCAGTAAAAAATTCTCCTATGATATTTGGGGCGATACCGTTAACGTAGCCTCCCGTATGGAAACCATGGCCGAACCCGGAAGAATTAACGTCTCGGCAAATACATACGAGCTTATAAAAGATATCGCTGATGTCGAGTATCGCGGGGAAATACAAGTAAAAAACAGGGGGATGATGAAGATGTATTATGTGAATGCGATTAAAAATGGCTCCCATAAAAAAGATTTGGTAAATAAATGAGACCCTTCGGACATTAATTTGGGCTTTTCGTCCAGTACTGTTTCCATTGTTTTTTAAGCTAAACTATATTCATTGTTAGAAAAACTTTTATTAGCTAACCTAAATAAAAACGAACCATGATTGATCAAACAGGTTATTACAGAATTGAAAACCAAGTTAGTGGAATGTTCTTATTGGCAGGAAGTTGGGGGAAATCGCCTAGCGATAGAGCAGTGTGGCAGTATGCCCTAACCGATAACTATACGAATGGCAACTATGATTTAGATGGATTCTTATGGCAGATTATACCTGATAATACTGGATACTATAGAATCATGAATAAGGTTAGCGGAATGTTTTTATTAGCGGGAAGTTGGGGCAAAGTACCTAGTGATAGAAACGTGTGGCAGTATCCCCTAACCGATGGGACTACTAATGGCAATTATGATCTTGAAGGATTTCTTTGGAGCATTAACGACCAGGGAAACATTATAAACAAAGTTAGCGGATTTGGCTTGTTAGCAGGAAGTTGGGGTGCAGCACCTAGCGACAAAAAAGTTTGGCAATATCCTCTTAATGATGGCGATCCCAATGGATTTCTTTGGAAATTGATACCTACAATTACGCTTTACGTTGACGCAGCGCATGCAACATCCCTTACTCCCCAAACGGTCGATACTTATTGTAGTTTTGGACAGGATAAATCCCAAACCACAAATGAAAACTTTTCACGTAGCGTAAATGTCGGCGATCAGGTTATTTGGCGAGGAGAAACGACTCCTCCTTCTTCAACTGTCATTGATATAACTCAGGTGAAAAAAGAAAATGTTCCGGGTAGTTCTAATGTATTTGGTGGGAATGGTATTTTACAAGGTAGTGGTAACCCAGAAACTGTGACCGGTACAGTGCAAGCTGGCACAGGGGGTGAAGATGAAACATATACCATATTCTTCAAAGTGAATGGTACTGGTCAACAACTTAAAATTGACCCTAGAATTAAAGTTAATCCTACACAATAATATGCGCTTAAAAAGAAAAGTCTATTACATAATCGGCTTTTTTTATTTAATAATATATTACGTGAGCGCCCAAGACCAACGCGTAGCAGATAGCCTAGTTCATATTTATAAAGCCGATACTATAAATGAGGAAAGAAAATTGGAATTACTTCGAAACCTTAGTTTCAATGAAATTAACAATCTTGAATTGTCTTTGCAGTATGCAAATGAACTAATTAAATTGTCGAAGGAAAATGGCAATTATCCTTATCTATCCCAAGGTTATTTTCAAAAAGGAAGTGCACATAATCTTAAGGGCGATATTGAGGAAGCAATTACAGCTTATTTTAAAAGTGCTGAAATAGCCCGGCAAGTAAACAATATTACTCTAGAGGGAGGAGCTTACGGAGCGATTGCTGATGTTTACGCTATCTCTGACAATCATAATAATGCAATGCTTTATTACAATAAGGCTATTTCTGCTTTACGTAAGGCTCGGGATACAATTCCATTGGCATCTTTTATTTTAAATGCCGGAGATGCGCTGCTTACCAATAAAAAATACGATTCGGCCTTAACCTATTTCAATGAATCTGGCGCCCTTTTTGAAAAAGCTGATTATGATGTTGGAAAGGCTTATAACCTGGGTAATATTGGTATGGTATACGCCAATACCGGAAAAAATAACCTTGCCGAAAAAAACATTAATGAAGCCATTCTTATTTTGGAAGAATCGGGAGATTATTACCCTATCAGTGTTTATCTTATTGCAATGGCCGATATCTATTTGGAAAAAGAGAAGCTTCAAACCGCTATAGATTACGCAAAAAAAAGTCTTACGCTTGCAGAACAATATGGCCTAAAAGAACAAATCGGTGATGCCAACCTGAAATTATCCGAGTTGTACGAGATAATGGGAAATCAGGTGAAATCTTTTAAACATTACAAAGATCATATCGCATATAGGGACAGTCTATTAAATATTGAAACAGTTCAACAATTAGCGGACCAGCGAACCAACTATGAGGTTTCCCAAAAACAAATTGAGGTAGATCTATTGGACCAAAGACGTAAAAATCAACGCAACATTGCAATAGCAACGGCAGTTGCCCTCTTCTTAATTGGTCTCTTGGCCTTTGGTTTGTTTCGGCGTAATACATTCATACGCAAAACCAAACAGATCATTGAGGAAGAACGGGATCGTTCCGATAATTTGTTATTGAATATCCTACCCAAGGAAACCGCAGCCGAATTAAAGGCAAATGGTACCGTAAAAGCCAAAAAATACGATGCGGTAACGGTCCTCTTCACAGATTTTAAAGGCTTTACCAGTTATTCGGAAAAGCTATCGCCAGAGGCCCTGGTAGAAACCGTAGGCTTTTACTTTTCAAAATTCGATGCGATAATGGAAAAATATGGCCTAGAGAAGATCAAAACAATTGGCGATGCTTATATGTGCGCTGGGGGTTTGCATGATAATACCGTAGATCACGCCCACAGAATGGTTTCAGCGGCCTTTGAAATTGTTGAATTTGTCGAAACGACGAAAAAAGATGTTGCTACCAGCGAATTAACTTTCGATATCCGTATTGGTATCAATACAGGGCCCGTAGTGGCCGGGGTGGTGGGCACCAAGAAATTCGCTTATGATATATGGGGCGATGCCGTTAATGTCGCTTCCCGAATGGAATCGATGTCAGAGCCTGGCAGGATCAATATCTCGGAAAACACCTATGCTTTGATAAAAGAAGATGCCGAGTGTGAGTATCGCGGTGAAATACCTGTCAAAAACAGGGGGATGATGAAAATGTATTTTGTGAATCGCATAAAAGAAAATAGCCAGGCCCCTATCATGAAGGTGTTGAAAGATCAAAATGGGTAATTGGGACGACCCTTCCCACTGTTGTATCACCCAATAGCATATTCCCAATCCGTACCCGTACCAATCTTAAAGTAGGGAACCCTACAGCCGCCGTCATCTTTCGAACCTGCCGAAATTTACCTTCGGTTAATGTCATACTGATCCAAGAATTGGGGCGATGGGTGCCTATACGAAGTTTTTTATCCGGGTCGGGCAGGGTAGGGGTTTTGGTTAGTTTTGTGACTTTGCAGGGTTTGGTGGTATAGTGTTGCCCCCAGAGGCCAATTTCGATGCCCAAGCGCAATTGGTCAATTGCCTCATCGGTTATTTTTCCATCGAGCTGGGCATAATATTCCTTTTCTACGCCTGAACGGTTAATGGCATCACTTAATTTTCCATCGGTTGTCATCAACAAAAGCCCTTCGGACTTTTCATCGAGTCTGCCAATAGGCATACTTCCTTCAGGAAAATCAAAAAGTTCACTTAAAAACCGTTTCTTACGCAATTGTCGGTCCTCATTCGATGTCAATTGACTTAACATCCCAAAGGGTTTATACATTTTGAAGTGTTGATGTGTTGGCTCGATCATGCACTAATATAAGATTCTTGGCAAAAGGGTAAGCACATAAACACATTTAGAATACTTCAAATACATATCCTAATAGCCAATAAAGAATAATAAACACGACGAAAAAGCCAATACAGCCGCATTTGCCACCACCAATCTTTTTAGCTCCAATAAAAGCCAGAACGCCCCTGATTAAATTTTTCATGCTTACGTATTTTAGATCTTACTTAAAGTATAAAGATTTCTTTGTAAAAAGTTATTAAGGGGTATAGGAATAGAGTCTATTGAAGATGTTGCTATTTTCTAATTTCACGACCGACTTAGCGAAAGAATCAAGCATCTACCTTGGCCTTTTTTTGTAAGGGATACCATTTAAAAAACGTGATACTCCGCCAAAGCCATTCAAAAGGTCCGTACTGGAATTTTATCAACCACCATGTGCTCAATTGCATTTGAACCGCAATAATAGCAATGGCCAAAAGAAAAATATAACTATTCCTTACTTCACCCAGATAACCCATGCCCCACCCAAAGAAGAGAAAAGTGCCCATTACACTTTGAAGAAAATAATTGGTAAGGGCCATGCGGCCATAAGGCGCAAATTTAGCCAACCATTGTTGACCGTTCGCCTTGTTGTATAGCATCACGAACAAAATAATCAAGATAAAGGTCATGGCTATATTATTGAGGTCGAACGCGGTCAATCCTGCCATGGCCGGCCAGGTATCAAAAGTTACATCTTGGCCCAATTGTATAAAAATGAGGGCGGTAAGTACCAATGAAACCACAAAAAGCACAATCGAACCAATAAGCGCCTTTTTGATCCACTTCTTATTTTCCCTTAATTTTAGAAAGAAGCCCGTTCGCCCAACAACCAAACCTAAAAGAAAATAACCAAAAGTGAGATAGCCCCTTCCGAAAATTCCCAATTGATATTCCAACTTATTTAAATGACCCATGGTCGAATTCGAAATAAATACTTCCAGTAGGGATCCGTTTTTTAGGATATTGAAATATGATAGCGTTTGTGGATCTTCGGGCATTATACCCCCTGGGCTTAGTATATTTTCCCCATGTGTCATGGCAAAAACAACATAACGGCCTAATCCTAAAAACAACACTCCTACACAGGCAAGTACCCATTTATTGCTTAATTTATAAAATGGGATAAGAAATAGGCCCAAAAGCGCATAAATGGTTAAAATGTCACCACGATAGAACATATGGTGCACCATACCGATAACCAATAAGATAATCAAGCGCCAGAAAAAACGAAGACCGAAATCCTTTCCTTGTTTTTGGGCATTATCCATTTGAATAAAAAAACTCAATCCAAAAAGAAAAGAGAACAAGGCAAAGAATTTTCCCCTTAGAAATACGCCAATGAAGACGTCGACCATAGTATCCGGAATTCCCATATGGGTAGCGGTCATCGCATTTTCAGGTATGGCCGATCCCACAAAATTTTCTACAAAATGTACGATGACTATGCCTGCAAGGGAGAATCCCCTCAATGCGTCAATGATTTCAATTCTTTGTTTGCTTGGTTTGGTTGACATCCTTTACGTTTGTTCGGTTATATCTAAATAGACAACAATTGCCATAGATAAGTTACAGTATGAGCTATTATTTATATGGATGGCCTCATTTTTTGAAAAGTACGATTTTCCTTATCAGGATTCAAAAGTATCGCGAAGGAGTTCTCGATAAAATAGGTATGACTAATCCTATTCGGTTGCGATAATTTATATCGAATAATATCAGTAGATTAGAACAAAGAATAATGAAAGAAAAACTACGATGGCCGAATATCCTAAAAAAGTATGGTTGAACGGGGAAATTTTAGATGCTGGATCGGCAAGGATATCCGTGTTTGACAGGGGTTTTTTGTTCGGTGATGGAATCTATGAGGTCATGGCCAGGATAGGAGGGCGTTTTTTTTATGAAAAAGCCCATTTAAAACGTTTGGATACCTGTCTTCAAAAGATAAAAATAGATTTTGACACTCGAATTTTGACCAAGGAGATACCCAAGCTCCTCCAAGCGTCGGACCTATTTGAAAACGACTGCCTGCTGTATATTCAAGTAAGTAGGGGTGTGGCTCCAAGAAAACATGCTTTTCCCCATGATATTCCACCAACAGTGATGATGTACGTTACACCGAAAATCTTGCCCGATATTAATTCGGTCAATGCATCCGTATCGATCATGAATGATTTTAGATGGTCCCGTTGCGATATTAAAACCACTTCTTTGCTCGGGAATGTTATGGCCAATGAATCTGCAGTTCAACAGGGTTGCTATGAAATGTTGTTCCTGCGCGATGACATCGTGACCGAAGCGTCGCATTGTAACGTGTTTTTTGTGAAGGACGGCACCGTTTATACGCATCCGGCAAATGAACTTATTTTGGATGGTATTACAAGACAAGTGGTTTTGGAATTATGTTCCCAACTTAATTTTGAAGTTCGCGAAGAAGGAATTTCAAAACAGCGAATACCCCAAATGGATGAGGCCTTCTTGACAGGTACGAGCACACAGATTGCCTCGATAAAACAAATAGACCAACATATCTATTATACAGGGGATGAAATTGGAGAGGTAACGAAAGCGCTACAACATGCTTTTCTTGCGCTTAAAAATAAGGAATGATAGATGTTTTGGATGAAAGTTTTGGAATCTTTTAATATTTTTAAACAAATACTTTGCGATGGCATCGACCAACAACTGCAAGAATTGTGAAAAAAAATTCGATAGTACCTTCAGTTACTGCCCGTATTGCGGTCAGGAAGTAGCGGACAATCTTACTTTTGGGGTGCTTTTTAGCAATACGATAAGCAATTACTTTTCAATAGACGCTCGTTTTTTTAGAAGTTTTTTTCCCTTGATTACCAGACCAGGGGTATTGGCAAGACGTTTTGTTGACGGTAAACGGGTTGCCTACTTGCATCCTGCACAATTCTACCTTTTTATCTCGGTCGTTTTCTTTTTTATCTTTTCCTTTAGTGTTCGCAAAGCTGACAATGAGATATCCCAGGCCTTTAAAAAGGGTTTTAAAAAGGAGAACATATTAGATTCCCTGCAAATTGCAAAAGACTCCGTTGGTCTAGAAATTGCGCGGAATGCCCTACAGGACAATGCCGTAATCACAGGTATGTCCGATAAAGACCTGAAAACCATCGATTCGTTAATAACCGTTGAACAAGAAAATCCAGATGTATCATTCACCTTCAAAAGAGATGCTTTAGATTCGTTGATAGCCATTGGCGCTTCAAAGACGGATAAGTTGAAGGCTATGGGGTTGAAGGAAGATGCTGGGGTATTAACCCGAAAGTTCTATGAACAAATGCTCAAGTTTTATGAAAAGCAAGGGACCGGCATTTTGAAAACTTTATACGACACCATTCCTATTGCCATGTTTTTTATGCTGCCTTTGTTTGCGTTTTTACTAAAACTATTTTATTGGAAGAGAGGGACATTCGCCCACCATGTCGTATTCAGCTTTTATTTTTTCACCTTTCTGTTCACCACCTTTTGTTTGCTTATTTTGGCCAATGCGGTCTTCGATATCCCTACTTGGTTAGAGGTATTGGTGTTCCTCTATTTTATGGTTTATCTGATGTTGGCCTTGCGAAATTTCTATAAGAGCAGCTGGGTAGGGGCATTTTTCAAGGCCAATACCATTACCTTTGTTTATTTGCTGTTCATAGTTCCGATTGCCATATTTGGGGTAATTATGGTCTCTTTTATGTTATACCAATAGCAATCAGATAACTTTTATTCAGCCTATATTATAATCATCATTTTTTTTCGGGCCTTTTTAATGGTTTTGACAAGGGTATTCCATTTGATTTTTCACAGATAAAGTTGATTTCAATATATTCCATTGTACGCTTCCCATAGGTCTAAATAAATTGTACATTTATTGTTTTGATTTCACATAATTATGCTATCATTTCAAAGTTTTTTAAATCAAGAAATCTTTAGTGTAGGCAGCTATACGCTAAAGGTGCACATGGTCGCGATGATCTTAGTGATCATAGTAGGTACCAGGATCCTATTGTGGATTGTTAAGAAAATGCTTTTTAGAAAGGCAGATATTGACGAGCATAAAAGGGGTAATGTGCAAGCAGTATACCAAATTATTCGCTATGTATTATGGTTAGGGGCTTTTGGTTTGGCTTTGGAAACCATTGGTATAAAAGTCACCTTATTGTTGGCTGGATCGGCGGCTTTACTTGTTGGTATAGGGCTTGGCTTACAGCAGACCTTCAATGATGTTATTTCTGGCGTCATATTGCTTACAGAACGCTCTATTAAAATTGGGGATGTACTGGAAATAGATAGTGATGTTGTTAAAATACAGACTATAGGAATTAGAACTTCCAAAGGGCTTAATACGGATGATATTTCGATTATCATCCCAAATTCCTTGATCACTACCAGTAAGGTCATAAATTGGAGTCACCAAAATGATAAAACACGTTTTAGGATCGATGTTGGGGTAGCTTACGGGAGTAATGTGGATGATGTAATACGAATTCTCGAGGAAAGCGCTTTTGAACATCCCGAAGTATATGATCGTGAATTGACCGAAGGCCGGCTTATGGGTTTTGGTAGTTCATCCCTTGATTTTCAATTGTTGTTCTTTAGTAAAAACACATTCCGAATAGGATCGGTCAAAAGCGATATTAGAAGAAACATCGTCCGCAAGTTTGCAGAAAACAACATCGTAATTTCCTTCCCACAATTGGATGTTCATTTAAAGCAAAGTGAAGACTGACCAATATCTACATATTTAGAGGAATTCGGTTCTAGCAACCCATGATCCATATCATTCCCTAGTGCTTTAAAGTATGCTAATTTTAATGAAATTAGTATCCATGCAGGGAAGAAACCTCATTTTTCTAAGTGCATTGTTCCTAATGATCAATGCGCCATGTGCATTTGCCCAGGTGGGGGTGAAGGTAGGTTTAGGGGTATCTGATATTGGCTTTAAAAAAGAAGGGCAAATACCCTATTTAGGTTATGAAATCAACTCCATTGAGCACAGGCTACCACTTTTCACATATCAAATTGGAATATTTACCCCGATTGAAGTTTCTGGGAAAATCGGGCTTCAACCAGAACTACTATTCGTAACCCAAGGTCTTGATTACAGCACAAACTTTTTATACGACGATGTAACTTACAAGATCAAAAGTAGCTATATACAACTTCCCCTTCTGATCAAGTACAGAACAGCAGTAAAAAAGAAAAAGCAGTCCGGGATTTTGGTGGGGCCTTATGCTGCAATAAAGCTAAAGGGAAAACGCATTACTGAAACGGAAGGTTTACGTGTAGAGACCAAAGTACCGAACCTTAAACAAACCGATATAGGGATAATTGCAGGATATGCCTTTGATTTCAAAATTGCCTCAAAAAAAATGTTGTTGGAAGTACGAACAGGTTATAGCCTTATCAATATAATGGATAGAATCGATGGTTACATACCAAGCTATGGCGGACCAAATAATAAGTATGCAAGAAACATCAGCATAACCGTATCGGCCCAGTATCAATTTACCGATTTATTAAGAAAAAAAAGCATGGAACAATGAAAAAGGTTACATCAATAGGGTTATTGGGGCTCATCTTACTGTTAGCTGTGCGCTGTGAAAAATCTGAGGATGCCTTGAATATCAATACTAATTCCGAGATTTTGAAAGAGATGGAGGCTAAAGGAATACCCTCAGTGGTAGCCTGTGTGGTAAAGGATAATCAAATTGTTTGGGAATCCGCCCTTGGTTTTGCCGACGTCTCAACATCCACACCAACCAATCGTGAGTCGTTATACACCATCATGTCGATTTCCAAGTTGTTTTTGGCTACCACCGTCATGCAATTATGGGAACAAGATCGAATTGATTTGGATACCGATATTAATCAATATCTACCTTTTGAAGTCCGTAATCCAAATTTCCCGGATAAAAAGATTACAGCCTATATGCTGTTAACCCATACATCGGGATTGGCATGGCCTGTAGACAAGGACGGAATACCAGATTTTCATCATTTCTATTATATCAATGAAGAACCCCCTTTGCTTATCGATTGGCTTCCCGAATATATTTTACCAAATGGCACCCGATACAGACCTACGATATGGAAAAATTATGCACCAGGGGAGCAGGAGTTGTACTCCAATATCGGCACTTCCTTACTTGCCTTGATCGTCGAACAAATAAGCGGGATGGATTATCGGGATTATTGTGCAGTAAACCTATTGGAACCCCTAGAAATGTATGATTCCGGTTTTTGGCTTGCAGAATTGGATGAAGGCCAATTAACAACACCATATACCGATGATAATCGTCCTATGGGATACTATACCTGCCGACATTATCCTGTTGGTTTCTTAAGTAGCTCTATTGAAGATTTTGCCCATTTCATGATTGCAATGCTCAATGAAGGGGTTTACAATGGCAAGAGGATTCTGACTCCTGAAAGTATCGATAAGATGCTTGCCGTACAAAATCCGTCCACGGGTACAGCCCTACTATGGGCACATTGCCTAGGCGACTGTGTGGGCCACTTAGGCGGAGGTACCGGATTCAGTACTTGGGCAGAATGGCACTTCAATAAAAAAAGTGGTTTATTCATTTTTTCAAATAAGGTCAACGGTTCCATAGCTCCAAAAGGAAGGATATATGAACTAGTGCGAAATGAAGCCAATAGGTACAGGTCAAAATGATATCCCTTTTCAGGGGATGGTCGTATGCTAATGCCATTCTTTGATCCTAGTTCTTTAAGCAGTATATAAAATTATAGGGGACCGCGCACAACTTTAACCCAATAATCCATAATTTTAAGGAACACCACCAAAACCTTATTCCTATGGCCGTTGAAAAAAATAACTATATAGACTTCCATTGCCATTCTGCCTTAAAACCTTATGGTAAAAGTTTTAACTACAAGCCCATCGGGAAAAACAATCCTAATCGCAGGCGAACCAATAGTATTTGGCGCTACAATCCACCTACTTTACTCGATAAGCTTATCAATTATATCATCCATCTGACCAAGTTTTCCCAGGCCAATTTTACGAGTTTGGCAAAAGGTGGGGTTTCCATCGTATGCGTTTCCCTTTATCCCATTGAAAAATGGTTTTTTGTAAATAAGATCAAGAACGAGTTTATCAATGACATTGCTTCGAATTTCGCTACCGGGGTGGGCAAAAAAAGGGTAGATGCCGTTCAGGCCTTGAACGATTATTTCAAAGATCTTGAAATGGAGTATAGGTATTACCAACAACTCGATGGTGTAATCAAGCGATTTCCTGAAGGTAAGTATCGCTATAAACTCGTTCATAACTATGACCATATAGAGGATATCAGGGTAAGGGACCAGGATAAAATCCATACGATTTGGGTCGTGCTCACTATTGAGGGGATGCATGTATTGAACCAACAAATCGACAAGGCACCAAATGAGCGGGAATTTATGGCAAATCTGCAAAAACTCAAAAATTGGGATACGCCTCCATTTTTTGTTTCCATAGCCCACCATTTCTGGAACCACTTATGTGGTCATGCCGAAAGTTTTACCAAACTGGTAAAAAAGAAAGTAGACCAATCTGAAGGTCTAGATACCGGATTTACGCCTTTGGGGATTAAAGTGGTCCACGAATTATTTAGTACTGAAAATGGCAAACGAATCTTGATCGACCTGAAACATATGAGTGTGGCGTCCCGAAAGGATTTCTATGCCTTGATCGATGCAACCCCTGCCTATAGGAATATTCCCCTTATCGTAAGCCATGGAGCTGCCAATGGCTTAAAATCTTTTGCTGAAAGAAAGCAAACAGGCTCCAAGATAGCCAACAAGTTAAACCCCGTGGATATCAATTTTTTTGATACCGAGATTATCCGGATTGCCAAAAGTAAGGGCATTTTCGGTTTGCAATTGGATGAACGCCGCATCGCCAGCAAGCAAACCCTAAAAGACACCAAACATTCGACCAAGCGTTCAAAAATCATGCATTATAGATCCGAACTCTTATGGAACCAAGTACAACATATTTTGGAAGTATTAGATCAAGAAGGCCTCTTTGCCTGGGATTGTATGGTCATTGGTTCCGATTTTGATGGCATCATTGACCCTTTGAATGCCTTCTGGACCTCGGAGGAAATGCCCTTTCTGGCCGATTTCCTGGAAAGGCATGCTTACAACTATATGAAAGATGCCAGTTTTAAGGTTGCAGGGAACAACATAAAAGCCGATGAGATCATCGAAAGGATCATGTCTTTGAACGGTACCGAATTTCTTAAACAGAATTTTAAGTAATGCCCTAATGACCAAGGTCATTTAAATCCTACTTATAAAACAATATTTTTATTGCTCCCGACCATATAATCGGAAAAGATAAAACTATGAAGCGGATTTTAGCGTTTATAATTGGCTTTCTTTTATTGCAAGGATCTACCGTATTTGGTCAAACAGAATACTTCGCACAAAGGAAGCAAATGGTAAAATGGCAATTAAAGGGCAGGGATATTTCCGATCCTGCTACCCTTTCGGCCATGTTGGATGTACCTCGGCATAAATTTGTCCCTGAGAAGATAAAAGATTACGCCTACGATGATGGACCTTTACCCATCGGAAATGGACAAACCATTTCACAGCCTTATATCGTCGCCTTTATGACCCAAGCGCTCCGTTTGAATTCGAGGGATCGTGTACTTGAAATCGGTACGGGCTCCGGTTACCAGGCAGCCGTACTCGCAAAGATTGTCGACTCGGTGTATACCATTGAAATTGTGGAGGAATTGGCCAAATCAGCAAAGAAAAGATTGAACGATTTAGGCTTTACCAATCTGGTCGTAAAATGGGGGGATGGTTATCATGGTTTACCCGATATAGCTCCTTTTGACGCTATAATGGTCACCGCTGGAGCAGATGCAATCCCCCAACCGCTCATAGAACAGTTAAAAATCGGGGGTCGGATGATCATTCCCGTAGGACCACATCATGGGATACGCCAATTGGTATTAGTCACTAAAAAGAAAGACAAGATCATCAAGAGAAATTTAATGCCCGTCCGCTTCGTACCCTTTACCCGAGCGCCAAACCCCGATAAAGAATGAGCATTATGATCACTGTCCTATGCCCGTCATATGGTACAATGCGAAATCAATAAATAATGATAAAATGGCAAATAAGATCATCATAGGAAACCTTACCGATGATACCATAGCGATGGCCGAGCGAAAGGGTATAGGCCACCCCGATACCATTTGTGATGAGATCACAGAACGTATTTCGGTTGAACTTTGTAAATATTATATCAAGGAATTCGGGGCCATAATGCACCACAATGTGGACAAGGCCTTGTTGATCGGTGGGCAGTCGAAGCCTGCTTTTAAAGGTGGGGAAGTTGTACAACCGATTTCACTGATTATTTCGGGTAGGGCCACCTCCCAAATCAAAAACAAGACCATCCCTCTAGAGACCATCGTAATTGATACTGCAAAACAATGGTTGCAGGAAAATATACGGCATCTTAATATTGAAAACCATATTCAGATTACCTCAAGGCTACGTCCCGGAAGTAATGATTTGGTTGAGTTGTTCAATCGTTTTGGCAAAGGTGAAGTTCCGTTGGCCAATGATACTTCTTTTGGTGCCGGTTTCTATCCCCTTACTAATTTGGAATCGACGATTGTTCACATTGAGAAACTTTTGAACGATCCCACTACAAAACTTAAATTCCCCTTTATAGGTGAAGACATAAAAGTGATGGGCGTGATGGGCCCTGAACAGGATTATTATACCATTGCCATAGCGGTGGTCGACCGATACATATCCGATTTGAAGGATTATATCTCGAAAATTGAAACGATAAGGAAATTTGTGGTTGCCACTTTAAATCTATCAGGGGCTAACATATATATAAATACTGCGGATGATTACCCAAAAGAAAGTATATACCTTACCGTAACCGGCACAAGTGCGGAACATGGTGATGATGGACAAGTGGGGCGTGGAAATCGTATCAACGGATTGATCACACCCTATCGCCCCATGAGTTTGGAGGCCACTTCCGGCAAAAACCCGATCAGCCATACGGGAAAAATATACAATTACTTTGCCATGGACCTCAGCCGAGCCCTAGTGGAGAATAAATTTTGCGATGAAGCCCGCGTATTTCTCCTATCCCAGATCGGGCAACCGATAAATGAGCCACAGTTCATCCATATACAGTTAAGGAATAGGAGTATTGACAAAAAAATCATAGAACATTTAGCAAAGGAAAAACTTGCCCAGCTTCCCGAATATTGGAAACGGATAACACATTTGACCCAGTTCCAATTATGATGTACCATTTTGAATCTGATAGCTACAGTCGCCGTTGCGTTCATACTTGATCAAAACCTTTTTCCATGACCGATTCCAATTCCATCGGATTTCCTACCGCCACAGCCATTGTGATTGCCAATATGATCGGCGCCGGTATCTTTACAAGCCTTGGTTTTCAACTGGTGGATACGGTAAATACATGGTCCATTCTTATTTTATGGTGCCTTGGGGCATTGATGGCCCTCTGCGGTGCCTTGAGCTATGCTGAAATCGCTACCTATTGGTCAAGATCAGGAGGCGAATACCATTTTCTATCAAAGGCCTTTCATCCATTATTGGGCTATCTATCGGGCTGGGTTTCCCTCACCATTGGGTTTTCTGCCCCGATAGCACTTTCGGGCATGGCTTTAGGTGCCTATATTGCCCCCTATCTCGGTATTTCAGAGATGACTTTGGCTGTTTTCACCATTATCATTATCAGTTTTTTCCATTCAATGAGCATCAAGAGAAGCAGCATCCTGCAAAACTCGACGACTTTCCTGAAGGTTATCCTGATTTTAATTTTTCTCTATTTTGGATTGACCCGTATTCCGGGGGCATCGACATTTCTTTTTGACAAAAGTTGGAAAGATGAATTGCTTTTGCCCGCCTTTGCGGTATCTTTTGTATATGTTACCTTCTCCTATTCGGGCTGGAATGCCGCTACCTATATCGTTGGTGAAATAAGGGACGTACGTAAGAATCTACCAAGGGCGTTATTATTGGGTACGGTAATCGTGAGTTTACTTTATTTGCTTTTGAATTATGTATTTCTAAGACATAATCAATTGGAAGACATCAGGGGTCAATTGGAAATCGGACAAATAACCGCTATTTCCATTTTTGGTCAAAATGGAGGCGAACTGATCAGTTTTGGAATTGCCTTCATGCTCATATCAAGTATTAGTGCCATGGTATGGGCCGGGCCTAGGGTGACACAAGTGATGGCAGAGGACCATACCCTTTGGAGGTGGTTTGCCCTAAAAACGAAAGGTAAGGTTCCATTAAGGGCCATCTGGTTCCAAACTGCAATAACCCTGGGTCTTTTGTTCACCGGAACATTTGAACAGGTGATGGTCTATAGTGGCTTTATACTACAATTATTTGCCGCTTTGGCGGTAGCCGCAGTTTTCGTAGTCAGGCGAAGAAATAAGTCCAAAAGAGGATTTAGGAGTCCATTTTTCCCCATTCCACAACTCATTTTTTTACTTCTAAGTGTATGGATATTGATTTATTTGGTAATTGCACAACCTTTGGAAACAGGTCTTGGTCTTCTTAACCTTGTATTGGGTTTTCTGATTTATAAATTAGATACCTACTATGCGAAAAAAGTTACTTAAAGGTGTTACCTCCTTTGATTGGGGTTAAAAAACACTTTTCATAATCCAATAAAAAGCGTCAATGCGTATATTATTACCGATTTGTTTAACCAAAAACGAATAGGCCCCAAACCCCAATTTTCACCTTAGATCTTTAGTATGATTTTTTTCAGGCCTACACTTATCGTAGCCTTGTTGGCTACCCAATCACTTAATTTTTCACAAACGAACATTCCAGAAAAGGATACCGGTTTCGCCCTTGAATTAGGTTCTATCCTTTTTTATCTATGTTCTTATTTTTAGGGGTATTACCCAAGAAAAAGAATTAACAGATTTTTCAGAGTAAAAATGTTGAAAATGCTGTAAATTAAGGGTATGTAATAGTTCTCGGGGTGGCAAGTAAAAAGGACTTGTCCGTGAAAATACCCACTTGAATTTGGGCCATATTTTAATAAGTGAACTTCAAAACAAATAGGATGAAACTACGAAATGTTTTTGCCGTATTGGCGATGTTAGCTGTGCTACTTTGGGGTTGTGGCGGAACCCAAAGTACAGCGGAAAGGGCATTAAAAACCCAACAGCTCGAATCTTTGAAAGACTTGGTGGCCACCAAGTCGTTTACCATAGATGTAAAAACTGCGCATCCTATGCAAACCCAAGCGGTTACCCGAATAACCAATGCTCTGATGCGCAATACAGGAAATAACGCCGGGCGAATAGACGTATCGGGGGATTACATAACGGTTAAGGGGGATACTGTAAAAGCTGGATTGTCGTATTTTGGTGAAGTACGGATTGCCAATTCGCTAAATCCCGATGATGCGGGTGTTAATTTTAATGGGGAGCCCTTATCCTATGAAGTTTCTGAAAATGAAAAAAAACAAACCGTAGACATCGAATTTGATATTAGGGGCAGAACAGAGCCTTTTATGGTAATCATTCAATTATTTCCCAATAAAAGGGCCGCAATATTCATTAATAGCCCCTATCGCAACTCTATACGGTATGATGGGGTAGTAAGGGCGACTGAAAATACGAATGCCCCTTAAAATAAAGGTAGCCGATAATTGCCTTGATCTTATGACTTCCCAGATTGGTTGTGGTTTATGTTTTATATAGATCTAAAACAATGACCTAATCCTTTTTTAATGTGTCTAGATAAAACAAAATAATTGGTTTAAGGAAACTATAAATATACCTTTTCACTATATTTAAAACGAAAATATTTAATACCTCAAAAAGTATGCGTTTGGTTTTGTTTTTTATTGGATTCCTCCTGTTGTGCAACTGCAAAACAGAAAAAAAATCAACAAGTGGTAATGATAACGTTGTGCCTGTTCGTGGGGAATTAAGTAGGGATTCCCAGATTTTTCTTGGCAATAGGCTATTTTCTGAAAAGACCTGTATTACCTGTCATGATGTAAACAATAAAAAAATAGGCCCTTCAGTTAAAGAGATTATGGCCATTTATAAAGAAAAAAATGGGGATATTGTGGCGTTTTTAAAAGGTAATGCCAAACCCATTGTGGACACCACAGCTAGCCAAGTGGCTATAATGCAAGCCAATATCGATGGCTTTTTAAAAGGAATATCCGATGAGGAACTGAAAACCATAGCGACGTATATGTTGCATGTCGATGAATTAAATCCCTAATTGTGTTTTTTTGGCATGTTTTTATTTCCGTATTTTAATTTTGGTATGCAAGGTAATCGGGTAATGTCAATATAGATAACGATTCTTATACATTTACCATACTATTGGAATAAACCGAATATTTTTTCTTCAATATTTTACATTTTCTATTACTAATTTGCTCCTGCTTTGCCCGTCAATTTTCTGACCTATCACATGATTTCAATGTCGATGAAATTTCAATTGTCTAATGACTATGAAGGTTGTGCTTTTGATATAGAAAGGAAAAGGTGTGGGGGATAATAGGGTCTTGCGTATATATTACTGTGGGAAATATGATAAACAATTGCCATCTTGCGATTAGTGTTATCTTTGCGCTTTTTCATTGTAATGTAGAACATAACTGCTATGGATTCAAGCTCTAAAATCAGGATTAAAAAGTCTAGGATACGATTACTACACCAATATTACTCCTATACCGGTTTTTACGCTTTTGTGAAATCCAGTTTAGGAAAATTGATCATACCGATTTCGTTGTTCATGATTGTATTATGGCTTGTTCATATTCTGGTTATTGATTTTAATGATTTATTCACATCGATTACAACTACCTATGATCCCATAATCATATTAACCATTTTTTTTGCCTCTGAATCCTTATTGGGGTTGGTTCCCCCTGAAATTTTTATCGCATGGGCCGATAAAACGGAAACGCCCATTTTCTATTTATCCATACTTGCCATGTTATCCTATTTAGGAGGTGTTTTTTCCTTTTTTGCTGGTAAGGCAATTTCAAGAATGCCATCGGTATATGCATATCTTGAGGTAAAAATGCAAAAACATATAAAGATGATCCGTAAATGGGGAGGGTTTCTAATAGTGGTTGGTGCCTTATTACCAATTCCATTTTCGATGACCAGTATTGCGGCAGGATTGATACAATATAGATTCAGAAATTATCTCTTGTTCGGATTGTTACGATTTGTACGTTTCTATTTGTATGCGGTGGTCATATTCAACGTCTTTTAAAAGTACATTGGTAAGGCCGGTTTTTTAGAGCTAAAGGAAGGTGATATTTTTGACAAAAGGAACATATACCAGGTGCAATTTAGCTTCACAATGATTCAATTCCACGAGTAGCTGCTAATAGAGTACTAGTATTTAAAAACGACATTAAGGTCAAAAATTCGTTTTTAAAAAGATTTACTTTCTTATCTTTGAATAGCCTTATTTCGATGGGCAAATTCCTATAATAAATACATTCCAAAATGTCAAAATCAACTTTAATTACCCTATTCATTCTGTGTTTAGGCCTTCAACTAGGTCATTCCCAAAAATCAAAAAAAGAAACCAAAGAACCGCTAGACGAACTTTCCATCAGTGGACTTGCATGGCGAAATATTGGTCCGGCTATTACGTCTGGTAGAATTTCCGATATAGCGGTCAATCCCAACAATCCGTTCGAATATTATGTGGCAACTTCTTCAGGTGGTGTTTGGAAAACCGATAATTCCGGGGTATCCTATTCTCCTTTGTTCGATAAGGAAGGGTCCTATTCGATAGGTTGTGTCACCATGGATCCTATGAATACCAATATTATTTGGATAGGAACCGGTGAAAATAATAACCAGCGCTCCGTAGCCTACGGAGACGGCGTCTACAAATCGATGGATGGCGGTAAAAGCTGGGAAAATATGGGTTTGAAAACATCGGAGCATATTGGAAAGATTATTGTACATCCTGAAAATTCGGATACCGTTTATGTAGCGGCAATTGGACCACTATGGAGCAAAGGTGGAGAACGGGGTTTGTACCGGACTTTAGATGGCGGCAAAACATGGGAAGTGGTACTCGCTATAGACGAGCATACGGGGGTAAACGACATTGTCATGGATCCTAGAAACCCGGATGTCCTTTATGCATCGACCTTTCAGCGTAGAAGACACGTTTATACCTACGTAGGGGGTGGTCCAGGTTCTGGAATGCATAAAAGTACCGATGGGGGAACCACATGGATAGAAATCAATAACGGCCTACCAACCGTAGAATTGGGTAGAATAGGATTGACCATTTCCCCGGCCAACCCTGAGATCCTTTATGCCATTGTCGAAGCTGCCGATAATAAAGGGGGAGTATATGCTTCTACAGACAGGGGGGCGAGCTGGGAAAAGCGGGGTGACCATACAACCAGTGGAAATTACTATCAGGAAATCATTGCAGATCCCATTGATGAAAACACCTTATATTCAATGGATACCTGGATGTCGGTTAGCCATGATGGGGGTAAGACCTTTAAAAACGTTGGGGAAGATTATAAACATGTTGACAATCATTCCATGTGGATCAATCCGAACAACAACGAACATTGGTTGGTTGGATGTGATGGGGGTATTTATGAAACGTTCGATGCCGCCAAGACATGGGATTTCAAAAAGAACCTTCCCGTTACACAATTTTATAAGGTAGCCTTGGATAATGATGCGCCCTTTTACAATGTATATGGGGGAACCCAGGATAATTTCAGCCTTGGAGGACCTTCAAGAGTACTTACCAACCATGGTATTACCAATAGCGATTGGTTTATTACCAATGGCGGTGATGGCTTCGAATCCCAGGTCGACCCCAATAATCCAGATATCGTTTATGCCCAATCGCAATATGGCTTTCTAGTTCGATATGATAAAAAGAGCGGTGAAAAAATAGGTATCCAACCCAAAGAACGAAAAGGTGAAGATGCCTATCGCTTTAATTGGGATGCCCCTTTGGCAGTAAGCAGGCATGCCCCAGGCCGATTGTACTTTGCCGCGAACAAACTTTTCCGTTCCGATGATTATGGCAATAGTTGGAAGGTAATCAGCGATGATCTTACGCAACAGATCGACCGAAATAAATTGAAAGTATATGATCGAGTAGTGAGTATCGATGCCGTGGCGAAAAATGGCTCCACCTCTCTTTATGGAAGTATCGTAGCCTTATCGGAGTCGCCTATCGATGAAAATCTAATCGCTGTAGGCACCGATGACGGATTGGTCCAAATTACCGAGGATGGTGGGAATACCTGGAGAAAAGTAAGTGCGATTCCCGGCGCCCCTAAACAATCCTATGTCAATAGCGTGTATTTCTCAAGGCATAATGCCAATGTGTTATATGTCGCTTTTAACCATCATAAATATGGGGATTTCAAACCTTATATCTTTAGTTCCGCAGATAAGGGTAATACGTGGAAAAGTATTTCTTCCAACCTACCGGAACGGGGAAGTGTCTATACTATCGAGGAAGATCACGTTGATGGGAATTTGATTTTCTGCGGCACGGAATTCGCGGCATTCTTTTCCCCAAACAAGGGACAAAGATGGAAAAAACTTGGAGCCGGATTGCCTACTATCGCCGTCCGCGATATGGCCATCCAAGAGCGGGAGAATGATTTGGTCCTAGGGACCTTTGGTAGAGGCTTTTATATTTTGGATGATTATTCGGCCCTACGGACCATTAAGAATGTAGCTCCAACGGAAAATGCAGCAATCTATCCTGTGCGGGATGCCTTATTATGGGAAGAAAGCAGTCCGTTAGGATTGCCCGGTAAGGCATTTCAAGGCGATAATTTCTATAGTGCCCCTAATCTTGGGCCCGAAGCGATGATTACCTATTACTATGGTGAAGATTATAAGACCTTAAAGGAAAAAAGAACCAAGCGGGAAGAAGATTTGATCAAGGACAAAAAAGATACCTATTATCCCAATTATGAGGCCCTCAAGGCTGAAAAAGAGGAGGAGGAGGCCCAGCTTCTTTTTACCATAACGAATGCAGAAGGTATGGTTGTTAAAAAGGAATTCAAAAAACCGGCCAAAGGGGTACATCGATTCCATTGGGATTTACGATTTACCCCCCAAGACCCCATAGATTTGAGCACGCCTAGCTTCTATAACCCGTTTAGGGGTAAAGATGAAGGCACCTTGGTTGCCCCGGGAACCTATGCCATAACCATGCAATTGGTTGAGAACGGAATCCTGACCGATTTGGCCAAACCAGTGGAATTTGAGGTTAAAGCCTTGGAGAATACCACCTTGCCCGCAGAGGACAGGAATGCCAAAGTCGCTTTTCAACGTGATGTTGCCCGATTACAAGCCGATTTACAGGTATGTGAAAGAATTATAAAAGAAAGCAAGGATAAACTCAAATATATTAAAGCGGCCATAAAACGTTCCGAACAGCCTTATGGAACCCTTGCCAAATCGGTTTTGGATATTGAAAATAAAATGAAGGAAATAAATACTACGCTATATGGGGATCCTGTTAAATTTGAGTTGGATATACCTCAACCGCAAACCACTTCAAATAGAATTGGAATTATGGGCTATGAGCAAAAATATTCCACTTCGGCACCGACTAAAACCCATAAAGACAATTATGTCATTGCCAGGGCCGAGATCGATAACATTAAAAAAGAGGTGGAAACTATTTTCAATGTTGACGTTAAGCAGTTGGAGGATCGATTAATAAAATCGGGAGCTCCCTATACACCGGGACGGGGTTACGAAAATAAAGAGTAAGACAGTTACGGAATTTAAAGTTTATACGTAATAAAGAAAGAGGCTGGCTTTAAAGGCCAGCCTCTTTTCATTCGTGCTCCAGCATAAGCAATAAGCTACGAATGTACTGGGCAATTTTCGCATTTACAATCGTTACCCTCGCAGCTACACTCGCCACCTTCGTGCATTGCGCAGACCTTTGCTTTTGCGTGTTCCTTGCAATTCTCACATTTACATTTATCTCCTTCACAGCTACATTCGCCACCTTCGTGCATTGCGCAGCTCTTCATTTTTAATCCCCCAACAGCTTTTAAGTCCATTTTACAAACGGGACAAGTACCAGCCTCCTTATAGGTTTTACCATCCTCGCAGTCCATGGGACATTGATATGATGCCGATGCGTGTAGTTCGGTATGGGATTCTGACTTGTTCCCAGCTTTATTGTCTTTGCACGAAACAAAAAAGAGGAATGAAAAAGAAATAAGAAATAGGGATAAAGAGACAGCTTTGTTTTTCATATTAAAAGTTTTTTCAAAAGTATCATTTATTTTGAAAGTTCAAAAAGCGGAACTTGATGCAATAATCACTTAGGACAAATATTACTTTGATAAAGCATCCTTTCTTCGGACTTCCTTGTTAACTGAATTTCTGAAATCCTACACGAGTCAATCAAACTATCTAATCTGCTTAAAAGGTGTAGTTCACCGAAAAAACAATAAAAAAAAGATTTATAGGTAGGGTTTGGACATTTTGGGTTGTTAACAAACTACACCTTATTTTAAAAAGTTGAGAAACCTAGTTAATACTAATAATTAAATTAAAAATAATGAAAACCAGATCCTTATTTGTTTTGTTACTTACCACCTTGGCACTTGTCTTTAGTTGTTCCGATGAAAATGATTTAGGTAATCAAACAGGAAAACTTGTCGTTCAATTAACGGATGCACCTTTTCCACACGACCTGGTGGCCGAGGCCAACGTGACTATTTTTAAAATCGAAGCTCGTTATAAAAAAGATGCCCTTGAGTCCGACATGGAAGCTATGGAGGAAGGGGAAACCAGCCCTTTCATAGTGTTAATGGAAGAAGAAATACAGGTAAACCTTTTAGAACTTACAAATGGGGTTACGGAGACTTTATTGAACACGGAAGTTCCCGTGGGCACTTATGATCTTATCCGGGTTTATGTAAAAGGTGTCAATATCGTTCTTACAAATGGTGCAACATTCGACTTAAAAGTTCCTAGCGGCGAACAAACGGGAATCAAAATATTTATTAAACCAGGACTTATCGTAAATGGAGGTCTGACAGCTGAATTATTACTTGATTTTGACGTAAGCAAATCCTTCGTGGCCAAGGGAAATAGGGACGCGATTTCAGGCTTCAACTTTAAACCGGTCATAAAGGCCTGTAATAAATCTACTACGGGCACCCTAATGGGCCTAGTGACAGAGAGCGTGGAAGATGTAGTTGTTGGCGTAGAAGGTGCGCAGGTAGCTATTTATGCCGATGACATCTTGAGTACCACGACGTTTACAGATGTTGACGGAGGATATATGATCATGGGGCTCGATGCAGGTTACTATCGCGTGGAAGTTGAAAAGGAAGGCTATGAAATGCAGGCTATTGAGGATATTGAAATTATGGTAGCCAATAAAACCGTGAAGAATTTTGAACTTACGGTCGTTGAACCATAGAACAAAAATTAAATTAAACATAAAAAAGGCGGAAATGTAACTTTCCGCCTTTTTTTTTGCCCAATAATATTAGCCCCCGATGTCTTTTGTTGCTTTGAGGTTTTGATTTACAAATGCTCAAGCATGACTAGGACATATTTTATCAAAGACTGAAGTTGGAATATTCGTTAATTAAAACAGCTAATTGGCGAAGCTCTATGCATAACTATCGCGTGTAGGTCATTGTATGCACGAGATTTCCTTTCAAATCGTAATACTTCCATTCTCCAATGGGTCTTTTCCAATGTAGGTATTGACCTTTGGATTTTACAAGACCGTTTTCATAATAAAACGTTACAGGCCCTTCTACGCGGTTTTCCTTGTAGGTGCCTTCACATTCTTTTATGCCTTCAGGATTGAAATCGACCCACTTACCATTACCAATACCATCTACATACTCTTGCATCGTCTGATAATTTCCATTATCATATGTACCGTAGAGAATGCCTGTAAATGGAGTGTTTGTTCCTGTTTTATAATAAACAGATCCTAATTTATAAGCCTTTTGGTAGGTATCACTCATCAGAACCATTTCCTGACTCTTTGATATCGTTTGTGCCGTGGTGATATAGTTCAATAAAACAGTAAGAATAAATGTGAGAAGAATTTTCATTTTTAGATGATTAGAATTAAAAACATGACCTAAAATACCGTTAAATTTTTTATGTTCTGTTAAGTATTTGTTATTATTGTTTAATATTTGTAAAATATATTTAAACAATTACATGAAAGTGGTAGTCCTTTTATTGTTTATTTTCATTATGGACCAAGACAATACATTACTTATTGCCGATTTTAAGAATAAAGGAGACATCTCTGAATGGTATGTTGTGGACGATGGTGTTATGGGAGGGCTATCCCAAGGAACCTTCACTAGCACCGATTTAGGCAATGCCCTTTATACCGGAACAGTGCGCACGGAAAACAATGGCGGATTTTCATCCGTACGTTATGGGTTTAGCACCAAGGGTGTTTCCAAATACCTATTTGTTACACTAAGGATAAAGGGTGACGGAAAGTCGTATCAATTTCGGATTAAAGAGGATCGTTCACAACGCTACTCGTATATTACAACTTTTAAAACCTCAGGAGGATGGGAGACGATAAAATTGCCCTTAGCTACGTTTTATCCAAGTTTTAGGGGGTATTCATTAAACAAACCTAATTTTTCTAGTGATAAGATTGAGGAAATTGCGATATTGATTGGTAATAAAACCAAAGAGTCCTTTTCACTGGAAATCGAAAGTATATATTTGGAGTAGCACAGGATAAATGAATTTAAAGAATAAACAATTATTAACCTAAAAGAACCAAGACATGAACTATTTCACAATTGCTTTGCAATGTATCGTGGCCATAAGCATTCTCAATGTATGGCTTATCCAAAATAAAAAGCCCACGCAATGGCGCGGAGGGGGAGCCACTACAATCATCGAGGAGTTTAAAGTGTATGGCCTTCCTGTTTGGATGTGCTACGTTATCGGCACTTTAAAAGTAATATTGGCCTTAGGTCTTTTGGCTGCTATTTGGTACCCCGTCCTTAAACAGCCTTCGGCATTGGGTCTTGCCTTATTACTACTAGGCTCCATTGCAATGCATTTGAAAATTAAAGATCCATTAAAAAAGTCCTTTCCGGCCTTCTTGTTTTTAATCATGTGCTTGTACATTGCTTTTGGCGTTTAAAATAGGTGAAGTTAAGACTTCTCCAAGAGCATAATAAACAAGATTGCATTAAGAACCGCATAAATCAGCGAAGGTGCCGATTGAATGAAGGAATCCCTGATTCTTAATCGGACTAAAAATCCTAAAAGCATTAAAATGGAAAGTCCCAATGCGGCCAAAGATTGAACTAGGGGGGAATATACATAGCCTAATAACAAACCCATTGCTCCCAGAAATTGAAGGGCCCCAACCGCAATTCTTGAATTTTCAAGGCCATATCTTATAAACTCAGATTTCATTTCAGAAGTGTATAAACTGGCTGCCCCGAAAAACAGAAATGAAAATCCAGAGAAAAATGTCAATAATGTGGGTAGACTCATGAATTTGCGATGGTTTTAAATTTTGGGAAATGTGTTCAAATAAAGGATAATGATTCAATCTCGTATAATAACAAGGGATCATCAAGTTAAGGATACATTATTATTCCCAGTGGCATCCAAAGATCACTTTCAAATCGTTTTTAAATTCCTTGATTTTTAACACCTTTTTATAGGTTTCAGCGCTAACCAGTCTAAATATTTGTTTCATATTTGTGTAATATACTTAAACAAAATGAATTTCAAAATAAGAAAGGCTTTATTTTGCCTAATTTTGATCCTGACCGCAAATATTCTTGCTGCTCAAGTGACCACGACCATCTATGGAAAAGTATTGGATGAGTTCGGAGAACCGCTATTTGGGGCTTCCGTTTTTTTAGAAGGAACCCAACTAGGCGCTCAGTCCGATTTTGAAGGTAACTATAAGATTTCTGGGGTCGTCCCGGGTTCATTTAATCTTATCGTGAATTATTTGGGGTACGAACCCCAAACAAAATATAACATTATTGTCCGTTCAAAGGGCACGCCGACTTATAATTTCAAACTTCAAGAAGCTACCCAAGAGCTCGATGAAGTCGTAGTTTCAAACGCTACTATTATCACGCGTCCTAAAGAAACCCCGCTCTCCACTCAAACCCTCTCAGCCGTGGAAATCGCTACATACCCAGGCAGTAATAATGATGTAGTTCAAGTGGCACAGACTCTTCCAGGGGTTTCACCCTCTATAGGAGGATTTCGAAATGACCTAATTATTAGAGGTGGGGCGCCGAATGAAACGGTATACTATTTAGACGGAATGGAAATTCCGAATATCAATCATTTTAGTACCCAAGGTAGCGCTGGTGGTCCCGTTGGACTCATCAATGTATCGTTTATAGACAATGTAACTTTATCAACTTCTGCTTTCAATGCTCGTTATGACAATCCGCTATCCGGAGTATTACAATTTCAGCAGCGCAATGGAAACTCCCGAAACTTTAACGGAAACTTTAGAGTAAGTGCCAGTGAAGCCGCTTTGACCCTTGAGGGGCCTTTGTTCAAAAATGGGGGAGAGGAGTCAACAACTACATTTTTGGCTTCGGTACGCCGCAGTTACCTCCAATTTCTGTTTCAGGCCATTGGTCTGCCCATAAGGCCAGACTATTGGGATTACCAGTATAAAATTAACCATGAGATCAACGAATTTAATAGTATTACCCTTTTGGGTTTGGGTTCTATCGATGATTTCTCGATAAATCCGCCGGAAGATTTTGACCCCGAACAACAGGCACAAGTAGAACAGGGACCATTTATAATACAACGAACCAACACTATGGGCGTAAGCTGGCGCAATCGTTTTAAAAATGGAAATGGTTTTATGCAGACCACCTTGAGCAACAACACCCTAAACAATGATTTTACCCGTTATGCGGACCCTGAGAACGAACAAGGCATTATTTTTAATAACGACGCCCGTGAATCAGAAACCAAACTGCGTTACGAGTTGACACAGTTTTTTGAAGATTGGAAGTTGACGTCAGGTTTCAATGTGCAACATTCCGATTATACCAATACAACCATCGATGTACGTAACAACTTGACTTTTGATACGGCTATCGATTTTATAAAATATGGATTGTTTACCAATGCAACGCGGTCATTTTTTGATAATACGCTGGATGTTTCCTTGGGATTTAGAATGGACGATGATAGTTTCACCGAAAATAGGAGCCTATTAAATACTTTTTCACCACGTTTTTCGGCCTCCTATGAATTCGCCCCTGATTGGCGATTGAACGGCTCCATTGGGCGTTATTTCAAATTGCCTCCTTATACCATTTTAGGGTTTAGGGATACAAATAATGAACTTATCAACCAGAATGTCGATTACACCCAAAGTGAACATGTAGTGTTAGGGTTTCAACACTTTTTTACCCCATCGAGCAATATTTCATTTGAAGGGTTCTATAAGCGTTATGAGGATTATCCAGTTTCTGTGCGCGATGGTGTCTCTTTGGCGAACAAAGGGGGCGGATTCGAAGTATTGGGCAGTGAACCTATTGAGACGGTGGGCAAGGGCCGTAGTTATGGCACAGAGCTACAGTTTCAACAAAAACTATCGAACAATTTCTATGGTATTTTCTCGTACACTTGGTTTTATAGCGAGTTTACCGGTTTTGATACTGATGGGTATTTACCTTCAGTTTGGGATAGTAGGCATTTGATTTCATTTGTTGGGGGCTACAAGTTGAAGCGCAATTGGGAATTAAGTTCAAGATACCGTTTTGCAGGCCGCACCCCTTTCGTCCCAACGGATTTGGATGCCACATTGGCCAACTATCCTGAAGTCGTTTTAGATTATGCTAGATTGGGAGAGGAAAAATTAGCTATTTTCAGTCAATTGGATGTAAGACTGGATAAAAAATGGAATTTTAAAAAGTTTGCATTCGAATTGTTTATAGAAGCACAGAATATATTAGGGCAGAACACACCAAGTCCGACCGATTTCGGCCTAAATCGAGATGATATGGGCATGGTAATACAACCCCAAAGCCTTGTGGCCATTGAAGATGATGGGGGCCAGATTATACCTAGTTTAGGTATTGTCATCGATTTTTAAAAACGAACAACAGGTAGTAAGATGTCATGTTGTTATCATCAATTAAAAAAAATGAACAAAAGCATTTTATCCTTCATAGCTATTAATCGTTTTAATCATTTGTTAGGTGTCAAAAAAGTGGTGCGTCTCCTATTTTTGTTTCTATTGCTAACCCCGCTCTTTCCATGCACTGGACAGGAGTCAGCCTCCTACGGGAAGTATACCTATGAAAAAGGCGATTTAAATGGCATAGGCAAATGGTATATGGGACGTGAAATTGCCCATGTAATGGGTTTCCAAGGAATAGACTGGCTCGAACGTACCGAACGCGAAGCCGAGGAAAACACTGCTAAACTACTCCGTAATATGGATATTCAGGCTGGTGAGACCATAGCTGACATTGGTGCTGGATCAGGGTACCATGTATTCAAGATGGCGCCCTTGGCTGGCGAAGGTCTAATTTATGCTGTAGATATTCAAGATGAAATGTTGGCAGCATTGCGGAATAAAATGCAAAACGCAAAGCATAAAAATATAGCGCTTATCAGAGGAAGTGAAAAAAATGTGAATCTACCTGAAAATTCGATTGACAAGGTATTGATGGTCGATGTATACCATGAGTTTGCGTATCCCTTTGAAATGATAGCTTCCATAAAAAAGGCCCTTCGGCCAAATGGAAAACTTTTCCTTATCGAATACCGTGGGGAAGATGATAGCGTCCCAATTAAAAGACTTCATAAAATGACCAAAGCCCAAGCCGTAAAGGAGATGCAGACGGCAGGCATGAAATTGCAAGGGAATATCAACAATCTCCCTTGGCAACATTGTATGGTGTTCGTAAAGGAATAGATTGGAAGCCCAGGAATCGCTGAGGGCTGGTTCAATGCTTATAATTATCACGCACGGATTATTGGATATTTTGGTGTTTCAGATGATTATTGGAAATGAATCCTGAAAATTCAGGCACCTTATCCACATCGAGATTCCCAGGGATTAATTGGGGGGTATTCCGAAACCCAAGGAAATATTGTAAATTCATACAAAACTTAATCTGATTTTAAAATGAAGGACCCACGGATTATTTATCTATTCTTACTTCTATTTTTTATGGCATGCAATTCAGGGACAAATCAAAAAAAAGAAGAAGAAACGCTCTTAGATAAGAACATCCCCAAAGTAGTTACCTCCGATATAGAGGAGGGCATTAAAGCCAATATTGCCAAAAAGGTGGAAGAAGGGGGTGGGTATTTCAACATGACTTCAGATGGAAAAGACCTGCGCCTACAATTGGTACGCGTACACACCGAATACCTTTCAAATTTAGGGCCTCAACGGCATTTTGCCTGTGTTGATCTCGCCGATATTAGTGGGGATGTATATGATGTGGATTTTTTCTTGGAAGGCGATCCGGGGAGTATGAAAGTTACCGAAACGACCTTGCACAAGCTCAATGGCAAACCTTTTTATACCTGGAAGCAACGTAAGGACAAGACTTGGTATCGAATGCCCATCCAAAACGCTTCATCCGATTTGCTCGGCGTTATCGAAGGAGAGGACAGTTTCGAATTTCATTACGAGGTTACCATACCAAAAATGAAGGAATCGGCGCAACTATGGATTCCCATTCCACAGAGCGATCGCTTTCAAACAGTTGTACTAACATCATTAACAGCTCCTGCGGAACATCGAATGTTGGAAGAAAAGACAAATGGCAATGCCATTTTATATATGGAACTCACTCCGGAACATAGTGGGATGAAAGTGGTACTCGTTTACGATGTGGAGCGACAGGAGAAGAAACCCTATGAAGAAAATTCGTCCCCTTCAAAATATTTGGATGCCAGTTTGTTGATGCCGGTCGGTGACCGATTTCAATCGCTCGCAGATTCAATTATTGGGAATAAACACAGCGAAGGAACTCTAATGCAGGCTAGGGCTTTGTATGATTATGTAATAGATAATATGCGTTATATCAAGGCGGGGAAGTACGGCACGGGTGATGCAGTGTATGCCTGCGACGCGCTTACGGGTAATTGCACGGAATTCCATTCCTTATTCATATCGCTAGCCAGATCTAAGGGCATCCCTTCACGATTTGCCGTAGGGGCTTCCATCCCATCAGAGCGGGACGAAGGGGGCATTGATGGCTATCATTGTTGGGCAGAATTTTATGCGGAAGGTAAATGGTGGCCTGTTGATATTAGTGAAGCGAATAAATACACAGCACTCGCAACTTATTACTTCGGAAGGCATCCAGCAAATCGAATAGAATTCAGTCGAGGAAGAGATCTTCAAATTGAACCCGGACCGAAGTCCGGGCCGATCAATTTTCTCGCATACCCTGTAATGGAAGAAGGTGGTACTCCTGTTTTTCCAAAAACATTTTTTTCATTCAGAAGAAAACCTGAACCGGATACCTCTAAAAATTTGGCGACACTACCCTGATATAGAATCAGTCGGATGTTCTTCACCTTCAGGATGTTCCCCTCCCTCAGGATGTTCTTCACCCGCATCCCCATCTTCTGTAGGGTGTTCTTCACTTTCAGGATGCTCTGCTTGCTGTTCGGTATTTTCTTCTTTTTTCTGTTCCCTACATGAGCTTAACGATCCCGCTGAGACGAAACAGAAAAGGAGTATTAGTAGGGTAAAATATTTAAATTCTTTTAATCTGTTCATGATATAGCTGTTTAAAGTTTCAAACTAATAAAAATTAGGCAATGGACGCTTCTAGTATTTAAATATACCAATATTTGCCCAAACCTGATCAACCAAACCAATAACTTTTGGGAAGGAAATGCACCACTTGGGGCAATAAGGGGTGAAGAATTCAGGTATCTGGTTTAAATTCCCTATATGGTTGGGGAATGGGAATTCCATCTCTTTTTAAGGTCAACCCTAAGACAAAAAAATTAATTCTAAACGACAGTAAATAAGGGCGGTACACGCAATAAATTGTCTTGCCTAATTGGAAATTTAAAAGAATTGCATATTAATTCTGTACTAAAGTATATATTTATACTATGTTGTTAAGTGGAATGTACTATGATTATTGCATCAAGTATTTATAGGAATGTGAAGGTTTTAGTTTGCAAAAAGACACTTATCCTGTAAAAGTTTCGTTTTCTAATAATAATTGATTTAGTAATAAGCCAAACAATCCGTTATTTTTATGCATGCATACGTATTTCCTGGTCAAGGCACTCAATTTCCCGGTATGGGAAAAGAGTTGTTTGAAAAATCCAAATTGGCTCAAGAGTATTTTAAAAAAGCCAATGCTATTTTAGGGTTTTCAATTACTGACGTCATGTTCGAAGGATCTACTGAAGACTTAAAACAAACCAAGTTTGCCCAACCGGCAATTTTTTTACATTCATTTATTCTGACAAAAACCCTTGGCATTGATTTTAAGCCCGATATGGTTGCCGGCCACTCTTTGGGTGAGATATCCGCTTTAGCTGCCGTTGGGTCTTTAGATTTTGAATCTGCACTAATACTTATCTCAAAGCGGGCTGCAGCCATGCAAAAGGTTTGTGATAGCGAGAATACAGGGATGGCCGTCGTGGTCGGATTATATGATGTAATCGTTAAGGATATCTGTAAACAGATAGATGGAATAGTGGTCCCTGCGAATTATAATGCGCTGCATCAAGTTGTTATTTCAGGGGAAAAGAAAGCGCTCAAAGAAGCATGTGATAAACTAAGGCCAGGAGCTAAGGGCATAGTAAATTTAAAGGTAAGCGGTGCTTTTCATTCGCCATTTATGGAGCCGATTGTTGAAGAATTTAGGGAAGCCATAGGAGAAACGGAATTCAAAAAGCCGATTTGCCCTGTTTATCAGAATGTCGCAGGTCGCCCGACTGACAATATAGAATTAATCAAGAAAAATTTGATCGATCAATTGACGCATCCCGTAATGTGGCGACATACAATTCTGCACATGATAGAGGACGGAGCAACTGAATTTACGGAAATTGGCCCTGGACATTTTTTAAGAGGGCTTGTCCGTCAAATCGATAAAAATGTAAAAACAAACGGGATTTCGTAAAAGGAAAAAATACTTTGCACAATACTTTAGAATTGATCGATATATTCACCTTTTAAGCTTTTGGCGTAGATTGACCTTTAATTCTACGTATTTTTTATCTGGGAAGGGTTTACCTTAAATAACCCTGTTGAGACTTTGTGGGGTTCTAGTTTATATTATATGTTTTCCCTTGCTACTTTGCATGGATTACCAAATGCCACTGAGTTGGCAGGAATATCTTTTGTAACCACGCTTCCTATCCCAATAATGGTATTTGCACCAATACTAATGTTATCTTTGACGACAGCACCAGAGCCTATTACACATTCTTCACCAATGGTAATGTTTCCAGAAAGTACAACTCCAGGGTTGATGTCGGTAAATGCACCAATAACATTGTGATGACCAATTAGACTCCCTCTCTTTATGAAGACGCCAAACCCAATTCTTGATTGAGAACTTATTACTACATGGGGTTCGACCAACACTCCTTTTTCAATAAGAGAAGACGTAGCAATATAGGCCGAAGGGTGAATAACTTGAAGATACCTATT
Source organism: Maribacter arenosus (assembly GCF_014610845.1). Taxonomy (GTDB): domain Bacteria; phylum Bacteroidota; class Bacteroidia; order Flavobacteriales; family Flavobacteriaceae; genus Maribacter_A; species Maribacter_A arenosus. The sequence goes on along the minus strand of NZ_JABTCG010000001.1, from coordinate 515,248 downwards.
TTTGTCAATGCTATGTTTCTGATAAAAATCATTAAAAATAGCTGCTTTATTTTTTGGCCCAGGTGTAGCAATAAATACTTTTTGTGAAGATTTCGGTACAGTTCCCACCGGCATAATTTTATAATCCAAGGTTTTAATCGGCATTAAAGGAATTGATAGCTCTTCCATATTAGGATATAATAAATACTGGGTTGCACCAAATATCTCCTTCATGATATCAAAAGTAATGGCAACGGCCTCCTTTGAAGTGCCCAATAGATGCATTTTTTTCATGCTGTTGATCTCTAAATATAACTAGCGAATATTTTTAATAACGCTATCAAGATTAACCTTTTCTACCATATTTTCCATGTCCCGGTTGTAAATTCATTTTCTTCCTGAATTCTATAGAGGTCATTATCTCCCTTTCATTTGCTTTCGCTATCCTATGCACACGTTTTAATAAATCTGAATTGGTTGCCAGTCGCGTCCGTTCATTATCATACCAAATATTATCTTCAATACCAACTCGAACACCCCCGCCAAAGGCAATTGCGAGTGAGTTCATTTTTAATTGGTTAGTTCCGATACCCGCTAAACTCCAAATAGAATTCTCCGGAACATCGCCTATCATAATTCCTGCGTGTAAAATGTCAGCTTGGGCACAAGCGATATTTCCTAATAGTAGGTTAAAATAATAAGGAGGTTCTATTAAATTCTTTCGCTCTAAATATTTGGCATAATTGATCATTCCGACATCAAATGCTTCCAACTCGGGAACAATACCCTTCTTTTTCATAATAGCCGCCAAGTCTTGAATCATTTTAGGTGAATTAATACTTGCTACATTATTGAAATTTAAGGAACTTAAGGTCAAACTTCCCATGTCAGGTTTTAAATGCCCCGTTAAGTTTAAAGGGTCCGATCTTTGTTCTAATTGACTGAAATTTCTTCCGCTTAAAGAAGTACAAATGACTAATTCCGGAGCATATTTACGAATCCCCTCAATAATCTCAGCATAAATTTCTTTCTTGTAAGATGGTTCATGCGTTTCAGGATCTATGGCATGTAAATGGACCATCGTAATGCCAATTTCTGTCGCGAGACGGACATCTTCTACGATTTCTTGGACACTTAAAGGCACATAAGGCGTCATTTTTTTCGTTGGGATCATGCCCGTAGGGGTAAAATTTACAACTATTTTTTCGCTCATTTATATATATTTTTTTTACGTTATCTAAATCATAAAAATCTTTTGATTGACCTACCAGTATAGCGTATTGAAACAGACAATAAAAACCACTTTCAATTACACAAAATACCATAAAACGCAATTTAGTTGTCAGATGAGGTAATAATTAAGGGCATGACATACTATAAGTGCATTAAAAGCTAAATCATATCAGTTCACTTTTATAGTAACTCGAAAACTAATATTATAGTATTGATTCTGATAATATTTTAATTCAAAAAAATTAAAGGCAATTACGCATCCGGTAAAACAGTACTAAATTTCCTATTCTGTCGTTTAAAGACCATACCCTGAAATCGCCTGCCTTTGGAAGCTAAAGCGATAGGAGTAGGCAAACCCTTAGATAAATGAACACATTTAAAAAAGTATTGAATATACCTTAAATACTCACCTAGGCTTGTAATATGTGTCTTGACAGTTTCCTCGTTCAAAAAGTTGATTTGGGGGTAAATCTGGTGCAAAAATAAAATCCAAAGGTGTTTAATATTTATTTATCTTTAGTGTGCCTGGTAATGAATAGGTTACTTTTCTTATTTATACCATTACATACATTTTTCTCCTCCACTAGTGATGTAGCACAAGGCTTTATTAACCTAAATACCTTATTATGAAGTCTTTATCCAAACAAAAAAACTATCCGTTATCGTTTTTCGGTAAAAACAAAAGGTTTACGTCTTTTTTATCCATGCTTTTAACGCTGGCATTTTTAAACCTTAATGTAGGTTGTTCTTATTATAATGTACGAAATGTGACGACCAGTTCTGAAACTATGTACGGCCAAATCGAGGAATTCAATAAGTCGCAACAATATGCCGTAATGCATTCCGGTCTTAATACATGGCACTTGAATAACCTTGTTCTAAACGAAGACAACCAGACCATATCAGGTACTGCCCAAAAGATCGAATCAACCCATACACCTCTTAAACCAAGGGATTCTAAGCGGGTTCACAGGTATACACGTAAGCAATCGCCTTTAAATGAAGTTCATTTTTATATAAATCGAACCAATACACCTGACTATGGGGCACAAGTTACAATCCCTTTTTCAGAAATAAGTTCAATATCCGTAAATGATAAAAATACGGGTCGCTCCGTAGTAAATGTCGTGATGGGCACTATTGGGGTGATTGCCGGCATTTTTATAATCATTCTTGCCACAAAAAGCTCTTGTCCGTTTATCTATGTCAAAGATGGTGACGAATTTATTTTCACAGGTGAGCTCTATCCAGGAGTTTTAACCGCAAATCAACAACGTGACGATTATTTGCAATTGCCTTCTTTGAATGAAAATAATAGTGACTATAGTATATTGATTACCAATGAATTAAAAGAAATTCAATTCACCGATTTTGTGCAACTGTTAGAGGTTGATCATCCAAAAAATGTCGATGTTCTATTGGACAAAAATGGGAATCCACATACATTTTCAGAAATTATTTCTCCCAAGACGGTAATGGTAGATAATTTAAAAATGGAAAATGGTCCGGTCATGACCCAAGACAACGATTCTTATTTATTCAATACCGATACAAACGACTCGAGCAGTATACGGAATATTGAAATGACATTTAAAGCACCTAAACAAATAAGTAAAGCGAAATTGTTTTTAACCGTTAAAAATTCAATGTGGTTGGATTATGCTTTTGGAAGATTCAATGAAAAGTTCGGAACTTACTATCCACAATTCCAAAAAGACCAACAGAAAGTGTCTAAAGAAAAAAGTGCAAAATGGATGAATGAACAAAACATTCCCTTATCCATATATATAAAAACGTCGACGGGTTGGGAATTAGTGGATAGAATAAATACCGTTGGACCCATGGCATTCAGAAATATTGCCGTTCCGTTAGATTTAAGCAAGGCAGTAGGGGGGGAAGTGGTATTAAAATTAGAAACTGGTTTTATGTTTTGGGAAGTGGATTATGCGGGCATTGATTTCACTGAAAATGTTACCTTGGATGTGAAGTATATCAATCCCTATCAAGCGCTAGACGAAAATAATGAAAATGTTACCCAATTACTGGCATCCGAAGATCAGCGCTATTTTGTTCAACCAAATATTGGAGATAAGGTATGGGTCAATTTCAAAACCAGCGAACCTGATCAAGATATCGAAAGAAGCTACTTTTTAAAGAATAGGGGGTATTATAACTATATAAGGGACTATCAAGGTGACCCGGATTTTCGAGAGCTGAAGCTATTCAGATCGGCTGGGACATTTACCGATTTTTCAAAATATGAATATGAAACCTTGATGGATTTTGAAAATCATTTTGATGTAGTCTTGAACACTAAATAGTATAACACCATGATCGTTGAACTACAAGAGAAAACCGTTCATGACACTGTTAAGGCTTCCGGAATTGGCGATAGGGGGAAAAAGCAATGTATTGTCTCCGGATTCAGGATGAAATTGATTCATTTCAAGCTAAAATTAAGTCTTTTGGGAATTGCGATGACCTGCTATACCAATCCCTTGCTATGGATCAAATCGTTACACTATTTGGTGCGATTAAGAAAGCGGTTTTTAGGGAATAACAAGCTTCAAAAAATGGTCTATGCCGGCGGCAAGTATTATATGGGCTTGTATACCCCTGGCTGGAACAGTAGGGTCTATAAGCAGTTTATTGCTTCCCAACTGAATGATTATATGCCTGTAAGGGGTGGAGGGGCAAATAGATTTAACACTGTGTTCTTGGCCATTACCAAAAAATGTGCTTTACAATGTGAACATTGCTTTGAATGGGAAAGTTTAAATAAGAAAGAGGTTCTGGCAGATGTTGAACTCAAAGAAATTGTGCGTAAGATCCAAGCGAGAGGGGTAAGTCAGATTCATTTATCCGGTGGGGAACCCCTGCTGAAAATGGACACCCTGATCAATGTGTTGGAGCAAGCAAACAAATCGACCGATTTTTGGGTGTTGACATCGGGTTTTAAATTAACGAATAACAATGCCAGACGATTAAAAAATGCCGGATTAACAGGTGTTGTAATAAGTTTAGATCACTTTATTCCAGAAGAACACAATACTTTCAGACAATTTAAAGATGCCTATTATTGGGTAGAGGAGGCCGTGAATAATGGAAATAATAATGAATTGGTGACCGCTTTATCACTTTGTGCTACGAGGGCGTTTATTTCTAAAGAGAACCTAATGTCCTATATGGAATTGGCAAAACAACTTAAGGTTTCATTTGTGCAGATACTGGAGCCAAAGGCAGTAGGGCATTACACCAATAAAGATGTTTTGTTAAGCCTGGACCACTTAAAAATACTGGAGGATTTCTTTCTGGAAATGAATTTTCATCCAGACTATAAAACATATCCGATAGTAACCTACCATGGGTATTACCAACGGCGACAAGGATGTTTCAGCGCAGGCATAAAAGGATTGTATATCGACACCGATGGGGATATGAATGCCTGTCCATTCTGCCACAAAAAAACAGGGAATGTATTGGATGGTTCTTTTGACAAAAATCTTGAGGTATTGAAGTCTGAAGGCTGCCCTAGCTATACGCCCAATTAAATAGGAACAATGAATTACCTGTCAAACACTGAACTTTGGATTTTAGGTACCCTCTTGTTTATGCTTCGGTATATAGTGATCGCCGGACTGTTTTTTTACGTCTTATATGTATGGAAAAAGACAAAATTCTCAAGCGCTAAGATTCAAAAAGAGTTTCCGGAGCAGCGTCAAATTAAAAAAGAAATCTTTTTTTCCCTACTAACCTTTGTGATATATGGGAGCGGTATTTGGTTGTTTTTATATTGGATCGAAAACGGAAACACCAAATTATATACCGCTATAAGTGATTATGGAATGCCCTATTTTATACTAAGTGTTTTTTTGATGATTGTAATGCACGACACCTATTTTTACTGGACACATCGATTAATACACCATTCCCTGGTTTTTAAGCATATACATAAGGTACATCATAGTTTTACAAATCCTACGCCTTGGGCTTCGTTTGCATTTCATCCTTTAGAAGCGTTTATTTCCCTTGGGATAATTCCTATTATCCTTTTTATACTGCCGTTTCATCATTTGGCATTGTTGTTATTTATCACGTTTCTAACCGTTTACAATGTTATTATTCATTTAGGCTTTCCTTTTCCGGGGCTAAACCGACTAAAATATTCGAATACCCCTGAGGCTCATGATTATCATCATCTTACATCTAAAAAGAACTACGGATTGTATTTTACATTCTGGGATAAGATTATGGGCACATATTGGTCAAAAACGTAAAATATAGAAAGCGTATTGAATTTCGAAACGATTAAGTTCTTAGGTTTGACGCATAAAGAAAATGCCGACGTATTAAAGTCGGCATTTTTATTTGACATATTTTACAAATATGCTTTTAAAACTTCGTTCCGTGATCTATTTCGTAGGAGCCTGATTGCTTTTTCCCTAATTTGCCGAACACGTTCCCTGGTTATATCAAAGATTTCGCCAATTTCACTCAGGCTCTTTGGGGTTCGTTCCCCTATGCCATAGTAAAGCCGAATGATTTCACTTTCCCTATTTGGAAGTGTTTTTAGCACCTGATCAATATCGGTACTAAGGGAGTCTTTCATCATTTTAGCATCAGGACTGGTTGCTTCTTTTGATTGTATTACATGGTATAAATTAGATGATTCCCCTTCTTGAAAAGGAGCATCCATAGACAAATGCTTTCCTGAATTTTTAATAGCGAGTTTAACCTGTGCGGCACTCATATCAAGTTCGCGGGCAATTTCGACGGCACTTGGGGGCCTTTGATAGGCTTGCTCCAAAGAGGAGTATACCTTCTTTATTTTGCTAATTTCACCAATCTTGTTTAGGGGAAGTCGTACCATACGCGATTGTTCGGACATGGCCTGCAACATAGATTGACGGATCCACCAAACGGCATAGGAGATGAATTTAAACCCTCGGGTTTCGTCAAAACGCTTGGCTGCTTTGACCAATCCGATATTTCCTTCGTTGATCAGATCGGAAAGTCGTAAACCGCTTCCTTGATATTGTTTTGCAGCAGAAACCACAAAACGTAAATTGGCATTTATTAATTTATGTAGGGCAATCTGATCACCTTCTCGTATTCTTCTGGCCAGTTCTACTTCTTCCTCTGCGGTAATCATATCGATTTTCGATATTTCTTGAAAGTATTTATCTAAGGATTTGGTATCTCTGTTTGTAATTTGTTTAGTGATCTTAAGTTGCCTCATATATTTATTTTATTTATAATTTGTTTCTATATAATACACTTTTCTTTGCATAATTCCTAATGTATTTTAGATTTCTTTGATTTATGCTCAAAATATTTCTCTCTTCTAAGATTTTAAAACCGAGGATCGAGGTTAGGCTTCAGACAAACCTTAAAGAAAAGAGGTTATGAATTCCTTTTAAAAAAAATAAACAAGCAATGAATAAATCGACCTTCGCTAAATCTTCCGAGGACCAGGCACTTATTAACCGACCGACTAACATGTCCTCCATAGCTCGCAGAGCGATAGAGGTTAGGAGGGAAGCATAATGTGTGTGGAATGACGAATATCATTGCTTAAACATCTGACTATCAGTAGCTTTAGTGCAAAATTAAAAATATAGCACTAATGAAAAACGTAACAACTTTAATTCTTGCCCTCTTTTCTGTTCTGACGTTTGGTCAGTCTGAGGAAAGAAATGAAATTTTAATCGATAAAGTACAACCTGATGATATCTATCTCGCTGGTGAAAAAATCGAAGTAAACGCTGCGGTGAAAGGTGACCTCGTAATCGCAGGAGGAAATCTGATTATTAAAGACAGTATTCATGGAGACCTTACTGGGGCCGGAGGGGAAGTATCAATCGAAGGTCATATAGTAGATGATGTTCGTATCGCCGGAGGTAAAATAACAATTGATTCAGAAATTGGAGACGACTTGGTCGTTTTTGGAGGTGAAGTCGTCATTACAGAAAATGCCCGTATAAACGGTAAGCTTGTTTGCTTTGCTGGGGATGTTACGGTCAATGGTGAAGTTATAGAGAAATTAGATGTACGCGCAGGAGATGTGACCATAAATGGAACTATTCGGGGGCCCTCAAAAGTAGTGGGAGAAGATATCACCCTTGGGTCAAATGCTAAATTCTACAAGGAAGTAGAGTACTGGCATAGCGATGGAGAAATAAGTTTCAATGATGCACTAGTTAATACTCAAGCGCAATTCAATGAAAATCTTAAAGAAGATGCAACCCAATTATCTTTAACAACCTTTGGCACGAAATCAATATCATCATGGGTGAAATATATATTATCTGCGTTTCTGGCAATTCTTGTTTTCCATGCGCTCTTTAAACACGCATTTTCAAAAGCCGTTGAAGGCATAGAGCATAATTGGCTTAAAAGTTTTGGTTTTGGATTGGTTTACCTCATTGGTATTCCGTTATTAATTATTGTTGCTTTATTAATGATTATCGGTATCCCCCTAGGCCTCTTTGCAACGGCCATATTCATATTTAGTCTATTTTTTGGTCATTTTATCGCTGCAATTCTACTGGCCTATTATTTCAAGTATAAAAAGGATAATAATTGGGGCTTTTGGAGTATTACATTGTTAGCCTTAGGATTTGCCCTCTTAATGCGCCTACTTACCACCATACCCTATGTCGGAATAGTTGTATCTGTTGTTATACTGTCCATTACTTATGGTGCATTGACTTTGAAGGTAATTCAATCTAAAAAGCAGCTAGTTTATAATTAATGCCATGAATAAAGAACATCCAAATATCAGTATTTTAAAGCGATTCAATCCAGCAGACCCCACTACTTTGGCTCGGGTTTTAGCCGAAGATTTTGTTTGGCATTATATTAATCCCAAGCTCCCTGAATTGGAAGGAGACTATTCAGGACTCTCCGGTTTAACAGAATTCTTCCAAAAATTAGCTGGTCGTACCAGTGGTTCCTTTAAGGTAAATCCTATATCCATAATCCCTATGGGAGATGAACTCATCATCACGCATGTTAAAGACACAATGGTACTGGAAGGTAAACCCATGGAGATCGACGCTATTGTGTTATGGTGCATTATTGATGGTCTGATCAAAGAAGCTTGGGATATACCCATTGTTCACACAGCAAAAATATCAGATACCTAGTAAAAATAATTCTACCCTGAAAAAATAAAAAAATGAAATACAATACAGTTATTATCGGAGGAGGCTTAGCCGGATTAACTGCCGGAGCTACCCTCACAAAATTTGGTAAGAAAGTCCTATTATTAGAACAGCATCACAAACCTGGTGGCTGTGCCACCACTTTTAAACGAGGTGATTTCATCATTGAAGTTGGCCTGCATGAAATGTGTGGTTTCGAAAAAGATGGGTCAATTAAGCGAATATTCAACATGTTGGAAGTCGATCAAGAAGTTGAATTTCTACAAGTACCTGAACTATATGCTGTACATTCAGACAACGGAAAATTTGTATTTCCGCATACTTTTCAAGCTGCAAGCAAGGCATTAATCGACAAATACCCTGAAGATGAAAAAGGGATCAAACGTTTAATGAAATTACTTGCCGGTATACGAAGTGAAGGAGTCAAATTGCCACGTACACCATTGAAACGCAAGTTGATGTATCCGTTTATGCCCTTATTCTATCCCAGTCTTGTAGAAGCATCCCGACATACGGTTGGATCCTGGTTCGATAAGTATATTACCAACGAAAACGCGAAACTCGACCTGCTAGCACATCTTGTGTATTGGAATGATGACCCTTATACATTATCAATGTTTTATTATGGTTTGCCATTTTCCAGCTTCATTGGGAGTGGAGGTTACTTTATAAAAGGGGGCTCACAGCAGCTTTCCAATCATCTGGCAGCATATATAGAGAAACATGGAGGTTGTGTTTTGTTGGGTAAAAGGGCGGAAAAAATCAATACCAAAAATGGACGGGTAACCAGCGTTACTTTCCGTGATAGTTTTAATGAGAGCTTAGATTCCGTTACCATTGCTTGCGATACTATTGTGGCCAATTGTGCCATGCCTATAGTTCCTGATATGTTGGATGAGCCTCATGCGACTTCACTAAGACAAAAAATCGCTGACAAAACCAATGCTTGTTCCTTATTAAATATTTATCTAGGCTTTAACTCTAGTTTAGAGGCCTATGGTGTAAAACACTACTCTAATGCTTTTAAGGGAGATGATGTGAAGACTTTGAAGGACATATATCCTAATAATACAGGCGATTGGTCAAAACGCAGCTTTGTCTTTGTAGATTACAACAAGATAGATTCCCAACTGGCACCCCCTGGGAAATCGGTAGGCGTTATCTGTTGTGCGGATTATCTGAAAGACTGGGATGGACTGAGTAAAGAAGACTACAAAGCGAAAAAAGAAGAAGTAGCCCAAATTTTATTGGGCCGCCTAGAAGAACAATTTCCTGGAATTCGGGAAAGCATTGCGTATTACGAAGTCGCCACTTCGAAAACCATTAAACGATTTACTTCAAATACTGCTGGCTCAGTTTATGGTTTTAAGCAAACCAAAGAGCAGTCGAGTACCAACCGCCTCAGAAATAATTTCTTGATTCCCAACCTGTATTTTGCATCTGCATGGACATTCCCAGGTGGTGGATTTGAGGGAAGCATCATGGGTGGGTTTTTGGCTGCTTTGCAAATGAATCGAGACAAAAAATGGTCAGATTCCGATACTGATAAATATGTTGACGAAAGAATTGTAAAACTAATTGAACGCAAAAAAATAGATGATAAAACGCTGGAATTGAGTTTTGAAAAATCGCTTGGATTTCAGCATATAAAAGGACAATATGCAATTCTTAATCTAATGGAACCAAAAGTAACCCAATTGGATTTGCCCTATCGCTGGCTTCCTGTTGTTTCTTCTCCAGAGGAAGACAGCATACAGTTCCATATTGAATTGGATGGCAGCAGCTTTTCTAAAAGTTGTGAAGGTATCGATATCGGTGATAAGGCTACGGTATTTGGGCCCATGGTTTAGTTCAGAACAAATACAAAGCAGGCAATTGAGCATAAACTTAAACGTAAGCGGAAGATTACTTAAAAAATGGAAATCTTACGCCTTAGAAAACAGCAATAATATGAGAAAAATAAAAATCCCAGATACTATGATATCGGTTGTTTTGAATTCATATTCCGGTGTTGATGCTTTATGTATCGAACAACGACCAGTGCCAACTCCAAGAAGGAACGAAGTTTTGGTGAAAGTTGCCTTCGCTCCAATAAATCCTTCGGATTTGGCAACTTTGACGGGCTATTATGGCTTCAAAGACCCCACGCCTATTGTTCCAGGTGGAGAGGGTTCTGGAGAAGTTGTTTCTGCCGGACCGGGAATTATGGCAAGCTATTTCCTTGGTAAAAGAGTTGCCTGTACTGGATGGGGAACAGGCGGAGGTGTTTGGTCGGAGTATATAGTTAAAAGTGTTAAAGGAGGCGTATTGACTTTGGATAAATCCTTGGGTTTGGAACAAGGAGCAATGTCCTTTATAAACCCCCTTACAGCCAGTGCCTTTATAGACATTTCAAAAAAAGGTGGACATCAAGCAATTATATTGACTGCTGCGGCAAGTTCACTTGGCCATAAGGTGAACCGTCTAGGGAGAAACGAAGGTATCCAAATCGTAAATGTTGTTCGCAGGGATGCCCAAGTGGATCTTCTCAAGGCCCAAGGTGCTGACATTGTTCTGAATAGCAATGAAGTAGGGTTTGAACAACAACTGCATGACGTATGTCATCAAACGAATACGCATATAGCATTTGATGCCGTGGCAGGGCCATTAACGAATCAACTATTAAAAGCTATGCCACCAAATAGCAAGGTTACTGTATTTAGCGCACTTTCCAAACAAGCTGTTCAAGCGAGTCCTGACCTTTTAATATTCGAAAATAAGAGGATTGACAATTTCTGGCTAGGACCTTGGATGAGCCAACAAAATTTCGTGAAAATAATGCTGTTATGGAAACGTGTACAGAAGCAGATGCCAAACCTTCTCAAAAGTAAGATCAGAAAAATCTATCCTATACAAGAAGTGAAAGAAGCCATCCGTGACTACACCAGCCAAATGACCGGAGGAAAAATTTTATTAAGAATGTCTTGAAAGTATTAGATCACAAAATGGGATTTGAAACTATCACCAAAAATGACAATGGGTGAGTGAAATATGAAAAATCAATACCTAAAAGAAAGTATTAAGAGTGGGGCAATTTTTTTCTCAGGCATGGATGGCAGTACGGAGCAATATGCTCAATAAATCGGTGGAGCCACTGGATTACCCGTGTTTGATATCAAGGATACCCCTACCGATCCATCGAAGTACATTTCTACAAGTCGAAGGCAGAAAGTGTCTGTTTCAATGTTACTTGTTCACTGAATACGGATTTCTAATCTAGCGTAAACCGCAGCTTCATACTCACCCCTGTTAACTTTTTATTGAATAAATATTTGAAGTATGCTTTCCTAATACATGGATATTGGCAATATTGCATTTATTTTATAGCATACCTTAATTCGAAAATCACATGGCGCTAAAAGTTGCAATACGACATAAGACAAAATACCACTATGATAAGGCCATCAGCCTATCCCCACACATTTTTAGACTGCGCCCGGCCCCGCATAGTAGAACGCCTATAGAGTCCTACTCCATCAAGATTAAACCGGAAAATCATTTTTTTAACTGGCAGCAGGATCCCTTTGGTAATTATTTGGCACGTATCGTTTTTCCCGAAAAGACCAAAGAACTCTCTGTAGATGTCGAAATCATTGCCGATCTAAAAACTATTAACCCCTTCGATTTTTTTGTGGAGGAATCCGTAAAAAATTTTCCGTTCACCTATTCGGAAGACCTAAAGAAAGAATTATTGCCCTATTTGGAAAAGGTAGAAAGTGGCCCGCTCTTAAAAGCATGGTTATCTAAAATAGATCGGACCCCCAAAGGCACCATTGATTTTCTTATTGATCTTAACGGGGACCTTTATAATCATTTGAATTATACCCTACGTATGGAACCTGGGGTGCAGACCTGTGAGGAGACCTTGGGCAAGCAATTGGGTTCTTGTCGTGATTTTGCCTGGTTATTGGTACAGATCCTAAGGCATTTAGGCTTGGCGGCCCGCTTTGTTTCCGGCTATTTGGTACAATTGAAGTCCGACGAAAAGTCGTTGGACGGCCCCTCTGGTCCCGAAGCCGATTTTACCGACTTACATGCCTGGGCCGAAGTATATTTGCCCGGTGCCGGATGGATTGGCCTTGATGCCACTTCCGGCCTGTTGGCGGGGGAAGGGCATATTCCCCTGGCCTGTACGCCTTCATATGAAAGTGCGGCACCGATAAGCGGTTTTACCGACCCCGCCGAAACTACTTTTGAATTCGATAATTCGGTCACCAGGATATTCGAATCGCCCCGGGTAACAAAACCCTATACCGAAGAACAGTGGAAGGCCATCTACAATCTAGGTTTTGTAGTAGAGGACGAATTGCAGGCCAATGACGTTAGATTGACTATGGGCGGGGAACCCACTTTTGTTTCGATAGATGATATGGAATCCGAAGAGTGGAATACGACCGCTGACGGGGAGCATAAACGCGAACTGGCCAGTAATCTTTCGTCCCGATTGATGGATGTTTTCGCAAAAGGCGGCGTATTGCACCACGCCCAGGGAAAATGGTATCCTGGAGAACCCTTGCCGCGTTGGTTGATCGGCATACATTGGCGTAAGGATGGGGAGCCCATTTGGCAAGACCCTAAACTTTTAGCTTCCTTTTCAAAAACCTATCCTTTGCCCGAAAATATCACTGAGACCTTTTTAACGACCTTGTCGCACTATTTAAATTGCCCCAGCGACAGTATCATCCCCGCTTATGAGGATGCTTTTTATTTTTTATGGGAAGAAAATAAACTACCGGTAGATATAGACCCTAAAAAATATAATAAGGACGACAGCCATCTACGCCGTAAGTTGGGCGACATTTTGGAGCAAGGTATCGGAAAAACCGTGGGCCATGTGTATCCACTGGTCAAGAAAAACGGGCGATGGTTGACGAATAGATGGAAGTTTAGGGGAGAACATTTGTTATTGACCCCCGGGAATTCCCCAATAGGCTTACGATTACCCCTGGAATCCCTGCCCAAGAACCCCGAGGTGCCCTCGGAACCAACGGCTGAACCCGAACTTTTTGAGAAAAGACCACCATTACCACCTTATGGCGAGGCCATGAATAAACGGTTGCACTCAAAATCGGCCACATCCGAGACCAAAAAACAACCTTTTGTACGTACGGCCTTGTGTGCAGAGATCAGGGAGGAAAAACTATTCCTATACCTACCCCCCTTGGACAGCGCGGAGGACTTTCTCGACATGGTGACATGCATAGAGGAGACAGCCAAAAAATTGAAGGTTCCCGTTATTTTGGAAGGATATGAGCCGCCCCGGGATAATCGATTGGAGGTATTGAAAATTACGCCCGATCCCGGCGTGATCGAAGTAAATGTGCATCCCGCAAAAAACTGGAAAGAACTCACCGATAATACCCTGACCCTTTACTCCGAGGCCAAACAGGCTCGCTTGGGAACGGAAAAATTCATGCTCGATGGCAAGCATACCGGTACCGGAGGTGGCAACCACGTAACCTTGGGGGGCATTACCCCAGCGGATAGCCCGCTATTGCGCAACCCACAATTGTTGAGAAGCCTATTGACATTTTGGCAACACCATCCTGGACTTTCCTATCTTTTTTCAGGGGCCTTTATCGGGCCTACGAGCCAGGCACCGAGGGTTGACGAGGCCCGTTTAGAAAACCTGTATGAATTGGAAATCGCTTTTTCACAGATCCCGGAAGATAAAGAAGTGCCTTTTTGGTTGACCGACCGTTTGTTCCGTCATTTACTTACCGATATTACCGGAAACACCCACAGGGCCGAATTTTGTATCGATAAATTGTACTCTCCGGATTCTTCTTCGGGTCGTTTGGGAATTTTGGAGTTACGTGCTTTTGATATGCCGCCACATGCACAAATGAGCCTAATGCAGATGTTGCTGGTACGTACCTTGGTTTCCTGGTTTTGGAAGAAACCCTACAAGCATGATCTGGTACGATGGGGCACCGAATTACACGATAAATTCCTCTTGGAACATTATGTAAAGGAAGACATAAAGGATGTGGTGCACCAATTGAACGATGCTGGCTACCCCTTTAAACTGGATTGGTTCGACCCCTTCTTCGAATTCCGCTTTCCGTTGTACGGTATGGTAGATATCAACTCCATGCAAATGGAATTGCGAATGGCCATTGAGCCATGGAATGTGTTGGGGGAAGAAATTTCCGGTAGAGGAACCGCCCGGTACGTAGATTCGTCAATGGAGCGTGTACAGGTCAAAGTCAATAATTTTACGGAAGAAAGATACACCTTGACCTGTAACGGTATCAAAGTGGAGCTGAGTCCAACGGGAACCAAAGGGGAATACGTGGCAGGGGTACGTTTTAAGGCCTGGGATCCTTGGTCGGCCCTACACCCGACCATTGGGGTAGATACCCCTTTGGTTTTCGATGTAGTGGACAATTGGAACCAAAAATCCATTGGAGGATGCACTTATTTTGTAGCGCACCCCGGTGGGCGCTCGTACGAGACCTACCCCGTGAATAGCTTGGAGGCCGAGTCGCGTCGTATCAACCGTTTTTGGGATATCGGACAGGCCCAGGAGGAAGTCATACCGACTGAAATGGGCACTACGACTAATTTTGTTGGCAGAATGGTTGAACCTAAGCCTGGTTCAGATACCTTTGTGTTCAAAGAGATGCCCGTGAATCCCGAATACCCACACGTTACGGATCTTCGGAAAAAGTAATTGCAGAAAAAATGCAGACGACAAAGTCCAACTGGCTCGAAAGCTATAGTACCCGTCAAGTAAATGACGAACTTTTCTACTTGAACAATGGGTTGAAACCTTATTGGAACCAACTGTTCACAATAATCGATAGGTTGGGCGTTTCAGGTTTGGAAGCCCGCCAAAAGGATATTGATTGGTTGTTGGCCGAAAACGGGGTGACCTACAATGTCTATAATGACCCTCTGGGTATGCACCGGCCATGGAGCCTTAATGTGGTCCCCTTTGTACTGCACCAACAAGAGTGGGATCTGGTAACCCAAGGCATTAAACAACGGGCGGAAATACTGAATTTGGTGCTAAAGGATGTGTATGGCGAAAACAAATTGATTAAGGAGGGTATTATTCCCTATGAGGTCATCTATGGCCACAGGGGATTCTTAAGACAGTGTGCGGGCATGCAGCTGAATACCGAAAAATACCTTTCTATTTACGCCGTAGACCTTTGCCGTGGTACCGATGGTAGGCTATGGGTGGTGCACGACCGTACCGAGGCCCCGTCTGGTATGGGTTACGCCTTGGAAAATAGGTCTACCCTAAACCGGATCCTACCCGAAATGTTCACCGAAATGAACATAAAAAGTCATGCTGGATTTTTTCAAGAACTTGATCAAATGCTGGTAGATGCCGCTCCTGGAAAAATGGAACATCCCAATATCGTTATACTCACTCCAGGGTCACATAACGAAACCTATTTTGAACACGCCTATATGGCCTCCTTTTTAGGCTATCCCTTGGTTCAAGGTAATGATTTGGTGGTACGTGATGGTTTTGTTTGGATGAAATCGCTACAGGGCCTTAAACGGATAGATGTTATTCTCAGAAGGGTGGATGATGCTTTTACAGACCCTCTAGAGTTACGGGAAGATTCTCATTTAGGGGTCGCCGGTTTGTTAGATGTGGTACGAAGGAAAAATGTATCGGTCATAAACCCTGTGGGAAGCGGGGTTATTGAGAACACAGGTCTGATTCCTTTTATGCATTCCATTGCCAGGTATTTTTTAAATGAGGACTTGATCCTTCCGCAAATTGCCTCATGGTGGTGTGGACAGGAAATAGAAAAAAATTATGTTTTGGAGAACCTTTCAAAATTGGTGATCAAGAGAATCGACCGCACCAATAGGGAAAGTATCTATTTCGGGGAATTTTTGAACCCAGAGGAATTGGATGCCCTAAAGAAGGTGATACAGCAAAGGCCGTATCGCTTTGTAGCCCAGGAACGCATCAATTTTTCAACATCCCCAAATTTTTCCAAGGGCGCCATGGAACCTAGAAATATCGTGGCTCGTGCTTTCTGTATCGCTGCAAAGAATGACTATTCGGTCATGCAGGGCGGTTTGGTACGTGTTTCCCCCAATACTGATACGATTAGGGTCTCTAACCAACGCGGAGGTACCAGTAAGGATTTTTGGGTCTTACAGGATACACCCATAGTACAGGAAGTGACTATGCGGTCTCAAAAGAAAACCCCGATCGCCATCTCGGGTCTGAACGACCTGCCCAGTCTAACGGCGGAAAATTTATACTGGGCCGGCCGCTATGTAGGCCGTACGCTTGTTACCGCTAGATTTATTCGGGTGGTAATGCGCCAAATGGCCTTGGTCCAGAATACAAGGGAACAACCGGATTCTGAAAAACTAAAGGTGCTTCTTAAAGCAGTGACCCATTTAACAGGTACCTACCCAGGTTTTACTGCAAAAGACAAAGATGGTACCAATGCCATGGATGATCCGATGCAGGAAATGCTTACGGTCATACTCGATAAGGAAAAAGTAGGGAGTTTAGCACATACGATAAATATGTTCGGCAATTCGTACTACTCGATCCGTAATTTATGGTCTTCGGATATGTGGCGCGTTTTTAAGAACATCCAAAAAATCTGGAACGCTTTGTTAGAGGGGAAAGACCATTCGGTCAACCACATTCTAAAGGTATTGAACCAATTGATAACGCGCTTGATCGCCTTTATGGGCTTGATCGAGGAAAGTATCATGGTGCAGCAGGGCTTATTGTTGTATTTTATCGGCTTACAAATGGAGCAGAGCATGTTGACCATTATCAAATCGCGGGCACTACTTGCTATTAAATATAACGAACAGGTAGAATATTATTTGTTGGAGTACTTACTGACCAGTCACGAAAGTTTGAATATTTACAGATATAGCTATCGTTCGCATATACAATTGGAGCATATGCTGGACTTGGTATTGCTGGATATGGATTATTCGCGCTCACTGACCTATATGATGAATCGGTTACTGAAAGATTTGGCACACTTACCACATTCTGTAGAGGACCATCAGTTGATCAACTATCAGCAATATGTAATGGAGGCCTTTTCAAAACTAAGGTCTGCAGAATCGACCGAACTTGCCAAGACAAAATCACCTGATGATTTTAAAAGGGAAACGTTGGTGGTGCTTTTAGAGGAATTATCAGAACTGCTTCATAAGACTTCCCAAGCGATATCCAATACCTATTTCAACCATACCGATAAGCAAAAACAAATGGTCAACCAGTCATTTCCTATTTGAGTATGATATTCAACCTAACCCATATTACCACCTATAATTATAATGCCCCCGTCAGTTATTGCCATAATATAGCAACCCTACGCCCACGAGAATCCAAGGGGCAGCAATTATTGGATTATAACATCGAAGTGTCCCCGGAGCCTTCGGAAATATCGGAGCGAAAGGATTTTTTCGGAAACTACATTACGCGATTTTCGATCCAGACCGAACATACGGTCTTAAAGGTGACCACACGAAGTACCATAATGCGCGATTATACCCAATTCCATGAATCGTTCTATAGTCCAGCTTGTCAATCGATAACCATAAACGATGCCCTATTGGCTTTACAGGGAACAGATCCTGAAATAATGGAGGCAAAGCAATTTTTGCTTGAATCGATTTTTATTCGACAAACCGATAAGGCGATTAAGGAATACGCGGAAATATCGTTTATGGGAGGCCGCTCGGTTTTTGAAGCCGCCTATGAATTGATGCAGCGTATTTACACCGATTTTGATTTTGATCCGGAATTTTCCACCACCTCGACACCTATTGAAGAAGTGATGCGCGAAAAAAAAGGGGTTTGCCAGGACTTTGCACAGATTGCCATAGCGTGTATCCGTTCTATAGGCTTGCCCGCAAGGTACATAAGCGGGTATATCGAAACCATTCCTCCGCCCGGTAAGGAAAAGCTCGTAGGAGCGGATGCCTCCCATGCCTGGCTCGCCATTTTTATTCCTGGTTTCGGGTGGGTAGATTTTGATCCTACCAACAATATGATACCCAAAAACCAGCACATTGTCGTGGGCTGGGGCAGGGATTATTATGATGTACCACCTTTAAAGGGCGTAGTTTATGGCAGCGGAAAAAGCAAATTGGATGTCTCTGTCGATATTAAAGCGGCGGTTTAAAGTGCATTAAGTCAAAAGTCTCTAGCGCACTGTACAAAACGCATAGTAATTTTCAGCGACGGATAAATATGCTTCAACCTGACCTATATCATTTCATAACCTATTGATATTGAATTACTTTACTCTAGTAAATCAAAAATTACTTTAGCAAGGAAACACTACTTCATTTTTAGGATTAATGCTGTCTGTATTTTCCATGACATAGCAAAAACTGGGGAATTGGTTACTGTTTCGGAAACTCAAAATGACGCTATTTCCGAAGCAGGGGATGCCGAATACATCAATGCCAAGGCAAACAGGAATGGAGTGGCATAAGCTGGTAAAGTCATCGTCGAGGGCAGTATTCAATTAGATTTGATCCTTGGCGGGGTGGTAGCAATTTAATTGTCACTGATGAAATGTTTATTGATGGCATTGCATATCAAAAAGACAAGCGGAATAAATAAAAGTTATAAGTAGAAAAGATATGCCATGAAAAATAGCAGTCTTAGTTTATCAACAAGCAAAGCAGCAATGGTTGTTGGAATTGCGTTTATTACCTCGATTTTCATCGTAACCATCGTTGATGATATTCTATTGGCCAATTTTGTCGTACCGGGGGATACGGAAGCTTTGGTCAGAGATATTGAAGCTATTGGAAGACGCTTCGGTTTTGCTGTTGTCGGCTATCTACTCGTACTTGTCCTTGATGCTATTATTGGCCTCGCACTTTATGTGGTTCTAAAACCCGCGAATAAGTTTCTTGCGGCGCTAACGGCAGTTCTCAGGTTGCTTTACGCTTTTACTTTAATAATTGCATTGCTCGCACTGT
The DNA here is from genome assembly GCF_014610845.1 of Maribacter arenosus. Taxonomy (GTDB): domain Bacteria; phylum Bacteroidota; class Bacteroidia; order Flavobacteriales; family Flavobacteriaceae; genus Maribacter_A; species Maribacter_A arenosus. The sequence continues at coordinate 495,878 of NZ_JABTCG010000001.1, read as the reverse complement.
GGTTTCATATTATCGATGTTTACAACTATGCATCCATAAAACTCTTAGGATACCTGTTTTTTGTCCTGCACATCTTTGTACTTGGTTATTCGGTCTTCAAGTCAGCATATATCCCAAAAAGCCTAGGCATTTTACTGGTGTTGGCATCTTTAACCTATATCGTATTTTTTATAGAGTTTAATCTTCCTGAAATTCTTGGGGTAATTATAATGTTAACAATGGCCATTGCGGAACTTACATTAAGTATCTGGCTTATGCTGAAAAGAAATAGGTTGCCTGAAATTTAATTTTAGTGAAATTACATTTAGAGCCTCGATCACTTTTCAAATTTTATAATGTGCTATTATTTAAGGATAACATGTGATTAACAATCTAAAATTCTTTCCCATCTAGACTGATAAGCATCATTTTTTTGTGCCATTAGATCAACTAGCTTTGATTTTATGAAACATAGACAATTCCTGAAATTAGTTATCATGGTGGGTGGAAAACGTTGCACTAAGGCAACTACTAGGTTAAGCTAAGGTGATCAATAAAAAACGTGAAAACAAGCTTGAGAAATGAGGAACCCATTAAAAATATTACCAAAGAATTCAATTTCTTACTCTGCATTTATAGTTCTTATAGGTCTTATAGGTCTTATGCTATTGGCATGTTCATCGACCAAAAAAATGAAGCCGGAAACAAACATTTTGGGTTCGGATCAAAATGCTACACAAGTACATCATAGTAATGGCAATACGACAACTGCCAATCAGGATTATGGTTTTGATAATCATGAAGCTATTGGTCAAAAACAAGAGCTAACATCACCAATCCCAACCAACGCTAAAGATTCATTGACACAAAGCATTACCAGTACGGAAGAAAACGAAATTGTACCACAGGCTATTTTCGCAGAAGGATTTACAAATTCTAATGCTTCAAACCTTAAAAGTCCGGTAGCTGATAAAATAGTGGAAAATTATCTCAAAAGCGAAAATAAAGAGCCTAAAGGCCATTGCCTAACCGTAAGTAAAACTCGATTTGAACAAGCATATAAAGAGGTTCATAGTCATTCGCTATATCAAGATCTACCGGATAGCATGGCCACAAAATCCTTCACCAAAAAGCAGGTATTTAATTTACTTTACTCATCCGCTTCGGAAACACACCACGGATGGCGAAGCCTTCCCGAAAAGTATAGGGGTAAGGGCAATGCTGGTGCCATTGCCTACGCAGGTATGGGTACTTTGGTCGATTCATCAGGCATTTGGAGTGGCCGATTAAGGCCTGGGGCACTTATGCAAGTATGGCGGTTTAAAGAAGATTATGAGCAGGTGGTGCAAGGGGCAGACGTTAAAAAACTAGATCCTTATGGACATTCGTTCATTTTTATAAGCTATGTACGCGATGAAAAAAATGCAATTATCGGGCTTGAAATTGCCGATCAAGGTTTTCAAAGCTACAGACCTTTAATACCTAACGATTATGAAGTTTGGTGGGGTGTGAATCTCAGTATCTAAAGTGCGAATATGCAGTCTAATAAAAATTTAACATTTTTATTGTAATTTCTTCTTTCCTAATATGTTATCATTACAAAGTGTGATTCCAAATCTTAATAAAACCATGTTATTTTTTTCGCTATTACTCTCTTTTGGCTTTATAAACGAAGTGCCAGCTAAATTGGAAAAAGTGGCACCCTCGTATGGCCTTGTTGTTGAAAAGCCCTTGCCTATAGAGGAAACCAGGAGTTTTACAGAAGGGATAACCTTAGGGTTTAAAACAGATGTCGATAGTATTGCAGATTCTTATGCAAGTGCAAAAATAGATGCCGATCAACTTCGTTTGCGTTTAAAAGAAGGCCTTCGGTTGGGCACTATTTCTTTTGATAACATAAGAAGCGCTTTTGCCGATCAATTGGTAGACAAGATCATACCCCACTGGTACGGCACTCCTTGGAGTTTCGGAGGTCATACCGCGATACCCAACCAAGGCAAAATTGCATGTGGTTATTTTATATCAACCACCTTGCGCGACATGGGTATAAATCTCAATCGGTTTACATTGGCGCAAAAATCACCTATTGACGAGGCTAAAATGATCAGTTGTGGATCCGAAATAAATCAAGTTGTTCACGATACCCCAGAAAAAGCCTTTGAAGAGATCGATCATTTAACGAAAGAGGGACTCTACTTTATAGGTTTTGACGAGGGGCATGTGGGCTATCTTTTAAAACGTGAAGGCGAACTATTTCTGATCCATTCCAACTATCTTTATCCAGTCTCGGTTTGTATGGAAACGTTGAAAGATTCAAGTGTTTTCAAGCATTTCACTAAATTTCATCTTGTAGCTATTTCCCATAACGATACCCTTTTGCAGCGATGGTTGGATAGTGGTAAGGTGTTGTAATAAATAGTACCCTATCTACTAATATTCATAAGCATTCCAATTAAACGGCTTTGACATACGCGATAAAATGTGATTCTCCAGTTAGGACGGGAATTCCTATAAATAAGCCATAATGTCTTGCGTTACCTGCCTGTCGGCAGGCAGGTGTAACTTGAGCCTTGGTTTAAAGCGAAAGTCGTTACCATCTTCTTTGATTTTTTTCTTTCTAAAAACTTTCTTCTTCTAAGGTAATGAAACCGAGGAACGAGGTTCATGAATACCTTAGAAAAACAATAAACAAGCAATGAATAAACACTTTTTACGCGAGCAGACGGTAGGAGGGGAGGGTAATAGCTTGCCAGCCTCAGGCGTGTGTGTGTAATGGTATTCTACCGCAAAAGTCTATATTTAGGGACGAAAATCGAATTATAGATAAAATGTTAAGAGGTTGAATAAAGAATCAGGATGGCAAAAATGGGATTTACACCTGCATACTTTATATATATAATCAGCAGATAATTACAAACGTGAAACCGATGATGTATGGAAACAATAGAACAATTATTGGAATCAAAAGAAATTCGTGTTACGGCAATGCGGTTATTGATATATAAGTTTCTTGCAGAAAACAAGGCAGCTGTAACCCTAAGTAATATTGAAAATGCTTTTGAAAAGGCAGATAGAACTACGCTCTACAGAACTATAAAAACCTTTGAGGAAAATGATATTGTGCATCAGATTGACGATGGCACAGGGATTACCAAGTATGCTTTATGTGAGGAAGGTTGTAGTTGTGATATAAAAACCGACTTGCATTTGCATTTTCATTGTAATAATTGCAATGAAACGGTTTGTTTAACAGAACATAAAATACCACAGATCAAAGTTCCAGAGGGTTTTGTTTCAGAAAACGTAAACTTGGTAGTAAAAGGTATTTGTGATAGATGTAGTGGCCAGTAAATGCACTTCCATTGCACTAGCTATTAAACTAATTTTATCCAAAATCAATGGATATGAGGTTTAATATAAAAATACCAAAACATCTTAAACAGGCCTACAATAAAGAACTAGAGCTTTATCGCTACTTTTTAGAAAATAGACAGTTCAGTACGGCTTGGTATCATTTGGAAAGAAGTCATATTATAGGTCAATCTTACCCAATTGAGCATACCTATTCACATTGGTTAATGCTAAAGTTTGGAGTGATGGAGAAGAATACCAAAGAAGTATTTGGACAAATCATTAGATTAATTGTTGGCGGTTGGAAATCGTTCATTGATCACGTACCACTTGGCAATACAGGAGGAACAAATGTTCCGCCATTAAGACCTTTGCCTATACCTGATGATATTAAAACATTGCTCAACACAAAATGAAAAAAAAGAAACTCAATTTAAGAGATCTAAAGCCTAATTCGAAAGAAGAACATAGGCACGATGATGGGCATAATCAAAGTAGTCCTGAGAGTGTTTCCAGATTAAAAACCTATATCCCTGCCATCATAAGTTTTATAATGCTCATGATAGGTATTGCCATTGATTATTTTGATGCTTTACCATTTTTTGAAGGTTGGGCGAGAATTGTTTGGTATACCATTGCTTACATACCTGTTGGATTTCCAGTAATTAAAGAAGGTTGGAAAAGTATTAAAAATGGAGATTTCTTCACAGAGTTTTTTCTAATGTCGATTGCAACATTGGGTGCTTTCGCCATAGGCGAATATCCAGAAGGTGTGGCTGTAATGCTGTTTTATGCCGTGGGCGAATTGTTTCAACAAGCAGCAGTTAATAAAGCCAAAGGGAATATAAAGGCATTATTGGATGTTCGGCCTAATGAAGCGCTGGTCAATCGAAATGGTGACTTTATTTCGGTAAGTCCTGAAACTGTTGCAATAGGCGAAAGAATTCAGGTGCGTGTAGGAGAAAAAGTGCCTCTAGATGGAACTTTACTTTCGGATAAAGGTTCTTTTAATACTGCTGCCCTTACTGGCGAAAGTAAGCCTGATACCATCCATAAAGGAGCGTCTGTGTTTGCAGGTAGTATAAATCTTGATAGTGTCGTGGAAATTGAAACGACTAAAGAATTCAAAGACAGCTCCATTGCCCGAATACTGGATATGGTCCAGCATGCTACGGCACGAAAATCCAAAACAGAATTATTTATTAGAAAATTTGCTCGCATTTACACGCCTATCGTGGTTTTTATGGCCATAGGACTCACGTTGCTTCCTTATTTCTTTGTCGATGATTACGTCTTTACGGATTGGTTATACCGAGCTTTGATTTTTCTTGTAATCTCTTGCCCTTGTGCGCTTGTGATTTCCATTCCGTTAGGATATTTTGGTGGATTGGGTGCTGCTTCCCGTAACGGAATTTTATTCAAAGGAGCCTCTTTTCTTGATGCAATGACCAAAGTAAATACGGTGGTAATGGATAAGACCGGAACGGTTACAAAAGGAGTATTTAAAATAAAAGAGGTTGTAAACGATTCCGCTTTCGCGCAAGAGGACTTTATGAAATACCTAATGGCAATAGAAGAACAATCTACCCATCCCATCGCCAAGGCCATTATGGAATACAAGGCGGAAGGAGCAGATTACAATGCCAGCGTAGTATCTGAAATTGCAGGAAAGGGACTGAAAGGAACGGTAAACGGAAAAACGGTTCTAGTAGGAAACAAAGCCTTAATGACTGCAAATGCTATTGACGTTCCATCAGAAACAGATTCCATTGTCGAATCTATTGTGATGGTAGGAATAGAGGGAAAATTTGCGGGATACGTTACCTTTGCTGATGCGTTAAAGGAAGATGCCCATCAAGCTATAAAACAAATTCGCGAATCAGGTATCTCCAACATTATTATGCTTTCGGGCGATAAGGATTCCATTACCCAACAAGTGGCCAAAGAATTAGGTATCGATTGGGCGAAGGGCGGATTACTTCCCGAGGACAAACTCAATGAAGTAGAAAAACTCAAAGCACAACCAGATATGAAGGTTGCCTTTGTTGGCGATGGCATTAACGATGCCCCTGTTTTGGCTGCAAGTGATGTAGGCATAGCCATGGGCGGTTTAGGAAGTGATGTTGCTATTGAAACGGCAGATGTCATCATTCAAAACGACCAACCGAGTAAGATTGCCAGAGCGATTAAAATAGGACGCTCTACAAGACGTATCGTTTGGCAAAATATCGTATTGGCTTTCGGTATAAAAATCATAGTTCTTATTCTTGGTGCTGGTGGACTTGCCACAATGTGGGAAGCTGTGTTTGCTGATGTAGGTGTAGCATTATTGGCTATTTTGAACGCAGTTAGATTGCAGAGAATGAATTGGAGTTAGTCCTGATAACCAGCAATTATAAAAGCTGCGAGTTGATGCGGCTGCTATAATACTAATTGTGTGTAAAATAATCGAGTGCATGGTAGCGGCAAATGCGCAGCATTCACGAATTCCTGTAAAAACAAGAAATTACATGAGTAATTTTACATAACCCGTGGCAAAAGCAATTACCCAGCGGCCGATTTTTAGCGAAATTAAACTAGCACTTAGCACTGATCTACTGATACCCAATGCCATTTCGACTTCCCAACCCAATAATTTATTCTAATAAAGAACGTTATATTTTTATAAAGTTGATATACAAAGTGTTATGGCCCCAATCACCTCAAATCTGTCTTCTGAAATTACGTTCAAATTAAAGTACACAAGCAAATGGTTGAAAACAACAACGCAATTGGTGTTGCTGTTTTTTATGTTCATACTTTTGGGCTGTAACAATTCGCAGGATCCCGAGTCACCCGAAGAAGAAATTGATCCATACAATGAAATTGTTGATCTTGAAAATGTGGCCCTCACATATCGAAATCAATGTGGCGGTTGCCACGGACAGGACCTGGCCTCATTTGTTGAACGCGATTGGACCTATGGCAATTCCGTGGAAGATGTCATAGAATCCATATCAAATGGGTATTCAGGTAATGGTATGCCAGCGTACGGTGCTACGTTAAGTGCACAAGAAATCGAGGTTTTGACCAACTATATACTTACCGAGATCGATGGAAAAACCAAAGCAATGTTGGAGGAGGACAACCCCGATTTGTCTGGTTTGATCACATCGGATGATCTTAACTTCCGATTGGAAACCATAACAGATCAGATTCCCGGAATTCCCTGGGGGATAGCACAATTGCCCAATGGTGAAATTTTGGTGACCGAACGTGGGGGAGGCCTATTTTTGGTAGGCACTGATAAGCAATTGACGGAAATTACCGGTGTTCCAACTGTTGCTTCACAAGGGCAGGGCGGATTGTTGGATGTGCTCATACATCCAGATTTTGAAAACAATTCATTTGTTTATCTATCCTATTCCCGTGTCAACCCCAATAATTCATCCGAAAGAACCACGGCAGTAGCAAGGGCCAAGCTTGAGGGAAACAACTTAGTGCAAGTAGAGAACATATTCACGGCACTTCCGTATCTCAATAGTTCTCACCATTATGGTTCAAGACTGGAATTTGATACTGATGGGTATTTATATGTTTCAGTTGGTGATCGTGGTTATAGGGATGTGTACCCTCAGGAATTGGACAATTCCCTTGGTAAAATTCACCGAATACATGACGACGGTCAAGTTCCTACCGATAATCCTTTTTATAATACCGCAGGAGCAGTCAATTCAATTTATACCTACGGTACGCGAAACCCCCAAGGCATGACCCTGCATCCGGAAACTGGAGCGGTTTGGGAAGGCGAGAATGGGCCTCAGGGAGGTGATGAAATCAATATTTTGGAAGCAGGGAACAACAATGGTTGGCCCGTTATTTCATACGGCATCAATTATGATGGCAGCTCATTTACAGACCTTACGGCATTGGATGGCATGGAACAGCCCGTATATTACTGGACTCCTTCCATTGCTCCCTGTGGTATGACATTTGTGTCCAGCGATTTTTATGGAAATTGGAAAAATGATCTGTTCGTTGGCTCGCTCAAATTCGAATACCTCCATCGTTTAAAGATGAATGGCAACGAGGTCATTGGTCATGAAACACTATTGGAGGGTATAGGCAGGGTACGCGACGCGCATATGGGTATAGACGGTTATCTGTACCTTGCGGTAGAGGGTCCTGGCCGGCTTTTGCGCCTTGTACCCGAGCAATAGGGCCTTACGGTATTCTAGTGTAAAGGGCAAATTAAAAAGTACAGTTCCCAAAAACGACTTCCAAAGCAATTCTATATAATGGCTTATTATGCAAATGAAATAATCCGTTCCATAATATACCGCGCAACCTGCCTGCCGGCAGGCAGGTGTAACTTGAGCTTTGGTAAAAGCAGGGCAGAGCGTTAAGAAAAGGTCTGGTAGACCTTTTTCTCGAATGAGCCAGTTGGCGCTTTGGCTTACTACAGTTTCTTGAAAAAATTTATTCCCAAAAGTTCCTTCTGCAATGTTAATGAAATCGATTTTGAGATTAGGTTGAGAGAAGCGAAACCAAATAATTTCAAAAGAGATTCACGAGCACCTATTTATTAAAATAATGTTTGCGAGTAAACACTTTTTACACGAGCCTTCATCGAGCGAAGTCGAGATGACGTAGGAGGCAGCGCAAAAGTGTATGAAATTGCATATTCATAAAATCCTATAAGTTATTAGGTTAAATTCTGAAAAGCAGTTCTAAAAAAATTGAATGGACAATATCGAAGAGATTTACGATAGTGTAAAACAAAATATGGGATTAAGTCCAACCAATAATTGTCTCACAAAAAACGGCCGTTTTTTAGGGGCTTAGAAAAATCGAGAATGGAGTGGGGGGAGTGAGGTTTCATTTTCATTGAGTTTTAAATGGTTTACTATAACGACTATTTATGAAACACAAGAAGTTCACAAAATCCACACTTTTAAAAAATGCTTATACAAAATAGCTGCTTTTATTGTTATATTGGGTCTTTCATGAACCCTTTATGTTGAAAAAGTAGAAGTTATGTTATGCAGAATCGAATTTAAAAACCTGATTGTAACGTTATTTACTAGTGTTTTTTTCTGCATTTCCTATTCTCAGGAAGCTGAAATATTTAGTCCTGATTCCTTGAAATTAGAGCTGAAAGCTATTGAAGTGAAATCAACAATAAAAATAGATGGGGTTTTGGAAGAATCTGCTTGGTCTGAAGCACCGAAATCCCCTTCATTCACGCAAGTAGATCCCATCCAAAAAGCAAAACCTTCTCAAGATACAGATGTAAAAGTACTTTTTGATGATAAGTTTCTGTATTTCGGTATTTTCTGTAGAGATACTTTGGGCAAATCGGCAATAAGGGCAACCGATTTTAAGCGTGATTTTGACCATACCACCCATGATTTAATCAACATCAATTTTGATGCTTTCAACTCTGAACGAAACGCCATGTCATTTGCAGTTAACCCATACGGTGTACAAAGAGACTATCTATCATTTGATGCGTTGTATTATGACATCGAATGGGATGCCATTTGGCAGGTGCGAACTTCAATTACTGAAAACGGTTGGATAGCAGAAATTGCAATTCCTTGGAAAACAATTCGTTATCCAAATTTTGATATCGAAAATCAACAATGGGGCATTCAGATATATCGAAATCGCCGTATTATAAATGAAATATCAGCCTTTTCTCCTTTTCCACAAACATACCCTTCAGCTCGAATGGAGTATGCAGGAATATTAAGAGATATTCGCCCTCCTCCGCCGTCAAAAACAAATATTAGAATTCAGCCTTATATCGTTACCTCATTAGAAAAATATAGTAGTTCAGATTCTTCGGAAGATTGGGAAAATTCTGATTTCAAGACTGGGGGTGAAATAAAATGGGCTGTTTCATCAAACGATGTTTTGGACTTGACCTTCAATACTGATTTTGCCCAGGCAGATGTTGATAGACAAATTAACAATACAAGTCGATTCACCGTTTTTTTTCCAGAGAGAAGACAGTTTTTTCTAGAAAATGCCTCCTTGTTCGGGATTAATGTAAACAGACGGTCTAGTGATGAAGGTGCCATCCATATTCAACCCTTTTTTAGCCGGAGAATTGGTTTAGATGAGGAAAATAGGCCAATTCCAATTGTCGCAGGCGCACGATTTGTCCACAATTCTTCCAAAACAAATTATGGCGGAATTGCAATCCGCCAAAAGGGGGATTCCCTCACTTCGGCTACTAATTTTTTTGTAGGTAGATATTCGAAAAATTTTGGGAAACAGAACAGAGTTGGCGGGTTACTGACGATTAAAAACCAAACAGAAGAATCCAATATTACTGCAACTGTGGATGGTTTTTTCAGATTTGGAGAAGAACACTCCCTTAATACATTGGTCAGTTATTCTAAAGATTCCGGTTCTGACGAAAAAGGAATTTCAGCAATTGCCCAATACTATTATAATTCGAATAAATGGACTGGTTGGTGGACCCAATCGATAATTACCAAAAACTACAATCCCGAGATGGGTTTTATTTCCAGACAGGATGTAATTGGCACGACACCTGGGATAATACGTAACTTCAGAGGTGAAAATTTACCATTTAAAAAATGGATTCGGGCATTTGAACCAAGTGTCGCTGCACAATTTTATCATCAAGCGTCAACAGGGGATTTGATAGAACGAATTTTTATAGCCAATCCTTTTTATTTAAATTTACAAAATGGGGGATATATTGGTTATGGACTAAATTCTAACTACCAAAACCTAAAAGAATCATTTATCCCACTAAACATAGAAATAGCGCCCGGCGAGTATGATTATTTGAGGCACTTTGTATTGGCAAGTACCGATCCATCGAAGAAGATAAGTGTGTCTGGATTTATGGAATGGGGAAACTATTTTAACGGTGACTTATCCTTATTTGACGTTACATTTAAATTCGTGCCAATACCACACATCTCATTATCTGCAAGATTTAATCGAAATGATTTTTCCAACGTTGGGATTGACCAAATATCAAAAAAAGTTGATTTGTATTCTTTTGAGGGACGATTTGCAATAAACCCAAGAATTCGCTTGGCTGGAATCTATCAAAAAAACTCGGAAAATGATTTAGAAAATATTAATATGAGGTTTTCATGGGAGTACAAACCAATGTCCTATATCTATTTGGTTTACAACGAACGTAGTTTTTTTGAAAATCCTCAACTAAGTAGACTGGAGCAACAAGGAATTTTTAAGGTAAGTTATGTAAAGCAGTTTTAAATATTCAGTAGTGCAAACTTTGACTTATCGTGCACAGTAAAAACAATGATATGATGTTGTTTTGAAAACATTTGAAAATAAAATGTGGAATGAAGAAAATGCGGGCCGGTAGGGGAGTGAACCTGCCTGCCGGCAGGCAGGTTTGTGGGTAACACAAAGAACGATTGCTCTCGGCTTTGTGTTAGGGCGCGAAACCCCCTAATGGCGAAGCTATTGAGACACAAAGGGCGCTTGGAAGCATATTTTCTTCTTGAATTTTTGTTTCTTTTTTATCAAGGAAAAAAGAAAAGAGACTTCAACAAACACAGTGCTAGTAAATGCCAACGCTACATCTGGCCCAAAATTTAAGAGATACTTAATCTCTAAAATTTATGTCCTATTTTACATAATGTTAGAAGTACCTAAAAAGAAAAGATTAAAACAAGACAAGAGGTTAGCAAGTGCTCAGAAATTATCTCGCTTTTCCCAGCGCATAGTCTCGCTCATATTTTAAAAGGTCTACAAGACCTTCCAAAATACTGCTGTTAGCTGTTGCGGCAAGCTTACGAGCCTGCCTGCCGACAGGCAGGAATGCTATGAAAAATATACAACAACTTTCTGCAAGAAATGCCATCAGCATCAACTCGCACAAAATTTCAAAGATTCTCAATCTTTGAAATTTATGTCGTGGCGCTGGCCAAGCGGATGGCAATTGCGTTTAAAATACGATGTAAAAAGCGAAAGTCTAGTAGACTTTTGGTTTTTCATGCGAGACGATGCGGCTGAGAAAGCATTTAGTATTTATGAAAGCAATAAGTTGTTGGCCGAGCGGCAAATGCGCAGCATTCACGAATTCCTTTAAAATCAATAGAAATCACATGAGTAATTTTATATAACCCGTGACAAAAGCAATTACCTAGCGGGTGATTACTTTTGGCGGCGAGATGAAGCGGTTGCTAACGTATCTAAGAATACCATTCAAACCAAATACCTGTAAGTTGTTTTTACATATTTCGTAATTCCCTTGAACATAATTCAAAACGTTATAATATAGCTGTGCTGTAGTTATAACTGAATTATATCAAATAGCGCGAAAATACGCTATTACAGGAATTACTATAATTGCTCTATAATTTATATTATGTAAAATAGAATATTTAAAGTCCTACCCATTGAAGGCCAACGCTGTATCTCGCCGACTTTTTATATTATCCCTAAAACAATTCAAAAAACTCGCGTAAAACATCTCCGGTAATTTAGAAAAGCACGTAAACGAAATATTGAATGTTCAAAAGTTCTAGGTCCGTGCCATACATCGAAAAATTATGAATTTCGACTAAATAACACCTAAACCTGATATTTATCAGTTTCTGTTTAGATGTTGTAAAATACATTCGTAGTGTTAAAGCCCCGTATTATGAAATTTAAAAGTTCCCTTTCCGTCACTGTATCGGTAATAATGCTTCTTTTTCTAGGTTGTAATAAAGATGATGTTGCCGAAGCCGTCATACTTCAAAGTGTTGAATACAGCATTTATGATATTTCCAATTCCGGAATCTCGGGCAAAGCGACCTTTACCCAGGAAGACAATGGCTCTACCCATGTGTTGATAGAACTACAAGGTGCCTATACCTCCGAGAATCCGGCCTATATCCGCTTTAACAGTGCCGCTGAAGGCGGTACCGTGGCAATTACTTTACACACCTGTGAATGTGCCATTAGCAATACGACCATCACCAAATTGGATAATGGCAGTCCTATTACCTATGAAGGTTTGATCCAATTAAATGGGCATATTACCATTCATAGCGGAGTCGGTACCCAAGCCCCTATTGTAGCCGTAGCCGATATTGGATCAAATGCAAATTAATACGCTAGCACATACATTTTCTTTTTCCGTGAAGCCTTAATTTAAAAGGCCTTTCCAGAGGAATCCTTTTTATCCTAGGAAGGCCTATTTTTCATCCTATTTCCACAAATTTCGAGGCCTTTTGCTAGGGTGACCTTACTTAATTTATTACCATAATCCTTTTCACAACCGTTGTCATCCCTCTATCAAATCCGATATTTATACAACAAATATGACTTTTGGTTTTCTAAAACTGCTTTACGTCGGTAATTTCCGTCATTTTGTAGAAAAGTCATCCCCAATTGTGATTTCAACTAAACCTATTTCTAATTTTGGTATAAAATAACAACTCTAAAATAATATGAAAATGAAAAGTTCCCTCTCCTTTCTTGCCTTAACCCTTGCCTTGGTTTTTATTGGTTGTAGTAAAGATGATGTGGCTAAAGCCGTTATTCTACAGAGCGTTGAATATCAAATTTACGATGTTTCCAATTCCGGAGTGTCCGGGACGGTAACCTTCACTCAAGAAGATAATGGGTCTACCCATGTTTTGATAGAACTACAAGGTGCCTATACGGCCACCAATCCGGCTTTTATTCGCTTTAACAGTGCTGCCGAAGGTGGTTCGGTAGCCATCACCCTAAAGGTTTGTGAGTGTTCAATAAGTAATACGACCATAACCAACTTGGATAATGGCAATCCTATTACCTATGAAGGTTTACTTGGGTTGAACGGCCATGTGACCATACATGCCAATAGTAGCAACCAATCGGCTATCTTAGCGGTGGCGGACATTGGTGCGAATGCAAACTAAAATTTCGACAAACAACACCTTGTTTAAATAAAAATAAAAGAGCCCTGACGATATCGTCAGGGCTCTTTTTTATTGTTTACCAGCGTACTACGAAAAACTGAGCTTGGAGACGTTGATGTCTACCAAGATTTCATTCAAATTCTCGATAAAATTCATGTAAGCTGCGTTGTCTGCATTCTGATTTGCCATAATTTGTGGGGTTTTTGGGGTTCACATTGGGAACGGATTACATATAATCCAATTCCACTAATTCGTTTATACTTAAAATTTCGTTTAAATCTTGTAGGAAGGCTAAATACTCCTCCCCGTAGGTATCGTATAGCATGTGGATTTTAGGTTAGGTTATTCCCGTATTTGGGTCGGGAGATTTGGGTTAAAATTCATACTGTAAACATATAGATAACGGACGCATCCTCCAATAAATTGTGGTGAAACAAAAAAAAGCTGTTGTCAACTTCGTATTTTTAATGGAATGGATTTCCCCACTACACTGCTGCCCTGCAGTTCATCGATGATTTTCAATAGCGCAAGCATCTATCGTATTTACTTCCCTCTTACTTCCCTCCTACTTTATCTGTTTATGCCTAAAACTGTTCCGATTGTGCCAAAAACCATCTGCCTCAAGTATACTCTCGGTAAAAAGAATTAAAATCCAAATATCCATAAGGTTAAATGGGTTCCTAAGTGTATAGGGAATCATTCGAAATACCCGCAATAATCACCCTGGATTAACGTTTTTATACTGTTAAAGGACGTAAAGATTCCGAACGTTAGAAAATCATCCATCGTAAACCCAATATATGAAAAAAGGAAAACTACAGCCTGGATCAATAACAACAAGTAGCGTTCTCTACTTGGTCTTATGGAGTCTCCTTTTTCAAGTATCCTTTGGCCATACCCCTTATGAATATGAAGGATCTGCTTTGGAGGCCCCCACACTTGAACTGAAAAGCAACGGATTCAATGCCAAGGAGCGAAGTACGTTTACCATTGCGGGACAAACAGAGACCATTGAAAGGGGACTTACAATTATACATTTCAATACCGTCGATAAATTCGAATTCCGGACCTTTGATACCTATGCCAGCAAAGAAGCCTCTGCAAGCTTGGTCGATATCTTATGGCGAATGCAAAAAAACAAGGCTGTATTTGCTATTCTTGCCCATGATTCTGCCTCACAAAGTTTAGGCGAACAATCCGGAAAGTTGGCCAAAATGGGTTTTTCAAAATTAAGTGCCCTTAAAAGTCGTCAGGCTTATATTATGCATAACTTGGACCAAGGCATTCTTGAACAAGTGGATGATATTTCTACTTCAATTACCTTGGAAATTCCCCAAACCCTTTCGGATAACCACATCTATTTTCCCAAAGTACATTATGAATACGAGCCCAACATAGATCGTTTCATTGCCCATGCCGGTGGGGAGGTTGATGGAATTAAATCGACCAACTCAAAGGATGCCCTTGATCAAAATTATAAGAAAGGTTTCCGTCTTTTTGAATTGGATATCATCGAAACTTCGGACGGACACCTCGTTGCCGCCCATGATTGGAAGATGTGGGCCCGGTTCACCGATTATAAGGGCACCTTACCCCCGACCCTATCGGAATTCAAAAAACATAAAATCTATGGGGACTACAATACCTTGGATTTTAAAGGAATCAATGATTGGTTTGCGGCTCACCCGGATGCAACACTCGTAACGGACAAGGTAAATGACCCTATCGCCTTTGCTGACAGCTTTGTGGATAAAAGTAGGTTGATCATGGAGCTTTTTAGTGTTATGGCGGTCGAAGAAGCTTTGAACAATGGTATCAATGCCATGCTCTCCCAGGAACCCTTGTTGGGTCTAGTAGGTGATAAACTTAATTACCTATCTGTCAATAATATTGAATATGTAGCCCTCTCGCGTAGGATGATTTCCAGCCAAACAAAGCTATTGGAGCAATTACGTGATCAAGGTATAAAGGTCTATGTATATAACGTAAACTTCGATCCTGGAAAGGACGAGACATATGTGCTAGATAACGAAATCGGATTGGTTTATGGTATGTATGCCGACAAATGGGCCTTTGGAGATCAACTGCCATCCAAAGGAAAGCAATCAAAATAACCAAATAATCGGAATCGACCTTGGATAGGTATTCATGCCCTCCACTCCATGATTTTAAATAGAATTCATGGTGGGCTATCTGGTTAATGATCGCAAGTTACTTGTTGAAAAGAAGTATAGGCAAGTAAATGTGGAAATAATCAAAACCACCCAGACAAATTTTGAACGCCCTAGAATTTCACTTGATAGGTGAATCCACCAGAAATAGCCCAAAAGTAGTTCCCTGAATCATATACCAATTCTTGTCGCGTCACTCCCATATTCGCTCTATAAATATTAGGACTCTTTTTTTTGGGCGTGAATTGATATTCGAAACTTAGGCGTTGGGACTCTATAAAAAGTAAGGTTTCGGCCAGAAGCACATCACCCGAGGTCAATTGTCGTAATTCCGGGGAAAAACCCATTCCGAAATTAACGCCCATATAGTTTTCGGCATCCTTAAGGTACTTACGAACCAAGATATTCCCAGATACCCGAGTTAAATTATCAGGTCTAGGGGTAATATAAGAACGCAGGGAGAAATAATAATTCCCCCGATAATGCCCGATAGAATTCGTGACTACGGAAACATCCTTGGTATCGTAATTGATATAACGTCCCCCAGCCGAAAATTCCATGGCCCAAGGCAGATTAACATAAAGATCGCCCCCAAGCTTATGGTTTGGGTAAATAGTTGCGTTCGAGTACCCGTAATTTATATAAGCATAAAATCGTTTCGAAAACTTGGGATAGAAATCAAGATCATATTGTAGTCCGTTTTTACCTAAACGATTACTATAATTAACTCGAGGTATAATGCTTCCTGCCAAGGTTTGACGTCTATATGAAACACTGGAATAAATCATAGGGTCATAACGTTGGTCAAAGACCGTAAATGCATTTCGAATGGAAACCCTATTATTCTGAATGTCCATGTCCACAGGGGTAATTGGTTTTATGGTACCAGAGGGTTCTTCTTCCGAAATCGCTTCGGTCGTCATCGGCAAATTGGTTTTCTCTTTCGGCTTCTTTTTAGAATCGTTGTTTGTTCGCAGGGCAGATTCTTGATTGTACCATCCCAATGCGGGGTACTCTTTGCTCATGATGCGTTCCAAAGCCAATTGTTTTAGTCGCTCTACCTCGGTACTGTTTTTTAGATATATCAGGGCTTTATTGGCCAATCCTAAAGCAGTAGCTTCATTTTTGGCATAAAGCTCGTTCTTTATGGCCGAAACCCATATAGCTTCCTGGTTACGTTCTACAGCGATTACCTTGTTAAATGCAGTCCGGGCCTTATCATATTCACCATTCCAACTATAGGCTCTGGCCAACAAGGTTCGGGCCTCCCAATTATCAGGTTCTTTAGAAATCACCTGAAGCAAAAGTTCCTTGGCCGACTTGTGGTTCCCCTCATACAACATATGGCCGGCATTTTCGAAGACCGTAGGTTTCGCATCGTTATAGGCGATATCCTGAGATCTAATCCAAAAGCAGATCAATCCGAATAACAAGAGGCTATATGTCCGTTTTTTATTCATTGGAATTCTAAGGATACCACAGGGGCCTCCGTTTGTTTCAAATGTTTCTTGAATATTACAGCGGTTCGCATCTTACGCGCCTGCCTGCGTGCCCTCTCGATTTTATCGGTAATCTCGTCGACACTGGAGCTATTTTGCTGTACTAGTTCAATGAGTTCCAAGGCTTCCTTATACCGGTCCGACCAATAATACACATCGAATAATGCGGAATAGGAATCGATATAATTGGGATTCTTGGCGATGCATTCCTTTAATATTTTTATGGCCTCATCATGTTTGCCTTGCCACGCGTTTATTCTTCCCATTAATATCTTGGTGTCGATATGGCTTGGCGCCTCGGAAAGGTTGTACCGACACAGCAGTAGGGCTTTTTCATATTTCCTATCGAACGCCAAGTCCCTAGCCGTAAAATATCCTTTGTCAGAATCCTGTCCGTTGTAGACACTGTTAAGCCAAACAATTTCACTATCGGTGAATGCTTCCTTTTGAATGGAAAAAATCGCAAGACTATCAGGGATAATCTTATTTTTCATGGTCACATAGGCGTTCATCGATTTGAAATTATCGAGTTTCGACTCCAATTTTGAACCACCGCTAAAGGTCGAATTCAAGTCCATTTGCCCATCGAGTTCCATGACATCACCGTCCGTGTACACTAGTTCCCCACTGATATATTCCTTTAGTTCATTCTTGTTGCGCATAAGCGGTATTTCCTTGATCGACCTAAATTGGGTCTCGGTATCAAGGGCAGTTCCCATCCATGCTACTTTTTTGGGCATTTTAAGCTCAAAGCTATCGCCCAGCAACGCCAATAACGTAGGCGTTACATCGAAATGAGAAGATACCGCACTCATTTTTCGGGTCTCCTTCAGCATGGGACTATAAATAATAAGGGGCACATGAAAACGACTGATATTATTACGCTGTGGAATAGGGATCAACCTATGGTCCCCAGTTACGATAAAAATAGTGTTATCATAATTCGGTTGTTTTTTATACTCCTCGAAAACATAGCTCAAAGCTTCGTCAGTATACAGAAGGGTGGCAAAAACATTACTGTTTTTTTCAATTATATTTTTCACCCGCCCTTGATGTTTTCCCTTGGAGAGGATCTCTTCTACCTTTTTCTCATAATATGCTTGCGAAGGGGGTATAAAAGGTTCGTGGGTACTTATCGTCATATAAACTTCCAAGCGGGGCTGGTCAGCCTCCCTGGGCAAACTCATACTCTTTTTAAAGAGTTCCTTATCGGGATAGCCCCAGGAAGATCCAGCCGCATCTTCGGCCTGTTGGGTATATTTGTTTCCAAATCCCGATTTATCCAGGACAAAATCCAGGTTTTCACTTTTTAGAAACCTATCGACATTGTCAAAGGAACTATTGGTACCTTGATAAAATGAAGTATGGTAGCCATTGTTCTTCAATACGCTAAAAAGCGTCAATTTATTAGGGAATTCTTCCAACTCCATGAATCCACTTTTTCCAAAAGGTAAGGAACCCAATAAGGAAGGTAATACGCCAAAGGTTCTTCCCGTATTGCTCAAACAATTTTCCCAATAGAGCGATTTGGTGGTTAATTCGTCTAAAAAAGGGGTAAAACCTCCAAATTCGGCTCCCTCACCTACGAAGTCCCTACCCAATCCTTCGACCATGATAAATACAATGTTCGGTTTCTCTTCTTTAAGCTCAAAGTACGCGCCCAGAACGTTTTCGGTTTCCGGTCTTTTGATTAGAGGATATTCTACATCGGCCGTATAGGAATTATCCTCGGTAGAACTTGCATACAGATTTACCGCTAAGTATTGTGTTTTATTCTGATTGATAGGCTTGCCCTCTGTGAAAAGTGTAGCGATGAATATACTGAATAGGATGATCGTAAAAGGATACATGCTACTGATCTTGTGATAGAATTTGGAGGTAATACGATACAACCCCAAAAACAATCCTACGATTACGGCAATACCCATGAGTAAGTATAACGATATGGCCAAACCACCCGAGTTGGCAATGGTCATTTTAATATCCGAGTAACTATAGCCCAATAAATCAGCTCCCAAGGGCACCAAGGTGGTACAATAATAACCGATCAGCATGGCCTCGATAATCAACAGTGAGGTCAATATCGCAAATACGACGTTGAATCCATACCTCGGCCGCAGGTTTTCCCAGAAATTAAACGGAAAGGTGAGAATGATACCGACAATGGAAGTAAATCCGATTTGATGTACTACGTAAAGCACTAGACTTATTCCGAAGATGGTATCGACCACTCCCTTAAAATAAAGGAAAGCATATTGGAATACGGATAGCACAAAAAGGCATCCAAAGAATGAGATCATCAATCTTGTATAATGCTTTAAAGAGTATCTATCTAGTTGACTCGTATTCATTTTTTACTTCTATGTTGCTTTCACAAACCCTTTCCGTGCCTGGAATCCCCAGCCGGACTTTATATTGAATAGTTTTTTATAATTGCCCCTTACCGCAGCCCATACCACAACGGGATGAAAAATAAAGGGCTCAAGAATAGCACAACTCATAAGGATCAATATATCCTTGGTCTTTTTGTATTCATTATAAGAGTACACATCCCATAAAATGGCGTAAAAAGAGAACATGATCGAGAATACATAGACGGTAGCGGTTATGGCTATGAAAAAATCCCAGTTCAAAATGCCTAAATACCAAAATAGGATAACCGTAAGAAAACCGAAGAATTCCAATAATGGAGCCAGCCACTCATAAAAAAACCAATAGGGATAACTTAATAGTCCCAGTCTACCGAACTTGGAGTTAAAGAACATGTCCTTATGCTTAAAAAGGGTCTCTAGATTGCCCCTAGCCCATCGATCCCGTTGATTGATCAATATTTTTGGGTCCTCGGGTACCTCGGTCCAGCACAACGGATCGGGCATATATTCTATAGTATAGGGTTTTCTTTGTTCATGCATGTGCCTACGCATTTTGAAGACAATCTCCATGTCCTCCCCTACCGTATTGGTATCATAACCCCCAACTTCCAAAGCAATTTGGCGGTCAAAAAACCCGAAGGCACCAGAAATGATCAGAAGGCTATCGATACGTCCCCAAGCCATTCTCCCTAAGATAAACGATCTTGTATATTCCAAAACCTGAAATCTCGCCCACCAATTTTTAGGCAAGCGAATTTCTTCCAACTGTCCGCCCGAAATTACACATGAGTTGGCGATTCGGATTACGCCCCCTACGGCTATGACCTGTTTTTCCGATCTTTGATAGAACGATTTGACGACATGTAACAAGGCGTCGGGCATTAAAAGGCAATCTACATCGATACATCCCACATATTGATTCGTGGAAAGTGCAATTCCGGTATTCAAAGCATCGGATTTTCCTCCATTCTCCTTATCGATAACCGTAAGCTTCGAAAACGCCTTGCGTCGGGATTTATAAATGCCCCTAACGGGCTTGCTCTTCCAGTTTGGGTCTAGTTCATATTCTACCTGAATCAGATCATAGGCTTTGATCATTTTTTCCAAAGTATCGTCCTTACTTCCATCGTTGACAACCATCACTTCGTAGTTGACATAGCGTAATGACATAAGGGAGCGAATATTTTCCACAATGGTTAGTCCCTCATTATAGGCCGGTGCGATAATCGTTATACTTGGTGATAAGGGAGAAGCCATGATTTTGGAAAGATCACCAAAACTGTTCTTGTTTCTATAATGTATCGAATTACGGGTCGATAAATACCCCATAATCGTAAACATGGTGAATAAGATAATCGTAAACATTAGGAAAACAATGTTTATGTATTCTAAAATCATATTGAATACGCCGCTATCCATGTATTTTATCTATAATTTTTGTGGGTATTGATAATAATTGTTTAAATAAGGAATTATAATCCTTCCCTTGGTCGGTCTTACTATTGGGGGCATCGGTTATAAAGGTCTCAGAAGGATCAAAGGACAGGTTTTCCCGAAATAACCTACTATCCAATGCTTCAAGCACCTTTATGGCTTTTTCCCGAAGGTCTTTATCTGGATCGTTGGTAAGCGCTTTTAAGAAACCCAATTCCTTTTCATCACCTACTGCGACTACTTCATCCATTAAAATCAGTTTTGCCTCGATATCACAGGTCCTGAATAGATCTTCAAAAACACTGAATGGTTTAAATTCTTCGTTTATTGATGCTATGGTGTCCTTGGAAAAGGTCTTAGGTTCCCGAGTCTTGAATTGCTGCATTATTTGCTCAATTCTATTTCTTATAACGACCTGGTTCGATTTTGAACGCAATTCCTTCAATAAGGGTATTTCTCGTTGATCGCCAAGTTCCTCTATATCATCCAACAAACGCATGGTGATCATGGTTTCCCCATCATAGAATTTTGGTTTGGGAAGACTAGAAAGAATGTCCAAGGTTTCTTGGCTAATAGATTTTGTATCCTCGCTAATGTTATCCTCAACATCCTCAAAGGAAGCAAACCGCAAGACCGGTGAAAATGGCATGTCGTTTTCTTCAATTGGCCATTCAATGGAATCTTCCCCTGTTTCTTTTGGTTTCATGTCGGCAGTTATATCTGTTTTTACCTCGTTAAGGGCCTCTTCTGTATTAGGTGCAGTACTATCCGTGAATTCATTTATAGGCATTGCATCTTCGCTCTCTACCTCTTCACTTTCTGTAACGAAAGGTAAAAAGTCAAAAAACGGAGTGTCTCCTCCGTTTAATTCTGAATCCATAGTCAAGTCACTGGTTTCAGGGATATTCTTCCTTTCATTTGCTTGCTGAATACTGGGTTCATTCTGCTCCATGTCTAAAATCTCTTTCTCTTCCCCTATGGTCTCGTTTTCCACAACTAAGGGCAAAAACGCAAATTCAATAGGGTCAAATTCATCGTTGATTTCTATTTCTTCTTTTACCTCAATAGGTAAAGGGTGGTCCATAGAAGTTGGGGGTGAATGTTCATATGCCTCATACATGGCATTTATGGTACTATCCTGTTCTTCTTCTTCGATGTTCAAGGACGCATCTTTTTCTTCATTGACCGAATCCTGAGTTTCATCGGCATTGACCACGATGGGTAAAAACCCGAAGTTTAAGGTGGGGGTTGTTTCATTTATATCCGCGGCCTCTATTTGATCCGCTTCATCAACTTCGAATAATTCATCATTTTCTTCGACAGACACTTCATGCGGTAATTCTTCATTCTGGTTGGTTTCCTTAGCGAAATCAATAGCGCTTGGAAGTTCCGATTCTTCGATAGGTTCCTCTTCCGCAGTTACTTGGTCTCTTTGTAACGCCTGTTCATCCAAGTCAAAAGAAGTGTCCATTTCTTCTGATAGTATGGTTTTTCCTTTTTCCTCTATTTTGTCCACTGGTTTCAATTCCTCATCATTGTCCAGTTCCTCGATAACGTCCTCGACTTCCTGCTCTATTTGATGTTCCTTATCCTCCAAATCTTTAATAACGATATCTTTAGGTGTCTGATTTCCTTTTAGTTGTACGATACCCCGTGTAGGGATTACGCTTTCGGGTGCAATTGCATTGATACTACTTAAGGCCTTGCTCCGAACAGAAAAATTGGATACCTTTTTATCTATAGATCGTAAAAAATTCAAATCGCTCGGAGTTCCCAACTCGGCGATAGCATCAAGAATCGCAATCTTTATATCCACAGAACTCTTCCAAAAAACTATTTTTAAAGTAGGTAAGGCCTCTTGTACGTGAAATTCCTTAATACAACTTATGGCTTCTTTTTTGATTTGGTCGTTACGATGTTTTACCAATTCCGTGATGGAGGCAAACGCATCATTTTGATTATAATATTTGATCAATCTAAGGGCAAATAGAACAACATGTTTATTACTGGAAATTAACCAAGCCTTGAACCTCGGAGGCTGAAAGTCGTCCTGATTTCGGATTACATCCAATAGCTTAAGCTGTTGCCACTCGGATATTCTATATTCAGTAGTATCGAGAAAGTAGTTCAGCCCTTCTGTGTTAAGTGTAATTATCGCTATTTCGGCTTGCTTGCGTATAGTTCCTCTTTTATCATTGATGAATCTTTTAATAAATCCATAGGATTCGGCCACTTGCATTTGGGCGAGTTCATAAATTCCTTTTGAAACGATCTGCCAACGCCAGCTTTTTAGTTTATTGAATGCATCCTTATGCAGACCTAGGTCCTGGTATAAACCAAACAGACGTTTTTGTGTTTCCCCAGAAACGTCTTTTCTTAGGTCTAATAGTATTTCGGTCAACACCTTTCTATGAAGTCGATCTTTGATCAACTCACGAATTTCGATCTTGAGATTAACATAATTACTTTTTTCATCTTTTGGGGCATCCGATTCGAAAAAGAGAAACTCACTGATCATGGGCGAGAATTGCTTTTTCTTTTCCTTGACCTTTTTTCGTTTTGAGGAAATTTTATTTCTAAAGAAGAAAACTGAAGCAAAGTACACAACGGTTAAGCCCACAAACAATATTGAAAAATCCCATAACAGATCTTCATGAATCGTCGGGGAACTTATCAGGAAAAAGTTTTTATATGTCGACAGTTTTTTTTGCAAACTAGGTTTTCTTCAATTCTCTTGCCACACGAACCAATAGTTCTGTTGGGCTAACGGGTTTAGAAATGAAATCATTAGCCCCCATTTCAAAGGCATTCAAAACATTTTCCTCATTACCCGCAGACGATATGATGATTATTGGGACTTTTGAGTTCAATTCTTTCCGCACAAAGCCGATCAGTTCCATTCCTGAAAAATAGGGCATCATGATATCACTGACGATGATGTCCGGTACACGAATGGATAAAGCTTTTTTCATTTCCTTTCCATCACGGCAATGGGTTACATTATAACCTCCTTTTTCCAGACGGTAGTTCAACAAGGAAGCCAGTAATTCATCGTCTTCAGCCAGCAAAAGTGTTTTCTTCTCCATTATGTCTTACTTCTTTTTTCCTATGGTCTCCAATTCTTTATCAATAGTGATCTCAACCAATTCGTACTCTTTTATAAAAGACTTGTTCAGGTTTTCCAATTCCTTGGCATTGGAAGTTGTGTTCGTTTTGGCCAGGGCTTGTATTCTCTGAACAATATCCAAAAGGGCATTTGCTTCTACCAATTTCACACCGGCTTTAATCTTATGTGCTGCAAAGGCCAAATTTTCCCAATCGGCATTTTTCATATGCACGCTATAGGCCCCTACGAATTCCAGGACATTTTGCTTGAATAAGCGTACCAACTCTGTTAAGAAGCCATAATCCCCCATGCATTCTTCTTGCATAGTAGATAAACTTGCCTTGGGTGTTGATCTATCGGTAGTCTGCATGGTCTTGTTTTTAGGTAGGACATTAGGTTTTGAAATGACATCATTTGTACCCAGATTAACAATTTTCAACAATAGTTCTTCCGGGTTAAAGGGTTTAAGAATAAAATCATTTAGGCCAATTGCTTTCCCATTTTCCTTTTCACTAATGGTAATATCTGCGGTAATCGCTATCACAGGGATACGATTAATGTTTTTGTTTGAATGGTTCCTTATTTTTTTCGTGATGGTATACCCATCCATACCGGGCATTCTTAAATCCATCAATACCAGATCAACCTTGTTTTCCGCTATATAATCAAGACCTTTTTGTCCATTATCAGTTATAAACACCTTGCTTCCCCAATTTTTTAAACGTTGTTCGATTACCCGTTGATTCATGGTATTATCTTCAAAAACCACGATACTCATACCCTTTACCTTTTGCGCGGCATTAGTTAAAGCCTCGGTATCGACGAACCTTTGGACAACATTGCTTTTATCTCCTTTTTCGTAAGGTATTTCGAAATCGAACGTAGTTCCCTTGCCTAGTTCGCTAGACACGGTAATGTTTCCGCCTAAGAGTTCAATGATCTGTTTTACAATGTTTAATCCTAAGCCGCTACCGCCGTATTTGGCATAGGTATCCTCACCTACTTGCTTAAAAGAATCGAAAATATCCCCTAACTGTTCTTGGGCAATACCGATTCCGGTATCTGAAACTTTAAAGGCAAGGGTCAAATTCTTGTTGCGTTGACTTTTTTGTGTAATGGAAAGTTTTATTTCCCCTTTTTCAACAAATTTTATTGAATTTCCCAATAGGTTGAGAAGTACTTGGGACAGTTTGCTTGGATCTCCTCTTAGTACATTTGGGATTCCCGGTTCAACTTCCAAAAGTAGCGCCACATCTTTTTTTGTAATCAGCGTTTTACATAGATACTCGACATTATCAAGAACGCTCTGAAAATTAAAGTCTATATGCTCGGTCACTTCAAGTCCCTCTGACAATTTGGCGTATTCAAGGAGTTCATTAACGATTTCCATCAGAGCGTCAGAGGCGTTGTGAATCGCTTCGACCTTCTGAAGTTGATTTTCGGTCAGGTGATCTTCCTTCAGAAGATCACTAAATCCAATAATCCCATTCAATGGGGTTCTGATCTCATGGCTTACCCTGGCTATAAGTTTGGTCGCATTTGGAACGGCTTTTTGTTTTGATATCTTCTTTTGTACAAGTACCCTGTTCCCATCATTGGAATTCAGGGCTTTGTGGTCCCTCTTTGGAGATGGGTTAAAGAGCTTTTCCTCTATGCAGCTTTTAAAAGATTCAAAAGTCCTTTTTAGTTCAGCACCCTCACATGAATTCAATTCCTCAAAGGAATATGCTTTCAATTCGGATTCTAAAAATGATATGTGCGAAAGTATTCTAGTAGCTTTCAATGAATTGGTCGATTTGGGTTGATACTGTTGTTCAATACTTGGCTTCTCTGTGTTTTGCAGGCAACAAGGGATTGGACTTTCTATTTTATAATCTTCTAAAACTCGCCATTACTGGCATCTTGTACAACAAATTGTTATCGAATGGGCCTATTGTGTTGTCAAATTGCTTTATTTGTAGGTATAAAAAATTTTCGGCATGAAATATCCATTTATCCTATGCGGTCTTTTTACCCTCTTTTCTTGCGGTAATGACCAGAAAAAAACAGGGATGGGAGCGGAAAGAGAGGTTCGCGAAATCCATGAAAAAATCATTACGATAGACACCCATGCCGATATTAATGTTGCGAATTTCACCCCATCGATCAACTATACCCAAAGACTTAAAACCCAGGTAAATATTCCCAAGATGGAGGAAGGTGGTTTAGATGTCGCTTGGCTTATCGTTTATACGGGTCAAGATTCATTGAACGCCATTGGTTATGATAAAGCAAAAGCAAATGCCATGGCCAAGTTTAATGCAATTCATAGGCTTTGCGAAGAAATCGCTCCTGACAAGATCGAACTTGCCTTAACCTCAGACGATGTTCGCCGCATCAATGCAGCTGGCAAAAAAGTGGCCATGATCGGGGTCGAGAATGCCTATCCCCTTGGTGAGGACCTGTCCAATTTTGAAAAATACCATGAAATGGGCGCAAGATATATTTCTTTATCGCATAATGGCCATAGTCAATTTTGCGATTCGAACACTGGGGAAGCCGACAATATATGGTTACATAATGGTTTAAGTAAGTTGGGTCAAGAAGCTGTAAAAGAGATGAATAGATTGGGTATTATGATAGATGTTTCCCATCCATCCAAAGAATCCATGATACAAATGGTCGAATTGTCCAAAGCCCCTATAATCGCTTCGCATTCTTCGGCAAGGGCACTTTGTGACCACAGTCGTAATTTAGACGATGAGCAATTGCAGCTTTTGAAGGAGAATGGTGGGGTCGTTCAAACCGTTGCATTTCGATCCTATCTCAATACAGATAAACATGAAGAACGAACGGCCTATTTGAAGCGATTATATGCACATATTGCCGATTCTTTAGGCATAGATTGGTATGATCGGTCCCAAGTACAAAGTTTAGACGCAGTACAAAAAGAGACTTATTACAAGAATTACCGAAAAGTAAAGGGTATTGGGAGCGAATTGATCAAAACCAAAAAAAACGTCCCAGAAGATGTCAGTGTCATCGATCTTGTAGATCATATTGATTATATGGTGAACTTAATAGGAATAGATCATGTAGGTATAAGTTCGGATTTTGATGGTGGCGGAGGCATAAAAGGCTGGGAAGATGCATCGGAAACCATGAATGTAACAGCTGAGTTGGTTAAAAGGGGGTACTCAGAGGAAGCCATTGAAAAATTATGGGGAGGCAACTTATTAAGAGTGCTAGATGAAGTACAGGCAGTGGCTAAAAAGATTACAAAAAGCTGAAACCCGCTTATCTCTGAAAGGTTTGAAACCGCAAAAATGGATTTTCTGAAGTTGAAGAAGAAATTCAAAGCTAAGGAAGGAATCGATATAATGACCTTTGAGGGATTTTTAGACAGTACTTAGAATTTTATAGTGTAAAAAAAAGGTATAGGTCGAACCACCAATGGCCTTTTCTGTTCATAACCTCGTTAAAAACTATAAATGATGCCTTTAAAGAAAATGGTTTAAACAACTACCTTTAATAAAACTTCGTATCATGAGCGATAGATCACACGGTCTTCTGCAAATTCGTCCAGAAATTTTATCGGCCAAAGTAAATCCATCAATGAGTTTTGAGGAGCAATTTCAAAATAAAACGTTACGCCCAATAATAAAATTACAAAACGAATTATTGCTGGCTGTCTTTCAAAATTATATTACCAAGCATAAAAACCGATACTATGAATTAAGC
This sequence comes from Maribacter arenosus, assembly GCF_014610845.1. Classification (GTDB taxonomy): domain Bacteria; phylum Bacteroidota; class Bacteroidia; order Flavobacteriales; family Flavobacteriaceae; genus Maribacter_A; species Maribacter_A arenosus. The sequence goes on along the minus strand of NZ_JABTCG010000001.1, from coordinate 468,356 downwards.
CTAGAAAATCGGCTAGCTTATATCGAAAATGCAATTCAAAAAGATATAAAATTCAGAAACTCCCTCAAGGGTATCATCATTGGGCAACTTACGGTTGAAGAATACGAAACCTACATTAAAAACTCATCTGCCTTGAACAAACGTATGATGCACATGGTCATCGACCGACTAAAAAACCAAATGCAGGTTTTTGAGGTTCCGGCACTAGTCCAATATTGATTCCCCGTTTAGATTCGTAGTAAGTATATCGCTCATTAAATCAAAATAAGGTCGAATGGCCTTAAACGAGTCATCTACGATTTGGGAAAAATCTTTAGAAACCACTTCATTATCTGAAAATTTTCGAACAAAAATAAATTGCTTCTTTTTGATAAGATCAATATTCGGATGTTCTCTATTGAATCCCTTCGGGGCAGTTTTTACCTCATCGCCTTCAAGATTACCCCAAATTTTCTTAAAAGATGTTTGGTTTATTACCTTTTTGAATTCCGTGGCATCCAATTCCAACTCTTTTCGAATACGTAACAAATCCTCTTTATTAGGTTCCCAAAACCCTGTTGCAATAAAACTGTTCCCTGGTTGAAGATGAATATAATACCCTCCACGTAATCTTGCGCCTGCCCTACTGTATGATCCCGCCAAATGGGTTTTATAGGGCGATTTATTCTTGGAAAAACGAACATCCCTATAAATTCGGAACATCTTCATTTTCTCGATATCATCATGTTGTTTCATTTTTTCCATTACCACGGAAAAAAAATGCTTTACACCTGCTTCTTGCTCCTTAAATCGATCTTTATGTTCAGCAAACCACTCCCTGGTATTGTTCTGCTCCAATTCTTTTAAAAAAGAAAACACTTCTTTGGTAATTACTGCGTTTTGCATACGACTCATCTATGGTTTATTAAGCTAAAGTTAACCAAATGGATTAAACTGCTTTTAAAATAATGATTAATTTAGATTTTGAAATTTAACCAAATGGACCAAAAAGCGATCATCGAAAAAATAAAACAACACAAAAAACAGCCGAACCTAAGGTTTGCCTTAAAGGAAAGGGTGGAATTATTCACGAACCAGCTCTTTTATACCCTTTTTGATATAGACACCCCTGTGGATGAGAATCTAGAGGCCTTGAAAGTAGATTTTGAAGTTTTGGCCAAATTGGCCTGTTGGGAATGCGAAAAACCCTGTAATAAAATCTGGAATGGGTATTTGGAATCCTTGCCAGGCGTACTTGAAAGTCTTAACCTCGATGCCGAGGCCATTGTCGAATGCGACCCAGCTTCCATGTCGATTGAAGAGGTTTATTTGGCCTATCCCGGATTCTATGCCATTGCCATTTATAGGTTGTCCCATGAACTGCATAAGGCAGGGTTTCCCTTGGTACCCAGACTTATGACAGAATATGCCCACAGTAAGACCGGTGTTGACATTAACCCTGGAGCCAAAATAGGAAAATCGTTCTTCATAGACCATGCCACCGGTGTTGTCATTGGGGAATCGGCAGTAATAAAGGACAATGTAAAGATTTATCAGGGAGTTACGCTTGGGGCTTTGTACGTTGCCAAGGATTTAAAACAGACCAAAAGACACCCGACCATTGAGGATAATGTTACCATTTATGCCAATGCGACTATCCTTGGGGGTGAAACCGTTATAGGAGCCAATAGTATTATTGGGGGTAATGCTTGGGTAACGGAATCGGTACCTCCCAATTCAAAGGTTTTTCATTCGCCTGAAATAAAAATAAAAACAGAGATAAATGGCTAAAACAATACTCGATATTATCGGGAACACTCCTTTAATTGAATCCAAAACACTTAACACAAACCCCAATGTTACACTTCTTTTTAAGATGGAGGGTCATAATCCTGGAGGAAGTGTAAAGGATCGAGCGGCCTTGAATATGATTCGAGAAGGAATGGAGAAAGGCTCCATTACAAAAAAATCGAAACTCATAGAAGCCACTAGTGGAAATACGGGTATAGCCTTAGCTATGATAGCGGGAATCTATGGACTAGATATTGAATTGGTCATGCCAGAGAATTCTACCAAAGAACGGGTCCAGACCATGCGTGCTTATGGGGCCCAAGTCACCCTGACCCCATCAGATATAGGGATTGAAGGTGCTAGGGATTATGCCGAAGCCAAAGTCAAGAAGGAAGGTTATCTGATGCTGAACCAATTTGCCAATGAGGATAATTGGAAGGCCCATTATAAAACCACAGGGCCTGAAATATGGCGCGATACCCATGGGGAAATCACCCATTTCGTTTCGGCCATGGGAACTACAGGGACTATCATGGGCACTTCTACATTCCTAAAAGAACAGAATAAGAAGATCCAGATTGTTGGGGTACAACCGACAGACGATTCGAGTATCCCAGGAATTCGTAAATGGCCAGTAGAGTACCTGCCAAAAATCTTCGATCCAAAAAAAGTAGACCAAGTTATTGAAGTGAGTACCGAAGAGGCCATGCAAATGGCCAAAAGACTCGCCAAGGAAGAGGGTGTTTTTTCGGGTATGAGCAGTGGAGGAGCCACCGTTGCCGCTTTGAAATTAGCCGCATCATTAGAAAAGGGAACCATTGTCTCCATTATCTGTGATCGGGGTGACCGGTATCTTTCCTCAAATTTGTTCGATTAATTTAAAAACGAACCTTTTGCTTAAAGCCAATGCTTCTTTTTAAAATAAATTAACATAATGATAAAGAGAGTAATCATGATGCCCCAAACCAAATAATAACCATGTTCCCAGTGCAACTCGGGCATATGGTCGAAGTTCATACCATAAATTCCGGCAATAAAGGTTAAAGGGATAAAAATGGAAGCCATAATGGTCAAAACTTTCATTACCTCATTCATTTTGTTGCTCATGTTACTCATGTACATCTCCATTAAACTCATCGCCATTTCGCGATATATTTGTAAGCTCTCATTAATTTCGTACGAATGATCGAGCGCATCCCGTAAAAAAAGCTTGGTATCCTTGCTGATAAGAGCACTTTCCGAATCGATCAATCTACCGACTAGCTCTTTTACTGGATAAATCCATTGTCTTATTTTGAGTACTTCCTTTTTCAGGAGTTGAATTCTATGAGCGACTTCTTGATTGGGGTTTTCATAGACCTCCTCTTCGAGAACCTCTATCTTATGGCTCACATTTTCCAAAACAACAAAATAATTATCAATGATCGAATCCAACAGGGCAAAGAATAGATAATCGGAATCCCTTGTCCTTATCCTACCTGATTTAGCACTTATCCTTTCCCGTACCCCATTAAAAACATCATCATCGAGCTCTTGAAAAACCAATACGCAATTCTTCATGAGCACCATTGCCACATGTTCGCTGACCAACTCGCTATTTTCATTGACATATAGCATTTTGAACGCACCAAAAATATAATCTTCATATTCGTCGATTTTCGGGCGTTGTTGGGTGTTTACGATATCTTCAAGTATTAAGGGATTAAGACCGAAATGGGAACCCACTTTTTCAATAAACGACACATCGCTTAATCCTACGATATTGACCCACGACGTTGTCGGCGTGTCCTTATGGGCTGCTATCTGCTCTATATCACCAGGATAGTGTACTTTATTAAAGCTATCGGTATATTCAATGATGGTAACCTTTGTTTCAGTTGCATCCCGGTGCCCCATATATGTAATGGTACCAGGGGCTTTACCTACTTTTTTATGTCTTTTGAATTGTCGTTTCGTAACAATTTTCTTTTTGGCCATATTGGGATATTTATATAAATATACTAAAAGTAATAAAAGACTAGGGCTTAACTAAATTCGATACGATTCAATAAAAGCCCAGAACCTGGGGCGACACTGGTCAGTTGTAAAGTATCTGGTGCTGATAATGATTTTTTAATATCGATCAAGGACAAATGCCCTTTTCCCAGTTGTATCAATGCCCCCATGATCATTCGTATTTGGTAGCGCATAAAACCCTTACCGACAACCTTTAGTGCATAAGAACTATCAGGGAAAAAATTGGCGTTTAGAATAGTGTTTTCCTTTATATAACAACTTTCAATGTTTCGGGGTTCATTGGCATTTTTTTGGGATTTTACCGTATAGGCACTAAAATCATGTGCTCCTTCGAACAATTTTGCAGCGTCTTTCATCACCTCGATATCAAGTTCATCTAAAATATTGGCCAAAAAAGGTGCGCAGAACGGATGGTTTTTACTTCCGAAAGAAAAAAGATAAATATACTCCTTTACTCCTACATCCTTAATGATATTAAAAGAGGCATCAACTTCTCGAATAGAAATCGCTTTTATATCCGGTGGTAGGTTCTTGTTCAATTTGACAAGGAATGCGTCAAGCCCTTCTATGGGGTTGTCTAAAAACAATTCAAAAGCACTATCCAATGCTGAAACTTTGGCATCGGTTCGCCCGGCCCCTAAAATTTTAAAACCAGTACCTGGCAAAGTAAATTTCAAGGTTTTGGATATCATTCCCTCGATAGTCTTCTGATGCGGTTGTTTTTGCCAGCCACTGTACCTAAATCCCAAATACTGAAGATTAATAACATAATAAAATCGTTGTTCGTTCATCAGTGCTAATTTGAAATAAAAATACGTCTTAAATCAATTTCCGATAAATTTTGTACTTTAATTTAGTATAACAACTAAACATGTAATTATGACAAACGATGGTAAAGTAAAAGTACCCGTGTGGTACTGGATTGTCAGTGTAGTGGCACTGCTCTGGAATTTGATGGGGGCCATGGCCTATTTATCGCAGGCGTATATGTCCGATGAAGTTAAAGCGGCATTACCTGCCGAACGAATGGAATTGATGGAAAACATGCCGGCATGGGCCACCGCAGCTTTTGCGTTCGCCGTTTGGGGTGGTGTATTGGGGTGCTTAGGTTTGCTTTTACGTAAGAAATGGGCCAAACCCGTTTTAGTGGTCTCCCTTATTGGTATTTTGATCCAAATGGGATATTCTTTCTTTATGACCAATGCTGTCGAAGTATATGGCACAGTAGAGGGGGTTGTGATGCCAATAATAGTGATAGTAATTGGTATCGGTTTAGTATTATTTTCAAAATCGGCCCTGAATAAAGGCTGGTTATCTTGATAATTGAAAATAAAACAAGAAGTGTGGTACGATAATAACCTTGTTTTACCACACTTTTTTTATGCTTGTCAACATTATATGCCGTTCATCGATTTTAATTAAACATTCATTATTCCCGGACGTTTTAATTTTGAAATAAGGTTCCCCAAAGCCTCGAAATTATATTGGTATGAAATTTATATTACGACTGTTTACATGGAAAAGCACGCTTATGTTTTCATTAATCGTCTTGGTATTATTGAACGTATTCAGTTTTTATGGACTTTTTACCAATAAATTCTATTTCTTTAAATTCGACAATTATATATTTCCAATCTTGACCCTCGTACATTTCACCTTCTTGTACGCTATGTGGTTTAAAATCAAGGAAGATGAAATCGCTGATCCTCAAATGAGAAACCTGGAATATGCCCTTTATGTCATCTTTTTGATTTACGTCTATCGATTGTTCAACACGGTTTCCATATTATTTAGTTATTCCAATTTCGAAAGTCATGTTATTCCTGCCACATTTCTACCTTTAGGGATACTGATTTTATTTTTATATATAATGCTACTGTTACTTACCTTGATTACATTTAAGCATCGGAAAGATAAAATAGGTTCTTATAATTTCAATAAGCTTGATGATGGGATAGACTCTTGGGAATAACTTAAAATATTCAGATTACTTAAAAAGCCCTTGACTCATTTCGATGTTTCAAGGGTTTTTTTATAAAATCAGTTAGGTGGATTTTAATTCGTTTCGACAGCAAGGTACACCAAATTATACCCTCCCCTGACATCGGGATTCCTGGCAACCCCTTCCTCGGAATGTATGGGTCGCTTTCCAAATTGAACATCATTAAATTACATTACACGTCTGATAAGTTGTTTTCATCTGTAGCATCCGTATTCGGTCCTGATTGAAAGGGAGCCTGATCTACGCCCATACCTGTTTCCCATGACCTTAGAACGGCATTGGCCATTGTCAAGAAAATAATGGATTTGCATGGGACGACTATTACCGTGATGAGCAAGCCAAAAGAAGGTACTTCCTTTATTTTTAATCTACCCGCCTATCAAGTGTGATGATTTTTACTAGGAATTGAACATCCCTTTTTTTAAAGGCCACTGATAAAACTACCATAGAGATCTTTAAATTGAAAACCTTCTGAAAATCGATGTTTACTCAATTTTTTATGGGCCACTAAGCCCCAAAGAAGCAACTCTTTGAAAAAATAGCCATCGGTTTTTGAAATTTCCGGAAGATGCTCCTTAATTAGTTTATTCAAAGGTGGAATACGATCCAGTGCTCTCCTATATTCTGCATCCGTGTAGTCATCCAAAAGCTCAAAACCTTCACTTTCAAAAAACCAGGAAATCAATTCATCATATGGGCCTTGGGCATCTTTGCGTTCCAGTTTTTCGATTTTAGGAAAGTATTCAGGAAATATAGATTTTACAGCTTCATCGATCAGTATACCGGCAATTGCATCCGCCCCCTCCTGCTCACCTTCATAAACCAATTCAATCTTCCCGGTAATCGAAGGGATTACCCCAAGGAAATCGCTTAGTCTTACTGTTGTTTTGTCCGCCCCAGAAATTAATGCCCTACGCTCCGCAGTGCTCATTAGGTTTTCAAATGCCGTGATACTGGTTCGTGCACTTACTCCACTTTTCGTGTCTACATACTCACTATTACGGGCCTCAAAACTGATCTGTTCCAATATATCCTTTGCGATTTCAGGAACATAAACGGCCTCTACTTGGATTTTATCCAAACGGGATTCCTGCTCCGTTATCTTCCTAGCCGTTGGGATATCATCAGGGTAATGGGTTAAAATTTGTGATCCTATTCTATCCTTTAACGGAGTTACTATACTACCGCGATTGGTATAATCCTCTGGGTTTGCCGTAAATACAAACTGTAAATCGAGGGGTAACCTAAGCTTGAATCCCCTAATTTGAATATCGCCCTCTTCAAGAATATTAAAAAGTGAGACTTGTATTCTTGACTGAAGGTCTGGCAATTCATTAATAACAAAAATGCAGCGATTGGCACGTGGGATCATTCCAAAATGAATTACCCGATCATCCGCATAGGAAAGTTTTAGGTTCGCGGCTTTTATAGGATCTACATCGCCGATCAAGTCCGCCACGGTAACATCGGGCGTGGCCAGTTTTTCATAAAATCGTTCGTTACGATGGAGCCATGCGATTGGCGTATCATCACCTTTTTCCTTGATTAATTCCCGCGCGTATCTCGATATGGGATTCATGGGGTCATCATTTATCTCGGAACCTTCTACTATAGGTATCCATTCATCCAACAAGTTCACCATTAAACGGGCCAATCTTGTTTTGGCCTGACCCCGTAACCCCAATAAATTGATATTATGACGCGATAGAATGGCGCGTTCCAATTCCGGTACCACGGAATTCTCATAACCCCAAACGCCTAAAAAGGATTCTTCCCCTTTTATAATTTTTCCGCGCAGGTTGTTACGGAGTTCGTCCTTGATGCCTTGGGACCTATAGCCCGCTTTTTTAAGTGAACCAAGGGTTGTGATTTTTTCTTTTTTCAAGTTCATATATTTTTTTCAAATTCCTATTTTCACAGGAATAACGCGTTACTGTTCTATCCTTTTAATCTTTTTCTCCTATTGGCTTCATAATCCTCAAAGATCATTTCACCCAAATCGCTCAATCCTGTAAAAAATGCCTTGCCCTTATTCGCCTCGGTAAAATATCGTATAAATTGTCTTAAATAAGGGTCTTGTGCAATCATGAATGTGGTTATGGGAATATGAAGCTTTCTTGCCTGACTTGCCATATTGTAACATTTTTCTACAATATAATCATCAAGACCTACACTGTTTTTATAGTAGGTACCATCCGGTAAACGCAGACAACTGGGTTTACCATCGGTAATCATGAAAATCTGTTTGTTGGTATTTCGCTTTCTCCGGAGCATATCCATGGCCAATTGCAGTCCAGCAACCGTATTTGTGTGGTATGGCCCCACTTTTAAATAAGGAAGATCCTTAATTGGAATCGGCCAAGCATCGTTACCGAACACTAATATATCCAACGTATCTTTGGGATAGCGCGTGGTAATCAACTCGGCCAAGGCCATTGCCACTTTTTTAGCAGGGGTGATACGATCTTCGCCATACAAAATCATACTATGGCTAATATCGATCATCAACACCGTGCTCATTTGGGCCTTGAAATGGGTGTCTTCTACGACCAAATCATCCTCGGTCAATGAAAAGTCGCCCACACCATTATTTATTTGGGCATTTTTCAAGCTTTCGGTCATAGAAATATGCTCTAATCCGTCGCCATATCGGTATTCCCTGAAATCACCGGTATGTTCATCGCCCTGACCCGCTTTGTTCGTTCTATGGTTACCCGCCCCTTTGCGCTTTAATTTTCCGAAAATCTGATCAAGGGCGCGTCGTCGAATAATGCGTTCCATTTTGGCCGTAATGGATATAACTCCAGAACCGCCCTCTTCTCCGTCACCTTGCCCTCCTCCATCTTCAAATTCCTCCCGGATGTATCCCTTGGCTTTTAAATCTTCGATAAAATCGTCTATGGTATAGTTCTCATCGGTAAGTTCGTATTCTTTATCCAACTCGCGCAACCAATCGATGGCCTCATCGAAATCCCCAGAAGTATGGGTGATGAGCTCTTGGAAAATATCAAAGAGCTTTTCAAAAGGGGATTGTCCTGGTGCTTCGTAGGTAGTAAAACGAAACCCTTTTCTTAAATTCATAGCCATACTATAAAATTAAGGTATTTAAGAAGAAGGCAAATCGTTTTTAGAAAAACTTAACTTGCTAATCCCAACAAAATCTTTAGGATTACCGCTATTTATGTCTTCCTTTTAAAACTTCCACCACATCATTCAATAGATACTCTTTGGCTTGTAACAGAATTAAATAATGGAAAAGAAGATCTGCACTTTCATTTAAAAACAGTTCATCATTATAATCCTTGGCCTCAATGACGACTTCTACCGCTTCCTCACCCACTTTTTGGGCCACTTTATTGATCCCACTTCTAAACAGCGAAGCTACGTAGCTTTTTGAGTTGTCCTGATTAACTTTCCTGTCAGAAATAACATCTTCAAGATGGGATAAAAACCCAAATCCTTGAGTATTCTCTTCATTCCAACAGGTGTCGGTTCCTTTATGACAGGTTGGTCCTGAAGGATGTACCGAAATCAAGAGCGTATCATTGTCACAGTCGTTTTTTATGTTTACAAGATCAAGGAAATTACCACTTTCCTCACCCTTTGTCCATAATCGTTGCTTGGTACGACTAAAGAATGTGACTTTTTTAGTTTCGATGGTCTTTTTATAGGCCTCTTCGTTCATATATCCCAACATTAAAACGTTCTTGGTATTTACATCTTGAATGATAGCGGGAATGAGTCCGTCGTTATTCTTATTGAAATTAATCTCCATAATTTATGTTTTAACCCAATGAATTTCAAGAATATCCATGCATATAGTTAACTATAATCTTACCGGGATTCCTTTTTTTCTGAGTTCCTTTTTTAATTCCTTTATTTCTATTTCCTTAAAATGAAAAACACTGGCAGCCAAGGCTGCATCGGCTTTTCCTTCGATGAAAGTATCCGCGAAATGCTGTATGTTCCCAGCGCCACCAGAAGCAATAATAGGAATATTTACTTCTGACGACAATTTTGCCAAGGCTTCATTGGCAAAACCATTTTTAGTGCCATCATGGTTCATGGAGGTAAACAGTATTTCACCCGCCCCACGTTCTTCCACCTCTTTGGCCCATTCAAAAAGTCTGATTTCCGTAGGCACCTTCCCTCCTACCAAATGAACGTTCCATTCCCCGTCGATTTCCTTGGCATCAATGGCTACAACGATGCATTGTGAACCGAATTTAGCTACCAGATCATTGATCAATTGAGGGTTCTTTACAGCAGAGGAATTGATGGAAACCTTGTCCGCACCATTATGAAGCAATATGTCTACATCTTCAACTGATGAAATACCTCCCCCTACTGTAAAAGGGATATTCACTTTTTCGGCAACATGGTATACCAACTCCGCCAGCGTCTTCCTTTTTTGTTCCGTAGCGGAAATATCTAAAAAAACGAGTTCGTCTGCGCCTTCCTTGCTATATATTTCCGCGAGCTCAACAGGATCACCAGCATCACGTAAATCAACGAAATTGATACCCTTTACAGTTCGGCCATCTTTGATATCCAAACAAGGAATTATTCTTTTTGCTAACACCCTAATCTGAATTTTTAACGTTAAGATCTTGGCCATCATAAAAGCCCAAATCCATATTCTTTACTTGTTTTACCCAAAAGGCAATTTGTCCGGTATGATAGGAATAATGCTCAACCGCGTGCAGAACGACACCAATTCCCGAAAAATAGAACCCTTGAACTTCGCGTTTTCTGACGAGTTGGTCTACCTTGGCATCATTGATGACTCTTTTGGCCGCTTCTACGGTATCAGCTAATTTTTGAAGCAACTCTTTCTTGGTATAGCCAGATTCAACGGTGAATTCAACATCGCGCTCCCGAATATCTTCTGTACCACCCAAAGAGGCAATTACATATTGGGTCATATTGCCACAAATATGCAAAATCAGATTACCGATACTGTTCAGTGATTCGTTGGGACGTTTCCAAATATCTTCATCGGAAAGATGTTTCAGCGAAATGAAATTCATCCGCATATTCTCATCTAGTCGGTATAGGGAATTTTGAACAAATTCTTCTCTAATTTTTTCTTCCATAATCACACGGATAATATATAATCTTCCAACTGTTTTAAGCGAATCCTATTTTCATAAATGGCCTTACCGATAATAGTACCTTCGCAGCCCATTTCTGCCAGTTTGGGTAGTTCATCAAAGGTAGAGATACCGCCTGAGGCGATCAATTTTAAATTAGGGGCCTTGTTCAATATTCTATGGTATAGCTCAAAAGAAGGCCCTTCTAACATTCCATCCTTGCTGATATCGGTGCAAATGACATATGCAATTCCATTTTTTTGATACCCCTGGATAAAAGGCACCAAATCTTCTTTCGACTCCTCCAACCAACCGGAAACCGCGACTTTTTCATCCTTGGCGTCTGCACCTAAAATTATTTTGTCGGCCCCGTATTGTTTTAGCCATCCTAAAAATACTTCTTTGTTCTTAACAGCAATACTACCTCCTGTAACTTGTTTGGCCCCACTTTCAAAAGCTATCCTCAAATCTTCATCTTGCTTTAATCCACCTCCAAAATCAATGTTTAGTTTGGTTTGGACGGCTATTTGCTCCAACACCTTATGATTAACAATATGCTTTGATTTTGCACCATCCAAATCCACTAAATGTAAATATTTGATACCATGGGCCTCAAATTCCTTGGCAACTTCCAAAGGGCTTTCATTATAGATCTTTTTTGTGGCATAATCGCCTTTTGAAAGTCGAACACATTTCCCTTCTATAATATCTATTGCCGGTATGATACGCATATTAATATGTTAATAGTATTGAGTAAGGAGTATTAAGTCCATACACACAATACAAAGTGATTATTTAATGCTCTTTTGAAGTGAAAAATTCATCTTTTTTATTTCACTACACATTTGCATTATTTCATTGACCGTGTCCTTGTTTGCAAAGTTTAATCGTTCTACAAGCAGTAATTGTGTTTCAAGTTCAGCTGTAGAACCATTTGCAACACTTAAAAAATGTTTGAACTCATTTTTGGAATTTCTACTTGCCCCCTCCGCAATATTTGAAGGTATTGAAACGCTACATCTTTTGATTTGTGATATTAATCCAAATTTTTCATCATCGGGTATTTCATTCGCCAGGTGGTATACCTTTTCAACCAATTCCATTCCCTTTTCCCAAACCTTTAAGCTTTTATAGTCATTCATTAACTGAAAATTTTCCCTGTACTGTATACTTATTACTTGATACTTAAAAAATTCATTAGAATTTTTTCTCCTACCAAACTGCTTTTTTCCGGATGAAACTGCACCCCATAGAAATTATCTTTGGCCAATGCTGCGCTATAGGGTAGTTCATATTCTGAGGTTGCAATGGTTTCTTTACTTAATGGGGCGTAAAAACTATGCACCAAATAGATGTGATCTTTTTCGGTTACCCCTTTGAATAAGCCCGTTTTTAGATTTGTGATTTCATTCCAACCTATTTGGGGTACCTTAACTTTATTGCTGAATTTCACCACATCAACATCAAATATACCCAGTCCTGTGGTATTCCCTTCTTCAGAGGAGTGGCACATCAACTGCATGCCCAAACAAATACCCAAAACCGGTTGGGTTAGTTGCGGAATCAAAGTGTCCAATCTACTTTTTCTAAGCATTCTCATAGCACTACTGGCCTCGCCAACTCCAGGGAATATTATCTTATCCGCCGTTTTTATTTCAGCCTCATCTTGGCTCAAAACCGCTTCATATCCCAATCTTTCGAAAGCGAATTTTATGCTTTGAATGTTGCCTGCCCCATAATTTATGATAACTATTTTCATAAAACCCCTTTCGTACTTGGTAAAACCATTTTTTCAACATCCCTCTTTACGGCCATTTTCATTGCCTTGGCAAAAGCTTTAAAAATAGCTTCGATCTTATGGTGCTCATTAGTGCCTTCGGCTTTTATGTTCAAATTGGCCTTGGCCCCATCTGTAAATGACTTGAAAAAGTGGTTGAACATTTCTGTTGGCATCTGTCCTATCATTTCGCGTTTGAATTCAGTTTCCCAAACCAGCCAGTTACGTCCACCAAAATCGATGGCAACTTGGGCCAAACAATCATCCATGGGAAGGCAAAAACCATAGCGTTCTATCCCTAACTTATTTCCTAATGCCTTTTGGAATACCTCACCCAATGCTATACCTGTATCCTCTATAGTATGATGCTCATCGACCTGTAAATCACCTTCCACCTTAATCTCCAAGTCCATTTGACCGTGCCTTGCCAATTGATCCAACATATGATCGAAAAATGGTAATCCGGTATCAATCTTTCCAATTCCGGTACCGTCAAGGTTTAATTTAATATAGATGTCTGTCTCATTGGTCTTTCTAGTAATCTCAGCCATCCGCTCATCTAGTTTCAGAAACTCATATATCTTTTCCCAATCGTTGTTCTCTAGGGCTATCACATCGTTTAACTCCTCCCTTTTCACCGATATTTCATCTGTTCCCAAATTGGTGTTATCATTAATGAAAATTCCTTTTGAACCAAGGTTTTTGGCCAGCTCCATATCGGTTAAACGATCACCAATTACAAAAGAATTTGCCAAATCGTATTCCTCCGAAAAATAAGCGGTTAATAAACCAGTGCCCGGCTTTCGGGTATTGGCATTCTCATGTGGAAATGTCCTGTCTAAAAAGATGTTGCTAAACACAACACCTTCATTCCCAAACGATTTAAGAATAAAGTTTTGTATAGGCCAAAAGGTTTCCTCAGGGAACGAAGGGGTGCCCAATCCGTCTTGATTGGTGATCATTACCAATTCATAATCCAATTCCTTGGCGATTTTGCCCAAAAAGGCAAAACTTTTGGGATAGAATTCCAACTTCTCAAAGGCGTCGATTTGTTCTTCGGCAGTTTCCTTAATGATAGTTCCGTCCCGGTCAATAAATAATACTTTTTTCATGCTAGGCTATTTCTTTTAGGGCATTGATCAATTTATCGTTTTCTTCCTTTGTCCCAATCGTAAATCGTAAGGTATTCTGGCATAACGGTTGGGTTGTCCTATTTCTGACTACGATTCCTTTTTCAACCAATTGATCATATCTTTTATTTGCATTGTCAACCTTTACAAGTACAAAGTTAGCTTCTGACGGATATACTTTTTTAATAAAGGCTATTTCATCCAATATTTTCAGTACTTCCCTTTTTTGTTTCAATATTTCGGTCACTTCTGAATTTAATACTTCCGTATTCAATACCTGTTGCATTGCCCTTTGTTGTGTTAACTCATTTACATTGTACGGAGGTTTTATTTTGTTCAAAATAGCAATAATCCCGCGAGAGGCAAAACACAGTCCCAATCGGATACCTGCCAAACCGTATGCCTTAGATAAGGTTTGGGTAATCACCAAATTCGGGAATTCATCCAATCTTTTCAACCATGTTACCTTGGATGAGAAATCTATGTAGGCTTCATCGATTACAACCAATCCTGTAAATTCATTTAAAAGTTCCAGAATCGCCCCTTCATCGAAGCTATTGCCTGTAGGGTTGTTCGGTGAGCAAATGAAAATAATCTTACAATAATCATCGACCTGGGTCAATATTCGTTCAACATCCAGTTGAAAATCATTGGTTAACAAGACTTCTCGATTTTCGATGTCATTGATATCAGCTAACACCTTATACATACCATAGGTGGGCGGCATGGTAATAATGTTGTCTTTTTTTGGTTCACAAAATCCCCGAAAGATCAAATCCAACACTTCATCGCTCCCGTTTCCCAGTAATATGTTGCTTACATCGACTCCTTTTTGCTCGGCCAAAACCATCTTTAGACTGCGTTGCTGAGGGTCAGGATAGCGATTCACCCCATTGTTAAACGGATTTTCATTAGCGTCTAAAAAAATCATTTGGGTTCCATCTGAAACATATTCATCCCTTGCCGAAGAATAGGGTCGCAAACCCTTTACGTTTTCACGAACTAAGCTTTCCAAGTTGAATTTATTCTTCATGTCTGATTTAAATTTGGTCCCGTTTATCGTTGACCTACAATCTAATTCTTTTTTAAACTTTCTAGTCTCAATGTTACCGCATTTTTATGGGCATGTAAGCCTTCCGCCTCTGCCATGATCTCAATGGTATTGCCAATTTCGATAATGCCTTCGGCAGATACTCTTTGAAATGTCATGCTTTTCATAAAACTATCGAGATTCACACCACTGTATTGTTTCGCATACCCATTGGTTGGAAGGGTATGGTTCGTCCCAGATGCATAGTCCCCTGCACTTTCAGGGGTATAATTGCCTATAAAAACAGAGCCGGCGTTCATGATTTGATCAAGGTATTTATCCTCGTTCTCAACACATAAAATGTAATGCTCCGGACCATATTGATTGATAAGGTCTATAGCCGTTTTGTCATCCTGGACGTAAATCAATTTACTATTGGCTATGGCCTTTTCCGCGATGGCCTTTCTGGGTAATACGGATAACTGTTTTTCAACCTCTTCTTCTACAGCTTGCATCATTGCTTTTGTTGTAGTGACCATAATAACCTGGCTATCGGTTCCGTGTTCGGCCTGACTGAGCAAATCGGAGGCAACGAAAGAAGCATCTGCACTCTTATCGGCCATGACCAAAAGTTCACTTGGCCCAGCTGGCATATCTATGGCTACGCCGTATTTGGTCGCTATTTGCTTTGCAACAGTTACATACTGATTGCCAGGACCGAATATTTTATAGACCTTCGGAATCGTATTTGAACCGAAGGTCATTCCTGCAATTGCCTGTATTCCCCCTACCTTGAATATTTGTGTAACACCGCACAAATGGGCCGTATACAATACTGCAGGATGTATTTTTCCTTCTACATTTGGCGGCGTACACAATATAATCTCTTTACAACCCGCGATAGTAGCTGGAATGGCCAACATTAAAATGGTCGAAAACAGAGGAGCCGTACCCCCCGGAATATAGAGTCCAACTTTCTGAATAGGCCTTTTTTCTTGCCAACACTTTACCCCTTTGACTGTCTCCACTTCAACTTTTGAAGTCTTTTGGGCTTTGTGGAATAATTCAATATTACTTTTTGCCTTTGAAATAGCACGTTTTAAATCGGTGTTTACCAAAGTAATGGCTTCATCAATTTCGTTTTGGTCTACTTTGAGGGTATCCAATGTAACCAAATCGAATTTTTTGGTGTATTCTTTTATAGCCCTATCACCAGATTTTCGAATCTCCTTAAAAATTTCGTTTACGATATCCTCTATATCGGAAACCGTTTGGGTGGGCCGTTTTAAAAGCGATTCCCAATCTTCTCTTTTAGGGTTAAATATTTTTTTCATTGTATTTATGTTGGATTCCTGCCTAAGAAAGAATGACAAATTTTAGAGTACCATTTTTTCTATTGGACAAACCAAGATGCCCTCTGCCCCAGCCTTCTTTAATTCATCTATCACTTCCCAGAATTTATCTTTATTGATTACGGTATGTACTGAGCTCCAACCTGCTTCAGCCAAAGGCAAAACCGTGGGACTTCTCATTCCCGGCAATAATTTTAAAACCGCATCCAGCTTATCATTGGGCGCGTTCAGCAACACATACTTTGATTGCCTTGCTTGTAATACCGATTGGATCCTGAACTGAAGTCTGCCCAGTAAGATTCTGCGCTCTTCTTTGATTTCTTTGGAAACCGCCAAAACCGCCTCACTTTTTAGCATGACTTCAACCTCTTTCAGATTGTTCTTGAATAGCGTACTACCGCTTGAGACAATATCACAGATTGCATCGGCCAACCCTATATTCGGGGCAATCTCGACTGAACCATTGATAATGTGCAGATCGGCATTAATCCCTTTTTCTTTCAAATAAGAGTTCACGGTATTAGGATAAGAGGTTGCAATTCGTTTGCCTTCAAAATCATTTACTGAATTATATTTTACAGATTTAGGGACTGCCAAGGAAACCCTACATTTAGAAAATCCCAACTTTTCAGCAATTTCTATATCGTGACCTTTTTCTATCAATACATTTTCACCAATAATGGCTATATCGACTACTCCATCCCTTAAATACTGTGGAATATCGCCATTTCGCAAATAAAACACCTCCATCGGGAAGTTTCTGGCAGAAGCCTTCAATTGGTCTTTTCCATTATCTATTGATATTCCACAATTCTTTAATATCTCTAAAGATTCTTCATTTAACCTTCCTGCTTTCTGTATGGCTATTCTAAGTTTTGTCATGTCTGTTTTATTTTATGAATTCAACACCTTGTACCAAGGCGGATAATCTTGTCTCAACAAAAAACCCGTTTGATTGCTCAAACGGGTCAGATATATGTTTTGAATACTACAATACATTTCTATCTCGCTTGAGGGCAAGTATAAAAATGATGATGTGTATTTTGGTTTCTCATTTCAATTGTAAAATTAGAACTTATTTTTAAATCACAAAACATTTGTTGAAAATTGAACAATTCTTCTTAACCTACCTGCTTTAACAAACAAAACTTTAGTTATTTCCCAAAATCAAGGGAAGGCCAGAATCCCCACTACCTACTATAACCACTTTGGCATTTGGTGATTTGGAAAGTTCCAAAGTTGCATCTATCCCTTTATCCTGAAGGATCTTATCGGTCAAGGAGGCGCTTAATATCCTATTCGCATCAGCCTTACCTTGGGCCTCAATGGTGACTTTTTCAGCCTCCTTCTTTGCGGTCACCAATCTAAACTCATATTCCAAAGATTCCTGTTCTTGCTTTAATTTTCTTTCAATAGCCTCTTTTATCGTAGGGGGTAAAGTAACATCCCTAACGAGTACTTCGTTCAATTGAATATACTGTCCTTCGACAATCCTTTTGGTTTCTTCATAAATTTCTGTTTGGATAGCATCCCTTTTGCTTGAGTACAATTGTTCTGGGGTATAACGCCCAACAACGCTTCTTGCAGCAGATCGAATAGTAGGCAATAAAACCCTTTGGACATAAGCCTCTCCTTTTTCTTGGTGCAATTTACCCAATAATTCACTTTTTGGTTCAAACCAAATTGAAGCATCCAATTTTATTTCCAAACCGTTTGAAGATAATACCTGCATTTTTTCGAATACTTCTTGCTGTCTCACTTCATAGACAAATACTTTGTTCCATGGTGCTACAATATGGAAGCCTTCGCCTAAAGGAGCTTCATCGGTTACAACACCGCCCCCGAAAGTTTTGTAAAGCACTCCTGCCTCACCAGAACCGATAGTTATTGCAGATTTAGAAATTAGTATGACCAGAACTATCAAAATGAAAATTGCTGGTAGTGCTACTTTTGGTAATTTATCCATTATACTATTTTTTTAAGTTAATCCGTTAAATTTTCTAATAAACCATTCTGTAGCCAATGCTACAACCATAATCCCCAATAAAAACCGGAAATCGACCAAAGATACGACATTTTCATCGCTTTTACGGATCGGTTTGAAATTAGCGTTACCCATTAAATCATTTAATAAATCCATGGTTTGTGATGGATAAAAAACCCTACCACCCGTGCTTTCAGACAGTCGTTCCAGCTTTGCGTAATTGCTAGAGGTAAATTGCTGTTCCACATCGTAATCCATAATATTGAAACTACCTGATTCATATAGGTTTTCATTGATTACCTTAACAGTAAACGTATATTCCCCAGGTCGCATATTACTTAAATCGACCTCGTAATACCCTCCTTTTAACAACAATGGAAACTCTTGTTCAATATCCCCTTCTTTTTGTTTGAGATACAGTACAATTTTGGCATTGGGGTCGAAAGTGAATGAGGTATCGAAGTAGTTGGCCGTTATTTTGGCATCCATACTACTTTCATAAAATGTAGAATAATTCAATATCAACCTATTGCGTGGTTCATTAGCAGTAAGAAGAAGGACTATTTTACCCATCAATAAATCAAAATCTTTAAAACTTTGACGGTCACGATAATTCTGTATCCTCCATTTCCATAGGTTTTCCCCAAACAAAACGGCTTCGCGTTCCTGACTATCCCCCATGATCACCAATAACGGTTCGTCGATTTCACTGCCTTTTATGCTTTGGGACAATAACACATCATGGTTCTTAATGATCATTGTTTCCCCTAGATTGGTTTCCAAGGGCGGGAAATTTTCAAATTGAATATCCGGGATACTGAATTTATCGAAGCTTTTGTTCACCAAAGGACTAACTTCCTCGGCTTGTCCATAGCTATTTTTGGAGTAGCCATTCTGGATTCCATTAATAAAATCCCAATTTGTTTTAGGCCCCGTAATGGTAAATGTGGCCACTTTGGAGGCGGATATATACTCATATATCCTACGAAATGAGGAAGTTGGTTGGTACAGGAATAGAAGATCGATATCCTTTAGATTCTCTAAATCAACCATGGGTTTAACAATGGTAACTGAACGTTGTTCGTTACTTTCTAGGGCTTTTTTGAGGGCACCCAAATCCGGATGCAAAACATCTGAAACAATAGCAACATTGGTCTTTTCATCAATAACTTCAACCGCAACATATTTCACATTATTGGTTTTGTTCTCCTCGTTCACCAAGGGGTCCACGCTAATTCGTAATGTTTTCAACCCAACATCGGAGGCATTCAATAGTGCCGTAATCGATTCAGCGTTTTTATTTTTCGACAATTCCAGCCTTTTGGTATAGACGTTTTTCCCATTCATGGCGATTTTTATGCTAGTAGTTACCGCATTTTCCCCATCGTATGAAACAAAAACCTCGACCGGATACTTATTTTTTAAAAAGGCGTATTTATTGGAGTTCACTTGAACGATTCTCAAGTCTTCATACTTAGTGGTGTCTCCTAGAACCATCGAAAATATTGGGAATTTCTGCTTTTTGCCATAATATTCATAATCTTCCCCCAAAGTGCTGTTTCCGTCGGTCAAAAGAACCACTGCGCTTTCGGATTTACCAAAAATGGTATTTAAAGCTCTAATTCCCTTACCAATATCTGTGGTGTTATCCAAAAAATCTAGACTATCCAAAATACCGATTTCCTTGCCAAACTTGTAGAACTCTACATTGAATTTTTGGCCTAATTCATCCGAATTTCTTAGAATATCAAGAATCGAATCGACCTGCCCTTGCCCTGTACCTTGTTTAATTGAAGATGAATTATCAACTAAAACAAGAAGATTCGATTTTTCAAGGGAAAAGCTCTTTTTGATAAATTTAGGATTCAGCAACAATAGGAAAATACTGAATATGGTTACAAAACGTAAAAAGGAAAGAACGACACGGAGGCCACCTTTAGTTTTTGATCGGAAGAAATATTGAAAAAGTACAATCAACAAGGCGGCCATTGCAGCCAAAATTATCAATAGTACCGTTGTTGTTTGCATGTATTGTTTAACTAAACGTGTATTGTTCGTTCCTCAATGCGGTGGCCAAAAACAGCGAGAGTTACCTCAAATCCACTTACGCCACTAGGTTAACAAGCCACCATTAACATGTAAGACTTGGCCAGTAACATAGGACGATAGGTCGGAAGCAAGAAACAAACAGGCATTGGCTATATCTTCAGGGGTTCCGCCTCTTTTTAATGGAATACTATCACGCCATGCTTGTACTACTTTTTCATCCAGTTTATCAGTCATTTCGGTCTCGATAAACCCTGGGGCAATTGCATTGCAACGAATACTCCTTGATCCAAGTTCTAAGGCAATCGATTTGGTGAAACCAATCATTCCCGCCTTGGACGCGGCATAGTTGGCCTGACCAGCATTCCCCTTAACCCCGATAATACTGCTCATATTGATAATAGAACCACTTCTTTGTTTCAGCAAGCTTCGCTGTACGGCTTTGGTCATATTGAATACCGACTTTAGGTTTGTTTCGATCACTTGATCAAAATCAGCTTCACTCATTCGCATTAAAAGGTTGTCTTTGGTGATTCCCGCATTATTGATCAATACGTCGATACTCCCAAAATCTTCCAAAACTTGGTCAACTAATTTTGCCGAAGCTTCAAAACTTGCCGCGTTGCTCTTATATGCTTTGGCTTTTACTCCTTTTTCCTTCAATTCCTTCTCCAATTCCAACGCAGGTCCATCGCTTGAACTATAGGTAAAGGCCACATTGGCACCATGATCAGCGAATACTTTTGCTATACCCTTTCCAATTCCCCTACTAGCTCCAGTGATTATTACATTTTTCCCTTCTATCAATTTCATTTGACTAATTCTTTATACTGTTGATTATCAAATATAAGTTTTGTTTACACAACCTCGAAGAAAAACCCGAACATCCTGAAGCGTCTTCAGCACAATCGGGAATATTTTATTTATAAAAGACGTTTTTAAATGGATTATCCCATTACCTCTTTTACCTTAATGCCTATTTCAGCTGGGGAATCAACTACATTGATACCACATTCCCGCATAATTCTCTTTTTGGCTTGGGCCGTATCATCGCTTCCTCCTACTATGGCACCGGCATGTCCCATAGTTCTACCAGCTGGTGCAGTTTCACCTGCTATAAAACCTACTATAGGCTTTTTACTACCACTTTCCTTATACCATTTTGCAGCATCGCCTTCCAACTGTCCTCCAATTTCACCAATCATCACTACACATTTCGTTTCCGGATCGTTTATCAAAAGCTCAACAGCATCCTTAGTCGTAGTTCCGATAATAGGATCTCCACCAATACCAATCGCCGTGGTGATCCCCAATCCTTGACGGACCACTTGGTCTGCTGCTTCGTAGGTCAATGTACCAGATTTTGAAACGATGCCTACATTACCTTTTTTAAAAACAAAACCGGGCATTATCCCCACTTTGGCTTCTTCAGGTGTAATGACTCCCGGACAATTAGGACCTACCAACCGACAATCTTTATCTTTGATATAATCGGCTGCCTTCACCATATCAGCCACAGGTATGCCTTCTGTAATGGTAATGATCACCTTAATTCCCGCACTAGCAGCTTCCATGATGGCATCTGCAGCAAATGCCGGGGGTACGAAAATAATTGTTGTATCGGCACCTACTTTTTCGACGGCCTCTTCAACGGTATTGAATACCGGTCTTCCCAAATGTTCTTGTCCCCCTTTCCCTGGAGTAACACCACCAACCACATTGGTGCCATACTCAATCATCTGTTCTGCGTGGAAAGTTCCTTCGCTTCCGGTAAATCCTTGAACTATTATTTTGGAGTTTTTATTGACTAGAACACTCATTTGGCGGTTATTTTAATTTAGCTGAACAAAAATATGGCATTACCAATGATTACAAAAGCTATAATTCGATTATTCTTTTAATTTCTCTATGATTCCCGGGATTTTCTTCACGTTGGCCAGTTGTTTTAATTTCTCCCTGGATTCTTCGATTGGGGTACCGAAATAGCTTTTTCCCCCTGCTACGGATTTAGTTACGCCCGTTTGTCCCATAATAACAGCTTTGGCCCCTATGGTAATTCCACTGGTTGTGCCTACCTGTCCCCAAAGCGTAACTTCATCTTCAATGACCACACAACCCGCTATTCCAGTTTGTGATGCGATCAAACAATGACTGCCAATTACCGTATCATGCCCAACATGCACCTGATTATCCAATTTTGTTCCTTTCCTAATTATCGTATCTCCGGTTACCCCTTTATCAATGGTACAAAGCGCTCCTATTTCAACATGGTCCTCTAGCACAACCCTACCGCAGGAAATCAATTTATCAAATCCTTCCGGTCTTTTTTTATAGTAGAAAGCATCGGCACCCAATACGGTACCGGCATGAATACTAACATTATCGCCTACTATGCAATTATCATATATGGACACATTGGAATGTATGCGACAATTTTTTCCAATCGTTACATTGTTACCGATAAATACATTAGGCTGTATTTGTGTTCCCTCCCCTATTTTGGCAGACATGGAAATAGCGGTATTACTGCTTTCGAAAGGTCTGAAGAACTCTGATAATTTATTAAAATCCCTAAATGGGTCATCCGAAATCAATAAAGCCTTACCTTCAGGACATTCAACATCCTTATTGATCAAAATGACAGAGGCCTTGGAATGCAATGCCTTTTCGTAATATTTGGGATGATCCACAAAGACTATTTCACCCTTTTGGACCACATGTATTTCATTCATTCCCAAAACCTGAAAATCATTAGGACCTTCATAGGAACTTCCAATGATGGTCGCTATTTGTTCCAAGTTATAAGGTTTAGGAAATCTCATCGTATTAAGAAATATTCAATTTTTAGATAGTTCAAATCAATCCTTTACCCTTTCCATATAATTCCCTTTTTCGGTATCGATTTTAATTTTATCACCTTCATTGATGAATAGTGGTACATTAACCCTTGCACCGGTCTCAACAGTTGCCGGTTTGGTAGCATTTGTTGCCGTATTACCTTTAACACCCGGCTCGGCATGGATGACTTCCAAAATAACACTTGCTGGCATATCAACCGATAAAGGCATACTATCCTCTGTATTGAATAAAATAGTGACAATTTCTCCTTCTTTCAACAAATCGGGAGCATCCAAGGAACTTTTTTGCAATGTAATCTGATTGTAATCATCAGTGTTCATAAAATGATAGGTTTCTCCATCTGCATACAAATATTGATAGGATCTTGTTTCTACACGAACATCATCAATCTTGTGACCAGCAGAAAATGTATTATCTATCACCTTACCTGTTGTAACACTTTTAAGTTTTGTACGTACAAATGCCGGACCTTTTCCTGGTTTTACGTGTAAAAACTCAATAATTTTAAAAATATCGTGGTTGTATTTAATGCAAAGTCCTTTTCTAATATCCGATGTAGATGCCATAAATTGATTTAATTAGTACTAAAATAACCTTTCATAATACCGCGTTGAGAATCCCTGATAAACTGTAGGATTTCATCCCTCTCCGGGGTCGCTTCCATTTCGGCCTCGATAATTTGAACAGCCTGGGTATTATTGTAATGTTTCTGATATAGTATGCGGTAAATATTCTGAATCTCCCTTATTTTCTCCGAACTATATCCCCTTCTTCTAAGGCCCACGGAATTGATACCAACATAGGATAATGGTTCTCGAGCTGCCTTTACATACGGCGGCACATCTTTTCGCACCAAGGATCCGCCGGTCACGAATGCATGCCTACCGATAGACACAAATTGGTGTACTGCAACCAAACCGGCCAAAATAACATTGTCACCGATGGTAACATGACCCGCCAAAGTTGAATTATTTGAAAATATACAATTGTCTCCCACTAAACAATCATGGGCAATATGGCAATACGCCATAATAAGACAATTCTTCCCTATAACGGTTTTCATCCGGTCAGAGGTACCCTTATGAATGGTGGCACATTCCCGAATCGTTGTATTGTCACCAATAATCACTACGGTTTCTTCACCTTCATATTTTAAATCTTGAGGAGGAGCCGAGATTACCGCACCTGGAAAAATATTGCAATTTTTTCCGATGCGCGCCCCTTCCATGATCGTTACGTTTGATCCGATCCACGTACCATCCCCGATTATCACATTATTATGAATGGTAGTAAATGGTTCAACGACTACATTTTTAGAAATTTTAGCGCCCGGATGAATATAGGCAAGCGGTTGATTCATATCAGCTCTTTTTTACGATTTGGGCCATCATTTCAGCCTCACAAACCAATTTGTCATTGGCATAGGCATACGCTTGCATATGGCATATTCCCCTTCGAATAGGGGAAATTAAACTACAATGGAATATTAAGGTGTCTCCAGGTAGTACTTTTTGTTTGAATTTTACATTATCTATTTTCATGAACAATGTCAAATAATTCTCTGGATCGGGAACAGTGCTCAGCACCAATATACCGCCTGTTTGCGCCATTGCCTCAACCTGTAAGACACCTGGCATAACAGGGGCTCCAGGAAAATGGCCTACAAAAAATGGTTCGTTCATGGTGACGTTCTTCATCCCAACCACATGATTGTCTGAAAGCTCCAATATCCTATCAATCAACAAAAATGGGGGTCGATGCGGAAGCATTGCCATGATTTGATGAATGTCCATCAAAGGTGGTTGATTAAGATCGTATGTAGGAATATTATTGCGTTTTTCCAATTTTATGATCTTGGCCAATTTCTTGGCAAATTGGGTATTCACGTAATGTCCAGGCTTGTTCGCGATGACTTTTCCCCTAATTCTCGTGCCAGCCAAAGCCAAATCCCCCACAACGTCCAATAATTTATGTCGTGCTGCTTCATTGGGCTGATGCAAGGTTAAATTATCAAGAATCCCATTCGGTTTTACTGAAAGTTTCTTTTTGTTGAACGCTTTTTCAAGCTTTCGCATTGTTTCAGGGGAAATCTCCTTATCTACGTAAACGATTGCATTATTGAGATCCCCTCCTTTAATCAGTCCATTTTCCAAAAGCATTTCCAATTCATGCAGGAAACTAAACGTACGTGCGTCAGCAATTTCGGTTTTAAAATTTGATAATTTTTCCAGGGTAGCGTTCTGGGTTCCCAATACTTTGGTGCCGAAATCTACCATGGCCGTCACCTGATAGGTGTCAGAAGGAATTACTGTTATCTCACTGCCCGTGGCCTCATCCTTATAGGAAATAACATCCTTTACTACATATTCCTCACGCTCCGCTTCCTGTTCAACGATGCCTGCTTCTTCCAAGGCTTCTACGAAAAATTTAGATGACCCATCCATAATAGGTGGTTCTGGTGAATCAAGTTCAATGAGTACATTGTCGATTTCCAATCCGACCAGTGCAGCCAATACATGTTCGGAGGTTTGTATCTTCACCCCGCGTTTCTCAAGATTGGTGCCCCTCTGGGTGTTTACCACATAATTGGCATCGGCCTCTATTATGGGTTCCCCTTCCAGGTCAACACGCTTAAAGGCATAACCATGGTTTTCTGGCGCAGGAGAGAATTTCAAGGTGACATTTCCCCCTGTGTGAAGCCCTACCCCTTTTAGAGTAACCTCTTTGGCTATTGTTCTTTGCTTATCCTTTGTTCTGATCACTGTCAATCTTTTTATCCAGTTTTTCGATTTTCTTTACAATCTTAGGCAAATTCTTGAAATGAACGTATGACTTATTAAAATCACCATAGTTCAATGCTGGTGATCCCTGTAATACTTCGTTGTCCTTGATATTTCTTCCTATTCCTGATTGTGCCTGTATTTTCACATTATCACCAATCGTTATATGGCCAACTATTCCAACTTGGCCGCCTATCATACAATTTTTACCGATTTTGGTAGATCCCGCGATTCCGGTTTGGGCAGCAATAACCGTATTTTTACCAATTTCGACGTTATGTGCAATCTGTATCTGATTGTCCAACTTAACCCCTCTGCGCAATATGGTCGACCCTAAGGTAGCCCTATCTATGGTAGTCCCTGCTCCTACATCCACATTGTCCTCCAATATAACATTCCCTGTTTGGGGAACCCTGGTAAACGTCCCGTCCTTGTTCGGGGAATAGCCAAAACCATCCGCACCAATAATGGCACCACTATGTATTATACAGTTCTTCCCTATAACTGTTTCAGAATAAATCTTAGCTCCCGCAAATATGACAACATTGTCATCGATCCTTACATTATCGCCAACAAATACATTTGGATAAATCTTTACATTGTTCCCTATGGTCACCTTATTTCCAAGATATGAAAATGCCCCTAGGTAAAAGTCCTTGCCATAAACGGCATCATCCGCAGTAAAAACCGGGGATTCTATCCCGATTTTTATATTTTTAACCTGATTATAGTATTCCAAAATTTTTGAGAAAGATTCATAGGCATCATCCACTTTAATCATCGTGGTCTCAATATCCTGTTCAGGAATAAAGTCTTTATTTACAATGGTTACGGAGGCTTTTGTAGTATAAATAAAAGATGTGTATTTCGGGTTGGCCAAAAAGGTCAATGAGCCTATTTCCCCCTCTTCTATCTTAGCGAGTTTATGAACCGAAATTTCTGGATTCCCTTCAACTTCGCCCTCTAATATGCCTGCTATTTGACCAGCTGTAAATACCATGGGCACAAAAGTAAGAAAAATAGTTAAATGGTTTCTTTAGGGTAACAGATATAATACTTTGTAACCTCTTTAGAAAGAGTCTTTAAGTTCAAGTGGTCTGAAGCTTTGGCAACATCTTTCAGTTTACCATCCTTATTAAGAATATTAATGTTTTGATGCTCAGTATTATACGCTCTATTAGATATTTCCCCAGCAAAAACGAAATACTCGGTATCCTCTCTGGACAATCCATAGTGACTTTTGACTTTCACAATGTATTCTTCCAATTTTTTAGGGGTAATCGCTTTGTTTTTCATTTTAATGGTCAGCAATTTCCTGTCGATGATCATTCCGCTCAATTTTGAGAGCACCACGTCATCATGATATTGCCATTGTTTCAATGCAGAAAGAATATCTATATCATCAAGATGGGAAAATTTAGTCAGGATTTTGGGTGTAAAATCGTTTCTAGTCACCCTAATTTCCATGAAAAACAGTAATGCTTCACTGCAATTGATTTGAACTCCCTTAACCAAGAGGTGCTTGGCCCGCTTCAAGATACGGATCAATAATTGTTCTGCCACCAGTCCTGTTTTATGAAGGTAGACTTGCCAATACATAAAACGCCTTGCCATGAGGAATTTTTCTACGGAATAAATCCCTTTCTCCTCTATCACCAATTCATTGGCATCCACATTCAGCATGCTGATCAACCGTTCCGCATTGATGCTTCCCTCGGCAACACCTGTATAAAAGCTATCCCTTTTTAAATAGTCCATCCTGTCCATATCCAATTGACTGGACACTAATTGATTTAAAAATCGTTTGTGATATTCGCCTTGGAAGATAGCAATCGCGAGCGTTAAACTTCCGTTAAACTTTTTATTCAGCTGCTGCATAAAATGCAAAGAAATATGTTCATGGGAAATGCCCTCGACAATACTGTTTTCCATAGCATGGGAAAATGGGCCATGTCCTATATCGTGCAATAATATAGCAATGAGCAACCCTTCTTCTTCTTCCTCAGTTATCACAACATTCTTAAAACGAAGCACTTGAATGGCATGCTGCATTAAATGCATACTTCCCAACGCATGATGAAAACGAGTATGATGAGCTCCCGGATACACCAAATATGACATTCCCATTTGTGAAATTCTTCGCAACCTTTGAAAGTAGGGTTCCTCTATCAGATTGAAAATAAGTGTACTCGGAATTCTAATAAATCCGTAAATTGGGTCATTGAAAAGCTTGAGCTTGTTTGAATTTGTCAAAATGGCGATTTCATTTTAATAAGAACCAAAGTTATACAATTGAATTGATACCCCGATAATCTATAGCGATGGTCTAATACAAAAGTTAGGGGCTTAATTGGCTATTCACCAAATGTCTTTCGGACCATATTTAATACCTTTCCATTACTATGCATGAGATAACAATATTATGGGTCGACGATGAAATTGACCTTTTAAAACCACATATTCTATTTTTAGAAAACAGAAAATACAAGGTTTTAACCTGTCAAAGCGGTCAAGAAGCGCTTGAAGAAATCCAAAGTAACCCGGTCGATATCATTTTTCTGGACGAGAATATGCCAGGTCTTTCCGGTTTGGAAACCTTGAACGAAATCAAGTTGATCAATTCATCGATTCCTGTGGTTATGATCACGAAAAGTGAGGAAGAACTTATTATGGAGGAGGCCATTGGTTCCAAAATTGCCGACTACCTGATCAAACCTGTGAACCCGAATCAAATATTGTTATCCCTAAAGAAAAGCTTAGATCATTCTCGTTTGGTCTCGGAACGTACTACCGCGGACTATCAGCAGGAATTCCGAAAAATCGCTATGGATCTTTCCATGGTCAATTCGTATGTAGAATGGGTTGATCTGTATAAGAAGTTAATGCATTGGGAACTTCGACTTGAAAATATTGAGGATAGTGGTTTGATCGAAATTTTAGAATCCCAAAAAACCGAAGCGAATAACCAATTCGGAAAATTCGTCGAAAAGAACTATGAAGCTTGGTTCAATGATGAAGATGGGCCGGTTATGTCGCACAACCTTTTTAAAAAATGGATCAAACCGGAAATCATCGATACCCCTACCTTGTTGGTGGTTGTTGATAATTTAAGATACGATCAATGGTTGGCTTTTGAGGGAACAGTGAGCCCTTTTTATAAAAAGATAAAAGAAGATTCTTATATGAGTATTCTGCCTACGGCCACCCAATATGCCCGTAACGCCATTTTTTCAGGCCTTACCCCATTGGCGATGGAGAAAAAATATCCAGATTGGTGGAAAAATGATACAGAAGAAGGCGGTAAGAACCTTTACGAGGACCGATTTTTGGGCGAACAGTTGAAACGACTGGGAATGGACATAAAATGGGAGTACCATAAAATCAGCAGTTTAAAGCAAGGCAAGCAGTTGTTGCAAAATTTTAAATCCCAGAAAGACAATGACTTAACAGTCATCGTTTATAATTTTGTGGATATGCTCTCCCATTCGAAAACCGAAATGGAAGTAATCAAGGAATTGGCCTCGAACGACAAAGCCTACCGCTCACTGACCCAAAGTTGGTTTAAAAATTCGCCCCTGTTGGAAATAATACAACAAGCCCAGCAAATGGGTATGAAATTGATTATCACAACAGATCACGGTACCATCAATGTAAAGCAACCTTCGAAAGTGATCGGGGATAAAGAGACGAGTTTAAACCTTCGGTATAAAACCGGACGTAGTTTGAGCTACGAGGAAAAAGATGTATTGGAGGCCAAGAACCCCGCTACCATTCATTTGCCCAGCATCAATATGAGCAGTTCGTTCATCTTTGCAAAGAACGATTTGTTCTTTGCCTATCCCAATAACTACAATCATTATGTGAGTTATTATCGCAACACCTACCAACATGGAGGAGTTTCTTTGGAGGAAATGATTATACCGTTTGTGGTTTTGGAGCCTAAATGAGATTTTACTTATACGTTGGCCTAAGTGGTATCAAACATTTTCTTTGCTGTAAAATTTTCAAAATAGATGTTATAGGCGTTATAGGCTAAGTTCTTCCTTAACTCCTTTTCATTTATTATTAATTGAATTTTTTGTGCAAGAATTTTTTGTGCAAGAATCTTTTCATTCCCCTGGTTTTTATTTTTTAAAGGAACCTTCAAACAAGAATAATTGTTCTCCAAAACGTCAAAGGCTTTAATGTCCGTAACTATGACGGGGACTTTGTTGGCCATTGCTTCAAACATTACATAACTACTTTGCTCATTTAAAGAAGGAAAGACAATGGCATTGGCCAATTCATAGTAGTATCTAACTTCTTCAGGACTAATATAACCTGTGAATATTACATTATCCCTTATACTTCTACATTGATGCTTTAAATCTTTTTCGCTTTCACCATCGCCGACTATGATCTTTGAATATTGACATATTAGACTGGTTATCAGACTTTAAGACGTAAAAATTACATGATAAAAATAATAGGAATATCTGACAATCAAATACTTAATATACTCTTATAGAGACGTCGTAAAATAAAAAAGTCGGAAGAAAAAATCTCCCGACCATAACTGTCCCTTAAGACCTTTATTAAACTATTTTTATAGAGCATATGGCGCAAATGGGTCATATGGTTTATTTACAGGCGTACCTCCAGATCCGTCACAGCCACTGTTATGCATTCCACCAAAAGTGTTTGGAAACGCATTATAGCCATTCGTATCTGCCCAGATATCGACTTTAGAACCATTTCCCTGAGTAGAAAAACCATCATAATAGTCGAAGATTTGAAGCTCTAAAAAGAAGTCTGAAAGAGAGCCAGCTACAAAAGCCGTTATTGCGGTTAATGGATTACTTCCTGTGCCAGAGCCCATAGTTAAATTAGCAGCTGCAGCATAAGCTCCAGCTCTTACATTTGTGTTAGCATGATACGCCCCATTGCATCTTGTTCCATTTTCACAATGCGGACATGGGTCTGTGCCCCCCTTCAATTCCAAAAGTTCGGAAGAACCTACAGCTTCGAAATCAACTAAACTCAATTTTTTTGTTTTCATACGAATAGATTTTAAGTTAATAAACTACAATATATAGAATATAATCGATATATAGAAATTATACTATAGCATGCGGCTCTTCAATTTCCTTTTCACTTTTAATTTTTTTCAAGTTTTTGTCAGTTTTCCTTTGGTTAAATAATTAACTAATATCATTGCAAAAAACACTAAGTCCAAAAACCGAATAAACCAATAAGTTGAATTGAAGTAAAATTAGGCTAAGAACTCCAAATACTTATGAAAGAGTAGGTCACTAAAAATTATTGCACTAAGATTGTATAAGGAGTGTGAAACAATTGAAAAAGTTATTTTTTACTTTTAAATTGTACTATTTTTGGGGATGCTTACACGACCAACGCCGTGGAAGGCTTTCATCGCCAAGTTCGTAAGGTAACCAAGACCAAGGGAGCATTCACCAACGACATGGCCTTGTTAAAACTGGTATACCTGGCCACAAAGAACATCGAAAAAAAGTGGACAAGCCCATTGCATAATTGGAGCCTTACCGTTCAACAACTTTATATTAAATTTGGGGAGAAGATACCACTGGTATTAAACGCCAATTCCTTTGGGGCTGGCCCCAAAGGAATCGGAACAACGGACAGAGTTTAATTTACAGACCCGTTTAATAGCTTATTTCATGCAAACAATATAATAAATTGTGACCGACTTTTACAGGTTATTTTTTTTATTTTTCAATATTGTTTGAGCATTCTCAATAATTTTCTTTATTAATTTTACATTCTTTAAATTTTTTCCATTGTCGAATACCGCAGTCCTAAGTACTGGTTTACTCTCAATTATAATTTTATTATCCGAAGATTTGATTTTCACCTTTTCACCCCATGAACTTATAGTGATATTTGTCTTGCCTCTAATCATAGATTTATGGATTGTTAAAGCCCATCTCTTTGTAATTTCATTGGATTTCAATAACTGAAAAATATAATCGATTGGGATATTTTGATTCAAATATTCTGTTTGAAAAACACTAAAGTCCTTTGTGGTTAATTTCGAGTTCTTAAGTCTTTCGACAGATTTAATTTGCGAAAAAGCCGATGAGACTGACGTAATTACCCATGCAGTTACAATTATATAAACTTTCGTTTCAAAATTCATGTTCTCTGTATCGAAAGAATTCCACAAAAAAAGTGCAATACCGGATATGACACCGTAAACCAAAAAGGACTTGGCATATAATTTAAATCTTAATTCCATGTCTACATTCAATTAAATACTCAGATTTGTAAATATCCCTATACTAATTAATTGGCTAGGAGGCAAAGCTTAAAAAACAACGTGTAATTTTTTAATTGTCACCACAATTATCATTCATATACACTCAAGGCTTCTCACTGGCTCAAAGTCACACAAATTTATTTTTATCTTTTATAATAAAAGTATTTTGAAAATTAATTTCTTAAATATATAGAAAATATTCTATTTATAGAAAAATATCATATATTGTAGAAATATTTCTAATTACAATCCTTGTTCCGAAACAATCAGCATTGGAAACTAAATCAATACAACAGCACTTTAGTCCCCATATCAACGAAATTATAGAAAAAAAACCTAATTGGCTCATCCGTTATGGTATCGGGGCGATGCTTTTTTTTCTTATGTTATTCCTTTTGGCGGCCTGGTTGGTGAAATACCCTGATATTATAGTCGGCCAGGTGAATATTACCACACCAAGACCCCCTTCTGATGTGGTGGCAAAGATAAACGCCCCTATCGTAAAGCGGTTTCCCTTGGCTGAAAACGACACTATTTTTAAGGGAGAACCTATTTTAATGCTTGAAAGTGCCACTTCTTATGCGCAGGTGCAACAACTATATAAAAATCTAGGACCTACGGTTCCGGACACATTTTTAGACTATACGAATGTCTGGCTCGACAGTTTGGGTATGCTACAACCAGTATATAACAGCTTTGCCCTGGCAGCACTCAACTTGAAGAATTACAACATAGAACTACCCTATGATCAGCGTATAAAAAGTCTGCAAAACATTAAAACCGGTAACGCTCGAGGACTAACATATTCGAAAAACTACCTAAAGAGCAGTGAAAAAGATTACATACTCAAACAAAAAGAACACGACCGTTACGAGACACTCTATAAAAAAGGGGTCATTTCGGCCTCTGAATTCGAACAGATCAAACAAACATTGTTACAAAAAGAAATGGGCTATGCCAACGACCATAAAAGCCTGAATGCCGAACGTATGTCCCTTGCTAATCTGGAACGCGAAATCATGGAATTGGACCTTCAAAAAAAAGAATATGAACAGCAATTACAGGGCAATTATTTAAAATCACTGAATGAGCTTAGAAGCCAATTGGAGGAATGGGAAAATCAGTATTTGATCTCTGCTCCCATAACAGGTCGACTTTCCTTTTTTAACGAGATCAATGAAGGGGATTTTATCACGGCTGGGGAGCGGGTATTGACCATTATCCCCTTTCAAGAGCAAAAATTACAGGCGGTGGGCATGTTTCCTGTGGCAAATGCCGGGAAAGTAAAAAAAGGCAATAAGGTAATCCTAAAACTGGATGCCTACCCCTATCATGAATATGGTACCGTAGAGGGCACGGTGACCAGGATTTCAGAAATCCCGATTGAAAATCTGTACAGTATTATAATCGAACTTCCCAATGGGCTTACCACCAATTATGAAAACAAAATTGTATTCAAACAACGCCTGACTGCCACAGCGGATATTGTGACAAAAGACCAAAGTGTCTTGGGACGTATCTTTTATCAATTTGAGAGCCTCTTTAAAAATTAAGCATATATAATATTTCCAAATCCAAGAACCAAACCCAAAAATTAAAATAGAAATCATAAGCGCGAAAATGGCAGGATTTACTACATATAAACAATTTGATAAAATGGACTGTGGGCCAACTTGTCTTCGTATGGTAGCCAAACATTACGGGAAAGATATTTCATTGGATCGGTTACGTGAGCTCAGTTATATCACTAGGGAAGGTGTATCATTAATGGGCATTAGTCATGCGGCAGAAAGTATAGGTCTTAAGTCCTTAGGCACACGAGTGGATTTGTTCACGCTTTTAAAAAAGGTGCCACTGCCGTGCATTATACCGTGGGAAGGAAGGCATTTCGTGGTGCTATATAAAACGGATAAAAAGAATGCCTATATCGCCGATCCCGCAAAGGGAAAGGTCAAAATTTCGCACCAAGACCTTAAGATGCAATGGAGTGGCAATGGTCAAGAAAGTATTGCATTGCTTCTGGAAACTACTCCCAAGTTCTACGACCAAGAAGAAGAGGAAAAAGCTTCTTTCTCCCATTTTTTAAAATACTTTCTACCCCATAAGAACTTGTTGATCCAAGTTTTCTTTGCCATAGTTTTTTCCAGTCTAGTGAGTCTATTGACCCCTTTTATTACGCAATCTGTTGTAGACATTGGTATTTTGGGGAGAAATGTGAACTTTATCTATTTGGTTTTGATAGCACAATTAATGCTTACCATTGGCAGCACCGTCATATCGTTCATTCAGTCATGGATATCGTTGCATTTAAGCATTCGCATCAGCCTCTCCTTTGTCATTGGCTATGTGGCCAAATTAATGAAAATGCCATTTACGTTTTTTGAATTAAAGACTGTTGGCGATGTTACCAAGCGTATCAGTGATAATTCAAGAATCGAATCCTTTTTGAACCAATCGCTTTTTTCTGTCATTGTTTCCGTTTTTAACTTCGTTATTTATACTGCAATCCTTGCCTATTACAATTACAAAATATTGCTCATTTTTTTATTGGGCAATGGTCTGTACATCGGATGGATCTTGTTATTTCTACGGAAAAGAAGGGAATTTGATCACGAAGGCTTTAAGATTGCCGCTGACAGTGAAAACAAACTGCTACAACTGTTTTACGGTGCCAGGGAAATTATTCTTAACAACATCGAAAAGGAAAAACGTTGGGAATGGGAACGTGTACAATCAAAAAGTTATAAACTAAGTAAAAAGGTGCTGTTATGGAATCAGTTTCAATCTTCAGGTGCTACTGTCATTAACTCCGTCGTTGGTGTTGTTATCAGCCTTATCGTCGCACTTTCTGTAATCGAAGGAGATATGACTTTGGGAATGATGATGTCTGTTCAATTTATAATGGGCCAGATACAAGCACCGCTTAGTTCTTTTTTAGGTTTGACCCATTCCTATCAAGACGCAAAGATAAGTTTGGAGCGTCTAGGAGAGGTTATCAATAAAAAGCAGGATGATAATGCCACCTCGACCTCAATTTCAAAAGAGAGCGACATTATACTTGAAAATGTTTCCTTTCAATATGAAGGCCCCCACTCCCCCAAAGTGTTGAACAACATTAATCTAAAAATTCCGCATAATAAAACTACGGCCATCGTAGGCGCAAGTGGTAGCGGAAAAACCACATTATTAAAACTTTTATTGAAACTATACCAACCAACGGAAGGCGCAATATTGATTGGGAATCTAAACCTAAATTACGTTTCCGATTATCACTGGCGTGAGCAGTGCGGGGTTGTCATGCAAGACAATTACATTTTTGCCGATACCATAGCGAACAATATAGTATTAAAAACATATGAAACAATTGATATGGAACGTTTGTTGAATTCGGTACAGGCTGCCTATATAAAGGAATGGATAGAATCTTTACCGCTACAATACCAAACCAAAATAGGGAGCGAAGGGGTCGGCTTAAGCCAAGGACAACAACAACGGGTTTTGATAGCACGAGCTCTGTACAAAGATCCTTCCTTTATATTTTTCGATGAAGCAACCAACGCTCTGGATTCTGAAAATGAGACGGTAATATTGAAAAACCTCATTGCCGCCACTAGAAACAAGACAGTGGTAGTTATAGCACATAGGCTGAGTACGGTGAAATATGCAGATAAAATCGTTGTCCTGAAAAAAGGTAAAATCGTAGAGGAGGGTACACACCAAGCCTTATTACAAAGAAAAGAGCATTATTACACCCTCGTAAATAGTCAATTATCATAATTATGTTCAAATCAAAAAAAGAACCCGTTGTCAGTGTATTACACGAGTTGTTCAAATTATTGAACAATAAAATCACCTATACTACTATTAGAGCAAAATTATTGCAACATCCCTCTTTTCAAACCTTATTTTCCATTACAAATACTTTGACCAATTTTGGAATTTCCAACAAAGCTGTAAAGGTGAAGACGGAACAATTGAATCAGTTGGAAACTCCTTTTTTGGCTTCGACCCATAGCGGAGAGACCATCTTGGTGAAAAAAAGTGAAAATGATTATGTGCATTTTTTTTCACCATCAATGGGATGGAAAAACACGCCCCTAGACGATTTCACAAAAATGTGGAACAAAATGGTGATTTTAGTGGATACAGAAAGTGCCGTTACTGAAGAGCATTATAAGAAGAAAAAGAACACTGAATTATTGAATAATTTACGTTTTTCAATAGTTGTAATTTTTTCAACGCTATTGATTTTGGGTATTGTTTTCGCTTTAGGTTCAAGTCGTATACTGGCTTACTTCTTTATTAAGGTATTCGGATTGGTGGTTGCCTTGGCCTTGGTCAACAAAGAAATTAATAGAAACACCAGTTATAGCATTTGCAAAGTAGGTAAAAAAATAAGCTGTGATGATGTTCTGAATTCCCCGGCAGCTAAATTATTTGATTGGTTGTCGATGACCGATATGGGTTTCTTATATTTCACAGGTACGATCATAATATTTGTTATTTCAATAATTGTTCCCTTACAGACTTCTATTGATCTTCTTAAACTTCTGGTTATCACTAGTTTTTTAGCACTACCGTACACCATTTTTTCATTGTTCTATCAGGGATTTGTAATCAAAAAGTGG
The DNA here is from genome assembly GCF_014610845.1 of Maribacter arenosus. Taxonomy (GTDB): domain Bacteria; phylum Bacteroidota; class Bacteroidia; order Flavobacteriales; family Flavobacteriaceae; genus Maribacter_A; species Maribacter_A arenosus. The sequence continues at coordinate 431,612 of NZ_JABTCG010000001.1, read as the reverse complement.
TGTACGCTCTGTTTGGCAACAATTGCCGCACTTTGGGCAGAAGCGGCAGTAGGTTATTATTACTTTAGTGAATCCTCGTTACTTCCAAACTTTGAACTCAAAACAATATTCCTGTTCTCTTTTAGTTTATTTCTTCCATCTATTATCTGGATGTTTTTGAAAAAAGAATTGCTAAAATCTTCAGGTTTTAATACACTATATTTTTCATATCTAAGGATAAAGAATAATTGGGAAGTCTTTCAACATGTTCAACAAAAGCAAAAAGAAGTGGACATGGATTTTCTGTCCCACGAAATCATTTTGGGTAGTGATACAGCCAAGAACATTTTGGTCGTGGCCATAAACCCCTATTGTCCGGCCTGTGGTCGAGAATATGCATCGATCGTAAATTTACTCAATAAACATCCTAATTATGCAAAGATTGTAATAAGGTTTGTTGGAAGTTTTCGAGAAAATGATAAAGTTAAATTATTAACATCGGCAATGCTTATAAGTCACTATTTAAAGGATACGTTGGGATTCCAGGAAATATTGGGGAAATGGTTTGAAGTTGGAAACTTGAACGCATTTGTAAAAACATATCCAATAAATCATAATAAAATGGCAGAAGATATGATCAAGCATCATTATGTATGGTCTGAAAAGTTAGATATTCAAACCACCCCAACTACCTATTTGAACAATAAAAAATTAATCAATTATTCCATTGACCAAATCGTCGATGTGCTTGACATGAATACAACAGAGGTAAGAAACAACTTATATCACAATATAAATTAAAGCCATATCTTTGTAACAGACCAATATATCTTTTATTATAATTTTTGGCATTATGCTTAAAACCATTGACCGTTTAATGCAGTTTATCAAATATGCGGGTTTGAGTGCCCGGCAGTTTGACCTCTCTATAGGTGCGAGTAATGGGTATATCTTGCGTATGCAAAAGAACAATGCCTCTATCGGCAGTGATGTTATAGAAAATATTCTAAAAACGTATCCCCACCTAAATGTTAATTGGTTGATTACTGGCGAAGGTAAAATGCTCAAAGAGAATGAAGAAGAGTTGATTTTGGATTTTGAGGAGCTGCCCAAGGAAAAACAAACTGAGATTGAGCAAATAATCGAAGCTAAAATCAAGGAAAGACAAGAAGAGGAGCTAAAACGACTTTTAAAAGAAGTAACTGAAGAGATTGAACGTACACAAAAGAAATTGGGAAAAAAGGGTTAGTTTTTTGTTTTTAATTGTGTTAAAAGTTCTTCCCTTATTTTAAAAAGGGCAGCTATTTTTTCTTTACCTTTTTCTTCCTTATTATCTTTTTTCTTTAAATATTCCAAAACCTGTTTGTTTCTTTTCGTTTCAGAATCCTTTCCCACTTTCTGCAAGAGTTGTTCAATTTCTCCTTCTATTGTATTGTAAATATCTAAAATTTTAGACTGATAATTTATTGTTTTAGATATCAGCAATAGAAAAGCAATAATTATTATAATCAAAGGGAGTGCCTGAGAAAACCAAATTTCATCTATTCGAGTTGATTGTACAGCCTCCCATAATTGATAAACAGTTAAAATAATTGGGGATAATATGGCAAATCGCCACCAGTTGTGGGATGTGATAAACCAAATAATAGTAGGTATCAAAATGCAAATTTTGGATCCTACAAACCAAATAAATAAAGAAACATCATGAAAGCCGTAGCTATCAATAGTGAACCAAAATAATTCAAATTTCTTCGTGTTCTCTGGAAAAAACCATGCAGAATAATAGATGAAAGGTATCAAAACCAATACGAATATTATTAAAAAATCAAACTTCCTTACCTGTATTCCCTTCTTTTTGGTGATAAAATATCTTTCAAATTTTCCTTTAATTGTCAAATTAATAAAATAAAAACTTCTTAACTTTTCCTCTATAGGAATCACCTTGTTATAATCTATAAATGAGGAAGTTTTATTGCTAAATTGTCTAAATAGGTTTTTATATTCAGATGTTGACCAGTTTCTAAAGGAAGCATTAAGTCGATTAGATAAGTTATATTTTTCTAAATAACCTTGTATAAAAATAAGAAGGGGAAAAATCACTAGCATACCAAGAACCGAATATAAAAACCTGTTCTCAACAATAACATTTCGCAGCTCCAATGATAATCCAACGAAAGTATCTATCCAAAGAGCTAAAGGAACAAAAATGAAGAAGCGCCACCAAAAATAATTGTTCAAAAACCATAGCATCAATAATGATATTGGAATTAACTTGTTAAGTAATAACCATGTGTATACAATATTGCTCTGAAAATCATGGTGAAATTCATAGCCCAAGATGACAAATGAATTTGTATTATCATCAAAAAATAAATGCAAATAAATTAAAAATGGGAGAAATATGACCAAAACAGCCATTGCAATATCCCAAATAAACTTTCTTTTCCAAAAAGAACCCATTCTAATATATCTTTGTGGTAATTGTAAAGTTAAATTTTGTTTTAGAAATGAAAGTATTTATTTGATGAAATGAAGAAAATCACCTTCAAAGAAAGCCAGATTCATAAGGTGGCTGATAAACTGATTCAACAAGTACCTTCAAAAATCCTATGTTTCCATGGTGAAATGGGCGCGGGTAAAACCACTTTGATAAAGGCGATTGTACGGCAATTGGGCAGCGCGGGTGAAGCGAGTAGCCCTACTTTTGGTATTGTTAACGAATATCAGGATCAACATGGTCAGGTTTTGGCCTATCATTTCGATTTTTATCGCTTGAATGATGAGCATGAGGCCCTTGACCTGGGCATTGAGGATTATTTGTATCGGGATGTTTGGATTTTTATGGAATGGGCTGAAAAAATCAAATCGCTCATACCGCCGGATGCTACGGAAATAATCATTAAGGTAATGGATGAATCTACACGAACGCTCATCCTCCCGGAATAGACTTGGGCGGCAAACGACACCGACTTATTTTTTATTGTATACTTTTCGATGAATGACATTTTAATCGATAAAATGTCCTTTTTTGACGTTTAAATGTGTGTTTTTTTCGATAAACGGTAATTTATTTCGATTATTTTTCCTACATTGCGGCTATAATTGTCCAATTTCTAACTAAAAACCTATCAGAATGAAAATGAAGAGACTACTTTTTGGCCTTTTGGCATGTGGTGTATTAATGGCTGTTTCTTGTGAACCTAATTCAACAGCTGAAGAAGATCAACTGTATAATCAGGAAACAATTGATAGAACTAAAATAAAGGTGCCCACCAATGGTATAGATAGAACTAAAATAAAAGTGCCAAGCGCCGGATAAATTAATCATTTTATCGATTAATAGGGGTTTCTACATACTAGAAGCCCTTTTTTTTTGTTATAAAATCAGCAATGACCTAGCATAGTGAAGATGTCGAAGAAAACGAAAAACCCGGACCAAAATTCTCGAAAGAGAAAATCAAGAAGCATATTAATTGGTAGTATTGTCGCGATTCTCATTGCGATTACACCTTATATTTTCTATACATATAGATCTTTTCCTACAGGTAATACTCTAGATCTTTCATTCATGGTTTATGAAAGTAAATACCAAGAAAGTATCACAACTGTTATGTGGCTTTTTATGGCCAAATTCGTGCCTTTGATTTTACTTGTCTTGTGGTTTTTTACTTGTAAACATTGGTGGTACCATGTTATATTGATTCCCATTGCAATGTATGCTTTCCAAATTGCTTCACTATTGTATGAAGATAGATATTTGGATGAGGTGGAAATCTATTGGTTACTTCCTATTATGATGGTTATTATTCCGTTTGTTTATTTCATAAGGGTTAAATTGTTTGACAAACATGTTTTAGGAATCGATTTGGAAGAAATGGAAAAAGAGTTGAACAACTACAAACAGAATGAAAAGAAAAGTCAACACAACAACATAGACTCAATAGATATTGAGGCTCTAGATTCCGAGGCGAGAGTTGAGGATAACGTATATAATTACGAATCGCTCTCAGATTATCTCAATACTACCTTTTCTACCAATAATATTGAAAGAAAGTTAAAAAACTTCCAGGACAGTCTAAAAGGTTGGCTACACTTGAAATTCTAATACAATTCCATTACATCCTAGGTACATAAAAATAGGTTTGGATTTCATATTAAAGTTGTAAATTTACTTTTTTCGCTTTTTTTTGCGATAGAAAGTAGATTCTATGAAGCAACCCACCTCGCCATTTAGCAAGCAACAATTGTTGCCACAAGAAGAAACCCTTGAAGTGTTAAAACAAAAAGGGGAGCTTTTTATCGGCATACCCAAAGAGAACCAATATCAAGAAAAACGAATATGTCTTACCCCGGACGCGGTCAATGCCATTACCGCACATGGTCACCGGGTACTCATAGAATCGGGTGCTGGCGAAGGGGCACATTTTACCGATATTGAATATACCAATGCCGGGGCCGAGGTAACCAATGATGTAAAGAAAGTCTTCGGATGCCCTTTAATACTAAAAGTAGAGCCCCCTACCCTTTCAGAGATTGAAATGCTGAATCCACAGACCACGATTATTTCAGCCCTTCAGATCAAGACACAACAGAAAGCGTATTTCGAAAAAATGGCAAAGAAACGTTTAACGGCCATTGCTTTTGAATTTATAATGGATGAGGATGGTAAATACCCAGCCGTACGTTCCTTGAGTGAAATTGCTGGGATTTCCTCGGTGCTTATAGCGGCTGAACTCATGGCGGCAACCAACAAAGGAAATGGTCTTATGTTCGGCAACATTAGCGGCGTACCACCGGTCGAAGTGGTTATCATAGGCGCAGGTACGGTGGGTGAATTTGCAGCACGATCGGCCATCGGTTTAGGGGCTAACGTTAAGGTTTTTGATAACTCCATCACAAAGTTAAGAACCATTCAGACCAACCTCGGTCAAACTGTTTATACTTCTACCATTCAACCAAAGAACCTAATCAAATCATTAAAAAGATGTGATGTGGCCATTGGTGCTGTCCGGGGCAAGGAGCGTGCACCCGTTGTAGTTTCAAATACCATGGTAGAACATATGAAGAAAGGTGCGGTTATTATTGATGTAAGTATTGATATGGGAGGTTGTTTTGAGACCAGTGAAGTTACTGATCACAATAAACCCACCATCGAGAAATACGGGGTTATACATTATGGTGTTCCCAATATTCCCTCGCGCTATCCAAAAACCGCTACAATTTCAATCAGCAATATTTTCACCCCTTACCTTTTGAAATTAGGGGAAGATGGCGGATTGGAAAATTCCCTTCGTTTTGACAAAGGGCTTCGGAATGGCCTCTACTTATATCATGGCATACTCACGAGCAAAGCCGTAGGTGAATGGTTCGACCTTCAATATAGTGACATTAATTTTTTGATTTTTTAAACCCTTCCAATCGTTAAAAAACAAATCATTTGGGAACAAAACCCTATCTTACGCTTTCGTTTTTTTTAACCTTTTTTATTTTGTTATGGCCTTTTTAAAACGTTTGGGTTTCTACCTTTTCGGACTTTCTATCGGACTTATTTTTTTAAGTATTTTCCTTAGAAAAAAATCTGAAGCTACCGGGGTCGAGTTTTGTTACTTCCCAAATTGCAGAACATTGAAGGATATTCGTTCCAAACCCCTTACCTATTCGGGGGATATACGTGCAATGATGGATAACGAACAATTGGATTCCCTCATGATCTCTTATTTCCTAACCGACGGGAAGGTAGATTTTAAAAACAGCGATACAAAGTCGAAACCTTGTAGAACGTATATCATTGAAGCTGATGTAAACAAAAAAAAGGCAGTAATGACGGTCCGAAATTGCCCGGACAGTTCGCTCATAGATAAGGTGAAATTTTAAATAAACTAAAAATCACATATTTCTACGCTTTCTTTCCTTTTTCAATAAGGAAAGTTCCCGACTAGTCTGCCCAGCTACCGAAGTATTTTCCTCGGCCCTTCGGATCAAATATGGCATAACGTCCCGTACTGGGCCAAAAGGAAGGTATTTGGCGACATTGTAACCCTGGGCCGCAAGGTTGAATGAAATATGGTCACTCATACCATATAATTGACCGAACCATATTCTTTCATCCGAATTGGAAAGCCCTTTTTCTTTCATTAAATCCATTAGGTAATAGCTGCTTTCCTCATTATGGGTTCCTGCGAATAGTGAAATGGTGTCTAGCCTATCCAAAATATATTTGTTACAGGCATCATAGTTCTCATCGCTTGCCTTTTTGGTAGGGCACATAGGTGTTTTGTAACCTTTTTCCTCTGCCCGTTCATTTTCCTTTTCCAAGTAGGCACCCCGAACTGTCTTTATGCCTATTTTGAATCCCTCTTTCTGGGCAGATGCATATAATTTTTTCATATAATCCATCCTATCCCAGCGATACATCTGTACCGTATTGAAGACTATGGTTCTTTCCTTATTGTATTTACGCATCATATCTTCGACCAAGCGGTCCGCTGCGCCTTGCATCCAACTTTCCTCTGCATCGATCAATAAAGAAACGTTTAAATCGTGCGCTTTTTTACAAGTTTTATCAAAACGCTTAACCACCCTGTCCCACTCCGCCTGTTCCTTATCATTTAGTGCCTTTCCCTCGGTAACTTTAACAAATAGTGCCATTCTACCAAATCCGGTGGGTTTAAATACGGCAAATGGAATCGCATCCTTCTTCTTTACAAAATCCAAAATTTCCAAGGTTTTGGCCAAGGCATTATCCAATGGATCCTCGTCTTCTTTTCCTTCGACCGAATAATCGAGTACCGAACACACTCCTTTTCCCCACATCTTATCGACAACAGGCATACAATCGGCCTCACTTACCCCACCACAAAAATGATCAAAAACCGTAGCGCGTATTAAACCATCTACCGGAAGATGGGCCTTTAAGGCGAAATTGGTCATAGCCGTACCAATACGGACTAGCGGTTCATTAGCAATCATTTTAAATAAGAAATAAGCTCGCTCTAATTCGGAATCTGATTTTAAAGCAAATGCGGTTGAAGTATCCTCAAAAATTCGCTCCATTTTTAGGTATTGTTTAACAGATCAAAGATAATCACAGAATTTGTATTCCTATCAATAAAAATAACGTTTATTTTGTGTTTTAGAAGTATTCAAATATGGAATCGATAACAACTTCCTCTTATAGTGTTCATTTTAATGAAAAGGCCTTTGCCCGATTAAAGGAATTACTTGTGGTAAAGTCTTATTCAAACGTATTCGTTCTTGTAGACGAAAATACCAAAGCCGATTGCTTGCCTGTTTTTAAGAAGGAAATGTTAGATGATATTTCCTTTGGGTTAATTGAAATAAAATCAGGGGAAGTCCATAAAAATATTGAGTCGTGCAACCAAGTTTGGCTGACCTTGTCAGAAATGGATGCAGACCGGAAGAGCCTGTTGATCAATCTAGGTGGCGGAGTGGTTACCGATTTAGGTGGGTTTGTTGCGTCTACCTATAAAAGGGGCATTGATTTCATTAATATTCCCACTACCCTTTTATCTATGGTCGATGCCTCGGTTGGGGGAAAGACAGGTGTAGATCTTGGTTCATTAAAGAATCAGATCGGTGTGATCAACCAACCCCAAATGGTCCTTATTGTCACGGACTTTTTACAAACACTCGATGATCGTCAAATGAATAGTGGTTTTGCGGAAATGTTGAAACATGGACTTATTCAAGATGCTGGGTATTGGAATGAACTTAAAGCCTTGAAAACCCTTGATCATGTGCACCAATATATATACACTTCGGTTTCCATAAAGAATAAGGTGGTGCTCGAAGACCCCACGGAACAGCATCTGAGAAAAATCTTGAACTTTGGTCATACCCTAGGTCATGCAGTGGAATCCTATTTTCTTGAAAGTAGTGATAAGGATACCTTATTACATGGTGAAGCCATAATTGTGGGCATGATTCTGGAGGCCTACCTATCGAACAAGCTGACAGGGCTTCCTCTTGACGAGCTTCAGGATATAAAAACAACATTTTTAAATCGCTATAAAAAAGTTGATTTTACGAATGAGGATATTGAAGCAATTCTTTCCAATCTGAAATTCGATAAGAAGAATACCCATGGAAATATCAATTTTGTGCTTCTGAAAGCAATAGGTCATCCTGTGATCGATGTTAAAATACCCAACGAATTATACTTGGAGGCTTTCGCATACTACAAAGATTAAGTGCTTCATATACTAAAATGATCGGTTTACAACTCTTTGGGTTTCCACATTGGAATTATGGCTAGTTTAGAAGTAGTTATTTAAATGAAACCATAAAACCGACCTACCATGCTTCGTAAACTTATCGATTACAAAAAACTTGACCATGATTTAGCGGCACGACTTATTGAAACATATCCTGATGGTTATGGTGATGAGGACCTTATCACCTTTAAAAATGTACAAGGGGAAATTATTGAAACCGTTGAACTAAAGACCGATGATACCATCTATTTGGTCAAAATAAGCAAGTGCCTCGCAAATTTCATCTCGAATTTTGAAGAAAACCTGGAGAAAGAGTTGGAAACAAAGGAAGATAGCTCCTATGAGGATGAACTTTCTATAGATGAAATGAATATGCACTCTGAAGAAGAATATAACGAGGATGCTTAGTCTATAAACCTAAGTACTTTAGTCGTATCACATTCCTATGGTGTTTTTGGTGGCCACATATAATGAAACCCAATGCGGCAACGCTCATGGGGCCATCACTGACCTCCCCTATTTCACGAAGAGTCTTTGGGTTCATATTGGAAAACAAGGCAATCGTTGATCTGCGCACGATGACATATTCCTCAATAATACTTTTTTTGGTCCTTTGACCGGCATTTGAATTTGGTACAAATAAATCCTGGTCAAAACCAGGCAAAGGTGTCTTATCACCTCGCATCAACCGTAAAGCCCTATATTGAAAAATCCGTTCCGTATCCAAGACATGCACCAAGACTTCTGCAAGGGTCCATTTACCCTTCACATAGGAATATCCGAATTTTTCTTCCGGAAGGCTGTCTAAAAATTTAGGGAAGTTGCCTAATTGCTTGACTAGAATATCGAACAATTCTACATCCCCCAAAACATCCAAGTAGGGTTGATAAAAAGGACTATATTCCACAACATCGAGTTCGGTGATCCTCATAAGAGACATACTAAAAAATCCCAAAAATAAAGGTCTTTGGGATTTGTATTGTTAAAACAAATATTTATCACATTTCATTGAAAATCATATGCATCAAACGTTTTTTATCATTGATGCTCTCTTCCAGTGAAATCATGGTTTCTGTTCTACTAATCCCATCAATATCATCAATTTTAAAAATGATGTTCTTCGCATGGTTCGTATCCTTGGCCCTAATCTTACAGAAGATATTGAATTTACCGGTTGTAATATGGGCAACAGTAACATTGGGAATTTGCTCTAAACGTTCCAATACAAATTTTGTCTGATGCGTTTTTTCTAAAAATATGCCTACATAGGCGATAAAGGCATACCCCAGCTTTACATAATCCAAAGTGAGGGAAGAACCGCGAATGATTCCCGCCTCCTCCATTTTTTTAACTCTCACATGCACCGTACCTGCTGATATTAATAGTTTCTTGGCTATATCGGTAAAAGGGGTTCTGGTATTTTCGATTAACATATCCAGAATCTGGTGGTCTATTTCGTCTAATTTAACTTTTGTCATGGTCACATATTATTTTGGGCAAAAATAAGTAATTAAGAAATTAAACATAATAAAAGATGCTTATTTTTAACAAAAATGTAATTTATTATTGTTTTCGAGGTTATTTATGCAATAATGGGTTTATAATTCGTTCCAAAAAGACTCCGATTTCAAGGATGCAAAATCACTTTCATTTGAACAATCAAAGGTTTTGTGCCCAAAACAATCCTTGAGACTTCCAACCTTTTCCACAACGGGATCAAAAGCAATCTTCCCGTTCTGAAGGACTTCCTTATAAAGCAAGGCTATAGTAGCTCCCTTTTTATATTTTTTGGGCTCAATGAGGTGCGCGTTTCTTATTAGAATATCGTAAAACAATTTATTGTTATCGGGAATGTTGAAATAGGCTTTCTCGTCTAGCGATTTTAAGGTTTTCTCTGAAATTGTCTGTAATGCGCTAACCATTGCCATAAATATAAACCTTCGCGTTTCTTCACGGTCATAGTCTTTTGGATAATGACCAGCTTCGAACAGTATGGTTGGTACATTTAGCATTTGAAATGTGTCTCCGACACAATTCGCATTAAATCCATCATCATATCGGCCAATTTGACCAGGTATTAATTTCTGGAGTACTTGGTCCATAGCTACGATCAAACGCATACTTTTCGCCCTGGATTCTGAAATACTTCGATTTTCATCGAAGGCAGGGGCTAAAAATGAGATTGTTGCAGGTTTTGGAGTATTCCCTACGTTGAATATTGTTCGCTGCCCATGTAGATTAAAACAAAAGTCTGGATTAAAATCTTCAAAGCAGTTTCTTAATATCTTACTTTCAGGCTGGCTTCTATCCTGCGCATCCCTATTCAAATCGACCAGATTCGCATTCAAGCGCGTATAGGCTTTCGCCCCATCAGGATTGAGCATAGGTATGATCTTAATCGTACAATTTTTTAAAATGGTAGGAAATAATTCTAAATCCGTGCCGAATACATTGAGTAGATCAAAAATCGCCTTGGTAGTGGTCGATTCATTACCATGCATTTGGGACCACATCAAGATTTTATTCATACCATGACCAAAAGTAATGGAGTGGATTGGGAGACCATTTACCGAACGTCCAATTTCGGTTACCTTAAAACTATTTGACAGATACCCTAGAAGAACGGAAATATGCTCGTAGGTAATGTATCTTCCATGAAGTGCATTTTCTTTAATCGACTCATAGTGAATATGTGATAGTTCCATGTTCGTTTTTTTGCATTGGTTACAAATGTAATATCAATATAAATTACATTTGTAACCCATTCTATTTACATAAGTAAACTTTAAAACAATTTTCCGAAGCTTATTAATAACATGTGTAAACAAAAAAGAAGTAACTATTTTTAATTTAGTAAAAATGTTATTAATATACTCTATTCCAATATTATATATGTTTTTATATAAATTAAATATTTAATAATATTAGATTAATAATAGGAATTTAAGGGATGGTTTTCCGCTCTTTTTGTTATTTTTATATTCTATTGAATTACAATGGTAAACACTAGTGATTTTGTAAAACGGTTGGAAACCATACTTAGGCATTATGATCTATCTGCCGCAGTTTTTGCCGATAAGATCAATGTGCAACGATCAAGTATTTCCCATTTACTTTCAGGTAGAAACAAGCCCAGCTTAGAATTTGTTTTGAAGTTGGTCAAAACTTTTCCTGAAGTAAATCTATATTGGCTATTAAATGGCAAGGGTGAATTCCCCCAGACTGAAGAAGGCTTGCCTAAAGTATCAGACCCTGCTCCTAGTACTTATTCGACAAAAGACGATGGTCCACTGCCAAAATCCACATCCGAAAAAACCATTGAGAAAATAGTCATTTTCTACGATGATGGCACCTTTCGATCATATAATGGTTAAGAAGATTTCCCAAAAACGATTTTATTTGAAAAGCTAATATGCTATATGCCACTAAATTCTTTATTTTGTGCCTATGCTAAAAAGAATTAAAATATTATTGGTCCCTTTACTGATTTTCAGCGCCTGTTACCAACCCCAGAGGGACTGTAAGGCCTATAAAGATGGGAAATTCACGTTCACTTCGATTATAAACGACAAGGAGGTAAGCACTACGTTTATACGAAAAGGCAATTTGGAAATCGACTATTTTGAAGGAAAAGCAGATAGCTCCTCTGTTCGCTGGATCAATGATTGTGAATATATCGTAAAAAAATTGCGCCCCAGAAACAAGTTTGAGGAAAAATCGGTTCACATGAAAATATTGTCAACCACGGATAATTCATATACATTTGATTATAATATTGTTGGAGACAGCAATAAATCAAGAGGAATAGCTATAAAAACCAACTAACCATGTTCGAAATATTGACAAGTCCTGATGCCTGGGTGGCATTACTGACACTAACATTTTTAGAAATTGTATTAGGAATCGACAACATTGTCTTTATATCCATTGTAGCCAATAAACTGCCACAAAAAGACCAGCGAAAAGCCACTAACATAGGTTTGCTTCTGGCCATGGTACAACGCATTATTCTCTTATTCGCGATATCTTTTTTGATCGGGCTGAATAATCCGTTTTACTTTGTACAGACTTCCTGGTTTACGGCGGGTATAAGTGGGCAGGCCATTATCCTTTTTGTCGGAGGCCTATTCCTATTATATAAAAGTACGTCGGAAATTCATGAAAAAGTTGAACTTCCGGAACACGATGAGGATGCTGTTAAATCAAAGAATATAACCAGCTTTTCAAAGGCTATTGTACAAATTGTTATCATCGATTTTATTTTTTCCATCGATTCGATTTTAACTGCGGTCGGAATGACCAACGGCATTGGCAATAAACCAGCCGATGCATTAATATTAATGGTCATTGCCGTAGTAATATCCATAATCATCATGATGGCATTCGCAAACCCTATCAGGGTATTTATCAACAAACATCCATCGATGCAATTACTGGCACTTTCATTTTTAATCCTGATCGGTTTTATGCTGATAGCAGAAGCGGCCCATTTAAGCCATACGAAATTCTTTGGTCAGGAAATCGGGGCTATACCAAAAGGGTATTTGTACTTTGCCATTGCATTTTCATTACTCGTGGAGTTTTTGAATATAAAAATGCGGAAAAAAGAGACTCTAAAAGAACAAGGTTAAAACCTATGATTAATTAGGTCTTGAATATACGATATTGGGGTTTCTATCTTTCTCTTTTCTGAATAAACGCTGTTGCTGTTTTACGGTCAAGGTACTGCCATCGGGACTCCAGCCTGGAGGGCCGAAAATGTACATGAAAGCATGGGAAAGCTTCTTGGATTTTTTAACATCGTTCCAGATATCCTTGAATTCATGGGTAAGGATAACTATTGGGTTATAGGACTGAGGCGCATGAATTACCCCATATTTAACATCGATATTATCATCTAATGCTTTCCAAGTACCGAATATTTTATCAAAAATATTTAAGAACCCACCATGGTTTTTATCCAAATATTCCACATTCTGGGCATGATGCACTTGATGCATGGTATGGGTGTTGAATATTTTTTCTAAAATTCCTAATTTGGGCACATATACCGTATGCAATTGAAATTGCCACAAGGCCTCTATTCCTAGACACACTACTACCATTTCAGGAGGAAAGCCCAAGGCCGGCAACCACATATAAAACAGAGGTTTATATAATATGGTAAACCATCCGTTTCTTACCGCAGTTCCCAGATTAAAGTTGTCCGATGAGTGGTGTACAATATGCGCCGCCCATAAAATCCGAATTTCATGATTGGCCCTATGGAACCAATAGTAGGTGAAATCATCGGCCAATTGACACAGTAGCCAAATATACCATGCATACCCGAATGATTCGTAACCCATGATATTGGTTCTGATGCCATCGACCAAAGGGTTGAACAATTCATAAGTATACTCGAAAATGACAATTGCTGAAATCACTTTGATCAAGGGGGCGATAATAGCAGAGCCTACACCCATAAAACCACTTGCGAATAGGTCTTTCCATTCATAGAGCTCGTCATCTCCATGGGTTTTACTATAAGTCAATTCCAATAGGATAAATGCAATAAAACAGGGTACTCCGTATACCAGGGGGTTGGTAAAATCCATATTTCTTAAATTAGTTCAAAGGTACGGTATAAAGTTATACTCCTGCAAATCGCCTTATTAATCTTTATTTTTTGTGAGAATCTCATTCTGTTCTTTCATGAGTTTTTCCAAATTCGCCAATAATTCGATATTCTTCGGGGTTGTTTCTTCTTTATTGGAAGGATCCTCTGCTTTACTTCGGAATCGGTTCATGAATTTAATGACTACAAAAATAGTAAAGGAAATAATCGCAAAATCAACCAATACCTCGATCAATTCCCCATAGCCAATGGCCACCTCGCCTATATCGCCACTTGCCTCCCGTAGTACATACTTTTTTTCGCCCAGTTGAACATTCTCTGTCAACAAGGAAAAAGGGGGCAATATCACTTTTTTAACTAGGACATTTACCACTTGATTGAATGCAGTGCCAATTATGATACCTATGGCCATATCGATCATATTGCCCTTTATCGCAAAATCCTTGAATTCCTGTACAAAACTTTTCATAGAAATCTGTTCTTAAAATAAGGCTGTCTGTCCTTCCCCATCAATTTCAGGATCTTGATCATCATCGGTCTTACCTTTTGGGGTTTTATTCGATGCCAAACTCATATCCTCTTCATCAACCACTTCAATTTCATTGGCCTCCGGCGCTTCGGGCTCCTCATAGGGTAAAGGATCTAATAAATTTATGTTCTTCACCTTTTCCGTTGTCAATTGATTTCCTAAAGCTTTAATTCCCTTAATCGATATAAAATCCTCTAAGTCAACGATTAAATTTGGTTTAGCATCCTTGCCTCTAGGTTTTGAGAATTCTATTTCAACAACAGGACGCCAATCGGTAGAAACCAACTCTAAATAGGATTTAGGATGTTCTGAAATAAACATATCTTCCCGATTTCCCTGGTCTATAAGAAATCGTTTTACATAAAACCGCTCTTTTTCGCCTTCCCAATAAATGGCTGAAATGGGTTTATGAGGGTTCCATTTTTCAAGAATAATCATATCATCCTCAAATCGGGAGGTCAAGGTAGGTTGAACAGTTTTCGCCATTCCTTTTTGATTGACGATCAACAAAAGGTCATCTCCCCGAAATTCACCGAGAAGCTCGCCCCTGCCGTCTACATTAAGACGACGTACCACATCATCGAACCAAATTTTACGGGGTTTCAATGTCGAAACTCCTTTCTCCTTGAGTTCAATCCGTTTAACAGTATATTTTGTGACGATATTCCCTTTGGAAGCCCTTCCTTTTATAAGAACATCGGCAAAATCTATATCCCATTTCAATTTTTTAATACTTCCAGCCTGACGTAGGTTTACCGTGACCACCTCTGCCTCTCCATTGGGATTGGCCGAAAAATAATACACCAATGAATTCGCCTTGCCCGGCGTAAGGTCGTACAACCTATCACGGGTTACACTGGTGACATTGAATCTTTTAATGTATGTAGGGCCACCCTTGCCATCCCTATAGATCATATTATAGGTGGTACGTTTGTCTTTTTTCTTAAAAACAGCTACATGAATAATATTCTTGCCGATAAAAGTCTTACTGTCTACCTTGGTCACCATGGCCTTGCCATCCTTGGTAAATACAATGATATCGTCAATATCGCTACAATCGGTAACATACTCATCGCGCCTCAAAGAAGTACCCACAAAGCCTTCTTCCCGATTTACATATAGTTTGGTATTCCGAATGACCACTTTGGTAGCCTCGATATCATCAAAAATCCTAATCTCGGATTTACGCCCACGATCCTTACCGTACTTTGCTTTAAGGTTTTTGAAATAGTCTATCGCATAATCAATGAGGTTTTCCAGGTGATTCTTTACCTCGGCAATACTCTGCTCTAAACTATCAAGATGTTGTTGCGCCTTATCGATATCAAATTTGGATATCCTTTTGATTCGGATTTCGGTCAATCGAACAATATCCTCTTCCGTAACCGCCCGTTTTAAATGTTTGGTATGCGGTTTCAATCCTTTATCGATTGCAGAAATAACACCTTCCCAGGTCTCTTCTTCCTCAATATCCCGGTAAATACGGTTTTCGATAAAAATACGCTCTAAAGAAGCAAAATGCCATTGTTCTTCAAGTTCCGATAATTTAACCTCTAATTCGGCCTTCAATAATTCGACCGTAAGGTCAGTAGATTGCCGCAACATATCGGAAACCCCAATAAAAAGCGGCTTATTATTCTCAATAATACAACCTAGTGGCGAAATGGAAGACTCGCAAGCCGTAAAAGCATAAAGCGCATCTATGGTTTTGTCGGGGGATATACCGCCGGGTAAATGCACAAGAATTTCGACATCGGCTGCGGTATTATCCTCGATTTTCTTGATTTTTATTTTGCCTTTATCATTTGCTTTTAAGATAGAATCTATTAAAGAAGAGGTATTAGTACCGTAAGGTATTTCATTTATAATCAATGTGTTCTTATCTTTTTGAGATATTTTTGCTCGAACACGGATCTTGCCACCACGCAGTCCATCATTATATGCACTTATGTCGATGATACCTGCTGTTGGAAAATCAGGATACAACTGAAAACGTTGTCCCCTTAAATGCTTTATAGAAGCATCTATCAATTCATTGAAATTATGCGGTAACACCTTGGTCGATAGCCCTACTGCAATACCTTCTGCCCCTTGGGCCAAGAGTAAGGGAAACTTTACAGGTAAATTTACCGGCTCTTTTTTACGTCCATCATAGGAAAGCTGCCATTCTGTAATTTTTGGGCTAAAAACCACCTCTAAAGCGAACTTCGATAAACGTGCTTCTATATATCGCGAAGCAGCGGCCCTATCCCCTGTGAGTATATTACCCCAGTTCCCTTGGGTATCGATAAGCAAGTCTTTTTGACCAATCTGGACCATAGCATCCGCTATGCTCGCATCGCCATGAGGGTGGTACTGCATGGTATGCCCAACGACATTGGCCACTTTATTATAGCGTCCATCATCGAGCTCTTTCAGTGCGTGTAAAATTCTACGTTGAACCGGTTTAAAACCATCCTCGATCGCAGGTACCGCACGTTCTAAAATAACATAGGAAGCGTAGTCTAAAAACCAATCCTTATACATGCCCGTAACCTTGGTCAGAGCATTGTTGGTATCCTCAATATCAGTGCTGTCTTCGGTGGGTGAATTATCGTTTTGTGCTTCGTTTAGCTCTTCATTATCTTCCATAAAGAAAGAATCGTATTATCTTGATTTATAATTGGTTTTCTTCTATTAAGTCAATTTCAACTTTAAGGTTGTTAATGATGAATTCCTGACGGTCGGGCGTGTTTTTACCCATATAAAATTGCAATAAGTTCTCAATAGACATGGCCTTGTCTAACATTACCGGTTCTAAGCGAATATCTTCCCCTATAAAGTATTTGAATTCATCCGGGGAGATTTCCCCCAGACCTTTAAAACGGGTAATTTCAGGTTTCCCAGTCAACTTTGTGATTGCCTCCCGGCGTTCCTCTTCGCTATAACAATATATGGTCTCCTTTTTATTGCGAACCCTGAACAAGGGGGTTTGCAAAATATAGAGATGGTTCTCTTTGATCAATTCTGGGAAAAACTGAAGGAAAAACGTAATCAACAAGAGTCGAATATGCATGCCATCAACGTCGGCATCGGTGGCAATTACAACATTGTTATATCGCAGTTCTTCCATTGATTCCTCGATATTCAAGGCGGCCTGTAATAGATTGAATTCCTCGTTCTCGTATACGATTTTCTTCGACATACCGTACGAATTCAAAGGCTTACCCCTTAAGCTGAATACGGCTTGGGTATTCACGTCACGTGATTTGGTAATGGACCCAGAAGCTGAATCCCCTTCCGTGATGAACAGGGTACTTTCCAATCGACGATCATTCTTCATATCGCCTAAATGAACCCGACAATCCCTTAATTTTTTATTATGAAGGCTTGCCTTTTTTGCACGATCCCGAGCTAATTTTCGAATACCTGAAAGCTCTTTACGCTCTTTCTCGGCCATCATAATCTTTCGTTGCAATTTTTCAGCGGTTTCGGGATTTTTGTGCAGATAATTATCCAAGTACTTCCCTACAAAATCATTGATATAAGTCCGTACTGTCGGAAAATCTCCTCCCATGTCGGTAGATCCCAGCTTGGTCTTGGTCTGGCTTTCGAATACCGGCTCCATTACCTTTATGGAAATAGCCGAAATGATGGATTTTCGAATATCACTGGCATCATAGTTCTTTCCATAAAAATCACGTATGGTCTTCACCAAAGCCTCTCGAAAGGCGGATTGGTGCGTCCCGCCTTGTGTGGTATGCTGACCATTGACGAACGAATGGTATTCTTCATTATATTGGGTTTTGCTATGGGTAATTGCAACCTCAATATCCTCCCCTCTTAAATGGATTATAGGATATAAAAGGTCCTCGGCATTATTATTATCTTCCAATAAATCTTTCAGCCCGTTTTCGGAATGGAATTTTTCCCCATTAAAAACAATGGTCAAACCCGGATTCAGATACACATAGTTCTTGAGCATGCGCTCTATATACTCGTTTCTGTACTTGTATTTCTTAAAAATGGCCTCGTCTGGAGTGAAGGATACCTTCGTGCCTTTTCGTTTAGATGTTTCGATCGGTCCTTCTTCCGACACCAGATTCCCTTGACTGAATTGGGCGGTCTTCATCTTGTTATCCCTTGAGGATTGCACTTCAAAAAAACTTGATAGTGCATTGACCGCTTTGGTACCAACTCCATTTAGTCCGACCGATTTTTTAAAAGCACGACTATCGTATTTTCCGCCTGTATTCATCTTTGATACTACATCCACAACCTTTCCCAATGGAATTCCACGGCCATAATCACGGACTTTTACGACATTATCCTTAATAGCGATTTCGATGGTCTTGCCTGCCCCCATTACAAACTCATCGATACAGTTATCAATGGTTTCTTTTAGTAGAATATAGATGCCATCATCAGCCGATGAGCCATCTCCCAATTTTCCGATATACATTCCTGGTCGTAAGCGAATATGCTCCTTCCAGTCAAGTGATCGAATATTTTCTTCTGTATATTGGGACTCAGCCATAGTTCATCGGGGATTACCCCCGCTAATATAAAATTTCAAAGCAAAATTCAAAGCTTTTGGCTCGGAAAGTAATCAACAACGAAAATACCAATTTTGTTCATATAATTCAATGTAAGTAATCCTAAATGTTATGGATCCGGCGTACTTCAAAAACCAAATACATAAAACCGAAGACCCTTTTTGCTCGTTGTTAGGACCCTTTTTTTCCTGAAACCAAGGAAACCCCGGCAATGACAATAATCATTCCGAAAATCTGAAACAGTGAAATTCGCTCATCAAGAAAGAAAAAAGCCAGTATTATAGTTGATACTGGGCCTAAACTCCCAAATATGGAAAAGGTCGAAGCCCCTAATCGGCCTATAGCCGCCGAAACTAAAAATGATGGCACCAAAGTGGAGAAAATAGCCATGGCCAAACCCAATATATATACCTCATTAGGATAGTTGGAAAGATGGAATCCGTTTACCAAGAGATAATGCAGCATTATGCATAAAGTGGAAACGATCATAGCATAAGAGGTAAATTGTATTACCCCGAATTTAGGGATTAGCCAACCACTGCCAACCAAATAAGAAGCATAGGTAAACGCGCTTAAGAAAATTAACGTTCCTCCCAGCAGTACCGAAGTATCATTCATGGCAACCTCATCCCAAAACGTAATAAATATACCGATATAGGTGATTATGATAGCCAGGGTCTGAATCTTGGTTATTCGTTTTTTAAAGAAGAACCATGATAACAGAACTACCATAGTCGGGTAAATAAACAAGATAATACGTTCCAAGCCGGCTTTTAAATGCTGCAGGCCCATAAAATCGAAAAGACTGGCCAGATAGTACCCTACAAAACCAAAAAACAAGATCCACAAATAGTCTTTCGTGGTAATTACTTTTGGATGTAAGGGTTTTTTCCAAAAGGCAATAAGGAGATAAAAAGGAAAGGCGAACCCCATTCGGAACAACAAAAGTGTTAAATGGTCAATATCATAGGCATAGGCCATTTTCACCATGACCGCTTTGGCGGAAAACAATACAATTCCTGTTATGGCGAACAATATGCCACTTCCTGAGGCCGACGCTTTTATAACCATCCGGCCAACCTATAACTTTCGATTTTAAAGATGAAAACCGAACGATTCGAAATACAATACCCAAAGTAGATATCTACGTATCACGGTCATTCCATTAGAATACGAGGAATTGAAATTTAAACGTTGAATCTAAAATGCATAACGTCCCCATCCTGAACGATATACTCCTTTCCTTCAACACGCATTTTACCGGCTTCCTTTACTTTGGCTTCACTACCATAGGTAATATAGTCCTCATAAGAGATTACCTCGGCCCTAATAAACCCTTTTTCAAAATCGGTATGAATCACTCCTGCTGCTTGGGGTGCGGTAGCACCCACGGGAATGGTCCATGCCCTTACTTCCTTTTCACCTGCGGTGAAATAGGTTTCCAAGTCCAATAACCGATAGGCGCCGCGAATCAGTTTGGCCGAACCAGGTTCGGACAGCCCTAGATCTTCCAAAAACATTTGGCGTTCTTCATACGTCTCCAATTCCGTAATATCAGCCTCTGTACCTACCGCAAGGACGACCACTTCCGCCTTTTCATTCGCTACCGCAGCTTTTACCCTTTCTACATATTCATTGCCCGATACAGCAGCCTCTTCATCTACATTGCAGACATACATCACGGGTTTGTCGGTGATAAACTGTAAAGGGGTTACATACTCCTTTCGTTCATCCTTTGAAAGCGTTATTGCACGAACTGAGACACCTGCCTCTAAGCCTTTTTTGACTTTCATTAAAGCGGCTTCCTCTTTTTGGGCTTCCTTATTCCCTGTTTTTGCGGCTCTTTTAACCTTATCCAATTTTTTATCTACAGTTTCAAGGTCTTTCAACTGTAACTCCATATCAATGGTTTCCTTATCCCGAATAGGGTCCACCGAACCATCAACATGGACAATATTGTCGTTGTCAAAACAACGGAGTACATGAAGAATAGCGTCGGTTTCTCGAATATTTCCCAAAAATTGGTTCCCGAGTCCCTCCCCTTTGCTTGCCCCTTTTACCAGTCCGGCAATATCAACGATTTCAACGGTTGCTGGCAATACACGTTCAGGATGAACTATAGCCTCTAATTTCTCTAATCTTGAATCAGGAACATTGACCACTCCGATATTAGGCTCTATGGTACAAAATGGAAAGTTCGCACTTTGCGCCTTTGCATTAGACAAACAATTGAATAAGGTGGACTTCCCCACGTTTGGTAATCCTA
The DNA here is from genome assembly GCF_014610845.1 of Maribacter arenosus. Taxonomy (GTDB): domain Bacteria; phylum Bacteroidota; class Bacteroidia; order Flavobacteriales; family Flavobacteriaceae; genus Maribacter_A; species Maribacter_A arenosus. The sequence goes on along the minus strand of NZ_JABTCG010000001.1, from coordinate 410,452 downwards.
CAATACCTGCTTTCATATTTTTTAGTTGTTAGAGCCAAGAAACAAAAGCCTAGACTACTCATTTTCTTAATTCGGCTGCAAATATAATCGTTCGGAGTACACTAGGGAAATTTGCTTCGAATAATTAACCAACCAGCATGGTATAAATCTCATATTCTCGCTAAAACAAGTACATACGGGAAAATATGCGTTTAAGCAAAGTTTGTATTTTTAGTCTTAGCTTTCGATTCGAAAAGCGAAGTGGTCATAAAGGTCTATCCATCTGGGTGCATGAACTTTTGCTTGGCTAACAATTGGGTTTCGGTTTCCACATGATCTTCATCGGGCACACAACAATCCACGGGGCACACCGCCGCACACTGGGGCTCATCATGAAACCCTTTACATTCCGTACATTTATCAGGGACAATATAATAATATTCATCGCTAACAGGTTCTTGAACATCTTCTGCATTGACAGCACTACCATTGGGCAACACAACATCTCCTTTTAATGATGTGCCATCACTATAACGCCAATCATCAGCAGCTTCATAAATTGCCGTATTTGGGCACTCTGGTTCACAAGCCCCACAGTTTATACACTCGTCTGTAATAATAATAGCCATAATTTTCTTTTTCTTTTAAACTGAATTAACAATAGCATGCTTATTTTTGCCCAAAGGTAAACCCTTATTCATTTCTTTACAAATAGTATGGTCGACCAGACAAAAAGAATAAAATCATTTGCAAAACTTGGGGAATTCTTTCGAGAGTTTTCTGATTCCCAAAAAATTGGAAACATTGCACCCTTGGAAAACCATTGGCATTCCAAATTGGAAGAAGTGATTTTGTTAGCCGGACATAAGAATGGATGGTTCACCAAGGAGAATATCCTCTTCGCATTGGAAAGCTGGGGAAACATTCTTACGGAAGATAATCTTACGAATTGGATATCACGTTATGACGTTAAAAAAAACATATCCAAATCGGTGGCCTTGATCATGGCCGGTAATATTCCTTTAGTTGGTTTCCATGATTTTCTTTCGGTGATCCTAACAGGGAACAGGGCAGTCATTAAACTATCTTCCAACGATAACGTATTGTTACCTTTCATCTCCAAATATTTGATATCAGAGGAACCGTCCCTTAGAGAGGAAATCGAATTTTGTGAAACTAAATTGGAAAACTATGATGCAGTAATAGCGACTGGAAGTGACAATACAGCCCGTTATTTTGAATATTATTTTGGCAACAAACCCCATATTATACGTAAGAATCGCAATTCTGTGGCGGTACTCACCGGAAATGAAACCAAAGAGCAGCTAAAAGGATTGGGGGAGGATATTTTTCGATACTACGGTTTGGGATGCAGAAGTGTATCCAAGGTATTTGTTCCCAAAACCTATAATTTTGATGCTTTTTTTGAAGCCATATTCGATTATAACCCCATTATAAACCAAGCTAAATACGCGAACAACTACGATTATAACAAGGCAGTTTATTTAATGAGTGAATTTAAACTTTTGGATAACGGATTCTTAATGCTTAAGGAGGATAATAATTACGCATCACCCATTGCAACCTTGTTCTATGAGGAATACCAATCATTGGACCAACTTAAAAAACGTATTGAATTGGAAAAGGAAAAAATCCAATGCGTCGTATCCAATGGCCTTTTTGACGATGAAGTGGAGTTTGGCTTTACTCAAAAACCAGGATTGTATGATTATGCCGATGGTGTCGATACTGTTGAATTCCTGTTAAAAACATAGTCCAATAAAATTAAAAACATACTGGTAGTTCCCATATAATTCATGACCTTTGAATTCTAAATTTATAGTACAAATGAAAAAACATAATTTTAGTGCCGGCCCTTGTATTTTACCGCAAGAGGTGTTTCTAAAAGCCTCTGAGGCTATAATGGATTTTAATGGATCAGGTCTCTCCCTTATCGAAGTTTCACATAGAAGCAAGGATTTTGTCGAGGTTATGGATAAAGCCCGCGCACTTTCTCTTGAACTGCTCGGTCTAGAGGGTAAAGGCTATCAGGCCTTGTTCCTTCAGGGCGGTGCAAGCCTACAGTTTCTCATGGTGGCTTATAACCTGCTCGAAACAAAAGCGGGGTACTTGAATACGGGAACATGGAGTAGCAAAGCGTTAAAAGAGGCTCGTCTTTTCGGGGAAGTGGTCGAAGTTGGTTCTTCCAAGGATGAAAATTTCAACTATATACCTAAAGGCTATACCATCCCTAAAGGATTGGATTATCTGCATTTAACCTCTAACAACACCATTTTCGGCACCCAACTGAAAAAATTCCCTAAGGTCGAAATCCCTTTGGTCTGTGATATGAGTTCGGATATCTTTTCTAGACAATTGGATTTTTCACAGTTCGATTTGATTTATGCCGGGGCACAAAAAAATATGGGCCCAGCTGGTACTACTTTGGTCGTGGTCAAGGAAGATATACTTGGGAAAGTGACAAGGGAAATTCCTTCCATGTTGGATTATAGCGTACATATCAGTAAGGATAGTATGTTCAATACGCCTGCTGTATTTGCCGTTTATACTTCAATGTTGACATTGGAGTGGCTGAAGAACTTGGGCGGCATTTCCGCCATTGAAGAAATCAATGAAAAAAAAGCGCAGTTGTTGTATTCAGAAATTGATTTAAATCCACTTTTTGATGGCTATGCCAATAAAGAAGATCGTTCTAATATGAACGCTACCTTCAATTTAACGGAGGACAAATTAAAGGATACTTTCGACACGATGTGGAAGGAAGCAGGAATCAATGGAATCAACGGGCATCGTTCCGTTGGTGGGTACAGGGCTTCTATGTACAATGCAATGCCCCTTGAAAGTGTTGGTGTTCTTGTTGATGTTATGAGTGAAATGGAACGAAAAGGTTAATCAATATTCAAAATGAAAATTTTAGCAAACGACGGTATCTCACAAATTGGAATAGCAGAACTTGAAGCTGCAGGCTTTGAAGTCCTCACGACAACAGTGGCCCAAGAACAACTTATACATTATATCAATCAAAATGACATCGTCGGATTATTGGTGCGAAGTGCCACTCAGGTCCGGAAAGATATTATCGACAATTGTCCGTCTTTACGACTCATAGGACGTGGTGGGGTCGGTATGGATAATATTGATGTGGCCTATGCCAAAGAAAAAGGATTACATGTGATCAATACACCTGCCGCTTCCTCCGAATCCGTTGCAGAATTGGTTTTTGCCCATTTGTTCGGAGGGGTACGTTTTTTATACGACGCCAATAGAAATATGCCCTTAGAAGGTGATAGCAAATTCAAACAGCTAAAAAAAGCGTACGCAGGTGGTTCGGAGCTAAGAGGAAAGACACTGGGAGTTATAGGTTTTGGACGAATTGGTCAAGCAACGGCAAAAATTGCATTAGGCATCGGTATGAAGGTTGTCTACACGGATCCATTTATTGATAAAGCGTCAATAACAATCAACTTTTTTGATGGGCAAACGGTTTCTTTTGATTTTAAAAGTGTGCCCAAATCAGAACTCTTACAACAAGCGGACTTCATTTCGCTGCACGTCCCTGCCCAGAAAGAATACATCATAGGCAAAAGTGAATTCAATATCATGAAAGAAGGTGTCGGCATCGTAAATGCGGCACGTGGCGGGGTAATTGACGAAGTAGCCCTTCTCGAAGCCATTGAAGAGGGAAAAGTTTCCTTTGCAGGGTTGGATGTATTCGAGTCAGAACCCAAACCGGAAATCAAAATCCTTATGCACCCCAAAATATCGCTAACCCCACATATCGGGGCAGCTACGGGAGAAGCCCAAGACCGTATTGGAAGTGAATTGGCCTCTCAGATTATTTCCCTATTGAAATAATATTCCCAATTGGTTAGAGGAATTACGTTAACTCTTTTTTGTACATTACAGGACTAATTTTAAATTAACTATAAAATGTCATCTGGATTATTAGATTTACTTAACAGCCCTATGGGCAAACAACTTATTAGTGGTGTAGCTGGACAAACCGGTCAACCTGAAAACAAAACTGCTGATGTGTTGAGCATGGCGATGCCCTTACTTTTAGGGGCAATGAAAAAAAATGTATCCTCACCCCAAGGAGCAGAGGGATTAATGAGTGCACTTTCCTCGAAACACGATGGTAGTATCTTGGACAACCTTGGTGGATTATTCGGTGGAGGTGTTGATGAAAATGTCATGAATGATGGCGCGGGAATTTTAGGTCATGTTTTCGGCAACAAGCAACCGCAGGTAGAAAATGCATTAAGTCAAAAATCTGGACTGGATGCCGGTTCTGTTGCTAATATCTTAAAAATCGCGGCCCCGATTGTCATGGGCTTCCTTGGAAGACAAAAATCGCAAAGCAATGTAAGTGATGCTAGTGGTATGAATGCCTTATTGGGCAGTATGTTAGGTGGTCAACCACAACAAAACCAAAGTCTTATTACTACTTTGCTAGATGCTGACGGTGACGGCAGTATTCTAGATGATGTTGCCGGAATGGTAATGGGTGGTGGCAAAAAGAAAAGTGGATTGGGCGGATTGCTCGGTGGTCTTTTCGGAAAATAAATCTGCACAATAACTTAAATTGACATAGCCGCTTAAACAATAAGCGGCTTTTTTTGTATCTTAAAAGCAACCCAGGGTAAGGTTCTCCAAACTATTTGGACTAAATTACTATTGGGAATGTACATCGCTATGAAACATCGTTTTTTTCAGATTTTTGGATTTTTGTTGGTAATGGTCGTCATTGGGAGTAGTTGTGGAAGTACTAAGGAAGCCATAACAGTTTCGGATGAGGAAAAATTGGCCTTTGCCAAACAAGAAGGGGATACCATTAAAATTGCCAGCAACGATATTGAATATGAGATTATCATAATTGAACCAGGTTTTAACTTTTGGTTGCAGAGTATTGCGAAACCCGAAGGGTATTATACACAATCCTACTTGGAGAACCGAAATAAAATTTACGTCACTGAATGGAATCAAAGGGTTTTACAACCCTTCCGGTATGACCCTAGTCTATATGAACTACAAATCGATTATAGCCCAAATATAGATTATGGTTATGAGGTAAATTATAAACTGTTCAATTATTTCATCTACTTTCAACGAAAATACAACCAACGACTAGGTCCTTTTCTACCTCGAATTTAAGGGGTATATTTGAAACTTTGAGAAAATCTCCTATGGAAAAACTAAAGAAACGTTGGGGCATTGATTCCAATTTTCAGATACTTGTTATTTTTATAGTGTTCGCCGTTACAGGAACTACGGCCGTTAAGCTTGTTGCGCCTATTACCGGATTTATCGGGCTTGATCGGGAAACCACCAATGCATGGCTATACTGGATCATTCGAATTCTACTCATCTTTCCTACCTATCAAATCTTATTGGTTGCTTTTGGATGGCTTTTTGGTCAATTCAAATTTTTCTGGAATTTTGAAAAGAAAATGATCCGCAGGCTTGGACTTGGTTTTCTCCTCAAATAAATTAAATTTTTCTTAACAGTATCATGGTCGGTTTAATGGTTAAATTTGGAAAATGAAATTCACCGAACACAAAAATTTCATGTCCCTCCTGTCCATACTATTAGTGGTGTTTTTGAGTAGCCCTTCTATAGTTAAGATTTCCCATGCACTTTATGAACATAAAAACATCGAATGTGCAATAGTAGGGGAATTACATATGCATGAAGTCGAATTAGACTGTGACTTTCAAGATTTTAATCTATCGCCCGTGTATACATCCCCGTTGGTGTTTATACCAATACCTATAGATGTACGGAACTCCAGCAAGATTACATTCCACTATACTTTTTTAAGCAAATTCCAAAAACTACATTTTGCCCTTAGGGGCCCACCGATGGCTTCATAGAATTTTAGGTTAACTATTTTTTCACTACTAAATTCAATTCTATTATGAAGCATCTTATGCTATTGCTACTTGTGGCCTTTTCCCTCCAATGGGGATATGCCCAAAATACGTTATCCGGGACCATTACAAACAAAGAAGATATGGTTCCATTAGATCAAGTTTCTATATACTTACCTGAGTTGGAGAAAGGCACTTCGACCAATGACCAGGGTGAATTTGAAATCGGTGATTTACCCAAAGGTGAGTATATCCTTGTTATTTCATACATCGGGTTTGAAACTTTTTCGAAATCAGTACCGATAAATAAAGGGGTAAACACTTTGAACGTTGCCCTGACCCCAAGTGTCATTGAAATGCAAGAAGTTATCGTCTCCACCCCATTTCATAAACTCCAAAGCGAGAATGTGATGAAAGTGGAACGTGCCAATATGAAAGGGCTCAAAACTTCAGGTGCCCTTACCCTGACCGATGGCATAACCCACATTGCGGGCGTTGAGAACGTTTCAACCGGAATGGGAATCGGAAAGCCCGTTATCCGAGGGTTGAGTGCCAATAGGGTTCTTGTTTATACTCAAGGGATACGTATGGAAAATCAACAATTTGGGGCCGAACACGGACTGGGCATCAATGGTGCCGGACTAGAAAGTGTAGAAGTTATAAAAGGCCCAGCCTCCTTGTTGTATGGTTCGGATGCCATGGGAGGTGTCCTTTATTTCAATCCTGAAAAATTTGCCAATGTAAATACCACTGAGGGCGATGTAAATATGAATTATTTTTCGAATACCCAAGGTTTAAGTACTGATGCAGGTATACGGACTTCACAGGGGAGAATGAAGTTTCTTTTAAGGGGAAGTTATGCCTCGCATATAGATTATAAGACGGGCAATGGTTCTAGGGTAACCAATTCCCGATTTAAGGAATATGATCTAAAGACAGGTTTGGGGTATCAATCTACCCAATTTAAAACGGAACTGCGATATAATTATACGAATTCGGATTTTGGAATACCCGAAGAAATCGGTGAACAATCTACAGAGCGATCACCTGAATTGCCCTATCAAGAAATAGCCAACCATATCTTAAGCTCAAAATCCAAGTTTTTCCTTAGGAATTCTACCATCGAAGCTATATTGGGATATATATTTAACAATCGCAAGGAATTTGAGGACAGCAAAGAGAATGCGGCTTTGGAAATGCATCTATCCACGTTCAATTACAATTTGCAATATGATTTGCCCAAATGGGGAAATCTTGAGACCATCATAGGATTACAGGGAATGCACCAAACCAACGAAAATTTTGGGGAGGAGGAATTTATTCCTGATGCAACGACCAATGATATCGGGATATTGGCAACATCCCATATTCATTTCAAGGATGAAAGTGGAATGCAACTGGGATTACGCTTCGATAGGCGAAATATTCGTAGCGACGTCAATAGCAGTCCCCCTTTAAGTGGTATCTATGATGCGCTGGATCGTGATTTCAATAGTTTCAATGCAGCTATAGGTTATAAATTCAACCTTACACCCAAAAGTATCGCTAGATTGAATCTGGCTACGGGGTTCCGTGCCCCTAACTTGGCTGAACTGACTTCCGATGGGGTGCATGAAGGTACTAATCGATATGAAATTGGGGATCCAAACCTAGATAATGAACAAAATATACAGGCGGATATTTCATGGGAATACAACAACAAACATTTTGAATTTTATGTCAACGGGTTCTACAATGCCGTAGAAGACTTTATTTATATAGGCCCTACTGGTGAAATGGTTGGGGAGAACCAGGTTTTTGTGTACCAGCAAGAAAATGCCAAATTATATGGAGGTGAATTGGGTTTTCATTTACATCCACACCCCTTGGATTGGCTGCATTTAGAGAGTAGTTTTGAAACCGTGGTGGGCAAACAGGATAATAGCGACTATCTGCCTTTAATTCCCGCAAACAGCCTTACCAATACAATAAGGGTCGAATTTATAAACCCAAAAAAATGGGTTACAAATAACTATGCATTTGTTAGCCTAAAATCGGTGTTCCGACAAGATAAGGTCGGAAATTTCGAAGACCCTTCCGCAGGTTATAACCTGGTGGATTTGGGTGCTGGAGGCGATGTTATGGCTTTCAATACTAAGGTAGAAGTTAGGGTGAGTGCCCAAAATATTTTTGATACAAGCTACATTGCCCACCTATCCCGATTAAAATCGGATGGAATACCCAATATAGGACGAAATATCTCATTGGCTCTAAGTATCCCTTTTTAAATTAGAAAGGAAAGTTAATCAACCCGTTTTGCTATCGATTAACTTTCCTTTTTTAGAACCTTTTATCAAATAGGTGTATATCCACATTATGGTAAAGGAGGGAACCACATCCAATCCGGGTATAATTTCCTCTATAAAAGTGAAAACCCCAGCTGCTTGACCAATTTTGCCCTTATACATTCTGGTCATTAACCAGCCTGCCAAGGGGGCCCAAATGATGTCCGAGAAATCACCTATAAAAGGAACGGCAAATGATAACATCCCAATACCATCGAACAATAATCCCAACAATAGGGTTTGGTATTTTTTATCTTTAGTAGTTGACATTTCTAAATTTATAAATGCTATATGCAGGGCAACAAGGATGCCATATTAAAATGTATATACTTTTTAAGCCTAAGACAGCTTTGAACTGATCAATTTTAAAAATTCGTTTCGGGTTTCCTCTTTTACAAAACTCCCCCTAAAACCAGAGGTTGTGGTTACCGAATTCTGTTTTTGTACCCCACGCATCATCATGCACATATGGGAAGCTTCAATGACCACGGCCACCCCTTGTGGTTTCAAGGTGTCGTTAATACAATCGAGTATTTGTTCTGTCAACCTTTCCTGGACCTGTAATCTTCTTGCAAAAACATCGACAATACGTGGCAACTTACTAAGACCCACAATATGTCCGTTAGGGATATATGCGATATGGGCCTTTCCGAAAAAAGGTAGCATATGATGTTCGCATAACGAATAAAGTTCAATATCCTTAACGATGACCATTTCGTTATACGATTCCTTGAACATGGCACTCTTTAATATGGTTGCAGCATCCTGCAGATAGCCTTGCGTCAGGAAAAGCATCGCCTTTGCAGCACGTTCCGGGGTTTTTACCAAACCTTCCCGTAATACATCCTCCCCTATTTCTTCTATAATCTTCGAATATCGTTCTTTGACATCGTTTGTTATTTCCAGATTATATTCTTCTAAATTTTTATATGGTGCCATTTTGATATTTTCTAATAATGAGTAAGTATCAACTTGAAGTGATACCTTACGACCAAGTTCAAAGTTAGTCGTAAAAAATTCTTTTTGACAATTTAGTACTAAAATCATTAAAACAAAACAAGAAAACGCGATTGTTATTGATAACCTTCTTTTGGTATGTCTGCACTATTGTTTAATTTTCGAACCACAAACCAAATTATAATGATCCAGGCCACCAATATTCAAAAGTATTACGGGGATTTACAAGTGTTGAAAGGGGTCGACCTTCATATAAAGGAAGGGGAAATCGTATCGATTGTAGGACCTTCAGGGGCCGGCAAGACAACTTTACTGCAAATCTTGGGAACATTGGATGTTCAAAGTAATAAAGTGGATAGTAGGCTGTTGATAAAAAATGTGGAAGTAACGGATCTTTCAGATAGGGAAATAGCAAGGTTCAGAAATGAAAATATTGGATTCATTTTCCAATTCCATCAGCTTTTACCCGAATTCACAGCTTTGGAAAATGTTTGTATACCGGGATTTATAAAAAAAACACCTCGAAATGAGGTTGAACAAAGGGCGAAGGAACTACTGGATTTTTTAGGGCTATCCCATCGTCTACACCATAAACCCAGCGAGCTTTCAGGGGGTGAACAACAACGGGTTGCAGTTGCAAGGGCGTTGATCAACAATCCATCCGTGATTTTTGCTGATGAACCTAGTGGAAATCTAGACTCCGAGAGTGCAGACAATCTTCACAAACTTTTTTTTGAATTACGCGACAAATTTGGACAAACCTTTGTTATCGTCACCCATAACCGGGAATTGGCCGACCTTGCCGATAGAAAACTGACCATGGTCGATGGGCTTATTACCGATGCAACAGGTATTGAATGGGTCGATTATACAGACAGGCCCTTATTATGACCCAAATAGAGCTCAAAGAGTTTTTAGATATTAAAGTCTCAAAATATAATCATCCACGCTTCTTGGAGAGTGATCCCATTCAAATACCACATAAGTACAGCACAAAAGAGGATATTGAAATCAGTGCCTTCCTTACGGCAACAATTGCATGGGGTAACCGAAAAAGTATTATCAAAAATGCCTCCGAAATGATGCATTTGTTGGATAATGAACCTTATAATTTTATCCTAAACCATTCTCCGGGTGATTTGGCAAAATTTAAGGGATTTGTTCATCGAACCTTCAATCATACCGATCTAGTCTATTTTGTAAAGGCCCTAAAAAATATTTATATGAATCATAGGGGACTTGAAGGTTTGTTTTCCTCACATATCGAGAATAATTCCGTACAAAAATCAATTTCTGAATTCAAAAAGGTTTTCTTTGAATTGCCCCACCAACATAGAACCACAAAACATGTTTCCGATCCCTTAAAGGGATCTGCAGCCAAACGTTTGAATATGTTTCTTCGTTGGATGGTCAGGGACGCGTCGACAGGCGTCGATTTCGGGCTTTGGAAAAAAATCGACCCCAGCCAACTCTCATGCCCCTTGGACGTGCATTCTGGTAATGTGGCTCGAAAACTCGGATTATTAAAACGTAAACAGAATGATGCAAAAGCCTTGAATGAACTGGATTCCGCACTACGAATATTCGATCCGAATGATCCCGTGAAGTATGATTTTGCCTTATTTGGACTTGGAGTCTTTGAAAAATTCTAATTTAAAAGTTGAAATTTTACGGCTTAGCCCAAAATACCTACTTTTAAGATCAAGACTAAAAGCTAATATAAATGAAAAATACCATCCTATCATTTTGCCTTGTTATAGGCCTTTCCCTTGCGAATGCCCAAGAACGAAAATTGCCTGTAGATACTGTGATAACCACGCAACACAATGTGACTATTAATGGCACTCCCATTAATTATACGGCAAAAACGGGTACGCAACCTGTTTGGGATGCAGAAGGTAAACCTATAGCCGCTTTGCATTTTACCTACTATACGAGGAACAATGTAAAAGACCAAGCCTCCAGACCCCTATTGATTTCCTTTAATGGAGGTCCGGGCTCAGGTTCGGTTTGGATGCATCTGGCCTATACCGGCCCTAGAATTCTAAAAATCGACGATGAAGGATATCCGGTACAACCCTACGGTGTAGACCACAACCCATATTCCGTTTTGGATGTTACCGATATTGTATATGTTAACCCTGCCAATACAGGCTACTCGCGCACCATACCAGAAACAGGGAAAGAGGTGGATCGGGATACGTTTTTTGGAATAAATGCCGATATCAAGTATTTGGCAGAATGGTTAAACACGTTTGTGACCAGGAACAATAGATGGCGTTCCCCGAAATACATTATTGGTGAAAGTTATGGGGGCACGCGGGTTATGGGGCTTTCATTGGCGTTGCAAAACCAACAATGGATGTATTTAAACGGGGTGATCATGGTGTCCCCGGCCGATTATAAGGTCATTCGAACAGGAGGTCCTGTTTCGGATGCCTTGAACCTTCCGTATTATACAGCCGCAGCTTGGCACCATAAAGCATTACCTCCAGAATTACAAAACAAAGATTTATTGGAGATTTTACCAGAATCTGAAAATTATACCCTTAATACCCTCATACCAGCACTAGCCAAAGGTGGATTTATTGGTGAGGCCGAGAGAATTGCCGTGGCCGAAAAAATCGCCTATTATTCGGGTTTATCTGAAAAAGAGATTTTAGACCTAAATTTAGTGGTCCCTACTGGGTATTTTTGGAAAAACCTATTAAAAGAGCAGGGCGGATTTACTACAGGTCGTTTAGATTCACGGTATTTGGGTATAGATCGTGAATTAATGGGTACCCGTCCTGATTATAGTGCCGAATTAACTTCGTGGCTACACAGTTTTACCCCGGCAATAAACTACTATCTACAAGAAGAATTGAATTTCAAAACCGACATCAAATACAATATGTTCGGACCAGTGCGTCCATGGAACAATGAGGATGATGAAACCCGTGAAAATCTTCGCCAAGCCATGGCACAGAATCCTTATTTGAATGTTTTGGTACAATCTGGCTACTACGATGGTGCTACGACCTATTTCAATGCCAAATACACCATGTGGCAAGTAGATCCTAGCGGCCGTATGAAAGACCGTTTTGAGTTCAGGGGCTATCGGAGCGGACATATGATGTACTTGCGTCGTGAAGACCTGCAAAAGGCCAATAATGATTTACGTGCATTCATCAAGCGAACTTCCGTGACCAATGAAAGTGCAAAATATTAAAGCACAGCAAAGACTTTTATCAATCTTGGTCAGTATGGTATGAGCCCATTGACTTATGGAACAATTGCATTTATTGTTATTGCCGAAGTATTCCTGTTGTCTTCGCAGAAATAGAGCATTCCATTATCATTCATAGCTACACCATATGCCCAATTATCTGGGCGATATAAGGTATGCACTCCTGTTTCGAGGTCTAATAAGTAAACATAATCACTTGGGTCATCCTCACATTTATAAGCGGTGACAAGCAAACTATTCGAACCGAATTCCGCTAAATTCTGAATCCCATTTTTGCCGTGAGCCGTAAAACTCAACACGTCATTATGCAAATTGCAGGTATTTTCAACAAGGTTTTCCAAATTATAGACATAAATAATCTGTTCTTCATGGCAATTATCATCATGTGGCCAGTCAGTATTAATATCCTTGCCTGCCACATATACTTTATCATTTAAAATCTCGACAGCACCAACATGACCCGGAAAATCCAATAAATAAATCTTAGGCATATGAACTCCCTGGATAATACCCTCCTCAAATTTTAAGAGTTTGTTTTGATGACAATAATAATCCTCTTTCCATTTTTTAGAAGTGCTTAAGGGTACCCATAAATCACTTTTATAAAAAGCAGGGTCCCCATAATGGAACGCTTTACATTCCTCACCTGATAATTCATGGCATCTTTGTTCCGCAATAACTTTCTCCTTGTCCTTGCTGTAAGTTATTAGTTGCTTGGTGTTCGATATGAATAAAGTATTTTGGTCAAAACAAATCCCTTGAATGTGATTTGTGCCTTTCCAATTACCATATACAATTTCCTCAATCTCTAAAGGTCCGATTCTATCATTAAACTTAGCAACTAAATTGATGTCATCGTCTTCACCATCAAATAAATCGAGATCACAAGAAATCATAAATGCGGTGCAGAAAAGAACGAGTAGCGCTATGATTCTTGAAATTTTCATTTGCTATTAATTTTGTTATCCTGATATTCCACACTATTGGAATACTATTCGGGGTAAAAAAATCGCGTACAAGGCCGTAGTTTTAGCCTTATAGGTAGCGGAACAAAACTTTGTAAGAAGTTACGAAAAAATATCCATTTATGACACATCTTGCTGGTAATCAAACCGTTTTGTCTTTTTGCTGTGAAGATTTGCCCCGATTCCCACTTATTAATTGTATGGATTGTTAATACTCATCTCAATTCGCAGTTGGGATTTTGTGCCATCAAATTTATTTTTTTGAGAGGTAAAGGGACAGCGTATGTAGAGTTGGAAATAAAACTCAATACCAAAAAAAAAGGTGCCAAACAATTTTGACCTATTTTTTTCGTTTATAGGATTGTAAAAAATAATAGTATGAAAAACCCAAATGTTATGAAAATAAAAACTAGTATCGGAATGGCCCTTTTGGCTTTTATTTTGGTATTCAATGTTTCTTGTGACAAGTCAGAGGACAATGTTGATACAAATGCTCTGGAATTGCCACCCTATGAATCAATGGCGATGGACTTCAGTGATTTTTTAGATGATTCGTCTGATTCAGGCAAACAGAGTGCTTCAGCGGCCAAAGTAGGTGAAAATTGGCTCTATCCAAGAATAGTGGTAGGTTTCTGGAACACCGCATTGTTCACAAATTTAGCGGTTCCTGTAATTTCGTTTAAAGGTGCCTTTGCCCATAAGGCTGAATTGATCGGTGAAAATACATGGCAATGGTCATATACCGTTGATGGTTTTGCAAGCGAATATACAGCAAGACTTACCGGGGAATTGACAAGCGAGGAAGTGATATGGAAAATGTATGTCACAAAAATTGGAACCGGTGCTTTTGATGAGTTTCTATGGTTCTCGGGCGTCTCGGATTTAGATGGAAATAGCGGGGAATGGACACTTTACCAAAGTCCCGAGCGGCCACATCGAATGATCGACATTGAATGGAGTCGTGAAAATGACGAAATTGGAAGTATCAAATACACCTGGGTACGTGAAATGAATGATGAGGATAGTGATGACCTGTTCATGGGCAGTTATTTGGAATACGGATTACAGGATGGTGATTATGATGTATTTTATAATGTTCATGTATATGACGCCCAGTATGAAGAATTTGTAGATGTGAACATTGAATGGAATAGCACTGACTTTTATGGTCGTGTGATGGCGTATACCCACTTTGAGGATGAACTTTGGCATTGCTGGGACAGCACAGGTGAAGATGTAGCCTGCGAATAAAAAAACAACAACATAATAGATAGAAACCTTGGCGAAGAAATTTGCCAAGGTTTTTTGCTTCTAATGAAATGCATACTATTGAAATCATTATATTTAAATCGACAATGGATTTAAATGAAAGTTATGAAATCAACCGTAATGCTACTTATCTTTCTTTTGGTGGGCATTTCCCACGCACAGGATTGGGCCAACATGGAACAATTTAAGGGCGAAAACGCTAAAGTAGGGTTACCTGGACCCAACGAAGATAGGGTTGTTTTTATGGGCAACTCCATTACCATCGGTTGGCTGAATACCATGCCCGAATTTTTTGAGGGAAAACCATATATAAACAGGGGTATTAGTGGCCAAACCACACCCCAAATGCTGTTAAGGTTTAGACAAGATGTCATCGCCTTGCAACCCAAAGTAGTGGTCATACTTGCGGGCACGAACGATATTGCGGGAAATACAGGTCCATCGACCTTGGAAATGATTGCCGACAATATAAAATCGATGTCCGATTTGGCCGTCGCCCATGGGATAAAAGTGGTCATTTCTTCGGTGCTCCCTGCCTTTGACTATCCATGGAAACCAGGGCTGGAACCCTCAAAAAAAATCGTGATCCTGAACAAAATGTTAAAAGCTTATGCCGAGGTAAACGGACATGTTTATTTGGATTACTTTTCTGAAATGGCCGATGAACGAAACGGATTGCCAAAAAAATATGCCCATGACGAAGTACACCCAACCAAGTTGGGTTATCAAGTTATGGCACCATTGGCAGAAGCTGCTATAGTAAAAGCCTTGTCCAATTGACCCCGACACATAAAAAAGCGATACGAATAGCCTCTATTGATGTTTTAAGGGCTATGACCATGTTACTTATGATTTGGGTGAATGACTTTTGGACACTCACCGATGTTCCAAAATGGTTAGCGCACGCTAAACCCAATGAAGACTACCTAGGGTTTTCAGATATCATTTTTCCACTATTCCTTTTTATTGTTGGACTGAGCATTCCCTTCGCCATTCAAAACAGGATAGCGAAGCTAGAACCACGAATGATCGTAGCGAAGCACATTATAATTCGGTCGATTTCCCTTCTGATCATAGGTGTATTCATGGTAAATTATGAGATGCATCATGCAACATTCGGCTTAGGCAAGGCCCTTTGGTGTTTTCTTATGGCTTTGGCGGTATCCTTGGTATGGATGCAATGGGAAAAAAGTCCTATCAGCCGTAAATGGCATAGCTATTTAAAAGCGTTAGGCTGGGTGCTGTTAGTCGGTTTGGCCTTCCTTTATCGGGGAGGAAGTTCAGGGAATGAGACAATGGCTGTACATTGGTGGGGAATTTTAGGCCTTATAGGTTGGGCCTATTCGATAAATGCTCTGGTGTTTCTATTGAGTAAAGGTAAGCTGTCGGTAATGGTCGTTTTATGGTTGTTATTCAATGTACTATCTATTGCTGATGCCAAAGGATTATTGGGCCAATTCCCAAAATCACTATCTTATTTTTCGACATGGGTCGGGGGTACGATACCTGCATTTACGGCAGCAGGGGTCGTAGCTTCACTTCTATTTCAAAAGCTTTCCAAACCGAACAGAACAAAAGCATTATCGGTCTTAGGTGTATTGGGTTGTTTAAATATTGCCGCTGGTTTAATGACACGTCATCTTTGGGGAATATCGAAAGTGCCCGGAACGCCTTCTTGGTTAATGGTTTGTACAGGAATAGGATTTTTATCTTTTATCATTTTCTATTTCATCGTCGATATAAAAAAACAACGCTCTTGGGCAAAAGTAATAGTTCCTGCGGGCACGGCTACATTGACTTGTTATCTGGTCCCCTATTTTACCTACCCTATTCGAAATCTAACGGGCATTGAATTACCGGAAATCCTCAACACTGGTATTGTTGGCCTGTTTAGTTCATTTTGTTTCGCATTGCTGGTAGTAATTTTTACCGGTTGGTTGCAAAAAAGGGGGTTCTCTTTAAAATTGTAAATAAATAAGCCTAATACAGGTAACAACTTTTCAATTTCAAGTAAAATAGATTTCTTTTTGGTAATTTTAGAATAAATCCCGTACCCTATGAAACGAAATAGTTTATCCATCCTGCTACTCCTATCCTTTATGTTTATTAATGCACAAGATGCATTTGAAATCAAAGGATTTTGTATTTCTGCACCTTCTTCGGATAAGGTAGAAGAGTTTGTCGATTTCATAAAAAATGAACTTGCACCAAATGGAATCAATACACTTGTTTTAAGGGTAGATTATAATTACGCCTATGAATCGCGACCCGAACTGCGTGGAGAAAACCCCTTAAGCAAGATTCAAGTAAAGCAAATGGTAAACGTGTGTAAGGAATTAAATATCAATATAATACCACAGGTAAATTTATTGGGTCACCAAAGTTGGCATTCAGAGCATACCAAATTGTTACAGGTATACCCGGAATTTGATGAGACACCCCACATTGCATTACCTGAAAATTATGTTTGGCCGAATGATGATGGTTTATATTGTAAGAGTTACTGCCCATTGCACCCAAACGTACATGAAGTTGTCTTTGATCTGATGGATGAGATTCTTGATGTTTTCGAAGCCAATGCCTTTCATGCCGGTATGGATGAGGTATTCTACTTGGCCGATGACAATTGTCCACGATGCAAAGGACTAGATCCAGCCGCTTTATTTGCGGGTGAATTGGTCAAAATCAACAACCATCTGGCCAGTAGGGATGCCCGATTATGGATTTGGGGTGATCGTTTGATCGATGGGGCCGTTACGGGGATCGGGATGTGGGAAGCATCGATGAACAATACCGCCAGGGCTATTGACATGATTCCAAAATCTGTAGTCATTTGCGACTGGCACTACGAAAAAGCGTACCCTACAGCGGCATATTTTGCTATAAAAGGTTTTGATGTAATCACCTGCCCATGGCGCAAACCTGAAGTCGCTATCGCCCAAGTTAAGATGATGCACAACTTTAAAATGAACTCTACCCCGGAAATGGCGAAACATTATCTTGGAATGATGCAGACTTATTGGTCTTCCACCACTAATTTTATTGAAGAGCAAAAAAAATCCGCCGAGAATCAGACAAACTCAGCGGAATGTTTTAAAGCTATGCTGAACACCATGAAAACTTTGGAATCCCTAAAAAATTAAGCAGTTTTAACGATGTAATTTTAAGCTAATCCGTTTTATTCGACATATGCCCTATTCTTCCTACTTCTCAAGGCATTGGCTTCTGCATCCCCTTTGAATTGTTCGAGCTCGGGATCCCATTCCAAAGGTCGTCCCAATTGATAGGCGATATTCGCAATATTACATATGGTCGCAGATCGATGTCCGGTCTCCACATCACAAATAGGCTGCGTTCTGTTTTTAATGGCATCAAGCCAATCTTGATAATGGTTGTCGTTTGAATTGTACAATCTAATATCCGCATCTTTCAATTGTGCTGTAATGATATTCTCAGGAGTGGTTTCGAAATAACTTCTGCTGATATCCATCGTGCCCTCCGAGCCCACGAAACGAACGCCCCATCCCCTACCAAAGTCCTCATGTACCATTTCAATACCATTGGCATAGAACATACGAAGACCACGAACCGATGTAGGATCTGCTGGGGGAATATACCGGACCGGACCTGAATTATCCATATCCAAAGCCCATTGTGCAATATCGAACATATGTGCTCCCCAATCACAAAGGATACCACCTCCTACTTCCCGGAATAATCTAAAGTCTGGCCAAAAATCCACATCGTTACTTGAAGGTGCCAATCTATGATTATACGGCAAAAGTGGGGCGGGTCCGCACCAGCTGTTCCAATCGAGTTCTTTGGGAATGCTTTCTTCCTCCAGATTATAGGGTACGGCCGGATCACCAACGTTAACAAGTATTTTGCTGATTTCCCCTAAATAGCCATTTCGGACCAATTCGCAAGCTTTCCTGAAATTTTCCCATGAACGTTGCATACTGCCTGTTTGCAAAATTTTGCCTGTTTCCTTAGTGGTTCTCACCAACTCCATTCCCTCGGTAATCCTATGGGTCAAGGGTTTTTCGCAATACACATCCTTGCCTGCAAGCATGGCATCCATAGCTTGAATGGCATGCCAATGATCAGGCGTGGCAATAACCACTGCATCGATATCCGAACGGGAAAGCAATTCCTTATAATCGGCATAACTGGTTATGCCATTATAGTTCTTTACCTTTCTTTCTTTGGCATAAAGTTTACCAACGTGATCCACAAAAGCCTCCGTTTTGGTTGTCCATACATCACAACCTGCCACAATCTGCGATTGTGTATTATTTATAAAGCTATTTGCCAATCCATTGGTCTGCTTACCAAGACCGATAAAACCTAAATTGATCTTATCACTCGGTGCGGTAAAACCTTTGCCCAGGACATGTCTCGGAATAATGCTGATTGCCCCGACGGTCAATGCCGTATTCGAAATGAATTTTCTACGTGAAAGTGGAGTGGGAATTTGATTTGATTTCTTTTTTTTTGAATTGGATTCTTCCATATTGAATAGTTTTCGAAGTGTCACTTTAGTCTGAAATGAACTTTAAATTTACAACATAAACACTGATTTGGGAGTTAATCCCATTTAATAATTCAGCTATTGATCAGAATGTTGTGTTTTAAAAATCCACCTTTTAAAATAACATCTTTTTAATGTTCTTTGATGCACCAAATGTCCTATAATATAGAACATATCGTTACAATCAACATTATTTGAATTCTTTGGCCAGAATAGTCTGCATTACCTCATATTCCTCGTCTGTATCACCATATTTTTCACGCTCTTTAAGAATTTCCAATTTCATTTCGTTGATAATAGAGGTATACGCTTGATCGTTATAAGCATTATGCATTTCCTTTGGGTCTTTCTCTAGGTCATAAAACTCCCAAGCGGGTTGCGTAGTTTCTTTGGAGGTTCCCTTCATGGCCAAATCCTGCCCATAGAATAATGCCAATTTGTATCTTTCATTGCGAATGCCAAAATGGGCGGGTCTATCGGGATGATGTAACCAATACCTATAGTACATCTGTTTACGCCAGTTTTTTGGAGTTGCCCCCATTAAATTTTCACGAAAACTTTCCCCTTGAATATATACGGGTTTATCAATTTCGGCATAATCGGCCAAAAGGGCTGCAAAATCAATATTCAAAATGAAATCATCCAATCGCTGACCCCCCTTTATTTCTTTGGGATAGCGAATTACAAAAGGCATTCTTAAGGATTCCTCATAAATCAAACGCTTATCGAAAAAACCATGTTCACCTAAAAAATAACCTTGATCAGCCGTATAAACCACAACGGTATTCTCGGCAATTCCCTGTTCCTGTAAATAATCCAGGAGCCTTCCGATATTGTCGTCAATGGCAGCACCGCAACGCATAAAATCCTTGACCAGTTTTTGATAGATTTTTTTTCGCTTTTGTATACTATCCAATCCGTCCAGTGGATAAGGTAGGCCTGGGTAATCCGTCCAAAATTTATCAGGGTGCTGTGTGGCCTCGTCCCATCGCATTCCTAGTCGTTCCAAGGTTTGGCCATGAAAGGTACGTCCAGTGTTCTTTTGGTCAAAATCCAGCAATGATTCAGGTTCCGGTATTTCAACATCCATGTAAAGGTTTTTGAATCTTTCCGGGTAATCAAAAGGTTCATGCGTAGCTTTAAAATTACAGAACATTAAAAAGGGTTTGTTCTTATCGCGCTTATTTAAATGGTCTATGGTTAAATCCGTGATTACATCTGTGGAAAATCCCTTGTATTCCTGTCCTGTTGAACTATCATGGCCATCGATCCAATTTTCTTCCGTTTTTAAAATAGGGTTCCAATACCTGCCCTGTCCCGGTAGCACATTGTAATAATCGAAACCCTCAGGTTTCCCCACCAAATGCCATTTTCCTATAACAGCGGTCTGATATCCGCTATTGGATAAAGTACGGGCAATATTGGGATGGTCCCTTGGTAAGGGTTCACTGAGCGTATACACTTGGTTAATATGGCTATACTGACCAGTCAATATGCTCCCCCGACTTGGGGTGCAAATACTATTCGTGCAAAAAGCATTGTTTAAAACCATCCCCTCATTAGCCAATCGGTCAATGTTTTTGTTCTGTACGTAATCGGCAAGAATACCACCATAAATGCCCCATGCTTGGGAAGTGTGGTCATCAGAAAGGATAAATAGAATGTTCGGCGGTTCCTTTTTATCTTGCTTTTGGTTTACCTTAGAGGTACACCCGCTTACAAGGATGAGAAGTAGAAAACAATATACATACCGTTCGATTACTAGAACCATTCTTTCTCAGGTTTACAATTCGACCAACAAGATAAAAAGAATAATGGTATTGTGTTTATCTATCTACGGATTCCCGAAAAATTGAAATATTAAGTATCTTTGGGTCTATATGTTGAAATTTTTTTCCATAGGGTTATCGTGCTTGGTCCTTCTCCAAAGTTTGAATTTGGATTTGGATGACTTAGCGCATATAGACGACCTCATGGAGCATGCCCAATTCCACGCCGAAAAATATGGGGATAATTTTTTTGTGTTTTTATCCAAACATTATGGCGATTTGCAAGACGAGCATGCTCAAGATCATCATGAAGAACAAAACAAGCACGAAGAACTTCCCTTTAACAATCCTTGCTGTTCGCATATCCTTACGGTTTATATTGTCAACAAATACCAGATTCCGGCTATTATGGCAACTCCCCTAGTCGATTATTCCGCCAATTTCTATTATTCGGACAATTATTCCTTTTTGGAAAAATCGGATATATTTCAGCCTCCCAAGCGATCATAGTCCAAATTGATTTAGTACATCCCCGATAAAACTCCACGGATGTTTGTATCACTTTTTAACTAGGATTATGTTATCAAAAATCATACGTTTTAGTATAAAGAATAAACTGATCGTTCTTTTACTAACATGCTTTATTATCTTTTTCGGAATTTACTCCCTCACACAGATTTCGATTGGTGCTGTTCCCGATGTCACCAATAATCAAGTACAGGTTATTACTACCTCCCAAAACCTTTCAACCCAGGACATTGAACAGTTCATCACCTATCCTGTCGAATTGGAAATGGCCAACTTGCCCGGGGTCCTTGAGATTCGTTCGATTTCTAAATTCGGTCTTTCGGTGGTTACTATTGTTTTTGAGGACAACATGGGCACCTATCTGCCAAGACAGCTCATCGCGGAAAAAATAAAATCTGCCTCTGAAAAAATCCCAGACGGATTTGGTACGCCCGAAATGGGACCCATAACTACCGGTTTGGGTGAGATATACCAATACATCTTGGATACTAAACCAGGATATAAGGATCAATATTCCGCGATGGATTTGCGTACCATTCAGGATTGGATCGTAAAACGACAGCTTTCAGGTATCCCAGGTGTGGTAGAGGTTAATACTTGGGGTGGGTATTTAAAACAGTACGAAATAGCCATTAATACCGAAAAACTGAATGCGATGAATATAACCATTGCTGAAGTTTTCAAAGCCTTGGAGAACAATAATGGTGTTGCAGGGGGGGGCTATATTGAAAAATCGAACCAGGCTTACTTTATCCGTGGCGAAGGTTTGATTACCTCCTTGAACGATATTGAGAATATCGTGGTTAAAAACGTGGACGGCATCCCGATTTTTATTAAGAATATAGCCAAAGTAGGATTTGGTAGTTCTACTCGTTTTGGCGCCATAACGGGTAATGGTGAAGGGGAAAAGGTACTAGGACAGGTGATGATGCTCAAAGACGCCAATTCAAAAAAGGTAATAGATGCCGTTAAGGAACGCGTTGCATCTATTTCCAAAACCTTACCGGAAGGTGTTTATATCAATCCGTTTTTAGAACGCAGTGAATTAATCGCCAAAACCACTTTCACAGTAGCAGAGAACCTAATTTTAGGGTGCCTTATCGTAATTTTTGTTGTAGTGCTGCTCTTAGGGAATTTCAGGTCAGGATTGGTGGTCGCTTCTGTAATCCCACTTTGTCTTTTGTTCGCACTTTCCTTGATGTATATATTTGGAGTCGATGCGAATTTAATGAGTCTTGGAGCCATAGACTTTGGGATTATCATTGATGGGGCAGTGATCATCGTTGAGTTTATCGCCTTCCAGATCACTTCGAAAAGATTGGAGCTTAGTGGCATGTCGGCAAAGAATTTGATGTTGGCAAAAGATGAAATTACATTTACCAGCGCCTCCAAAATGATGAACTCCGCCATCTTCGGTCAGCTGATTATCCTTATTGTATTCATTCCAATTTTATCATTAAGCGGCGTGGAGGGAAAAATGTTCAAACCTATGGCACTGACCTTTAGTTTTGCCCTGATCGGGGCCATGCTTCTTTGTTTCACCTATGTGCCTGTAATCTCAACTTTGATACTAAAACCATCGAGGATTTCTGATAAGAATATCTCGGTTCGGTTAATGCGTTTTTTAAATCTGATTTATGAACCTACCATTCACTGGGCGCTACAAAGCAAAAAATTGGTGCTTGGAATTGCTGCCGTTTTACTGGCACTTTCAATTTATCTCTTTACCACAATGGGAGGGGAATTCGTCCCGACTTTGGACGAAGGTGATTTTGTAATCCAACCTATTCTAAAGACAGGGACTTCGTTGAGCAAAACCATTGAAACAACAACACGGATCGAAAAAATATTATTGAATGAATTCCCTGAAGTAGATCAAGTGGTTACCCGGATCGGTGCAGCCGAAGTCCCAACCGATCCCATGTCTATGGAAGAGACCGATGTTATCATTACGCTTAAACCAAAAAAAGAATGGGTGTCTGCCAGCTCCAAAGACGAGCTTGCCGATAAATTCAAGGAAGCGCTTGGTATTATTCCGGGTATGGAAGTTGAATTCACCCAACCTATTGAGATGCGATTTAATGAACTTATTACAGGGGTACGCGCAGATATCGCCATTAAGATATTTGGTGAGGATTTAAATATCCTGAACAAATTAGGGAATGAAATCCGAAGTTTAATTGAAGATGTCGAAGGCGCAGCCGATATCAGCGTGGAAAAAATTACGGGATTGCCCCAAATGAACATAAAATACGAACGTAGCAAAGTTGCTCGTTACGGACTGAATATCAGTGATTTAAATAAGGTGATTTCCATGGGTTTCGCAGGGGCCAATTTGGGTAATGTGTTCGAAGGGGAAAAACGATTTGACCTTACCTTACGCTTGGACCAGGATAGCCGAAAGGATATTGATAATATTAAAAACCTCTATGTTGATCTGCCTACAGGTGGAAAGATTCCCTTAAGTGAACTCGCGTTGATTTCTTATACCAAAGGAGCGGCCAAAATATCAAGGGACGATACCAAACGACGTATTGTCGTTGGTATTAATGTCCGTAATCGCGATTTACAATCCGTGGTGACCGACGTTCAAAAGCGAATCGAATCGAACATCAAACTTCCCGTGGGTTATACTATAACCTATGGCGGTCAGTTCGAGAATCTTCAAAGTGCCAAAGACCGACTAAAAATAGCGGTTCCCATTGCTCTGGTGTTGATTTTCTTTTTGCTCTTTTTTGCCTTTGAATCGGTCAAGGATGCATTAATGATTTATTCCGCCATTCCTTTGGCTGCGGTTGGAGGTGTGTTTTTATTATGGGTAAGGGATATGCCTTTTAGTATTTCGGCAGGGGTAGGATTCATTGCTCTTTTTGGGATTGCTGTGTTAAATGGAATCGTTTTAATAGAACATTTTAAGGAATTAAAGCATCAAGGTATGATAGATATTGAAGCACGTATAAAACAAGGGACTAAAGACCGCTTAAGAGCGGTATTACTGACAGCATCGGCAGCGGCATTGGGCTTCTTGCCCATGGCTATCTCAACCAATGTAGGTGCAGAAGTGCAAAGGCCATTGGCAACCGTTGTTATTGGTGGACTTATTACGGCTACGCTTCTTACCTTAGTAGTATTGCCCGTATTATATGCCATCTTCGATTCAAAGGTTGAACTTAATAAGAGCATGAAAAAGAAAACAACTACTGGCTTGACCGTTTTACTCTTGTTCTTTACCATATCCTCAATTGCACAGGAAAAAGGATTGGATTTTGAAGAGATAAGGGCTTTGGCAATGGAGAACAATGCCGGCTTAAAGGCTGCTTCACTAAAAGTCCAGACAACAAAGGCCTTGGTAAGCAGTGCATTTGATTTCGATAAGACCGAAATTTACTATCACTATGACCAAAACAATCTGGCTTTTAACAATAAACCCTTAGAGGTTTATGGCATTCAACAGAATATCCTCTTCCCTACACTCTATTTCGCAGGAAAACGAATCAATAAAGCGAATTTGAGCATGGAGGAAAGTCATTATGAAATGCAAAAACAAATGCTTGAACGAGATGTTGCATCGGCCTATTACCAATTGCTATATACTCGAGAAAAGAAGCAGGTTTATTCGTATTTGGACAGTATTTATGAAAAATTCGTATATGCCTCACAACGTCGGTTCGAATTGGGCGAAACAAATTATCTTGAAAAAATTACCGCCCAGGCCAAGCAGAAAGAACTTCAAGCATTGCTTAATCAGGCCCGTGAAGATGTTGCCATTTCCTACGCCCTGTTACAGAAAACCATCCAGGTGGAAGAACCTTTAAATGTGGCTATGAGACCACTACGGAAGTTGGAATTACAATCACAGGAGATTTCCAATAATATAGGATTAACCCTTTATGACCAAAGAAATGAATGGTATACGGCCAAAAGCGGGTTGGAACTGCAGCAATTACTGCCAGATATTAGCTTCAACTACTTTCAAGGAACCAATTCAGGCTTGGGCGATCACCTCTATGGCTATCAAGTAGGATTAAAAATACCCTTGCTCTTTAGTGGAAATACCGCTAAAATCAAAGCGTCTAAAATTGCCAAGGACATGGCCTATGAGGAATCCTTAGACTACAAAAATCAATTGTACCTCAAATATGAAAGGCTAAAAGGCCAACTTAGAAAATATGAAGAAACCTTGAACTATTATGAAGACGACGGACAGAAGCTTTCGAACGAAATATTAAAAACCGCTTCAATCAGCTTTCGAAATGGGGAAATCGATTTTTTCCAATATATCCAAAGTCTGGAAAATGCCTATCGCATTACATTATCCTATTTAGAAAACCTCAACAACTATAATCAAACCGTTATTGCGTTAAATCATCTTACTTTATGAAAACGGGACATCGAAAAACGGATCAGACCCATCTAAACTTTAATAATCATAAAATATACGCCATGAAATCTTTTCAATATATCATATTCTTTTTATCGATTCTCCTAGTTTCTACCTGTGGGGATTCGACCAATAGCAGTACCGATACTGAGGCATCGACTGGATCTTTGGAAGATCAAACCATCGAAATTAGTAAAGCACAGTTCGACGGTGACCAAATGCAATTGGGAAAGCTATCGGAGCAATCATTTCAATCAATGGTTCAAACCACGGGAATGATCGATGTGCCCCCACAAAACAGGGCGATCATTAGTTCCTTTGCTGGAGGGTACGTTCAAAAAACCCCGCTTTTGGTCGGTAACCTTGTACGAAAAGGCCAGATGTTGGCAACCTTGGAAAACCCAGAGTTTGTAGAAATGCAACAAACCTACCTTGAAACCGCAGAGCAACTCACGTTTTTGAAATCTGAATTTGATCGCCAAAAGGCATTATTCGATGAACAAATCAGTTCTCAAAAGAATTTCTTAAAAGCGGAGAGCGAATATAAAAGCGCCTTGGCCCTTTATAATGGACTAAAAAAGAAATTACAAATGCTGAATATCAATATCGATGCTGTTGAAGTAGGCAATATTACTTCAGAAATTGCTTTATACGCTCCTATAAGCGGAAGTATTACAAAAATGAATATTAGCAAAGGCTCCTATGTATCACCTGCTGATGTGATATTGGAAATTATAAATACAGACCATATTCATTTGGAGCTTGCCGTATTTGAAAAAGATATCCTTAAGGTTAAAGAGGGACAAAAAATCGTATTCAAGATCCCTGAAACAGGTGAAGAAGTCTATGAGGCCGAAGTACATCTTGTGGGCACCTCGATCGATTTGGTAAATAGGACCGTTATGGTCCATGGTCATCTGCTCGATGACGAAAATCATGGTTTTGCTGTTGGCATGTTCGTAGATGCACAAATAATAACGGACACCAGTAAGGAACCTGCATTGCCCGATGATGCCATAATTTCCGTAGATGATTCCCATTTCGTACTCCTGAATACCTCTAAAGATGAATCCTATAGTTTTTTGCGAAAGGAAGTAACCGTAGGTGCCAGTTATAATGGATTCACAATAATCAAAAACGCTGGCGATTTTAGTGAAAATGATTTGTTCATGGTCAAAGGGGCTTTCAATCTTATCCGTAGCGATGAATAGATTTTTCGGGTGATTTAAAACTTCCTAGAAGGGGAAAAAGGACCAACATCCAAAGAGGTTCTCTTTCCGCCAACGATTTCGGAAACCAGTTTACCCGTAGCCGGACCCAAACTCCACCCCATCATCGCATGGCCAGTGGCAAAAGTCAGGTTCTTTATGGCGGAACTTCTTCCTATATAGGGCAGGCCATCGGGCGACACCGGACGCATTCCACTTTGTGCGCTCGCCAGTTCCTCCTTATTAATGGCTATTTCGGGATAGAATTTATTCACTGCATTGGCAATCGCCTGGACACGTTCTTTTCTAATGATCGTATTTATACCTGAGAATTCCATAGTACCCGCAAAACGGGTAAATCCTTTCATCGGGGTAACCGCTACTTTAGCTTCCATTAAAATTGCTGGAATTGTTATTCCTGTTGGTCTTTCCATATTTATGGCATACCCCTTTCCTGCCTGTATCGGAAGTTTTATTTTCAATTTTGTCGCAAGTTGTCCACTCCAAGATCCCGCCGCTAAAACCACCTCATCTGGGACATAAGTATCCTTTGTAGTTATTAGTTGTTCTATACCTCGATTGGAGACCACCATATCCAAAACTTCTTCGTTTGTCTTTATGGTAACTCCCGAACTTTGTAAAAATGCAATCATCTTGGGCATAAATTCAGTCGGGGTCATATGCCCATCGCACCCATAATGGATGGCCCCTCTGGCATCAATATTTAACTGGGGTTGAAGAGCATCCAATTGGTTTTTGTCCAGTAAATCAACTTCAAGGCCCAAAAGCTTTGCTTTCTCGGAAATTTTTATTTCTTCCTCGCCAGCTGCATCCGTCTTATATAACATAAGTAAACCTTCGCGCTCCAGGTGAAAATCGCCTAAATCCCCTGAAGTCTTCATACTTTTGAACAACTCCCTACTTAAAATATTTATATCCTTGATTACTGGAATCGCCCTTTCAACTTTCCCATAAGTCGAAGATCTATGGAAATACCAAGCCCAACTAAGGAATTCGGAATCTAAACGCGGTTTCATATAAAAGGGACTTGCGGAATTGAACATCCATTTTATCCCTTTGGCAATCATCCCTGGTGAAGCCAATGGTATAATGTGACTTGGGGTTAGATAACCGGCATTGATGAAGGAGGCCCCATCCGAAATATTGGATTTATCGATTACCGTAACTTCATGGCCTTCTTTAAGCAAGTAATAGGCCGAACAGAGTCCAATAATTCCCCCTCCAATTACAATAGTCTTTTTTCCCATATTAAAGAACTTGAAACCCATGTGCATATGGGTCATCATCATCTATTGTGATGGTATTATGGCCATAGACCCTCGCCCATCCCTGAATGCTAGGAATAATGGCAGGTATACCTTCCAAGGTTGTTTCGGCTTCTACCCTTCCTTTAAATTGGGATCCGATATAACTTTCATGAATGAAATCCTGTCCTATTTTTAATTTCCCCTTGGCGTACCATTGTGCCATTCTAGCAGAGGTTCCTGTACCGCAAGGTGATCTGTCTATGGCCTTATCCCCATAAAACACGGCATTCCGCGCCGTAGCCTCCGACGAAATGGTATCGCCTGTCCACATAATATGACTTACACCGTTAATAGTTTGATCCTCGGGGTGACTAAACAACCCTGGGTATTTCTTATTGATCTTTTCCCGGATGTCTTGGCTAAATTGTATCAACTTACTTGCCGTAAAATCCTGGATCCCACTATAATGATGTTGTGGGTCGAAAATGGCATAAAAATTTCCTCCGTAGGAAACATCGAACATCAACTCCCCCAAAAAACTGCAATCGATCGTTAAATCAGTGGCGGCCACATAGGATTTTACATTGGTCAATTTAACCCAATCAACCTTATTCCCTATTTGCTGATATTCTACGTGTACCAGTCCGGCCGGGGTTTCCATCCGAACCTTACCCGGGGATTTGGGTACTAAAAAACCTTCTTCTATTCCTATAGTAATCGACCCGATAGTACCATGACCACACATAGGCAAACAACCGCTGGTTTCTATAAAGAGTATACCAAAATCATTTTCTGGATTTGAAGGGGGGTAAAAGATACTGCCACTCATCATATCATGGCCTCGTGGTTCGAACATCAATCCTTTACGGATCCAATCGAACTCCTTTAGAAAATGTTGACGTTTCTCACTCATATTCCTTCCATGAAGTTCAGGTCCGCCCTGGACTACTACCCTTACCGGATTTCCGCAGGTATGACCATCTATACAAGTAAACGTACTACATGCCATCTTTGGAAAGATTATATTTTGCTACTTGTCATCTTCCCATTTACAAGTCGGGAAATCCCTAGCGGATTAGAGTTTTTCAAGGCATCTGGCAACTGGCTGTCTGGCCAATCTTGATAGCTTATGGGTCTAACCCATCGCTTTACGGAATGTATGCCCACTGCCGTAAAACGACTGTCGGTTGATGCAGGGTATGGGCCGCCATGATGCATACTCGGACATACCTCCACCCCAGTGGGTACCCCATTGTATATTAACCGGCCTACCCTACCCAGAAGGGCACTGACTATTTCCTTATGTTCATTTAATTCCGATTCCTCGGCAATGATAGTACCTGTCAACTGGCCTTCAAGGTGGGTGATGATGCGTTCTAATTGATCCTTATCCTCACATTGAACGACAATGGAATAGGGCCCAAACACCTCTTGGTGCAAGGTGGGGTTTTCTAAAAAAGTCTTCCCTTCTACCGTCGTAATGGTTTGGCGGGCATAATTGCTTTTAATATCCGAATCGTAATCTGCCATCACTTGTAACCCACTTTGGGAAACCGCTTTTTGTTTGTTGCTTTCATAGGCCCCTATAATATTCGGATGCAGCATACACGAAGGTTCTATCTTGACAATGGCGTCCGAAAGATGCTTGATAAATACCGTTAATGCTTCTCCTTTGATGCCGAGCAACAAACCCGGATTGGTACAGAACTGTCCCGAACCCAAGGTTATTGAACTTGCATAGGTATTTGCCAGGCTCTCTCCCCTTTTTTCGACAGCTTTTGGCAATATAACCACAGGGTTAATACTTCCCATTTCCGCAAATACCGGAATAGGTTCCTCGCGTTGTGAAGCCAAATCGAACAAAGCCCTACCCCCATCAATACTTCCTGTAAAGCCAACTGCTTTTACCCCAGCATGCTTCACCAATGCCACACCAACCTCATGACCACTGCTATTTAAATTGGAAAAAACACCGTTGGGCATCTTGGTCTTAACAGCCGCTTTTATTATGGC
Organism: Maribacter arenosus; assembly: GCF_014610845.1. Lineage (GTDB taxonomy): Bacteria > Bacteroidota > Bacteroidia > Flavobacteriales > Flavobacteriaceae > Maribacter_A > Maribacter_A arenosus. The sequence goes on along the minus strand of NZ_JABTCG010000001.1, from coordinate 380,139 downwards.
CAATGCCACCAATTCTCCCGTACCTGCATGCATAGGATGGGATTTCACGATAACGGGACAACCTGCGGCAAATGCGGCGGCAGTATCACCACCCGCAGTGGAATAGGCCAATGGAAAATTACTTGCCCCAAAAACTACCACGGGTCCCAAGGGAATCAGCATTTTACGCAAATCTGCTTTAGGAATCGGCGTTCTATCCGGAATAGCCGTATCAAGGGATGCCTCGACCCATGAACCCTCTTTTACCATCTCGGCAAATGAACGCAATTGTCCAATGGTCCTACCCCGCTCTCCTTTCGCCCTACCTTCGGGCAAACCAGACTCAGAACAATAGGTTGTGATCAGCAACGCATCCAAAGCCAGAATTTCATCGGCAATGGCATTTAAAAATTCAGCTTTTCTTATTCCTGAAAGTTCGCTGAATTGTTCATAGGCATTTGTAGCCAAATGTACGGCCTGATCGATCTCTTCAGTTGTCGCCTCCACAAAATTGAATTCGTTTTCCTTGTTCAGTTGTGGATTGAAAGTGGTGTACGTTTTAATTCCTTTTGCAGAAAGATTATTCCCAATATAATTTTTACCTGTAATCATTTTAATCGTTTATCTAGACGTCCCATTAATATTCGCATACCAATGTATCGAATTCTTCCTTAATGACGACAGAATTCTATGAATATATCGATATAATTATACACTATGGGCCATGGATTTATAATCGGGTAAACTAGGCCTAGTGCGCAACCCTTCTTCGATTAACTTTAGCACTTTAGTCCTTTCCTCGCCCTGCAATGGCAATCTCGGAGCCCTGACTATTTCCGTACCGATTCCTGTACCAACTTCGGCCAATTTGATGTTCTGGACCAATTGTGGACTAATATCCAACTCTAACAAAGGTAAGAACCATCGGTATATTTCTATAGCCTCGGCTACTCTTCCGGCTTTAACCAATTCGTGGATGGCCACAGTTTCGGCTGGAAAGGCACACACTAGTCCGGCCACCCATCCATCGGCACCCATAAGTATACTTTCCAATGCAAGGGTATCGACTCCACAGAGTACTGCCAATCGATTCCCAAATCTATTTCTGATTCTTGTAATATTGGTAATGTCGCGGGTCGATTCTTTGACGGCTTTAATATTATCGCATTCCTTTAACAATTCCTCGAACATAGCCAAGGTCACTTCTATCTTGTAATCAACTGGGTTGTTATAAATCATAATCGGTAAATCGGTACTTTTGGCCACGGCCTTAAAATATACCACGGTTTCATAGTCGGTAGCCTTATACCTCATGGGTGGCAATATCATTAAGCCACTGGCACCATATTTCTTTGCCCTTTGGGCAGCCAGAATAGCATCTTTCGTGCTCTGTTCGGCAATGTTTATGATCACTGGGACTTTCCCGTCGACGATTTTAACGGTTTCCTGAATAAGGATACGCTTTTCATCATCGGTCAAAGTACTTGCTTCCCCTAAGGTTCCTCCTAGGATAATCCCACTTACCCCGGCATTCAGCTGTGCTTCTATATTCACACGGAACATTTTTAAATCAAGGGTGTCGTCTGCATTGAATTTTGTCGTTACCGCTGGCATTACGCCTTGCCATTGTACCTGCATAGTTTTGTTTTTAATTGGTATGATACAAAAATACTGACCAACTAAGCCAAGATGTTATATCAATATTATCTTATACTATGCGTTTATTAACCTATTTTATTCACTTGATTATAATTATTGCATAATATTTGCATAATTTCATAAAATGAAAGTCCTACCATTTAAGATAGCAAAGCCCTTGAACCAAAATCTGATTGTCCAGGTTGATGAATCGGAAGCATTCTACAACCAATTGCACCAACATAAAGAGTTGCAATTGAGTCTGATACTAAAAGGGCAAGGAAAATTAATTACTGGGGATAGCATCCACCATTTCCAAAATGGGGAATTTTTTGTCATCGGCCCAAATTGTCCACATCTTTTCCAAAGCGATAGAACCGTACGGAAGGTAAAAATGATTTCCTTATTTTTTACCAGGGATTCCTTTGGGGAATATCTATTCGAATTAGCTGATTTGGAGGAAATCCGTCCATTTTTCACGAATGCAAAGAATGGTTTTAAACTGTTATCCCATAAAGAGGAGGTTCATAAGTTATTATGTCAGATTCCGGATCAGGATAAGCTAACCCGCTTTATCAATCTTCTTCGATTGATTAAAATACTTTGTCAGGCAAAACGGGAAGTACTTACGGGCTTTATGTATCCTAAACAAATTGGGAGTCGGGATGGGCAACGTTTGCAGTCGGTATTTGATTTTGTTGTCAATTCCTTTCAAAACGATATAAGTCTCGCAACGGTAGCAGAACTTGCATATATGACCCCAAATGCGTTCTGTCGTTTTTTCAAAAAACAGACAAACAAAACGTTTTTTCAATTTTTAATTGAATTGAGACTGGAACATGCGAGCCAGTTGCTCCATAGCTCTAACCTTTCCATAGCACAAATAGCCGACCGATCCGGTTTTAATTCCATTTCAAATTTCAATCGTCAATTCAAGGCACAAAAAGGAATCTCCCCTACGCAATACCTGCAGGCCAAATCCTAAAAAATGAAAATCGGTAATGATGTTATAGTTCATTTAAAAAGCACATATTATAAGGTTTTCATTATTTTTGATATTCCGTAGGTAATTCCTAATTAAATATTCATGAATAAATTGATTTTAATGGCCGTCGGTTTGGTAATGGCCTGTAATTCATCACAAACCACAGTTCCTGAAAAATCGGGAAACCCTCATCTATCGGCCGAAATCAAGTTTGCGGCGACCATAACTGCCGAAGAATTAAAAGAACATCTATTTATTTATGCTTCGGATGAATTTGAAGGTCGGGAAACAGGGACACCAGGACAACATAAAGCGGCAGCATATATAAAGGATGAATATATTTCTTTGGGTATTCCCGCAGCAAATGGAAATGGCGACTATTATCAGGAGGTTCCTTTGGAAATTGACAAAATGCCTATAGGCGTTATTCAAATCAATGGTACCGACTATGTTCTTGGGGAAGATTTTCTGGCTTTTGAGGGGGCTAAAGGACATTTTACGGATATCGTATATGCAGGATATGGCATTCATGATGATAATTATAATGATTATTCAGGTCTAGATGTTCGAGGTAAGTTGGTCTTGGTAAAATTTGGCGAACCTATGAACGATGATGGTACTTTCAAGATAACAGGTACCCATAAAAACTCTATATGGAGTAAAGTGTCAGATGCTTATGGGCTACGTTCAAAAGCCATTAAGGACCACGGTGGACTTGGGATGTTATATTTTGATGAAACCAACTTTAGAGGATATCAAAATTATTTCAACAAAATGAAAGAGCGCCCCTCTAGTGATCCAACCCTTATCACCCAAGATTCCGATTTCTTGAATATTGTTTTGGACCAAAAGGCCGCAACAGCATTATACCCTGACATCTTAAAGTCTTCTACGACGAAAATTTTACCCACGGACCTCAACCTGGATATTATCTCCCAGAGTGATGCCATATATTCGGAAAATGTCGTGGCAGTGGTAAAAGGAGCTTCCAAACCTGATGAATATGTAGTAATCTCATCGCATTTAGATCATATTGGAATAACCAAAAACGGGGAAATCAACAATGGTGCAGATGATGATGGTTCCGGAACCGTTGCCCTCTTGGAAATTGCGGAGGCCTTTAAAAAAGCGGCTGATGCCGGTTATGCCCCAAAGCGATCCCTTGTTTTTCTTCATGTAACAGGTGAGGAAAAAGGGCTTTTAGGTTCCCAATATTATACAGATATAGATCCAATATTTCCTTTAGAACAAACGGTGGCCAATTTGAATATTGATATGATCGGTAGAATAGATCCCAAACGTGACGGGAACCGTAATTATATTTATTTGATCGGTTCCGATAAATTAAGCACGGATTTACACAACCTTTCAGAGGAAGTAAATAAAAAACACATGAACATTGAATTCGATTATACCTATAATAATGAGAACGATCCCAATCGCTTCTATTATAGGAGTGATCACTATAACTTTGCCAAAAATAACATTCCTATCATTTTTTATTTTAATGGAACCCATGATGATTATCACAGACCTACAGACACCCCTGATAAAATAAATTATGATCTCTTGGAGAACAGAACCCGATTGATTTTCCTTACGGCATGGGAGATAGCCAATCGAGATCAAAAAATTGTCGTGGATAAAGTTTCAAAATAAGAAGCCTCAGTATAAAAAAACCCTGACGATTCTCGTCAGGGTTTTTGTATTATAGGGTGGAAGACCGGGTTCGAACCGGCGACCTCTGGAACCACAATCCAGCGCTCTAACCAGCTGAGCTACAACCACCATTTAAAGCGGTGGCAAAGTTAATTTTTTTTCCTTGATCTTTCCAACTAAACAGGGTATAATTTTAAAAGATTGCTAAAAACTATATTTAAGAAAATCTATGATTGGTGAATCCCTATTGTTAAAATCACGCTGGTTTATCGACTAAATGCACTTTTTTATAGACAAAACACACAAAAATTGGGCTTTCACAACATTTATTATCAAACCATAGGAATGGGATTTACTTTTATTCCCTTAATCCAATAGGTGTTTTCAATAGTATGCCGTTGAAACAGAAAAAAAATCTAATGTCCCAACTGAAAAAGTTAGCTTTGCTACTGGTTTTTCTATCTCTTGGATATGCCGAAGTACATTCCCAAATACCACGTAGGGATAGTCTTCTAGACCAAATCAACCATTTGCGCAAAAAAAGGGATTTTAGCCCTAAAGACAGCCTACATATCACTTTGCTCAATGATTTAGGCGAAGAGATGCGCTATTATAAATCCGATAGTCTTTATTTACTTTCAAAAGAGGCTTATACCAATGCTTCAGATGCCAATGATGAACTCGGCCAAAGTAAGTCCTTATTCGGATTAGGCACCTACTATGAGGATCAAGGTAAATATGACCAATCGATAGCCTACTATCAAAAAGCGCTGCTTTTGGCCAAAGATATCAATGATGAAAAATTAATCCTCAACATAGAAAACAATATAGCTAGTGTTTATTATTATAAAGGGGATTATGCAGAGGCGTTAAGTCGTTATTTACAGGGTATAGAACTTGCTACCCATATCGCTGATGATGAAATGTTATCTATCATCAATGAAAATATCGCCAATCTTTATGCTTCGCAGTACGATTACGACCAAGCTATTCATTTTTATAAAATCGTTAAAAAAATCAATGAAAGAATAGGCAATGAAATCTATACGGCAGAAACATTGAGTAATTTGGCTTCGGTCTATGCGGATATGGGCGAATTGGAGTATGCCATGTTCAATATAAACAGTAGTCTAACTGTTTTTGAAAAGCATAATATAATGGACTGGTTAGCCTATGCCTATGAGGTCAAAGGTAAGACCTACCTGAAGGGAGGGGATTATAAATGGGCCCTATATTGGTACAAGCAAAGTGAAATGATCCATAAAAATGTGGAAGATAATCGAGGGGAAACCACGATGTTAAATGGTATATCTGAAACTTATTTAGGCCAACAAAAAGATAGCTTATCCGAACTGTATGCCTTAAAGGCCTTCTCTATTTCAAAGAAAATAAAGTTTTATGAAGAAACTCAAAGAAGTGCGAAAATCTTATATCAAATAAATAAGAACAAAGAAGATTATGTATCAGCTTTAAAATTCCATGAACTATATCATACCCTTCATGATACGATCATGGCCAATAAAAATGAAAAAAATCTTACCATGTTGGTCACAAAGCTTGATTTTGAAAAACAGAAAGAAGATCTCATTGTCGAAAATGAAAAAGCGCTCGCCAGTCAAAAAAGGTATATCTATGCCGCCTTACTCATTCTCACCATATTCTTGATTGTGACCCTGATTGTAAGAAGAAATGAAAAAATCCAGAAAAGACTGAATGTAGAGCTTTACCATAAAACCGCAAAATTGGTTGAAAATGAGAAGGAGCTTCGCGATATCAATGAAACCAAAGACAAATTATTCTCTATAATCGGTCATGATTTAAGAGGTCCGATCGCTGCTTTCCAAGGACTATTGAAACTTTACAAGGATGGGGAAATAGATAGTAAGGAGTTCTTGCAGTTTATCCCCAAACTTAGTTCGGATATAGACCATATATCATTTACACTTAATAATTTATTATCGTGGGGCCGAACGCAAATGAATGGATCCGTAACCAAACCTAGTATTGTTTCAATTGATAATCTGGTAAATGAAAATATAAATCTACTTTCTGAAACCGCCAAAGCGAAATCCCTCACTATTGTTAATAAAATGAGCACGAATATCCATACGTGGGTAGATAGTGACCAAATCGATATTGTCATACGCAATCTTATGAGCAATGCCATAAAATTCACTCCTGAGAGGGGGTATATAACCTTTGATGCCGTTGAACGGAGCACCGCATGGGAAATTTCGGTTCGTGATACCGGGGTTGGTATTGATGAGGCCACCCAAAAGAAAATTTTTGAAAAAAATTCGAATGTGACTACTTATGGTACGAACGACGAAAAAGGCACAGGTTTAGGATTGTCGCTCTGTAAGGAAATGGTAGAAAAGAACAATGGTAAAATATGGGTCGAAAGCGCTGCGCCCAATGGTTCTTGCTTTTATTTTACTTTGCCTAAAGTCAGGAACAAATTAAAGAAAGCAGGTTAAATCAAATCTTCCAATCTATTTATGCCAGGGAAACGCTCCGTAGTGAATCCTTCTCCGTGGTCTACCCCTATCAAACGGCCTAAGTCCCTTGCCCGATAATTTACACTATCCAAAAAATTCTTACTACTGATGGGTGTCTCTGGCTCATCACTATTGGGGTCATGAAATTGTGAAGAATACGCTAAGATAGCCTCGATTTTTTTATCGATATAACCAGAAACATCTACAACAAAATCCGGCTTTATATTCTTCCATTGAATATAGTGGTAGACGTGCTTGGGACGCCATGGTTCTTGCCAATGATCATCACCCTCCATTTTCGAGTCTATCTTCACCAATCCACTTAAAAAACAGGCATCGCTAACCAATTTGCTACCCATACCGTGATCTATATGCCGATCTTCAATAGCATTGCACAGGACGATATCAGGGCAATATTTCCTCAACATGCGTATCACGCCCATTCTATGCTTTTTGTCATTTATAAAAAAGCCGTCTGCAAATTCCAGATTTTCCCGAACGGCAACCCCCAAGATTTCGGCCGATGCTGCTGCCTCCTTTTCCCTGATTTCGGCAGAACCTCTTGTTCCCAATTCACCACGGGTCAAATCAATGATACCCACTTTTTTGCCGTTGGCAATTTCCTTTGCTATAGTGGCTCCTGCACCAAGTTCAGCATCATCGGGATGCGAACCGAAAACCAAGATGTCTAATTTCATCTATTAATAGTATTTAAAGTGTAATCATTTCGAATATAAGGTAGCAATGCGCACTTATTTGAATCTCTACAAAGTAAGGCTATTTAGTCAACTGCTCTTTAAAGAGACCAGCTTTATTCCCTTTCTTTATCTCTTTTAAAGCCTGTTCAATATCAAAAATCAAATCTTCCGGTTCTTCAATGCCTACTGAAAACCGAATAAGTCCGTCCGCTATTCCCTGATTTTTGCGTTCTTCGGGTCCAATAAGGGCATGTGAAGTCTGTGTAGGTGACAGTACCGTACTTTCAACCCCGGCCAAACTCATCGATGGTTTTATTAATTTCAAGGCTTTTTGAAATTGGGATGCATCATACGCTTGATCCAATTCAAAAGATAACATTCCACCAAATCCTGACATTTGTGTTTTGGCCAATTCATGACCAGGATGGTCGGGTAATCCGGGATAGTAGACTTTATTTATGTCGGAATGGGCTGCAAGATACTCTGCCATATGTTGGGCATTGGTATTCTGGGCCTTTACGCGGATTCCCATAGTCTTAATACTTCGTTCTAATAGCCATACCGTATAATCGCTTAAACTACCTCCTAGATTTTTCGCCAATTGAAAAATTCGTTCCATATTTTCTTGGGTAGAAGCCACTGCCCCAGCGCAAATATCAGAGTGTCCTCCCATATATTTTGTCGCACTATGAATGATAATATCGATTCCAAAGTCAATTGGATTCTGATTCACCGGACTTGCAAAAGTATTGTCGATCATGGATACCAAACCATGTTTTTTGGCCATATTGGAAATAGCCTTCAAATCGGTTATCGTTAGCAACGGGTTTGATGGGGTTTCTACAAATATCACTTTGGTATTCCCCTTTATTTTGGTCTCGAAATCTTGTGGCTCAAGACCATCGGTAAAAGAATATTCAATGCCATACTTTGAAAATTCCTCATTTACGAAATTGTAGGTGCCTCCATAAAGCGTTTTTTGAAGTACAACATGGTCACCTGCCTTTAAAAAGGCCAACAGTGCTGTACTAATTGCCGCCATTCCGCTTCCAAAGACCATGGCCGCCTCTGCATGCTCCAACGCAGCAATTTTTTGTGACAAGGCTACTTGATTGGGCGTATTGAAATATCTAGGATACCGCTTTACCTCAACATCCTCAAACGCATATGAAGTACTCATATACAAGGGTGATATTGCCCCTTTGAATTGCTCATCATGAATTTCTCCCTCGTGGGTGCAAATAGTATTTATCCCTTTCTTTGGTGTGCCCATGTATTCTTATTTTAGCATCGGTTAAAGTTATGAAATTCTTTTTGCCGACCAATAATTATCCTGTTTGGTAAGATTTAATTGGTAAAAGCACAAAATATCCTTGATCTACTTTAATAAGGTATCAAAATTTACGATCATTTTATCATTTCGATTGCATACCTAAGATGCTTCAGCAATGACAATAAAGTGAATTGACTATGATTATACCTGCACCCTCTTCCAGTTTCCTTTCCTGAACCAAATAATCGAAATGACCGCGAGCATTACTTCTGCCGAAGTAATGGCCAGAAATACACCCATGGCCCCCAGTTTAAAGGTTATGGCCGCCAAATAGGCAAAGGGCAATTGAAATAGCCAAAAAGCAATAAGATTGATCTTGGTAGGCGTCAAGGTATCCCCAGCTCCGTTAAAAGCCTGTGTAACCACCATTCCATAGGCATAGAATATATAACCCGCTGCAATGATTTGAAGGCATAATCCGCCATTCTCGATAACCACTGGATTATCATTGAACCAGCCAATGATATCATGGGCAAAAAGTAAATAAATAATAGAAACCAGGGTCATAAAATAGGCATTATACTTGCCTGTTTTCCAAACAGAAGTTTCCGCCCTTTCCGGTTGTTTTGCTCCTAAATTCTGGCCTACCAAGGTAGCTGCGGCATTACTCATTCCCCAGGAAGGCATTAGCGTAAACAACATGACACGGATTGCAATGGTGTAGCCGGCGAGTACCTCGCTGCCAAATTCTGACATCATTCGCATCAAGAAGACCCAACTCGATGTACCTATAAGAAATTGTGCAATACCGCCGAGAGAGACTTTTATCAAATTCATCATTACGGAAAGTCTAAGGACAACATCCTGTACTCCAATTTTTATTCGACTCCACCCAAAGAACAAAATTCCCAATTGAAACATAACGGCTGTTCCCCTACCAATATTCGTAGCAATGGCCGCCCCCATAACCCCATACTCCGGTACAGGGCCCCATCCAAAAATAAAGATGGGGTCTAATATGATATTGAGTCCGTTGGAAAGTACCAAGGTCCACATGGCAATAGAGGCATCACCGGCCCCCCTAAAAATGGCATTGATCAGAAAAAGGAGTAAGATGGTGATGTTCCCACCAAGCAATAATTGGGTATACCCATACCCTTCGTTGATCAAATCCTGTTCTGCACCCATTAGGGCGAGTATCTCCTTGGCATATATAAAACCAAAGACGCCAACAATCAAAGCCACAACGATCCCTAATAATATAGCTTGTATGGCCGATTCCCGTGCTCCTTTAATGTCATTTGCGCCAACTCGTCGGGCCACGACGGCTGTTGCGGCCATACTTAGACCTATGGCCACGGCATAGACCAAAGTGATTACCGATTCTGTAAGGCCAATTGTCGCTACGGCATTAACACTGACCTGTGAAACATAGGCAATATCTACGATGGCAAAGATAGACTCCATCATCATTTCCAAAATCATGGGAATGGAAAGCATAAAGATCGCCTTACGAATACTGCCAGAAGTAAACTCGGTTTGCTTGCCGGTTACCGCAATGATAAAGTAATCGTAAAGTTGTTTAAACGTGAGTTTATTTTGAGAGGTCATTTTATAAGAATTATGTAGAATGGTAGAAAAAAAGATGGTCAAGAAGTATAATCAAAGATCGATTACTTCTTCGGTACACATCCAATGACATCTATGAATAACATAATTCGTTTACTTCATGATAAAGTAAAGATGCAAAAAAATATTTAAATGTGGAGAGTTTTGCTCTTGCAACCCTTTTGGCCATTGCAAAAAAATAAAAACCCTACAATTATACTAAAATACTAATATGAGGAATTGTTCGTTTTATCGTTATGAGATTTCACAAAACATATTTTTTGATTGTGCTATTGTTTTTTGCTTGTTCCGAAGATGGAATGGATGAAAAAACCATTATAGACGATAGCGGAAATGATGTAACCATTGACACCACGCTAAACAAAAAAAATGTTGGGGACTCAGCCAACGACCTTTTGTCTAGCCAGGAATATAAGGATTTGAGCTTTGAGCTATTTTACGTTGAAGGATATAAACCAACTACTACAACCCTAGATAATTTTGAAACATTTCTTGCAGAGCGACTCAATAAAGCCGGTGAAATAAAAGTGGCTCTGAAGCCAATCGAATCCCCAGGTAAAAGCATTTATTCAATTGCTGACATAAAGGAAATAGAAGATGAAATAAGAACGTTTTACAATGATGTGGGGAAAATTGCTGTTTTTGGACTCTTTATCGATGGTGAATATTCTGAAAATACTGAAAATGGTTCGGTATTGGGAGTAGCCTATAGAAACACGTCCTTTGTGATTTTTGAGGAAACAATTCAAGAATTCAGTGGTCAGCCTTTAGCCCCGAGCACTTCTGTTTTAGAAACAACGGTGATAAACCATGAATTCGGCCATTTATTGGGCCTGGTGAATGCTGGCACAACCCCTCAAAGCGACCATCAAGATGTAGAACATGGCCGTCATTGTACCACGGAGGATTGCCTGATGTATTGGACGGCTGAAACAGGAGAAGGCTTGCTCAATTCAATTTCTGGCGGAACTGTTCCATCCTTAGACGAACAATGTATAAACGATCTAAAAGTCAATGGTGGTAAATAATTGGGTTATTTCGAGTAATTTACCTGATATCGCCAATAACTTACAGCCCCTAAAACAAGTACCCCAAATACAGTGTAATAAATAAACATAGGTGTAATCACCTGTGCCCCACTGGCATAACTATGGAGTCCTACCAAGTAGAAATTCACCCCGAAATAGGTCATCATGATACTGCCAAAGGCTATAACACTTAAAAAGTTAAAGAACCACCTACCCCGTAAACCAGGAACCAAACGGGAGTGGATTACAAATGCGTAAACCATAATCGAAATCAAGGCCCATGTTTCCTTAGGGTCCCATCCCCAATAACGGCCCCAACTTTCATTCGCCCATTGTCCTCCTAGGAAGTTTCCAATGGTAAGCATGACCAACCCGACCATCAAAGCTAATTCATTGATCGTGGTCAACTCCTTAAGATTAAGCTTCATTCGTTTTTTATTCTTTTTATTGGTTAGCGTAATCAAAATGAGGGAAACCACCCCTAAGATCATACCTACGGTCAAAGGCCCATAGCTTCCAACAATAACCGCAACATGGATCATCAACCAATAACTATCGAGTACAGGTACTAAATTCGCAATCGCGGGATCGACCCAGCTTTGGTGGGCTATCCATAATAACATGGCGGTTACAAACGCAGAAGCTGCAATCGTCATATCGCTTTTACGCCCTAATAACAGTCCCATGCCCATAGTGGCCCAAGAAACATAAAGAATACTCTCATAGGCATCGCTCCAAGGCGCATGGCCAGATATATACCATCGCAAGACCAAACCAGCAGTATGCCATAAAAATAAGATGATAATGGTTCCCTTAAAGAAATAAGTCCCAATACGCCATATTTCACGCTCCTTAAAAATTTGGAAGATCAAAACAAAGAACATCAGAATGCCTACCAAAGCATATAGTTTATATAGGTGGTTAAAAATGTTCAGTTTATTATAGATGACCTCGGTATTGATTTTGGTTTCGGAAGGTAAAACCTCATTCCCATGATTTAATTGATTTCGTTTAAAAGCCGACAACAATTTATCGGCCTCCGAATAATCCCCGTTTCCTTTGGCTTTGTTCAAAGACATAAGGTAATAGGGTAACGCATTCTTTATAAAATTGGAATACAATGTATCGGTTACCTGATATTGTCCGCTTCGATATTCCACAGCGGAGACCCATTTGTTGTTCTCATCGTTCAGGAGTGGGAAAATCTTTAGGATTTGTCCACTCAATGCTTGATCTAAAAGGCTCAGGCGAATATTGGCATCCTTAAAATCCTGTTCAAATTTGTTCGGATTGTTCGTTGCGGTTGCCGCTCTCAGATAGGGCTCCAGTTTGTATTGTCCTTTACTATCGAAAAAATCAATTGCCTTGACGTATTTCTGGCCTTCAGGGACTCCGATTATCTTACGGATGCTATCGTTCTGAGCTTTTTTATCAAGAGCGATGAATTCCACATTGTACCAGATAGCAGGATTCATCATCATGGAAATAAATACCTGATCAGAGTTCATGCCTTTATAGGTATCCATTAAGCTGAGCTTTCGGAGCAGTTCAGAAGAAAATGTATTGATGGGTTTCATACGGCCCCCTTCATCCTGCACCACCATTTTGCCAAAGCGTTCAGCATGTTCCTTATCCACGATGCTAGCGGTCAAAAGAGAATCTATCTGTTCGCTGGTAGGGACTTTGGAATGATTGTGCCCATCGTTCTCAGCGTGTTCCTGTGCGGAAATATTCATTATGGAACCGATAATCAAGAGAACAGTCAATGCCGCCTTCTTCGCCTTTATTTTATCCAATGATTCTGCCAGATCCCTAAAACGGGTCTTGCCGAAGAACATGATTCCCATGAGGCCTGCATACAACAAGAAATAACCGATATATGTTATCCAGGTCCCCCAAAAGTCATGGTTTACCGAAAGCGTGGTACCCCGTTCATCTTGATCAAAACCAGATTGAAAAAAACGATATCGTTTATGGTCTAAGATATGGTTCATGTAGATATCATAATCGAAAGGGCGTTCGTCCTCAATCGTTACTTTGCTCATAAATGAGGCGTATCCTTTTTCGGTTCCAGGATATTTCTCCGCAATAAAATCGTTCAATTTTATACTAAAGGGAAGCTCATAGACTTTAGAGCCATAGGCCATGGTGAAATCCAAGCCACCCACTTCTATACTTTTAGAAAAACTTGTGGTTCCCCTACCCCCTAACAACTTTTGTTGTACCGACTCCCCATTGGTACTCACTTCAATGACCAGTGCATCCTGACTCATTGGAGTCACTTCTTCCTCAGGAATCTTGACGACCCCATAAGAACCCCTTACCATTGGCTCCGGAAGTACAAATTGCATTCCGGCCACGTTATATAGCGATCGCAGCTGAAGAGGTTGTAAACTATCCTTTACCAACTCACCTCGAAATTGATCGGCCATTCGAAGAAAATTACCCTCGAAAGGGGATTTAATTTGGTAAGAACCATCGGCGGTTGTGAAGATATTTATGGCCCCTTGGGTTTCATTGTTCAACGATATCAATACATTGTGTATGTTGGCAACTTGACCATTTTCCAAATAGTGTTCATGGCGCTGCCCACCTCCAGATTCAACAATTTTCAGGTATTGCTCGCCATTTTCATCTGGCACCAAACCTCTTTTGGCCCCTTTAATAAAATCTACGTAAGAAATGGTAACTGGCTGTCCATTAAAATCCACATGCCATGGCAAGTTCGATTTTATAGCTTCTGGAGTCACGATTAGATCATCTTCGAGAATTTTTCTGCGGGGTTCCCCATTGATCAAACCATCCATATTTACGGTAAGAAAGGTTTTATCAGAGTAGAAAACCTTTTCGGATCGCCCCTCTCTAATCGGCATCATTCCCTCAAAACTGATATATCGTGTCACAAAAGCACCCAGGATGATCAATATCCACGACAGGTGTAACAGCAATACAGGCCATTTTTCCTTTCTCAGAAGTTTATATTTGAAAATATTTCCTGCAAAATTAATGACGAAAAACACCATGATCAGCTCGAACCATGTGGCATTATACACCCATATCCTAGCCGTTTCCGTACTATACCAACTTTCGATAAAAGTACCAAAGGCCATAGCCGTGGCAAAAACAAGAAACAATACCGCCATTAAACGGGTCGAGAAAAATATTTTTTTTAATAAATCCTTCATAAAGCGCCATGTCTGTTTTATGCAGCTGCAAAAATACGGTATTTTATATATAATAAAAGGGCTTTTAACAAAGCCAAAAATAATTGAGTGCGTTGCGGTGACAAACCATTACGACAAAAGGCTCGAGATTCTTACAATAACCCAATGGCATGAAATTCGTAAACGAAGATTCGATACTTTCCAAAAATTTTCAACAAGATTAATTATATGGTTATTTTCGCAGTATGATCAGAATAGTTATCCTAGGAGCTGGTAATGTTGCCAAACATTTATTTAAGGCCTTTATGGCCCAGGAAGAACTTGAGGTCGCACAGGTTTATGCTCGCAATCCTAAAATGTTATCGTATTTTGGGGCCAATACAAAGACAACATCGGATCTCACGAAAATTGAAACCGCGGATATCTATGTTCTGGCGGTCAGCGATGACGCCATATCGGAGTTATCGAAACAATTGAACCTAAAAAAAGGCTTATTGGTGCACACTTCGGGTAGTGTATCTATCAAAGCCTTGCCAAAAGGTGTTAGGCGAGGCGTATTTTATCCCCTTCAAACCTTCAGTGCGAACAGAATCGTTGA
This sequence comes from Maribacter arenosus, assembly GCF_014610845.1. GTDB lineage: Bacteria > Bacteroidota > Bacteroidia > Flavobacteriales > Flavobacteriaceae > Maribacter_A > Maribacter_A arenosus. The sequence continues at coordinate 364,990 of NZ_JABTCG010000001.1, read as the reverse complement.
TTTTAAAGAAATTCCGATTTGCATTGAAACCACAAATAAAGATGATTTTAAGCTTTTAAAGCATATGGCCTCCGCCATATCGGATACCGTGGTACCTTTGTCGACCAAGCAAAGAAAAGCCATGCATTTGGCGGCCGTTTTCGCCAACAATTTTACCAATCACATGTATCATCTTTCCCATGAGCTCTGTGAGCAGAAAGAAATTCCGTTTGAATTATTGTTTCCATTGATTAAAGAAACTGCCCGTAAATTAGAGGGATTATCCCCTTTTGATGCTCAAACGGGACCTGCTAGAAGAAACGACAAGGGCACGATAAAAAGGCATTTGGCCCAATTGAAAAGTAAAAAACAAAAGAAAATATACTCCCTATTAAGTAAATCAATTCGAACAACCTATGGATAAAAGTTATAAGCAATATTTAAAGGACATTACCACTTTCGTTTTCGATGTGGACGGCGTTTTTACCGATGGTACGGTACTGGTGACTTCTGAAGGTGAACTATTACGAAGAATGAGCGTAAAAGACGGATTTGCCCTTAAAACTGCAGTGAACAAAGGATATAACGTATGTATAATAACAGGGGGTACCAATGAAGGCGTAAAAATGCGCTTACAGGGCTTGGGTGTAACTACTTTCTATATGGGTGCCCACAATAAGGCGGAACCCCTTGACGAATATTTGGAGGATTACGGCATATCCCCGGACAACGTATTGTATATGGGTGATGACCTGCCGGATATAGCCCCAATGCAGATGATAGCCTTACCTACCTGCCCCCAAAATGCCGTGCAAGAAGTAAAAGCGACCTGTAAATATATTTCCCATAAAAGTGGCGGGGATGGATGTGTACGTGATGTGGTTGAACAAGTATTGAAGGTCCGTGGCGATTGGTTTGAAGACTTCAGCGATGCCGATGCCTAGCTATGTGGAAGAATAAATTGGAAGGTTATAAGATAATTTTGGCTTCGGGTTCCCCAAGAAGGAAACAATTCTTTGAGGATATGGGCTTCGTATTTGAGGTACGCTTAAAGGAAGTCGATGAAGTATACCCATCGGATTTGAAAGGAAGCGACATATCTGACTATCTCGCTGAATTAAAAGCCAATGCATTTACCGGTTGTCTTTCTGATAGGGAGATATTGGTTACCTCGGATACCGTAGTCTGGCAAAAGGGAAATTCCTTGGCCAAACCGACAAATAAAGAAGAGGCATGTGCAATGCTCCAAGCATTGTCGAATGACTGGCATGACGTCATCACTTCAGTCTCTTTTACCACCAAAACCTCCCGTAAAACGGTGAACAACACTACAAAGGTTAAGTTCAAGTCACTCTCCGAAGAGGAAATCCTGTTTTATGTAGAAAACTACAAACCCTATGACAAGGCCGGTGGTTATGGCATTCAAGAGTGGATCGGACTTATAGGTATTGAGGAAATAAAAGGTTCTTATACCAATGTTGTAGGATTGCCCACCCATTTAGTTTACAAAACGTTAATGGATATGGTAGGTTAATCGATTTTAAGTAGTTTTATAAAAAAGGGTCTATGAAGAAGTGGTTGAAATTAGAAGGTTTACTGGTACTTTTTGGGTCAATTTGCATAGTGTTCGAATCCTGTCATGAAAATAAAAATCAGGAGGGAATTGGCGACATGGCTATGAACAAAACTGCGGTAAAACCCATATCTAAAAAACCATTATCGAAAGAGTTCAAAGATTATTGGTATGCCGGAAATGCCGAAGTAACCTCCTATGCGTTGGAACAGGCCCATTATGGCGAGTTACGGGAAGGGAAAGCCGTTTTGATATATGTTACCGAACCTTTTGTTGCCGACCTGCAAGTGAAAGCAGATCAAAATGACCCTACGAATATTCCGGTATTAAAATTGAACAGTACAAAAAAATATCTTACAGGAATTTATCCTTATTCGATAATGAACAGTAGTTTTTATCCCGTACATGACAATCAACATGCCTTGAAAGTCACTTTTTCGTCCCAGGATTGGTGCGGACATGTTTTTACCCAATTGAACAATCGGGAAAAATTCAATATTAAGTCATTCTCATATTTCGAAAATGAAGGGGATAAAGATTTCATGTTAGAAAAGAACCTGCTCGAAAATGAACTTTGGAACAAAATCAGAATCAATCCCTCTGCATTACCGCTTGGTAATTTTGAAATGATTCCTTCCTTTGAATTTCTTCGGGTATCCCATAAGGAGTTGAAGCCATATCCGGTTAGTGCAAGTGTAGATACCTCTGAGAGTATCACCACCTATAAAATAACGTATCCCACATTGCAAAGAACACTTGAAATCAACTTCAATTCTGACTTCCCTTTTAGTATTGAAAGTTGGTCCGATTCTTTCACAAGCGGGTATGGGGATAATGCCAGAACCATGGTTTCCAAAGCATCAAAGATCAAAACTATAAAAACTCCGTATTGGCGACAAAATGGAAATAACAGTTTATCTTTGCGCGATACATTAGGACTTTAATTTATGGAAGAATTTATTGCCATTAACCAACAAGAAATTTTGGTAACGATTATTTCGCTTGTTGCACTTTTGATTTTAAAATATTTAAGTACCAAAACAATACGAAGAATCGGCCGGATCAGCGACTTGAACCAAGCCCGAACCCGTTTGATCATTAAATATGTGAATATTGCCCTTTTTACAGTGGGTATTGGGGTGTTTACCTTTATTTGGGGCGTGAATTTCAAGGAAATCGGCCTGCTGTTTTCTTCGGTCTTTGCGGTAATAGGGGTTGCCCTTTTCGCCACTTGGTCGATACTGAGCAATATTACCGCTGGGATTATTTTATTTTTCTCCTTCCCTTTTAAAATCGGTGATCGCATCAAGATTTTGGATGGTGATTTTGCCGAAGAAACCGAAATAATGGATATAAAGGCCTTTCATTTGTACTTAAAAAAGGACAATGGTGAATTGGTTACCTATCCCAACAACCTCATGTTGCAAAAAGGGGTGGCATTGATAGCAAAAAACAGTCTTTCAGACGATGAGGCCCTTTAATAGAGATCTTGTTAAAGAAAATGTAAATGTTGCTTGTCGCTTGTGTTTCTTTATATCTTTATCAACCAACTAAAACAAAATCATGTACAGGTCATTGGTATCCTTTTTGGGAATCCTATTTTTTTTCTTTACCTCATTTGCCCAAGCACCCAAAAAGAATTCTTCTTCTGATATTTACCATGCTATCCAAAAATTGAACTTTTTGGGATCTGCTTTATATATTGCGGCACATCCCGATGACGAGAATACAAGGTTGATATCATACTTATCTAACGAAGTAAAGGCGAGAACCGCATATTTGTCGCTTACCCGGGGTGATGGGGGGCAAAATCTTATAGGTCCTGAGCTAAAAGAACTGTTAGGGGTGTTACGAACACAAGAGCTCTTGGCGGCCCGCAGTATTGATGGTGGGGAGCAGTATTTTACGCGAGCGGTTGACTTTGGTTACTCAAAACACCCAACTGAAACCTTAAAAATCTGGAATAAGGATACCGTTTTAGGGGATGTAGTTCGTATGATCCGAAAATTCAGGCCTGATGTGGTCATTAATAGATTCGATCACAGAACCCCTGGTTCAACCCATGGTCATCATACTTCATCGGCCATTTTGAGTGTTGAGGCCTTTGATCTGGCGGCAGATATAAATTCCTTTCCCAATCAATTAGGGGAATTGGAATTGTGGCAACCCAAGAGATTGTTCTTCAATACCTCATGGTGGTTTTACGGAAGCGAGGAAAAATTCAATAACGCCGATAAATCCAAAATGCTAAATTATGATATTGGGGTGTACTATCCGATTTTAGGGCGATCGAACAATGAAATTGCCTCATTGGCCAGTAGTCAGCACCGGTGCCAAGGATTTGGAAGGCTCATGTCCAGAGGCAGTGAAAATGAATATATTGAACTATTAAAAGGGGATTTACCCCAAGATAAGAAAAATGTTTTTGATGGTATAGATACAACATGGTCGAGGGTTGAAGGTGGCGATGCAGTCGGGGCCATTCTTTATGGGATTGAGGAAAACTTCAATTTTAAATACCCGACCACGCATTTAAAAGGACTTTTACAGGCGCATCGATTACTACAGAAAATCCCCGATACCCATTGGAAAAAAATAAAATCCAAAGAATTGGAAGATATCATTGCCGCTATAACCGGATTGTATTTGGAAGCTTCCTCAGAAAATCCAATGACCAATCCTGGGAGTAGTGTATCACTGGCTATTGAGGCATTAAATCGCAGCAATGCCGAGGTTAAATTAAAATCTATTAAGATTGGCAATATAATTTCCTCGGACAAGGATATCGTACTTGCTAATAATGAAAAAGTCAATTTAAAATTCGATTTTACAGTTCCGGAAAACACCGATTATACCAGCCCATATTGGCTGAAGAAAAAAGGAACTTTAGGCATGTATACGGTTGATAACCGGGATTTAATCGGCAATCCTGAAACTCCACCAGCATTCCAAGCCAGTTTTGTTTTAGATTTTGAAGGTTATCCTATTACCTTTAATAAACCCGTAATACATCGTTATTCCAGACCCGATATGGGTGAATTATACCAACCTTTTGATATTTTGCCAGAGGCCACGGCCCGATTTGAGGATAAGGTTATCATTTTTGCCGATGGAAAATCAAAAGTAATCCCCGTTACCATAAAAGCACATCGGGATAGTATTAAAGGGGAAATTGTTTTTTGCCATGCAGAAGGATGGAAAGTGGAACAAGAAAGCAAACCTTTTGAGATAGCCAAAAAAGGTGATGAACAAATTGTACTTTTTGAATTGGAACCACCAGCACACGAAGATCAAAATTTTATTTCGCCTATTATCAAAATAAATGGGAAGGAAATATCAAAGGAGTTGGTCACCATTGCCTATGACCATATACCCTCCCAGTCGGTATTGATACCCTCAGAGGCAAAAGTCGTACGCTTGAATATCCAAAAAGTCGGGGAACATATTGGCTATATCGTCGGTGCCGGTGATGAAGTACCAAAAAGTCTGGAACAAATCGGCTATCAAGTCCATTTAATAGACCCTAATTCTATAAACCCAGAAACCTTGAACAAATATAGTGCGATTGTTATGGGTATTAGGGCATATAATGTTGTTCCTGAATTAAGGTTCAAACAAAAATATTTGTTTGATTATGTTGCGAATGGCGGTAATTTGGTAGTACAGTACAATACGGCAGGTAGATGGGATGAACAATACAAGGATATTGCCCCTTTTCAACTTACCTTGTCAAGGGATAGGGTTACCGAAGAGGATTCCGAGGTCGATATTATTGCAGAAAATCATGAATTGGTCAACTATCCCAACAAAATAACGAAGGCTGATTTTGAAGGTTGGGTACAAGAACGAGGCCTCTATTTCCCTGATGCATGGGACTCCAATTTTACTCCAATCCTATCGATGCACGACGAAAATGAAACTGCAAAAAAAGGAGGTCTATTAATTGCGCCCTATGGCAAGGGGCACTACATATATACCGGTTTAAGTTTTTTCAGGGAACTACCAGAAGGTGTCCCCGGGGCTTATAAACTATTTGCCAATATGCTGTCTGTTGGTAAGAAAAATTTGGATAGAAAAACCAATGTAAAAGGTTGATTATGGAAAACGAACTCGTCTGGAAAAAAGAATATACCCTGGTTTTGATCTTGAACATCATCTACATTTTAATTTTTGGTTATCTTATGACAGCTTATATGTAATATGGGGACTTTAGATTGGTTAATACTTTCAGGAACACTTTTATTCATCGTCATCTATGGTGTTTGGAAGACCCGTGGAAGTAAGGATGTAGACGATTACGTAAGAGGGGGCAACCAGTCTAAATGGTGGACCATTGGCCTATCGGTCATGGCTACCCAAGCAAGCGCCATTACCTTTCTTTCTACGCCTGGCCAGGCATTTCATGATGGTATGGGTTTTGTTCAATTTTATTTTGGACTTCCCCTAGCCATGATTATCATTTGCTTGGTTTTTGTGCCCATCTATCACAAATTAAAGGTCTATACCGCCTACGAATTTTTGGAAAATCGCTTTGATGTAAAAACAAGGTCACTGGCTGCTATTCTCTTTTTATTACAGCGTGGGTTGGCTGCCGGTATCACAATTTTTGCCCCGTCGATTATTCTTTCAGCCGTTCTGGGATGGGATTTAAAAACATTGAACATTATTATTGGCACATTGGTAATCATTTATACCGTTTCTGGTGGCACAAAAGCGGTGAGCGTTACCCAAAAACAACAAATGTTCATCATTATGATAGGTATGTTCATGGCCTTTTTCTTTATTTTAGGCTACCTACCTAATGATATAGGTCTGGAAAAGGCCCTTAAGATTGCGGGGGCCAGTGATAAACTGAATATCCTAGATTTCAGTTTTGATACGAAAAGTAGGTACACATTTTGGAGCGGTATTACTGGCGGATTGTTTTTGGCATTGGCCTATTTTGGAACCGATCAAAGTCAGGTACAACGTTATTTGTCCGGTAAATCGGTACGGGAAAGCCAATTAGGCCTTATTTTTAATGGTATTTTAAAGATTCCGATGCAATTTTTCATTTTGTTGGTCGGGGTAATGGTTTTCGTTTTCTATCAGTATAATCCTTCGCCTCTGAACTTTAATCCAGTCGCAACAAATGGAGTTTTGAATTCGGAATATGCCGATGATTATAAGGTTTTACAACAACGACAAATTGAATTGGAATCCGAAAAGGTAATCGCACAAAATAAATTTGCCATAGCCTTGGACCTTAAGGAATTTACAGCGGTTGAAGCGGCCAAAATGCAGGTCATCGATATTAATAAAAAGGATAGTACAAATAGGGTCGCTGCCAAGGCCTTGATAAAACTCGCTGACGACTCCATAGAGACCAATGACAAGGATTATGTGTTCATACATTTTATTTTGAATAATCTCCCCAAGGGGCTTATTGGATTGTTACTCGCGGTAATTTTATCCGCAGCCATGTCGTCTACCGCTTCTGAGCTGAATGCGCTGGGTACCATTACCGCCCTGGACTTATATAAACGCAGTAACACCTCTAAGAATTTTTCTGAAAAACACTATGTCAGGGTCTCCAAAGGTTTTACACTATTATGGGGAATTATCGCCATTTTAATAGCTTGCGTTGCCCACCTTTTCGATAATTTGATACAATTGGTGAATATCATAGGCAGTATATTTTACGGTAATGTTTTAGGGATTTTCCTTCTGGCCTTCTTTATTAAATTTGTAAAGGGGAATGCGGTGTTCATAGCGGCCATATTAACACAAATATTGATTTGTATTACCTACTACAACCTGATTCATATTTACCCTGCTGGGCAGGAGAAATTAGGTTACTTATGGTTGAATTTCATCGGGGCAGCTCTAGTTATTTTCTTCTCAATATTGTTCGAGGCCTTTGACAGATTATTGAAAAAACCACCTATAGAGACCTAAAAGTATAGAACAAAGCGGTCATAGATAACTATTCGCCAGTGGAGTCTTCTATTTAACGCAGGGGTCTGATCACATAACTAAAGGATAAATTTTCAGGTTTTATCTGGTACTTGTCCAAAGCCATTAAACCCCAGCTGTTATCACCACCTACACCCATTTGTTTGTAGTCGATGTTAATGTTGACGAAATCACGTTTTACGATATCCACGGTATGACGTTGTTGTTTGGTGTCCCCTGCGTCAAAATCGGTATTGTATTGATGGTGGGCACTGAAATCAAATACCTGAGGGGCATATATCCCAATACCATCCCCTGATGCATTTTTAAATGTCAGCCAACGTACATCGCATCTATTTCCATTTTCCTGTGGTCGTATATACGGATAATATAAATCGTCTACAGATGCTTCATAGGTGCCAACCAAGGCCGCTGTTTTTCTGTCCTGATAGTTTTCATGGGGTCCCCTACCATACCAAGTCACTTTTTGATATTCATCCTTAATGATCAAGTTGGTACCAAAACGTGGTAAGACTGGTTTATCTTCAGCAATATTGTTTAATTGCGTTAGGACCCTTATCTCCCCTTGGTCATTGATGTCATAGGTAATACTTACTCCGCCCTTCACGGCATCCAAAGCAAATTCCGATTTAACTTGAAGCGTGCCATTCTCGACTTTAAACGGATTACCGCTTAATTTCAAAACATCCATAGATTGCTGGTCTTCGGCAGATGTGATCGTCATTTGTGCCAATTTTTGGTTCGTCGTGGCATCTTTCCAAGCTTTGAGTTTTTTTGGCATATTATACCCAAAATCATTGTCTGTGGTGGCTCTCCAGAAATTGGCCGTAATGGCTTGGACCAAAATATTGCCCTTACCATAATCAATCGATGTTAACTCCCCTTTCCCAGCATCGAAATGCACTTCAAAACCATTGCCCCGAACAATCAGGGTATTGTTTTCTGATGTAATGTCAAGTCCATCATTTACATTGGCCGTGGTAAATGCTTCAGGCGTATATGGGGTGAGTTGAAATTGATCATAGGCTATTACATAATTCGAGGGCACCAAAGGGGTTGCCTCTTTGGTGTGCGCATACAGATTAAGAAAGTATTCCGCTTTGGTATCATCAAGCTTGGGCATATCGATTTGGATTGATTTTGTCTCACCCGCAGCAACATCTAGCGTAGGCAGTACCCCTGTGGCAATCTCCGCCCCGTCCTTAAACAATTTCCAATTGAATTCAAATTGGTTCAAATTCAAGAAGTCGTAGGCATTTTGGATTAAAATTGAACCAGCCTTGGCATTTTTATCCTTGAATTTTATGTATTGATACACTTTCTTCACTTCATGCAATGATGGATGCCCACTCCTATCTGGGTTTACCAAACCGTTCAAACAAAAGTTGCCGTCATTCTGGTAATCCTTCCCCCCTAAATCACCACCATATGCCCAATATTCCTGGCCTTGCTCATTTTTTGTCAGTAACCCTTGATCTACCCAGTCCCATATAAATCCTCCTTGCAAAACATCATATTTTTCAATGACATCCCAATATTCTTGAAGATTACCTACGCTATTTCCCATGGCATGGGCATATTCACATTGAATTAAAGGTCTTTTAGGATTATTCCCTGCATAGGCGACCATATCGGGAATCCGCATATACATAGGCGCTTGGATATCGGTATTTTCGTATTGTGTTGCCCCTTCATACTGTACAGGACGTGTTTCATCATGGGCCTTCAACCAATCGTAGGTGGCTTGGAAATTGGCCCCGTTACCCGCCTCGTTCCCTAAGGACCAAGTGATAATACTGGGATAATTCTTATCCCTTTCGAACATTCGTATGGTACGATCTAAGTGCATTTCCTTCCATTGGGGAAGATAGGCCGGATGGACTTTCTGGGCTTCGATATCCGTATCGAGGCCTTGATTGGTCGCCCCCATGCCATGATTTTCGATATTTGCCTCATCGATAACATAAAAACCATATCTATCGCACAACCTGTAGAAATGGGAGTTTTTGGGATAATGGCTGCAACGGATCGCATTCAGATTATTTTGTTTCATGACCGTAAGGTCTTTAAGGGTAAGTGCTTCACTTACAACATGCCCTGTCTTGTCATCATGATCATGGAGATTTGCGCCTTTTAACAATACTGCCTTACCATTGACCAAAAACTGATTGTTTTTTATCTCCACTTTTCTAAAACCTACTTTTACCGCGGTTGCCTCTAAAACGGAGCCATCCTCCTTTAGAAGATTTATCAACAAAGTATATAAGTTTGGGATTTCGGCATTCCAAGACTTGATATTTGGTAGGGCTTTTTCAAAGATCAATTGACTTACCTCTTTGCCTTGTTCGAGTTTTCGGGTTTCAGCATACATTTCTTTTTCACCGTCCAATAATTTTATTTGTGCACTTTTGGCCTCTGCCCTTGCCCCATGTACGATGTCTAACCCTAGTTTTAAAATGCCAACGGTATAGTTATTTTCCAAATCCGCAATTACCTTAAAATCCTTAAGGGTCGTTTTAGCCGTTGCATAGAGATAAACATCCCGATCTATGCCACTCAATCGCCAAAAATCCTGGTCTTCCATATAACTGGCATCGGACCATCGTAATACCTGTACTGCTATAGTATTTTTACCAATATTCGCACATTTGGTGATATTATAGGCTGCGGGTGTTTTACTACCTTCATTATACCCTACCATTTCACCATTTACCCATATATACATGGCACCACTGACACCTTCAAAATGCAAATAAATTTCCTTGTCGCTCCAGGTATCCGGAATTTCAAATTCACGCTTATAACTACCCACAGGATTGGTTTCATGGGGTATATGGGGCGGATTTGGTGGAAACATATACGTGACATTGGTATAAAAAGGAATGCCATGGCCTTGTATTTCCCAATTGGAAGGAACGGGTATTGTATCCCATCCCCTAAGATCAAATTCATTTTTATAAAAGTCTGTTGGTCTTTTCATGGGATTTTCGGCATAGTAAAAATCCCAGGTTCCGTTCAATGATCTATATAGGGGTGATTGCTCCCAACTTTCATTTTCAAGTGCCGCTTCAGCACTGGTATATCTATAAAACGAGGCGGTAGGTTCTTCACGGTTTATATGGAATATCTCAGGGTTTTCCCATTCAGGATTTTCCCATTTTTCAGCGATATATGTTGGTTTATCATCTATATTCATACAAGCATTCAGACCTATGAAAATGGTGGCGTAAATTATTAATCTAGACATATCTCAAATTTGGTAGGGTGACTGTTCAAAAATACGATATTAACGCCTCTTCCATTGGTTTTAGGGCATAAAAAAACCCTGACGATATCGTCAGGGTTTTTTAAATTATGTTGTTCAAGGTTACATTGCACCCCACTCTTTTAACGAATCTTTGTTCATTTTTACATAGTCGGCATTACCTGCGGCTTCAGCTGCTGCCAAAGATTTTTTTGCCGTGGCAATGGCTGCTTTTTTATCGCCTGCCTTTGCCAGAATTAAAGATTGCTGTCTTAATTGCCAAAAAGCAGGCTCTTTGGTCATGGCCATCGCCTTGTCCATCCATTCTTTGGCCTTGTTGATATCCTTGCCCGTGGAAGAATAATAAACAGCGGCGGCATAATAATCATCGCCACTAGGCCCATCAAGTACTTTCGCAATATTTTGCATAACCGCGGCATCGGTAGGCACTTCAAATTTCACCCCAACATAGGTTTTCTCCCACATTATACCCAAAGTCGCTCCATCATTTTTTAAATCATCAATGGTAATGGTGAATGTTTCAATATTATCAGGTATACTATATACTTCTGCCGTGGATTTTGCGGCCACCTTGCTATCATCCCAATTTTGTGGTGTTCCCCAATTATTGGTATCTGAATAAAAAACGATATCCCAAGATGATTCCCCTGGGGTAGCGAAAACTGCATAGGATCCAGCTTTAAGTTCTTGACCATCGATGGTTACATCGGTACTAAAATCAATAGTGGTGTTCTTATTGGCACCAGTTCTCCATATTTTGTTATAAGGAACCAAATCACCAAAAATAGTCCTGCCACGCATGGAAGGCCTTGAATACTCAATGGTAACATCGGTTAAGCCGACAGTTTGCTTCAAGGTTGAAGACGGACTTGCTGCAGGTGTGTTTATTTGTGCTTCCATGGAAAAGGAAACTAAAGCCACACTTACGAATAAAAGAATTTTTTTCATTTGTTGTTGATTTTGAGTTTTATCAAAACTAAAGATAAACCGGCGTTGCCCTTGTTAACAAATTCTTAAATAAAATCTTAAACCTAAATATCAATAGGCTACGAACGCTTTTGAAAGTTTCTTGTCCCCTAAATAAAGTGTAAAGTAATACACTCCTGACTTAAAGACGGTTACATCCAAATCATTATCCTCGATTTCGGCAGCTGTCCGGAACTGAAGCATTTTACCAGAGGTATCGAAAATAGCGTGACCTAAGACCGGTCTTTTTGATTCAAGGTCATAGTGAATTATATCGGAATCGTAGGCCCCATAAAGTATTAAGCGATCTTCCCCGGAGTCAATTTCAGGATCTTCCTCCTTATCCGGGACTTCCTCCATATCCGGGACTTCCCCATTTGTCTCGTTATCTTCAAGGAAATGAACACTATACAGCGTGGGTTCTAAATGTACTGAAGGGGTATTGCGTTGAAATTCTTCAGTACCGATCAAGTATCGGTTCGCAGATACACTGGTAATAGCCTCAGCTTGACCAAAACCGATATCTAGTGGAATGCGTTCCACATTATCGGTAAATATTGAATTTGCATCAATATCCTTGGCCCTTAAAACAAATGGTTGCAGTGTATTGGAATAGCCAATCAATACCAAATCATTGGAGCGTTCATTGAATGTAGCCCCAGTAACCAAACCATCGACGGTATAGGCCGCCACCCTTTTCGCAGTATGGTTTCCCGGATTTTTTGGTATGGAATAGACAACGGTACCTTCATCTATCCATTGTTTGGTGAATATCCATAGTTGATCTTCGAAAACGGTCAATGCTTCCGCATCCCAATTACTTTTGCCATTGTCAACAAATTCTTCCTGATCTTCGTAATGGAAATTGATGGTTTCAGCAGTAACCGTCTCCCCATTGTCAAAATCCATTTTTAGGATTTTATATACGACCAAATCCGTTCGTGTGCCTGAGTAATTACCTAAATCAGCGATATAAAAAAAATCGTCATCCTGGGAGATATCTTCCCAATCGATATTTATGGCGTTGGAAACCGTCACTCTTTTGGTAATCTCCATGGTGACCGTATCCAAAGCATAGAGTACGGGGAGATTGCCCGAATCATTATGGGAAATCAATTTCCCGTTATGGAAAATATGACCTGAGTTTTCCTTTAACTCCTGGGGTATCTGACCTAATTCGTTAACATTGACCTGGGCCCTTAACCCAGAAGATAATAACAGCAAGGAAATATATAATAAACTCGATTTCATAATTACTTTCAAAACTTCAATGTACAAAAATGAAATGAAATAGAAATTTCTTTATTGTTTAATCTTTTTGTATATTTGTTAAACATTATTTTATCATACTTATGAGACTTTACCGATTACATTCTTTGCAATCCCTTCCCATACCTAAGGTAAAGGCATGGGAATTCCTATCGAACCCGAAGAATTTGGCGACCATAACCCCGGAACATATGGGCTTCCATATTTTATCCGGCGGCGAAAGAGACATGTTTCCGGGACAGATAATACAGTATAAAGTCATACCTTTTCCGGGCCTTTCTACAAGATGGGTAACCGAGATTACCCATGTTTTGGATGGGGAGTACTTTGTAGATGAACAACGATTTGGGCCCTATGCCCTATGGCACCATAAACACTTTCTAAAGACGATTCCCGAAGGTGTGGTCATGGAGGATATTATTGATTTAAAGCTTCCCTTTGGTCCCTTAGGTCGTTTGGTTTACCCTTTGATTAAAAAGCAGCTTATTAAAATATTTGCCTATAGAGAACAAAAACTGACCGAACTTTTCGGTAAAGTTGAAGGCAAGTCAAATTTCTTACATATTAAATCCATTTAAAATGAAAAATATTCTATTAATTGGCGGATCCCACGGTATTGGACTTTCCTTGGCTAGAAAGCTTCACAAGAACCACAATGTCTATGTAGCTTCCCGTACGTGGGAAGTAACCGATTTACCCGAAGTATCCCATATTCAATTCGATGCGACCAAAGATTTTTTAGACACGTCCGAATTGCCAGATCAGTTCCATGGTTTTGTTTATTTTCCGGGAAGTATTAACTTAAAACCGCTTAAGATGTTATCTATGGAAACCTTTAAGGAAGACATGCATCTCAACTTTTTCAGTTTGGTCAATATTGTCAAGGAAATCATCCCCTTACTTTCCGATGGATCAAGTATGGTTTTTTTCAGTACGGTTGCCGTACAGACAGGTATGCCTTTTCACACGAGTGTAGCAGCAGCCAAGGGAGCCATAGAAGGCTTTACAAAATCCTTGGCAGCTGAATATGCCCCAAAAATCAGGGTCAATGCCATAGCCCCTTCCTTGGTCGATACCCCCTTGTCTGCCCGCTTATTGAACAATGACAAAAAAAAGGAAATGATGGCACAAAGGCACCCTTTAAAAAGAGTCGGCAATTCAGAGGATTTGGCCCAAATTGCCCAATTTTTGCTCAGTTCGGACAGTTCTTGGATTACAGGTCAGATACTTGGCGTAGATGGTGGCCTATCAACACTGAATGTAAATTAATATGGGAAACAAGGTATCGATATTTTGGTTTAGACGCGATTTACGTTTAGTGGATAACATAGGGCTGACGCATGCACTTAAGCAATCTCCCAAGGTTCTCCCTATTTTCATTTTCGATAAGGAAATTTTAAGCCAATTACCAAAAAATGATGCCAGGGTAACTTTTATTCATGAATCCCTACAATCGATAAACAAGGAATTAAAGGAAAAATATAATAGCTCCTTGGGTCTCTACCATGGCCATCCCTTGGAAATATTCAAGACTTTGATCAGGGACTTCGAAATCGATGCGGTATACACCAACCATGACTATGAGCCCTATGCCATACATCGCGATGCACAGATAAAAGAATTTCTTGGGGGTAAAAATATACCCCTGAACACCTACAAGGACCAAGTGATTTTTGAAAAGAACGAGATAGTCAAATCAGATGGAGATCCCTATGTGGTCTATACACCTTATAAAAACAAATGGAAGGAAAAATTCAATGCTGAGTCCCTCTCAAAACATATCGTTAGCAATCCCCTTACAAATAACTACGTTCAAAACACCCAACTCCCCTATCTGGAATTAGAAGATCTGGGTTTTGAAAAGTCATCGATTACAGTACCCGAATATGAAGTCTCGGAACACCTTATCGAAAACTATGAGGCTACAAGGAACTTCCCGGCAAAAACCAATGGAACTTCCAGAATCGGACCCCATTTGAGGTTTGGCACCATTTCTATACGCAGTATTGTAAAAAAAGCCATGGAAGCGAAGAATGAAGTGTATTGGAATGAATTGATATGGCGCGAGTTTTTTATGCAAATACTTTGGCATTTCCCTAAAACGGTCAACCATGCCTTTAAACCGAAGTATGATCGCATACCCTGGCGGAACAATGAGGAGGAATTTGAAAAATGGAAGACAGGACAAACCGGATATCCTTTGGTAGACGCTGGTATGCGCGAACTCAATACAACCGGTTACATGCACAATCGTGTGCGTATGTTGGTAGCCAGTTTTCTCTGTAAACATCTTTTGATAGATTGGCGCTGGGGAGAAGCCTATTTTGCCCAAAAATTACTGGATTTTGAACTGAGCTCCAACGTTGGCAACTGGCAATGGGCAGCCGGAAGTGGGGTCGATGCCGCTCCTTATTTTAGGATATTCAACCCCACCACCCAAATCGAGAAATTCGACAAAAAGAAAACCTATATAAACCAATGGGTACCAGAACTCCAAAAACCCGCCTATGCTGAAAAAATGGTCGACCACAAGTTTGCCCGTGAACGATGTCTTAAAATTTACAAAGAAGCGCTGAGCTAGGACAATTTTAGTATATTTAGAAGTAAACCAAAGCATGGAAAAGGAAATAATTAAGGAATATCCCCTAGAAAACTTAACAATTATCTGGAAACCGGAAAAATGTATCCATTCAGGTATTTGCGTGAAGAAGTTACCCCGCGTATATAACCCAAGGGAAAAACCATGGATAAAACAGCATAATGCAAGCGAACAGGAGCTTATCGCACAGATAGATGAGTGCCCTTCAGGCGCTTTGACCTATCGGATCAAAGGTGAAATAGAAACGAATAAAAACAACATACCCATGACAACAGTAAAATGCAAACCCAATGGACCTTTATTGGTCGAAGGCAAATTGGTGATCACCGATAATGAAGGCGTAGAACATGTTAAGGAAAATATTACCGCCTTTTGTCGCTGTGGGGCTTCAAATAACAAACCCTTTTGTGATGGCACCCATAACAAGGTCGGCTGGAAAGATAGTTAGTATTAAATGAGCAAGGCCAAACGAAAGCCTGCCTATTTTCTACCCTTCTTCGCCTTATTGGTTATCCTGGATTTATGGGTGGGCGGTATCGGGGAGGAAGGACTTCGTCATTATACCAAACCCCTAATTTTATTTTCGCTCATTATGTACTTCGCCATAAACGGGAGAACTTTGGGCAAGCGGACCTATAACCTTACCTTAATGGCTTTGATTTTTTCATGGTTAGGCGATGTCTTTCTGATGTACGAGAGTATATCGTCAAATTACTTTATAATCGGACTCGCCTCCTTTCTAACGGCCCATTTTTTGTACAGTATCGTTTTTTTCAGGCATAGGAACACCCCTGTTCCGAGCAATTTTTGGGTGGTTTTTATCCTATTGTTGCTTTACGGGTCAATTCTATTCTATCTGCTTAAAGCCCAACTGGGAGCATTGCTAGTTCCTGTAATCCTTTATGTTATCATGATCCTTATGATGGCACTTTTGGCCTATGGAAGAAAAGGAAAGGTAAATCAACAAAGCTATACTTGGGTTTTTATTGGAGCCCTCTTTTTTATCGCCTCCGATAGTTTTCTGGCCATCGATAAATTTTTGGTCACCGTTCCTTACGGTCACTTTTTGGTCATGGTTACCTATGCTATCGCACAATTTTTGATTACGGAAGGTATTCTGAATCAAGATGAAACAATATATACAAGAAAAAAAACCTAAACCCTTGTGATCTTGGCCCCAATGGCCCTTAATCGGGTATCGATATGCTCATAGCCACGATCGATCTGTTCTATATTATGTATTGTAGAAGTCCCCTTGGCCGACAATGCGGCGATCAATAAAGAGATACCTGCCCTGATATCTGGGGAGACCATGGTAGTCCCTTTTAAATTGGACTTGAAGTTATGGCCGATGACGGTTGCCCTATGTGGGTCGCATAAAATGATCTTAGCGCCCATATCTATCAGCTTATCCACAAAGAACAATCGACTTTCAAACATCTTTTGATGTATAAGCACCTCCCCTTTGGCTTGGGTCGCCATAACGAGGATTATGCTCAATAGATCCGGGGTAAGTCCTGGCCAAGGCGCATCGGCAACGGTCAATATAGACCCATCCAAGAAGTTCTGTATTTCGTACCCATCTTTATGTGCAGGGATATGGATGTCGTCCCCTTTGCGTTCAATGGTAATACCCAATTTTCGAAAAACGGTAGGTATCTGGCCTAAATCGTCCCAACTGACATTTTTTACGGTAAGTTCACTTTTGGTCATGGCGGCCAATCCGATCCAACTGCCGATCTCTATCATGTCGGGCAGCATGGTATGCTCCGTTCCTCCCAAGGCATCAACACCTTCAATGACCAAAAGATTTGATCCTATACCTGAGATATTGGTCCCCATTCGATTCAGCATTTTACATAACTGCTGTAGATAGGGTTCACAGGCGGCATTGTAAATGGTCGTTTTTCCTTCTGCCAAAACCGAGGCCATGACTATATTCGCGGTACCGGTTACAGAAGCCTCATCGAGCAACATATAGGTACCCTTCAGCTTTTTGGCTTCCACACCATAAAAAAGCTCTTCTTTATTATAACGGAATTTTGCCCCAAGTTTGATAAAGCCCTCAAAATGGGTATCCAATCTTCTACGCCCAATCTTATCCCCTCCCGGCTTGGGGATATACCCTTTGCCAAAACGGGCCAGTAAAGGCCCTACGAGCATGATCGAGCCTCTTAATCCCCGACCATCTTCCTTGAATTGGTCAGATTGTAAGTAATCGAGATTGACATCATCTGCCTTAAACGTGTAGGATCCCTTTCCTTTCTTTCTGATCTTCACCCCTAAATCCTCTAGCAAGGAAATAAGCTTATTGACATCAAGAATGTCGGGAATGTTGTTTACGGTAACTTCTTCTTCGGTCAAAAGTACTGCACATAAAATCTGCAATGCTTCATTTTTGGCGCCTTGTGGTGTAATTTCCCCAGACAATTGATGGCCACCTTCAATTTTAAACGTTCCCATTTAAGATTAAGACTATTAGTACCGCTTTTTACCGCGATTATTGGTTCTTTGTGATTTCTTGCCCGTTGCACTCCGAGGATTCTTTGCCACCCTATTTTTAAGGAATTGTCCACTCTCAGTGAGGTTCTCCCCCTCTTTGGCCAAATCTATTTGTCCGTTGCTGAGTTCATACAGGTGTTTAAAGATGACTTTGTCATCTACGGTATCCTTATTCCAATTCAGGTAACACTTTTTCATATGATTGGCAATGGCATATTCCAATCCATCCCTCATATCGCCTTTATCCCACTCTACGGCAACATCGATCATACGCTTAATGTTATTGCCATAAAATCGGTATTTAGGAAAATTTTGAGGATATTCCAACGGCTCTGGTCGTTGTTGAAGTACTTCTTTCGAAGTTATCGGAAATGGCGAATCTACATCCAACTTAAAATCGGACATGATGAACAATTGATCCCATAGTTTGTGTTGAAAATCGGGCACATCCCGCAAATGGGGTTGTAAATTGCCCATGACACTAATAATGGCCTGGGCTACTTTGTTACGTTCGTCACGATCTTCAATCGTAACGGCATGGTCTACCATTTTTTGAAAATGACGACCATATTCAGGAATTATGAGCTTGGCTCTTTCCGTATTATATTCTAGGTTTTCTACTAAATTCAAATCTGAAGTTTTATGCTTTTAAAGTGTATAGGAAGTATTTCTATAACGGGTGCAAAATAAGAAAATTATGCTGTATTTGCTATTTTATAAGGATATTACCCCTTCAATCTTTCCAACTTCCTTGTATTTTGCGATTACTGCGTCCGGGTTCTTCAGGTTTACCTGAATTGAAAGACTGGTATATTTCCCGTTTTTAGATAGTTTAGACTCGATAACAGCGCCGGTATTATTGAATACCGTATGCACCTTTTTGACCTTTTCGGCATCTGTAAGTATAATAAACTTGTATAGATATAAAGAGGGCCATTGGGTGCTTTCTTCCAACTGGATCTTAAGTCGAGAATAAAACTCTTCGGGATTCTCTGCATTCATTACAACAATTTTATGCAAATATAAGGCTTAGATCATAATTTTTTAATAATCATGTATTCCTTACTTTTACAACCTCAATAGATTGCGTGTGAAGTCGAAAAAAATTGTTGTCACAGGAGGTCCCAGCACCGGTAAAACATCGGTCATTGAACAGTTGGAGAGAAATGGTTTCCATTGCCTTCATGAAGTGATCCGCGATATGACCACGGAAGAAAGGACCCAAGGCCAAAAATTGGAAATGGTTTCCAATCCCATCGTTTCCGTTCCAGACCCCAAACGTTTCAACCTGAATATATTGAATGCCCGTATTGCCCAATACCATTCTGTTTCGGATTCCCCTAGTAAATTGGTCTTTTTTGATCGAGGAATCCCGGATGTCCTTGCCTATATGGATTGTTTTCAGCAATCGTATGAGGCCGAATTCACCCAAGCCTGTGCTAGTCTAAGGTATGATAATGTTTTTTTAATGCCTCCATGGAAAGAAATACATGTAACCGACGAGGAACGTTTCGAGTCTTTTGAAGAATCATTGCAAATACATGATTGCCTGGCAACGGCTTATGAAAAATTTTTATACAACGTAATCCACGTCCCAAAAGGAAGTGTCGATGATAGGGTAGCATTTATCCTGAACCAAATAAACAAGCTCTAATGCACAAGGACCCGAAGACGATTTTAGAGCAATATTGGGGATATGGGTCCTTTAAAGGTTCCCAGGAAAAAATAATTGATGCGGTATTACAAGAGCGGGATGTTCTTGCCCTACTTCCGACAGGAGGTGGTAAATCGCTTTGCTTTCAAATTCCGGCCATGGCCAAAGATGGTATCTGTATTGTAGTATCACCTTTGATCGCATTGATCCAAAACCAGGTCGAAGTCTTAAGGGAAAAAGGAATTAAGGCCATCGCCCTTACAGGGGGCATTTCATTTGAGGAAGTCAATAATCTATTGGACAATTGCCTTTATGGCAATTATAAATTCCTTTATCTTTCCCCAGAGCGCTTACAACAGGAATTGGTTCGAGAACGGATCCAACAGATGAATGTAAACCTTATCGCGATCGACGAGGCCCATTGCATCTCACAATGGGGGCATGACTTCAGGCCTGCCTATCTCGAATGCTCCAAATTAAGGGAGCTTATCCCTACCGCCCCGATCATTGCACTCACCGCCACGGCCACCAAAGCAGTTGTTAAGGATATTTTTGAAAATCTTACCTTGATCAATCCCCTTTTGGTCAAGGATTCTTTTTCTCGAGATAATATTGCCTTTTCAGTTTCATGGGAAGAAGACAAGCGCTATAAACTGAAACAACTTTGCTTAGCGCTCGAACACAGTGCGATCGTTTATGTGAGAACAAGGCGTGCGGCCCAGGATTTGGCGAATTACTTGCAAATGAACTCTTGTTCTGCCTCCTATTTTCATGGTGGATTATCGAAAAAGGAGAAAAAAGAGCGACTTGATCTTTGGTTGAACAACAAGGTAAAGACCATGGTGGCCACCAATGCATTTGGTATGGGGATTGATAAACCCGATGTTTCCCTGGTGGTTCATTATCAAATTCCCGATTGTATTGAGAATTATTTTCAGGAAGCTGGTAGAGCTGGCAGAAATGGGGAACCGGCCAATGCGGTATTGCTTACCAATAGGATGGATATTGAACAGGTAAAGAATCAATTTTTAAGTGTATTGCCCGACATCCCATTTATAAAGTTGGTGTACAACAAACTCAATAATTATTTCCAAATCCCCTATGGTGAAGGGCATAATGAAAATTTCCAATTGAATCTCAATGCGTTTTGCGACACTTATAAACTAAATACCATACTTACTTATAATGCCTTTCGGATATTAGACCAAAATTCGGTATTTGCCTTATCGGAAGCTTTTTCCAAAAAAACCGTACTTCGCTTTATTGCCGATAAAGAACAACTATTTTCTTATCTGGAAAAAAATAAGAATCGAGCTGCAATCGTTCAAACCGTGTTACGGACTTATGGGGGTGTATTTGAATTCGACACGAAGATAAACACCCTTCTGGTTGCCAAAAAGGCCGGCGTTAGCGAAGAGAAAGTTCTAATAACGCTTCGAAAATTGTATGCAGAGGGGATCATCGAATACCAGGAACATGACAGTGATCTGGAGATTACTTTCCTGGTACCCAGGGAAGACGATATAACCATAAATATATTCGCACACAAGGTTAAAGCGCTCAACAATATAAAAACGAGGAATATTGAGGCGATTTTAACGTACATAAACAATGCTAAGGTTTGTAGAAACAAACAGTTATTACACTATTTTGGGGAGCCTATCGAAGTTGAATGTGGTATATGTGATGTATGCAAGGCCAAATTACCAAAGAACGACAACATTGCTACCTTGGTATCGGAAGAAATAATTCGTTTGCTAAAAACCAATGGTAAGTCCTCGAGAGCTATCATCAAGGTTTTACCTTTTGACGAAAGCACCATCCTGATTGCCATCCGAGAATTATTGGAATCGCAAAAAATAAAAATAAATACCAGAAATGAATATGAGCTCGCTTAAAAAGGAAGAATTAAGGATTGTTTTTATGGGCACCCCAGAGTTCGCAGTAACCATTCTTGATGCGATATTCAAGAATAGCTTTAACATTGTAGGCGTATTGACCGCTCCGGACAAACAGGCCGGTAGAGGAAGAAAAATACATAAATCGGCGATAAAGGTCTACGCAGAGGAAAAAGGGCTGAATATTCTACAACCGACAAACCTCAAAGATCCGCTTTTTTTAAAAGAACTCAAAACCTTAAATGCCAATCTGCAAATCGTCGTTGCTTTTAGGATGTTGCCAAAAGTTGTTTGGGAAATGCCTGCATATGGCACTTTCAATCTTCATGCCTCCTTACTGCCTAACTATCGGGGGGCTGCCCCTATCAACTGGGCCATAATAAATGGAGAGACCGAAACAGGGGTCACTACCTTTTTTATCGATGACAAAATTGATACCGGTGAAATGATCCTACAAGACAAGGTCGAAATAACAGTCCATGACACCGCGGGGACTTTACATGATAAGTTGATGCATTTAGGGGCCAAAATCGTTTTACAAACAATTTCGGAAATCGAAAAGGGAATTGTAACGAGAACACCCCAAATCTTTACTCCCGAATTGAAGCAAGCCCCCAAAATACATAAAGAAACCTGTCAAATTAATTGGAACTGGCCCATAAAACAGGTTTATGATTTCATAAGGGGTTTGAGCCCCTACCCAGGAGCCTGGACAATCTTGCAAAACAATGGGGAAGAAATATTCCTTAAAATTTTCAGGGCATCTATGGAAGAAGATGGTCATACCCTTGCAAACGGAGCGATCCTCAGTACCAAAAAGGAAATGAAAATAGCCGTCAAAGGAGGTTATATTCACCTTAAGGAAATTCAACTACCAGGAAAGCGTAGAATGGAAACCGGAGATGTTCTAAATGGATTAAAATTGACGGATTCTGCCTCAATGTTGTAAAGTCCCGTTATCATTGGGCTGCGAGAAACGTAAAAAACGCCCTACTTTATCAACAAACCCATTGAGTTATCAACAAAAACGGCGATTTCCCCCTATTTTACTTGTGTTCACGGTAATTCCGTATAAATTTGTTCAAAGGTTTAAAATTATTTTTAAAACAATTAATTTAATTACATTATGAACAAAACAGAATTAATCGATGCAATGGCTGCCGACGCTGGCATCACAAAAGCTGCTGCTAAAAAGTCATTGGAATCTTTCTTAGGAAACGTTGAAAAGTCTCTTAAAAAAGGTAATCGTGTATCGTTAGTAGGTTTCGGATCTTGGTCCGTATCTAGAAGAAATGCAAGAGAAGGTAGAAATCCATCAACTGGAAAAACTATCAAAATTGCAGCTAAAAATGTTGTAAAGTTTAAAGCTGGTGCTGATTTGGCCAAAGCGGTAAACTAATCCATACTACCAAATACTTAAAAACCTTGACTAAAACGTCAAGGTTTTTTTTGTGCTTGTTTGTGATTTAGGGGAAATGTCTTATTTTAGTTATATAAGAAATGGAAAAATGATCGGTATTAAACCTAAAAAAGGCAAATTACTTATCGCGGAACCCTCATTGACCGGGGATGTTTCGTTCAATAGATCCGTAGTCTTGTTAGCCGAGCACAACAAGGAAGGTTCTGTTGGTTTTATCCTAAACAAGCCATTGGAATATAATATCAATGAATTGGTCACTGAAATCTCTATTCCGCTTCAAGTCTATAATGGTGGGCCGGTAGAACAGGACAATCTATATTTTATCCATAAAGTACCGCATCTAATAGACAATAGCATAGAAATATCTGACGGGATCTATTGGGGCGGGGATTTTGATACCACCGTGCAACTTATCAATGATAAAATAATCGATGAAGAGGATATTCGATTCTTTCTTGGGTATTCGGGTTGGTCGTCCCTTCAGTTAGACCAAGAACTTTCATCCAAGTCTTGGATAGTTGTACCCAATGAATACGAAAGTGCCATTATTCAGAAATCTTCCGTTGCCTTTTGGAAGGAAAAAATGGTAGAACTGGGTGGTAATTATTTAATTTGGTCCAATGCGCCAGAAAATCCCAACTTAAATTAGAATTATCCTTTTATGGATTAAGCCTGGCCGTGGCATTCAATTTACCCAACAGATTTTTGGCCACGTGATTCGTAAACTCCTTTTTCCTATATTTCGTAATCGGCTGTATACCCACTATGGCATTGGTAATAAAAAGTTCATCGGCCTTTTGAAGTTCAAAAGGAGAAATCGAAGTTTCGATCAATTTATAATCATCAAGGCGTACCAAGATTTCCATCAATTTCTTTCGAACAATACCATTTAGACATCCGTCGGATAATGGAGGTGTCTTTACCTCATTCCCCTGTACCAAAAAAAGATTGCCATTGAGCGCTTCTACCACACTCTTATGGGTGTTCAACAACAAACAATTGGCGAACCCATTCTCTTTGGCAAAAATACTTCCCATGACATTAAGTATTCTATTGTTCGTCTTTAAGGTAGATAGCATATCGGGATTCACATAAAAATCCTTGAACAGTCCAACCTCATATGCTTTGTCTTCCAAACTAAAAAAGGGCGTCTGAAGTGCATTTACCGAGATTATAAAAGAAACATCATTGGTGGTCGGGGTGTATAGTCCGCCATTATTCCTGAAGACTGTAAGTCGCACTCGGGCAGGCATATGCTCAAGACGATTGCCCTTTAATGTGTCGATAATCTGACCCTCTAAGAATTCCATGGTAAAGTTCATCGGAATTTCCATTCGAAGTATGCGCATCGACGACATTAGACGTAAATAATGCGATTCCCAAAACATCAATTTTCCGTTAATTGCCCTCATGGTCTCGAAAAGAGCATCACCGTAGCATAATCCCCTGTTTTCATGGTTCAGAAAATGGGTTTCTTCGGGATGGAGGTTGCCGTTAAAATTGATCATAAAAAAAGCCTTGCAAAATCAAGGCCAAAGATAGGGCATAAATGTTTGCGGGTTTTACTTTGAACCTAAAACCTGTTTTAAGCTTGAAACTTGATTTTCCCAGAGCATCTTTGACTCTTCAATTTCATCCTCTTCTGCAAAATCGGTAATAAATAAGGAAACATCCTTTGTGATTTCATCCACAATGATCCTCATTTCAAAATAAGAGCCGTCACTATTCTCTTCCCAAGCGAATCTCACGAATTCATCACTTTTTCGTTTTAGCAGCTTGGCTTCCTCTTCGGTGCCATCCCATATAAAACGAAACAACTCCCCTCTTGAGTTCACATTATCGGCAAACCATTCCGAAAGACCGGAAGGGGTCGATAGGTACTGATACAGTAACTGGGGCGATGATTGTATTACAAATTCAATTTCATACTTAATCTTATCGTTCATTACGATTGGTATTTATTATGGGCAATATATATAAAACTCAATGATAAAAAAATTAAAACCCTTAGAATATTTTTCCCAGATGAATGTTGAAGAACAAAAAATTAACCTTTATATTTGCAGCCGTTTTACACGACATGGCGAGGTAGCTCAGCTGGTTAGAGCGTCGGATTCATAACCCGGAGGTCGGGGGATCGTGCCCCCCTCTCGCTACGTATAAACAAAGGAACTTCAGTAATTGGGGTTCCTTTTTCTTTTCCAAGGTACAACAGGGGTACAACAAATACTTTCAAAAACATAATAAATCCATTAGATTAGTGGTATTGGCAAAATAGAAATTTAGTTACAAGTAACAATATACAATTGTTAGCACCAATTTGAAGATGGGTATAAACTAAATGAATTTGATATGATACTAGAATCTAATGCAACTATACAAATTCAAAAACCTGTAAAAGAAGTTTTTGAAGGAATTGTAAATCCAGAGAACATGACTAAATATTTCATTTCGGAAAGTAGTGGAAGATTGGAAACGGGAAAAGAAGTGATTTGGAAATTTCCTGAATTTGATGATAAGTTCCCAGTAAATGAAATCAAAATAGACAACAATAGTTCAATTTCCTTTGTATGGGACCCAGAAACTGTTGTAAAAATTACATTAGAAAAATTACCAGACAATAGTACAATAGTGAGAGTAAACGAAAACGGTAAAGAATTAAATGAAAATAACCTCAAATGGGCTTTAGAAAATTCGGGAGGTTGGGCAAATTTCTTAGCCTGCATGAAAGCCTATCTGGAGTATGGAATACAACTTCGAAAAGGCGCATTTGACTTTATGCGAATAAAATAAAAACAATTAATATAAAAATATTGTGATAATGAAAGTTACAGCCGAAAAAAATGAAAAGGTTGCCAATATGATATTTGCATCCATTTATCCACTTTACTTGAATAGATTGGAGAAAAATGGAAGAACAAAAGAAGAGCTCGATCAAGTGATTAAATGGTTTACTGGTTTTGATCAAGATGCTGTACAAGCACTTATTGATGATAAAGCAACCTTTAGAACATTTTTTCAAAAAGCCAAAATAAATCCAAACGCACACTTGATTAAAGGAGTTGTTTGTGGTTATCGAATTGAAGAAATAGTGGATGAATTTGAATTGTATAAACAATGTAGACGTATGGAAAAGCTGATTGATGAATTGGCGAAAGGCAGAAAGATGGAAAAGATTTTAAGGCAATGATCAAAATCGGAATTATGGCAAAAACAAAGACAATTTACACAGGCGAAAACGTAACAGGTTTTATAAACTCATACGTTGACAACGAACTGAAAAAAGCCGACAGTTTTAGACTAATAGAACTATTGCAGAAATGGTCTGATTCTGAACCCAAAATGTGGGGACCAACTATTATAGGATTTGGCAATTACCATTACAAATATGCTAGCGGACATGAAGGTGATGCTCCAGTACTTGGATTTTCTCCGAGAAAAGCAGCGTTTTCTCTCTACATTTATTCTGATACAAAAAAAAGTAAATTGTTGTTAGATGACCTCGGTAAATTCAAAATGGGTAAAGCCTGCATTTATGTAAAAAAACTTTCTGACATCAATATTTCGGCTTTAAAAGAACTCTGCATAGAATCAATTAAATACATTAACGAGCATCACGAATGTTCTTGCAGAATAAAACAAACCAATTAACGAAAGAAATAAAAATTGGTGCTAACACCGTATATAATTTATTGCTAGTTCTAGCCTATTTACGAAGGTCCTCGCGGACTTTTTATCTGTGATTTATTTACTATATTAGGTGCCTAAACACCTGCCTGCCGCATGCAGGCGCAACATACCATATACAAGCACGTTGTAACACATTATGCAAAAAACCCTGATATTATTAATTGTTCTTACTTCAAATTTAGCCAATGCACAGTTTATAAAAGAAAAATCAATAAATGCCCAAATTGGATATGGATTAAGTGCACCAAATAATGGCATGGATGAAATCGTTGACGATGGATTTTTTGCTCAAGGGGAATTAGTTCTGAAAGTGGCTTCTTGGGTTGAATTTAGACCATATGTAGGTTTCATTTTGACAAGCTCAAATGGAAAGGACCTAAATGACAATCCGACTAATGAAAAAGCGGAAACAAAAGCCTTTTTGCTTGGTGGAAAAGCAAGAGTACGTGCACCAATTCCTTGGGTGGCACCATACGTTGAAATTGGAATAGGAACTTCAATTGGAAAATTTGTAACATTAACAGCATTTGATAATATTAACAAAAGCGGAATTATTTATCATATACCTTTTTCATTTGGACTTGAATTGGGAAAAAACAAAAATGTTGATTTAGGATTTGCTTATTACTTTCAACCCTCAGTTGAACAGTATGCTGGAGCTTTTGCAGTTGGAATAACATTTCAGTTGAATACTAAATAACGCGTTATAACAACGTGAATAATTCATTTAGCTGAAACACTAACCGGAAAATTATCTTACTTTTAATTTAAAGAACTATACTGATTTGTTAATCACTAGCGCTTGCTGCACTATCCCGATTACTCGGGACCTTCTCACTGCGCTGGCTCCCGCTTAAACAAATCATACACGAACACGTTGTGTGTAATTGAAACCATCCCCCAATAAAGAATGATATTACCAAAGAATAACTACTTAAAAGCAAGAGACTTCATATTAACAAATGCGAGAATGATAGAAAGGCGTTTGTTTGAATTTCATTTTGAGAATGGAACTTCGGAAGGTGTTTTTCACGCAGTTTATGCCTACCGAAATTCTGACGGAGGTTTTGGACACGGAATGGAACCAGATACTGCATCACCAGAGAGTCAACCTCTTTTTAGTATTATGGCACTTGAAACGCTCGATGAAGTTGGTTATCTGACCAAAGAAATCATTCTAAATGACTTTATGCCTTATTTTGAAAGCATAACAACAGAAAAAGGTGGAATTCCGTGGATGTTTAGGCCCAAAAGCACATATCCTTGTGAAGAACACTTTAAAACAGTTAAAGAATGGGCTGCTTTAAGCACTACTGCACCACTACTTGGAATTTTGGAAAAATATGAGGTTGAAATTCCTTGGATGAAAAAAGCGGAACAGTTTGTTTGGAGTGAATTTGAAAGAATAAAAGATAAGCATATTTTTTGCTACTTATGTGTACCAAGATGGTTAACTTTTTTAAAGCATACTAAAAGTCAAGATAAAGCTAAAAAAACAATCAATGACTTAAAAAACTATATATCGAATAACGGAATTATTTGTGAAGATAAATCTGATGACGGTTGGGGACTTTACGGAAAACCACATTGTCTAAATTATGTAACATCTTCAGAAAGCATTTTATATCCGTTATTTACTAAAGAGACTATTGAATCCGACATTAAGGTATTAATCAACAGACAAAAAGACGATGGCCGATGGGATACTTGGTACGGCATTAGTGAAGGAACAAAATTAGAATGGGCTGGTATACAAACATTATGGGTTTTGAAGGTACTGAAAAACTATGGTAGAATTGAAAAATAAAAAACTACACACAACGGTTCGCCTAAGGTTCGTTGCGGCGATCTGTCCGCATGGACTATTCCGCGTTACCAAACCTTCATTGCAAGGTAAGAATTTCCGTTTAGGAAATTCCGCCGCAATGAATCATGGCCGTTGTTGTGTGTAATTTTGAAAACAACCAAGAATAAAATGAAACTATCTTCAAAAGCACAAAAAATATATAGCGAAATTCTCGAGGAAACAACCAAATTAGGAGACCTTCGGAAATTCGCAAAAGAAATAAAAAAAGACCACGATTTGGCTATGGAGCTTTGGTCAACTGGAAAATTTATACCTCGTCAATTAGCAATCCTGATAATGGACAAAAAATATCTAAATCAAGAAGTAATTGACCTACTTGACAATGATATTCAAAATCACGAATTTGATGAGCAAAATCATTTGATGGATTGGTTAATGGCTAATCAATTATCTAAGGACAAAAGGATAATTTCTCTAATTGAATCTTGGGAAAATAGTTCTTCTAAATTACAAAGGAGAGTGTTTTGGTATTATCAAGCAAGATTAAGATGGATGGGAAATATAAACCAATCTAATACTGAAAAGCTGTTAGATTTAATTGAGAAAAATTTAATGAAAGAAGAGCCTGAAGTACAATGGGCAATGAATTATACCGCTGGGCAAATTGGAAAATGGCAAGAAGAATATCGACAAAGATGTATATCAATCGGTGAAAAAACAAAACTTTATAAAGATGAAGTGGTTGCAAAAAATTGTACGCCAAGTTATTTGCCCGAATTCATCAGGATTGAAGTAGCAAAATTGAATAAATAAAAACTACACACAAAAATATATATAATTCATGGCTCAATGGTTAAGTGAATTGAACTTCCCACAAAAAAGATTACCTTAGATTAACCGATAAAAACGTCGAGCGGCCCGCCGCGCTATCTGATTCCCACGCCGCTAAGCGAGCTGCTGACAACATTTGCACCGCAAATTTTGTCTTTCCGAATCAGGCAGCCAGGCCCCAAAAATCATATACAATACCGTTGTGCTTCATTATGACTAAATGCTAACAAATGATAAAATTCCTTAGAGGGACGAACGGAATGCAAAGGTCTGGTAGACCTTTGATAGTGAGGAGCCAGGCGGTGCACAGGCCAAAAAAACAAAAGATATGATCAAGTTCTTCAGACGTATTAGACAAAAATTGGCAACAGAAAATAAACCTGCCTTGCCGGAAGGCAGGTTCAGTAAGTATCTATTATATGCCATTGGAGAAATCCTTTTAGTCATTATTGGTATTTTAATTGCGCTTCAAATTCATAATTGGAATGATAAAAGAATTGAAAGAAAGGAATTAAACACTTCTTTGTATTCTATGATTGAAGAATTAAATCAAAACATTCAGTTTCTAGAAGTGGAAAAAGAAGACAAACTTAAAAGGCTAGTAACAATAGATAACTTTAAAGTTGGAGCTGGTTCAGGTCAAGAACTAAGGCATATTATATTTTCAGTTAGTGACGAAATTAAATCAAAGGAGTTTACCACCATTTATTTATCACTAAAAGAAGAAAAAAAAATTCGCTTGATCCAATCTAAAGTACTACGTAATAAAATTACGACATTTTATGAATATGAGCTAGCTAGTCTTAGGGATGCCAATACCTGGCATGAAAAGTTTGTAGGCGAGAATATTGACCCATATATCCTTGAGTATATTCCCTTAGACGAAAATATTGATGCCGATTCTAAAGTTATTAACGAGTTGCTTAATCAATTAAAGTTCAAAAATATTCTATCCACCCAAGAAATGATATATGAGGGCTACGTGTCTAACAATGAAAAGGTGACCCAATTAGCTCATGATCTCAAGTCAACAATATCGTCTCATTTGGATAAATAATGAAACCCCTATTTTTTAATTTAAAATCATACATTTAAAGAAACTAACCTCTAATGATCAAGTTCTTTCGAAAAATTCGTCAAAGATTGCTAACTGAAAACAAGATTAGGAAGTACCTTCTTTACGCAATTGGAGAAATAGTTCTTGTTGTAATTGGAATTTTGATTGCGCTACAGATTAACAATTGGAATGGGGAGAATAAAAAAGAAGCTTTAATGATTACTAATATCAAGTCAATCGCTGAAGATATTCAAACTGACATTTATGACATTCAGAAAACAAATAGGTCTTTACATAAACAGGTGGTTGCAGCAAACTATATAATACCAATTCTGGAATCTGAAAATAGAGTCATTACCGATTCGCTGAAATTTATAATGGATTTTAATTCATTTACTACAACACCAATAATTTCCGAACGCTCAAATACTTGGAATTACCTTAATTCTTCTGGAATTGTATCTGAATTTCCTGATTCTAGGCTTTTAAAATTACTTCAAGATTATTATAAAAATTATAATGATGTAGTAACAAATTTCACAAATTCAGGTAACCCTGTTCGACTAGAGCTTCGAAAACTAAAATATGAACTCTTTAGTGACACAGAACATCGCAAATTTTTTCCGACTAGCTCACCAAAAGTTCCTAACATAGAAGTTTATAATACCATTTTTGAGGATAGTCGAGTTTTACCATTATGTAGATTTATTGGAAGTACTGCTAATTATTTTGAAAGTAGTTTTAATTCTGTTCAAAGTAAAGCAGAAACAATTTTAGATTATACAGATGAAAAATATAAATAAATAGAAAAATAACGAAAGCCTGCCTGCTGGCAGGTACCCAAAATTGAAAATTACGCGCCAGCGGAATATTAAATTTTGTTTTAACAGGAAAAAGAAAAACCAAACCAAAAAGATTCGCTTAGTACGCGGTGGAAGCCAAACCTCAGTTTACTCCCGTACTCTTCTTAGCTAAATCGTTGGCAGTCTTAAAAAAAATGGAATTACAAGATAAAACAGTTTTAATCACAGGTGGAGCATCTGGAATTGGCAAAATAATGGTTCGTTTAATGTTAGAACGAAGAGCCAAAGTAATTCTCTGGGACATTGATCAACAAGGCATTGATCGAACAATAGCCGAATTTTCAAACAAAGGAGAATTATTTGGTTACAACGTTGATGTTTCAAACCTCGAACAAATTCAAGCTACCGCTAAAAAAGTTAAATCGGAAATAGGTATTGTTGATGTATTAATCAATAATGCAGGAATAATAGTTGGTAAATATTTCCAAGAGCATACTTCGTCCGATATTTCAAAAACAATGGAAATTAATGCCAATGCACCCATGATGATCACAAGGGAATTTCTTAATGATATGTTGAATCAAAATTCAGGACATATTTGCAATATTGCTTCGTCTGGCGGATTGGTTTCAAATCCTAAAATGTCTGTTTATGCAGCAAGCAAATGGTCACTCATTGGTTGGTCGGATAGTTTGCGCTTGGAGATGAAGCAAATGGATAAAAAAGTGAATGTTACCACAATAATGCCTTACTACATCAATACAGGAATGTTTGATGGTGTAGAATCCAAAATTCCAATTCTCGAACCCGAAGCCACGGCATTAATAATTGTCAAAGCGATCGAAAAGAATAAAAAACTAATGAGTATCCCAGGCTATATTTACAGATTTACACGTTTCGGTCAAGCGATAATGTCGATTAATATTTTTGATTGGTTCGCTGGTGACTTGCTTGGAATTTACAAAACAATGGAACATTTCACAGGTCGCAAAAAGTAACATTTAAATATTTAGAATTGACTAAGGATTATTTATC
This sequence comes from Maribacter arenosus, assembly GCF_014610845.1. Lineage (GTDB taxonomy): Bacteria > Bacteroidota > Bacteroidia > Flavobacteriales > Flavobacteriaceae > Maribacter_A > Maribacter_A arenosus. The sequence goes on along the minus strand of NZ_JABTCG010000001.1, from coordinate 332,687 downwards.
TGAAAGAAAATCACGACTGCCAACACCGTGCCTGCCTGCATACCTGTGCGGTATGCAGGCAGGCGCAACAAACCATATACAAACCGTTAGCAATCATAGAAACAAAATCGCTATTGTGAAGATTTCTCTATGATTAAAAGTTAAAATAAATATGAATAAAATACTTATTACGACTTTCTTTGCTTGTTTGTATTTCACCGCATTTGGGCAAAGAAAGGATAGTTCTGATCAGCTTAACTTACGATCTTCATTCATCAAACCTCAACTTATTGTCAAGAGTAATCCTAATCGTTACTTTATAGATTTCGGTAAAGATGCATTCGGAACTTTAATACTAAATTTCGACACTATTCCCAGCGATAAACTTATTATACATCTTGGTGAAAAGCTTCGTGATAAGTATACAATAGATAAAAATCCGGGCGGAACAATCAGATATAAGAAAGTTGTGTTGAAAGATATTCCAGTAAAAAAGTCATTCCAATTACAACTACCGCCCGATGGGCGGAACGATAAAAAGCCGGCAGTAATGTTGCCCGATGCGTTTGGTAGGGTGATACCATTCCGTTATTGTGAAATAGAGAATCTTAAAATTCCTATAGAAAAAGTAAATATCAGCCAGAAAGTATTCAATTATCGTTTCAATGATAATGCCAGTTCTTTTACAAGTTCAGATACTGTGTTGAATCAGGTATGGGATTTATGTAAACACACTATAAAGGCAACCTCTTTTTGTGGATTGTATATTGATGGCGATCGTGAACGCATACCGTACGAAGCTGATGCCTATATAAATCAATTATCACATTATGCAGTTGATTACGAGTACGGAATAGCAAAAGAAACCATAAAGTATTTTTTCGATCACCCCACATGGCCTACTGAATGGCTGTTACATACAATTTTCATGGTGTATCAGGATTACTATTATACAGGCGATATTGAAATCATAAAAGAATACTATGAACCATTAAAATTGAAGACGCTTTACGAATTGGCAGATAAAGATGGTTTAATAAGTTCTTTTTCGGATAAGATAAATGGGGAGTATATGCGAAAGATTGGCTTTGCTGATACCACACAGCGTATACGCGATATCGTTGATTGGCCCCCTGCACAAAAAGATACAGGCTGGAAACTATCAAAAGAAGAAGGTGAACGCGATGGACATGAAATGTTGCCTATTAATACAGTTGTAAACTGTTTCTTTTATGAAAACATGAGAATACTGGCAGAATTGGCAGCTGTTCTTGAAAATGAAAAAGATGCCGAACACTTTAAGCAAATGGCATTAAAAACAAAAAAAGCAATTAACGAAAAGCTTTTCGATAACGAAAAGGGCAGATATATAGATGGTGTTGGATCTACACATTCATCTTTGCATTCAAATATGTTGGCACTTGCTTTTGATATTGTTCCTGAGAAATATAAGCAGTCTGTAGTTGAATATGTAAAAACAAGAGGAATGGGTTGCAGTGTATATGGATCGCAATATCTTCTTGAAGGGCTTTACAGGGCTGGGGCTTCTGAATATGCTCTTTGTTTAATGACATCAACCAAAGGAGACCGCAATTGGTGGAATATGATTCGCATTGGTTCTACCATGACATTAGAAGCATGGGATATCGGATATAAACCAAACCTTGATTGGAACCATGCGTGGGCTACTGCTCCTTTGAATATCATCAGTCGTTATTTGTGGGGAATTAAACCCGAAGTACCAGGATTTGAAAAGGTGCAAATAAAACCTCAAATGGCGAGTCTTACTTCATGCTCTATAAAAGTTCCGACACTAAAAGGCCCGATTCTAGGCGAATATAAGAAGTCAGATAAAAGCATTATTTACAATATTGAATTACCTGAAGGTATTCTGGGTGAATTTATTCTTATAAATACAGAAATGGGAAAATTATTACTAAATGGAAAACAGATAAGTAAACCTGAAATATTGGAACTACAAGGGGGTATGAATAAAATTGAAATTATATATTAATTGTGGTCTTTAGCTTTAGTGAAAAAAGCGTTTAAGGTACTAAAAGCAAGAATGATCAAATTTTAAATTAATATAATGTTATACTTAAATTACGATTGCTAACATATAATATAAAACAGTTGGGGTACAGTGGTTTGTGAGGCTTAACTTCCCGCACCAACTTTTTCCTCGGTGGATAAAGAGGTCGCCGGTAAATCCAACCGTTTCATATGGTAAACAATGGATACAATTATGAAAAATAAACTCTGTATATATTTAATCATACCGACTCAATTTTTAATAGTTCATTTCTCAACAGCCCAAGACAAAGGCTTCTTTTCCAGAAATGACATGAACAATCAGGAGCCTAGATATAGTTTTGGTTCAAGTAAGCAAAGAAGCGCCTCTATAAGTCTAGGCGACATTAATGGAGATAATAAATTAGATGCCGTTGTTGCTAATGGCCGTCACTGGCCTGAAGAAAATTATGTTTTCTATAATTATGGTAAAGGATTTAATTCGATGGTTGCCATAGGAAATACACATTCAACGAGCTATGCCGCCGAATTAGTGGATTTAGACAATGACGGAGATTTGGATATTTTAGAAATAAATGACAATGCACCCCATAAAATATATCTCAATAATGGAAATGGGGATTTCAAGTTTTATTCAGAAGTAGCCCAAATATCAAATGCGAGAAATGTTTCACTGGGCGACCTTGACAATAACGGATTTGTAGATTTCATTATAACAAATCGTGGTCAAAAAAATACGATCTGCTATAATCAGGGCAAACTAGAATTTGAGTGTACTACTCTGGATACAAATCAAAATTCCACTATTGATATTGCTATAAAAGACTTGAACAAGGATGGCTTTTTAGATTTAGTACTTGCGAATAGAGACAACATCCCCAATGAAATCTTCCTAAACACAGGCAAAAGACAGTTTAAAAAGAAGTTGGAATTTGGGTCAGGAAGTTTTGAAACCCGTTCTGTTTCGATAGCAGATATAGATAATGATGGATATCTAGACCTGATTACAGGAAATATCAATAGTGCTAATACGATTTATTATGGAGACAAAGCTTTTAACTTTGATAAAACCACTTCCTTTGGTGCTCAAGATATGGATACTTTTGCTATTGCTTTGGCAGATTTTAATAAGGACGGCTTTATTGATATCGTTACAGCAAACTACCAGGAACCAAATATCGTTTTTATGAATATTGATGGTATATCATTTGAGGAAATTAAACTAACAGATATGTCAGCTAAGACTTATGACGTAGTTGTTGGGGATATTAACGCTGACGGTTGGATGGATATAGCCATAGCTAATTCTGACGAATTTAATCTATACTATCTTAACATTTTTAATAAGGAATAAATAACTGAATCAAACTTAGGATGGCTATAAGAATTTATTTGCCTGCCTGCATACCTGCGGTATGTAAACCGGTAGGCAGGTATAATTAATTACTCGGGGCTGCCCTACTCGGATAATCCTACGGATTTTCCTCTGGCTCGTCCCTTTTTGCTAAATTAGTTGCTTAATCACCTGCCTGCTTGCAGCAAGCAGGCGCAACTAACCATACACATAAACATTGGCATCTATTGCGGAAAACAAAAAATATTACAGCGTTGCACCCATGAAGCACTTTCTAAATTTGATGGTAATCATGTTATGCCTTGGTTCATGTCAAAATAGCGATGAATTTGGGAATACAGATCTTATTACAGATCCTTTGACTGATGATAATTCGACGGAAAATGAACCAGATGTACCGTTTGAAATCAGCATAGATGATAGTGACTTGGCTATGTTACCAGAAGATACTGGTGGTAACCATATCGCTTTTCCATTAGGCTCAACTTCGGCCAATTACGGTCATTATGTTTATACGCCTAGTGGGTATACGACTGATGGACCAAAGTATCCCGTGATTATTTTTTTGCATGGATGGAATAGCAATTTAGGTAATGAACCTCTTGAAAATGTTTTGTTAAGTGGCCCTCCAAGGTTGATAGAGGCCGATCAATGGAACCCTAACTACCCATTCATAGTTGTTTCCCCTCAATTGACCACTCCGTATTGGGCACCTTCCAACACGCATAGATTCATCGAATACCTTATAAGTGCCTATCAAATCAACACCAATCGCATCTATCTAACAGGATTGAGTTTGGGAGGAGGGGGATGTTGGTACTATGTCGGGGAAATTGAGGATAATTATGCTGCTGCTATAGTGCCAATAAGTGCTTCCGGGGCAGCATACTTGATTGATAATTTAAGGAAAGTACCTATTTGGGCTTTTCATGGCGCTCGTGATACAACCGTTGAGGCTTATCTGAATTTTGGATCCGTTCCCTTAGTGCAGGCCATTAACCTCACTGACCCAATTATTGAGGCAAGGGTAACCGTGTATCCTACTTTAGGGCATGATGCTTGGACGACGACTTACAATGGGGCAGGTAGAGATCACAATCAACTTTATGATAGATTTGAAGTGGATTTATACGATTGGATGCTCACCTATAAAAAAGAATAGGAATCATAGGGCTAAAGCCAACTCAAAATAGGAACACGACCAACGATTATCAACTGGGGAAAGCATATTTTTTAATTTAAGGAAGGACACATTTGGCAATTAAGACAATATTTTACAGATTCCCCTGACTATGATTATATTGAAGTTAACGACTATATGAAGTAATGAAATTATTATAAACGAAAGACCCGTTTGGACTTACCACTCAAACGCAGGTGTTACGCCGCTGGAATTTTTACCCTTACGAAATGGAAACGCATCGTTTAAGCAGATGTAATTCACTCGGTCGAAAAAAAGCTGTTGCCATCACAGCCTGTAAACAATACGGACTTTAGGCTTAGCTGCCTGCACCTACGGTATGTAAACCGGCAGGTAAGCCAGCCCGAACGTACCGTTAGGTACGGGCGAAGTATAGTAATAACCCATAAACCGCATAGTCGAAACCGTTGTGGTGCATAAAAAAAGACATATGAATTATTTTAGTTCCATTTTTTTAATAATTATGATTGGAAATATCAGCTTTGCCCAGAATCCTTTTATTACGCATATGTATACGGCTGACCCTTCGGCTCGTGTGTTTAACGATACGTTATACGTATACCCATCGCATGATCCGGATAATGCCAAATGGTTCGATATGATAGATTGGCATGTGTATTCAACTACGGATATGATAAACTGGACCGACCATGGTGTAGCCTTAGATATAAAAGATATTAAATGGGCTGAAAAATATGCATGGGCGCCTGACTGCATAAAAGTGAATGAAAAGTATTATTTCTATTTTCCAACCGATCAGTATCATATTGGAGTTGCCGTAAGCGATAAGCCAACAGGCCCATTTGTTGATCCATTGGGTAAACCACTAATTTCGATGAATACCAAGGGTGTAGTTTGTAATAGGGATTTTATTGATCCAGGCGTATTTGTTGACGATGATAAACAAGCCTATTTATATATGGGGCAGTTGGTAGTTAATGCCATTAAGCTGAATAGAGATATGGTTTCATACGATGGTGAAGTTCATCTATTAGAAGGAACAGATGATTTTTTTGAAGCTTCATGGATGCATAAGTATAATGAGAAGTATTATTTATCATATGTTGGAACAAGTGGGGAGATAAAATATTGTATTTCCGATAATCCATTAGGTCCTTTTGAATATAAAGGAGTTATTTTAGAAAGAATGAACAGTGGCACAAATCACCATTCCATAGTTGAATACAAAGGGCAATGGTACATGTTTTATCACAATTCTGACTTGTACTTTAAAAACCATCCAGAAGTAGAGGAGAAATTTGGCTGGGGGCATGAAGGAAGCCCACACCCATTTCGCAGATCTATATGTTTTGATAAATTATATTACAATGAGGATGGTACCATTCAAAAAGTAATACCCACTAAGTAAGGGAATGAATGAAAAGGAATTTAATTACGGGGCACAATAAAACATATTCGTAATTTCTGGTAGAGTTGATTCACAAAGTGTTTTTCCCGCTCAAAATTTTGTAACGTCATGATAGAGTAGATTCACGAACTCACCACTACGCATACACTATACGTTATATGACACAAATGAATAAATAATACTTTAATATGACAAACAAGCATGCAAATCAAATTGACAAAACTATTCTTTTCTTCTTAACTCTTACCTTCTGCTTTTCATGTTCCAATAAACCTAAACAAATTCAGGCTGACGATTCTGAATGGTCACATTTAATTGATGAAAATCTCTCAGAATGGGATACCTACTTAAGTTTCAAACACCAAATAGGATACGATGGCAGCCCTCCTCTTGATGATTCAGGCAATGAAATAGAGCCTATTGGATTGAATAATCCCAACTATAACGTTTTTACAACTATATCAGAAAACGACGAAGTTATTATTAAAGTAAGTGGTGAATATTATGGTTGTCTTGCTAGTAAAAAAGAATATGGGAATTACCATTTTCAATTACAGTATAAATGGGGAAATAAAAAATGGATTCCCAGGCTTAATCTTCTAAAAGATTCTGGCATTTTGTATCATTCAATTGGCTCATTTGGAGCGGAACATTGGCGGTCATGGATGATGTCGCAAGAATTTCAAATCATGGAAGCGCATACTGGAGATTTTTGGAGCCAAGCAACTTCAGCAATTGACATTCGTGCCTATGCATCTGAATCAGGTTTAAATCCTATGGCAAATGAAAGTCAAGATTTTTTAAGTTTTGGGGAAAAAGGAGAAGCAGGAAAGTACTGTTTACGCAGTAATAATTATGAAAAAAAGCTGGATGAATGAAATACCTTGGATTTAATTTGTTTCAACGGAAAAAGTCTACACATTGTAAATGGAGAGGTGGTTATGATCTTGAAGGATTCCAGATATATAAATGGGAATGGGGAGGTAGTTCCTTTAACCAAAGGAAAAATACAATTACAAAGTGAAGCTGCGGAATTATATTTCAAGGGCATTAAAATTAAACCCATTGAAAGTCTCTCACCTGAATATTTAGCTTTTTTTCAAGTTCAGAAATGAATGGAATGAAATAAAATGAGTTATATAACAAAAGATCATACGCCTAAGCCTCCCATAGGGTCGGCACTTAGTATACCTAACAGGTACCTTCTATGCTATGACAACGCAGCGAATTCAAAAGAGACATAGAAAAAATGATACCATTACTTCTGCTCGGATATAAACTCAAATTGACTAAAACTAAAATTCGGACTATTGTAATCAACAACCAGTTTAACTTTGCGACAAATAGTAACTAAATTAAATAGACATGACTAGAGTAATGGTTTTTATAACACTTTCAGACAGCGGAATTGAGGCGATAAAATCAAATCCTGAATTACCAAAAAAGGAAATTGAATTCGTAAACCAATGGAAACAAGAAAACATCCTAGAGAGCTTTTTTATTTCGGTTTCCAAAAAGGACGCTGTTTTAATCTTTCAAAATGTTGACGAGACCAGGACGAAGGAACTTATAGAAATCTTGCCTTACTTTCCATATATGGCAAAAATTGAATACCACAATTTGAACAAACAGTTTTAAACCAAATATAGTCACTATACAGACTTTCTGCTGACAATCAACTTAATAGGCAACGACCAAACAGAAAGCACAGCAGGTAACACGGGTTATACGTATGGTAGGTTGACGTGTTAACTTGGAGTTTTGTCCTTCTAATTAATTGAAGTAATAAATTGAAATATTGTGCTTCGAAACCCGCTCGAACGCAACCCCCCCGAAACGTTAGCGAACATTTCGAACTCGGAAAAAGGAAAACGGACCCCTACCCTACTACTAGTCAGATTTATAACTTAAAAACAAGCAGAACGCAGATAGACCTATTACTCGCCTGCCTGCCGCAGCCAGGGACGAAATTAAAATAACAAAACCGTTCGCCAACAACACCTATATTCTATTACTGCGGATTTCATTGACCACGCCTATGGCGTGGCAGGCTGGAAATCCTTAACTTTAGGCAATGGTTTGGCATCAAGCGGAAAATCATAGCTGATTTCCCGCATCGAGCCTTACACAAAACCGTTAGCCGTAATCAACCTAAATCTTCAATTTGAACTTGTTAATTAAATTTCATTTCATGTATATACTTCTTAAGCTACGTCTCATTTACCTTTCGCTATCTTTCTCATTGGTGCTAGGTACAGCATACGCCTTCGCTCAAAATAACGACGACGATGCCACGCCGTCTTTGCTACTTGGTCAAGGCAATCAACTCCTGCGAGTAAAAGCAGAGCTTGCAGCAGGCAATCCTAATTTAGTTGCAGCTTTGAAAGCAATCATCGAAAACGCCGATGCCGCGCTTAAGCAACCTATCGCCAACGTAGTAGAGGATGGAGCTTTACCGCCGAGCGGAGACCCGCACGACTACTACAGCTATAGCCCTTATTGGTGGCCGAATCCCGAGAATCCAGATGGTCCCTACATTTGGCGCGACGGAGAAGTAAATCCTGATCGCAATACTTCAGACGTCTCACGTATCGAAGCCATGGTTGATAGAGTCACATCGCTGGTACCCGCTTGGTATTTCACCGGTGACGAACGCTATGCGGAAAGCGCTGTTGAGCAACTTCGCGCATGGTTCATCGCTCCTGCAACGAAAATGAATCCCAATGTGCAATTCGGGCAGAAACGCCGTGGTCACAGTTATAACAGCCCATCGGGGGTCCTAGAGGCATGGCGTATGCGCTGGGTGATCGATTGCGCGATTCTACTGGAATCTTATCCAGGGTGGACAACAATAGACGCAAACGCATTGCGCAATTGGTTTAGCCAATTCGCAACTTGGATGGTGGAAAGCCCTACAGGTATCGAAGAGTCCATGCAACCAAACAACCATGGCACTTGGTATAACGCCCAACTCATTCTTTACGCGCTCTATGGCGAAAACTTTGATTTAGCGCGCAAACAACTTGACGGCATGCCTGTACGCATATTTTCCCAAGTCTTCATCGATGGACGCCAACCACAGGAGCTCATCCGTACACGGTCGCTAAACTACAGTATTTACAATGCCCGGGCTCTAATTACTGTTGCCCGTCTTGGTCGCCATCTCGACTACGACCTTTTTGCCTATCGCAGTTTGGAAGGCCGGAGCATAAGGCTCGCAGTGGACTATATGACACCATTTATTCTCGGGGAGAAAGAATGGCCTATTAGGCAACTTCGGCCCCACAGTAATGGAAGCGCGGCACAGCTTTATTGGAATGCGGCCATAGGTTTTCAGGAGCGCGAATACGCCGATGTGCTACATAAACTGCCAGAATCCCCTCTTCCATCGTCTATCGTACAATTACTCGATCCACTGTCGAAAGGCTGGTAAACCCTGCTCGTCCTACAAATCTTAGTCAAGTCCATTTTTGAGTAAGCACAGATGTAGAAATGCTATAAATAAATAGTGATTTGGCAATACGGTTGAGGAGCTTGAAGAGAATTTGGCAAATAAACTTGGTTGGAAAACTACTATGACTTGAAAGGTGTATAATTAATTGCTATACTAGTTGGGTAAATGTATGGGTTTTTCTCATTTCGTATATTCACTCATCGATAAATCATAACTGATTTCGTGCAACTATTCATACTCAAATACGTTGTAATAATTTATAAACCTATCAATTCTTAAAGTAACATCTAGTCGAATAAATCGTCTAAATAAACTAAAGGAGATAAATTTAACTGTACCATCAATAAAAATACAACCTATGAACCAATTTCTTCGAATTATAGCATTCGTTAGTTTAGTATTTATAGCATGCACGCCAACTAAACCAACCACGGGCTCAGGTAACGGCAATGCTGCACTTAGTCCGGAATTGCAGCAAATCCTTGGCTCAGTAGAATCACCGAAGAGCAGAGCAAAGAGTATTTCAGTGCTAAACGACAATGGTGGGCGTGTAAGCTGGTCTCCAAAAGGTGATATTATCCTTATGGACCGAAAAAGTGATGATGGGTATTACGATATATACATGGTTCGGCCCGATGGGAGCAATGAGCAATGTCTTACCTGCGATCAGAGCAAGGTTTTGGGTAAGGGGCACATTGGCCAGCCAGAATGGCATCCTTCCGGGAAGTATATTGTCTTTCAAGTACAGAAATTAAAGAATCAGGGAAGACCGGGGCGTGACTTGGCTGCCACACCTGGCTTTGGAAGGCATTCGGATCTATGGTTGATGGAATTCGCTACAAAGCGCTGCTTTCTTTTAAGACAAACTCCCGAGACCGAAGCCAGTGGCGTTTTGCACCCACATTTCTCGCATGACGGAAAGAAACTTACCTGGGGCGAGATGTATGAAGCACCAAATGGCTCCTATGGATACGGCAAGTGGAAAATCCAGGTAGCTGACTTCAAATTCGACAGTGAAAAGCCCGTCCTTTCCAACACCAAATCGTATGAGCCAGGAAAACCCGGATGGTACGAAAATCATGGCCTTTCCCCAGATGGCAAAAAACTGCTATTTACATCATCCTTTGCATTCAATAAGCCATTTCTAGCCAATGTCTATAGTTACGATATCCCTCAAGACCGCTTGGAGCTTCTCGCGGACGGCAAATGGAATGAACATGCCTTGTATGCTCCCAATGGTAATAAAATAGTTTGGATGAGTGGTGCGCAAAACAAGAGCGGCACCGACTACTGGAGTATGAATCCGGACGGCAGTGGTAAGGTTTCCATTACGGACTGGAATAATCCTTCATTGCCAACCTGGAAAAATAAAATGATTGTCGCTGCCGATGTTAGCTTTAGTCCAGATGGCAAGAGAATGGTCGCTTATCTACAAACGAATTTAGTAACCCAAAACGGTGTGACCGTACTAATTGAATTAAAAGAGAATTTGTAAATTAACAATATATAAAAGCAATATACTCTAACGACCTTTTAAACCAACTTGTAAATGTCCTTCTATTACAAAAAGACTAAGCATGAATAGAATTTACTTAATCACACTACTACTATTTGTTGTTCTCGGATGCAAGGATAGTACTAAAACAAAGGAAATCGGAAATGAAAAGGAACCAACTGGTATAAATAATGTTGCCTACAAATGGGGGGAAATGGCGTTGAAAGCAACGGCAAATGATACTGAACGATTTCAGCCGAGACCTACAATTACATCTCGCTATTTAGGGCTTATTTCCGTAGCCGTTTTTGATGCTTGGTCACGATATGACGAAAAAGCAATTCCTGTTTATTTAAAAAATGTGGAAAGGAGGCCTGAAAAAGAACGCTCATTAAAGAATAAGGAAATAGCCATTAGCTATGCTGCATTTCGAGCAATGAGTGAATACTACTACTCTGACAAAAAACTATTTGAAGATTTTATGGGAGAATTGGGTTTAGACCCTAATAACGAAAGTTTAGACCCAAAAACGCCAGCAGGGATTGGCAATTTAGCCGCAAAAGCAGTAATTAAGGCTCGTAAAGGCGATGGTGCGAATCAGTACGGAGAGGAAGAAGGATCGAATGGAGAATCTTATTTCAATTATGTAGGTTATGAGCCTCTTAATTCTGCAGATAAGAATGTTGACCCAAATCGTTGGCAACCAAAATACTTTTCGGACGGCAAAGGAGGAAAATTTGCCCCAGGATGCTTAACACCTTACTGGAACAGGGTTAAACCAATTGCTTTAAAATCCGGAGACCAATTCAGACCAGGCCCGCCACCAATGATAGGTTCTAAACAATTAGAGAACGAAGTGCGGGAAGTAATCGAAATGCAGGCGAATTTAACAGATTATCAAAAAGCATTGGTTGAATTTATGCGTGATGGTCCTCAATCTGTACAACAAGCTGGACATTGGTTAAAGTTTGCCCAAGACGTTTCTAGGCGGGATAATCATACACTTGACCAAGATGTAAAGATGTATTTCTACAATCAAGTTGTGGCTATGGATGCATTTATCGCATCTTGGGACTCCAAAATGTTCTATGATTATGCAAGACCATATGCCTTGGTTCACGAATATTATGACAACCAAAAAATAAAAGCTTGGGGAGGAGAAGGAAAAGGAATGATTGAAATGGACGGCAAACAATGGAGACCTTATTCGCCAAAAACATTCTTGTGTCCGCCCTTTCCAAGTTATGTTTCAGGACATAGTACCATAAGTGGAGGATGTGCTGAGGCTTTAAAAATTTGGACAGGAAGTGATGAATTTGGTTCGAAGGCCCAATTAGTCGCGGGAGCGATGACCGAACCGGATAATTTGGGAGATACGATCACATTGGAATTTCCAACTTTTACCGAAACAGCGGAAATGGCAGGAATTTCAAGAGTTTTGGGTGGATATCACATTCAAGCTGATAATGTTGCAGGACTGGAATTAGGAAGAAATGTAGCTAAAGAAGTCTGGAAATTCTACAAAAAACACATGGGAGAAAAATAACCAAACACCACATTGGCTAAAAGTAATCACTTCTTGTCACCTACTTCTGAAAATCCAAGCGGATTTTCAGTTTGGTTTGAACCTTCCTTACACGGTTTACATACCGCAATTATGCAGGCAGACGTACAAAGTTAATTGCTATCCCAAACAACAAACCTTAGCCGAACGATTGTGGCTAATGCAAAGAAGATAAAATAATGTCAAAAATTATTTACTACGTGGCAAGTTCAATTGACGGTTTCATTGCAGGACCTAATGATGATATAAGCGACTTTGTGGCAGGCGGAAATGGAGTTGATAAATATTTATCTGACTTAAAAAATTTTAAGACGGTGATTATGGGGCGCAGAACTTATGAATTTGGATATCAATATGGACTCGAACCAGGTCAACCTGCATATCCCCATATGGAACATTTCATATTTTCCGACTCTTTGAAAATTGAAAAAATAGCGAAAAAAATCCATGTAGAGCCAAAATCAATCGCCCGGGTAAAAGAAATAAAAAACGCTGCCGACACTGACATTTACTTATGTGGCGGTGGAGAGTTTGCGGGTTGGCTTTTGAACAACGGACTAATTGACCAATTGAAATTAAAGTTGAATCCAATTATACTCGGAGAAGGAATAAGGCTCTTCGGCAAATCGACTAAAAAAGTAAAGTGGAAATTACTAGAAACTGAAATATTTGACGAAGGACTAAGAATTCTGACCTATGACATTAAATAATAAAAAGGACTAGACACGACCATGCATATTATTTATGGCTGGCGAGATGTTAAATTCAAGTTTTTGTCTCTTTGCCAAGTTACTCTCGGGCAGAGAAAAAAATGCTTCTTAAACAACCATAAGCCATAGGCGAAGTGTCGTACACAAGCGTCAAACTTCAATATAAAGTTTATTTTAATATCTTTAAATAGTTATTAATCAACAAAAAAACAACCAAATGAAAACACTATTCAACCTCAACACCCTGAAAACAGGATTTATTTTTTGCGCGCTACTTATAGCGAGTTGCGCCGAAACCAAGAAAGAAGATGCTGCTATGGCAGAAAAAGAAGTCCCGATGTTGGAAGCAGCTTCCCAAGAATATGCTGATATTGTTCAGAAAACATTTGACCTATTGTCCGAATTCGATTTAGAAACATGGGAAGACTATTTAGCTGATGACATAGTTTGGTTCTGGCCTGATGGGAACTCTGAAACCCGTCATTCTATTAAGGGTAAAGAAGAACTAATTACATGGTGGAAAAACTGGAAGGAGACCACTGGAGGGCAAATGACTTTTACAAATAATACATTGTTGCCTCTTAAAGTAAACACACCATCAAATTATTATAAATTGGTCGGTACTGGTGTACTTGCCTATACTGATATTACAATTTCTATTCAGGATAAATCGACTTCTGTCAGACAACATTCCGTCTTTATGTTTGATGAGAATAAGAAAATAAGCCATGTACTATTTTACTACGACAGAACTGGAATCATTGAATTGACCAAGTCGGCCTTAGGGGCGCCTGTAGTCCTAGATGAGACTGAAGAATAAGGCCTTAAATTAAAAACCAATAGATAATAATGCATATGAAATTTAGCTCACAAAGCGCAAGATTTTAAAACTTGCGCTTTTTCTATATAACTATGAATACTTTACGCTTCTTAAAACGAACCTAATCTTACACCCAATATTAGCTGCCTATGGAGTCATTTACATTACATTATGTTTAAAATGCCCGATTTTAATGATCATTACGGTATTCTAACATCTTGTATCGATTATACACATAGTGAAAAATCCATAGCCAACACCATGAATAATGTATTAGGGCGGATTTTCTAATCGGAATTTCAAGCCTTTTTGCTAAATTTATGGTCACGGCCTAATGATAATCGTGTACCATTACGTATCGAAACCTTGGCCAAACCGTAATCAAATATTTAAAAATAGAACTATTCCGATTTTGAGATACCTACGAAATATTTTGATAATCCTATGCCTATCTTCTACAATTTACGGACAGGAGTTGCCAATTTTAAAAATCAGTGATGATCATAAGTATTTAGTGACAGAAAAAGGGCAATCTTTCTTTTGGTTGGGAGGCACGGCCTGGGAGCTCATCCATCGTTCAACCCGTGAGGAAGTAGATCTATATCTAGGTGATAGAAAAAATAAAGGCTTTACCATAATTCAGACTGTAATTCTTGCAGAACTCGATGGTTTGAACATCCCGAATTCATATGGACAAAAACCTTTGGTCAACAACGATCCCACCCAGATTAACGAAGCTTATTTTCAACATGTTGATTATGTAATCGATAAAGCCGCCGAACTAGGCTTATATATTGGGCTATTACCCACTTGGGGAGACAAATTCCATAAAGCCTGGGGGGTGGGTCCGGAAGTCTTTAACCCTGAAAACGCAAAAGTATATGGTGAAATTCTTGCAAAACGCTATGCCGGAAAATCAAACATTATTTGGATTCCTGGTGGTGACCGATGGCCCAAAGATGACGAAGACTTTGAAATTATAAGGGCTATGGTAAAAGGGCTGAAAAATTATGACACGACTCATTTGATAACTTATCATACATCAGGCTTAGCCCTAGCAAGTGACTATTTTAACAATGATGGGTGGCTTGATTTTGATATGTTCCAAATGTCGCATAGTAGATTGGACAAAGATTTTGAATACGTTTGGAAAGCCCGTTCAATTTCTCCAATCAGACCTGTAATTAATAGTGAACCTCGTTATGAGAATCATCCTAATCGTTTTAATGGGGAATTATATGGTTGGTTGGATGATTCCGATGTTAGGGTATCGGCATATTGGTCAATGCTCGCTGGTGCTGCCGGATATACTTATGGCTGCCACGATATCTGGCAAATGTTTGCCCCGGATAGAGATCCAGTAAATGGGTCAAGAACAAATTGGAAAGAGGCCCTAAATCTTCCGGGATCAAAGCAACTGCACTATATGAAAAATCTTTTTGAATCATTTCCTTGGCAACAAATGGAAAATGACCAGACAATCATAGTTAATGATAACAAAACAGACTCCACTTTTATGGTTGCAAGCATAGCCAAAGCAAAAGATTTTATGATCCTCTATACCCCGATGGGCAAACCCATATCACCTGATTTAAGTAAATTGAATTCGAAAAAAGTAGTAGCCTATTGGTATAATCCAAGAGATGGGAGTTCTAAAAAAATAGGGAAATTCGATGTAACCGAGCAACCGGAATTTAAACCATGGTCTCTTGGGAGGGGAAGCGATTTTGTTCTGGTAATTATCGATGAGAACGCAGACTACATTTTACCAAGAAATAAAAATTAAGGTTTGCATCCTGCACGAACATTAATAAGGTTTAAGAGAAAACTGGCACGTTAATTGCCTTACCCTACGCAGCTTACCGTTGTGCATCATCAAAAATATCAATAACAGCTATTGAGGACAATTAAACTATGGGATTAATCATAAAAGATAAAAAACACTATATAACCAGGTTTCCGTTATGGATATTAATTATTATACTTTTTTTATTTTCACCATTGATAGTTGGTTTGATTGGAGGAAGCTTATCCGAACTTTTTACTGACCAAGCTTGTAATGAGGCAAACTGTTTTTGGGCAGCACTACCCTGGCTGATGTTTTACACAGTTCCTATAGGGCTGGTTTTGTTACTTATTTTTTTTATAATTATTATTATAGATTCATTTACATTGTTAAATAAGTGAATTAGATTTCAAAAATTTAGACGTACTATGCTAAAACCTTATTTTCTACTCATATTTACTTTTGTTTTTGCGAGCATCACTGCTCAAACTGATGTAAAAAACAGCAAGGATTACCCATTATTGGAAAGACTACCTGATTATTCTATTATCAGGTATGCTGAAAGCGAATTTGACGCTCAAAAATTCTATTATGATAACGAATATCATATGGTCGAAGGCAGGAAATTTGTTATAGAATACAGTCATAACAATAGAGACGTTACTAATTATGAATTTCCTACAAGGCTCCAAATTCTAAGGAATTACTCAAGCGCAATCAAAAAAGCAGGAGGTAGAATATTATTTGAAAGGCATAATTCTGAACACGGATATTATAGTTTTGAGACAAGTAATGGAAAAGAAATTTGGGTGCAGGTGAAAACTGCAATATCTGGCAAATCCTATACTTTGATAATAATTGAACAAGAAAAAATGCGCCAGGATATCGTCATTGATAGTAAGCTGATAAAAAACAAGTTGGAAATAGATGGAAAAATTGCACTTTATGGAATTTATTTTGATCCTGGAAAATCGATTATCAAAGAGGAATCTGAACCCGCATTGATGCAAATAGCCAATTACCTTAAAGATAATCCTTCTATAAATTGTTGGGTAGTTGGCCATACCGATTCAGATGGTTCATTTGAATTAAATAGTCAGTTATCTTTAGCAAGGGCAAAGGCAATACAAGAGGAACTACAAAAAAAGTATGGCATTCCAGAAAAAAGATTGTTTGCCGAAGGCGTAGGACCACTGGCCCCTCTAGCATCCAATGCAACTGAAGATGGCAAAAAATTAAATCGTAGGGTAGAATTAGTAAAAAAATAAATCCACATACAAGAATGCTATACACTACCTTGCTCTTAGGCTAGTCTTGATTTATTTTCTTAGGATTTAAAGATACAATCCTGATCTTTTTTGGACTTTCAAAGCAACGGGGAACAGCCGAGACCTTAGAGAACATTAATTAGTCTGCTTTACATCCGTGGTGTGATCACTATGCTCGAAACAGCCAAAGCTGACTTTTGTTGCTTCGTGCTGCGCACTCCAACCCCAAAAGCAATAAGCCCCTTAATTTTTAATCCCAATACCGCATGATGCCGTGGCTATTGCCGCCTTCTTGGCAAACTTATGGTTGACACCAATCCTATAACATCTATCGGATTTTCAAAAGATTGTCAATGGATTTTGCTATATTCCATTAGAAATCAAACCACTGCATCAACTCAAACACTGCTGTCTCAGTCGTGTTTAGCAGGTCGTTGTGGCACAAATAAAGGGAACTAAATCACAAAAAGGTAAAATATGGATAGAAGAGCGGCACTTAAAACATATTCATTAGCAATGCTTGGTTTATCCTTTCCAAACCTGATATATGCAAATCATAAATCGACTTGGCTACCAAATTCATTGGCGAACGGGAAGTTACCAGAACACTTCCCAAATATTGATCCTAAAATCATTGCTGAAGTTGTGGGTAAATCCCATTTCGACCTAGATCGTGTCAAAGAATTAGTAGATAAAAGGCCTGAACTTTCAAGGTCGGTTTGGGAATGGCGTTTCGGAGATTTTGAATCAGCGATTGGGGCTGCTTCACATGTTGGCAGAAGGGATATAGCTCTTTATTTGATTAGCAAAGGTGCAAGACCGACACTTTTTACATTTGCTATGCTCGGACATTTAAATGTCGTTAAGTCAGCAATTAAAGCCTTGCCTGGAATCCAAAAAGTAACAGGACCACATGGCATAAGTCTTCTGGATCATGCGTATGCTGGGGAACGCATGAAAGACAGCATGTCCGTAACCGAAATTAAAGGCCTTGAAGAAACCATCGCTTACTTGACAGAACTAGGGAACGCGAGCCGTGACAATTACATAGATGTTAGTACCGAAGAACAAAAAAAATACTTAGGCAACTACAAGTACGGTGATGGTGAAAAAGAGGGATTTACCATTGATATCAATATGAGAAAACTCCTTTCTCTCGGTCCACTTGGTGAATTCGGTGGGGCATTGTACAAAATAGGGGACAACAAATTTATTTATAATGGCGCACCTAGTGTTGAAATCACCTTTGATATCCAAGCCAATATTGTACACTCTATGAAAATAACAGACCCAGACGTTTCAATTGAAGCACAGAAAGTAACATAAACGGAAAACGCGCCACAATAAAACCTATACGCAATACCCTTATGGTTACTGCGCATAGCCGAACCATTAACAACTAAAATCATGATGAAAAAAATACTTCTGATATCGATGTTATTTTGGGGTATACCTCCGACACTGTTCTCCCAATCAAACGATAAAATATTTTATTCATCATTTCGACCTGAAGGCTGGGACATTCATCTATCTAAAGACAATGGGAAGAACTTCTCAGCTTTTACCAATCATGAAAGCCTGGATTATGATGCTAAAATAAGCCCTGATGGAGAATGGGTAGTTTTTACTTCAGAAAGAAATGGGCCTCCACAACTATTTATAAAGAACATAGAAGGTGATACTTTGCCAAGGCTTTTGGTAAGTAGTAATTCAATGCAAGATCAAATTGATTTTTCACCTGATGGTAAATGGATTGCTTTTGTTTCAACCCATGAGGGCAATGCCGATATTTACAAACTTCCATTTCACCCAATCGATACTTTGGATGTTTCCCAAGCACAAAACCTGACTAATAATGCTGCTGGCGATTTTAGGCCAAAGTATTCCAATGATGGGAAGACCATAGCTTTTTCAAGCGACCGAGATCATCCTATTAAACCACATCCATTTTTCGCTTTTGCAATGCAGCGAACCGGGGATATTTATACCATACCTGCCAATGGCGGAAAGGCAACGCGCTTAACAGAATCAGAAGGTTGGGATGGCAGTCCGAGCTGGTCTATGGATGATAATGAAATTTATTTCTACAGTAATAGAAATGGTCCTCCCTCCCTTTTTAAAATGACGCTAAATGGTGAAGGACAGGAGGCTATTTCCCCTGATGGATTTAGTTGTTTTTCACCGCTTCTTACTTCCGAAAACACCCTTTTATTTACAAACTTGAACGACGACAACAAGGCGTTCTCAATACTCGGATTTGATACCGAAACCAAAGTAATTGATTCGACATTGGTACAGGATTTGGATATGTTCAATATTGATTATCACTTCGATGGCCTCATGGTTTTTCATGGGGGTAAAAAGCCTTTAGAAACAAATCAAAATAAAGCGGGCTTCGAAGGAGACCTAGTGGTCAAAAACGGTCCTGAGACGGCCATGCTAATCGACAGAACAATTGACTTAATTGGTGTGAGAAGGGCATTTGCTGCCCCTCCTTCAATTAACGGAAACGAAATAATCTACGATTATTCACCTGCAAGAGGCCCTGAAGACTTGATAACTCCTTATGCTTTTCTTCTTGCCTTACTCCCACTCTTTGCTATTGTTTGGTTGATTTTAGGCGTGGTTAATAGCATTAAGAAAAGAAAAGAAATTCCCTTCTGGAAATATTTGTTATTTTCTGTTATCGCGGTTTTAATACCGGTAGCTATTGGTGTACAGGTTTTTAACAAACTTATAGCGATGGCATTACCTATTAACAATGTCAGATGGTTTGCTCTTATTTTATGTGTTTTATTAGCTCTACTTGGGCTATCGGCTAGATACCTCTATAAAAAGCGTAAAGCTGCGAACAAGCACATTGCACCTCTATACAAGCACTATTTCTTAATGTTTGCTGTAAACGGTTTGATTATGGCTTATGTAGCTATGTTCTGCTCTTCATTTTTTAATGTTCAACCAGACTTTTTTTCGGTTGACTACACCACCAAAGAGGTGACTCACCTTTTTAAATTCGAACCTGACCCAAATTTAAATCCACTACTAATCAGAATAATTGATACCAAATTCACACCTGATGGGGACTATCTTCAATTTTCTGTTGGTGGTTTCAGAACTGACCCTAATGTTCAAGGATGCGTATATCGGTACCATCTTAAGGATAAAACCTTGGAAAGGATAACAGATCTTGATAGTAATAATGGCTTTGCCGATTTTTCAAAGGACAATTCCTCTATGGTATTCAGAAGTGGTAGAACTGGCACGATGGATATTTTTATCAAGGAAGATAAAACTTTGACCAATCTGACGAACAGCCCAGCAAAAGAGAATTTTCCAGTCATTTCACATGATGGTAAAAAGATTGCTTTCTGTTCTGATGTGAATGGAACAGATATAAATGGAGTGGTGAAAACGATGGATATATTCATTTCTAATAGAACTGCGGATAACAGTTGGAGCGAACCCAAACAAATAACAACCTACAAGGGGCAAGAAGGGCATCCGCATTTTTCACCAGATGGGAAGTGGCTAATATTCTCAACTGAGGAGTATGGTATTAATGATGAACAACCATTAGTACAATCCTATATATTCAGTCCACAGATGTATGGAGAAATCACGGCAATTCGACTTGAGGATGGGGAGCAGATTCGGCTTACCCATAATAAATGGGAAGATGGAGCTCCTTTATGGATATCAGCGAATTAAAACAAAGTTGCTAGGACTATCCACGAACGCATAACTTAGGTGGCCATGCATCATATACCAAAAGTTTGAACACAGTCAGCTGACCGTAAAATAACTGAAAAACGAAACTAAATCATAAATAACCAATTCGAAAAGGTAAATAAATTGTCATTTGCAAATAGCATTCCATATGCTATAAAAGCTATGGTCGGCAAATATGTACTTTAACATTAATCCGGCATCATAAGTTTGTTCCTGTTCGACACTCCTTTGTAAAAGTTTCGGTATTCTTAGACGGAAATCCTTATTTTTATGCCTTGGTTTTAATTCGCGTGGAAAAATCCCGTATTCAATCGCACCAACCCGCCCACTGCTCCGTAGATGGCGTCCAAAGTGCGATTATGGCCGAACCGTTATGGACAACGATTAATAAAAAAAACACAAAATAAACATGGGGAAAATTAAATTAATATCCAAATCGATAGCTTTAGTAGGAATATTTGTATTCAGTCAAGTGGTTTTTTCACAAATAACGAATGATACCATTACTAGTGGGGAAATAGATACCTTAACTTTAAAAGAACCAAAAAGACTACAATTTGGATGTGGATTTGGACTTAATTTTGTTGGAGGAACGACATTAGGTTTATCTCCAAATTTAACATATAACGTTAGCGATAAAGTTGCTTTCGGATTAGGGGTCCAATGGAATTATCTCTCAATTAAAAACATTCAGAACACAACAACTTATGGGGCAAATACCTTTTTTCAGTATAGACCGTCCCAAAAAATAATGACATTACTGGAATTTGCCCAATTACGGGTATCCACTAAAACGGAGATCGATGATAGCAAAAATAGCTATTGGGATTCAGCATTATTCGTAGGGGCAGGATTTAATGTTACGGATAAAATATCAGTCGGCGCCAAATTCAATATGTTATATAACGAAGATGAGAGTGTTTATTCAAGTCCAGTGATTCCGTTTGTCAATATTTCATTTTAGGGCACAAGCAATTGGTCTATAGTCTATAACACTTTTAAAGGACTGATTCAATGGGAGGATAAGTAATTTTCATATTTGATACATCCAACATCCTATGGTTCTAGTTCGGTAAAGCTGAATTATGGTTTGCGGTTAAAGCCTTTAACAACAATTGCTGCTCGTTCCTAAATTGGATTTTATGTTACTATGAAAAGGAATTGGAATATTGGTCATCATTTTAAAATCGGTGGTTTTGTGACGATTAATCCTGGCGTAACTCAAAATAGTTTTGTTGAAATTTTCACTTATACTATGATTGGTTCTAGGACTGCGGGTAAGGATCATATAAACATTGAAAAAAATTTAATCATAGGTGTTGAAAGTACCGAAATTCAGGATATCCCTGAAAACTCTTTCGCTTATGGAAAACCATGTATCTTACATAAAGCAAATTTATGTAAATGAGGTTAATCGTAAAGAAACGTTATTTCTACGAACGTATCTTTGAAACTTTGTGTAAAATTTGACAAACGCGAATCCATGAAAATTGATTTAGGTAAAATATTCGATGACTTTTACGGGGATATCAGCGCTATGATACCCAATATACTAACGGGAATCATAGTATTAATACTTTTTATTATTCTCGGAAAACTGGTTTACATTTTTATTGGAAAAAGAATTCAAATAAAATGGAAAGATAGCATTGTCTCTACTTTTATTGCGGAAGCGTCCAAATGGTCATTCTATATCTTCGGAATCATCATCGCTTTGAACATTGTGGGATTTGGAGGGGTTGCCAGTAGTTTAATTGCTGGAGCTGGGATAAGCGCCATTATTTTTGGATTTGCATTTAAAGACATCGGTGAGAATTTTTTAGCCGGAATTATTCTAGCACTGAAACGACCTTTTGAAATAGGTGATATTATTGAAATTGATGGATTTAAGGGAAATGTGAAAGGTCTTGACTTAAGAACGACACATTTAAGAAATGTTGAGGGTAAAGATATTTACATACCAAATTCATCAATTATTAAGAATACACTTATCAACTATACCAAAGATGGGAACTTACGAATAAACTTTATGATCGGTATTGCTCCAGAGAGCGATATTAACCGAACACGTGATTTAATCATCGATTATTTAAGAAGTAATAAGCAAATTTTAAAAAACCCTGTGCCAAATGTTATTGTTCTTGAATTGGGAGAGTTTACGACTGACCTACAAGTTCTATTTTGGGTTGATATTTTAGTGAATAAAAAATTACCTGACAGCTATCTAGGTCATAATATAAGAAGTAAGGTAATAACCGATGTGAAACAAATTCTCGACCAGAATAAAATCGAAATGCCATCTCAAGTCATCGAACATAAAATGTACAGAGAGAATAAGTTTAGGGTAACAAAAGAATGATAAACCGAAAAGTCAGAGCATTAAAATGCACCTCTTTTCCTTTACATATTCATTATTGTGCCTTAGTGATCAGATCATACACAAGGAGACGATTATGAATCGAAAGAGGCTGTTGCTTATTTCGAATTAGCCAAAGATGCTAATGGAAGACAATTGATTACGTAATCTGAAAAACGTTTATCAGGTCAAGCTTTCGTACTGGTGCACGGACTACCCGCCCTGTAACTTATCAGCACCGTCCAATAATCCCACCAAATCCTGTGGGTTATGGATCAAAATAGGGATATGTTGGGGACAGATATAAAATTCACTTTCCTTATGGTAGAACTTGGTCACCGGGGTTTCACTCGAAGATTTCTTACAAACGATACAGGCTTTTTCAGTAATCATAACTTGGTTTTTGATATAGCAAAACTATCGTTAATTATCCACTCAAAAGCTAACATTTATCATGCTTTTTAATTTTTTAATATCCCGATTGGATAGATGCCAAAGGGATGTACTGAACAGAGGGTTGTTTTTATAACCCATTTTAGTCCGCCTTATTAGAATCTCAAATCCTACACTTAATTTTGAATCCTACTATGCTCTATGCTATTTTATTTTCATAAAATTATTTTCCAATGATTTTCAGAGCCCTATCTTAGAGGTACCTTACACATAAAAAACCAAAATATACATTCCTAATGAAAACAATACAGCGCTTTATCGTCCATGGTATCGCTTTAATGACAATAGTATCACAGGCGCAAGATATTAAACCGGCAGAAGTAAAACAGGTAATGAAACGGGTGGCCGATTGGCAGATAGCGCATTATTCCGATCTGTACAGCAATCAAAAAGAACCCCATCACCCTTTGGACTGGACCAATGGGGCCTTATATGTGGGTATGGTAAAATGGGCCGCGATGGCCGATGATGATACTTATTACCTATGGTTGAAAGACCTTGGGGAAAAATATGATTGGCAATTGCATAGGCGAAAATACCATGCCGATGACCATACCGTAGGCCAAATGTATATTGAACTCTATCGGATGTACAAAGATGAAAAAATGTTGGAACCAACCAAGGAACAATTCAATTTCATCATGCACCACCCCGCCAGAACATCGTTAGACTGGGACAACCCCGACAATCAATCGCGTTGGAACTGGTGCGACGCCCTATTTATGTCCCCACCGGTATGGGCGAAATTGTACAACTTGTCGGGCGATAAAAGGTACCTGGATTTTATGGTGAAGGAATTTAAAGCCACAACAGATTTTCTTTTCGATGAAAAGGAACACCTCTATTACCGTGACCAAAGTTTCATGGGCAAATTGGACCATGGTACCAAAATTTTCTGGTCTAGGGGTAATGGGTGGGTCTTTGCTGGACTTTCGAATATTATGGATGAGTTAGATCCAAATAGCAAAGAATACAAGTATTTTCTGAAGATTTACAAAAAAATGGCCAAAAAATTGCTTCAAATTCAAACTCCCCAAGGGCATTGGGCCATGAGCTTATTGGGCCAAGAATATTACCCCACTCCGGAGACTAGCGGTTCCTCATTTTACACCTATGGCTTGGCTTGGGGAATAAACAAAGGGGTTCTTGATAAAAAAACATATGGTGCGGCAGTTGAAAAAGGATGGAACGCTTTGGTGGGTCATGTTACCGACGACGGTATGTTGGGCTATGTACAACCGATAGGGGCCGCACCGGGTAATGCCTGGCCCGATAAATCAGAAGTTTATGGTACTGGGGCTTTCCTAAGTGCAGGTTCGGAGGTTTATAAGTTGTATGGAGGTAAATAGTACAAAGCAACATTAAAGCAAGACGAATGAACGTTTCAGATGACCCCATAGTCGTAGATAATTCCTTTAAATGCAGTGTAGAAAAAGTGTGGTCGGCCATTACCAATGTCCATAAGATGCGGGAATGGTTTTTTGGGAATATCCCAGAATTTGAACCCAAGGTCGGTTTTAAGACCAGTTTTGCCGTTCAGTCAGAAGATAGAACGTTCACCCACCTATGGGAAATCACGAAGGTGGTCCCCTTTGAAAAGCTAGAATATAAATGGCGCTATAAAGAATATCCCGGTGATTCATTGGTAGTATTTAAACTTTTAGAAAAAGGGAATAGCAACCTATTGCGGCTAAGCACGACGGTTCTAGAGGATTTTCCCGATGATATTCCTGAATTTGCTAGGGAAAGTGCGGTCGAGGGCTGGAATTATCTTTTGGGAAAATCGCTTAGGGAGTATCTTGAAAATAACTGAATTTTAATACCCATTTCTATGGAACAGAGAGCGACGATTATAGGTCTTGGGGTCAAGGATCTCCAGGCATCGACCAATTTCTACATCGATAAGTTTGGATGGAAATCAATGGATTCTAGCAACGAATTCATTTCATTCTTTCAATTAAATGGATTTCTTTTATCCCTTTATCCCAGGGAAAAACTTGCCGAAGACGCTCAGGTTAGCCCAGAAGGAAGTGGATTCAAGGGCTTCACACTTGCATATAATACCAGAAGTAAGGAAGAAGTTGACACCTTGTTCGAATACTACAGGCAACATGGTGTAAAGATTATCAAAGCCCCCGAAGAGGTGTTCTGGGGAGGTTATAGTGGTTACATTGCGGATCTTGATGATAATCTTTGGGAAATCGCCTTTAATCCCTACCTAAACCTAGACGAAAGCGGCAATACGATTGAAAGCAAATAAAAAAAGGGATGACACTTGGGTATCTTCCCTTTTTTCAATGATATCTGTTCATTATTTTCCATCGAACCTTACGTTGGTCAATACGAATGGGGCTTCCCCCCTATCCTCACCATCTTTGGGCTTATGAATGAAATAGATTTCATCTGCCTTGACATCTATGGGTGCAATCATGGGAATGGTTATTTCAGCACCGGATTGTCCTGATTCCGGAATTGAAAGGGTACCTGTTCCCAATAGGTTTCCGTCCACTGCATTTAATCGCATTTCAAAATGTACAGGAGCCTTTGGTGGTTCTTGCCAACCGGCAGTTATATAAACCCTCTTTATCCCTTTTAAATCTATATTCTCAAGAATAAACCAGCCTTCATCCTTTGGGGTCATCAATAAATTTTGACCTCCATAGCTAATAGGATTGAATCCTTTGGTCTTGGTTTTGGTTGAAAAGGGTACTGTATTACTCTGGAGGACCACCGAACTTGAACCTGTCAAAGGTGATACATTTTCTTCACCTTCATCGGTATAGCTTCCAGTAATCACCATTACGTTATCATCGATCGAGGGATTAGGGTAAATACTGCCCGATGGAGGTAAGGATTTACTTCTTTCGCTCCCTGTCACCAAGGATTGGATGTATTGCACTATTTGGCGCGTCTCATCTTCCGTGATATTCGGGTGGGCCGGCATCACGACCTCACCCCATACCCCGGAACCTCCTGATAAAATCTTTTTTTGCAAATACCCCATTGCTTTGGGATCATCCTTATATTTTTCTGCCACTGCTTTGTATTCAGGACCAATGGAAATCCCTATTTCCTTATGGCAAGCCTTACAGTCCATTGTCTGCGTCAAGGCCTTGCCCATTACCGTTGCTGAAACTTGTTGATGTCCTTGGGACATATTCACCTTATCCATTCCGGCTAAATAATCGACGGATACGAAAATATTGGAAGTGCTGATTGCCCCCCCATCCTCATCGGTTACCTGAACCTTATACTTCACTGGCACCCCTTTAAAAAAGAAAGTAGAATTACCTCCATTTAGGTCAATGGTAACCTCTGGTCTTGTATTGCCGGCAACTATGGCAATAATTTCACTCCTTGCCGATTTATTCCCTTCATCCTGCACCTCAACAGTCATCTTGTATTCCCCTGGTTCCCTAAAGGTATGCGAAAGCTCTGGGGTATCGGTTGTTAATGTCTCTCCGTTACCAAAATCCCATTTATACCGTATCGCGTCGTTTTCCCGATCCGTGGCTTCGACCTTCAAAGTAACGGTAAGGGGCAACCTCCCAGAAGTCTTATCACTGGTAAAATTGGTAATCAAGGGGGGCCTATTGCCACCATTATATTCAATGTATCCCAATCCCGAATCCTTGTTTTGCTGAAACCATCCACTCCCGTATTCCAAAAGATAAACGCGTCCGTCTGGACCCATCTCCATATCGATGAGGTTATTGAGTTCAATATCCGATGCGAACGGTTCCATTTTATTGAATGTACCATCTTCAAAAAGGGTGATGGCCTTCATCCAACCCCGCATCCAATCATAGACCAGTACTTTATCATCATAATACGAAGGTAGGCCACCCCCATTGGGATAAAGATCCGAATAATAGGTAGGCCCTGCCATAGCATTTCTTCCCCCAGTCGCTACTTGAGGAAAATCCTGAGACGCTGCATATGGGTAATATACCAAGGCACCGTGGGCCGGAGGTAATTCTTGGAGGCCTGTATTGTTCTTTGAATCATTGATAGGTTTGTTCGGGTCAAAAGCTTCCCCGGAAGTACCCTCCAAATAGTCATAATCCCTATAGGGTTTGTTGTTGGCCACAAAAAAGGGCCAACCGAAATTTCCAGCCTTACGGGCTTGGTTCAACTCGTCATAACCCCTTGGTCCGCGATGGGCAAGGTCATCTTCATTGGCATCAGGGCCCACATCCCCCCAATATAAATATCCCTTTTTCATGTCCACCGAAATTCGATATGGGTTCCTATGCCCCATGGTATAAATCTCAGGGCGGGTCTTTTCAGTGCCCACAGGGAAAAGGTTGCCTTCGGGTATATCATACGTGCCATCGTCATTTACCTTGATCCGCAATATTTTGCCTCTTAAGTCATTCGTATTTCCGGACGAACGGCGGGCATCAAATTGCTCCTTTCCCGAAATATCGTTTAAGGGGGCATATCCACTGGTTACATATTTTGCCCCTTTTTCATCAAAAGGCGTCGTATTATCACCCGTTGATAGATACAACAAACCGTCAGGACCAAATGCTATTGACCCTCCTGTATGACAACAGATTTCGCGCTGGGTGCCGACTTCCATGATCAGTTGTTCGGAATCCAATTCAAAAATCCCTTCTCTGAATTTAAATCGTGACAAGCGATTCGCCCATTTGTCACCAGTAGGGCTGTAATACAGATAGATCCAATGGTTCTCTTCAAAATTAGGGTCTTTTTGCAACCCCATTAAGCCTTCTTCGGCATTCACACCAGGAGTATTCAGGGCCCTATGGTAAACATCGAGTTTGGCAATTTCCTTAAGTTCTTCCTTGCTTGCATCGTATAATAGTATTTCGCCCCTACGCTGGGCTATCAACACATCGTTATTAGGTAAAACCGCCATTTCGGTAGGTTCGAAAAATTGCCCGGAAGTCAAGGTCACTTTTGAAAAACGGTCGATTTCAGGTGGAATCTGGGTGGTTGCCTTCCCATAATCCAATTGTAAGTTCTTCCCTATGGCATATTGAATGCCACCCAAGAGGTGTGCAACGAATTTTTCTTCAGAAAAGCTTTCATCGGTATGGCCTGCGGCCGTATAAAAGGCCCTACCCCCATCATATTCATGGTACCAGCTCATAGGGTGGAAATCCCCATTCTCCCCTCCTTCATACGTATTTTCATCCACAGTAATCAAGACGTTGACATCCTTATTCAACTTTTTGAAATTGTAGAGTTCATCATCCCGATTCCATATCGTATCCTTAAAATGCTTGGTGGCAATGAACGAATTATCCTTGATAATAAAATCTGAGTTGGGTGTGCCTGCAGGGTGGCTCAAAAATTGACCGCCTACCATTCTCGTATACCATCCCCAATCATATTCGGTGTCCGTAGCCGCATGAATGCCCACAAACCCCCCACCCGATTGTATGTAACGTTCAAAAGCGGCTTCTTGATAATGATCCAATACATTTCCTGTGGTACTTAAAAATACGATGCACGAATATTCCTTAAGATATTCGTCCGTAAAAAGGGTGGCATTTTGGGTGCTATCGACCTCGAACCCATTTTCATTGCCTAATTTTTGAATGGCCGCAATCCCCTTAGGAATGGAAGCGTGTTTGTAACCCATGGTTTTTGAAAATACCAAGATCTTTGGCTCACCATCTCTTTTATTGCTACAACTAGCGGTTATCAATACTAATGTGACCAGTAGGAATAAGAGTTTTTTATTCATTAAATACTACCTTTGGTTCATACCTGAAAGGCTAAATATAGCCATAGAAATGGGCAATTGCCAAATGCAATTTTAAATTCATCGTATAATTTAAAAAATGGAGTGAAAAATGAGTGGAATTTGTCATCACTATTTCAAAAATGATGAAGAATGGCGTAATTGGCTACATGAAAACCATTCAAAAGAAAAGGGGATTTATCTCATTTTCTACAAAGTAGAGCACGAAAATGAAAGTATGCGATGGGAAGAAGCTGTGCGTGTGGCCCTCTGCTACGGTTGGATCGATAGTACCGTTAAAAGTCTTGGCCAAGGAAAAAGACAACAATATTTTTGCCCGCGCAAACCAAAAAGCACATGGAGCAAGCTCAATAAGACCTATATCAAGGAATTGATTGATCAAGGCCTGATGCACGAAAGCGGGATGAAAAAAATAAAGGCCGCCCAAAAAGACGGTTCGTGGACATTGTTAGACGATGTGGAAAATGGTATCATTCCTGAAGGACTTGAAAAGGAGTTTGAAAAACATCCCAAGGCGTTTTTCAACTTCCAAAGTTTTACATTTAGTCAACAAAAAAGCTTCCTTTACTGGCTTAATCAAGCAAAACGGCCGGAAACACGAGAAAAACGAATTGCCGAAATCATTCGGCTCTGCAAAGCCAACAAGAAACTGGGGCAGTGAATACATGGCTCACCAAATGAAAATATAACACTACATTTGTGAGGCCTCTGTGCCATTATTACTAAGCTAGCGTGTTCTCGTTCTTAGTCGTTAAATGTTCAATGCCGACGTAATGCCTAAATTACCTAAAGAACACCAATTTTATGATGTTTCCGATTATGGCCGACCTATTGCCCGGATTATTGCAAACTCACTTATTAAGACATCGGTAACCCCTATTCATGTTACCATAGGTTTTATAATTTCGGGATTGTTGGCCATTGTCTGTATTCTGTCCCATCAGTATTGGACAGCGGCCTTTTTTTTGGTGTTGAAGTCGATACTGGATGCCGCGGATGGGGAATTGGCAAGACTCAAGAACACCCCATCGTATACGGGTCGGTATTTTGACTCCGTATCTGATTTTCTCCTAAATGTGCTTTTCATCCTTACCCTCTGGGTTGTGACACAAGATTCACTACTATACGCCTTTCTAGCCTTTATCGGCATTCAATTACAAGGCACCCTGTATAATTATTATTATGTCATTTTGCGAAACAAGTATGATGGGGATACCACAAGTCGCATCTTTGAAGATAAGGCACCTTTAGCTTTGAATGGGGAAAAACAAAGCCATGTGGATATGCTCTTTAGACTTTACCGCTTGTTTTATGGGTTATTCGACAAGATTATCCACCAATTGGATCGTAATGCGGTAAATGCCCATAATTTACCCAACTGGTTCATGACCTGCGTGTCGTTTTTCGGACTAGGATTTCAGCTGTTGATCATTGCGATTATGCTGGTATTTAATCTAGCTAATTATGTTATTCCCTTTTTCGCCTTATACTCCTTACTTATTTTTGTAGTTGTTCCTGTTCGTATTTTTATCAACCGATAAATCCTTTCTGGCTTATCTCATTCTTTTGGATATAAAAATGGATTTAACCAGTCTGGAAAAAATCGTCCCATACTACTAAATTCAATCAAAGAACCCTTAATTTAGGGTCATGAAAAAGTTAGGACTGTTGGGTGTGGCACTATTGCTATTTGCTTGTACGGCTGAGCCTGAAAAAGGCACGATGATCATCGATGTGAATATTGTCGATGTATCTACCGGTACTATTTTGGAACATAGGGATGTCGTCATCGATTCTGGAAAGATAAAAACCATTGCAAAACATCAAGGAAAACCCTTAGTCCATGAATTGATGGTGAGTGGGGCAGGAAAATACTTAATGCCCGGCCTGGCCGAAATGCATGCCCACATTCCCCCACCGTCAACAAATAGCGAACAAATTGAAGATGTCCTCTTTTTGTATCTCGCCAATGGAATAACGACCATTCGCGGTATGTTGGGGCACCCGGCCCATTTAGCTTTGAAAAGTAATGTTGAAAATGGGAATATCCTAAGCCCACGTATTTTTACTTCGAGTCCATCATTGAATGGCAATTCCGTGACCTCGGTTGAGCAGGCTATTTCTATGTTGACCGCTTATAAAAAAGATGGGTATGATTTTTTAAAAATACACCCGGGTATAAAACGAGAAGTTTTCGATCAGATTGTAAAAACGGCGAACGAGGTTGATATTCGTTTTGCCGGGCATGTTCCAGTCGATGTTGGGATTGAACATGCGTTGCGGAGTAAATATGCATCTATCGATCATGTAGACGGATTTCTGGAGGGATTGGTGCCCGAAACGGCCAACGTAAATCCTGAAGACAACGGTTTTTTTGGATTTGCCTTCACCCCTTTGGTCGATGTCTCAAAAATCGATGGACTGGTACAGCTGGCAAAAGAAAACGAGGTTTGGGTCGTACCCACCCAAAGTCTTTTTGAACGATGGTTCGCCCCTATTGCTGCCGATGAACTTTTACAGCAAGCTGAAATGCAGTACATGCCGCCTACCACGCTCGCCAATTGGAAGGAACGAAAAGAGGCTTCTATTGATCCATCTACTGGTTTTACCGCACATCAATGGAAACAATTCGACGCCATTCGCAAACAACTGATAAAGAAACTTCAAGATGGGGGTCACGGTATGCTATTGGGTTCCGATGCCCCACAAGTTTTCAATGTACCGGGTTTTTCCATACATCATGAAATTGATGGCTTAGAGGCTGCTGGCCTCACTCCATTGCAAATTATTCAATCGGGCACTATAAATCCGGCCAAATACATTGGTATGACCGATGTTTTCGGTCAAGTCAAGGAAGGTCTCGAAGCCGATCTGGTTTTGCTGAATGCCAATCCATTGGAAAACATGGATAATCTGCAGGACCTGGTAGGCGTCTTTAAAAAGGGTCGATTTATTCCAAAAGCATCGATAAATAATCGATTGGCGGCAATGGCAGCAAAAAATTCAGAACCCTCGGAAAACGAATCGGAAACGAATAGCATTGCGGATCAGTTACAGGGTACATGGAAATACTATAGTGAAAAAGGGAAAAAACCTGCACCAGTCGCAACCTTTGAACGCCTTAAAACCATTTCCAATGCCTACTGGTCTATGACCGAAATGAATATTTTAACCAATAAATTGGCGTATTATCATGGCGGTCGTTACAAATTGGAGGGGGATGAATACATAGAGACCATCACCTTTGCCAATAACGGTAGCCAATATTTATTGGATAATACCCTGAAGGCAAAGTTGGAAGTAAAAGGTGATACCATCATACAAACCGGCTTGAACACTACCTACAATGAAGTATGGATTCGGATGAAATAATATAATAAAATGGAATACCCCATATTAATCCATACCCTTATAACCCTTCTGGGAGGACCGCTATGCCCGCTTTTGTGACGAATATTTTTCCCTCTAGGGGATATTTAACAAGCAATAGCGACTTCTATGTCGTCTTAGGGCGAATAAAACCACCCACTGCTTTTCCCAATTGATAAAATACGAAAAAGATAAGGGCAAGAAGGCTGCCAAATCCCATGGGTAAGATAGCTCCAAAAGTAAAGGCAGCTCCTAGAACCCACCCCAATAAATATTCGGATTTGTATAGCGGAAAAAAGAATGCCAAAACAAACAACGAACCCATAATATAATCCGTCACCTCAATACCGTTCATGAAGCAAACCGCTATAGCTACAGCAACCAAAACACCTGAAAGAAATCGAAGTACAATATTTCGAAGATTTTCAGAAGCAACCAACATTCCACGCCCATCTATTCTTTTATGTATACGATACAACAAGAACCAAGTAAAAAATGGAAGTATTGCAGCACCCCACCAATTGGGTATTCCCGGAAAACGGTCATCGTGTAAAAGATAATGGGTGGGTACGCCACCATGAAAGTAATCCCAAGCTAATTGACTCCAGATCAATAAGGTAACTATTGTAGTCAGTAGTCTACGAAGTCTAAGTGATAGTTTCATGATGGTTATTTTTAATTGATTGACTATTGGTCATGTTTTCATCTGGATTGTTACAAATCAAAAAAACAAGTATTGCTTTTATCCCCATTAACACTCCTTTAAAATAATCTACCCTTAGTTTTTGTATATTTAGGCGACTAATTAACCTAAACTTCAAATGATTAAAAAATTACTTCCCCTAGTGATGCTATTTGCATCATTTTCGTTTTTTGCCCAAGATTTTAAAATGGATCTAATTCAAGACCTTAAACCCAGAAATATAGGTCCCGGGGGTATGAGCGGTCGTGTTACCGCAATCGATGTGGTGCATAACGCACCCGATATCATGTATGTGGGTACAGCTTCGGGCGGACTATGGAAATCTACCTCTGGCGGAATTAAATGGGACCCGATTTTTGATAAGGAAGTAACGGCCTCGATCGGTGCGGTAGCCATTCAACAATCCAATCCCTCGGTAATCTGGGTCGGTACGGGTGAAGGCAACCCAAGAAACAGCCTTAACGGCGGATATGGAATCTACAAATCCTTGGATGGGGGTAAATCTTGGAAGTCCATGGGCTTGGAAAAAACACGCCACATCCATCGCATTAAAATAGACCCTATGGATCCCAATACGGTCTATGTAGGGGCCATCGGTTCGCCTTGGGGCGAGCATCCTGAAAGAGGGGTCTATAAGACCACAAATGGTGGTGAGACCTGGGAAAAGATACTCTTCGTGAACAACAAAACAGGAGTTGCCGATTTGATCATGGATCCTACGAATCCCAATAAATTGATTGCGGCCATGTGGGAGCATAAAAGAGATCCTTGGTTCTTTAACTCAGGAGGTGAAGGTAGTGGAATCTATATGACCCATGATGGTGGGAAAAATTGGAAAAAATTAACCGAGGAGGATGGTCTTCCCAAAGGGGAACTGGGACGGATAGGTGTTGCTATAGCGCCGAGCAAGCCCAATATCGTCTATGCCTTGGTGGAAGCTAAAAAGAATGCACTTTACAAATCGGAAGATGGGGGTTTTAAATGGAAGAAGGTCAATGACAAGGAAGATATAGGAAATCGCCCTTTTTATTATTCAGAAATCTATGTCGATCCCCTAAATGAAAATCGGGTCTACTCTGTTTTTACCTATGTTAATGTTTCACAGGATGGAGGTAAGAGTTTTTCCCAGCTAATGCCGGCCTATGGGGTAAACAACGGGGTACATCCCGATCACCATGCGTGGTGGATCCACCCTAATAATGGCCAGTTTATGTTAAATGGCAATGATGGCGGATTGAACATTACCAAGGATGGAGGGCAAACATGGCGATTCATTGGCAATTTGCCCGTTGCCCAATTCTACCATATCAATACGGATAATGAGTTTCCCTATAATGTTTACGGGGGCATGCAGGATAATGGATCATGGCGTGGTCCTGCCTATGTGTGGAAAGACCAAGGCATACGCAATAGTTATTGGCAAGAAATCAGTTTTGGTGATGGCTTTGATGTAGTTCCCGACCTTGACGACTCCAGATACGGATATACTATGAGTCAACAGGGCTTCGTGCAACGTTACGACCATATCACCGGTAATAATTATATTGTTAGACCTACCCCGCCTGATGCCGAAACTAAACTCCGTTTTAATTGGAATGCTGCCATTGGCCAAGATCCATTTGACAATAGCACGGTATATTTTGGCAGTCAATTTGTACATAAAAGCACGGACAAAGGCCTTACATGGAAAGTGATTTCGGCTGATTTAACCACTAATGATCCGGAAAAACAAAAACAAGCGGAAAGCGGTGGGCTTACGATGGATGCGACAGGTGCAGAGAACCATTGCACCATCCTGGTCATTGAACCATCCCCCGTGGAAAAAGATATGCTTTGGGTGGGTACTGATGACGGTCGAGTGCATTATACCCAAAATGGGGGTGCCAATTGGATCGAGGTAACCCAGAACATAAAAGGCTTACCTAGAGGCAGTTGGGTGCCTCAAATTAAACCATCGAATAAAAATAAAGGAGAAGCCCTTTTAATCGCAAATGACTATAGAAGATTCAACTATACCCCCTATGCCTATAGAACTAAAAATTATGGCAAAACCTGGGAGCGGATCGTTGATGGCACCGATGTGGAGAGTTACACCCTCTCGATTGTTGAGGATATAGAAAATCCGAATCTAATGTTTTTGGGTACCGATGACGGACTATATATTTCTTTTAATGCAGGGGTGAAATGGCAAAAATGGACGGAAGGATTTCCGACGGTCCCTACCAAGGATCTGGTCATTCATCCTAGGGAAAATGATTTAGTTATAGGTACTTTTGGACGTGCCGCTTGGGTCTTGGATGATATTCGTCCGTTACGTGCAGTTGCTAACGATATGTCCGTTCTGGATAAAGATATAAAAGTCTTTACCCCACCTACCGCTTACCAGGCGGCATATCAACAGCCTACAGGAAGTCGATTTGGGGCAGACGCCCTTTTTAATGCAGAAAATAGAAAGTCTGGCGCTATGATCACTTATTTTTTAAAAGAGGGCAAGAAAAAATCGCCAGAGAAAAAAGAGGACAAAGATGCGGACGAAAAGGAACCGGAAATGGAGAACGATTCTACCATGGTTCCTACTAAAAAAGGAGAATTATCAGGAGTACAGAAAAAAGATTCCGTTATGTTCCAGTTCTATGACGGTGACAGATTGATTAGGACCATAAAGGTAAAAACACCGGAAAAGGCCGGTTTCCATCGTATGTATTGGGGTATGGATGAAAAAGGGCCGGACAGACCTTCAAGAAAGATATCAAAAAACAAGAATGAACGGGGTGGTATTGATGTAAAACCTGGAACCTACAAGATAAAAATGTTTTTTGGTGAAATGACAGATGAAACAATGGTCGAAGTTAAATCGGATCCGAGGTTGGAAGTGTCCATGGCTTCAATCAATGAAGTTTATGAAACATCAAAAAAACTGGAGGCTTTCACCCAAACCGCCGCTGATGCCGTGAAACAATTGGTCGAAAGCAAGGATGTTGCCACTAAATACCAAAAGGAGCTTAAAGCATTGGATGAGGACAAATATGAGGCGCAAATAAAGGCCTCCAAAGAAATTGTTAAACAGCTAGATTCGGTAATCGCCCTTTATCTCGGCAAGGAAGATAAAAGGCAAGGTATCACCAGGAATCCCGAAGTCACTGTCATGCAACGTATAGGCAATGCCAGCTTTTATACCCGTACCCGTAAAACAGGAATAACGGCCACGGAAAAACGATTGATCCAGTTTGCGGAAGAGGATTTGAAAAGTGCATTGCAAAAAACCAATGCATTCTTTGACGAAAAATGGAAAGCCTATAGGGAAGACATTGAAAAACAGGAGGTTTCACCATTTAAGGAAACAAAAAAATTTAATTTAAACTAAAAAAGATATCCAATAAAAAACCAACCTTCCTTTGATCAATCGATCAAAGGAAGGTTTTTTTATTATCCTCTAATCGCTCGTTGAATGGTTCTGGTTATAGTTTATAATAATAAAAGAGCTAATAAGTAAATACTATTATTAAACTTGACATATATCAGGTTTTACCATAGTATACGAAAGTACATTTGTCCTGGCTTATTCCGAATTCATCAGTTTATTTGATAGTCGACACGGGAAATACCAACAATACTAAACCAAACTAAATGATGAGGGTAATTCTAATCATTTCACTACTCTTTGTAATCCCATTAAACTCCCAAGTTCCCATCGAAAATGAGTGGGGATCATGGATTATGCTTTACGGCACCAACAAAATCTCCGATGACTTTGATATAATCACTGAATTCAGGTTACACGATTATGAGGTATTCAAAGACTTGGATAACCAATTTGTGCGAACAGGCCTTAACTATCGAATCGACCCAGGATTATCGGTAACCGCCGGCTATATTCACCAATACTCCAAAACAAAATCCAATATCAGCTTTTCGGAAAACAGGGTTTACGAGGAAATAACCCTAAAAAACAAATTCAGGAACCTAAGTATCTCGCATCGTTACCGAATAGAACATAGGTGGATAAACAAGATGGGGAGCACTGATTTTTCGAATAGAATGAGATATCGCTTGCAACTATCCCATCCACTTATCGACAAGTTCTACGTAATGGTCTTTGATGAGATTTTTATAAATCTGCAAGAATCCATATTCAACCAGAATAGGCTGCAGATGGGGATTGGGTATTCCTTTGGCCCAAGATTTAAATTGGAACTGGGGTATTTAAAAAACCATTTTTCCTCGACCAACTATGATTTGCTGCGCATAGGCATTTCGTTCGATACCGATTTAAGAAAAAAACAAAAAACCGGATAGAAGTTCGAATTAAGGTTTAGAGTTGTTTTTCGACCTATCTTGAACATCTTTAACACTTGAATAGAATGAACCTTCAAAAAGTAATTTTCAAAAACAAAAAAGGGCAGACCTTGGTCGGCACATTAGAGCTTCCCGCGAATCAACATCCACATAGTTACGCCATATTCGCACATTGCTTCACTTGCAATAAAAACCTAACCGCAATCAAGAATATAGGCAGAACGCTTTCTGCCAACGGATTTGGAGTGTTGCGCTTTGATTTTACCGGATTGGGGGAAAGTGAAGGGGAGTTCAGTGATGCCAACTTTTCCGGTAACGTAGAGGACCTGATTGCTGCATCGGACTATTTAACTTCGAACTACCAGGCTCCTACCCTATTGATCGGACATTCCTTGGGTGGTGCCGCGGCTATTTTTGCCGCTGCCAAAATCGATTCCATACAGGCGATAACCACCATAGCGGCTCCATCAGACCCTGAACATGTTAAGCATCTTTTACGCAGTAGCATTGAAGAAATTGAACAAAACGGAAAAGCCCGTGTGAATATCGGCGGGAGGGATTTTACCATTAAAAAACAGTTTTTGGATGATTTGGAACAAAAATCACTTTTGACCACCGTTAAAAATTTGCGTAAACCCCTGCTTATTATGCATTCACCACTTGACAGGATCGTGGGAATAAAAAATGCCGAAGAGATATATAAAGCAGCACATCATCCCAAGAGTTTCATTTCATTGGATGGGGCTGATCATTTGTTGATGAACAAAAAAGACTCCATCTACGTGGGTGAGGTCATTTCAGGTTGGGCAAGAAGATACTTGAAGTTCGATGATGCGGTGCAATTACCCAATACAAAACATCACGTAGTGGCAAGTTTAGATTTCGATGATGGTTTTACTACCCAAATGAAGGTAGGCAACCATACCATCATTGCAGATGAGCCTCTCAATTTCGGTGGAAATGACTTTGGCTCTTCCCCCTATGATTTGATTTCGGCTAGTCTTTCGGCTTGTACGGCGATGACGCTTCAAATGTACTCAAAGCGTAAAAATTGGCACATCGAAAATGTTGAGGTACATACGTCACATCGTAAAATCCATGCTTTGGATTGCGAGGATTGTGAATCATCAACGTCGAAAGTCGATACTTTTGAAAGGCAGATCAAGATTACCGGGAATTTTGATGATAAGCAACTGAAACGATTGCTCCAAATTGCGGATAAATGCCCTGTTCATAAGACCCTTAGTGGTGAAGCCCAAATAATTAGCGAGCTTCTTCCTTAAAAGCAGACCGAAAATAACGACCATACTCGGTCTATGAATAATTTCATACAATTGGCCGGAATATTGCCTAACGTAAAATATTATTTAACTTTAAATCTAAATTTAAAAAAACAAAGACAAATGAAAAGAATAAAATTAGTGGCTTTGGCCCTAGTTCTAGTGGCAGGATACAGTTGTAAAGAAGCCAAAAAAGAAACTAAGGAAGTAACAGAGGAGGCAACCGAGGAAATTATGGAAACCGAAGACGTAGAGGTCATTTCGTTTTCCATGGAACCTAAGAGCGATAGTAATGTTAAAGGCGATGTAACCTTTACACAGGAAAATGGTAAAGTAACAATGACCGCTACTTTTTCTGGACTAACACCTGGTGAACATGCTATTCATTTGCATGAAAAGGCCGATTGCACTTCCGACGACGGTAAATCTACAGGTGGCCATTGGAATCCTACACACGAGCCACACGGAGAATGGGGGGCTGCCGAAGGCTACCATAAAGGGGATATCGGAAACTTGGTCGCTGATGAAGAAGGTAACGCCACATTGAATTTTTCTACAGACCAATGGTGTATTGGATGTGATGATGAAAACATGAATATTGTGGGCAAGGCTGTAATCGTTCACCAAGGGGTAGATGATTTTGTCTCTCAGCCTAGTGGTGACGCGGGAGCCCGCATTAGTTGTACAGGTATAATTCAATAAATTAGTTAAGATAAAAGAAAGAGGGTGTTTGGGCGCGCCCTCTTTATTGGTACCATCCTCGAGTATTGCCCCTGTAAAGTCAGGTTAATGGCCTGTGCTTAAAAAAATGTCTCTTGTCTTTCGTAAGGTTACTTGTTTTGCTTTACTTTGACCCCTAATAAACCCAAAAATGAACCCATCTTCCTCAGGTTGGATTGATAAATTTGGATACCTTACCAAAGATCAAGAAGACAGTTACAAGGATTTTAACGACCTTTACAAGGCCTTAAGGAATACGGGGTTTGTATATGGGCTAAACATAAAAATTCCAAGATTCATAACTCCTGAGCATAAACTTTCAGAAGATGAAAAAGCGAAGATAAATCTCTTGGCATCGCTGTACTTCACCTATAGATTTGAAAGAAAAAGTACTGATTTTAAAGCCTTTTTGCATCTGGTATTCCAGTTTTACCAAGATCTGGGCCTAAACCAAATCTCATTTTTAAATAAATTGTTCGTCGGTAGTAAGACCTCCGATCAGCTCGAAAAATTATTGGATACTAGGGTCTATTTAGAGGATAATGTAATCAGCAAGACCTTTAATAGTATTATCACAAATTCATTACTTTACATCGATGTGTTAACCTTTAAAAGGTATTTACAAGGTACCCACAATATCGCAGTGTTTGCTGAGAATTTGGAAAACACCGCAATGAATGTTATCTATCATGCTTTAAATTCCAAGGAAACGAATAAGAACGACCATAAACTGGCCCGTCTGTTCGAAGCGTCACTGACCTTTATCGATAGTGATACCCAAACTTTTGATGTCAATTATCGCGATAAACTACAGAAGGACTTGTCCAAAATTGAAAACCAATACTTAATGGATCTGGCCGCATTGGCCATTTGGGAGGATCACTCTATCGATTATATGGAGTCAGAATTCATTTATAATTTTGGAAAGGATCTTGGGTTTGCCAAAAATGAAGTCGCTAGCACCTTGGAAGAAATTGCGGTCTTTTTCAATAAGAATTCCAAAATAATTCCGCACTTGAAAGATCACAACTTGGCTTTCAAATTTTATGATAGCATGTCAAAGGTGGTAAATAAACTTATTTTAAGAAACAGTAAACGACTTCAAAAAGAACTTTCCGAAAGTAAGGAATTGGTCGCGTTATTATCCAAATCAACCATCAAAGATCTTAGTCCTGAAGAGAAGAAAAAAGTTCAAAGTCAATTGTTGGATATTTTTAAAAGCATCCCCTCCCTTGCCATTTTTATGTTACCTGGCGGAGCCGTTTTATTGCCTATTTTCATCAAGTTGATCCCCACGCTTCTTCCGTCTTCTTTCGATGAAAATAGAGTAGACAAAAAATAGCCTTTTTCTTACAAATTAACTATTATAAGAAATATCTATTATAGCGGTTAATATATTTTATATCAATATATTAAACCCTATTATTCTAACCATAACTTGAAGTCCTTGACCCGTTCCCTACTTACGATAATCTCTTGGTCCGTATAACGGTTCAACTTGATTTTCAAACGTGAATTGGTATAAGAAATGATGTCCTTAATGTGCGAGATGTTCACATAATATTTGCGGCTAACCCGAAAGAATTTTTCGGGATGCAATTCAGATTCCAAATTTTCCAAAGTGGTGTCCAGTAAATAATTCCGACCATCGGATGTCGCGGCATAGGTTCCTTTATTTTCACTGTAAAAACATTCGACCTCATCGGCATTTAAAATTTTCAAGTGCTGTCCCACCTTAGTGGTAAATCTTTTTTTGTATTCCCGCTCCAAAGGATTGACCAAGAGCTTTTTTATATCCTCAAAATCAAGCGATAATTTTTGGGTCGATGGTTTTACCATCTTATACTTCTTTACCGCATTTTCTAATTCTTCATCATCTATAGGTTTCAATAAATAGTCAATACTATTCAATTTGAAAGCCTGAAGTGCATATTCGTCATATGCGGTGGTAAAGATTATAGAACTTTGCACATCGACCACATCGAAAATCTCAAAAGAGAGTCCGTCTGACAATTGAATATCCAAAAAAATGAGTTCAGGATGCGGGTTATTTTGGAACCATTCGATAGACTCTTCGACAGAATGGAGCATCGTGGATACTTCAACGTCCAATTCAGACAATAAACGGGCCAATCGTCGTGCGGCAGGTTTCTCGTCTTCTATGATAATTACGTTCATATACTTATTATAATATTGTTGTATTCCCTATTCGTATTTTTCACTTTTTTGTTCCTCCTTCAAAATTCGCTCTATTTGACGATCTTCCCATTTCTTAACGAAAAAAGGGATTTTGCCAAAAACCAAAAGTGCGTGTATAGCAAGGATGCCCCCCCAAACATAGGCATTCCAATATATCCAGTCCATAGCATCGGGATAGTTCATTGCCTCATTACCTAAAAACGCGATGGTCATTTTATCCTTCAAAAGCAATAAAGCGGTATTAATGACGATAAAGATGCCAATGTGCTTATAAAACCCCCTTATCTGGCCTACCCTACGATGAGCCCTTTCTAATTTGTAACGTTCTTTACTTTTCATATCCACGACCCATTTACTTATACTTTTCAGCTTCTTTTCGGTCTTTTTCCATATACTTTCGTATTTGGCGTGATTCCCATTTCTTACTGAAAAAAGGATTCTTACGAAACACCTTTAAGGCATGGAAGGACAACCCTATCCCCCAAAAGAAAGGGGTTGCAAAGGTACTGAAATGCCAAAAAGGGCCCATAAAAGCATTTCCGTAGAAATGAGAACCCACTAGTTTAGCAACCATTAGAAAGAGGTTGATAAATATATATATTGTCAAATGCGTATAGAAGCCCTTGAGTTCCTTAACCCTTTTTTTCGCTTTGGTAATTTTATCCACACTATTCGTTTCCATAATTAAGGTCTTTTCTGTCAAATCAAGGTCTGCGGTTATCTATAAACCATTACATTGCGATCCACTGGGTGGATAATACTATTTTTTATCATTATCCTATGATTTTAATCTACTCGTCTAAGAACTCCTTCAACTTGCGATTTTCCCAATTCTTTATAAAACCTGGTTTGAACCTTAGCAAATAAATTCCAACTATTATCAAAACGATAGCCCAAATGAGGGGCAGCAAAATAAAGTTAAGCTCTACCCAGTGTAAAAAGCCTTCATCGGTTATGCCTTTAGACAGCAAGTAGTTGATTATCCTTCCTTTGAATACCCATAATACTATTGTGGCTATAATGAATAGAACGACATGTGCATATAATCGCTTTATATCTTCAATACGCTTTTTCGCTTTTCTATATTTCTCTACTTCGTTCATGTTGGTTTCCATTAGCGGTATTTTTCGGCTTCTTTTTTATCCTTGTCCATATATTTCTGAATCTGTCTTCGTTCCCAATCCTTACCAAAAAACGGATTGTACGAAAAGACCTTTACCCCATGGAAAAACACTCCTATGCCCCAAAAAAACCAAACGGCGAAAGTGCCAAAATCCCAAAATGCTTCTCCAAAACTCTCCCCATTTCCTAAATCCCGTATGATCTTCATCGTAGAGATAAAGGTGTTTATCAAGATATACACGGTAAGGTGAATATAAAATCCCTTGAGTTCTTCAACGCGCTTTTTGGCCCGTTTCATTTTTTCATCGTTTCTATTTTCCATTACTTCCATCTTCGTTGTTTTTCATCGTCCTGCATAAATTCTTTGATCTTACGCTCTTCCCAATCCCTTCCAAAAAAAGGATTTAAGCTAAATGTCTTGATGGCCTGGAAGACCACACCAATACCCCATCCAAAAGCCGCCCAAAGGAACCAAGGGTAGCGCCATTCATCGGTCCAATAGTTTATTCCTGCCAAGAGGGCTATAAAGAATATATAGGATATTAGGTTTGTGTAGAATTTCTTTATGTTTTCTACCCTATCTTTTGCCCTAAAATACTTTTTGTCTTTTTCTGAAGTTTCCATTTCTTGTTGGTTTATTTAATTTATAGGATAAAAATATGGGGTTAATCACATTGCACTAAATTTTCATTACCCAATTGTCACTTTTTGAGGATGGATTGTTCGATCAGAACCTGTCATCATCCATAAACTTTCTAAGCTTACGTTCTTCCCATCGTTTTCCCCAAAGGGGATTGTACCCAAAGACCTCCATGCCATGCATTGTAACCCCGAATCCCCACCCTAGGGCTGGGAATATTATCCATGGGAAACCTGTGGTGTTGTAGTTTAGGATAGCCAAACAAGGGATTACGATACAATATGCCAGAAGATTGCCATAAAACCCTTTAAGTTTTTCTACATGCTCTTTGGCCTTTGCATACCGCTTATCGTCTATATAGGTCTGTTGTGTTTCCATCACTGATATTTGTTTTGTGAGCATAGGCAATTTTACGCTAAAATCATTCTCCGATTTAGAGATTTCCACTTGACGATCGGTTAAGATACCATAGCGTTGTTTTATGTTTTGAAGTCCCACGCCGCTACTCTTTTTTACCACTTGTTTTGCTTGTAGGTTATTTTCTACCACCAACAGCCCATCTTTCTCATAAACCTTTATATACAATGGTTTCGAAGCGGTAACCACATTATGTTTTACGGCGTTTTCGAGCAATAATTGCAATGATAGGGGTACAATTTTAGCCTCCGGGTTACTACTTTGTTCCGGAATTTCTAAATGGATACTATCCTCAAATCGCATCTTTAACAGTTTTACATAGGTCTTGGCGAACTGTAGCTCCTCGTCTACTGAAACGAGGTCTTTATTCTTTTGCTCCAACACATATCGATACACTTTTGAAAGGGAAGTCGTAAACTTTTGGGCCTGATAAGGATCTTCCTCAATCAGGCTGGTCAGCACGTTTAAGCTATTAAAGAGGAAATGGGGGTCTAATTGGTTTTTAAGGGCATCG
Source organism: Maribacter arenosus (assembly GCF_014610845.1). Taxonomy (GTDB): domain Bacteria; phylum Bacteroidota; class Bacteroidia; order Flavobacteriales; family Flavobacteriaceae; genus Maribacter_A; species Maribacter_A arenosus. The sequence continues at coordinate 288,121 of NZ_JABTCG010000001.1, read as the reverse complement.
AATTTGGCCGAAGCGGTACCTGCGATTATTTTTTGTTCCTTAACCTTGGTTTCCTGCCGATATTTATAATACCAAATGGCATAAAAGATAAGCGAAATACATATGGCAATAATCAATGAAAACTGATAATATTCTGGCCTTTCATTGGTCAGGAAGTCGATAAGTGGCATTTTCCCCAATATAACCACAAGAACAATACGGGATAGGAAGATCCCAAGTATTGAAACAAGGATATTCCCCGAAATACCAATTATAAATCTTTTTAAAGAAAAAAGATGCTCTTTATAGGTAATAACAAGATACTGAATCCAATAGGCATTGACCATATAAAGGATCACCGCGAATATCATGTTTTGATAGTATTCGGTCCATGCCGAATGATAACTGAACCCCTCATTAAACCTGCCCATAAAAAAGAATGCGACAAGAAAAATGAAATAGATTATAGTACCTATTAGAATTGCCCTGATTAAATGTTTAAAAAAACGTGTCATTAATTACTTGGCTTCTTTACAATCCTTAACTATTTGTTCTGCCCTATCTTTTCCCCAATTGGGATGAAAAGGCGACTCTGGCTTAAATTTAGCAAAAAGTTCCAAGGCGCGTTCAACATCTTTGCAAAAGGGTGTGGTATCTTGCCCGAAAAACCTTGCCGACCCCATGTCCCATTCTGCTTTAGAAAAAACGACCCTCGGATTTTCCGGAGCCAATTGTAAGGCTTTTTGGTATAATGCAGCTACTTTACCTGAAAGCGTCATGCCATAGGTTGCTCCATCAAAAGCGACCCATGCCGTGTAGATCATAGCCTGCTGCACGATTATTTCAGGGTTGTCGGGGGAGATTGCCTTGGCTAAATCGATCAATTCCTGGGCTTTTTCCAATTGTTGGGTCAATTTTTCCTTATCCTTCTCCCCGAAAGAAGCCACTGTATTTACCTGTGCGCCATAATAGGCAGGCAACCAATTATCGAGTTCAGCAGAGGAAATTCGCTCGAACATATTCGAAGCTTCCGATATTTTGCCTTCGCCCCAGAGTTGAAAGGCCTCTTGCATTCCAGTAGTGTATTTGTCTTGGGCTGTTGCCGTGATTCCGATTAGTAAAAGTGTAATTGCGATTAATTTTTTCATGATCTATAATTTTATGGTTTGTTTAATTGTTTTTCCGTTCACTTCGAATTTGGCGTCCTCCCATGATGGTGGCCCGAATCTGGCCGGTGCATTGTTTGAACAAGCTGTGCTTTCTTTTGGATAAAATCCCAGAAACATATCGAGTTCATTATTATCGTTCTCATCGTGAAATAATGAAATGGCATATGTACCTGATGGAATATCATCAAAAACCACTTTACATTTACCCCCTTCTATTATACCTATTGTACCCTTAAATGGTTTTTTAAGCCAATTGGATTCCTCCTGATACAATCCTATCATCAATTTTCCCTTTGAATGTTCAATATCCGTGATTTCAATTTCGATGGTTCCACTTTTGTTCTCTTGCGCATTGTTGGCCAAAGTGCAAAACACTGCCAACAGAAATAGTAACCTTTTATTCATCTTTTTTGGTGTTAGATTATTTACTGGGGCTAATTTGATGCTTTACCCCCATGATAGGAAAAAAGAAATACCGAGTTGTCACTATTTTAGGATGGATTGTAACATTGAGCTATAATCCAAAGAAAGGATAAGAACCTTCATGAATAGCCCACTGTGTAATGTAGGGTTTCTGTTGTTCCAGTATCATATAAAACAAGTGTATTCCATACCTAGTTTTATCAAGGGTAGAGTTTTAAAATTCGAGTTAGACCCCTTTAAAAAAGAGACTTCAACAAGGCGGTAAAAAAAAGCGTGGTTTTACGATTTATAATTGCTAATCAGTTATTTTTTCAGAAACGTACCATAATTGAAAAAATCGTACATTAACAATTGAAATAAATGAAATTATAACCGACCGGTTTTTTTTGATGACACTAATACATACAAAAGTTGATGATACTAAAACCGCAAAGGTATTCTTAGTTGATATTACTTTTTATTGCCTTCGGCCAATGGCAATTATTGGCTCAAAAACAAAAAATCCCCCAATTTGTGAAATGGGGGATTTTATTTCTTTCGAAAACTTCAGAATCACAGACCCACAGAAAGCACATGATAAAATACCCCAGTCCTATTATTCCTCCAAATCAACTGGGCATAACTCGAGAAAAAGTTTATCAACACCTACTAGTTTTGATACTGCATTTTGTTTTAAATCAAACATAGAAACGCCAGAAAGGGAAGGTTCAAGTTTTATTATCCCTTTACCAACAACTATCAATCCATGAAACTCACCAACAAAAAGAAAGAAGAAATATTAAAGATCTATGACACTTGGATGCATAGTTACTTAAATGGTGATGTTATTACTTATGATAGCTATTTTGCTGATGAATACCACTTTATCGGTTCTACCGATAATGAAGAATTTCTAAACCGAAAAGATACCACTCAATTTTTTAAGGAAACGGCGGAGCAATTCTCTGGTAAAACAGACCTTCGAAATGAAACGACTACAATTGAAGCTTTTGACGACCTTATTTTTATAACTCATATTTTTGATGCTTGGTTTATAAACGGCACCGATTGGACCTATTATGGCCGTTTTAGATTTTCGTCAGTCTTAATAGAAAAAAAAGAAGGCTGGAAGTTTATCTATCAGCATTTCTCTATAGCCGATAGCAAAACAGATGAAGGGGAATCCATAGGTTTCGATAAAGTAAATGAGGAAAACCAAGAATTAAGAGAAGCTATAAAACGACGAACGGTTGAGCTAGAGGCGAAAAACCGAGAACTAGAAATCGAAGGAGCTTTAGAACGTATTCGAGCTCAAGCCGTTGCCATGCAACAATCTTCTGACCTACTCGATATTGTAGTGACGATGCGCAATGAATTTACCAAATTAGGTCACGAAGCGCATTATTTCTGGCACATGATGTGGCTGCCAGAAACCTATGAAAAAGCCATGACTTCTGGTGATGGAAGTAAAATTGGTTTTGTAATGGAATTGCCAAGACATATGCATGGTGACATTCCATTATTAGCTAAATGGGAAAAAAGCAATAATGCAACTGTGGTGTACGCCATGAACGCAAAAGAAGCTATTGATTATGTAGATAAAATGGTCAACTTGGGCGATTTTCAGAATATAGATCCTCAAGCACCAACCCATGAGGATATAAAACATATTGGTGGATTAACATTTGTCATGGCACGTACTACACACGGAGAAATTGGTTATAGTTTACCTGGCGTTGTAAAAAAACCACCTGCTGAGGATATAGATATTTTAATACAATTTGCGAGTGCGTTTGATTTAGCACATAGACGTTTCTTGGACTTACAAAAAGCAGAAAAACAAGCACGAGAGGTTCAAATAGAATTGGCATTAGAAAAAGTACGAAGCCGAACTATGGGTATGCAGCGAAGTGATGAATTAAGAGATACCGCTTTGCTTCTATTTCAACAAGTTGAGGAACTAGGCATAAATTCCTTTGCTTGTGGTTTTAATATTTGGGATAAAGACAAGAAATTTGCTACGGCTTGGATGGCAGGTAAAGATAGACTTCAGCCACCATTTAGAACAAATTCTAGTGAAGACGTGTATCTACTTTTTCGCGAAGCAGAAAAAAGAGGAGACGCTTTATTTGTTTTAGAGCAGGAAGGTAAGGTACTAGAAGACCATTACAAGTATTTGGTTTCTATTCCTGAGGTGAAAGCATTAGCTAAAGCTGGACTTTCGTTTCCAACTTTTCAAATTATTCATTGTGCCTATTTTAAGGAAGGGTATCTCATGTTTATTACACATGAACCTGTACCAAATGCACACGATATTTTTATACGATTCGCTAAAGTTTTCGAACAAACGTATACCAGATTTTTAGATTTACAAAAAGCAGAAGCCCAAGCCAGAGAATCAGAAATTGAATTGGCATTGGAAAGAGTCCGCGCACGAACCATGGCAATGCAACATAGCGATGAATTACAAGAAGCTTCTTACTTGTTAGATGAACAAGTAAGAGCTTTAGGTGTTAAAACTTGGGGTTGTGCTTTTAATATTTATGGTGACAAAGAATCCACTGAATGGTTTGGGAATGAAGCGGGCATTCTTCCAACTTATTCAGTTCCAAGAAAAGGTATTTTTAAGGAATATTACGAAAAAGGGCAAAAGGGAGAATCCATCTTCATTCAGGAATTTTCAGGTAAAGCCTGTATAGATCATTACGAATATATGAGCACATTACCTGTTATTGGTGATGTTCTTAAACAACTAAAGGAAACAAATGACGGTTTTCCAACCTATCAAATAGACCATGTCGTATATTTTAAATATGGCTATTTATTGTTCATTACTAAAGAGCATGTGCCGGATGCCTATGATATTTTCAAACGTTTCGCAAAGGTTTTCGAGCAAACCTATACGCGATTTTTAGACCTTCAAAAAGCAGAAGCACAAGCAAGGGAAGCACAAATTGAAGCAGCCTTAGAACGCACGCGAACCCAAAGTATGCTTATGCAACACTCCAATGAGTTAAATACAACGGCGCAAGTTTTTCATGAACAACTACAATTACTGGGTATAGATTCTGAATTTTCCTATTTATGGCTACCTGACGAAACTGAAAATAATCATAAGTTTTGGGCAACTTGGAGTGAACGCAAGAAGAGTAAAACCATTTACAAGAATAAAGCGGTTACTTTCCCTTTAGACAAGAGTGAACCCTCCATTAAAGCTTGTTATTTAGCCTGGGAAAGTGAAGAAACTGTGCATGTAAACACTGTCCAGCCAGATGAAGTTGAAGACTACTTTTCCACATGGTCTGAACTGCTAGATGGCGTTGATAAATTTAAACCAGAACTATTTCCAGATGGATTGTACTATATAGATGCCTATATGGACTATGGTTGCTTTGGTATTATGATAAAACGGCAGCTTGATGACGATGAAAAAAAAATATTAAATCGTTTTTCCAAGGAATTTCAGCGCACCTACACTCGTTTCCTCGATCTGCAAAAAGCAGAAGCGCAGGCAAGAGAAGCACAGATTGAAACGGCTCTTGAAAAAGTACGTTCCCAATCTTTAGCCATGCACTCCTCGGACGAAATGCAGCAGGTGGCCAATGCCGTTTATGACCAACTGAAGGAATTAGGGTTAGTGATGGATGCCGTTGGGATGAGCGGTATCATAGAAGAAAAGCAAGATTATGATGTCTGGATAGGTGGGGTACCTATGGGCAAGGCCCTCCGGATTCCTTATAATAAAACCACCAAAGTACAACGCGATTATAATAAGGCGATCAAAGAACGGGCCGAACTGTTTGCAAGGACCTATACAGGTAAGACCAAAGAGGAATACATACACCAGTTACTTAAACATGGCGATTTTCCAAAGAACCTGAAAAATAAGATGGTCAACTCCTCCGCTTTTTCTACCTCCCTTGCTTTCGCCAAGAATTCCGGGATTCAAATAGCACGATATACCAATGAACCCTACACTGTACAAGAAAATGAGCTGCTGAAACGCTTTGCCAAGGTATTTGAACAAGCCTATATCCGTTTTATGGACCTCCAAAAAGCCGAAGCACAAACAAGGGAAGCGCAAATCGAGGCAGCTTTAGAAAAGGTAAGAAGCCGAACCATGGCTATGCAAAAAGGTATAGAGCTTCAAGATGTCGTAGTCCTTTTATACAAAGAATTAATAGCACTTGGTGTTACCAACTTTGCAACTTGCGGGTATGTAGAAATAAATGAGGAAACCCAATTACAATCCACTTGGGTCACAAGTCCGGGCGGAGACTCTTTAGGGTTGTTTTATCTTCCTTTAACTGGAGATGTCTATTTTAACGAACGTTACGAGGCATGGAAAAAACAACAGACGGTATTCCACCAAACCGTTGCAGGTAAAGAGCGACGAAAACATCTTGAATATGCCATTACCACCTTTAATTCTAAAGAAGCTGAAGAAATGGTGCGTAATCAGTTTCCTGATCCAACTGTATTTTATTGCTTTAATTTTTCACATGGATACTTGCACTTAGTTGCGGGTTCTCACCTTGAAGAAGAAGAAGAGGCTTTGCTAGCTCGGTTTACAAGGGTGTTTGAACAGACTTATGCACGCTTCCTCGATCTAGAAAAGGCTGAGGCGCAAGCCAGGGAAGCGCAAATAAATCTCGCTGTTGAACGCGTGCGAGCTAAAGCTTTAGCCATGCACAAATCTGAAGAAATTATGGAAGTTGTTGCCAAACTTAAAGAAGAAGTTATGGCATTAGACATTCCAGATGTCGTTGCTGCGACTATTTTCTTAAATGAAGGCGATGATAAAGTAAGAATGTGGGATCTCTCTACGCTTGAAAAAGATAACAATGGCTATCAAATTCCCTTCGATATTACGTTTAAGCTCAAAAAAAGAGATCCAAATTTATATGTGAAACGGGTTTGGGAAAATCCTGAAAATTACTTTATAGAAGTACAAGAAGGAAAAGACCTTAAGAGAATAATCGAATGGTTGCGGGAAAACAATCAAGATAAAATTGCCGATGAAGTTAAAGAGTATACTGAAACCACAAAATTAGAACGTCTGCATCATACAGTAAAAAAACTAAATAACGGGAAATTAGTTATCGATTTATTAAATCCACCTTCAGATGAAATGGAAACCATTTTAACCAAAATGGGAGGTGCATTTGATTTAGCCTATAAACGTTTTGAAGATTTGCAAAAAGCTGAGGCGCAAACGAGAGAAGCACAGATTGAAGCTGCTTTAGAAAAAGTGCGGTCCCGGTCTTTGGCAATGCACAAACCTGATGAACTTCAGGAAGTAGTTGCTGTTGTTGCTGAAAAATTAAAAGAATTAGGAGTTATATATGACGCAGGAGGTGTGATTCTTTGCACCTACTTCCCAGACAATAAAGATGTTGTGCATTGGATTGCCGTTGACGACTTTTCAACTTCGGGAAGATATTTAGTGCCCTATTTTGATAACCCTATTTTTAATGAAGCTTGGGATTCAAAAATTGGAGGAGACACCTATTTCTCTAAAGAATTTCCTGTAGAAGCGAAAAACGATTTTTTTGAACAAGCCTTTGAACAAAGTGATTATAAACACATGCCGGAAGACTATAAACAATATGTGCTTCAAGCTGATAAACATAGACTTTCTGCCGCTTGGTCTAAAAATTCTGCAATTTTAATTCCTTCGCTTACTGGTGCAATACCTTCTGAAAGCGATGCCGACATCATGAAACGTTTCGCCAAAGTTTTTGAACAGGCCTATATACGTTTTATGGACCTTCAAAAAGCAGAAGCACAGGCAAGGGAGGCACAGATAGAAGCTGCCTTGGAAAAAGTAAGAAGCCGTACGATGGCTATGCATAAAAGTAAAGAAATGCTGGAAGTGATCGGTGTTGTCTCCGAGCAGTTGCAGCAGTTGAATTTAAATTTTGATACCGTTAGTTTCGCAAAGAATAACCAAGAAGGTGACTTCACCTTTTGGATAACTTCTAAGGGGCAACCCATGCCAATACTTATGGAAGTGCCAACATTTGACAGCCCAATACTAAAAGGAATTTATAAAGCCCAAAAAGAAGGAATTACTTTTTTAGCAGATGTTTTTTCCGCTAAAGTAAACAAGGAGTGGCATGAGCATCTGATCAAATATTCAGATCTAAAACATTTCCCTGAAAAAATAAAAGATTATATTCTGAATGCTCCTGGCTTTGCACGTTCAAGTTTCTTGTTGAAGAATATTGACCTGTATGTTGGTAATTACCGCGCTATCCCATTTAGGGATGAGGAAAACGCAATTTTTAAAAGGTTCGCACATGTTTTTGAACAATCATACACTCGATTCCTCGATCTACAAAAGGCGGAAGCACAAGCAAGGGAAGCACAGATAGAAAACGCTTTAGAAAAAGTACGTAGCCGTACCATGGCCATGCAGCAAAGTCATGAATTGCCGGAAGCTGCTAACAACTTGTTTTTACAGGTACAGGAATTAGGGATCCCCGCATGGAGTGCAGGGTATTGCATCTGGGAAAATGAGGACAAAAAAACGGCTTCCTGCAATATGAGTAGTGAAGGGGAAATTCAAAATTCATTTATTTTACCGACCATTGGTGAAGGCTATAATTTTTATGACCCTCTGCAAAGCGGGGAAACTTTTTATGTAGAGGAATTGGGTGGCGATGCGCTGGTAAAGCATTACGACTTTATGCGTACCCTGCCTAAAGTGGGTAAAATTTTGGAAGAGCTTATCAAGGCGGGCTTATCATTGCCCACTTTTCAAATATTCCATATCGTTTATTTCCCTCATGGATATTTAATGTTCATTACTTATGAACCCGTACCGGATGCCCATGAAATATTCAAACGTTTTGCCAAAGTCTTCGAACAGACCTATACACGATTCCTCGACCTTCAAAAAGCCGAGGCGCAAGCCAGGGAAGCAACCAAACAAGCATCTTTAGACCGGGTGCGCGGGCAAATTGCCAGTATGCGATCAACAGCCGATCTAGATCGCATTACCCCGCTGTTATGGAATGAATTGACTACCATGGGGGTGCCTTTTATCCGTTGCGGCGTTTTTATCATTGATGAACCTACCCAAAATGTAGAGGTCTATTTATCAGCTCCAAATGGGCATTCCCTAGGGGTGTTGCATCTTCAATTCAATGCCGACCCATTTACTGAAAATACAGTGGCCCATTGGAGGAAAGGAAAAATTTTTAAAGAACATTGGAACCGGGAAGAATTTTTAAGTTGGACACAATCCTTGATGGAACGGGGGCAAATCTCTGATAAAGCCACCTATCAAGGAGCAGTAAATCCACCGGATTCCTTAAATCTCCATTTCATTCCTTTCACCCAAGGCATGCTTTACGTTGGCAGCGAGAATCCCTTGAATGTTGAACAAATCGAATTGGTACAATCTTTGGCAGATGCCTTTGCCATTGCCTATGCCCGATATGAAGACTTTACCAAATTGGAGAAAGCGAAACAAAGCGTCGAAATCACCTTGAGCGAACTAAAGGCCACTCAGAATCAGTTGGTCCAATCCGAGAAAATGGCTTCCCTTGGAGAACTTACCGCCGGCATTGCCCATGAGATCCAAAATCCGTTGAACTTCGTGAATAATTTCTCGGAAGTGAGCAACGAGCTGATCGATGAGATGAACGAGGAAATAGCCAAAGGGGATCTGGATGAGGCAAAAGCGATTGCCGATGACATAAAACAAAACCTTGAAAAAATAAACCACCACGGCAAACGGGCCGATGCCATTGTAAAGGGCATGTTGCAGCACAGCCGTAGCAGCAGTGGGGTAAAAGAACCCACGGACATCAATGCCCTGGCCGATGAATATCTTCGCTTGGCCTATCATGGTTTACGGGCGAAGGACAAGGGTTTCAACGCCACTATGAACACCGATTTTGACGACACCATTGGGAAGATCAAGGTGGTTCCGCAGGATATCGGCAGGGTCATCCTCAATTTAATAACAAATGCATTTTATGTGGTCGATGAAAAGAAAAAGTCAGGGATCGAAAGCTATGAGCCTACCGTTTCAATACGTTCGAAAAAGAAAGATGGCAAAGTAGAAATCTCTGTTAAGGACAACGGGAACGGGATCCCACAAAATGTTCTCGACAAGATCTTTCAACCCTTTTTCACGACCAAACCAACCGGACAAGGCACCGGCCTGGGCCTGAGCATGAGTTATGACATCATCACTAAAGGGCATGGCGGGGAACTGAAGGTAGAGACCAAGGAAGGCGAAGGAACAACATTTGCATTTAGTCTACCAAATCAAGGATAATTCTAAAATTTATGAAACCAATATTTTATCAACAATTAAAACTATATGAAAACAAGTCAAATGATATTCAATTTGATGCTGATATGTTTTACAAATGTTACAATCAGTGCCCAGGATATACAGCTCGTCAATCTATCTAAAATTGACAGTATACTACATCTTGTAGATTCGCATCCTAAAAATGACGAAGAAAAAGTACGCCTCCTCAATCAATACGCTAGGGCTTGTTTTTATGATTTGGAATTATTTAAAAAGGGTTTAATAGCAACTCGGGAAGCGCGGTTACTTTCTGAAAAAATTAAATTCAAAGGTGGAAAAATCATGTATTACCAGACCTTATCATCATTTCATGGTTCTGGTTCGATGGCAAATTATTATAGGAAGCAAGCCGAATGGCTTTCAAAAGACCCAGACCAAGATTTAGGAAAATACTATGAGACGCTTCCAAATATAGTTTATAGTAACGGGCAAGATTGGGAAAATCTAAGGAATGTTGCCACTGACACATATCAATACTTTGAAAAGCTTGATGACAAAGAGATTCAAGCAAATATCCTATATAACCTTAACTATTTTCAATTTATGCTGGGCGATTTTGAGGCATCGTTGCAAACACAAGAAACGGCCATTAAGATCTGGAAGGAATTGGGTCAGGTGTATCCGATATTTGCAGCTACTGCTGGTAAAATGTATAATTTAAAAAAATTGGGAAGGGAAGATGATATCAAAAAACTGGAAGCAGAAATGATTGAATTCATTACCCAAAATGAAAATGAAAACACCTATGGATTGATTATAGCATCTATGGCTCAAGGATATAGCGGTGCTGGAAGATATGCACTTGCTATTGAATACTATTTAAAAAGTATTGCAATATTTGAGCAAAATGGTGATGTTACCATGCTGGCCGATGCCTATGAAAGTATTGGAACTTCATATAGAAATCTTGTAATGTATGATAAGGCCGCTGCTATCTATGAAAAATTAATCCCGCTCTTAATGCAACAAAAGGATTCGACTAATATATTCAATGTCTATAACCAAGCTTCTTTCTCAAATTACTATATAAAAAAATATGACAAAGCCAGGGAATATATGGTTCTGTCCCTCGAGGAGCCCAACGAACAAACCCGTAACTATTATTTGGCGCGCCAAAATAGCCTGGAGGGTCAAATACTAAAAGACAAACAACAATTTTCAGCCGCTATCCCCTATTTTCAAAAAGCATTGGCAAGTTATATTGATTTGGGTAAAAAAAATGGGAATCCTTTTATGGCTATGTACACGGCTGAATGTTATCAGGAAATGGGAGATTACAAAAAGGCATTAGAACATGCGCTGCTTGCTTTACAAATGGAAAAGGATACAAACTTACCTCGAACAAAAGTAGAAAGCGAACTAAGTTTGATGTTATCTGAAATTTATGAAAAGCTTGGGCAAAAAGATAAAGCGTTTCAATACCTCAAAAGATATGAGGAAATTAGAGCTGAAAATGACAAATTAGATGCAGCAAATCGTCTGGCAGATGCTGAAATTAGAGACATCTTGGAAAAAAGCCAAAGAAAGATTGATGCAGCGGAACAAGAAAGCCTTATGGCAGATCAGGCAAACAAAGTTCAAAAAATTTGGATCTTCAGCATTGCTGGAGCCCTTTTATCAGCCTTATTGCTAAGTTTTATCCTGTTTAGAAATAACAAAAACAAACAAAAAGCAAATAAAGTCCTAAGTGAACAAAAAGAAGAAATACAGACAACATTGAAACAATTGGAAGCCACCCAATCCCAACTTATCCAATCCGAGAAAATGGCCAGTCTAGGGGAGCTGACGGCCGGCATTGCCCATGAGATCCAAAATCCGTTGAACTTCGTGAATAATTTCTCGGAAGTGAGCAACGAGCTGATCGATGAGATGAACGAGGAAATCGAAAAAGGGGATTATAAGGAAACCAAAGCCATCGCTAAAGATGTCAAACAAAACCTTGAGAAGATTCTCCACCACGGCAAACGGGCCGATGCCATTGTAAAGGGCATGTTGCAGCACAGCCGTAGCAGCAGTGGGGTAAAAGAACCCACGGACATCAATGCCCTGGCCGATGAATATCTTCGCTTGGCCTATCATGGTTTACGGGCGAAGGACAAGGGTTTCAACGCCACTATGAACACCGATTTTGACGACACCATTGGGAAGATCAAGGTGGTTCCGCAGGATATCGGCAGGGTCATCCTCAATTTAATAACAAATGCATTTTATGTGGTCGATGAAAAGAAAAAGTCAGGGATCGAAAGCTATGAGCCTACCGTTTCAATACGTTCGAAAAAGAAAGATGGCAAAGTAGAAATCTCTGTTAAGGACAACGGGAACGGGATCCCACAAAATGTTCTCGACAAGATCTTTCAACCCTTTTTCACGACCAAACCAACCGGACAAGGCACCGGCCTGGGCCTGAGCATGAGTTATGACATCATCACTAAAGGGCATGGCGGGGAACTGAAGGTAGAGACCAAGGAAGGCGAAGGAACAATATTTATAATTGAATTACCAATGGCCTAATATTGCTTATTTTGCTTTAAACAGTATATTTACTATTGACCAAACAAATTTGACTACATGCGAATTAAACCAATACTTCTCATTGCTTCGATAGGTTTAAGTACCCTAATGGCGTTTTCCCAAAGTGGCACCCAACAGATCGATCCATCCTACCTCTCGATATCTGAAGGTTTGGCATCACCAAATGTACAGGATGTAATGCAAGACAGTTATGGCCTTATTTGGATCGCAACGACCAATGGGGTTCAAAAGTATGATGGATATCGCTTCGAGACCTTTAAGACTATTCCAGGGGAGGCAACTAGTTTGATGAACAATAACGCTTGGGGGCTTGAGGAAGATGCCGATCACAATATTTGGGTAGCTAGTGACTTCGGTATTTCTAAATACGACCGAAAAAAAAATGGGTTTATCAATTATCCGTTCGGTGAAATTTTCAATATCCCCCCTAATGGTGGCCGTGTATTCAATATTTTTAAAGATTCTGAACAACGTCTTTGGGCAACTTCACAATTCATGGAGTTATTGGTCTATGATCCTATTACAGATCAATGGAAATTCGCACCTTATGTGATTCCGAATGTTGAAGAGCCAGTCCATTATGGTATGTCAATTGCGATAACAGAGGACGCTGAAGGTGGAATTTGGTTTGGATCAACCGTGTACGGCTTAATGCATATGGCCAAAAACGAAACCGCTTTTCGGCCGGTAACCTCTGAACAATGGGGAGATTTTGACTTTGTGAATCCCGAAAATTCCATTACGTCATTATTTACCGATGCAAACGATACCCTTTGGATAACAACACGTACAGGTGTTTACAAATATGATCTCAAATCGGGTGGTTTAAAAACCATCAAGGAATATGACGAAGATGCCCAAAGCCCATGGAACAATTGGAACAGGATCCTATCCGATCATCAAGGCAACATTTGGATAGGCAACAATTTTCGTGGAATGCTGAAGTTCGAAGGAACTTCCGATAGCTATAAGCAAATCACCATTGCCGGAAAAGTACAAATGCGAGGCCACGGCTGGAATATTACCATAACCGATTTCATGATCGATAGGAGTGGGATATTTTGGTTTGGCAGTGCGGAGGCAGGACTTTTAAAATACGATCCGATTAATAAACCTTTCATGCACTTGGCCCATGACGACGACGACCCCTTTAGCATCAGTCTCAATAATGTCTATGGAATTTCGGCATCAAAGAAGAAGCCCGGCTTTGTTTATGTAGGAACACGTGGTGGAGGGCTCAATATTTTCGACCCAAAAAAACAAACTTTTGAAAAAGTGTCTTACAAAGTGGTGGATGATATGTTCGGCGGATCGGTAAGAAGCATTGCGGAGGATGAAGACGGCTCTTTGTGGTTGGGAACATGGGGCGACGGACTGATAAAATTGGATCAAAACTATCGGGAATTAAAAAGGTACAAATATGAACCCTATACATCCAATACTATATCGAATAATCAAGTACGCGCTATAAAACCAGACCAAGAAGGTAAGTTATGGGTGGGCACCAACAATGGTCTTAATATCCTAGATCCCAAAACAGGTAAATTTCAACGAGTCGTAAGTAAAGCCACAAAAGTATATCCCCAAGATCTGATAGAGGAAATCGAACAGCTTTCCCTTACCGATCAAAAAATCGGGATTATTGATCAGGTAAAGGATTTTGAGAATCGATCATTGCCAATAGAGATAGAGACTGCCGGCACCTATTGGGTTATGTCAGTAGGGGAAGGTGATGAAGCCAGTATGGCAGATTGGGGTTGGATTGAAAACGCCGCAAAGGACACTATTTGGGATTTCGGGGATTTCGAGGATTCTTTTTATGCCGGTGGAGCCTATAAAAACAGGATTATAATTGCCCCCATAACCTTACAACCAGGTTCTTACGCGTTACGCTATAAAACGGACGATAGCCACGCCTATGATAAATGGAATTCCGACCCTCCTGAACATACCTCGCTCTACGGTATCGTCTTGATCAAACCCAGCGATGGTAATCAATCAATGTCATTTGAAAGCCAGTTTTCGAATAACCAACAGGAACTGGTCATCAGTGGAAATAATATAGCGGATATTGAAATTACCGATACGTATATTTGGGTGAGTGCCAATGGCCAAGGAATCAATAGAATAGATCCTGTCGCCAAGACGGTAAAGTATTTCATTTACGAACCTGATAACAAAAATTCGCTAAGTAGTAACACCGTTTTTGACATTTTTGAGGATAGTCGCGGTATGATCTGGTTAGCAACAACCGAAGGAATCAACAAACTAGATCCCGGAACCGAAAAATTTACCCGCTACTCGGAAGTAGATGGATTGCCCACAAACCTTACCGAAGCGATTCTCGAAGGCGATAATGGCGAAATGTGGATCGCTACCCAAAACGGACTCTCCCAAATGGTGAACAATGAAAATTTGGGTAAAGTAACCTTTATCAATTACAATGCTTCCGATGGCCTGGGCGGGGATATTTTTTTGTCCCTTGCGGCGACCCGTGCAACCGATGGCCGATTTTACTTTGGTGGGGATCATGGACTCACAACATTCAGCAGCGTTACGGCTAATAATGTTCCGCCTGCGTTGATTATTTCGGATTTGCTGATTTCCAATAAGTCGGTACTCGATATGGGAGAGGATAATCCTTTAACAAATAGTTTGCTGAACACCGAAAATATTAGCCTATCACACGAGCAAAACAACTTGAGTTTTGAATTTGCGGCATTGCATTTTGCCAATCCTAATAAGAACCAATATGCACACAAGTTGATTGGTTATGATGAAGATTGGATCTATGATAATAGAAACTTTGCTTCCTACACCAACCTTGATCCTGGCAACTATGAAATTGCGATAAGGGCATCCAATGCCTATGGCATTTGGAACGAGGAAGGTAAAACCTTGTCCATCACCATTTCCCCGCCATGGTGGCGCTCTATATGGGCCTATGTATTATACGCTTCCGTCTTGATCATAGGATTTTTGATCGTAGATCGTTTCATGCGAAATAGAATAAAACAAAAAGAACGTGAGCGATCACGTGATAAGGAATTGGCGCAGGCAAAGGAAATAGAAAAGGCCTATTCCGAATTAAAAAATACTCAATCGCAATTGGTTCAATCCGAAAAAATGGCTTCCCTAGGCGAATTGACTGCCGGTATAGCCCATGAAATACAGAACCCTTTGAACTTTGTCAATAATTTCTCTGAAGTAAATAAGGAACTGCTACAAGAGATGGATGAAGAAATCAAAAAAGGAAATTTTGATGAAGTCAAAGCCCTTGCCAAAGATGTTGCCGAAAATGAGGATAAGATAATCTTTCACGGAAAACGGGCCGATGGCATTGTCAAAGGCATGCTACAGCATAGCAGAAGCAGTAGCGGACAAAAAGAGCCTACGGATATAAATACCCTAGCTGATGAATATCTCCGCCTTGCCTATCATGGATTACGGGCCAAGGATAAATCATTCAATGCCACTTTGAATACCGACTTTGACGACACCATTGGTAAAATAAATATTGTTCCCCAAGATATTGGAAGGGTTATTTTAAACCTGATTACCAATGCATTTTATGTGGTAAAAGAGAAGAAAGACCAAAATACCAAGGGGTACGAGCCAACGGTAACCGTGAGTACCAAGAAGCAAGGGAACATGGTATTGGTATCGGTACAAGATAATGGGAATGGGATACCTAAGGAAGTGTTGAACAAAATATTTCAGCCATTTTTTACCACAAAACCATCAGGAAAAGGTACAGGTTTGGGATTATCGTTAAGCTATGATATTGTGAAAGTTCATGGGGGGGAATTAAAGGTGGAAACCAAAGAAAACGAGGGAACAGTTTTTAAGATTTCATTGCCAATTGAATCTATTTAAAATGGATACAGCCAAAGAAAAAGAATTACTACAAACCCATCAATATTGGGTAGCATCGTTTATGGAAGATTCATCCTTAGATGAATTGGATAGTATCCTCTCACATGATATTATGGGTTATGGCACTACCCAAGACGAAAAGATTTTTGGAAGGGAAGCGGTTAAGAACATAATTGAAATTGGGCGGCAACAAAGACGATTATTTGATAATTATAGGTATGATTTAGAAATCGTAAAAAAACAAATTTCGAAAAAGAGCGATGCGGCAGTCATTATAGCGGAAATAAACGTAAGCTATTCAATCGATCGGAATGAAACCTTGTTACCCCTTAGAATTAGCACTGTTTTTTATTATGATGAGCAATGGAAAGTGACCCATTGGCACGGTTCGCTTGGTGTAAAAACTGACGGCGATACATGGCATCAAAATGAATGGCAATGTGAAAAAGAGCGACTACAGAAACTGGTTGATGAACAAACTGCCAAGCTAAAAAAATCCCTTGAAAACCTAAAAGCCACTCAATCCCAGCTTATTCAATCTGAAAAAATGGCCAGTCTTGGGGAGTTAACGGCCGGTATCGCCCACGAGATCCAGAATCCCTTGAACTTTGTCAACAACTTTTCCGAGGTGAATACCGAATTGATTGAAGAAATGCAGGAAGAACTTAAAGCGGGAAATACGGAAGAGGCCATTTCCATCTCCGATGATATAAAAGAAAATCAGAAAAAAATCAACCATCATGGCAGAAGGGCTGATGCGATTGTGAAAGGGATGTTACAACACAGCCGGAATAATACTAGTGATAAGGAAGCAACCAATATTAATGCACTGGCAGATGAATACCTAAGATTGTCCTACCATGGACTTAGAGCGAAGGATAAATCCTTTAATGCCAAATTGGAAACTGATTTTGATAAATCATTAGGTAGTGTAAATATTGTTGCGCAAGATATTGGTCGTGTCATACTAAACTTAATTACCAATGCCTTTTATGTAGTGAAAAAGAAAAAGGAGCAACAAAAAGAAGGTTATGAGCCTACCGTGTCGGTATACACTAAAAAGAAAAAGGATACCATTACCATTAGCGTTAAGGATAATGGCAACGGAATTCCCCTAGCCATAAAAGAAAAGATCTTCCAGCCTTTCTTCACCACCAAACCAAGTGGGGAAGGCACCGGCCTGGGGTTGAGTTTAAGTTATGATATCGTGAAGGCGCACGGGGGTGAACTCAAAGTGGAGACCCATGAAGGAATGGGTACCGAATTCACCATCATTTTACCTAATACAGAAATCACTAAGAAATAGTAAGGATTAAAACACATATAGTATGAAAATATTAGTAGTAGACGACGAAAAAGATGTTCAATTGCTTTTCCAGCAGCGATTTCGAAAAGAAATCAGAACCGGGGTACTGAATTTTGTTTTTGCATTTTCGGGAGAGGAAGCATTGGATATTATGAAGACCATGGAGCAGGAAGCGGTATTGATTTTATCGGATATCAATATGCCCGGCATGAGCGGTCTTGACTTATTGGAAAAAATCAGAAAAGACTTTGAACAACCGCCACCATTGGTCATGATGGTTACGGCATACGGTGACGAGGAAAACCGAAATACGGCAAAACGACTGGGAGCCGACGATTTTTTAACCAAACCTTTGGATTTTGCACTATTGAAAAGCAAATTAACAACTCTTAAATAATGGCTAAGATACTTGTAGTGGATGATGAGACCGATTTGGAGGTACTCATTAAGCAAAAATTCCGAAAACAGATTCGGCAAAATGAGTACGAATTTGTTTTTGCAATAAATGGAAAGGATGCCTTGGAAAAACTCCTGACCGAAACTGATACCGATATCGTACTTAGTGATATCAATATGCCAGAAATGGATGGGCTCACATTGCTCTCCAAAATCAGCGAACTAAATCCGTTGCTGAAATCGGTCATTGTTTCGGCCTATGGTGATATGGAGAATATTCGTACCGCAATGAACCGTGGTGCATTCGATTTTATCACCAAACCGATTAACTTTGAAGACCTGACCATAACAGTTGAAAAGACATTGAAACATGCACAACAGCTCAAGGAGACCCTTAAGGCCATCAAAGAGAACAACATCCTAAAGATGTATGTAGACGAAAACGTACTCAACTTTATGGGAGGCCAAGAATATGAGTCGACCATTATGGCCAATGAGAATTTGGAAGCGACGGTGATGTTCATCGACGTCTGTGGCTTTACAGCTATTAGCGAAACCACGCCCCCTGATGAAGTGGTGAAGATGCTCAACACGTATTTTGATGTGATGGTGAAAGAGATTATCTCACAAGAGGGCCATGTAGACAAGTTTATCGGCGATGCCATCATGGCGGTTTTTCGAGGGGAATATCACCTCGATAGGGCCATAGATGCGGCCTTGGCCGTTCGGCAACAAATCAACGCCATGCCAGAATCAAAGGATATAGCGGGCTATAAACCGAAAGTTTCGATTGGGATTAAAAGCGGGGAAATGATTTCCGGAAATATTGGATCTGCCAGTTTAAGGCGTTTGGACTATACCGTGATCGGTGATACCGTGAATACGGCGGCCCGGCTACAGGACGCGGCCCAACCCAATCAAATCTTGATTTCCCAAAACTGTTATGAAATGGTCAAAGAAGCCTTTAAATGTAAAAAAATAGGCGACATCACGATGAAGAACAAGGCGCAAACCCTTACTGCATATGAGGTGTTGGAATAAAATAAGGCAGTCGACCAAGTAATAGAATTTGTTGCCTTATAAAGGATTCCGAAAAAAAACAATTCTAGACGTCTACCGTGGAATTTCATCGAAATTCAGGGATAATTTAAGTTATTCTCGAAATTGCCCTAATTTTACCCTATGGTCAGACAAATTCAATTACGGGTTTCCTTGAAGGAAGAATCCCGAAAAGGCATCCTGCTTAAAAAAGTAGCTACCTATTTGGGGGAACCTGAAAATGATCTTACTATAAAAGTGCTGCGTAAGTCAATCGATGCGCGGAAACCGACCATCTATTTTAATTATAAAATGGAGGTTTACATTCGGGAACAACCCAAAGAAAATACCGAGTACACTTTTGACTACAAAGATGTTTCCAAAGCCAAGAAAATTCATATCATAGGTTTTGGTCCTGCGGGAATGTGGGCAGCATTACGATGTTTGGAATTGGGATTTAAACCCGTGGTGTTCGAACGTGGGAAAAAAGTACAGGATCGTCGCCGTGATTTAAAGGCCATTAATCAAGATCATATCGTAAATGAAGATTCCAATTATTGCTTTGGTGAAGGGGGAGCAGGTACTTATTCCGATGGCAAACTTTATACAAGAAGCTTAAAAAGAGGTGACGTACGCCGTATTTTTGAAAATTTGGTATACCATGGGGCTACAGACCAGATTCTGGTGGATGCACACCCGCATATTGGTACCAACAAACTCCCGAAAATCGTTCAAAACATACGTCAGACGATTTTATCGCATGGGGGTGAAATATATTTTGAAAGTCGTGTTACCGATTTTACGATCAAGAACAATAAACTGGTGGCCTTGCTATTGCAAAATGGACAAGAAATACCTGTTGACCGCGTAATCCTCGCGACGGGGCATTCCGCACGGGATATATTTCATTTACTGCAGGACAAGAAGATCGCCATAAAGGCAAAATCCTTTGCGATGGGGGTTCGGGTAGAACATCCACAACACATTATAGATTCGATTCAATATCATTGCAAAAGGGAAAGAAACGAATTGCTTCCTCCGGCTGCGTATAGTTTGGTGCAGCAGGTTTACAACAGAGGGGTATATTCCTTCTGTATGTGTCCTGGCGGCTTTATCGTCCCGGCAGCTACTGCTCCTGGTGAGGTGGTAGTCAACGGAATGTCACCCTCTAAACGCAATAATCTTTTTGCCAATTCTGGTATTGTTGTAGAAATCAATGTGGACCAAGATATTCACAAGTATGAAAAGTTCGGTGATTTAAAAGGATTGGAATATCAAAAAAACCTGGAACGTTTGGCATTTACCGCAGGAGGACGCTGTCAAACCGCCCCGGCACAACGCCTAACAGATTTCGTAGAAGGAAAATTATCCCAGGACCTGAACCCTTCCTCTTATCAACCAGGTTTGAAATCCGCCCCCTTGCATTCATTACTTCCCAAATTGATTGGTAGTCGACTTAGAGCTGGATTTACGGAATTCGGCAAGAAAATGCATGGGTATTATACGGCTGAAGCCAACATAGTTGGTGTTGAATCAAGAACCTCCTCCCCTGTTACCATCCCAAGAAAGGAGAACCTGGAACATATAGGGATAGAAGGTTTGTTTCCTTGTGGTGAAGGTGGGGGCTATGCCGGTGGCATTGTTTCCGCAGCCATGGATGGGGAACGTTGCGCAGAGGCCGCGATTAAAGGACTAATACCCAATTAATTCGCTTATCACTAATATCCAAATTAATAGGTTACCTTTGCCGCTTATTATTCAAATACATGACATTCAAAGATTTAGGTATTATAGAACCCATTCTCAAAGCTCTTGAGCAGGAAGGATATACACAACCAACCCCAATTCAAGAGCAGGCCATACCTATTCTTTTAGGCGGGAAGGACCTCTTGGGCTGTGCACAGACCGGAACGGGTAAAACAGCGGCATTTGCCGTTCCCATTATACAACATTTATACAACGATGGACAGCGGAATAAGGGCCCGCGTAAAATAAAATCATTAGTGGTAACCCCAACCCGGGAGTTGGCCATTCAAATAGGTGAAAGTTTTACAGCGTATGGCAAATTCACGGGAATTCGAAATACGGTAATTTTTGGAGGCGTGAAACAGGGCAAGCAAACCCAGGCACTTCGTAATGGTGTCGATATATTGATTGCCACACCGGGACGCTTGTTGGATTTAATGAACCAGGGGTACATTTCACTTAGGGATGTTGAATATGCCGTATTGGATGAGGCTGACCAGATGTTGGATATGGGGTTTATACATGATATTCGCAAAATAATAGCGAAGCTACCGCCAAAACGACAATCCCTTTTCTTTTCAGCCACTATGCCCAAAGATATTGTAGCACTTTCCAGGACTATTCTAGGCGATTTTGAACAAATCTCGGTAAAACCCCAACAGGCCACCGCAGAAAAAGTTGAACAGGGGGCTTATTTTGTTAGTAAAAAGAACAAGCCTAAATTGCTTGTGCATTTATTGGGTGAACAACCCGATAGTTCTGTTCTTGTGTTTTCACGTACGAAACACGGAGCCAATAAAATAGTCAAGGTTTTGGGCAAGGCATCCATAGAATCCGCCGCCATACATGGCAACAAATCACAAACGGCACGGCAAAAAGCTTTGGGCGATTTTAAAGATGGAAAGTTGAAAGTTTTGATTGCGACCGATATTGCAGCTCGCGGTATCGATGTAGATGATCTTTCATTGGTTATTAATTATGACCTACCCAACGTACCGGAAACCTATGTGCATAGGATCGGTAGAACAGGCAGGGCAAGTGCTAGTGGCATAGCCCTATCCTTTTGTGATACCGAAGAGCGGGCCTTTTTACGGGATATCGAAAAATTGATCAAACAAGATGTTCCGCGCATGGGAGAACATCCTTTTATGGGCGAAGATCCTGAAGAAATTACCGAAACCCCGCAACGGCATGGAAGATCTAGAAACCAGAACAGGTCTAATTCCCAATCCCAAAGAAACTCGAATTATAGGGGAGGCAACAAAAACAACCGTCGAAGTAATAATCGAAATAATCCTCGGTAAAACATTTAACAGTTAACTGCATTCCTATTTGTCAGTATATTTGGCATAATAATTGATTTTTCATTACATCAACCAAAATCAAAATGAAAATGATAAAATTAGCCACAAGGGTGCTGCTTTTAATCTCAATTTTTTCATTCGTATCCTGCAGTACAGACTCTGAAAATGACCCCATAAAAGAAAATATAGGGGACGACCCTCAAGAATCGATCGATTCTGAAATTGAAATCTACTATTACAGCAAACGAAATGGTATAATCAATATTTTTAAAACAGACAAAGAAGGTATTGAAACCCCTATTATCGTCGATAATGACCATCATGATTGGTGGGTTCGGGTTTCTCCTGACAAGCAGAAAATACTCTGGTACAAATCACCCATAAACGTTGCTTCGAGTGATGAGTTTAACAATTATGACGATGCTGAATTATGGATGGCCAATATAGATGGATCCAATCCGGAAAAAGTCATTGATTTAAGTGATTACAACTGGTCTGCCCAGGGTGTTGCCGATTGGTCGCCAGCTGGAACCGAACTTGTTATGGCAGTTATCGATGAAAGTGGTTTTTGGCATATCTATATTACCGCTAACGATGGATCCAACCCGAGAAAAATAAGCCAAAGAAATAGTCTTTTTGCCGATCCCAGTTGGTCCCCTGATGGCCAAAAAATCGTTTATACGGCCTATCCCGTGGATTATGTAGGTAATCCCGTGAATTTTTTCAATCTGGAAATTCATGTGATGGATAAGGATGGTACTAATGAGATACAGCTCACCGATGATGACCAAAGGGACCACGACCCTTATTGGTCACCAAATGGCAAGGAAATTGCCTTTGAGAGCCAATGGAATCTCTTACATTGTTTAATTGGTAAGTGGGCCATTCGAAAATACAATTTTGAAACCCAATTGACCACAGATGTGATAAAGGACGATAATGCCAACGGACTTCCCCGATGGACCAAGAATTCTGAGCAACTATACTTTTCAAGAACCATTTGTGGGGAATTTACCAGATTGGTAAGGACAGACAATAACGGGAATCATTTGGAGACTATATTGGAAAATACTACGTACCCCTTTTATGACTGTGATTTGGTGGAGTAAAATTTAACTAAATAAAACCACGGTGCTAGGACCGTGGTTTTTTGTATATACTCAAACGGATGTGTATCGATTGCCTTCGGCTAACGTACCTTACGAATCAATCTTGCCGTATAAACATATTTCATGTCCCTTAAAGCAATCCCGTCGTTCATAGCTTTTGTTTGTGCTGGTGTATTACCTTCGTTGAAATCAATGTTTTGATTAAGCATTTGCTTCATGTCCTTGAACATGCTTACAGTCATATGCGAAGCGTAAGTATCACTTCCTATGGGCGACATAAACCGAATCAGCCCCCAGTTGGCCTTAGTACCATCATCCACGGCCTTTTGGTGCAATGGTTGAAAGACTTCTTTTTCCGCCTTCTCATATTTGTAATAGTCATTTAGATCAACTTTCATCAAATCTATTTGGGCAACGCATCCTAAAGGCATGTCGAATTCTGGGGACGTATTGGCAATTTCATTGGCAAATATTCTTACCGCCAAATCCCTCGATTTTGAAGTTTCATTGAATTTTTCATCAAGTGCCTGTTCAGACATGTTAGGGTAAGCTGCATTTAGAGCTTCCTCAAATCCTTCGCCTTCGAACATTTTTACTGGATCGTTAAAAAGGGTTACGGTCAGGTATTGAAAGCCTTGATTCTCCCCTCCGGGACCCAAAGCCCACAAATCCCATCCTATAATATCCCCATTCTTGACACGTTGTTCATGTATCTTCTCCCAAAAAGCTTCTGTATCGGCATAAGCATTTTCTTGTTCATTATCCACTTTCATAAATTCGAAAACCAGATATAATTTTTCCTGTGCATTGGCCATTACACCGAACAGCATCAATGCGGTAATAAGTACAAGCTTTTTCATGTTCTTATATTTTATTGGTTTGCAGAATTCGTTTGGGCTATGAACTTTGACAATTTACCCATAGCCCAAATTCGAATTCCAATTTATGGCTCCCCCGAACCAATATATAATAGTAATTTATTTTATCGATTTAAGAATTGAAACAAGGACCAAGCTATACTTTAAGTGTCCAAAACAATACTTTAATTTATCAGGGGCCAAAATGCAAATTTTCAAAAGGTATGAATGAGACCAGGCTAATATTGAGTATAGCTAATTTTAAATAGCCTCTTGATAAGTAAATGGGTATGCCCGGACACGATTTGCTACAGTTCATCCTAGTTAAGTTGCCCATAAGCTATAAACTGGACATTTTTGCATATCACTCACAGCCAGTTTCCCTAATATTTTTAAAAAATGATTCCATTTTCCATTCATCTGAGGAGGAGTTAAATATTTGTAACCATCATTTATCCAATCAAAAAAAAATGAAACTTCTGCCTAAGTGCCTTAATTCATTGATTTTTCTGATTTTCTCGATCTTTATGATGCAATTTTCCCAAGCCCAAAACGACATTTCAGGCAAGGTTGTAGACGATACTGGGGTGCCACTATCCTTTGCAAACGTTTTATTGCTTAAAACAAGTGATTCAACATTGATCAAGGGTGCGATTACCGAGGAAACAGGTCTATTCCTATTGAAAAACATTCCTAGGGGAAAGTACACCATATCGGCAAGTATGGTCGGATTCGAATCCATATCAACCGAACAATTCGATTTCGATGGGAGCTCAAAAATGACTATACCCACAATATCACTTTCCCAAGGAGTTGCTTTGGATGAAGTCGTGGTCACTTCCAAAAAAAACCTATTCGTCCAAAAAATCGACCGAATGGTCATCAATGTTGCCAGCAGTATTTTATCTGCAGGTTCATCTGCGCTCGAAATATTAGAACGTTCGCCCGGGGTCTTGGTAGACCGACAGAACAGTACTATTTCACTAGTAGGGAAAAGTGGTGTTTTGGTGATGATCAATGGTAAACAGAGTTATATGCCGGCATCAAGTCTTGTACAAATGCTGGAAGGAATGAGCGCGAACAATGTCGAAACTATTGAATTGATTACCACTCCTCCGGCCAATTTCGATGCTGAAGGCAATGCCGGTTTTATTAATATTGTCTTAAAAGAACAGACCGATGTCGGACTTAATGGTGCCTATTCACTTTTAGCAGGGGTAGGAAATGGCAATACAACCTCTGACAACATCAACTTCAATTATAGAAAAAACCGACTTAACTTTTTTGGTAATTATTCTTTTTTAAGGAATGCGCAAGCGCAGGTATTCACCTTTGATAGGAGTTTTATTGATGGGGATGGCATTCCCGTAAACATATCGACAGTTTCGGACCGGGATCCCATTCAGCGCAATCACAATATTAGAACGGGACTGGATTATCAAACATCCGATAAAACTATCATAGGGTTGTTATTGTGGGCAAATGATAACAAGTGGACGATGGATGCGGTAAATCAGAGTCAAGAGACTGAAAATGATATGCCGAGTTCTTTTGTCGAACTTTTGAACACGGAAAGAAATCAATTACAACATTTTGGGTCGAATATTAATATCAAACATGATTTTAAGAAGGATGGGTTTGTGAGCTTTGATTTGGATTATCTGAGATATAAGCTCGAAAATCCAACGATGTATACCAATAGCTTTTTTGACGCCAACAACAACTTTATAAGGGAGGAACTCACCACAAGCGATAAATCAACCCCAATTAACATTACGGTAGGTAAAATCGATTATAGCAACCGTTTCAGCGATAAGATTACATTGGATATGGGTCTAAAAGGGGCTTTCAGCAATTTTGATAACGATGTGGCCGTAGGAACTTTTCAGGATGAAAATTTCCTTGAAGATCCTGATCTTACCGATGTCAGTACCCTAAAGGAACGCATATTGGCTGGGTATGGCAGCTTGGAATACACCATAAGCGATAAAACCAGTGTTCAATTAGGCTTACGTTATGAACATACCAACTCAGACCTGGTTTCCGAAAAACAAGGCAAAGTGGTTGATAGGTCCTTTGGTGAACTCTTTCCGACCGTATATTTTGCCCAGAAGGTAAACGATACCCTGAGTTTTAATCTTTCCTACTCAAGACGCATTACCCGACCTACCTTCAATGATATGGCCCCTTTCGTCATATTTATTGATCCCACTACATTTTTTGCAGGAAACCCGGCTGTTCAACCTGCTATTTCCAACTCGGTCAAATTTGATCTCAACTATAGGTCTACTATACTTTCGGCCCAGTATTCCGTTGAGGACGGTACCATTTCAAGGTATAATTCCCAGTTTGATGAAGAAAACGAAAGACTCATCTTTGGGGCCTCTAATATGGATCAAACCAAAACATTTTCATTGACCTTTGGGCTCCCCATTACCATCACCAACTGGTGGAAAATGCAGAACAACTTTACATACCTAAACACCAAGGTTACAAACACAGTGAACGGATCACTTTTAGCCTTGGAACAGAACACCTTCAATATAAACAGCACACAATCGTTCACAATAGCAAAAAACCTAACTTCGGAAATCAATGTAAATTATAACAGCCCTTCGATTATTAGCTTTTTAGGCGCAGCGGTACTCCAAGAATATTATAGTATCAATATAGGTATCCAAAAGAAATTTGGTGATCGTTGGGGCACGCTTGGGCTTAAGGTCAATGATTTGTTAGATTCCTTGAAATGGACCGTATTAACGAATATTCCTGAACAAAACCTGAATACTAAAAATAGCGTTGATTTCTTTAATCGCACCCTTATATTAACTTATTCTAGAAGTTTTGGAAATAGCAAACTTAAATCCGCCCGGAAAAGAGGTACAGGGGCCGAGGAAGAAAAATCAAGGGTCAATTAAGGAGCGGAATATGTGCAATACCCCAACGGGTTGAGCAAGAAGAAATAACTGCAGCTCGTTGTTGAAATGGGCCATAGATCATCAGAAGTAGGTTTTTTGGTAAATGAAGGACCAACCTACATTAAATCGTTTGTATACGATTTAGCAACGGTTCTTTGTGCGATTTTCCAAAGGGGATTACCTTTCTTCCAATCTCTAAATGCCCATCGGCAACAACATCGAGTTTGCCAATATTCACCATATACGACCTATGAACCCTTACGAACATGGTTGCAGGCAGCTTCTCTTCCATGGTTTTTAGGGTAGTAGCCAACAAATACTGGCTTACCGTCGTTACGACCTTACAATAATTCCTATCCGCCTCAATATAAAGGATATCCGCTAATAATAATTTATTCATATGACCCTTATGGCGTATGAAAATACGGTCTTCCAAAACTTTCATTGATGAGCTACCTGTTTCATTCTTTTCCTTTTTCAATTTAATTTGCTGTACCACTAAATCGAAGGTGCGCTGTAATTGTAAGCTGTTCAATGGTTTGGGAATAAAAGCAAATGGATGCGTCTCCTTCGCTCTATTAAAGGAATTTTCATCCGTATTCGCCGTAAGGTATATAATTGGGATGTTCATTGCCTCATGTATACATTGGGCTGTTTCTATACCGTCTAATTCGCCTTTTAAATTAACATCCATAAGAATAATATCCGGACTGTTTGCCTCTGCATGAATTATGGCCTCCTCCCCCCTAGTCTCTATCCCAGTTACTTCGTATCCCAGTTTGGTCAACTGTAAACTAATGTTCGCGGCGATGATCATATCATCTTCAACTACCAAAACCCTAACTTTATCTTCCATTTTTATGCTGCTTTATTATATTGAAATTCAAAAGAAACCGTCGTTCCGTTCTCTACTACTAAATTCATTTTACCATCTAATTGTCGGGTTAATAATTTAATTAATTTAGTTCCAAACCCGGTACCTATCTGTTCTTTTATTGCGTTATTACCAATACCATTATCTGAAACAAACAAGAACAATTGGGAATCCGTTTTTTGCAATTTAATGGTGAGACCACCGGTGGCCCTGTGGGGAAACGCGTATTTCATCGAATTTGTCAATAGTTCATTTACAATAAGCCCAATGGGTATAGCGGTATCCACGTCCAACTCGATCTCATCCATTTCCAAATGCACATCGATTCTATCTTGGGCATCAAAAACATTGACTACGTAATTCGCCAATTCTAAAAAATAGGATTTCATTTCAATGGATGACAGACTTTTTTCTTGATACAATTTTTGATGCACCATACTCATACTTTGAATTCTATGCTGGCTATTTTTCATGGCGGCTACAATCTTTTCATCATTGATCTCGGCCGATTGTAAGGAAATTAGGCTAGAGACGATTTCTAGGTTGTTTTTCACCCTATGATGAATCTCCTTTAGCAGAAACTCATTCTCTTTGTTCTGTTTTTGGAGCATTTTATTCTTTTTGTTATTGATCTTTAACGTTTTGTACAACAGTAGTAGATAGAGCAGCAACAGAAACACAAGGCTTATGATCAATGTTTGCCTTGTTTGTTGTTTGGAAATACGTGTTTGTTGCAATTGAATGATATTCTCTTTCTGGGCAACATCGAATTCGGTTCTCAATTGCGATATTCTTTGATCGGCTTCCGCGGTGAAAATCTTATCCTTTAGATCGTCGTATACGGCAAAAGCCTGATAGGCCTCTTGATAATTATGGTTACCTGCCAAGGCCTTGCCCAATGTTTCATAAGCTTGACTTAAATAAAACTCATCTCCAAAATCCTCGGAGGCAATCGCAATGCTCGTGTTCAAACTTTCGATGGCCGAGGCATACTTTCCTTGAATATTCTGTAATTTCCCAATGGATAACCATGAGCGCATCAACATAAAATTATTATCCAATAACTCAGCATATTTCACCGCACTTTCAGATGCTATTTCCGCTTTCTCAAATTCATTTAAATAGGTATAGAGATCCACCTTTGAAATATATACGTCGCTAAGATTGTTGTAAAAACCATAGCGCTCACCGATAGCGATCGAATGATCATAATAGTTCAAAGCCTTTTCATAGGATTTCAATTCCAAATAATTATTACCAACAACATAAAGGGTAAAACCATAATCCAGATCATTGATACCCCGTTCCTCAAAGATTGAGACCGATTTTAAACCATATTCCAAGCCCGAAGCAAATTTTGATTGTTTCCAAAACAAATTGCTCAAATCACTATATGCCAAAGCTATGGCCTTTTTATCCTTAAGTTTTTCTCCTAGACGTAATGCATCAAGAGCATAATCCGCCGCACGATCTAGCTGTCCCTTACGTTCAAAAACATATCCCATTTGAGTATAAAGAAACGGTAAATCCTTTTCCAGTACTTTTTCCTTCGCCTGGGTTAAGATGGTCAAGGCACTATCCAGTTTTTCCATACGCAACAAAATAGCGGCTTGTGTAATCTGAAACCTACCTTCCCAAAGTGTATCCTTTTTTTTCCTGGTCAGCTGTAGGCCTTTTAGGGTATGGGCAATCGACGTCTTTAAATTACGCGTATGCCAATAGTATGCGAGATCGTTCAGCATTGAGAACTGAATGGTATCGGTCGTAATCAATGGGTATGATTTCTCTAAAATGTCTAAGTAAGAAGCCCCGAAATTATCAGTTTCTACAAATACCTTTTTGTAAGGTTTTTCGCGTTCCAGGTCCACTATTTGGGAAATGCCGATAAAGCCATTCAAAAAAGAAATGGTCGTTGTGAAGATAGTGATCAAAGTACGACTTCTCATTTCAGGAATATTGTCACCGGGGGAAATGAGTTTGTTAAATATACAACAATTTATAAATAAATCTTCGATAATTAAAAATAGGGGTTCGGACAGTTTTTCGGCCATTTCATCCCTAAACGATTTCATTCTAGGTTGTAATTGTATTCTTTAGTTAGTGAAAAGTATACACTTGTGGTGCAAAGGGGCTAATAACACTAACATAAAAGGGTTATGGGAAGAATGGGAATAATTTTGATAATGATGGTGTTCCTGGGCACGAGTTGCAAGGAACATGATGCAAATGAAAAGAATATCGCCCTTGAAAATACCATGTCCAAAAACTTTGACATCTATATAGCACAGGGCTGGAATCGAAGAAATATGGACAGTGTAAGATCTATATCGGTTGAAAATTACAGTAGGGAGCTCAACGGAATAAAGGTGGCGGAAAACTTTAATGAACTAGAGGCCAATTTGAATATTTATTTTACCGGTTTTCCCGATTTGGTACTTTCAATAGATCATTGCACGATCAAAAACAATCAATTGTTCACCCAATGGACTTTTGAAGGAACCAATACGGGCACTTTTGGCGAATCCCGTGCCACGGGTAAACACGTTGTTGTAAGTGGTTATTCCGAAATCACCTTTGATCCATCGGGTAAAATTTCAATCGAAAAGACCTATTACAATGAACTGGCATTTTTGCAGCAAATGGGGTTTACATTAATCCCTCCAATAGTGGAATAATCATTGGATGATTCCTGAAAATCTAATCCTATAGACCTATATAAAAAAGTAATAACCAAAATTCACACGAAAATGAAAACACGAAAATTGACATTTCTAAGCACATTTATCTTCGTTTTATTTATGGGCGGACTCAATGCCCAAAACGGAAGTTCCCAAGCGTATTGGGTACACGAGGATGTTGTAAAACCCTCGATGATAGGCCAATACGAGTCCATTTGTAAAGAGCTTACCGACAACATGAAAAAGTACAACATCCAGGAATTTAATGTTATAGTAAGCAATACGGCGGATAACAGGTATTTATGGGTAAGTCCCATTAGCGGTATGGCGGATATCGAGAAACCCTTATTCAAAACATTGTCAGAAAAAATGGGTGCGGAAAAAATGGACGACTTGTTCAATAGAATGGATAAATGCTATGATATAGAGCATAATTATATCATACATCTTGACAAGGAACTGTCCTATATGCCAAGTGGCATAACCCAAACACCAGAAGGGCAAGACTATAGAAAATTTCATTATTACCACTATACGCCTAGCAACCGGGCCGAGGTTAAGAAAAAAGTGGAAGCCATTAAGACGTTATTCGAAAACAAAGGGTCTAAATTGGAATATAGGGTATATCGCAGTGGTTTTGGTACCCGAGGTGCCTTTTATATGGTAGCGATTGCCGCCAAAGACGCAGCTGATTATTCTGGGAAAATCTCAGCGAACAATGAATCAATGGGTGAAGAATGGCAAAAAACCTATACCGATTTTTTTAGCAGCCTTAAAAAATATGAGGCCTTTGAAGGAGGCATGCGACCAGATATGGGCTACGCTCCTAAATAATAATCAAACCTACCTCGATGGCTATAAAACCCATCGAGGTTTTTATTCTCTTACTCACTTAATTAAAGAAATACCATGAAAAAATTCATTTTATTAGGACTCGTCATCGTCCTATTCACAGCATGTGAAAACCAAGAAAAACGTTATACACAACAATCCAAGGAAATTGACATCGTCAAAACGGCGATCAAGAATTACAATGACAAAGCCTATGATACAAGTATCTATGCCGATACGGCAAAAACGTTCTTTAATTCCTCTTCCAAGGACAAATTCATGTCACCGGATGAAACCGTAGCATACCACAAAGCGAATGATGAGCTATACTCCAGTAGAAGCTTTACCGATAATGATCCGGAGTATGAAATGGTTGTGACCGATGATGGGGAAACCTGGGTGAATTGCTGGTTAGAGTGGAAAGGTACCCTAGCGGCAAACAATCAAGAAGTCACCGTACCGATACACCTGACGTATCAGTTTGTAGATGGGAAAGTAGTTCGCGAAGTCGGTATGTGGGATCCATCACAGGTGTTACTTGCGTTACAGGAAGTAGAGAGGTCCAATAACATGTCGGCAGATGAAAAGGCCATTAAAACGACTATTGATAATATTACAAAAGCATGGAACTCCAATGACAAAAATTTAATGTATGCCAATATGGTCAACAATGTTAAAAGAACTGCCAATGGTGCCATAATCGCTAAAAAACAATCAGATTATGGGGATTTTATGGATGTATATCATAGTGCATTTCCCGACTTTAAAGTGAAAATCGATAAATCCACCATTTTTGGGAATACAGCATACATCTACTGGACATGCACGGGAACGAATACCGGAAATTTTATGGAAAATGAACCCACCAATAAGAAAATAGAAACCCATGGTTTTAGTGTCTGGACATTTGATCCCGAAGGTAAATGCGTGCAGGAAGATGCATTTTATGACAATTTGGTCGTATTTAACCAATTAGGTATTACACCACCTACGCAATAAGATTCACATTAAACCTAGCAGAGCGGTCCATTTTGTATTTCGGGGGAACTATAGATGGATCCTGTTAGGATTACCAGACCTGCAGGGTTTTATGAACCCTGTAGGTTTTAAACACAAACAGTTTCCCTCCTCTCCCCTAAGCAAGAAAGTTCAAAGTATACATAAATTAGACTTAAAAAGATTCCCTTCAGTGAGGGATAAACGACATAAAATATCAAATCATGAAAAAAAGTATATTTCCATTCATTATTGCTTTTCTATGTTTTTCAACAGCATTCGCCCAAAAAAACATAAATATTAAAGAGGACATTCAAATGTATTCCCAAGTTTGGGATGATATTGTCAATGAACCACAGGTCAGTCTGATCAAGGAAACAAATTTCGCTCAAAACATTACCGGGGTTGTCAATTCCCAATCTTTTGTAGGTATTGAAGACAAAACTTTGATTGGGCAACCATTGGGCCTGCGGTCCAATCCTAAGAATTTGGGTGTTATCGATAGTGCGTATAAGGCTTTTGCCGTAGGTGATATTCCAACGGTACTTAGTAAGCTAGACCCCAATGTAGTTTGGAACGAGGCCGAGGGTAATGCCTTGGCTGATGGCAACCCTTATCTAGGACCTGATGCCGTCTTAAATGGTGTTTTCGCCCGTATTGGTGAACAGCACGAGTATTTTAATTTGAAGGAAATAGTGCTTCACGAGATGAGCAATAACCAGGTGTTCGCCACTTTGCGCTACGATGCCAAATACAAGCATAATGGAGCTGAGTATGACGTGCAAGCAGCACACCTTTGGACCCTTAAAAATGGTATGGTTACGGCATTTCAGCAGTATGTAGATACCAAGCAACTGGATGATGCTTTCAATAGCGGAAATCAAAAATCCAATCAAAAGCTGCTTTATAAAACGGGTAATCCGAAAGATTGGCCCAAAAATCAAGACGCTGTGGTATCTGCACCCAACAATCATAAAATTCTGATGGAAAATGACCATGTACGGGTTTTGGAAGTGACACTTTCACCCAATGAATTGGAACCTGTTCATCACCACCAATGGCCAAGTGTACTTTATGTCATGGAGGCCGGAGCGTTTATTGACCGTGATGGTGAAGGAAATACCATATTGGATACCCGACAACTGCCATCGCCATTGGAATTTCCGATGACCATGTGGAAGGACCCGGAAGCACCACATTCGGTTGAAAATTTGAGTCCAACCAAACCGATTCGACTCATTCGGGTTGAGCTGAAGCAATAAAAAATCGATTTAGAATGAAAGCAACAAAATTCAATACCCTCGGAATTGCCTTAATCGCCGCAATTTCATTCTCAAGCTGCAAAGAACAAACCAACCAGAAACCCACCGAACAAACAGCAATACTAGTCGAAAAGGAAACCCCTGAATATTTTCTGCTCCGTCCTGAAGTCGAGAAAGCTTATGGCTATTCGCATGCCGTAAAAATCGGTAACGATATTAAAATATCAGGGGCCGTGAGTATGGATGATGAAGGCAACCCAACAGCAATAGGCGATATTGAACAACAAATGAAAAACTGTTATTCAGATCTTGAAAAAGTATTGAACCACTATGGGTGCACCTTTGATGATGTGATCGTGGAAAATGTGTTTACTACCAACATGCCAAAATTTCTTGAAGTTTCCGCCTATAGAAATGAAATCTACAAAAAACAATTCCCCACAGGGTCTTGGCTTGGCGTAAAGGAATTGGCATTACCTGAATTTTTAATCGAAATTGAATTAGAGGTTTATAAAACGGAATAAAATTAAATAGCATGATAAAACTAACAGTACTTTACGGTCATCCAACGGATGTTACAGCTTTTGAGGAATACTATGCCAACACGCATTTGCCCAAAACAGCGAAGATGAAGGGCCATACCAAACTCGAACTCACAAAATTTCTAAGTACCCCGGATGGCAGCAAACCTGATTATCACCGTATGGCCGAATTTTGGTTTTCAAGTCCCGAAACGATGAAAACAACCATGGAATCACCGGAAGGTCAGAATACCGCCGCAGATCTCTCCAATTTTGCAACAGGTGGCGCTACCCTTTTGGTAGGAGTTGTTGAGGAATAATTTCGGTTATGCGCCAATCTATTGGGATTAATAGAACAGGTAGATAAAATAGTGGCCAATTACAATAACGGAGCAGCCGAAAACCGTCTAGAGTAGGCAGAATAAACACATAATTTAAAATGAAGAAGATAATCGTAATCCGTCACAAAGTTGGAAATTTTGATACTTGGTTGAAAGGACACCAAGACAGACTTGATGTATTTGCACCTGCCATAACAGACCTCAAAACATTTCAGGATACAGACGATTCAAATTCTGTGGTTTTGGTTATGGAGGTAACCGATATGGATAAGTTTCAAGCGATTTTAAATGATCCATCCACTGAGGCCTTAAAAAAGAAACACACGGTATTGGAACCCATAACCGTGTCTATGCCCGTTAAAGTTTAAGTTTTAGAACATTGATGATATTAAACCTAAAGACAATTTACTATGAAAACAGTACTGATTACAGGAACCAGCAAAGGCATTGGCCTTGAGACCGCATTGGCATTTGGGCGCGCCGGCTATAAAGTCTTCGCGACGATGCGAAATCCGGAAAACGCTTCCGATTTTAAACAAAAAATCAAGGAGGAATCCTTGGACATCACGATTTCAAAAATGGATGTGGACTCCGATACTTCGGTCAAGCGATGTATGGATGCTTTATTGGATCAACACGAAACGATAGATGTTTTGGTCAATAATGCTGGAATTGAACGTCATGGCTCTATCGAGGAGATGTCTATGGACGATTTCCAAGCCATTATGAACACCAATTATCTGGGTGTGATTCGTTGTACAAAAGCAATATTGCCCCAAATGCGGAAAAACAAAAAGGGCTGTATCATTAATATAGCATCTGTCGCCGGGCATATTGCCAATAGTCCTTTAGGTGGTTATGCCGCTAGCAAACATGCAGTCGAAGCCATAAGTGAAGCCTTGGCACAGGAAGTTAAACCTTTTAATATCAAGGTTGCTATTGTAGAACCTGGGATTATCAATACACAAATGGCCTCTGATATAGCGGTCGATGGCCAATCGATATATCCACATTCAAAACGTTTTGCCGGTCTGTTTACGGCATCGCTTCAAACACCAACATCCCCTACCCTTGTAGCGGACAAGATTTTGGAAGTGGCGGAAAGCAATTCGTGGAAATTAAGGCATCCAGTAGGTCCCGATGCTGAACCCTTTATACAATGGAGAGCTTCCATGACCGATGAACAATGGGTAGATTGGAATGCGTGCAGTGATGAAGAATGGTACATAGCCGTGGAACAGGATTTTGGACTAAATGCAAGGCCAGAAGCACATCATGTAAAGCAATAATCAATCAAAACTAATAGGGACAGCGTAGAATTAAACTCCGATCCTGACAGAAAATGTAGGATGGAAAACATAAAATAGAATATTAACCAATTAAATATAGAACAAATGAAAAAGTTATTTTACACACTATTACTATTACCTTTTTTACTATTATCTCAAGAGAATCAGGAATCCTTGGTATTGCAGAACGTAATGCTAACGGTATTGCCAGGCCATACCCAAGCATTTGAAAAAGGTCTTGCCTCCCATAACAAAAAGTATCATGCTGAAGGTCCCTATCAGGCGCTGGTTTATAGTATCGGCAGCGGAGTGAATGCCGGTAAATATATGTGGAATATGGGACCATTGCCATGGAGTGCCATGGATGGAAGACCAACGGATGAAAACGGACACGATGCGGACTGGGAAGCCAACGTTGTACCCCACCTAACGGGTGAAGTAGATGTAAATTATTGGAAATTTGAAACCAGCCTGTCAAATTTTTCAAAGAATTTTACCCTAAACAAAGTTTTGGTAGATGTCTATGACCTAAAGCGTTTCAGTGGTGAAAAAATGGAGGAACTGATGAAAAAGGTCCATAAGACCATGACGGAAAAATTTCCGGATGAAATCTTTGGCATGTATACAAACGAATTCTCTAGCATGACAAATACCAAAGACCTTGCCTTTGTTTCTTTTTTTGAGAAATCTGCTTGGCTCGGTCAAGATAGTACATTCGCACAAAAGTATAGTGAAGTTCATGGCGAAGGGAGTTTTGCGACCTTTTTAAAAGAATGGGGAGAAATTACCCATGGCAAATATTCTTCCGAAATATGGGCGTTCAGAAAAGATCTTAGTGGAAACACGGGAGAGATCATCGCAGCGACCCGTCAGTAATCGAATTTGAATTAGTACTACACACCTACTGACCGATGCTTGTAAAACCCGGTCAATACCGGGTTTTACTTTTTACATGTATTTTGTGCTTGTATAGATTTGATTCCCTTATCCAATGTAAAGCCTTAGGGCATTTCTCTAAAAAGTAGGTCACGATATGTAGGATATAGACGTGCCATAACCAATTTACCTTCGCTGGCATTCTTTTAAAATTCAAAAAGTGAAATAATAAAATTAATGTGAAAAAATTAGCCTAAAATTGTCGTTGGAACCTTAGAGGGAATGAATAGGACGCTGACCCTTGACATTCCCATTAAAAATGAAGATAATTTGTATAACAAATCTATAACTATGAAAACACCTAAAAACCCTTGGAATAAGGCTGAACTACAAATTTATGTTTTGTTGCTCTGTGCAAATGCAGATTCAATAGAAACTGAAGAAGAAATTAATTTAATAAAATCGAAAACCGATCCCAAAACCTTCAAAAAAATGTACAAGGAGTTTAGCGGGGATACGGAGGATGAAAGTCTCGAAAAAATTCAACAAAATGTACACTTGCACTATTTCTCCAATATGGAACTTATCGAGTTTCGAAAAGAAGTTAATGCGGTTTTCTTTTCAGACAAAAAATTCAATCGAATGGAGCGTAACCTTGATCGAATATTGGACAATATACTTTATTAAGGTCCTCCTTTATTGATTTCTACAACAGATTCGCCATGAATTCAATTTAATCAATGATAAAATTCTTCAGGCGCATTGGAAAACAACTGTTAACTGAAAACAAACCTGCCTTGTCGGCAGGCAGGTACAGTAAATACTTACTTCATACCCTTGGCGAAATTTTCCTTGTGGTCATCGGAATTTTGATTGCGTTACAACTAAAAAATGGGAACGAGATTAAGAGATAAAATAAATAACGAAAGTACAACAATCGATATGTCGATCATGCCTGGCAGTCAAGCCGCCATATCAAGTCAATGCGCTGCCAACCACGCCTCTTATCGGAAACGCTTGTGGCAATAAAAAGAATTCAAGATTATGGAAAAGGCTTATAAAAATTTAGGTTACTTTTTACTACTATTACTACCCTTGGCTTTTTTTGGGTTTTATAAAACCTACTTTGTTCAATTTCCAAATTTTGAAGATAACATAACTATATTTATTCATCTTCATGCTTTTATTGCCTCTATTTGGATACTACTCCTCATTCTTCAACCCCTTCTCATCCGAAATAGAAAAAACAAATTGCATAGAAAAATTGGGAAGCTATCCTATATCATATTCCCATTGTTGATTTTATCCTTTGTGCCCCAAATGATTCGGATAATACAGTCAGATGCACCACAATTTTTATTCTTCCCGTTAGCCGATAGTGTGCTGTTGATCTTGTTTTATTCCTTGGCCATGTTTCATCGAAGAAATGCTTCCAAACATATGAGATACATCATAGGGACCGCCACCGTTTTTCTCGGGCCTACCATTGGTCGAATCGGGCCACATTTTTTAGATTGGTCAGAGACTGTAACCCAAAATGTACAATACGCAATAATCTATTTGATTCTAATTGGACTGATTTATTATGATCGTAGAAATAGTAAAAAATATCAACCCTACCTTCTAATACTGACAACCTGGGTAGTACACCAAATTATATTTAACCTGATATTTCAATAATGAAGTCAACACAATTAACGGTTCTTGGCGCGATTAAACTATTTAGATCAATATTCATATCGAGTTGCAACCAAAACCACAAAGATTCCCAAAAGGTAGAAACCTTAATACATACTATTAGCAAAGTAAATCTTGAAAACCAAGTTAGGTAAATGAAGAGCACTATTGGGATTAGGTTGAAAATATAAATACCGTTTGCCTCCAAAAAACTTTTGAAACGTTAAAATTCCCATTGAACGCCATAGTTATGATTGGGCTTAGATCGAAGAGTTCTTATTAATTACTCTTAAACATTTTAGTTCGGTTATGGCTTCGTTAGTTGTTTGTCATTCTTTTTTGTCCCTATAAAACGTTAATCCATTTTTATCAGGGTCGAAAAAACCGAACTCGCGAGTGCCCCAAGCGGTCTCCCTTAAAAGGGTGTGGGATTGGAAGACATCTTTTTTGGAATATTCCTCATAAAGGGCCTCAATATTCTGGGTAACAATCCGGAGCATCGGTCTATCACTTTTGACCTCCCATTCCTTTTCATCATGCCATTGCAAATGTATTTCAATGCCATCACGGATTATTCCAGCATAGGTGGGTTTCTTACTATCATCAGCAAAGGCAATCTTAAACCCAAGGCGGTTTACATAGAAATCCAATGCGTCGACCACATTTCGTACCGGAAGCACCGGATGTATTTGATGCAAATACCCTTTCATAGTTTTGGTTTGCCCATATATAATTATCTTGTGGTTTAATTTACAAAAAAATAAAAGTACGCATGTTTAAATCAAACCTAAGTATACTCGTATTCCTTTTTATGTTCGCCCAAGGGGTTCAAAGTCAGGACCTCAAAATAATGACCTATAATATCAAGTATGATAACATTAATGATACTGTAAATAATTGGAACGATCGCAAGGAAAGTATGCTGAAATTGATTCAACATTATAACCCGACGATTATCGGTACACAAGAGGCCTTGCATCATCAAGTGATGTATATCGATAGTGCACTCTTGAAATACTCCTATGTGGGCGTAGGTCGCGACGATGGGCGACAAAAAGGAGAGTACTCGCCTATTCATTATGACCATACAAAATTAAAGGTGTTGCAAAGTACTACCTTCTGGCTTTCCCCCACTCCAGCAAAAGTATCGGTCGGCTGGGATGCTGCCATGGAGCGCATTTGTACCTACACCCTTTTTGAGGATGTCTCAAACCAACAAAAGTTTTATGTTTTTAACACACATTTTGATCATATTGGAAATCTGGCCAGGCAAAATTCAGCCCAATTGATCCTTGAGAAAATCAAGGAAATCAATGATAAGCAATATCCTGTGGTACTCATGGGAGATTTAAATCTCGGTCCCGAAGAAGCGCCTATCCAATACATAAAAATGAATTTGGATGATGGCAAGGACATTACCCATAAAAGCTTTTATGGACCAGAAGGTACTTTCAATGGTTTTGACGCCCAAATGAAATTAGACCGAAGAATCGATTATATCTTTGTCAAGAGTTTCAAAGTACTATCGTATATTCATATTGATGACCGTATGGAGAATAATAAACATATTTCAGATCATTTACCGGTACTCGCTAGCCTACAAAAACAAGAATAATGTACATACCCCATAAATATAAAAACGAGAATATCGAGGAGGTAAAAGACTTTCTTAAGAAAAACAGCTTTGGTATTTTGATAAACCAAGTAAAAGGAAAACCTTGGGCTACTCACATTCCGCTGGAATTAGATGAAGACGAAGACGGAAATGACATTTTAGTGAGTCATATCGCAAA
Source organism: Maribacter arenosus (assembly GCF_014610845.1). Lineage (GTDB taxonomy): Bacteria > Bacteroidota > Bacteroidia > Flavobacteriales > Flavobacteriaceae > Maribacter_A > Maribacter_A arenosus. The sequence continues at coordinate 248,019 of NZ_JABTCG010000001.1, read as the reverse complement.
GGCCAATCCCCAATGGCAATATTTTAAGGAAAACGATAACGTGCTCTGTATTTTTAATGGTCCCCATAGCTATATTTCCTCATCCTGGTATAAAGAAGAAGAGGTGCCTACATGGAATTATATTGCGGTACATGTCTATGGTAAAATAAAAATCTTGAGTGAAAAAGAAGTCTTAGAGTCGATGTACAAATTGGTCGACAAATATGAAGCGCATTCAAAAGACCCTATTTCATTGGATAGTCTTTCTAAAAAGACCCTTGGACAAATAAAAGGGGTAGTCGGTTTTCAAATCGCAATAGGCACTATCCAAGCGGCCTATAAACTTTCCCAAGGCAGGGAGCATGACCATCCCAAGATCATTTCAGAATTGGAAAGCCGACAAAACCCTAATTCAAAGGAAATAGCAAAAATTATGAAGGGATAGTACTATTCGTATATTGAATGATACTTGTTCAAAACACGTTCTATCTTTTCGGTGCTTTCTGGGTTGATAAACTTGCTTTCAGGATTTTCATCCAACCATTTCAACGTTCTTTTTATACCTAGGGAAAATGGAATGGTTGCCTTAAAATCGGGCACAAAGGTTTTTATTTTGGTATTATCGAAAATAACGCTTTCGGCCTTGTCAGCCAATAATGTCCCTGTAAATGATGGCTCCACCGTACAAATAAAATCGGAGGCGATATGCACGATCTTGGCTTCTTGCCCTAAGCTCTCTGCTAAAATCCTATAAATCATATTCCAACTTAAAACTTCATCCGAGGTAATATGAAATGAATGACCTATGGCCTGTGTCAAACCCAACAAGCCTACAAAACCTTTTGCAAAGTCATCGGAATGGGTAACGGTCCAAAGCGAGGTGCCATCACCATGAACGATAATTTCCTTTCCTTTTAGAATTCGATCCGCGGTAGTATACTCGTTGAACCCCCCTATGGCTATAGGTATAACGGTGTCATAGGTCAAAGAAGGCCGAACAATGGTGATTGGAAAACCCTCTTCCCGATAGGTTTGCTGTAAAAGGTCTTCACATCGTATCTTATTCTGGGAATAATCCCAAAGGTTATTGCATAATGGGGTGGATTCCGTAATAATGGGATAGTTTAGAGGTGTTTGGTAGCATGAAGCCGAGCTTATAAAGATATAATGCCTAGTCTTTCCTTTAAATAAAGAAATATCCTTTTCAATATCCTCTGGAGTGAAAGCGATCCAGTTGACCACAACATCCCAATTATGTTTTTTCAAAACGGTTAGGCTTTCGGGTTTCTTGATATCGCCATGCAGTGTCTTTACCCCTTTAATTTGGACATTTGAACTGCCTCGGTTTAAATGATATAGGTCTATGCCTTTTTTAATCGCTAATCGACTTGATGCTGAACTAATATTACCAGTACCCCCTATGAATAATACTTTCATCTTAAATTTTTAAACATTTTACTAATCGACCATGAATTTAAAAATAAAAGCACAGAAAGACTAGAACACAACATTGAATGGCAGTTATTTTAGTAGTAAATTTGAATTCCATGAAGACATAAATTCACATACCCATGACGAACCGAAGATCATTTATCAAAAAAACAGCCTTAGCAACAACAGCAGCTTCCATATTGCCTTTATCCTCTTTTACCCCTGGCGCGACGCCTTATTCCGGACCAAATATATCCTTGGCCCAATGGTCTTTGAACAGGGCCTTTTTCAAAGGTGATCTTGACCCCAATAACTTTGCTTCCATTGCGTCTAAATCGTTTGGAATTCAAGCTATTGAATATGTAAACCAGTTTTATGTAAAACAATCCAACCACGATAAATTTTGGATGCAACTGAAAGCTAAGGCAGATGATGAAGGTGTAAAAAGTCTTTTGATCATGGTCGATAGCGAAGGTGATTTGGGCAACCCAAAGGAGAAGCAACGTAAAACCGCGGTCGAAAACCATTATAAATGGATAAACGCAGCCAAGCTGTTGGAGTGTCATTCCATACGCGTAAACGCTTTTGGCAATTCTGATATGGATACCTTATCAAAAACATTGGTCGAAGGTTTGGGCGAGCTCGCTTCCTATGGTCAAAAAGTGGGCATAAATGTAATCGTTGAAAACCATGGATTACATACATCGAATGCGGCATTCATGGTAGATATTATTAAAAAGGTTGATAATCCATTTTTGGGAACCCTTCCCGATTTTGGGAACTGGTGTTTAAATGCAGCATGGGGAAGCACCCAGAGCAACAAGTGCACCGAGGTATATGACCCCCATAAAGGTTTAAAAGAGTTTTTACCCTACGCCAAAGGGGTTAGTGCCAAATCCTATGATTTCGACGCTGATGGGAACGAAACCATAATTGATTATAAACAACTATTGAAAACGGTCAAAAAATCCGATTTTAAAGGATATATTGGTGTTGAATATGAAGGGGAACGCTTAAGTGAAACCGAAGGGGTCAAAGCGACCAAAGCACTGATTGAAAGAGTTTGGTCGGCATTGGATTAGCTAAAGGCATTACTCAATCATATTATCGTAGTTTACTGATTTGTTCGAGATTAAAAAGCGTGAAATAGAAATAATGACCGTTAATTGCTCTAAAGGACAGTACAATGATTTTTACTTAAATTCCCATTATAAAAATTGACTAATTTTAGTTAAGAGGAGTTACAAACCAAAAAACCAACCACATGACTCAAATTTCTATAGGCTCTCAAAAACCTCGATTATCATTTTGGCAAATCTGGAACATGAGTTTCGGCTTTCTCGGTATCCAATTTGGCTTTGCACTACAAAATGCTAATGTGAGTCGAATTTTCGAGACCCTAGGGGCTTCCAAGGACGAACTTCCTATCTTATGGCTTGCGGCACCAGTTACAGGGCTTTTGGTACAACCCATCATCGGATATTATAGCGATCGAACTTGGCATAAAAAATGGGGCCGTAGAAGACCCTTCTTTGCCATTGGGGCCATTTTGGCAACTATAGCCTTATTCGCCATGCCCAATTCAACTGCATTGTGGATGGCAGTCATTATGCTTTGGTTAATGGATGCCTCCATCAATATTAGCATGGAACCTTTCAGGGCTTTTGTCGGTGATATGTTACCCAATGAACAACGAACCAGCGGTTTTGCCATGCAGAGCTTCTTTATTGGCATAGGCGCCGTAATCGCATCTGCCCTACCCTATATAATGACTAATTGGTTTGGTGTTTCCAATATCGCAGCGGATGGTGGTATACCAGATGCAGTAAAATGGTCATTTTACATTGGGGGAATTGCTTATTTCTGCGCTGTTATGTGGACGGTTTTCAACACAAAGGAATACCCCCCAGATGATTTGGAAAAGCTTAAACTGGAAAATGCACAAACGGGAGTTTTTACAGGATTGGCCGAATCATTTGTAGGTATTTTCAAAATGCCTAAAACCATGGTACAATTGGCCTTTGTGCAATTCTTTTCATGGTTTGCCCTATTTGCCATGTGGATCTACACGACCTCTGCGGTTACAAGCCATGTTTACGGCACTTCTGATACCACTTCGGCACTTTACAATGAAGGTGCGGACTGGGTGGGCATCTGTTTTGCCATCTATAATGGTATTGCGGCCATAGTGGCTTTTCTACTTCCGGTCATAGCCAAAAGAACGAGCAGACGAATGACCCATTTAATGGCTTTGTTCATGGGAGGCATTGGTCTCATTTCCATTTTCTTCATTACCGACCCCAATATGCTTTTGGTTTCAATGATAGGGGTTGGTATTGCATGGGCGAGTATACTTTCAATGCCCTATGCCATGCTTTCCAGTATTCTGCCTGCCAATAAAATGGGGTATTATATGGGTGTATTCAATTTCTTTATTGTCATCCCACAGATCGTGGCTGCTGGAATATTGGGCTTTATGTTGAAGTCGTTTTTTCAAAACGATGCTATTTATGCCATGATTATCGGTGGTGTATCTATGTTCTTGGCCGGATTGTTATGTTTGATAGTTCAGGATAACGAAGTTAAAAATGCGCCTATCGGTAAATAGGTATATTCGGATAAGCGAAAGCCAACACCTGAATTGTTTTCTTCAGACCTCTATTATAGAATATTAATTCGATAAAAATATTGAATCGAAAAAAATTCATAAAAATATATTTTATATTTACCTAAATATCAGTAACTTATAGTGTCCACTAAAATATAATCGCTATGGGAACTGTAAAAACACTGAATAAATGGGCAAATGCCCATTCGTACTATCTTATAGATTTGATTAGGGTTGCCCTTGGCATCTTTCTTTTCGCCAAAGGAATCGATTTTATGTCGAACCATGCCCAAATGGCGGAAGTAATAAAACCATTTGAAAATATGCCAGGAGGCATGCTGATCATTCATTATGTGGCTCCTGCCCATTTTGTGGGTGGTTTTTTGATCGTAATCGGTTTATTGACACGTTGGGCCGTAATAGCGCAAATACCCATTTTGATTGGGGCAATACTGGTAAATTTCTTAGGGGAAATGAATATGAGCAACCTAATACTCGCATCGGTAGCCTTAATCGTTTGTCTATTTTTCGTATTCTTTGGTTCTGGCAAGCATTCAACAGACTATTATCTTAAAATGCAACAATAATCCAAAACCAATCGCTACTAAAGCTCCCTTTTGCATCATTCAACTTGTTTGAGAGGGAAAAAACCGATATCTAAAGCATAAAGCTGGTTAAAGATTATCCAGCTGGTTACTGGTTTTATCCGTGCTAATCGTCCAAAAGAAACCGATAAAGAAAAAGGTATCTGCCGAAGGGCGGATCGTTCTTCTATTAAAAACCCCATTGGTATTTGGGACATCTGCATATTGATACCCATTTACATTATTAAAACCCAATACATTGGTCACTGAACAGTATAATATCTTTTGGGGCGAAATCAGATATGCCCAATTGATGCTAAGGTTATTGTATGACTTTGTTTTTTCTGCTAAAAATCTTTTGGTATTCGGATTGTCATAAGGCCTTCCAGAGGCATGGGTGTAGGAAAAACCGACTTGTGAACGCCAATCGTTTACCCAATATTTGGTAACTAGAGAAAAATTGTGATTGGGTGCGAAATTGGGTGTCGCCTTTGCTTCGAAGTTCAAATAATCCCGTTTTGTATCGAGATAGGAATAGGAGATCCAATAGTCCAGGTTTTTGATGTTCTTGTTATCCCTCCAAAAAACATCCAATCCCGTGGCATAACCATTTCCTGAATTATCGTAGTTGGAATCGAAACGGGGCCCGTCGCTATCAAATTTCACCAAATTCGAATAACCCTTGTAATACCCCTCTGCCCTAAACGTTTTTCCATCTCCGGTATACTGATAATTCAATATGTAATGGGATGATTTTTCAGCACGGAGTTCATTGTCGAACTTTGTGTAAGAAATGGAAGGGTCTTGATAAAAATTCCCATAGGCTAAAGAAAACTGTCCATTATCACTACTCTTGTATGCCAAGGATACCCGAGGGGCAAAATTATAGGTTTGATTTAAATCCGAACGTTCACCCCTTGCCCCCACTTTCATCGCAAACCGATTACTGAAAAAAACATCCGCTTCTGTAAAGCCAGCTATCAGATTATTTTTGTATTCACTTATATAATCGAGTCCGTTTGCTTCTGTATACCTATCGTCATAAGATGATTTAAAATACTCTGCCCCAAAATTCAATTGAAAACGGCTACTGAAATTCTTCTTCATTTTAAGTTTGAGATGACCCCCAAATTCGTGGGTTTCCAATTTATCCGACAGGATAAACAACTTGTTTTTATCCATGGAAATACTTGCTCCCGTGGCCAACGTCCACTCATTCGCCAGAAAATGTTTGTAGTTCGAATTGACATATAGATTATTGTTTTTCAATCGAAATCGAACCAAATCGTTATAATTGATATCTTCTTGATCGATATCCATAGAACTAAGGTTAAAACCACTATACAATTTGAAAATATTGTTCTCTCCCTTACTTCTAAAAACGGCTTCCCCTGCGATCGATTCATAAGGCTTTCGCCATCGAACATCCTGATTTGACGGCACTAAGGACTGATAAGGCGCTAAATTGAAGTACGATGTATTTATACTTAGGGATTCATTTCCCCATATTTCGGTATGACCAACACCGCCCCCAACGGACATCACCGAGATATCGGTCTTTTCCTGGTCTGGAACATCGGTGGTATTCAATAGCAAAACACTTGATAGGGCTTGACCATATTCTGCTGAATACCCACCTGTACTAAAGGTTATCCCTTTAAATAAAAAGGGGGAGAACCTACCCCTTGTTGGGATATTATTAACCGTGGCATTAAAAGGTTGAAAGACCCTTAGACCATCTATAAATACCTGCGTCTCCCCAGCAGTTCCTCCCCGTACGAAGAGCCTCCCGTCCTCGTTGACCGTTGATGTACCCGGCAAGGTTTGCAGTGCAGCCACGAAATCACCTGCGGCACCGGCTGTGGTAACGATATCCAGGGGCTTCAAGACAGACACTTTGGAATTATCCCCAGCCGAAAAAGAACCCGCCGTTAGCGTAACTCCTTTCAATTGATTAATGGTTTCTTTAATATTAATGGTTAGATCTTTAAACAAGGAAACATCACCCACTTCATAATGTGTTTCATAAGAAATCATGGAAACCACTAAAGTTTGGGTACCCTTTTCCGAAGTTTGAAATGCGAAATTTCCCTGTACATCACTAGAGGCCCCGTCATAGGTGCCTTCAAGAAAAACATTGGCTCCCATGATCGGATTGTCCTTATCGTCCGTGACCGTGCCCGAAATGGTCGTTTGGGCTATAAGTAAACCTGAGCATAGACAAGTGATCGATACGAATAATGGTTTAAGCATGACATTTCATTTTTTGATAAAACAAAAGTGTTATCCCTCAATGACTTGTGCCAATACAATTTTCCCAGTTGTAGTTTTATAGTGCCGAACTGTTGCATGATGAGAATAGTACCAAATGTATGTGCTGAACCTAGCGGGTTAAAATCTCGAATTCAATATTCGATTCTAAAGTATTGCCATTTATCAAAATCGAAAAAGGCTTCCTTAAAGGAAGCCTTTTTTTGATAAAATAATTCTTGGATTCTAAATATCTTCTGCCAACCACGCTTTCATCATCCAAACTGTTTTCTCCTGTTCCGTAATAAAATCACTCATCATGGAATTGGTTCCTTCATCATCGGCCTCGTCGGCAGTGTTCAAAATACCCCGTTCAATAAGCAATAATTGGGTCAATGAATCAACGATCAAACGAATGGCATCTTCATCTTTGGTAATGTTCTTACCTACGGGAACATTCGAATTCTCAATATAATCTTCGAACGTATGAAGGGGTACCCCACCCAAAGTAAGGATGCGTTCAGCGATCTCATCAACCTTTATATTCGCATCGGTGTACAGCTCTTCAAATTTTACATGAAGGTCAAAAAAACGTTTCCCCTTAATATTCCAATGAATTCCCCTTAAATTTTGATAATATCGTTGAAAATTGGCTAATAACTCATTTAAATCGTTGCTTAAGGCCAATGATTTTTCGGCACTTAATCCTATACTGTTATATGACATAATATTTGTTTTATTTAGATAAAGTTAGATAATATAAAAGCTCATGAGGCTAGTTTTAATCGTTAGTTTTTATAATTTTATAGACTGAAATTATAATCCATGACCATTACCCAATTACAGTATGTTTTAGCTGTTGCCGAACATAAAAACTTTACCCAGGCCGCCCAAAAAAGCTTTGTTACTCAGCCTACCTTAAGCATGCAAGTCCAAAAACTTGAAGATGAATTGGATATCTTGATTTTCGACCGTAGCAAAAAACCGATCGCCATTACGGAAGTCGGAAAAAAAATTGTGGCACAGGCAAAGAATATTGTAAATGAGGCGGAAAGGATCAAGGATATCGTAGATCAGGAAAAAGGCTTTATTGGGGGCGACTATACCTTAGGTATAATACCCACGATTATGCCGACGCTTTTACCCATGTTCCTAAAAACGTTTATAAGGAAATACCCTAAGGTGAATCTGATCATTAAGGAACAAAACACGGAAAATCTTATTCGAAATATCCAAGACGGGCATTTAGATGCAGGAATAGCCGCCACGCCCTTGGAAATTGAATTTATAAAGGAACGACCTCTATACTATGAGCCCTTTGTTGGCTATGTTCCCACAAACCATAGATTGTCAGGTGCTTCCCATCTTGACCCGGGTGATTTGGATATAACGGATATACTGCTTTTGAAAGATGGACATTGTTTTAGGGATGGGGTAATAAACATATGCAACTCCACCAAAAATTATGGGGAAGAACATTTTCAATTACAGAGCGGTAGTTTTGAGACCTTGATAAATTTATCGAATGAAGGCCTTGGCATGACCTTATTGCCTTTTCTGAATACACTTGAATTGGACGAAAACAAAAAGAAATACCTCAAACATTTCAACCCACCTTCACCGGCCCGCGAAGTAAGTTTGATCTACCATAAGAGTGAGTTGAAAATTCAGATTACCGAAGCGTTGAAAGACGTGATTTCAGGAATTGTAAGAGGAGCCATAGCCTTTCAGGACGTGAAGATCATTAGTCCGATCAGCAAACAGTAATCAATTCAAAGGTTTAAAACGATAGGAGCATTCCTCGATGCAACCTATAAATCCCAATATCAGTTTTTTACCATCAAAAGATATGCGGTAAATGGGTTCGATGAGCTCGGAATTACAGGAGAATCTCAAATAGAGCCTTTCCTCGGTTACCGCAAATGTACCTAAAACAGGGGATTTACATCCTTCCCACTTTGATAGTTCAAAGGTACCATCATTCCTGAAATCGTAGACTTCCCCATTATCCAATAAGGTCCAATCCACAATTCCACCTGGGCTGATTTTGGTAGCTTCCAATTGCCACATTCCTATAATATCGTGATTGATTTCCTTGTCTATCAAATCATCATCAGCACAGCCAAAAAGGAGTAGGAACAAAAATGGGAGAATATACTTCATTTACAATGTACAACAGATTATGCACCGGATATGAAATAATATACGGGACAATTGTGATTCTGGCCTATGGTATCAAAAAAAACCACTCTTTCGAGTGGTTCTATATTAGGCTTTTAAATAAACAAGACTTTCTTGTAGTTGCGGCTTATCGGTAATAAACTGTAATACCCAGTACTTCAGTTCTTCTATTTCGGCCGGCAGTAGTCTTTGTACTGCCTTTTTAAGCTCCTTACAAAAGAGCTTTGTGTCAAAACTAACTTTTTTAAGTACCGTTTTGGTGTACTCAAGCATAGCTCTAGCCATATCCCAAAAATGTTTTAATTAGTTGTTGTATTATCAAAGTTAACTAAAAATGCAGAAAAAATATTGTCCATCTATCGTTAAATATTCAATAATTTGTTGTTAAAATAGCAAAGGAATAAAGAAATTGGTAATTTTCAAGTTGAATTTATGAAAAAAATCGTTGTTTTACTTTTACTAACTTTCTTATTTACAGGATGTTCCAGTGCTCGAAGACATCTAGCCAAGAAAATTGATGCCCGAATCGAAACCGCTTTCTACAAAAATCAGTTTACCGGAATTTTATTGATTGATGCAGCAACCAAGGATACTTTATACAAAAGTAATAGCTCTAAATATTTTATCCCCGCCAGTAACACCAAGATATTTACCCTTTATACAGCATTGAAGTTGTTGCCCGACCGTATTCCCACGCTCAAATATTCATTTACAGGAGACACCCTGTATATCCAGGGTACTGGCGACCCTTCTACTTTACATCCTTACCTAAAGGATAGTACCGCTCTCCATTTTATAAAAAAATATGCCAATATTGCACTCTATACGAATAACTTTAAGGATGAAAAGCTTGGTCCAGGCTGGTCCTGGGACGATTATCAATATTACTATTCCCCTGAGCGCAACGGTTTTCCACTTTATGGAAATGTTCTGACCATTGAAAATGGCGATACCCTAAAAGTGCATCCGGAATATTTCAAGGACAGCATTATTCCCATCTCTTATGCCTTAAATCGTGATAAAAATAAGAATCGTTTTTATTTTGATACTTCAAAAAAGGACACCCTGGAAATTCCATTTATCGTAGACAGTAGTCTTACCAAGGAATTATTGGAAAAATCCCTGCAAAGGAAAATACATCGCACCAATAAAATACCTGTTGACAGCCTCAAGGTCTTATATGGCATACCCTCGGATACCATCTACAAAAGAATGATGGAAGTGAGTGATAATTTCCTCGCCGAACAACTATTATTTTTGGCTTCCTCTACCCTCTCCGATTCCTTGAATAGTGCAAATGCGCGTCGGTTTGTACTTGATAATCACTTGTCCGATTTAAAACAACCGCCAAGATGGGTAGATGGGTCTGGCCTTTCGCGATATAATTTGTTTACCCCAGAGTCGATGGTACATGTTTTATATAAGCTCTATGTTGAAATTCCAAAAGAACGATTGTTTCAGTTTTTTCCTATCGGAGGTGTCTCGGGTACACTGGAAGATTGGTATTCAGGTAATCCAGAACCCTATCTTTATGCAAAAACAGGAAGCTTAAGTAACAATCATTGTTTAAGTGGTTACTTATTGACAAAATCGGGTAAAATTTTGATTTTTAGTTTTATGAACAATCATTTTATGGAAAACCCCTCCCAAATCAAACAACGCATGCAGACCATTTTCGAGGAAATACGGGATTCCTATTGAAATTGTCATGACACGGAGTGACATCTTTGTAATCACAGTACGATGATGCCATGACGCTAATTGAGCAACCCCTCTAGGGCTGCATATTGCAATAAAATAATCGTCTTGGCATCCTTAATTTCGCCAGATTTGATCATTTTCAAAGCCCGTTCAAATGAAAGTTCAAGAACTTCGATGTTTTCACTTTCTTCCTCTGCACCCCCACCTTCGCTTACCTTCATCTTATCTTCATACTTGGCCACGAAGAGATATAGTATTTCGGTAACGGATCCGGGAGACATATAAATCTGGAATATCTTTTTGACGTTGTCAACCAAGTAGCCCGTTTCTTCCTCCACCTCTTTTTTAATGCATTCCTCAGGATGGTCCCCATCCAGTAGACCAGCACAAACTTCGATCATCATGCCGTCCTCATTGCCATTAATATAGGTCGGCATTCGAAATTGTCGGGTTAACACAACATTTCCTTTATTTTTATTATAGAGAAGAATCGCTGCCCCATTACCCCTATCATAAGCCTCTCGTACTTGCGTTTCCCAACTTCCATCTTCTTTTTGGTAGTCAAATGTGATTTTATTCAATGTATACCAGTTATCGGATAATAACTCGGTTTTCATATTCTTTATATTGCCTTTTTTCAAGGTAATTTGAATTTTAATTAGTACTGATCTTTACGATAAAACTGATAATTCCAGTGACTTTTACAAACGTAAGTGCGTTAATGACCCGTTTTGCAAATAAAATTGGGTAACTATTCATGCACCCAACGTCTCCTGGATGCTCTACAGTGCCCGAAGATAGGATTTCTCCGGTACATCGGCAAAGAAAGAAATCAATATCGATCTTTGAAAATGAAAATTAAATACTACTTTTAGACTCCTAAAACCCAAGCGATTTTAGGTACATCACCGCGCTAATTTTCCAAGGGATGTAAACTGGATCTTAAATAATCAAAACCGTGAAAAAATCTAACCTATTCCTCCTGTTTTTAATAGTTCTTGTCCTCAATTGTAAACCTGATACCAAAGGGAAAGATGAAAACAAGCTACCCCGCGTGGCCATTGCCGGTTTGGGTATTGAATCGAGTACCTTCTCACCTGCCCAGACCAATGAAGAAGCCTTTCATGCCCGGATTGGTGACTCCATTTTCGGTCGTTATCCATTTTTTGATGAAGGCACCGAAATTCGCAAAAGGGCCGATTGGGTGCCAACACTATTGGGCAAAGCATTGCCAGGCGGAATAGTAACAAGGGAGGCTTATGAGAGTATGGTCGATAAAACCTTGAAAATGCTCAAAGAAAATGGGCCGTATGACGGTTTGTTTTTTGATATCCATGGTGCAATGAGTGTTGTGGGATTAGAAGATGCAGAAGGTGACCTTATTAAACGTATTCGAGAAGTTATTGGTCCTAAAGTATTGATTTCCACATCAATGGATTTACATGGAAACGTATCGAAGACCTTGGCCGAACATAGCGATTTAATTACCTGCTATCGTATGGCCCCCCATGAAGATGCGTTGGAATCAAAGGCCAGAGCGATTACCAATTTATTGGACCGATTGGAAAATGGGAAAGGTAAGCCTAAGTACAAGGCTTGGATACCTGTTCCGATTCTATTACCTGGAGAAAAAACAAGTACGCGTATAGAACCTGGTAAAAGTCTTTATGCCCAGATACCTTCCATAGAAGCACAGGAAGGAGTCATCGACGCAGCCATTTGGATCGGTTATGCCTGGGCCGATGAGGCCCGAAACCACGCCGTGGTAATGGTAACTGGTGACGATAAGGCCCAAGTAACCTCAGGAGCGGAACAATTGGCGAAAGCTTTTTGGGAGGTACGTAATGAATTTGAATTCGTGGCACCCGTGGCCACTTTAGAAGAGAGTTTGAAAAAGGCCTTTAAAAGTGAGAAAAAACCTTTTATCATAAGTGATATGGGAGACAATCCGACCGCTGGGGGTGCAGGTGATGTGACATGGACACTCCGTGAACTCTTATCCCGTCCTGAGTTTAAATCGGAAAAAGGTCCTTCTTTGATCTATGCATCGATTCCTGGCCCAGAATTAATCGAAGAAGCATTAAAGGTAGGTGTAGGCGGGAAAGTTTCTGCGATGGCAGGAGCCATTGTTGATGATCGTTTTGCCCCTCCTCTAAAACTAACAGGTACTATTACGGCAATTAAGGAAGGTGACCGAGATGCAGAGGTTGAAGCGGTGGTGCAAATAGGTAGCATACATGTTATCGTTACCAAAAAAAGAAAACCCTACCATCATACAGCCGATTTCACCGATTTGAATTTAAATCCGAAAGAAACCGACCTTGTCGTTGTAAAAATTGGTTATCTCGTTCCAGAGCTCTATGAAATGCGTGGCGACTGGATCATGGCGTTGACGCCAGGTGGGGTTGATCAGGATTTGGAGCGATTGGGATACCAACATATTAAACGTCCAATGTTTCCGTTGGACAAGAATATGGACACTCCAGATTTGAGTGCCCAGTTACTTCGGGCATCCGATGAACTAAAGTAGTAAAAAAGGGGAGCGTTTAAAAAACCCTGGCGTACGACCTTTCAATAAACGAAGCCTTACCCGCCAGTCGGGAGGGCAGGCAATAGACTAACTATTGGGAAGCATGCAAGGTATTAATTCATTTCGTTAATAATAACGGATTGTTTTGACCTTATAGACAGCCTCTTTCGTTGTGTACACTATTAATATAAACCTAGAACACGGATAAAAACGAGATTTAGAATTGGGCTAAAACCGATTGTCACCCCCTACAATATCACCCAAAGTTCCTAAAATACTGCCTTCGCCCTTATCCTTGCCCCCTCTGGGTATCGATGCCAACACCCTGCCAGCGAGCCTACTGAAAGGCAAAGACTGTATGTAAACCGTTCCCGGGCCTCGAAGGGTTGCGAAAAATAATCCTTCTCCACCAAAGACCGTATTTTTAATACCCCCCACAAACTCAATATCATAATCCACATCTTTGGTAAAGCCTACAATACATCCGGTATCGACCTTAAGGACTTCACCAGGGGCCAAGACTTTTTCTGCCAAGGTTCCACCGGCGTGTACGAAGGCCAAGCCGTCACCTTCGAGCTTTTGCATGATAAAGCCCTCTCCTCCGAACAATCCCCTACCTAATTTCTTTGAGAATTCAATGCCTACGGAAACCCCTTTGGCCGCACAGAGGAAAGCATCTTTCTGGCATATGAATTTCCCATCTTTTTCAGAAAGATCAATGGGTAAAATTTTCCCGGGATAAGGCGAGGCAAAACTTACCTGCTTCTTGCCTTGGCCCATATTCATAAAAGCGGTCATAAAAAGGCCTTCCCCAGTCAATATACGTTTCCCGGCGGAGAATATCTTGCCCAATACGCTATTGTCTTTATTGGATCCATCCCCAAAAATGGTATCCATCTTTATGTCGGAATCCATCATCATAAAACTGCCGGCTTCGGCTACAACAGCCTCTTGTGGATCGAGTTCAATTTCAACATACTGCATTTCTTCCCCGTAAATTTGATAATCTATTTCGTGTGCATTCATTTCTTAACTAGTTTATGGTTTTTGATTATTAGTTGAAAATTCGAAGTAATTGTTACATTATTAATTGTTTCACCTATGATAGTCCCATCTCGATAAGAGCTTCTCCCGTTAGTCTTATCCCTTCAACTTAATCGTCCATTCAAATCTAAAGGTCGAAACCACTACCCCATCTTCATTAACCCCAACCGATTTCATCCAGATCGTTTGCCCTTCACCAGTTTCGATGGTTTGGTCAATAGCATTTTTTATTAAATGACCATCTTCACAGGTGAAGGTAATCTTGCCTGTTGCTTTTTTTGAAAAATTGGCGGTATTGTTCAAAACCAGCATAGAGATGTTCTTACCACTAGCTTTGATTTGATCGATGACCATGGTTCCGGTACTAAACTCCGCAGCCATACCCTGAACAGCCCAAAACATGGACTTAAAAGGATTCTGATTGAACCATTTATGGCGAACTGTAACGATGGCTTTATGGTTATCTATATACTTTAATCGTACCCCACACCACCATGCCGATGGTAATTTGAAAAAAGTGAACGTATTGAATTTTCGTACGGAAGTGCCCATAAACCTTATAAATTTCCCTAAAAGTAGGTAAAATAGTTGATGTATTAAATGTTAAATATATGTTAATAATTAGTACTATGTGTTGCATAGTACCTTCTTTTAGATATATATTTGTATAAGAAATTAATAGGCCATGACAGACACCTTATCAAAACACGAGCGAAATTTATCGGCAATCATTCATGCTTCGACCTTTAGTAAGTTCTTTATTCCGTTTGGTAATTTCATAATTCCATTGGTTTTATGGACGGCTAATAAAAAAGAATATGAGTTTGTCGATTATAATGGAAAGCAAGCGTTGAACTTTCAAATTAGCATACTCCTATATTCCATCATCTTGGGAATTGTAAGCATTCCTTTCTTTCTTGGGTTTATCCCGGAAATTTTTGAACACGGCCATTTTGGATTAAGTGGTCTGAATCGATATAACAATTTTAATATCGATTTTGATTTTGATGATTTTCCTTTCGGATTTTGGATTTTTCCAATAGGTATTGCCGGACTATTACAAGGCGGACTTTTTATCGTAAATGTGGTGTATACCATTTTAGCCACCATACGAACCAATGAGAGACAGACTTTTAGCTATCCTTTCACTATTAAATTCATCAAATAATGAAAATATTCAGGAACATATTACTTTTTGTGGGTTTGGTCGTAACGATGAATCCGTCAATGGCGCAGGTATCCAAAGATTCTGAACTATACAAAACTTTGAAAGCGATGGACTCCACCTATTTCACGGCCTACAATACTTGCGATATGAATACACAAGCTGATATTTTGGCCGAAGACATTGAATTCTATCATGATCAAGGAGGGTTGGCCACATCCAAGCAAGAAATTCTGGAGAGTATAGAAAAAAACATTTGTAACAAAGTAACCCGTGTTTTGGTAGAAGGCAGCTTTGAAGTGCATGAGATAAAAGGATATGGTGCCGTGGCGTTAGGGCTTCATAAATTCAACAATAATCATGAACCCGACGCCATACCAAAACCTAGCAAATTTATTGGGGTATGGACCCATCAGGATAACAAATGGCAAATGAGTAGGATCATTAGTCTACATTAAAATATAAAGAAGAAGATGTACCAAAAAAAGTAAGTAGGAGTTTAATCATCAATCAAAACCTGTCCTGAACCTGTTTCAGTACATCCTAATCAAATGTCGCGAATTGAATAGGGTCTAGGACAGGAAAATTGCCGAAATGAACATCGGCACTATGCGAACAGTTAAATTAATAGAATCATGAAATTATGAATGTAGAAAACACAAAAGCACAAATGCGCAAGGGGGTTTTGGAATACTGCATACTATCCATTCTTAACGGAAAGGACAAATATGCTTCCGAAATTCTAAGCACCCTGAAAGACGCTAAGATGCTGGTCGTTGAGGGTACTATTTATCCTCTTCTGACAAGGTTAAAGAATGCTGGCTTACTCAATTATCGTTGGGAAGAGTCAACTTCCGGACCTCCAAGAAAATACTATACCTTGACCGAAACGGGAAAATTGTTCCTTAAGGAACTCGACACTACCTGGGACGAATTAAGAATGGCCACAAATGTGGTAACCAACAAAAAAAACAAATAATAATGAACAAGACAGTAAACATAAATCTCGCAAATAGGCTTTTTCATATGGATGAAGAAGCGTACAACAAAATGCGCCGATATTTGGAAGCTATTAAACGTTCATTCGCCAATACCCCGGGCAGTGATGAAATACAAGCCGATATCGAAGCCAGGATTGCCGAACTTTTCTATGAAAAATTGGAAAATGAACGCCAGGTCATTACACTTAAAGAAGTGGATGCGATTATTGCGGTTATGGGACAGCCAGAGGATTATATGATCGATGAGGAGATTTTTGAGGACGAGCCGATAAGCAAATCCAAAGCCTCAAGTACTACCTCAGGTAGAGTTAAAAAACTATATCGTGATATGGAGCATAAATACATCGGTGGGGTCTGTGCCGGATTAGAACACTATCTAGGCCTAGATGCCCTATGGATTCGCCTCATATTCATTCTTTTAGCAGTAACCACCGGATTCGGTTTCATCGCTTACATCTTACTTTGGATCCTGGTACCCGAAGCAGTTACAACCTCCCAAAAATTGGATATGACGGGAAAGCCCGTGAATATCAGCAACATAGAACGTAAAGTGAAAGAAGGGTTTGATGACGTTGCTGATAGGGTTAAAAGTGTGGACTATGAAAAAGTGGGAAACAAGGTCAAAAGCAGTAGCAAAACTTTTTTTGACACCATTGGCGACATCATTATGTTCCTCTTTAAAGTTATAGGGAAATTCATAGGTATTTTATTGATCTTAATAGGTGCAGGCACTTTGATAGGCTTATTTGTAGGTCTTTTCACAGTTGGTATCTTGGATGTGATCCATATACCTGGGATAGATTTTTACAATATGGTAAACTCAACGAGTGCCCCTGTATGGATTGTTTCCTTATTGGCCTTCTTTGTGGTAGGTATCCCGTTCTTTTTCGTTCTCTACCTAGGCCTTAAAATTTTAGTGAACAACCTAAAATCTATTGGTAATATCGCTAAGTTCTCCTTATTGGGTCTTTGGTTGATCTCATTGGTTACCTTAGTGGTCTTAGGACTTCGCCAAGCTGCCGCACACGCATATTCCGATAGTATTACCGTAGAGCAGTCCATAAATTTCGAAGTGCCTAATGACACCCTCCAGATCGGTATGCATTCATCGGAATATTTCGAGAAAAGAAGAAATATGGCTATTGATGGGGTTATGGTCACTTCGACCGATGATGGAGAGGAAATCTTGGTGTCCGATGATGTTCGTCTTTCCCTGAAAAAATCGAAAGACAGTATTGTTCGTATCAAAATACGTAAGGATGCCAATGGTAGCTCGTTCAATGAAGCCAAGGAAATAGCCAAAAATATTGAATATGCTTATGCGGTGGAAGGAAATTCAATCGTCTTTGATGATTTCCTCACCACATCAATGCGAAATAAGTTCAGGGATCAAGAAGTCTGGATTACACTATATGTTCCGGAAGGGAAAACTATACTGTTTGCCAATGAAACCAATCACTGTCTTCCAATTAGCTTCAGTAACGACCAGGATATGGGCCGGTGTGATGTTCCTGATCATATATGGACGATGGGAGCTGATGGCGAACTAAAATGTCAAGATTGCCCTGAGATTATTGAAGAAGAAGGCAAGGACCGTATAATCATCAATGAGAAGGGCATCGATATCGACATTAAGGATAATGGGGATTCGTTCAAAATGAAAATCAATGAAGATGGGGTTAAGATAAAGGCCGATGATCGTAACGACGGGGAGGTCTTGAACATCGATTTGAACGACCAAGGTGAAGGCCTTAAAATGAATATCGACGAGGATGGGGTGGTCATCAAGAACAAAGACAGTTAGGCCGTATTACAGTTCGGTAACAAGATTTGACAACTGGGTCGATTATTATAGATTAACCTTAAAATAAATACGAAGTTTATTCATCAATTAACAACAATCATATTGCCCTTTATGGGTAAACCTAAAAAAACAATCATGACAACACTAGTAAGAATTACAATCGCATTGATTTTGTCCCTATTCCTAACTTCCTGTGGATTTGACATCAACTTCGGAGACTTCGGAAGTGGCAAAAAAGGGAATGGAAATGTTACTTCTGAAACCAGGGAGATAACAGGGGAGTTTACAGTCGTTTCGGCATCGGAAGGTCTGGATGTCTATGTAACAGAAGGCAAGGATTTCGAAATAACCGTTGAGGCGGATGAGAACATCATAGACCTAATTGCTACCGATATCAAAAATGATAGATTACGCATACATGCCGAGGAGAATATAGGTAGGGCTACAAAGAAAATATTCGTAACCTTACCCGAAATCACTGGTTTAAAGAGTTCCAGTGGAGCCCATTTAAGCACTGAAAACAGGGTTACGTCCGATAAATTGGAAATAGACGCCAGCAGTGGCGCCAACATCAATATAGAAATGGATGTAAATGAAGTTGATATAGACGCCAGTAGTGGTGCTAATCTGAGTCTTTCTGGTGATGCCCAAACCGTATATGTCGATGCCAGCTCGGGTGCGAATATCAATGCCAAAAAATTGATGTCAAAAGTTTGTCGTGCCGACGCCAGCAGCGGAGGCAATGTATCCGTGAATGTTTCCGATGACTTAACGGCCGATGCCAGTAGTGGCGGCAATATTTCATATTCCGGTGAAGCCAAGGTCACGAAAAAGAAATCGGTATCGGGAAGTGTACATAAAAACTAAATAGTTATCCCAAAAATAAAACAAAGTAAAAACCACCGAAATTTCGGTGGTTTTTACATTTTAATAATCCGGGGTTTAGCTATATTCGTACAAACAATCAGAGCATGCAGTTACGCTTAAAAAAATATACCTTAGCCTTGAAACATACCTTTAGTATATCCAGGGAATCGCATGATTTTCAGGATACCTTAATTGTAAGTCTCTCCTTGAACGGACAAACGGGTTACGGGGAGGCCACTTCAAATCCCTACTACGGAATCACTGTAGAAAGTATGATCAATGAGATTAAAGCCATTACCACAGAAATTGAAACCTTTGATTTTACCATCCCCGAAACATTCCATCGATTCCTTGTCCAAAAAGGACTAACTAATTTTACTATCTGTGCGCTAGATTTGGCATCACACGACCTATATGGTAAATTGTTGGGCAAACCACTTTATGAAATTTGGGGAACAACGTTAGACCACTACCCTACCACCAACTATACCATTGGGTTGGCCGATACCCCTACAATGGTGGCCAAAATGGAAGAAAGACCATGGCCCATTTACAAGATTAAATTAGGGACCGAAAATGACCTGCCCATTATTAGGGAATTACGTAAACATACCCAAGCCATTTTTAGAATAGATGCCAATTGTGCATGGTCGGCCAAGGAAACTATTGCCAATGCACCAGAACTCAAGGATCTGGGTGTTGAGTTTTTGGAACAACCCCTAAAAGCAGATGATTGGGAGGGTATGGAAAAGGTTGCCCATGATTGTATTTTACCCGTCATTGCCGATGAAAGTTGTATCGTCGAATCCGATGTTGAAAAATGTGCACTATACTTTAACGGTATCAATATAAAACTTACCAAATGTGGGGGTTTGACTCCCGCATTGCGAATGATCAAGGAGGCGAAATCATTAGGGCTCCAGGTCATGGTGGGGTGTATGACGGAGTCCACAGTCGGAATTTCTGCAATTGCCCAGTTGGCTCCCCAATTGGATTATGTTGATATGGATGGTGCCATGCTCCTAAAGGAGGATATTGCAGAAGGCATTCATATTCATGAAGATGGCACTCTGGAATACCCGGCATTGGGAGGAAGTGGTATAACCCTAAAATAATGGCATATTATATCGATGGTTTTCCGGGACGTGAGATTAAAATAAAAGACAAGAAATATCTTTATTTCGGTGGGACCGCTTATCTAGGATTGCAAAACGATGTTGAATTCCAGAATCTATTTATTTCCAACATTAGGAAATATGGCACGAACTACGGGGCCTCAAGAAAATCGAATGTACGGATTTCCATTTATGAAAAGGCCGAATCCTTATTAGCTGAAATAGTGGGAAGCGACACTGCACTTACCTTATCCTCAGGGTATTTGGCCGGGCAGTTCATTGCCCAGAATTTTAATAAACCGGAATACAAATTGTTTTATGCACCTAACACCCATGCTGCATTATATAACAATTATAACAAACCTTTTTCAACGTTTTCCGAATTAAACCAAGCTATCAAAGAACATCTAAGACAGGATGATAAAGTTTTGCCTGTTGTATTCATGGATTCCATAGATTTCAAAGAATGCAATTATCCTGAATTCAAGGGACTTAAAAATCTACCTTTAGATCAACTTATTTTGGTTGTCGATGATTCACATGGGATTGGTATTATTGGGACTAAAGGGGAGGGAGTCTATAAAACATTGCAAAAATTCAATGCAAAAGAATTAATTGTTTGCTGTTCATTAGGTAAGTCATACGGTATTCAGGCCGGGGCTGTTTTGGGTTCAAGTAAACGCATAGGACAGCTTGGTGAGACCTCATTTTTTGGAGGTGCGAGTCCTGCAGCACCTTCCGGTATGGCTACATTCATCGAAGCCCAACATATTTATAGTTCAAAAAGAATAAAACTAGGAAACAAGATGGATTACTTTGAAAAATCGGTAACGCACATCGATTTTTTCAACCGTATCAAAGAACATCCGACTTATTCATTTATGTCCCCCCAACTAGTCAATTATCTTGACAAAAATGGTTTCATACTTACCAACTTCAATTACCCTGATGAAAGTTCTGAAATGATGAGTCGTATCGTTCTAAGTAGCCATCATACCGAAAAAGATATCGATACCTTATGCGATTGCTTGAATTCATTCATTCAAAAGTAGGCTTGTTTTGCCCTATTTAATAAATACATAAAACATTATTGATATTTAATATTATGTTTTTAACACATTTATTTGTAACTTTTATTGATTATTTAATTCCTAAAATATACCACTATGAAAAAATTACTTGGCTTGGTTTTCTTAATGTTGATTTTAATCTCAGCGATTGGAATTACCTCTTCAAAACCAGATACAATGCACACTATAGAAGGCACCTGGGAGCTTCAAAGCTTTTATAACTTCGATGGGCAGAATATTGTTGACACCCTACCTACCGATGTGGGTTACAGACAGGTTAAGATGTATTACAACGGTAAGGTTATGTGGTCCCGCACGACAGCAGAGGACACTAAGGATGCAGATGGTAATGATGTAGTAGGGAAGTTTGGTTACGGAACCTATAAGTTAACAGATACCGAATTAATAGAAATAATAGAATATGGCGATGAGGGTATGTTGACAGGAGAAGATTCTGTGCGCACCTTTGTATTTGAACTATGGTTAGAAGATGATAGGTATAGTCAGATTAATACAGATGGAGAAGGAAATAGAATTTTTTCTGAAAACTACATCAGAATCGATTAATACTTTCCGCACATAAAAAAACCGTCCTAATGATATTTAGGACGGTTTTTTTATACAATTTCTTTGTTACTAAACTACTTCCTTGGGAGATTCAACCGTAGCTAAATACCTTTCGGCATCCAAAGCGGCCATACATCCTGTGCCTGCAGCGGTAACTGCCTGCCTATACTCTTTATCCTGTGCATCACCAGAGGCAAAAACCCCAGGCAAATTGGTCTTGGTAGACTTTCCTTTGGTTATAATGTAACCGGTTTCATCCATGTCAATTTGTCCCTTGAAAATTTCAGTATTCGGTTTATGGCCAATGGCAATAAAAAGTCCGGTTATGGCAATTTCTTCTTTTTCATTAGTTTGGTTGTTCACCATCCTAAGACCTTCAACCACTTGGTCTCCCAGAACTTCATCGACCTCTGTGTTATATCGGACTTCTAAATTTGGCAGACTGTTCACCCGATGTTGCATCGCTTTTGAAGCTCTCATATAATCTTTTCGGATCAACATGGTCACCTTATTACAAATATTCGCCAAATAGGAAGCCTCTTCAGCAGCGGTATCACCACCACCTACGATTGCCACATCTTGACCTTTATAGAAAAAACCATCACAAACCGCACATGCAGATACACCCCCACCTCTCAAACGTTGTTCACTGGGGATATTTAAATATTTGGCCGTTGCCCCTGTTGAAATTATAATAGTTTGGGCCTCGATAGTCTTACCGCTATCCACAGTTACCTTATGGATCCCTCCTACTTCCTTACTCAATTCAACCGCGGTGACCATTCCTATACGAACATCGGTGCCAAAACGTTCGGCTTGTTGTTGCAATTGTATCATCATGGTAGGGCCATCGATACCTTCAGGATATCCGGGAAAATTATCAACTTCTGTTGTCGTCGTCAATTGTCCACCAGGTTCCATACCTGTATAAAGTACGGGTTTAAGGTCGGCGCGGGCAGCATAAATGGCGGCCGTATACCCCGCTGGGCCCGATCCAATAATAAGCGTTTTTACTTGTTCTACTTTCTCAGACATATTCAAATTCTTCTAATAGGATTAATACAACAAAAGTAGGGTTTTTGTAAAAAACCTTACAGCTAAAGTTATCAAAAGTTATTGCGCACAAACCTATAGCACAAGCCTACAGAAATAAGCCAGTTTTAGAGTCCTTATGATATGTATAATGATTGAAATATCCATGTTTTATGTATTTTTAGGATGAAATTCCATGAATCCCGATATGTATTGGATAATTGCCTTGATAATATACCTTCTTATTGCCATAGGAATGGTAATCAGTTTATTGGTCAATGGCATTAAACCTGCAAAAACACTGGCGTGGCTTTTAACAATTTTCACCATACCAATAGGTGGCATCCTCCTTTATTGGATGATTGGAAGGAATCGAAGAAAGTATTCTTGGAAAGATTTACGGGAAGATGCGGCAATTGCCAACTACTTAAAGAAAATTAAGCAGAATGATGGCGTCGAGAAATATTTAAGTTTAGAATCCAATGGGTTGATCAAAATGGCCCATCTTATTGAAAAGAGTAGTGGTTTTGAACCTACCGATAACAATGAGGTAACCATCCTAAAAGATGGCAAGGCTACTTTTGATGCCATTTTCGAATCCCTTGAAGCAGCGGACAAATACATCTATCTTCTCTACTACATTTTTGAAGAAGGCCAACTGGCCGATCGCCTATTTGCCTTGTTCGAAAAAAAAGTAAAAAATGGCGTCAAAGTCAAGATCATTTACGATGGAGTGGGCAGTTATTCCTTAAGTAAAAATTATATCTCGAAATTAAAGTCGGTCGGCGTAGAAGTCTATCCGTTCCTGCCCTTTAAGTTCGGGCGGTTTTTAGCTTCAATCAACTATAGGAACCATCGAAAGATTATCATTGTAGACGGTAAGGTGGCCTTTACAGGGGGCATAAATATCTCGGATAAATATTTGAAAGGTGACTTGGTCCTAGGAAAATGGTACGACATGCATTTACAGTTGAGAGGAGCAGCAGTTTTGGACCTACAAGCTGTTTTTTCAATCGATTGGTTTTTGGTCTCGGGAGATGATTCCGAATTAAAACATGAACTGCCTAAATTGAAAAAAAGGGTTGGTGACCAGATTGTACAAATCGTTTATGGGGGACCAGACGATTACTTTTCTCCGATCGGACAAACCTATTTTGCCTTGATCAATAATGCAGAAAAGTATATTTATATCACAAATCCCTATATAATTCCCGGGACCGCTATTCTTAGGGCTTTGGAAGTAGCCGCCAATAGTGGCGTGGATGTTCGACTTTTGGTTTCCGCCAAGGCGGATAGTGTTTTGGTAAAATGGAGCGTACGATCTTATTTTGAATCTTTTTTACTAGCAGGCGTCAAAATCTACCAATATCCCGAAGGATTTTTACATAGCAAGGTCATTGTTTCCGATGACAGTATTGTTTCTATAGGAACGGCCAATATGGACATTAGAAGCTTTGAACAGAATTATGAAGTAAATGCTATCGTGTATGATTCCAAAACAGCACAACTATTGAAAAAGGAATTCTTAACCACAATAGAACAAAGTATTCCCGTGGATTACGAAACATTTAAAAACAGACCTTATTTAGACAAGCTTAAGGAAGGTTTTGCCAAAATCTTCAGTCCGTTATTATAATACTAAGGTTTCATATCCCAATTCATTTTTACAGGGCCTGCCTTGCTCCCAACAATCCAAATTATCAAACGTTATTTGGGCAATATTATTAAGCGCTTCTTTTGTGACATACGCCTGATGCGGGGTAATTAATACATTGGGGAATGAAAGAAGGGCCTTTAGGTTGTCATCCTGAATTCCAGTGGGTGAATTATCCTTAAAAAACAATCCCTTTTCCTTTTCATAGACGTCAGCCGCATAGTAGGCAATCTTTTTCTTCTTTAAAGCTTGGATCAGTGCCTTTGTATCTATTATGGCGCCCCTTGCTGTATTCACGAGGAATACGTTCGGTTTCATCTGCTCAAACGCCGCCGCATTTATCATATAATGTGTTTCTGGCGTCAAGGGAAGGTGCAAGCTGATAATATCGGCTTGTCGATATACTTGTTCCAAACCTACATATTCAATACCATATCTGGACACCAAATCTTGATTGGGTTGTATGTCGTGAGCCAGGATATTGCACCCAAACCCATGCATTATCCTAACCATAACCGACCCTATGCGTCCTGTGCCAACTATAGCTATGGTCTTTCCGACCAAATCATTACCCAATAATTTTTTTTGTTCAAAATTAAAATGGTGTACCTGACGATCAGCAATGTGAGTTTTACGGTTTAGGGTCAATAATAGGGCAACAGCATGTTCGGCAATGGCATGGGGCGAATAATCAGGTGCATTGGCTACCTTGAGTCCAAATCGTTTAGCAGCCTTAATCTGTATGTTGTTATACCCCGCTGAGCGTAATGAGATATACTTCACTCCCAAATCCCTTAATTTTTCGATTACGTTCAAACAAGCATCATCCCCGGACGATATGCTTATGGCCTTAAAGCCCATCGCTTTTATCGCAGTGTTCGAATCTAGTTCATCTGGAATATACTCGACCTTATGTCGTGAATTGTTCGCTTTTTTGAGAAACGGAATCTCAAAATCCCTCGCACTAAAGACCAGTAACTTCATTTGTAATTTCTTTTCTGAAAATAAGATCTTGATCTTCCATGGCCATAATGACCAACTCTATATAGTCATCGATCGTTTTTTCAATATCCACTGGGTCTGTGATGTCGATTGACCCCCGCCAAATCAAATTCCGTTCCTTCCCGGGACAGATGCAGTATAACGAAGTTTCAGCATGATAAATAGTAAAGACTTCATGGTCTCCCGACTCAAAATAAATGTTCTGATTGCTCATGTAGTCATCGTCAAAACCTTGATTGTATCGGTCAAGGTTGTTCAATAACCTTCTATGGCTTTCAACGTTCTCTATCCCGATTATCTTAGTGAATAAGATAGCGTCGAAATCCTTGTCCAACAACTGCTGCTCAACATCGGCCAACTCCTGTTCTGAACGTTCTGAAGAGGTAAATTCGACATCAAAGACATCAATGCTGCGCACAGCCTCTACATCCCGTAATTCAAATTGGTCTCGCAATTTGGTTTCATATTTCGCTCGGGCCTCTTCATTATGGGTCATTCCTACAATTAATACTTTGCTGGCATCGAATAGCACAATATCAGGATTCTTCCAATTTTCTACCAATTCTGCTGATGAACAACCCAGTATTAGTAACGCTGTAATTGCTGTTAAACCAATCTTCTTCATGATTCTAATTTTAGGTAAGGCTTCAGTTAAGAAGTCTTTTTTGTTTATCTTTTTTCATGACCTTTGAAATCATTTGGAATAGACTACCCTTTAATTTTCGATAATCGGCCAAATAAGTATCAATGGCAAAGATCATATCCCTATGGGTTTCCGTATATGCTTTTTCCATTTTGGGCTGATCAACATCATCGATCATAATCGATAATTGGTTTTCATGTACCTGGACCTTCTTCAAAAGTTGATCGGCCTCAGATTCCGAATTCGAGATAGCAGTGATTAACTTCCTACTTTCGTCAAGCAAGCCCAAACCTGTAATTTGCAGCGTATACGACCTTACTAAATCGTTAAGAAACAATTGCTCGTCCCTAACGAATTTCAATTCTGAAATCCACTCCAATGAAGTTTGGTGCATTTCTTCTGGACTTTTCCACTCTAAATACCTGTAAATCTGCTTTTTAGTTTTCATTTTCGAGAATATTGATTAAAATTAACGAAACTACTTTATGCTAGGTTTGGCCTTTTTTGAAGCCCCCTAACTCCTCTTCACAAGGTATCCTTTTTATCGATTTATATAAATGATTTAAATCAGTCGCAAAAACGACTTGTATGTTTTGTAGGGGAGTTTGTAGGAGTATATATTTATCAAGTACCTCGTGAATTGTACATATTTTAGGGAAGAATAAATTTAGTATCCTTATTTTTGTTCATGGCCAATAATAATCTTGGGGTTTGCCATGGCTCATTATTGACAATTACGATGTCATGGTTTTCTACAACTTTCTATGATACGAAACGATAAAGAATTCACGGATGAATACTAAAACCTTGAATACCGTTGTTGTCGAAGATTCTGAAACCCAACGGGCAGTAATCACAAAATTGGCCAAAAAGCACACCCATCTGAATGTTTTGGGCGATTATGCAAATGGTATCCTGGCTTTAAACGCTATCCGAAAAAACAAGGTCGATTTAATCCTCTTGGATATTGAAATGCCTGTGGTCAATGGTTTTGACTTACTTGATGCTTTGGAAGAACCTCCTCAAATCATACTAATTTCGGATAAAAGCGACTATGCATTAAAAGCTTTTGATTATAACAACATTACCGATTACCTGCAAAAACCGATTGATAAAGCCCGTTTTGCAATGGCCATAGAGCGTGCGATCAGGAAACAAAAACAATTAACTAAACATAAGGCCAATCAAGAATTTATTACGGTAACTACGGATCTTCAAAAGAAAAGGATATTTCTTCATTCTATTCTTTGGATCGAAGCTATGGGTGATTATATTAATATAGTTACTACAGAAGGTGATTTTATGGTACTATCGACCATGAAAGCATTCTTAGAGCAGATACCCTCTACAAAGTTCATTAGAATTCACAGATCTTTTATTGTGAATGTGACCAAAATAGACAATTGGAGTAGCACCAAAGTTGAAGTCTTCGGCACAAAGTTACCTATGAGTAGGTCTTATAAGGAAGAATTGGAAAATAGACTGATTCCCTTGTAATGGCAATATAGCCTTGTTTATTTTGTACTGGGTTTACGTTTTTTTAAGATCCCTCCTGCATATTCGAATATTTCCGATTTAAGGATTTTAAAATCTTCCATGAAACTTACGGTTTCGGCTTTAAGTTTTTCATGTTTTTGATTATAAAAATTATCGCATGCCGTATCTGTACATTCGATCATTCCGCCAATATTCCTTTCATGGCTTAAAATCATCTTGCAAACCATTTCCCTTTTGGCCCTTGTTTTTTTTATCCGTGCCTGGTAGTCTTGCAAGCGTTCAAACAAATTTGGTGTATTTGGTTCAAACACATACGAATTTAGTAAATGTTCGATAAAGGTTAGTTCGTCATAAACGAGTTGTAAATGGGATTTCCAATTCTGGTACTCCCTGTACATTTCGGTCATCTTTGATGTTTGAACCTCTTTTGTCAACTTTTTGTGGGAAGTCATGGTATTTGAGTTTATGTAAAATTACAAAGGGCACATCAACATAACAATGACATAAATCAGCCAGTGATCAGACCATTAGTTCAATGGTCTCATACAACTTGGGAATATGCACATTCCATTTTAAATTATAAATTAGTTTACTTCTAAACGCATCTAAAGCCGTTGGCTCGCCATGGACCAAAAACACCCTTTCGGGAATATTTTTCAATCCTGACAACCAATGTAGTAATCCACTTTGGTCTGCATGGGCCGATAGGCTTTCGAGGTGCATTATCTTAGCCTTTACAGGGTAGTACTTTCCAAAAAGTTTCAATTCGAACGCTCCTTCCAATAGTTGTTTGCCCCGGGTTCCCTCAGCTTGATATCCCACCAATAACACTGTGGTACTTTCAACATCTATCAACTGCTTCAGGTAAGTAAGTACCCGACCCCCGGTTACCATTCCACTTCCGGCGATTACGATTTTTGGCCGAGGATCATCAATGGTTTCCCAGGTTTCCTTGTAAGAACTAATGATGGTCATATGCTTACACATTGCATGGTATTCTTTTAGGGAAAGCTTATGCCATTCGGGAAACTGTTCAAAGACCGATAATACATTATTGCCCATTGGACTATCAATAAATATAGGGATATTTGGAATTTTGTTCTTTTTATAAAGCATCCACAATTGATACATCAATGACTGTAATCGTTCAACAGCGAATGAAGGAACAATCAAGGTTCCCCTTTGATTGATGGTCTTTTTTACCAACTGCGTCAATATACCCTCGACATCTTCTTTAGGGTGGTTTTTATTGCCATAGGTACTCTCGATAAATAGGTAATCTGCCCATTCCGGTCGTTCTGGAGGTGCCAACAATACATCTTCTTCTCGACCAACATCACCCGAAAACACAAAGCGTTTCCTTAAAATATCCAACTCTATGAATGTAGCACCTATAATATGGCCATTGTATTTCGTTCTGAATTTTATATTTGGTGAAAGTGTCACCCACTCCATATTTTCAATGGAAGAAAAAAGTGCAGTGGTCTTTTCCGCATCTTCAAGGGTAAAGAAAGGAAGCGCAGGTTTATGCTTTGAATACCCTTCCCTATTAGCTTTTTCGGCCTCTTCTTCATGGATCTTGGCACTGTCCTTTAGAATGATCGAGGTTATGGCCAATGTGGGTGAAGTTCCTAAAATTTGCCCATGAAAACCTTGCTGTAGTAATCTGGGCAAATACCCTGTATGATCTAAATGCCCGTGCGTGAGTAAAATAAAATCCAAATTTTTGACATCCACAGGCAAGGGTACCCAGTTCATTTCCCTAAGCTCTTTCAAGCCTTGGAACATACCGCAATCGACCATTAGGTTAAGTTCTGGTGTTTCCAAATAGAATTTAGATCCCGTTACTGTTCCCGAAGCTCCTAAAAATGTGACTTTTATCGTATCCATGAGGAGGTCAACAATTACATAATTGGCGAAGTTCTTTCATTATTTTTTCTTTTCGTGGTTCTTGGATTTCCAAATGGTCAAGAAAAAAATGATCATTCAACAATTGACGACATAGTACAATATCCCGACTCAACAAAAACTGCTTCTCCCGCTTGCTCAACAGCGTAGAAACGGTAATGGGATATAGTCCAAGTCTATCGATTCGGTCTTTTAACCCGTCGCCTTCGGGTACATCCCAACTTAATAAATACAAATCTACACATTTGCCATAAGCAATGGCATCTTCTGTAAAGCGGGTGTTTGTTACCACCCAACCTTTATCTAATGTATGGTTATCATTTCTTTTCCGGTTCCAGTGTTTTTTTATATCCTCATATCTCGAATGGATATACAAGGGGATTTTAACGTTGCAATTGCGCCCTTCCTCACTATGGAATTTACATTCAATAACAGCTACCAATCCATTTTTCTTAGCGAACACATCTACCTCATGGGTTACGCAATGGCCTTGAATTATCTTGCCCACCTCAGTGGTGTAGCCCGAATATAGCAAGATAGCCGCAACGAATTTCTCAAAAGGGAAGCCCGTGGGGCCCAATTCGTAAATTGCTTTTTTCAATTTGTATTTAGAAGCAAAGACCGCTTTTTTCTTCTTTAATAGAGCAAAGGCCCGATTATATATTTCGCGGGTTGATATGCCTTGATAAAGCTCGTCCCTTACTTGATTCACGATTTGAGCTACCAAAGCTTCATCCGCTCCGCTCCGCTGCAATGACTTTCTTAATTTCGTTAACGAAAACCGAACTTTGTCACCAGAAGATTTAATGATCTCAATTGCTTTTTGTTCTTTCATAAAATTTCAGTTTCTGAACTGGCTAAGAACCAGCCTATATCAATTGTCGTTGACACGCGGTTGTAAGCAACAATAGTCCTACTTTACATGCACTTCAACTTCAGGGATTTTAAGCAATTGCAAGGTGGTAGAGGCTATTTTAACCTTGCCCTTGGTCAACTTAATCGAGCGTTCTATTTTTTCAAACAATCTATGTTTTACACTCCTTCTCAATTTATAGTCGGTAATGTACCTTAGATTAAGTACAATCCAATTATCGGTTAAACTTATGGCCAACGATGGGTCTATTTTCGCATCTTCTATATAATAGCGTTGCACCATTTTAGCCCAGTTCGTTTTGGATTCATTCGTATAGTCGGATAATAATTCTGTAGCCCCATCCATAATTGTCTTCTTCGCCAATTCAAGATCGGAGTCATAAGTTATAAGAATGTTGAGTTCGTCCCATACAAAAGGGAAGTCCATTGAATAGTTCTTAATGGGCCCTTTGAAAACAAATGCATTACTGATTTTTATGATCCTACCCGAATAATTATCGCTGTTCACCCATTCCCCTATTTCCATAATCGTCGTATAAATACTATCAATGTCGATTACATCACCCTTAATATTGTTCATCTCAATACGGTCACCAGGTTTATAGACCCTCAAGAAAAAAATATAAAAAGAACCTGCAATACTTAAAA
Organism: Maribacter arenosus; assembly: GCF_014610845.1. Taxonomy (GTDB): domain Bacteria; phylum Bacteroidota; class Bacteroidia; order Flavobacteriales; family Flavobacteriaceae; genus Maribacter_A; species Maribacter_A arenosus. The sequence goes on along the minus strand of NZ_JABTCG010000001.1, from coordinate 216,865 downwards.
TCAATTCTTGCAGGGTAAAAGTGAGTCCAGCTGTAAAAAGTCCGATAATAATCGTATAGTCCCTTACACTATCTAAAGTAAATGTCACTAATAACAATATTGCAATAAGGATATATCCGATAATCTCGATACCTTTTTGTGCCTTATACCTAATACTTATGTTTTCGATTCGATTCTTGGCCAATCTCCTGAGAAATCCTATTCCTAAGATGATAATGACCAGCCAAATCAACAACTGCAGTCCTTGAAGCACTAAGGGATCCTTTAATAAATCATCTAATCGTTGCATACCAGTTTATTTTCAGAATTAATTTCTGAAGTACTCCCGAACCAATTTCCTTATTTGGTTGTCGGTCATACTATCCGCCTTGCTTACGATCTTAACCTTGGCAGCTAATTGCGGATAGTTTGTATCCAATTCCTTTTTAAACTTTGCCGCCGTTTCAGCCGGACCAAAAAGGGCGATGTTATCCGCAGTTTTTATGGCTTCTGCCAAGTTCTTGAAATATGCTTTAAATTGGTGCTTCTCGCGCTCTAAAAACTTACTGTCCTGAACGACATCCTGCGGACCCCATTTGGCTGACTTCGTACCCGAGCCACCAAATGGCCTAAAAGTTTCAATATTTGAAAACAAGGTTTCAAAGGATTCGGATTCTTTGACGAGCGTTACAATATGCGCCTTTTCCTTATCGAGCCAAACTCCACTATTCTTCATGCGTTTATATCTTTTTAATTATTTCGATGGGTAAGCAAAAAATAAAATTGTTTAACCTTTTAACTTTGTTAGTGAATTAAACATTCCTATTCATATTGGCTATTCTCAATTACTCTTCGAATAACAGGGTTTACAATTTCGTCAAGTGGTACTAGGAATTACCATAAACGGAATATCAATATCAAAGGCCAACTTTTTTATTACGGGTTCATTCAATAAGCGTTCTAAAAAACTATGCTCATAATTGATCATAACGAGCATTTCTATGCCAAGTTCATTTAAAAAAACTTGTATGGCCTTTGTTTTGCTCGTAAAATTCGGCATCCAGTGCAATGAATTATCTATGGGTTCTAAATACGCCCTCAAGGTTTTAAGATTACTCTCCTGTAGATGGGTTAATCTTTTTTCTTCATTGATATGTACCACTCGTATGGCGGATCCACAATGGGTTGCCATTTCTTTTAAAGGCTTGAGCACTTGTGCATCATAATGCCTTCTGTAATCAGTGGCAAAAGCCATTTCATAAGGAATCTTAAAATCGGCGTTCATGGGAACGGCCATAATGGGACACTTTGTTATAGATGCCATGGTCTTGGTGGTAGAACTACCCAAATATACCCCTAAACCACTAGATTTACCTTTATTTCCCATGAGGACAAGATCAATATTGTACTCGTCGATCGCATTTGAAATAGCTTCGGTCAGATCCATTTTAACCGGAATCATTTTGTACCTATGATTGGGACACTTATGGTCTAAATTGATTCTGTGGAAAGTTCGTTTCAGTTCTTCGCACGATTCGTCGTTAAGTTGTTCAAGTAAACCTTTACGATACCCATTGCTTTTGTCAACATTCCTGCTAAGTAATGGCGTTCTCTCACTATAGGCATTTAAAAGATAAAAATTACAGGTTTTGGACTTAAAAAGTCTTGATGCATAAAAAAGGGCATTATACGCATCATTCGAAAAATCTGTTGGTATTAGAATATTTTGCATATTCAATTATTTTGATGTGGTGGAATTACCATAAATGGAATGGTTTCATGAAAACCTAACTTTTTGATCACAGGTTCGATAAACAATCGTTCTAGAAAAGAATGGCGATTTTGGATCATGACCAATATGTCGATTTTCTTATTCTGTTGAAACGTATTTATGGCTGTAATCACTTCCTGATTGGGCAACTCATGGAAAAGATGTGCAATCCCACCCAATATTCCTTTTAATTTAGCTTTGTGTTTTAATTGGGAACTTGTTAGGTCGTATCCCGATGACACATGTATTATCTCGATTTTTGATTCGTGATGTTCTGCCAGGTCTAAAAGCTCTTGCATTTGTTCTTTTTGGTACTCGATTTCAAAGTCTGTCGGGAATAAGATTGCTTTTGGGGGTTCGTAATTAAAACCGGTAGGAATGGCCAAAACAGGACAACACCCTTTTTTTATCACATGCACCGTATTGGTTCCAATAAAAATCTCTTTGGCCCCTGTCGCCCCTTGTGTACCCATTACCACTAAATCGGCATGTTCTTTTTTGGAGGTTTCCACTATTTCATCTATCAGGATGTTAAAAGCGGAATGTACCATAAAAGTGTGTTTTTTATTCTTAAACTCCGATATCAATTTATTTTTCAAACTATTCAATTGTGTTAAGGAGTTTTCCTGATAGATATCGCCGAGACCGATCTGTCCAGGACTATGCAATACGTACTCGGCCTGATAAATAGCTGGTGTATACGTGTTCAATAGGTAGAAAGTACATTCGATCTCCTTAAACAATTTTAGGGCATAACTAATGGCGTTATAGGCATTTTTTGAAAAATCGGTGGGTAAGATTATACGTTTCATTGTTCGACTTTTTTTAGTTATCTAAACAAATTCTGCAAGACCAGAAATGGAATCTTGACGTGAAGTCCAATCTTATCCAACGTAGATTGTGACAACATATCCTCAAGGAATGAGTGTCTCGAATTCACCAAAACCAACATATCAATATCTTTATGTAAAATGTATTTGGTAATAGCAACGGTCTTATCTTTTTCCTGGGTGGTCTCAAATACTAATTTGGCCTTTGGAAGGCAATCCCTAAGAAATTGCTGGTTGTCTTCTTGTCGTAGGGTAAGCTTTTTAATAGGATCGATATACAACATATGGATAGTGGATCTAAACGAACCCGACATTTCACAAAGTAATTTTAATTCACGCCTTTTATAGGGCGCCAAATAATTGGTGGGAAATAGCACTTCTTTGGGGGCATGATAGGCATAGCCCTCCGGTATGGCCAGTACCGGACAACTTATATACTTTAAGACTTGTAACGTATTACTTCCGAAGGTTAGGCTTCGATCATTGGTCTCTCCCCTTGTGGCCATAACAACAACATCCATATTTTCTTGGTTAACAAGGTCATTCACCTCATCGATCAGGGTACCGAAGGCGGATATTGATCTGTACTTATGTTGTGGATTGGGATAAAGGTGTTTTATGTCCTTTAAAACCGTTTTTAATCGTTCCTCCGATTTTCTGAATGTTTTTTCCTTTAATTCGTCCAAAAGGCTTCTTTTCGTGAGTCTGTCCTTTTGGTAGACCTCATCGGCATAGGCATGCATGACAAAGATTTCACTTTTCTCATACTTGAAGACATGACAAGCATATTTTAAGGCATTGAAGGCATTGTCTGAAAAATCCGTTGGAACCAAAATCTTTCTCATGTTAAATGATTTACGCGTTTTATCAAAGTTAGCTTTCATCAATATTATAAACCATGATATTGGTCAGTTTAGAAGTCTTGGTATTTTGCTAATTTGCGAGGCAAATTCGTTAAAACCATGAAAAGTAGTTTCAATAAAATCATTAACTCGGAAACCCCGGTTCTGGTCGATTTTTTCGCCGACTGGTGTGGTCCTTGCAAAATGCTGGCACCAATTCTCAAAGAAGTGAAGAACGATATGGGCGATGGGGTTAAAATCGTAAAAATCGATGTGGACAAAAACCCATCAATTGCCGCAAAATACCAAGTTCGTGGAGTGCCTACGATGCTCTTATTTAAAAACGGCAAACAGGTTTGGCGACAATCCGGTGTGCTTCAAAAAGGGGAAATCATTCAAATTATTCAATCCCAAAACTGAAATAGAAGTTGTTACTCATGAAGTACCAAAAAGGGAATATCCGTATGGTAACTTATCTGTTCTACCTTGGGTCTAAAGAGTATTCGTTGAAAGAAATTAAGGTTTTTGGCGACCATAGCGATCATATCTATATCCCTTGATTCGGTGAAACACTGTACTGCTGTTTCAAGGTCGGACCCCGTCAGCGAATGGAAACTATGATCGACATCTTGTAAATAATCCTTTAAAAATTCCTTATTTTCCATCTGTACATCACTCAAGCTTTCCCCCTTTTTAGAAATATGTAAAACGCGTAAATTTGATTTGTACATGTTGGCCATATTAATAAGAGTGTCAAGTACTTTTAAATCGTAGCTCAAATGGTAGTCGGTAGGAAAAGCTATTTCCTTTGGTATTTTGTAAACGGTATTCTCAGGTACGGCCAGTAACGGACATTTTACCTTTGTAAGGACATCCCCGGTATTACTTCCCATAGTAACTTCCTTTAAACCCGAAGCGCCTTTCGTTCCCATAATGATCAAATCTATCTTTTTGTTCTCTACATGGCGTTTTATAGATTCCACAAAAAAATTATGGGAGGAAATGGTTGTAAACCGATGTTTCTTGCTCGGAATGATTTTATCGACCCGCATTAATAATTGATCAAAGCTAACTTTATTGCTGCCCAGGACATTTTCCTTCACCATCCTTGAAGAAACCTTTACTGAGGTCCCTGCAGCCGAATAGGCCGGAATCGGGTTAATGTGAAGTAGGTGGAACGTACACTCAATATCCTTATATAAATTCACCCCATATTTTAGGGCATTCCAGGCATTTTCTGAAAAATCGGTAGGGACTAAAATATGCATCATCGTTAGGTTGATTTTGATTATGGCGATAAATTTACTGCTTTGTCCCTAGCTAGTAAATGATTACGATCATGTTCAAATACTTTATTAAAGATGCTCAATAGGTACGGCTTAAGGTTTCTTGATCCAATATTCTTATTTTATGATCTTCCATAGCAATAAGACCTTCTTTTTTAAAGCTAGAAAGGGTACGGATCAATGTTTCAGTGGCCATACCGGCTACGTTTGCCAAATCACTACGTAAAATATGTATGTTCCCCTGCTTATCCTGTTCCAGTTTATTGGCGAATTTCAACAAGGTACTGGCCGTTTTCTTACGTACAGAGCCATAGGCCATTTCAAGTAACTGTTTTTTTGCCTCTGTGAGGTTTTTAGCCAAAACATGCATTAACTCTATGGCAAGCTCGTGGTTTTCTTCTAATACGGTTCTTAATTTATCTTTACTTACCCCAACAAGTTTGGTATCTTCCATGGCCGTGGCATATTCTTCATAGATTTCATGGGCCGTAAGTGATGAAAATCCGAAGAACTCATCCTCATAATAGATCGAAGTAATCAATTCCTTGCCATTTTCATCCAATTTATGGGTCTTTACAATACCCTTTGTTATCAAATAGACCATATGAACATTGCTTCCTTCACGATAGATTTCTTGTCCTTGGGTGAATTCAAATTCTTGACCATTATCGTCCAGATAATTCTTGAAATCATGGATAGTACGTATGCCTAATCCGGTTTGATTGGCATTTCCACTTTCCGAACTATTAATTTCCCTCAAAATAGCGGCCCTGGCCAATCTGCTTTCTATGGCGCTAATAAGTTCAGATTCCTCAAAAGGTTTGGTCAAATAATCATCAGCCCCAAGGTTCATTCCTTTACGGATATCTTTGCGCTCTGTTTTGGCCGATAAGAATATGAACGGTATGTGTTTTGTTGAAGGATCATCGCCTAATTGTTGTAATACCGCATAACCGTCCAATTCGGGCATCATAATATCACAGATGATCACATCGGGCAAGGCTTGTTTTGCGACCTCAACCCCCTTGAGACCATTGGAAGCGGTTATCACATCATAATCGGATAACCCTAAAAGCTCGGCTGTATTTTCCCGTAGTATGGAATCATCTTCTATCAATAAAACTTTACTCATCATTCGCTATTTTAACCCTAAAAGGATTCGATTATCTATTGGTAGTTCCACAGTGAATATTGTTCCCTCATTCTCCTTGCTCTTAAAATAAATCTTTCCATCAAGGTTATTGATATGGTCCTTTATGATATTTAGACCAATACCCGTCCCTTGGTTCAAAAGGGCATTTTCCGCCCTGAAGTATCGTTCAAAAATATGCTTTTGGTCCTTTTCGGGAATACCAATCCCGTGATCTTTTATCTTCAAAACCATACCCGCCTGTCCAACTTCAAAAGTAATATCGATTTCAGAATCCTCCGGAGAGTATTTTATGGAATTATAGAGTAAATTGGTTAGTATAAGGGTAACGATTTTCTCATCTTGATAAATGACAACCTCATCTATATTGTGTGGATAATTGATCTGTTGCCCGTTTTTTAATAGCATATTGGCGTTATAGACCACCTCGTTAACCACTTTACTCAACGAAAATTTGGTGAAATTATAGATTTCCTTTCCTTTTTCAAGCCTTTCGATAGAAAGAAAATCGGTTAGGATACTGTTCAAATGTCTAACCTCCGCTATAATCGTCGTTAAATGCTTATCGCGTCTTTCTTGATCGGAAGCTTCCTTATACTTGCCCACTAATGTGGCAGAAGTAAGGATCCCACTTAATGGTGTCTTGAATTCATGGGAGACTAAAGATAAGAATTTTGTCTTCAATTCACTGAGTTCACGCTCGCGCTGAAGTGCTAATTTTATCGTCTTTTCGGCATCTTTCCTTCTTTTGATCTCTTTTTGTAGCATGGCTACCGTTTCCCTAAGCTCTAAAGTACGGGTCTTTATTTTTTTCTCGAGATGTTCGTTTAGCTCTTTTATCTGCAAATCCCTTTTGCTGATCTCGGTCTTATCGAAAATCAGGGCGAATACGTAATCGATACCATGAAAAACGAATGGATATAGGTCTATTTTTACGGGGAATTTCTCATTATTCTTTCGAAGGCCGTACAGCAGACGATCCACCATCATTTTACCTGACTTATTGGTTTCGAAAAACTTGTCTACATGTTGACCGTGGTTTTTACTATGTGGTTCGGGCACCAAAATATCCACTCGTTGCCCTATAAGTTCGTGGTTATCATAACCGAACATTTGATCTGCATTATTATTGGTCGCTACGATAATATGATCTTTATCAACCACTAATATCCCTTCAGATACTGCTTCAGAGAGCAAGTTAAAAATATAGTTGTTTTCGGCAAAAACCTTCATTCTTACTGGCGTTGTTTCAAATTTCCATACGTTTTGAGACCAAAAAAGGAATGTTATGAATATATAAAAGTAAGATAATTTGATCCTACTTCCAGTGTTATGATAAAAATCATATTCTGAAAAAATGCATTACGGTAATTTTATTAAAAATCATCTTATCATGGGAAAAGTAAAATCTAATCCGGATAAATTGAACCCTTTGGGGACTTATCAAAAGTATATTCAGGAATGTGAGGATTTAAAATCAGAATTGGCATTGAATAATAAGGAATTAAGTTTTTTACAACAACTTTTAGATCGTTATTTTGATGAGATCGTGCATACTGAAAATTTGGATGAGGTTCGCGAAAGCCTTATGCGTTTCCAAGACCTTTGCTATAATTGTGGACGTCTAAAAAAAAGAGTGGAAGATCAACATCAATTGTTGGTTGATATTATGAATGGCGCTTTGGATTACGATCCGACTTCTCTACAGAAGGAACAAACTTGGATTGAAAAATGCAAATCATCGATCATGAAAGACTGTAAAACGGTCAAAAAAGAAATCTTGAACATTGCGAACGAAGTTATCCAAATGAATAAGGATAATAATGATCTTGTTTTTCAAGCGTAAATCAACAATCTTCTTAATACCAAACTTCGAACAGTATAAAGTGAACGCTGAAAATGGACTACATTGACTATTATAATGTATTGGGTATTTCTAAAAAGGCTTCACAAAGTGAGGTAAAAAAAGCGTATCGCAAACTTGCCCGAAAATATCATCCGGATGTCAACCCAAATGATCCAGAAGCAGAACGAAGGTTTAAACAGATCAACGAAGCCCATGAAGTGTTGGGCAATGCCGATAATAGAAAAAAGTACGATGAGTACGGGAAAGACTGGCAACATGCAGAAGAAATAGAAAAAGCGAAGAAAGCACAACAACAACGAGGCTACCAATACCAAACCTCTGGTGGATTTGGGGAACACGATTTTTCCGACTTTTTTGAGTCCATGTTCGGTGGTAGGTCTTCAGGGGGATTCACACGTGGTAGGCAAGTAAAGTATAGGGGGCAAGACTATAATGCTGAACTTCAATTGCAATTGAAGGATGTATATTCGACCCATAAACGGACATTAACTGTAAATGGAAAGAATATACGCATCACCATACCAGCCGGTATTGAAAATGGGCAAACCATAAAAATAAAAGGGCATGGAGGTCCTGGACGCAATGGAGGTCCTAAGGGTGATTTATTTATCACCTTCGCTATCGAGAACAACACCCCTTTTAAAAGGGATGGCAATAATCTACACCGTACTGTGGAAATAGATCTATATACCGCAGTTTTGGGTGGGGAGATCACCGTTGACACCTTTGATGGGAAGGTGAAACTGAACGTTAAACCCGAGACGCAAAACGGAACTATGGTAAAATTGAAATCGAAAGGATTCCCGGTCTATAAAAAAGAAGGGCAATTTGGAGATCTGTTCATTACCTATGCCGTTAAGATGCCTACCCATTTATCTTCAAAAGAAAAAGAACTCTTTAAACAATTGGCCAATATAAATAAGGGCAAATGATGGAACAATTTAACTATATAGCGGTCAAGGATTTTTGCTTCAGTCATGGGATTAACACCCAATTCATCATCGAGTTATATGAATTTGGGTTGATCGAGGTAATTACAAAAGAAAACGAAGAATACATCCTATATGAAGAACTCCCAAATGTTGAGAAAATATTACGTCTACATGCCGACCTTAACATTAATCTAGAAGGTATCGCAGTAATTAGTGAATTATTAGACCGAATTGAATTTATGCATAAAGAAAATATTTCCCTTAGGAATAAATTGCGGTTTTATGAATGATTTAAGTTCGTATTGACTTCCATTGTTCAATATTTTTAATCTTAAGACCTTTATTATGGCGCACAGAGTGCTAAGCCTTTTACTAGTTTTACTTCTTCTGTCCTGCGGTAAGGATACGATAAGAATAAAACCTGAAAAAAAGACTTTAGTAGCATCCGTATACGCATCAGCCCTTGTACAGCCAGATAGTTTATATGCCGTATATTCCTCCGTTGCAGGTATTTTAGACAAAGTGTTCGTGAACGAAGGTGATAGTGTCGTTAAGGGTAGTCCGCTTTTTCAGATATATAACAAAACACCTGAATTAAACAGGGAAAATACCAAAATAAACCTTCAGGATGCCCGTGAAGCTTACAAAGGTAGCGCGGCTGTTCTAGAAGGGTTGCGCGAGGAAATACACACAGCAAAATTAAAACTACAGAACGACTCTATAAATTTTAAGCGGCAGGAACGTTTATGGCAACAAGAAATTGGTTCAAAGGCAGAATACGATATCAAGAAATTAAACTATGAACTTTCATTGAACAATCTTAATGTACTTCAAAACAACTATGAACGAACCAAAGATGAGCTTAGAAACAAGGTAGTAAAAGCCGAAAACACGTACCAAGCGGCCATTGTTAGCACGAATGAATTCACTATAACAAGTAAGATAAATGGACGAGTATATGCGATATACAAAAATATTGGGGAAATAGTGACCACTATGGAACCCTTAGCCAGTGTTGGAAGTTTGGATGATTTTTTAATTGAATTATTGGTCGACGAGGTAGATATCGTAAAGTTAAAGCCGTATCAAAAGGTAATCGTCAACTTGGATGCATACCCCGAGGAAGTCTTTGAGGGACGAGTACATAAGATATACCCTAAAAAAGATGAGCGTTCCCAGACTTTTAAGGTAGAAGCTGTTTTTGAAACAGCTCCTGAAGTACTATTCCCCGGATTGGCCGGTGAAGCCAATATCATTGTTTCCGAAAAGGAAAATACCCTGACCATACCCTTGGAATACTTAATCGACAACCATACCGTAAAAACCCAAGACGGTCCGGTCAACGTTGAGATTGGATCCAAAAACCTAACGGAAGTTGAAATACTTTCGGGCATAGATGAGCACACTGATATCATTAAACCTAAACAATGATCAATTGGAAGGTCATATTGAGTATTTCAAAAACACACTTGCTATCCCGAATAAAACAATCTAGTATTGCCGCATTGGGGGTCACATTTGGAATTGGCACTTTCATAATCCTTGTTAGCTTTATGACAGGCCTGAACGGTCTTTTAGACGGACTTATTTTAAACCGTACTCCTCATGTTCATATTTATAACGAGATAAAACCTTCTGAACGGCAACCCTTAGATCTATATGATAAATGGGAAAATAGTTTCAAGCTTGTACATTCGGTAAAACCAAAATTAACCCAGGCCAAAATTCATAATGCCCTGCCCTTGATCCAGGAATTAAGAAAAAATCCGGATGTAAAAGGTGCAATCCCCCAACTGAAATCACAGATATTCTATATATCCGGTTCTATCGAATTAGGGGGCAATCTTGTGGGTATTGATGTTTTGGAGGAAGTACGCCTTTTCAATTTTGGGGATTATGTGGTCAAGGGAAGTCCAGAGGCTTTGAACAATTATGAAAACGGGATCTTAATAGGTTCCGGGGTTGCTGAAAAGATGTCCCTTGATATCGGAAATACTGTTCAGATCAGTACCGTTCGTGGCGACCTGTTCCCTTTAAAGATCGTAGGTATTTACCAAAGTGGCCTGGCCGACATTGACAATATCCAGAGTTTTGCATCCCTTAAAACAGTGCAAAAAATATTAGGGGAGCCAAAGAACTATTTCACCGACATTAATGTTAAATTATTCGATATCGAAAAAGCGGTTCCAATGGCACGGAATATCGAAAATCAGTTCAACCTTACGGCCGTGGATATCAAAACGGCTAATGCACAATTCGAAACGGGTACATCCATAAGAAACCTTATCACCTATGCCGTATCAATTACCTTATTGATCGTTGCCGGGTTTGGCATCTATAATATTCTCAATATGATGATTTATGAGAAAATGAATGACATTGCCATTTTAAAGGCTACCGGTTTTTCGGGCAAAGATGTACAGTATATTTTTATCAGTCAAGCTATTCTTATAGGTCTTTTTGGAGGTATTTTAGGCTTAGTGGTTGGCTATTCCATATCGTCGGTAATAGATACTTTGCCCTTTGAGACAGAAGCGCTACCCACCATTAAAACATATCCTGTAAACTATAGTGTTTGGTATTATGTTATAGGAATCTCTTTTGCGATGATCTCAACATTCCTGGCAGGTTACCTGCCCTCTAGAAAAGCAAGGAAAATTGACCCGGTAGAAATAATCAGAGGACAATAACCATGGGGAACAATACCATCTTAGAGGCAAGGAACATCAATAAATATTTTCGGGAACCTGTCCTTTTTCATGTTCTAAAGGATATTAATTTTAGTATAAAACATGGTGAATTTGTGTCTATAATGGGTAAATCGGGCTGTGGTAAATCCACTTTATTATATATCCTATCTACCATGGATACCGATTATGAAGGGGAACTGTTCTTAAACGGCGAATTGGTTTCCGGCAAACATCATGAAGAATTGGCCAAAATCAGGAATAGCAATATTGGCTTCGTTTTTCAATTTCACTACCTACTTTCTGAATTCACAGTGCTTGAAAATGTGATGCTACCAGCTAAAAAACTAGGGCTGAAATCTTTTGAAGAAATTGAATATGACGCGATGGAAAAGTTAAAACTTCTCGATATTCAGGAGCAAGCCAACAAATTGGCTTCCCGAATTTCGGGAGGACAAAAACAACGTGTTGCCATAGCAAGGGCCTTAATTAATGATCCGGCCATAATTATGGGCGATGAACCCACAGGCAATTTGGATAGCCATAATGCCCAAAATGTGATGAACATCTTCAAGAATCTTTCCGTAGAGCGAAATCTTTCCTTATTGGTAGTGACCCATGATCACGATTTTGCCGAAAAAACCGACCGTATCATTGAAATGGGCGACGGTACTATTATTAGCCAATAGCTCAATATCAAAATCCGTACTATGATATAAGTCATATTAATTGCGTTAGGTTAAAGGTAACTTTAATGAACGTCGTAAATGTTGAATTTATATTTCAAGCTTATGGAAAATTATAGAACGAGACCCAAAGGCTCTTTTATACAACAGACTGATTGGGATGAATTATATGTTTTGACCAAACATTGGAAATCTGACCTAACGTTCTACAAACAAGACCTGCATTTTCTACATAAATTGTTGAACAAATATTTTATATGGATAACAAAAAAGGAGAATCTCGATGCTGTAAAATCGATAGGTCAGGGTATTTTAGAAGATAAGAAAACAAGTGACCAACTTCTCCGAAGAGTGGACGAACATATTACCCATATTGCCCAGACCATTCAAGATCCATTCAAACACGATTCTAGATTATTCCGTGAGGAACACCAAGGGCTTGAAGACGATATCGCCAAATTCTATAAGACCGTCAGGGAAAATAGAAAACAAGTATTTGCGATCACCGAACATATCGTGGATAGCGAAAGCCTTGAGCATTTACTTGAGAGCTGATTTTTACGAAATATTCGACCAGGCCAAAGCTGCAGGTCCCAATATGGCCGCATTACGGGGAGCATCGGATAGATATACCTTTATCTTACCTTTGTAGGACACAAAAAGGTTCTTCTCCATACTCGCAATAACGGGTAGTAATAGAACATCCCCGGCTTTACTTAGACCACCTGACAAAATAAAGGCCTCAGGGTCTAAATGAGCAACCGTATCGGCCATTTTACTACCTAAAATCTCAGCAGTGATGCTAAACGCCCTTAAGGCCAATGGATCACCATCGAGCGCAGCATTGGCAATTAATTCCCCTGTAAGGTCCTCAAAACTGATTCTGCGCAATGGGGAATCTTCGCGCATTTCGGCGATCAACTCAAAAACCGTTCGCTTTATACCGGTAACCGAAGCATAGGTTTCCAAACATCCTCTTAAACCACAATTACAATATCTGCCATTGGGATCTACATTTACATGACCGATCTCACCTGCCTGGGCATGTTCGCCCAATAAGAGGTTACCGTTAACGACAATGCCACTACCCAGCCCGGTACCCAAGGTCAGAACCACAAAATTTCGCATGCCTTTGGCCATACCAAACCGCAATTCCCCCAATGCCGCCGCATTGGCATCATTAGCTATATACACCGGCAATTTCAACGCCGTGGCAATTGATTTTACAATGGGAATTTCCTTGCCCCAGTTTAAATTGGGCGGATTCTCTATGTGACCTGTTATCGAATTGGCATTAGGTGCCCCTATACCCACGGCCAAAGGTTTTGTTGGGGAATCCAAGGTAGCCAATAATTGATGTAGGTTGGGTATCAACTCCTTCAAGTAGGTCTCAAAAGGTTCTTTTGATTTTGTGCCAAAAACTTTGGAAGCAAGTATTTTTCCTTGAGTATCGACAATGCCGATCTTAGTGAATGTTCCTCCAATATCTATTGCCAAAACCGTATCCATACACTTATAAATTTACGACAAATGACTCAAAAAAAATTGAGAATTAAACTGACACAAATCATCCTACATTTCAAAATTTAGAGCTATACTTAACATCCCGTAGAACAATTTTTTAATGAAGTATGGTAAGCATGGAAAATAACAACGAAAAACTACATTATCGTATTGGACAACTTTTTTATGCCATCGCCATGGCCGATAAGAAAATCGATAAGAGAGAAATCATAGCTTTAAAAACCGAAGTATCCGAAAATTGGAAGCAGGGATCGGTTTCTTTAAAGGAATTAGACATAAGTGGTCCTTTGGAAATACAGAAGGCCTTTTCCGAAATGCAAAAGACCGGTACCGATAGTGATACCTGTTATAGTGCATTCCGTAACTATTATCTCGAAAACCAGACCCTCTTTTCACTCGAGCTAAAAAAGCTTCTATGGGACACAGCGCAATCCATAGCCATTTCCACTGCCAAAAAGAACAAGTCAGAACTGGTCATTCTGGCTAAACTAAGGATACTTTTTCAATCCTAGTTTTTTATCTTGAAAGTGATAACAGGTAATTTTGCCCGGTTGGCAATATCTTCACCTATGCTTCCTTTAAAAAAGTGCGCTAATCCCTTTCTTCCCTGGGTGGGCAGCGCAATAATATCCGCATTTATTTTTTCGGCATAATTGTATATGCCCTCCTCTATACTGTAATCGTTCAAAATTTGGACATTATCCTTGTACCCTGTTTCCCCATGATGGGCCGTACGCATAAAAAGCGCTATTTGTGCATTGATTTCTTTAGAACTTTTAAAATATTGATTGGGTCGATTAATGTATACTTTATGCACCTCGGCATCCAATAGATTGAAGAATTTCATGGCCTTATTGAAGACCTCTATATGTTCAACCTCAAAATCACTGGCGTAGACGGCCTTTTTGATATTAAAATCCTTACTTCTCTTTTTTATTACAAGTACGGGAACGGTGCAGGTCCGAATTACCTTTTCCGTATTAGAACCAACGAACAATCCGCTCAAACCACTGACACCATGGGATCCCATTACCACTAGGTCAATTCCCTGTTCTTTTACGATATTGTTTATTTCATGGAAATCCTTATAATTCTGTACGATTTCAGAAACGTTGATTCCATCCAGATATGGCTTGTCCAGGAATTCATTGAATCTTTTCTTTGTTAGTTTCATGTAATATTGGGCCTCCATAAATTCCTGGGCTTCATTTTTAGTTAAAATAGCCTCTGAAAGACCCAGCATATGTAATAATATCAAATTTGCATTGAACCTTTTGGCCAGTTGGGCGGCAACTTCCAATGCATTTTCCGAAAATTCTGAAAAATCTACCGGTACTAATATTTTATTCATGGGATTCTTTGTTTATGGTTCTTCAAATGGGTCTTAATGTTTGTTCATTATGGATTTTCTTTTGCTCAACTGTTTTTCCAGATCTTTGATGGTCTTGGCAGCGGCTTTCTCAAAATCATCCTCATTTGAACTTGCGAATATCCTTGGTCCGGGAGCACTGAGTTCCATCTCACAAATTTTACCTTTCCCAGTCGGATCGTTTTCTTGTTTAAAATACACTTGAGCCCTTATTATCCATTCATATTTGGCAGCAAGTCGATTTAGTTTAGTGTTCATTAGTTCATTCATGGCTTCACTTGTGGGCATTTGAACGTATTGAATGTCGATTGTCATAGTTTATATGGTTTTAAGGTTTACATAAAGCTATACCCTTTACTAAAATGAAACCATGACAAATATCATTACTCGAAAATAAATTATAAGGTGTGATGGATTTAGTGCTGAATTTCAAGGTTTTTAATTTTACAGATTTTTTGATATTAACTGATATTCATCATTGGTTCTGGGTTCTCTCTTTAATAGTTTAACTCCATATATTGGATTAAATTGTTATTGGATCAATGAGGACGTTGTTTATTGTACTTTTTCTTGCCCATGGTTGTATACACTTTTTGGGGTATACCAAGGCCTTTTACCCATCTTTTGATAGCGGTCCCATTCAGTTTGTTTCAAGACCCTTTGGATTGGCTTGGTTATTTGTTGGACTATTTTTTATATTGACCGCTTTACTGCTCATTTTTAAAAAGGAATGGTGGCCAATTGTTGGGGTTATAACAATTCTCTTATCGCAGATGCTGGTAATTATCTATTGGAAGGATGCAAAGTTTGGAACGATCTTTAATTTCATCCTTCTCTTAGGCACTATTTCGAGTCATGCTGATTATAAATTCAATCGAATGGTCCTAAAAGAATCCAATATGATTTTTAAGACCATACATTTGAGTGACTCAGTAGTTCCTTCAATAAAAAATTTAAGTCATTTGCCCTCCATAGTTCAAAAATGGCTGACTGTTTCCGGGGTATTTCAGACCGCAAAATCAGTTTCGGTCCGCCTAAAACAAAAAGGGGATATGAAAACAAGTCCTACTGGTAGATGGATGCCCTTTACAGCCCAACAATATTTCAATTGTGAGGACCCTTCTTTTGTATGGGTAACCAAAGTAAATCCCCTACCCCTTGTGTATTTGTATGGCCGTGACAAACTTACAAACGCCCAAGGAGAAATGTTGATTAAATTGTTCGGTGTATTTCCCGTGGTAAATGAAGGTAAGAATGAAAAAATAAATGCTGCTAGCATGCAGCGTTATTTAGCGGAAATGTGCTGGTTTCCTTCTGCTGCCATAAATGAACATCTGACCTGGGAATCTATAGATGAAACTTCGGCAAAAGCGATTCTTACCCTTGACGATAAAAGGGTTTCCGGTTTCTTTACTTTTACCTCGGAGGGGGAATTCCGTTCCTTCGAAACCAAACGGTATTATGGCGGTGGTGAAGATGCGAAATTGGAAATCTGGCATATTGAAGCGTTAGAACAAAAAGTGTTCGACGGAATTAAAATCCCATCGAAATGCAAGGTCACGTGGAGATTGAAGGAAGGGGATTTCGATTGGTTGAATTTAGAAATCACTGCCTTGGAATACAATAAACCATATCCCTACAAATAAGCAATCCTAAAGGTAAACTTATAAATCAATATGTCTTTCCTAACCACGCGGTACAAGCTGGGTTACTATTAATTAACCCTTTATGTAACTGATACCTCTAATCATTGAATAAGCCATTGGCCAATGCGGGGATTTTGAAAATATCCAATTCAGGGGAAGTTCGTTCTTCTTTAAAAATACGTGCGGCTTTTTTGAGTATGTCAGGATAAAGCTCGGCCACGTTAGTCATTTCCAAAGGGTCTGTTCGTAAATTGTACAATTCAATGGTAGCTTCTTCCTTGTCATCAATTAGATATTGCCGAACCACTTTCCAATCGCCCATACGAATGGCAACTTGGCCGCCATAACTTGGAAACTCCCAAAACAAAAATTCGTGTTCTTTTTGGCCTTCTTTAGACAATAAAGTGGGTAATATACTCACGCCATCTTGCTCATGGGGCAATTCATATCCTGCAACCTCTGAAAAAGTGGCCAGCATATCGTACTGTACCGATATCAAATCGCTTTTAGTTCCCGGTTTGATCTTCCCAGGCCATGAAGAGATCATTGGGACTCGAATGCCCCCTTCATATAAATAACCCTTGCCTCGCCCGTATTTCCCTTCGAAAGGTTTTGCACTCTCAAAAAACTCGGGGTCCGCACCGCCGGCATAAGATGGGCCATTATCGGAAGTAAACACTATCAGGGTATTATCGTATATTCCTTCGTCCTTAAGTTGCTGAACCAGTTTACCAATATTTTCATCCAAGTAAGATACCATGGCTGCATAAGCCGCTCTAGGGTTTTGATGAGGAAAATATCCCATTTCACCCAAATAGGGATTTTCCCCACCAAATTTCTGTTTGTAATAGTCCACCCATTTTTGGGGTGCCTGTAGTGCGACATGAGGTATAGGGGTTGCCCAATAAAGAAAGAAAGGTTGGTCTTTATTACTATCCACAAACTTTGTGAGTTCCTTGAACATCAAATCCGGAGCATAGTCCTTTAGGGAAAAAGAAGCATAATTCTTAGGGTCATTAGGGTCGGTACCTTTAGGCAATTTGGTGTTCGGAGCAACGGTATCATTCGCCAAATGTACCCTCTTTTTGTTTTTATACAAGAACAAAGGATAATAGGTATGCGCCTGCCGTTGACAATTGTAACCAAAGAAAAAGTCGAATCCCATTTCATTGGGAATAGAGTGCGTATGCGGGGCCCCAAGCCCCCATTTCCCGACCATTCCGGTTGTATACCCAACGTCTTGTAATCTTTTTGCCATGGTAATGGTATTTGTCGGCATTGGGCCTTGACCTTCCAGGGTTGAATCTTTCGCCATAGCGCGATAGTCCCAAACATCCCCTCGTTCTTTCCATTCGGAATTACTTCGAATATATGCATGGCCGGCGTGCTTTCCTGTCATCAACATATAACGGGCAGGGGCACAAACAGGAGCACTGGAATAATGTTGTGTAAAGAGCATCCCGTTTTGTGCCAAGGCATCGATATTAGGCGTTTCAATTTTTTCCTGTCCATAAGCGCCAACCTCTGCATACCCTAAATCATCCGCCAAAATATAAATGATATTGGGTCTCTCGTTTTTGTTTTTTAAGGGCTCGTATGTTTTATCCTTACACGAAAAAAGAATTGTCCCCACCAAAAGCAGGGACAATCGCATCTTATTATAACTCATAAAATAATGTTTCACTTTACATAACAACGGTCTTCCCTGGTATGGGTATGTTATACCAACCATCGGCATTAGGCTGTACGGGTGCTGGAGAATCCCAGGTCAATCCGTCTGGGACCAATTTCAATTGTGATTTCATAGCTTCATCCCATGTAATAATCTGTCCGGAATACGTAGCCATACGACCAATGATTGCACTCATGGTACTATTAGCCCCTTGTTCACCATCACTAATGACGCCTCCATTTCTTATTGATGCGAACAACTTATCATGCTCAACTTGATACGGGTTGGGGTCATCCTTGCCACGATGTTCAAAAAGGGAATTACCCTCCCAATCTTTCATTTCTACATTATCCCCTGCAGTGGAGACCGTTCCTTTCGTTCCTTGGAAGAATTCCGATACACGTCGCATCGTATCTGGTTGATGCCTGCACTGGCTTGCAACCACCGCTCCACTTGGATAAGTATATTCTACAAAGTGATGGTCAAATATCTCGCCATGATCCTTACCTGTCCTTACCTGTCTTCCTCCCATACCTTGTGCAGAGATTGGCGTTTCCCCTATAAACCAGTTGGCAACATCGATATTGTGAATATGTTGCTCTAGGATATGATCACCGCATAACCAATTAAAGTAGTACCAGTTCCGCATTTGGTATTCCAATTCAGATTGACCTGGTTGTCTTTCACGTACCCAAACCCCGGCACTGTTCCAATACACCTGTCCGGAAACTATCTTTCCAATTTTATCTTGCTTTAATTGATCCAAAGCAGCAAGGTAATTTGTTTGGTAATGTCTTTGAAGACCAACTACAACATTCAATTTATTCTCTTTTGCTTTTTTTGCTGCGGCCAATACCTTACGAACCCCAGGAACATCAGTGGCCACGGGTTTTTCCATAAAAACATGCTTGCCGTTGTCTATGGCATATTCGAAGTGTTCAGGTCTAAAACCAGGAGGTGTGGCTAAAATGACCACATCTGCCATATCCATTGCCTTTTTAGCGCCGTCAAAACCAACAAATTGATGTTCAGATTTGACATTTACTTTCTTGGTCTCGCCCATTTCTTTGGAAATGTTCATAAGACTATCTTTCAATCTATCTTCAAAGGCGTCGGCCATTGCGACCAATTCTACATTTTCGTCCGCTCTCAATGCTTGAACCGCCGCGCCTGTTCCCCGACCACCACAACCTACCACGGCTATTTTTAATTTCTTTTCATTGAAAACATTCACCATGGCATCCATTTGAAAAGTTGGTAAAACCATGGCTCCAGAAAGTAGGGCCGTATTTTTAACAAAAGATCTTCTCGAATTATTGGGGTTTGATACTTCACTGTTTTGATCACTTGATTGTTTCATAATGTTGATTTAATTAAACCGTAGGAAATGAATTTAAAAGCATCGATGAAATTAATCATAAAATGCTTTAAATTAAACATATTGGCCTGTTTTTTACTATTAATCCTTCGATATATCAAAGGAATCCAAATTACTTTTTTTATAGGTAAAGGGTACTTTTAATTGGTATAAGATATCATCTGATTTTTCCTTATCCAAGATATCCAAACCATAAACAATGTCATAGGGGTCATCATAAATAAAGGTTCCGAAAGCCCTGTCCCAAAGGGAGAATATATTACCATAATTGGTATCTGTCCATGGCATTTCAAAATGATGATGGAACTTATGGGTATTGGGTGAAATAAACACTAAACTGATCGTTTTATCCAACCAAATTGGCAAGCGAATATTGGCATGGGAAAAGTACGTGAAGAGAATGGTCAAAATACGATACAGTATATAATACGCCAAAGGTAATCCGGCAATGAGAATGGCAATCAGCGCAAAGGTCTCCCTCATTATAAAGTCTATCGGATGATGCCGTGTGCCAGAAGTCACATCGACATGGGTATCACTATGATGCACCATATGGAAACGCCACATGAACTTAACTTTATGTAGCAAATAATGTACTACGTATTGCGCTAGGAAGTCCAACAACATAATTGCGAACAACATTTCTACCCACACTGGTAATTCTACCAAATTCAACAATCCAAATTGACTTTGTTCCAACCAATTGAATATTCCGACTGTCGCAAGTCCAAAAAAAACATTAATTATAATCGTCGTTATGAGCAAAATTAGATTGGCCTTGGCATGCTCCCATTTTTTGTAATCAAATTTTCTTAGGGGATATGCCCCTTCAAGTATCCAAAAAATAGTCATCATACCAATAATCCAAATCAACTTTTGAAGACTTGTTAGATTGGCAAAAAAATCAATGAATGTATCCATAGAAGTAGTAAAACTTTAGTAACGGCTATTTTCTCTGCCTGAATATACTTTAAAATATCAAATTGAAAATTATTGAAGGTGGAAAATGATAAGGATGCGCTATTTAGGAATAAAAAAAGGGAATTGCCCCTTGTCAGACAAATCCCTTTTCAAATGTTTTAAAACTTTTATTTTCTATTTAAGAAATTCAATACTTCGTTATATACCTTTTCCCCGGTGAATCCGAATTTTTCATCCAAAACCTTTGCCGGTGCGGAATACCCAAAATGATCAAGTCCAAAAACAGTTCCTTTTTGTCCTACCAAAGCCTCTAGGCTTATCGGCAACCCCGCCGTTAAACCAAATACGGGTTTGTTATCGGGAATAACGCTAGTTTGATATTTTCTTGACTGCTGTCTGAAAATACCCTCTGAAGGAATTGAGGCGATATTGATCTTTAAATTCTTTCTTTCCTCCAATAATGCTGCTGCCTCTACCAATGTAGAAACTTCGGAACCATTGGCAACCAAAACAACATCAGGGTTTGGTGTTTCCTTCACCAAATATCCGCCTTTTTCAGCATTTAAGGCGTCCGAATATCGAGATCCCGATTGAGAGGGCACATCTTTGATCCCTTGTCTGGAAAGTATCAAACCTGTTGGGGTTTTAGTGTTTTCCATCGCCATTTTCCATGCTACACTTGTCTCTTGGGAGTCAGCGGGACGCAATGCCACAAAACTAGGATTACCACTATGGTTTTTTAATTTTTCCAACAATCGTATTTGGGCTTCCTGTTCCACAGGTTGGTGTGTTGGACCATCTTCCCCTACCCTGAAGGCATCATGGGTCCAAACGAATTTAACAGGCAATTCTTGGATACAACTTAGCCTGATTGCAGGTTTCATGTAATCCGAGAACACAAAGAAGGTCGCTACAACGGGGATAATACCGCCATGCAATGCAATTCCGTTCGCCAAGGATGCCATGGTCAATTCCGCAACCCCAGCTTGCAAAAATGCCCCTGAGAAATCCCCTTTTTTCAATGCATGCGATTTCTTTAAGAAACCATCCGTTTTATCACTATTGGACAAATCCGCAGAGGATACGATCATATTTTCTACTTTCTCTGCCAGATAAGCCAATACATTCGAAGAGGCTACCCTAGAAGCCAGCCCATCTTTATGCGTAATCGTCTCAAAATCCAATGCTGGTAATTTGCCAGAAAGGAAAGCGTCCAGCTTATCGGCCAAATTCTTATTTTCTTTACGCCAGGCATTGATCACGTTCTTTTTGGTACTCGCATCCGATTTCTTTTTTGCCAAGATACCTTTATAAAATTCTTTTACTTCAGAATGAATTTCAAAAGGATTTTTAGGATCGGTCCCCAAATTTATCAAGGTCTTTTCATAATCGGCACCTGTATGCCCTATCGGTTGTCCATGCAGTTCACAATGGCCCTCGTAAATACTTCCATCGGCTGTTACACAACCTTTGCCCATGATGGTTTTACCGATGATCAAGGTAGGTCTTTCTGACTCAGCATTCGCTTCTGTCAATGCCTTTCTTATGGCATCATGATCATGCCCATCGATATTTATCACCTTCCAACCCCAAGCCTTATATTTCATTGCGGTATCCTCGGTGGTAACCGCTTCGGTCATCGTTGATAATTGAACGTCATTGGAGTCATAGAACATTATAAAATTATTAAGACCCAAATGTCCTGCAATTCGGCCCGCACCTTGAGAAATCTCCTCTTGTACGCCACCATCCGAAATAAAGCCATAAATTTTATGGTTCATCCAATCCCCAAAACGTGCCTGTAAGAATTTAGCGGCTATGGCAGCGCCAATACCCATGGTATGTCCCTGTCCCAAAGGTCCTGATGTATTTTCAATACCTCTTTCAACATCCACTTCCGGGTGGCCTGGGGTAATTGAGCCCCATTGTCTGAAATTCGAAACATCATCTTTGCTATAATTGCCCAAGAGATAATATTGTGCATACATCAAAGTGGACAAATGGCCTGCATCCATGAAGAAGCGATCCCTAAATGGCCATGTCATGTCACTTGGATCGAAATTAAAAAACTCTGAATATAAAATGTGCATAAAATCGGCACCACCCATTGGGCCTCCAGGGTGTCCTGAATTTGCCTTTTCAACCATTGCTACTGCCAAAGCCCTAATATTATCTGCCGATTGCAGATTAATTTCTTTGTTCATGTGATGCTTTTCTAAGAATTATCAGTTCAGTTTTATATTCAATCTTACGTTAAAAATTGACACAAATCTACCTTTTTTTATTGTTTTAGGGGATGATACTTATTAAAAACTATTGACAATGAATTCTTGATGGCCAAACCTGATTCCAGCATACTCAACCCCCTTTTAATTCAAGGGATTTTTAGAACTAAGCCTTTGTTTTTGTGGTTCTTACGACGTTATCAGGGTTATTCGGACTACCGACAAGTATAAGGACCAATTTTCCTTTGTAATTTGAGGTTATCCACAAGACAGATTATATTTAAGGAAGGTAATCCAGTAGGGAGCATTTCACCAGCGACCCAATTATTGTTCATTATGGGGAGCAAACCCAATCTTCCTTAACACTCGATAATCTATTATGAGCAAAGTGAGAATCTATTTTATATAGCGATTTCAATACGGCATCGATAATATTATTATATTAGGAGACAACGCATTAAATGTTTGGGCACATCTTACTATCCATAGTATAAAACAACCCTGCACATGAAAGAATCCAAGAACCAAACCACACCCAATACCAATAGACTGTTTTACGGTAGTTGCCTAGCATTGATTACCACTGCCTTTTCTTTTAGCCTTCGAGCAGGGATATTGCCAGACTTAGGGGAGGCCTTTGAATTAACGGCTAAGCAATTGGGTGAGATAAATTCCATGTGGTTTTTCGGATTTCCCATTGCTATGATAATCGGTGGTCTTACCTATCATTCTATTGGACCAAAAAAAATTATGCAATTTGCCTTCATAGCCCACACAATGGGCATTATATTGACCATTTATTCGGCGGGATATTGGGGTCTTATGTTCTCAACCCTTCTTATTGGATTGGGAAATGGTTGTACCGAGGCTGCATGTAATCCAATGATTTCAGATAGCGCAACCGGTAAAAAGATGAGCACCTTATTAAACAGATTCCACATGTGGTTTCCTGGGGGAATTGTTCTGGGCAGTTTACTAAGTTATTTCATGACCCAATTAAATATGGGTTGGCAAGCACAAATTTGGATCATACTTGTACCGACAATACTCTACGCTTTTTTCTTTTACGGACAGGTTTTTCCAAAACCAAGCTTACAAGAGGCAAAAACCTTAAAAGGCAATTTGAAGGGTATGGCCACTCCCCTTTTTATATATATCGCCATTTGTATGGCCCTGACGGCTTCCACAGAATTTGTTCCAATGCAGTGGGTTCGATTGGTTTTGGATAAAAGTGGCGCCAATGGTATGGTCATTATGGCATTGATATCAGGCATTATGGCATTTGGACGCTATTTTGGTGGGGAATTTGTGGATAAATTCGACCAAACAGGGGTCTTACTTGCTTCAGCTATTTTCGCGACCCTAGGCATGTTCTTATTAAGCACACAAATTGGAGCCCTAGTCTATGTATCTGCGGCAATTTTTGCGATCGGACTGTGCTATTTTTGGCCTAATATGATTGGTTTTGTGGCAGAAAAAATTCCGAAAAGTGGGGCATTGGGAATGTCGGTCGTTGGGGCCATTGGCATGTTTTTAACTGCAAATATGCAACCCGTTTTTGGCATATGGATAGATGCTGCTAGGGAAAAAGCTACAATCATGGGACTATCGGGTGATCCATTAGATTTGGCTGTAGGTCAAGAAACCTTAAAGATAATGATCGCCTTTCCCGCGCTTTTGGTAGTACTTTTTAGTATTCTTTGGTTTTGGGTAAAAAAAAATAGGGTTAAAAATATTCCCCATGAAGAAATGTTACCCTCAACAGAATATTGATGTTCCAAAATTGTTTCAAAACGGTCTCTTACAAATACGGGTAGATACCAGATACTGGGATAATAGAGAATAGCAGATAATCTAGGATAACACGCCTAAAAAGTCCTCCGGTTTAACAACTATACTCATGGTCCTAAAACTTATAATTCATGCTCAATAATGTTCCTCTGGGCAATACAGGAACCACCACAAAGCTAGCATCCGGATTGGATTGGATAAAATCGACAGTAGCATCGTTGGCACTAGCACCGAAACTATTGGGACCAAAGAAATTCGCAAGTCCTTCTGAATTGAAAAGATTGGTAACTACCAGATTGACCGACAGGTTTTGGCTGAATTTAAAACCACATCCTGCATTAAATATGCTATAGGGTGGTAATTGAAATGCATTTGCGATATTACCTTCCCGTGAGCCCATAAATTGCCATTTAAAGATACCGCTCCATTTATCCTTAGAATAATCAATCCCTAAATTGAACATTACATTTGGGTTAAAAGCCAGTGTATTTCCAGAATAATCCTGTATCGTGTCGTCCTCGGTTCCTAATGAACCAGCAGACTCATATACGGTCCATTTTGTAGCTTTGGCGTGCTGAAGGGTTGCGTTGAAATTAAATGTCAAATAGGACAGCGGTTTATAAGCACTTTCCCATTCAATTCCGAAAGTACGTGAATCATTAAACTGTACTGGGGCATAAAACACACTACCCTGTTCGGCATCAAATTGAAAATCGGTAATTCCAACGTTCTTTAACTGACTCCAAAATACGGTGGTCATGGCCGAAAATCGATCGCTATGATATTTACTTCCCAGTTCAACTTGTTTTATTTTCTGGACTTCCCCTTTCCGATTAATAGGTACTCCTGAAAAATTGTTGAAGTAATAGTTTAATTCCGGTGCTTTATTCCCTGAGGAGAAGCGGGTAAAAAAACTGGTCTGATCATTGACTCCATAATTCAGTGCCGTAGAATAGGAAAGGTAGTTGTACATAAAATCAAAGTCATCACGTTCCCCGGTCGGCATTAAAATCCCATTATCATATTCGGTAGTTGGGTCGCCATCATAGCCGCCATCCCTTAAAAATGGGGCCGCCCGATCTTTGCTTCCTTTATGGTCAATAGTTTCGTAACGCCATCCTATATCCAGATGTAAACGATCGTTCAATTTCCAACGGTCATTAGCAAAAAACGCTACTTGGGTTACATCGGCCCTGGCATTATCAAAAAATAACCCTCCGTAGTTACTTAATCCGTTTGAATCTGATAAGGCAATTACAGGTTGGCCCGGGTTTTCGAGGGTTACACGCAACATGCGAGGATTGGGTTCATAGGTCACAAAACCAAAGCTGCCCTGGGTAAAAAGTGACGTATTTGAAAGCCCTGCACCCAGACCAAAGGTCAAGTCGTGTTTCTCGCTGGATTTTCTAATGGTCAATTGATTCATCCATTCATCTGACCTGTTCTGTTTCAACCATGAGGCTGTTCCCATTATCGCATCGTAGGGCAATGTCCTTGTTCCTAGATACTGGAAAGGTTCTCCGGTTAGAATTCCGCTATTGTCCAAACGGGCCAACTCCGTTCCTAATGCCGCATCCTTAAAAACCACCTCACCAATTGGAAACTGGGCTCCGGTTATGAAATAGGCCAATGGATCGTTCAACGAGACAAACGCGTTGCTGATGGCAGTCTGCCAATTGGCATTCTTATGGGAATATTTCAGATTAAATCTTACCGTCCAATCCTCACCTAAATTTTGAAAGATATCTAATCCAAAGGCTTTATCCTGGGCATGTACCCCTTGGGAAGGGTCAAAATGGTTCGTTGCGCCTTGGGGCAATCTTCTGCCATCGGGAACATTTGCGGAGAACGCAGGCATTAGCAAGGCGGTGTTGTTAAAATCCTGACCAAAGGCCGCTGAAGGTTTATTCCAATGGGTCGCGGCCACTCCGGTATATCGATTCGTAAAATCGTCAAGTAGTTTTCCATAGAATTTAACAAATCCTTTTTGATGTTTTTTCAGGACATTGAATCTAATTTGACCGCCTTTACTGTATGTAAAATCGGTATTTCTAGCACCTTGATCCAAACGATAATGTCCACCCACATTAAAAAACCAGTTCTTTTCCAAAGGTCCACCAATCGTACCATCGATACGGAATAAAGGATTATTATCGCCTTGCAGTCCTCCTTGAAGCCGAAATTCCCCATAAAGTATGTCACTAGGTCCCTTTGAGATAAAATTGTATATACCTCCCGGAGCATTGAGGGCCGTAATCGACGCACTACCCCCTCGTAGGGCCTCTACCCTTTCGGTGTAAAGGTCAATTCGATGAAAAATATCTGGCCCATAATATGAGTGTTGTACCAAACTTACCGGTAATCCATCTTCTTGAAGCGAAATATAATACCACCCCATGTCATCCTCTGCGGATGCGGATATACCCCGCGAATAGGTCTTGGTAAAAACCTCTCCGGCCGAGGGATCTGTATATGTACCGGGGAGGGCTTGCAATAGGTCAGCTGTACCCCGAGGAAAGATTTGACTTAATTCAATAGGTCCCAAAGAGGTGATGGCTGTACCGGACGTAAGGATATTCCGAGGTTCAAAAGTGCCAGTCACCACCACCGACTGTAAAGCCAAGACATCATCCTTTAAAATAATGTCCAAGAAAACATCGCGTTCTTTAAGATCTACATTTACAGAATGGGACTTAGCACCCAAATAGGAAATGACCAATACGTATTCCCCCGGGTCCAAGTTTATTATTTCGAATCTACCTTCTTTATCGGAGATTGTTGTAAAATTGCCCGGTTCAAGGCTAATATGGGCCCCTTCGAATGGCTCTCCCAAATTATTTTTAAGTCCCCCCCCAATGCTTGATTGACCAATAATCTGAGCATGGAAAAAAAGGAAAGTAAAAAACAGGAAAGGAATTAAAACCTTAGGCATTTATCTATTTTCTTTAGGGCCAAAGATACCATAATACTGTTATTCACAATATCTCCCGCCTTCTTATTGATGTAAAAATCTAAAGCGTTTAAGGGTATCGATATAGGCATAAGACTAGGAGCCTTGCCTAATTTCCATTAAAAAATACCATAACACCAATTACGATGATAATGATTATAATTGAGATAGAAATATCAACCCAATTATAACTATTCTTGTTTTTTAATTTTTCTTCTGCCGTAATGGTCCCGAAGGTTAAGTTGACCACCTTTTCCCTGGAAGGTGCCGGTGACAATAAACTAACAACAATGATGAAAAGAATACAGAACAAGAAAAACCATGCTCCAAAACTTAAAAAGTTCATGTCGCCCAATTTATATAAGAAACTGTTGGGGTCAAAATTCCCTTTTATCAATTCAAGGGTAATCCTGAAAAACGCTATAACGATACCCATGACTAATGTCGCAAAGGCACCAGTAGCATTCACTCTTTTATGGAATATACCCATCAAAAACACGGCCGTTATCGGAGGTGCGATATAGGCTTGTACACTTTGTAAGTATTCGTAAAGCACACCTGAGATATTGGCCATGATCGGAATCCATATAATTCCGATAACAACCACAATAACAGTGGCCACTTGTCCCGTTCGGACCAATTTTTTTTCTGGTGTATTCGGTTTAAGCTTTTTGTAAATGTCCACGGTAAAAAGAGTGGAACAGGAATTGAAAACAGAGGCCAAAGAGCTCATTAGGGCAGCTAATAGTCCTGCTGCTACCAAGCCGCGTAGTCCTGAAGGTAACAAATTACTCATCAATATAGGAAAGGCCTCATCTGGCGAATCCCAATGCAATTCACCTCTCATTTTCAAGGTAAGTGTAATGATTCCGGGTATTAGAAATAGAAATACGGGCAATAATTTTAATACGGCCCCAAAAATCGTTCCTCGGCGTCCCTCTTTTATATTCTTGGCAGTCAATGCACGTTGTACAATGTATTGGTCCGTACACCAATACCAAATTCCGACAATCGTACTCGTAATCAATAGTGAAGGCCACGGAAAATCAGGATCTGTGGCAGGTCTCCACATATTAAAATATTCAGGGGTCAAAGTTTTAGTCATACTCTCCCATCCTCCCACCTTATCAAGTCCTATAAAGGTCAAAACCGTTGCGCCCAAAATTAATAGAACAGCTTGCAAGGTTTCGGTATATACCACGGCCCGCATTCCGCCCAACACGGTGTAAATGCCTGTTAGGATTACAGTTGCGATTGCACCTGTCCAAAAATCGATTCCCAAAAGTGCTGAAACCACTACTCCCCCAGCATATATGGTTACCGAAATTTTCGTTAATACATAGGCCGCTATCGAAAAAATGGAAAGCACCCAACGAGATCTTGCGTCGAATCGTTTCTCCAAGAATTCGGGCATGGTAAAAACACCACTGCGGGCATAAAAAGGTAAAAAGACCCACCCTAGGATCAAAACAACCCAAGCCTGGATTTCATAAATCAATAATGGCAATTTATCACTTGCACCCGTACCTGCAAGCCCAACGACATGTTCAGAACCAATATTGGAGGCGAAAATGGAGGCTCCAACAACGAACCATCCAATATTTCTACCTGCTAAAAAATAATCCTCGGTGTTTTCTTTTTTCTTTCGTATGACCCATACTGCAATACCCAATAGCAATAAAAAATATAAGGCAATACTGATCCAATCGAACGTATCCAATATTTTCATAAAATTGGTTTATTTGGTGGTAAAGGTGAATGAAGTCGTTGTGAAATATTTTTCTCCTGGATTTAATGTAACTGATGGAAAGTTGGGCTGGTTTGGAGTATCAGGATAATGCTGCGTCTCTAAACAAAGTCCACTTCTTTTGGCGTACGTTCCCCCTCCAGGGATAGGGAGTGTTCCATCCAAGAAATTTCCGGTATAAAATTGAATACCGGGTTCAGTTGTGGCAACTTCCATTATTCTTCCAGAATTGAAATCATATAAAGTTGCCACTATTCTTAGACCCGAATTTTGATCGTTCAATACCCAACAATGATCATATCCGCCCCCTTTTTTGATTTGCGCATTATCGGCATCAATTTCTTGCCCTATCACTTTTGCTGATCTAAAATCAAATGGAGTCCCAGCGACGTCAATAAAATCGCCGGTCGGGATCAGCTTATCATTCACAGGAACCAAGTGGTTTGCCTTCATGGTAAGTTCATGGTCCAATATGGTTTTAGAGAAATCACCCGTTAGATTGAAATAGGAATGCTGTGTAAGATTCACGATGGTTGGTTTATCGGTGGTGGCTTCGTATTGTACTTGCAAGGTATTGTCATCGGTTAGCGTATACGTTACATGGGTGATAAGGTTCCCAGGAAAACCTTCTTCCATATCCTTGCTTAAATAGCTTAGCTTTAATAAAGCGGTATTCCCTTCCTTTACCTCCTCTACATTCCAAACCACTTTATCGAACCCTTTAATACCTCCATGTAAATTATTTGGCCCATTGTTAGCGGCAAGACCATATTCAGTGCCATTCAATGAAAACTTGGCATTTGCAATTCTATTCCCATACCGCCCGACCAACGCCCCAAAATATGGATTATCCTTTTCATATTGCCCTAAATTGTCGAAGCCTAAAACAACATTGCTCGATTTTCCGTTTTTGTCCGGAACGGATAATTTGGTGATCCGACCCCCATAAGTGATGATATCGACTTTCATACCATGGTTGTTCCTCATTGTAAAAAGGTCAACTAGAGTACCATCAGTAGTCGTTCCATAGTTATTTTTTTTAATGGTGATTTTTGATTCATTTTCCATGGGTTCAGTCAATTTTTCTTTTTTAGTTACTTCTTTACAATGCAGGAGAGGAATGGCCATACAAATGATAAATAAAGGCAAGGTACTGCGTTTTAGACAGTTCATAATTTATTGGTTTGATAAGGGTCGTTTAACATATTTAAACAAATATAACATGCATCATTGGTATTGCTGCCATCCTTAATCCCACTTATTGTATAATTTTCAACAATGATTTATCCTTAATACTCCCAAATTCAAAATATCTTCCATAAAAACAATCATCGCAACAAACTGGTTTTCGGCAAAAAGTTAATTGGTATGCAATTGGCCAGAGACAAATTCAAAAGTAAGAAAGTCGATATATGACTTAGATTTCATGAATTAATGATCGATCATAACATAATGGGGGCGATGGTTGAATAAACACAAAAAATAAAGTGTTCATTTTAATAAGCCATTTCTATTAGATTAAACCATCGCCGAAAAATCAAGTCAAAAGGATATAACCCGGGCTATTCTTTTTAAGGCCCAAAATTATTTAGCTATGAAAAATTTTAAAATCATCTTGTTGGTAATGGTGTTTTTTGGAGCTCTGGTTTCAGCGAACGCCCAAAGAAAAGTTGTCAAGGTTTATCCCCAGCATGGAACAGTGGTAACCACAGTTCACAAACCCAAAGTTGTAATTCACAACGGCACTAGGTTTCATTTTGCGAAAGGGGTTTGGTATAGGGCACAAGGCAAAAAATATGTAGTTTGTGCCGCCCCTATCGGTGGTGTAGTAAAACATCTTCCAAGAGGATATAAGGTTGTTCGTGTCAACGGGCGTAAACTTTATAAATACAAAGGTATTTGGTATCAGAAGAGAAGAGGCGGGTATATAATTGTCAACATCTAGCTGGTTTGTTTGAAAGACGGCTATCTAATAAATCTTAGATAGCCTTCATTTCATTTAAAAGTCAACTTGGCAATTCTGTTTTTACCGGCAGCATAAGCGATGCTATCATTATCAAAGCGCAATGTGTAGAAAGGTTCAGCGGACAATTTTGACCAACTTTTTCCCAAATCGCTAGAATATGAAATACCAGTAATACTTACAGCCACTATTCCATTTCCTAAGGAATTAGGTACAAACTGCACACAACTCTTATAATCCGGTTCTTGACCATCGGCAATTAATTTCCATGATTTACCCCCATCCCGGGATATGGCCTTATTGGCTTTGTTATCGCTTGGATTGGTATAATCACCACCTATAACGATTCCCAAATTTTCGTCATAAAAATCAATAGAATAGATACCCTGGGTGGACTTTGCGTTCACAATGGGAGTCGTGAAAAGCTCCCACGTCTTACCCTTGTCTGCGGAAAAATAGATTGTACTACTGGTTGTCGCGATCCAAGCATTGGTCCCAATGGTTTTGATATTGGTGTTACTGGCGGCAAAAGCCCCTTCGCCTTTAGACACTTTAGGCAAATCCGCACAAGGAACCTTCTTCCAGCTATGGCCCCCATCCCTAGTGATGATTACTGACAAGCAGCCATTCACAGCGTCACCCACAGCAATGCCTTCCTTATCATTCCAAAAAGTCATGGCATCATAAAAAACATCTTGGCCTTCTTCCCGGTAGACCAATTCCATACCGTTATTACCTGTTTTGTACAACAGGGCCGGACTTGCAATCGAGAGCATGAAAAAGTCAGTTGCCGTATGGGCCACTGCCCTAAATTCTGGCCATATGGAATCTTGTTTTAATCGGTTGGTACGAACCTGTTTCGTGCCTAAATCAATACTCCCAAACGATCCTTTATTGGCAGCAAAGGCCAAGCTTTTATCCATAATTTCAATGGCTCGGAAGCTAAGGGAATCCTCAAAGATAGTCTCAATATGAACCGTGGTAAAGGGCTTGATTTTTTTTTCGCTATTACATCCGATAACCATAAATGGAATAAGTAGATACAAGCAATTTCGCATGGGAATAATTTTTGCCAAAAATAGGCAGAATAGCATGCAAAACGATACCTTTGCAGCCTTATTTTTAGTTATGAAGCTTCATAGGAATTTAGTTTTTGCAGTGGTCGATGCCCTGGGTAGTATCTTCAATGATGGGGAATATGCTGATAAGGTGGTTGAAAAAACATTGAAAAGGGATAAACGATGGGGGGCACGAGATCGTGGATTTATCGCCGAAACGACCTATGATATGGTCCGTTGGAAACGTCTGTATTCTGAGATTGCCGAAGTTAAGGCACCTTATAGTCGTGCAAATCTATTTAGGATGTTCGCCGTTTGGGCGGTATTACGAGGAATCGACCTACCCGATTGGAAACAATTGGAGCCCGTACCCGCAAGAAGGATAAAAGGAAAGTTCGATGAACTTTCGAAAATAAGAAAATACCGCGAGTCTGTCCCCGATTGGTTGGATGAACTTTGTGAAAAAGCATTGGGTGATAATTTATGGACCAAGGAGATCGCAGCCCTAAACGAACAAGCCCAAGTTATACTAAGGGTCAATACCTTAAAAACGACCAAAGAAAATTTAAGACGGGTCTTATTGGATGATGGCATTGTGGCAGAGCCCATAAAAGGGTATCCAAATGCCTTACAACTGGCAGAACGAGCCAACGTTTTTGTTACCCAAGCCTTTAAAGATGGGTATTTTGAGGTCCAGGATGCCTCATCCCAATTAGTAGCGGAATTTTTAGATGCCCAACCGGGTCATCGAGTGGTAGATGCTTGTGCCGGTGCAGGGGGTAAAACTTTACACCTAGCGGCCCTGATGCAAAACAAAGGGCAACTTATAGCTTTGGATATCTATGAGAACAAGCTTAAAGAGCTAAAACGTAGGGCACGAAGAAATGGGGCGCATAATATTGAACCAAGGCATATTAATTCGACCAAGGTGATCAAAAAACTACATGGCACGGCAGACCGGGTACTCATTGATGCCCCTTGTACCGGTCTAGGCGTATTGAGAAGAAACCCAGATGCCAAATGGAAATTACAGCCCGACTTTTTAATAAAAATCACCAAAACCCAACAAGAAATCCTACGAAGTTATAGCCAAATGGTGAAACCCGGTGGGAAAATGGTATATGCCACCTGTTCAATACTGCCACAAGAAAACACCGATCAGGTAAAATCGTTCTTGGATTCAGCGGAAGGTTCGGATTTTTCCTTGGCCAAGGAACATAAAATCTATGCTTCAAAAAGCGGGTACGATGGATTCTATTTAGCATTACTAGAAAGAAAGTAATCAACAATTACCATGGATAACTGTTAACTTTTCATCTGCTTTTATAGCCTAAAAAGATGTAAATTTGAGCTTTCTTAAACTTAACACTTTACAAGATCCATGATTCACTTTTTCGGGGATATCACAACAAAAGTTTTTGCCGTACAAACACAACAAGAGCTTACTCAGGAAGATATAAATAAACTCATTTGGTTATTTGGCAACCAACCTAAGATAAATAGGGCGTCTATCGACGCCTTTTTTGTTGGTCCACGGGCGGCCATGATAACCCCTTGGAGTACCAATGCTACCGAAATAACACAGAATATGGGTGTTCGAGGTATCTTCCGAATTGAGGAGTTCAGTAGCGTCAGTGCCGATTTCACATCGTTCGACCCTATGTTATCCCAAAAATTCAATGGATTGACACAGGATATTTTCAAGATCGATGTGGTACCTGAATCAATTATGGAGGTGGCGGATATCGCGGCTTATAATATGCAGGAGGGATTATCATTAAGTGAGGAAGAGGTTGACTATTTAAATACCCTATCCCACAAAATAGGGCGTAAATTGACCGATTCTGAAGTGTTCGGATTCAGCCAGGTGAATTCAGAGCATTGCCGCCATAAAATATTCAATGGTACCTTTGTTATTGATGACGTTGAAAAACCAAGCTCCCTCTTTAAACTTATCAAGAAAACATCCCAAGAAAATCCAAATGATATTGTTTCGGCCTATAAGGATAATGTCGCTTTTATTAAAGGGCCCTCGGTGGTGCAATTTGCTCCCAAGAGAGCTGATAAGCCCGACTTTTATCAGGAAAAAGAATTTGAATCCGTCATCTCATTAAAGGCAGAGACCCATAATTTTCCCACAACTGTAGAACCCTTTAATGGGGCCGCAACAGGTTCGGGGGGTGAAATCCGCGACCGCTTGGCTGGAGGCAAAGGCTCCCTCCCATTAGCTGGAACAGCGGTTTATATGACCTCGTATTCGAGATTAGAGGAAAACCGTCCTTGGGAAAATGCCATGCCAGAACGTGAGTGGCTGTACCAAACTCCTATGGATATTCTTATAAAAGCATCCAATGGTGCATCGGATTTTGGCAACAAATTTGGGCAACCTTTGATCGTAGGATCTTTACTAACCTTTGAACACTCTGAAAATGCTCGCCGGTTAGGTTATGATAAAGTCATTATGCAAGCTGGTGGTATCGGATATGGCAAGGCCGATCAAGCATTGAAAGACACTCCGAATACAGGGGATAAAATCGTAATCCTTGGGGGTGACAACTATCGAATTGGTATGGGAGGTGCAGCCGTTTCGAGCGCAGATACCGGGGAATTCAGCTCGGCCATTGAATTGAATGCCGTACAACGTTCTAACCCTGAAATGCAGAAAAGAGCTGCCAATGCCATCCGTGGGATGGTCGAGAATGAGGAAAATCCCATAGTTTCCATCCATGACCATGGGGCAGGTGGACATTTAAACTGTTTATCCGAGCTGGTCGAGGATACAGGGGGGAAAATTGATTTGGATAAGTTACCAATTGGCGATCCCACCTTGTCCGCAAAGGAAATCATCGGTAATGAATCCCAAGAACGCATGGGATTGGTCATTGGTAAAAAGGATGTTGACCTCTTACACCGCATTGCAGACCGGGAGCGTTCACCCATGTATGAAGTCGGTGAGGTTACGGGAGACCAAAGGTTCACTTTCGAATCGAAATCCAAAGGGGATAAACCCATGGATCTGGATTTGGAAGATATGTTCGGAAGCTCCCCAAAAACGATTATGAACGACATTACCATCGAAAGAAAATACAAAAATCCCAAATACACACTAGCGCATTTTCATGAGTATCTGGACCAGGTACTTCAGTTAGAGGCAGTAGCCTGCAAAGATTGGCTGACCAATAAGGTAGACCGATGTGTTGGTGGTCGGGTGGCCAAGCAGCAATGCGTTGGTCCACTGCAACTACCTTTGAACAACTGTGGGGTCATGGCCATGGATTATAAAGGAAAGGAAGGCATTGCCACTTCCATTGGGCACTCCCCTATATCGGGATTGATCGACCCGAAGGCCGGTAGTAGAAATAGCATTACCGAGGCTTTGACCAATCTTATATGGGCGCCACTTAAAGAGGGACTAAAATCGGTTTCCTTGTCCGCCAACTGGATGTGGCCTTGCAAGAACGAGGGTGAGGATGCCAGATTATACGATGCCGTACAGGCAGTTTCAGACTTTTCGATAGCCCTGGGCATTAATGTGCCCACGGGGAAGGACTCCCTCTCAATGAAACAGAAATATAAGGATGGTGATGTCATATCCCCAGGAACCGTAATCATCTCTGCTGCGGGTCATTGTGATGATATCACCAAAGTGATAGAACCTGTTCTTCAAAAAGATGGAGGAGCCATTTATTACATCAATTTATCAAAGGACAATTACAAATTAGGAGGTTCTTCATTTGTTCAAATTCTTAATACAATCGGGAATGAAGCCCCATCGATAGTAGATGCCGCGTATGTGAAGACGGTTTTCAATACCATGCAGAAGGCCATCCGAAATGGTCAAATACTGGCAGGACATGATGTCGCCTCTGGAGGTTTGATTACCACTTTGTTGGAAATGTGCTTTGCCGATGTGAACTTAGGTGCAAATTTAGATGTATCGGTCCTCGGTGAAGAAGATAGTATTAAACTTTTATTTGCCGAAAATGCCGGCATCGTTTTTCAGGTCAAGGATGAAACGGTAATTGACTTGTTCAAAGCGGAAAATATTGAAGTTGTCAAAATAGGAACTGTTACCTCCGAATCCAAGTTGATCGTCAAAAATGGTGGAATGGAATTGGGGTTGAATATAAGTTCATTGCGTGACATTTGGTTTAAGACTTCTTATCTATTGGATAAAAAACAGACCGCCAAAAATCTAGCCGAAACCCGATACTCGAATTATAAGAACCAACCTCTACAGTATATTTTTCCAAAATCGTTCTCAGGACAATTACCTAATCGAGCGCAGTCTAGACCCAAAGCGGCCATCCTTAGGGAAAAAGGAAGCAATTCGGAACGGGAAATGGCCAATGCCATGTACTTGGCGGGTTTTGATGTAAAGGATGTACATATGACCGATCTTATTTCAGGTCGCGAAACATTGGAAGACATTCAGTTTATCGGTGCGGTCGGTGGATTCTCGAACTCCGATGTATTGGGTAGTGCCAAAGGATGGGCCGGTGCTTTTAAATACAATGAAAAAGCCAATTCGGCCTTAAAGAATTTCTTTGCCCGCCGGGACACCTTATCCGTTGGTATTTGTAACGGCTGTCAATTATTTATGGAACTGGATTTGATCAATCCTGATCATGAACAACATGGCAGAATGCTACATAACGATTCCCACAAACACGAAAGTAGTTTCACATCGGTAAAAATTCAGGAGAACAATTCAGTGATGTTATCCACTTTGGCCGGGACCACCTTAGGGGTTTGGATATCCCACGGGGAGGGTAAATTCAATCTGCCTTATGCTGAGGAACGTTATGACATTGTGGCCAAATATGGTTATGAGGGATATCCTGCCAATCCCAATGGCAGTGATTACAATACGGCCATGTTATGTGATAAGACTGGACGTCATTTAGTCACCATGCCCCATATAGAGCGTTCTATTTTTCCTTGGAACTGGGCACATTATCCTGTGGATAGAGATGACAGGGTGTCTCCATGGGTTGAGGCTTTTATAAATGCACGGGAATGGGTCGATAAACATAGGTAAGTCCAATAATTATCCCCTTAAAGCATTAAAAAAGGGGCCTAAAACAGGACCCCTTCTTTGCTAACTCAACTAACTCAAACAACTAATCACTATCTTTTTTAGAATAATCGGTATAAATGGCCTTTTCAAAAGCCTCCCAATGTTCGGGGGTCATTCGTTCCGGTGTAAATAAACAGATACCTGTAGCCCCATTTTCCATGGAACCCCGAATTGCCGTTTCCATTTCAGAAGGGAGTAATCCGTGGTTCTCCGGATCCCCTTCATTGGTCTTGTTACCTGGGTTTGGGCATATGAACAGCCCACTGAAAATGGGTATTGAACCATTGACCGCAGCTACTTCTTCTTGAGTGATTTCGGCCAACCAATCTGCGCCTTCCAAATAAAAATCATTGTAATTCATAGGATAGATGGCATCCAAATCCCATTTATTCCATTCTTGTCGTACCAATTTTTTTGCAATGGTTGGTCCGGGAAAAACGGCAGCATTGATAACTTTCCCTTTTTCATGGACCACTTTCGTCAAACGATTTACCACATCGGTAATCACATCATATCTAAATTGTTTCCATTCCTGCACCTGCGATGGGTCTTCGACCTCCTTGATATCTATTCCAGTCTTTTCCTTAAAATCCGAAGTACATGTATCACAATAACAATAATCGTATTCAGGGAATTCGCGATCCATGACCAATCCGTATTTCTCCCATAAACCTCGGGCCAATATCACATCGGGAAAACGTATAAAATCCAAATGGATGCCATCTACTTCCTCTACCTCGGCAACACTTCCATAGAGATCCGCTAGAAACTCGTAAGTTCCTTGCTTGTTTGGGCACAAGAACTTATAATGATCTACATAAGCCGGTTTATCAAAGGCCGACTCCCCCTTACCATTAATAGCATAAAGGTCTTTTGCTATCTTAGGATTTTCGCCTTGAACCATAGTGGGTATCCAAGTGTGGAATTCCATACCGGCTTCTTTTACCAAGGCCCCTACCCGTTTATACGTTGCAGGATCATGGCCCCCACTATACATAAGTACATCGATCCCTTTTGTCTTATATTCCTTGAACTTTTCGGTCAATTCCTGATCCGTGGCATTACCCGGACCTCCCGTCCAGGCATGTACGGGGATTTTAGTTCCTTTATCAGTACAAGAAACCAAAGCCAAAACCACCAAACTGATCCATAAAAACCTTTTCATCCTAGTTAAATTTTTATTGCTTACGTGAACATAATAAAAGAATTGTCTGGGCACTTCAAATCTTAGCTTAACAACAGCAGTCCCCGCATAAACAACATAAAATAGGGGAAATCTACCTATGATTTGAATGGGATGTATCCAAAATCGATTTTTAAATCGATATTAAATCACTTGCAAATTGATATTATCATAAAAAATAAAGCCTTAATTTGTCAAACCCATTTTAGAATCCCAACTGCTTTTCCTATTTTGCAATGATCAATTCGAAACTACGTATGTCAGAGATTACCAGACTTTTCGATTTTCCATACTATCAATTGGAAAAATACAATCTTAAAAATGCCTTTGTAACTAAGTATGATGGCCAATGGGTCAGCACTTCTTCCCAAGAATATATTGATCAAGCCAATGCGATAAGCCGGGGATTATTACAATTGGGAGTTGGCAAAAATGATAAGATCGCCGTGATTTCAATGACCAATCGAACGGAATGGAATGTGGTCGATATCGGGGTATTACAGGTTGGAGCCCAAAACGTGCCTATTTATCCAACAATTTCGGAAGAAGATTACGAATATATACTTAACCATAGCGAGGCCAAATATTGTTTTGTCTCTTGTGCTGAAGTCCTTGACAAAGTCAATAAAATCAAAGACAATGTCCCAAAACTAAAAGAAGTATTTTGTTTTGATCATATTGATGGTTGCAAGAACTGGAAAGAGGTATTGCAATTAGGAAAAGATACTTCGAACCAGCCCGAGATTGAAAAAAGAAAGGGTCAGGTTGCACCTGGTGATCTCGCAACTTTAATATATACTTCGGGTACAACGGGAAAGCCGAAGGGCGTAATGCTTTCCCACCATAATATTGTTTCGAATGTCATAGATAGTGAAAAAAGGGTACCCATTGCAATGGGGAAAACAAAAGCCCTTAGTTTTCTGCCTGTTTGCCATGTGTTCGAACGTATGATACTCTATCTATACCAGTATTGTGGGGTTGAGATCCATTTCGCAGAGTCCTTGGAAAAAATGACCGAAAACCTGAAAGAGGTTAAACCAAATATCATGACCGCGGTGCCAAGACTCTACGAAAAGGTGTTTGATAAAATTGTGTCAAAGGGCAGTGAATTAACCGGAATAAAAAAAGCCATTTTCTTTTGGGCCGTAGATGTTGGGCTTAAATATGAACCTTATGGTGCGAACGGCTGGTGGTACGAACAAAAATTGAAGCTGGCCCGTAAACTTATCTTCAGTAAATGGCAAGAAGCCCTAGGGGGCGGATTAGAGCTCATGGTATCGGGTAGTGCAGCCCTTCAACCGCGATTGACACGGATTTTTGCGGCGGCGCAAATGCCCATTATGGAAGGATATGGGTTAACAGAAACCTCTCCGGTGATTTCGGTAAATGACCAAAGGAACGGCGGTTTTCGAATCGGCACTGTTGGCAGGGTAATCGACAATGTTGAGGTGAAAATAGCCGAGGATGGGGAGATTTTAGCAAAGGGTCCCAATATTATGCTTGGCTATTACAAAGATCCGGAGAAAACAGCCACAGTGATGACAGGGGACTATTTTCACACGGGGGATATTGGGGAAATGGATTCCGAGGGATTTCTAAAAATTACCGATCGCAAGAAAGAAATGTTCAAAACATCGGGCGGTAAATATGTTGCTCCCGCCTTAATTGAAAATGAATTAAAGCAATCTCGCTTCATTGAACAGGTCA
Organism: Maribacter arenosus; assembly: GCF_014610845.1. Taxonomy (GTDB): domain Bacteria; phylum Bacteroidota; class Bacteroidia; order Flavobacteriales; family Flavobacteriaceae; genus Maribacter_A; species Maribacter_A arenosus. Next base: position 176,621 of record NZ_JABTCG010000001.1, on the reverse strand, counting down.
TGGTCATTGGAGAGGGTGAGAAAATGCCGGCTGCCCTGATCCAACCAGATTTTACATTTATCAAAGAATGGGGCAAAAGACATAATCTGAATTTTACCACCATGCAGGATGTGGTAACCAATGAAAAGGTTCTTGCACGTTATCAGGAAGAAATAGATCATGCCAATACCAATTTTGCGAAATGGGAAAAAGTCAAAGACTTTAGATTGACACCCGATACATGGACGATAGACAAGGGGCACCTTACCCCTACCATGAAACTGAAGAGAAAGGCGATAAAAGAAATCTACCGTGATCTCTACAAGGATATCTATGGACATTAGGGCCTCATTGAATAGCGTTTCATTTTAACGATCTTCGAAGTAAAATCAACTTATGATTATCATTTTATGTTTATTTACTATGCATGCATAGTATTTTTTTATATATTTGGTTGCCAATAGGTCCCATATGAAAGAAGTAACCATTGACTATGTCTTGAGAGCCACATGGCAGGCAGTAGCAAGAATGTACAATGAACAGGCGAAGACGTATGATTCGACCATGGCGGTCGGCTTTACTTTATTAAGTATTGATCCTAAAACAGGAACGCCCTCTACCGCCTTAGGCCCTAAAATGGGTATGGAAGCAACAAGTCTTTCTAGGATTCTTAAAAGTATGGAAGACAAGGGGTTGATAGTCAGAAAACCAAATCCTAATGATGGTAGAGGAGTGTTGATCCATCTGACCGATTTCGGTTTGGAGAAAAGAATGGACTCCAAAAATGCAGTTATAAGGTTTAACGAGGTCGTAAGGACCCATGTTCCCCAAGAAAAGTTAGACTGCTTTTTTGAAGTTATGGATACCATAAACAAACTTTTGGCAGAAAAGAAAATATATGATTAACATTCAAAAACTAATTAATACAGCTTTAACCACATGAACAAGCATATTAAAAAAGTAGCGGTAATTGGTTCTGGAATAATGGGAAGTGGTATTGCATGCCATTTCGCCAATATCGGCGTCGAGGTTCTTTTGCTTGATATCGTTCCACGGGAACTTGATGAAAAAGAAAGGGCAATGGGGCTCACCCTAGAAGATAAAGTGGTTCGCAATCGACTGGTCAACAACTCCCTAGCGGCAGCCTTGAAGTCCAAACCCTCTCCTATCTATCATCAAAAATTCTCACAACGCATAACGACGGGAAATTTGGAAGATGACATATCCAAAGTAGCTAAGGTCGATTGGATCATTGAAGTTGTGGTAGAGCGGTTGGATATAAAGAAAAAGGTTTTTGAAAATCTGGAGAAATATAGAACCCCTGGAACCTTGATCACTTCAAATACATCGGGTATTCCTATTAAATTCATGTCCGAAGGGCGAAGCGAGGATTTCCAGAAACATTTCTGTGGCACCCACTTTTTCAATCCTGCACGGTATTTAAAATTGTTCGAAATCATCCCAGGCCCAGAAACAGCACCAGAGGTGTTGGAGTTCCTTAATGGGTATGGTGAAAAATTCTTGGGTAAAACTTCGGTAATTGCCAAAGATACTCCAGCCTTTATAGGCAACAGAATAGGGATCTTTAGCATTCAAAGCCTGTTCCACATGGTGAAGGAAATGGGGATGACCGTTGAGGAGGTCGATAAATTGACAGGGCCTGTGATTGGAAGACCTAAATCGGCTACTTTCAGAACTGTTGACGTTGTTGGTTTGGATACATTGGTACATGTGGCCAATGGCATTTATGAAAATTGTCCAGATGATGAAAGGCATAAGCTTTTCAAGCTGCCAGATTTCATCAATACCATGGTGGAAAATAAATGGTTGGGAAGTAAGACCAATCAAGGTTTTTATAAAAAAATCAAAGGAAAGGATGGTACTAGCGAGATATTGACATTGGATTTGGATACGATGGATTATCGATCTAAAAAAAGTGCCAAATTCGCCACACTTGAATTGACAAAGACTATCGATAAAGTCGTAGATCGATTTAAAGTACTTGTTGCCGGTAAAGACAAAGCTGGTGAATTCTACCGGAAGAGTTTTGCCGCATTGTTCGCTTATGTTTCACATAGAATTCCTGAGATAACCGATGAACTTTATAAGATCGATGATGCCATGAAGGCCGGTTTTGGTTGGGAAAATGGTCCTTTTCAAATTTGGGATGCCATAGGCCTTGATAAAGGTTTGGCAATAATGAAAGATGAAGGGCAAGAACCAGCAGCTTGGGTCACTGAAATGGCTGCGTCCGGTATCAACTCCTTTTATTCTGTGAAAGAGGGCGCTACTTATTTTTACAACATTCCTACAAAAACAATGGACAAAGTCCCAGGACAGGATTCATTCATTATTTTGGATAACATACGTAAATCGAATGAGGTCTTTAAAAATAGTGGTTGTGTGATCGAAGATCTTGGCGACGGAATTTTGAACATAGAATTCCAGTCGAAAATGAACACCATAGGAGGTGATGTTTTGGCGGGCTTGAACAAGGCAGTTGATTTAGCCGAGAGAGATTTCCAAGGCTTGGTCATCGGTAACCAAGCAGCCAATTTTTCTGTGGGTGCCAATATCGGAATGATTTTCATGATGGCGGTTGAGCAAGAGTATGATGAGCTCAATATGGCTATTAAAATGTTCCAGGACACCATGATGCGTATGCGTTATTCATCGATCCCAACAGTTTCAGCACCACATGGAATGTGCTTGGGTGGGGGTTGTGAGTTATCCTTGCATGCCGACAAAGTAGTAGCGGCCGCAGAAACCTATATAGGTCTGGTTGAATTTGGGGTTGGTGTTATTCCAGGAGGTGGTGGATCAAAGGAGTTTGCCTTAAGAGCCGCAGATACCTTTAAAAAGAACGATGTGGAACTGAATGTGCTTCAAGAGTATTTCTTGACCATTGGTATGGCCAAAGTATCCACTTCTGCCTATGAAGCGTATGACTTAGGAATTCTTCAAAAAGGCAAGGATATTGTTGTTGTGAACAAAGACCGACAAATAGCTACAGCCAAGGCCCATGCTAAATTGATGGCTGAAGTCGGTTATACACAACCGGTTAAAAGAAAAGACATCAAAGTTCTTGGTAAACAGGCTTTGGGTATGTTTCTAGTAGGCACCGATGCAATGGAAGCCAGTAATTATATCAGTGAACACGATCAGAAAATAGCGAATAAACTGGCCTATGTCATGGCGGGTGGCGATTTATCCGAACCTACTTTGGTAAGCGAGCAATATTTATTGGATTTAGAACGAGAGGCATTCTTGAGTCTATGTTCTGAGCGTAAGACTTTGGAAAGAATTCAGCATATGCTTAAAACCGGCAAACCTTTAAGAAATTAAAAACATGAAAACAGCATACATAGTAAAAGCATATAGGACGGCGGTAGGTAAAGCCCCAAAAGGAGTATTCCGTTTTAAGCGGACCGATGAATTGGCTGCCGAGACCATAGAATACATGATGAAGGAATTACCGGATTTTGACAAAAAGCGAATTGATGATGTCATTGTAGGCAACGCCATGCCCGAAGGTTCTCAAGGCCTTAACATGGCAAGATTAATCTCCTTGATGGGGTTGGATATTGTTGATGTTCCTGGGGTGACCGTTAACCGATTTTGTTCGTCTGGGATTGAAACCATCGGTATCGCGACTGCAAAAATCCAAGCAGGAATGGCGGACTGTATTATTGCCGGGGGCGCAGAGAGTATGAGTTCTGTCCCGATGACGGGGTACAAGACCGAACTGAATTATGACCTTGTGAAATCAGGTCATGAAGATTATTACTGGGGCATGGGAAATACCGCTGAAGCCGTAGCGAATGATTTTAAGGTTTCCCGGGAAGATCAGGATGAGTTTGCCTACAATTCCCATATGAAAGCATTAAAGGCCCAAGCAGAAGACCGTTTTCAAGAACAAATTGTACCCATAGACGTTGAACAAACCTATCTGGATGAAAATGGTAAAAAAGCCACAAAAAAATATACCGTGAAAAAGGATGAAGGGCCTAGAAAAGGCACGAATCTTGAAGCATTGGCAAAATTAAGGCCTGTGTTTGCCGCCGGTGGAAGTGTTACTGCAGGTAATTCTTCACAAATGAGTGATGGCGCAGCCTTTGTTCTGGTGATGAACGAGGAAATGGTTAAGGAACTGAAATTGGAGCCCATAGCACGTTTGGTCAATTATGCCGCTGCAGGAGTTCCCCCAAGAATTATGGGAATCGGACCGGTCGCAGCAGTACCGAAGGCATTGAAACAAGCCGGACTGAAACAAGATGATATTGAATTAATTGAACTTAATGAAGCCTTCGCCTCCCAATCCCTTGCCGTCATAAGGGAGTTGGATCTTAATCAGGATATTGTCAATGTAAATGGAGGTGCCATTGCTTTAGGCCATCCATTGGGATGTACTGGGGCAAAATTATCCGTACAGTTATTTGACGAAATGCGAAAAAGAAATATGCAAGGTAAATACGGAATGGTAACTATGTGCGTAGGTACAGGACAAGGAGCCGCCGGTATCTACGAATTTTTAAAATAAAAAAGCTTAAAAAAATTTAAGACTATGAGCACCGAAACAAAAAACGAAGATTTACTAAGAGGCGGACAATTCTTGGTTAAAGAAACCAAATGTGAAGATGTTTTTACATTGGAGGATTTGTCCGAAGAACAGCGAATGATGCGGGATAGCACCAAGGAATTTGTTGATCGCGAACTATGGGCACATTGGGAACGCTTCGAAAAGAAAGACTATGCCTATACGGAAGCCTGTATGCGCAAAGCAGGTGAACTGGGACTTTTATCAGTGGCTGTACCCGAAGCTTATGGCGGAATGGGAATGGGTTTCGTATCTACCATGTTGGTGTGTGACTATATTTCGGGAGCCACAGGGTCTTTCAGTACTGCCTTTGGCGCCCATACTGGTATTGGAACAATGCCCATTACTTTATATGGTACTGAAGCACAAAAACAAAAATACGTGCCAAGATTGGCTACCGGTGAATGGTTCGGCGCTTATTGTCTTACAGAACCTGGTGCTGGATCTGATGCAAATTCAGGTAAAACCAAGGCAGTTTTGTCAAAAGACGGCACTTATTACACTATTTCAGGGCAGAAAATGTGGATCTCCAATGCTGGATTTTGCAATATGTTCATCGTTTTTGCCCGAATCGAAGATGATAAGTATATCACTGGCTTTATAGTTGAAAATGATCCTGAAAATGGAATTTCCCTAGGGGATGAAGAAAAAAAGTTAGGGATACACTCCTCCTCTACCCGTCAAGTATTTTTCAACGAAACCAAGGTGCCCGTTGAAAATATGTTGTCCGAGCGGGGCAATGGTTTTAAAATAGCCATGAATGCCTTGAACATTGGACGTATTAAGTTGGCTGCCGCTTGTTTGGAGGCACAACGCCGTGTCATAGGCGAATCTGTGAAATATGCCAATGAGCGCAAACAATTCAAGACGTCGATTATCAATTTTGGGGCGATAAAAGCAAAGATTGCCGAAATGGCCACGAATACCTATGCTGGGGAATCGGCCAGTTACCGCGCCGCCAAGAATATTGAGGATAGGATTGCCCTTCGTGAGGCTGATGGAAATTCACATCAAGAAGCTGAACTAAAAGGGGTCGAAGAATATGCCATCGAATGTTCTATTTTAAAAGTCGCGGTTTCAGAACATGTTCAAAGTACTACGGATGAGGGCATACAGATTTTCGGAGGTATGGGTTTCAGCGCGGATGCACCGATGGAAAAAGCATGGAGAGATGCCAGAATATCGCGAATTTATGAAGGTACCAACGAAATCAACCGCATGTTGGTGGTTGGCATGCTGGTCAAAAAAGCGATGAAAGGACATGTGGATCTTTTAGGTCCCGCAACAAAGGTCGGTGAAGAATTAATGGGAATTCCTTCGTTTGATACCCCTGATTTTTCAGAACTTTTTGCCGAAGAAAAAGATTTAATCGCAAGATTGAAAAAGGTATTCCTTATGGTAGCCGGTAGTGCCGTTCAAAAATTTGGTCCAGATTTGGAAAATCATCAACAACTGATGATGTCCGCCGCCGATATCCTTATTCAGATATATATTGCGGAATCTGCCCTGCTTAGAACAGAAAAAAACGCCAAGCGTTTTGGAGAAGAAGCCCAGGCCATTCAAATTGCGATGTCTAGACTTTACTTGTACAATGCTGTTGAAATCGCTATTTCCAAAGGCAAGGAAGCCATCATTTCTTTTGCTGAAGGTGATGAGCAACGCATGATGCTTATGGGACTTAAACGTTTCACAAAATATACGAATAACCCCAATGTAGTGGCCTTACGTACCCAAATTGCCGATAAGGTAGCTGCAGATAATGGTTACACCTTTGACTAATTCAAATTGAGACTTTTGATTATTCAGAAGTAAAAACCGTCCAGACAGTATCGTCAGGGCGGTTTTTTAATTTGAGTATGCTAAGACATTGCCAAGTTCTTCTAAATATTTACAGATATATTTGTATTTTTTTAACAATACATTTGGATATTGTTAAGATTTTTAGTTCTTTCAAGCCTTAAATCTAAAACTAATAGAAAAATGAAAAAAAGCCTTACACTCTTGAAAAAAATTTATTTACCCTTTTTCTTAGCCTCCTTATTTTTTGTCTCATGCTCAACTGAAACCAATATCTCAGACGAAGCGGAGCTCAATGCGGTTTATGCGAAGTCCTCTTCCAATAAAGATTATATGGTTATTTTAAAGGCCGAAAGTATTCCCGATGGTTTTGAGTCCGAAATGGAAAGTTTAGGGGCGACCGTAAAGTCCGTTATCCCGGAAATTGGGGTTGTAGTCGTTTCTTCAAGCGAAAATGTCAGCAATAAAATTTCTAAAAAGGGAAATGTTCGATCAGTGGTACCTGACTTGAATGTACAATGGATCGATCCACAACTACATCCTGAAGCCTCTCCTGAAAGTATCGGTAGTGACGAGTGGTTCTTTGAAGATTTATGGGGAATGGATGCCATTGATGCCCCAGAAGCTTGGAATACAGGCCAGACAGGAGCAGGTGTACGAGTGGCGGTTTTGGATTCTGGAATAGATGGGACACATCCAGATTTAGCTCCCAACTTAAATACAGATCTAAGTGAATCATTTGTTCCTGGAGAAGATTGGCAAGTACAACCAGGCTTCTACTTCAATCACGGGACCCACGTTGCTGGGACCATCGCAGCGGCCGACAACGAATTTGGAGTCATAGGGGTTGCGCCGAATGCTGAAATTGTGGCCGTAAAAGTACTTTCGGAATTTTCAGGGTCAGGTGCCTTTAGCTGGATAAATGCTGGAATCGTATATGCGGCAGAGATCGGGGCAGACATTATAAACATGAGTTTAGGAGCAACCTTAAATAAAAATGGTAAATTTTATGATGAGGATGGTAATTTGACAGATAAAATTCCCTCTAAATACATACAAGAAGTGATACATGCGCAACAAAGGGCAATTAATTATGCCTATAGAAATGGGGCTACCATTGTAGTTTCTGCTGGTAATGGGTATACTAATTTTGACGGAAACGGTTCTACCATTAAACTACCTGCCAGTTTAAACAACGTAATCTCTGTTTCTGCCACGGCACCTGAAAGCTGGTACGAAAATCCTACTACGGATTTAGACGTACCCGCGAGTTATACGGATTATGGAAGAAGCCATGTTACCGTTTCCGCGCCTGGAGGTGATTTCGATAGCCCTAGTGATTTTTGGTATTATGATATGGTCTTAAGTACAATTCCTGGAGGTTGGAGCTGGAGTGCAGGTACAAGTATGGCATCCCCACACGTTGCCGGCGTTGCTGCCTTGATTATCGGTAAGAATGGAGGGCAAATGGATCCACATGCAGTTATAAAGCAAATAACCAATACCGCAGATAAGATAGATGGTAATGGAAGCAGTCTATACCACGGTCAAGGAAGGGTGAATGCCTATCGTGCCGTTACTGAATAGAATATTAACTAGTTATAAATGAAAAAACCGTCCAAACAATGCTGTTTGGACGGTTTTTATTTTGTGGTATTCCGATTGATCAATCAAGAAAACTATACCTTTTGGCATAGTCCAACATCTGCGCCTCAAAGGTTTCAGGTTGGGTCACTATGACGTCCACGATTTCGCCTGTATCATTGGTTTCAGGCACAAGAACCGGATTCACAAATCCACTATAGGGTGCCGATTTAAACTGTTGGTTACGATCCAACACCTGTGCATGCAATGCTTGGTCAACTTTTACACCATAACCCTCAACCAAATCCTGGGCGGCTTTAAAGTCACCTTCTGACTTAATTCGTTGGGTCTCACGCAACAATTGACCAAATAACTCCCTTAGTTTAGCATAGTCATTGATATTGTAGTATGTTTTTCCATCCTTTTCAACTTTTTCAATAACATTATCGGCTTTACCTTTCTCAAAGGCCCATGCAGAAACCCATTGTCTATTTACCATATGGTCCTCTTCGATATCATTTCCAAGCTCTATCCGTACTAATTGGGTGATCAGACCATTTCTGATATAGCCATCGTACGCGGCTTTACCTACTTCTTCCCAGTTATCAACCAATCCCAACTCCTGTAATTTAGGGTCCATTAAATAATAAAGTCCGACCAAATCGGCCCTACCTTCTTCCATGGTAGAGGCATAGTTTTTTAAGGTTTCTTTGGGCTGCCCAATCCCTGGATTTATTTGCCCAGAAGCATGACCAATAACTTCGTGCAAGGCGGTATGTAACTTATCGGCCAGCTTTCCATATTTCTCTTCCAAGGCAATTTCTTCTTCGTCATGGGCAAATTCCTTTAATCGGCCACTTCCACCTGCATTATTATAAGCATCGATGATGTTTCCTAAGGAAACCGATTTACTTCCGTGTTTCTGACGGATCCAGTTATTATTGGGCAAATTTACACCTATCGGCGTACTTGGCGATGCATCACCTGCTTCCCCGGCCACGTTTACCGTTTTGTAGGAGATACCGACCACATCACTTTTTTTATGGGAATCCATTAAAGGGGCATTATCTTCGAACCACTGTGCATTTTCAGAAAGTACGGCCATTTGCTTCGACATTTCAAAGTCCTTGACCTGAATAATGCTTTCATATGAACCCCTATACCCCTTGGGGTCATTGTAAACTTCAACAAAGCCATTGATCCAATCGATATTTCCTTCGGTCGAAGTCACCCATGAAATACAATATTCGTCCCAGATGTTCAAATCACCGGTCTTATAATATTCGATGAGCAATCCTAAGGATTCGGCTTGTTTTTCATTCTCCGCTACCCCTTGTGCCTTTTCGAGCCATTTAATGACCTCGTCAATGGCACTACCGTACATTCCCCCAGATTTCCAGACTTTTTCAACTACCTTTCCATCTTCACGAACCAAGGTGGAGTTTAGTCCGGCTTCAATAGGTCTGTCTTTAGGACCTTTATACGCCGTTTTATAAAAATTCTCGACATCGGCATCCGTAATGGAGGGGCCGTAAAAATTTATCGCGGAAGCGGCCACATTATCCACTCCTTTTTTCTTGTTTACTTTTTTGGCATCCTTATCATTGAAAATAACATCAAAAGCCTCACCTTCAAGTGGCGTATCGGTTTCTTTCAATAAATAAGTTAAAAAGTCGGCTTTAAATTCGGGTTTGATCTTATCATTGGAATAATGATGGTGTATTCCATTAGAAAACCATACCCGCTTTACGTATACCTCAAAAGCCAACCAGTCATCGGTTGTCTTATCACCATTATAAGTACTGTAGATATTCTCCAAGGCATCCCTTATCTCAAGGTTATGACGATAATTTTGGTCCCACATGATATCACGACCAGCTAAACCCGCTTGGGTCATATAGTACACTAACTGTTTCTCCTTTAGAGTAAGCTCATCGAATCCAGGAATTTGATAGCGTAGAATTTTTAAATCTGCGAACTGGTCTACCAGATATTCAAAATCAGTTTTAACCTCAACAGGTTGTGTTTCCTCAACTTTTTCATTGCAAGACCAAAAAAGACCCACAAATAGGAAACCCAATAAAATATGTTTTAATTTCATAATGTATGTTATTTGATATATGACAGCAAATTTAACAAATCATCCGTTAATTGTTTCATTTATCGACCTTTAAATAGCCCAAAAAAAAGTGCTGGTAATCAAATGGAACAGGTGGGTTATTTCTACATGAAATCTTGAAAAAAGAAAGGAATTAATGGCTAAATTTACGAATTAGGACCCTTTTTATATAATCAGATTTCGATGTGATGAAAAAACCACTTATTCTTCTATTATTTTTAGCCCCATTAACTTTTTTAGCCCAAACCATGGAATATCCTTTTCGAGACAACACCTTAGATTCCGAATCCCGTGCCGAAGATGTCGTAACCCGATTGACCTTAGATGAAAAGATAGACCAGATGCAGGATGTTGCTCCAGCGATAGAACGTTTGGGGATACCTGAATATAACTGGTGGAATGAGTGTTTGCATGGTGTTGCCCGCGCAGGTGCAGCAACGTCATTTCCCCAAGCCATTGGCATGGCGGCAACTTGGAACCCCCAATTGATCTACAAGGTGGCCGATGTAATCAGTTCAGAGGCTAGGGCCAAATTCAACCATAACGTAAAACTTGGTCATAGAAATCGCTACCAAGGGCTAACCATGTGGTCGCCCAATATCAACATCTTCAGGGATCCCCGATGGGGCCGTGGACAGGAAACTTACGGGGAGGATCCCTACCTCACCTCAAGATTGGGAGTAGCTTTTATTCAAGGGCTGCAAGGTACGAATCCCGATTATTTTAAGGTAATTGCCACTGCCAAGCATTTTGCGGTACATAGCGGTCCCGAGTATAACAGACATACCTTTGACGCCTATGCTGATAAAAAGGATTTATGGGAAACTTACCTGCCTGCCTTTAAAGCTGCCGTGGTGGAAGGCAAATCGTACTCGGTGATGTCGGCATACAATAGATATTTAGGTGAATCGGCCACGGCCAGTTCACTGCTATTGCAAGATATCTTACGCGATAAATGGGGATTTAATGGATATGTCGTATCGGATTGTGGTGCGGTAGAAGACATTTATTTAAGACATAAAATTGTGGAAACAGCGGAAGAGGCCTCCGCACTAGCCGTAAAATCGGGTTGCGACCTTAATTGTGGATCCACCTATGCCCATTTGAAGAAGGCTGTAGCCAACGGTTATATTTCTGAAGAAGAAATCAACACGGCAGTAAAAAGGTTGTTTCTCGCCAGGGTTAAATTAGGATTGTTGAATACTCCTGAAAGCATGCCATTTGCAGATATTAAAGATGATATGCTTGAATCGGAGGCGAACCAAAAAATGGCCTTACAAACAGCTAGGGAGTCTATGGTGCTCTTAAAAAATGAGAATAACACGCTTCCTATTTCCAAAGAGACCGGAACAATTACGGTTATAGGTCCTACTGCCAATGACAAGCAATTCTTATTGGGAAATTATTTTGGGACTCCGACCTATCGTAAAACGATTTTAGAAGGAATACAGGATAAAGTTTCCAAAAAAACAATCGTCAATTATTTCAAAGGAACGAACCTTACTGATGATCAACCCATTTTTGATATTATCGGGGAAAAATACTTCCATGGAAAAATCAAAACGGAATACTATGACAATTCAAATTTAGAAGGAAAACCTGTTGCGGTTCACTCCGAAAACCAAATAGACTTTGAATGGGGTGGGGCTGCCCCTATCGATCTGCTGACGCCAGGGGAATTCTCCATCCAATATACAGGGACACTCAATCCTGATTTCAGTGGTATTGCCTCTTTTAGTTTACATGAAAGTGGGGGATCCTATAGTTTTTCACTCGATGGTAAAGAAATGGTTTCAGGTTCAAGTGAAACCGAAAACATCCCTAAAACAATACAATTCCCCGTAGAAAAAAACAAAAAACAGCAATTTGTAATACTTTATAAATGTACCAATCCGTGGATATCCTCGATTCAATTGTTATGGAACAAAGAACAGCTACAAGGCAAGGATGAGTTGATACAGAAAGTCGGTCAAAGTGATCTCGTTATCTATGTGGGTGGTATTACAGCGCGATTGGAAGGTGAAGAAATGCCCATCGCAATCGAAGGTTTTTCTAAAGGCGATAGAACAAATTTAGAATTACCTACTGCCCAGCAAAATTTAATAAAAGAGCTTCACGCCTTGGGGAAACCCGTGGTATTTGTACTTACGAGCGGTAGTGCCATGGCCATAAATTGGGAAGAAGATAACCTTCCTGCTATTTTAAGTGCCTGGTATCCCGGCCAGGCTGGAGGCAGTGCCGTGGCAGATATCCTTTTCGGGGATTATAATCCTTCAGGGAAATTGCCAGTCACCTTCTACAAGTCCGTTACCGATTTACCTCCCTTTGAAGATTATCATATGAAAGGACGTACCTATCGCTATTTTGACGGTGAAGTTCTCTACCCATTTGGTTATGGATTGAGCTATACCCATTTCTCATATTCAAAGCCAGTTTTAGAAAAATCAACCATAAACAGTGCTGAAAAGACCAGTCTAAAGGTAATGGTTACCAATGATGGGGGTTATGATGGGGAAACCGTTGTTCAATTATATGTTAAGGATAAGGAGGCCAGTGTCGCTAAACCCTTGAAATCCTTGAAAAAATTCAATAAAATATTCCTAAAGAAAGGGGAATCGAAGACCATTGAATTTGAGCTTACCCCTGAGGACCTATCAATTTTCGATAATCAGGGAAATAGTTTCGTAGAACCCGGGGAGTTCGAGATTTTCGTAGGGGAAGACTCGGCAACCCAAAACAAGACAAGCCTAATCGTACAGTGAGCTGGTCTGCCCAATAGGGTAAGATCCTTATTTAAATTATGGGAAATGAACTTCTGAAAACGGTCTACTCCCCTGAAAATTTCAGGAAAAAAGGTCATGAACTCGTCGACCAATTGGCCGATCATTTGTCTGCCTCTTTGAACGGAACATCGGATAAGGTCATTCGTTGGACCCCCCCGGAAGATGAGTATACCTATTGGAAAAATTTTCTTGAAAATGGGGATACCACCCAACTTTTTCCAAAAATTATCGAACATTCCACCCATGTCCATAATCCCAAGTACATTGGGCACCAGGTAGGTCCACCCGCCCCTATGGCTTCCTTGGCCGGATTGATAAGCGCCTTGCTCAACAATGGTATGGCCGTGTATGAGATGGGTATGGCACCAACTGCTATGGAACGCATCATTACCGAATTTATCTGCAGTAAAATCGGGTACGGTGAAAATTCAAGGGGTTTTCTAACCTCAGGGGGTACGTTGGCTAACCTTACCGCACTTCTATCCGCAAGAAAAGCCATTCTAAAACATGATATATGGAATATGGGCAATGATGGGGAATTGGGAATCATGGTCTGCGAAGAAGCCCATTACTGCATTGAACGTGCTGCAAAAATCATGGGACTTGGCACCAAAGGCATCATTACGATTCCGGCAACGGATAATTATAGTATGGATGTTTCCCTTTTAGAGGAATATTACCAAAAAGCCGTAAAAGAAAAATTGACCGTCTTTGCAATCGTGGGAAGTGCACCTTCAACGGCCACGGGGGTCTTTGATAATCTGGAAGCCATTGCAAGATTTGCTTTAAAACATAATATCTGGTTCCATGTAGATGGTGCCCATGGGGGAGCTTCCATTTTTTCCCCTAAGTACAGGCCTACATTGAAAGGCATGGACCAAGCCGATTCGGTGGTTATCGATGGCCATAAGATGATGATGATGCCTACCATTACCACAGCCCTTCTTTTTAAAAATGGCAACCATTCCCATTCGACCTTTAGCCAAAAGGCCGATTATCTTTTGGAACAATCGGAGCATGAGGATTGGTATAATCTGGCCAAGCGTACTTTTGAATGCACCAAGACCATGATGAGTATACAATGGTACACCCTTTTAAAAACCTATGGTGAAGCTGTTTTTGATGCCTATGTGACCACGCTTTATGATCTGGGGTCTTATTTTGGTGAACGGATCGAAAAGAATCCCCAATTTGAATTGGCGGTACGCCCTATGTCGAATATTGTATGTTTTAGATATATTGATGGCCGAAGCACTACTGCGGATCTAAACCATCTTAACGAGCGTATAAGACAACGTCTTTTAGAAGAAGGGGAATATTATATCGTTCAGACCAAATTAAGGGGAGTTCATTATCTGCGAACTACAATTATGAATCCGTTTACCACCCCTAAGGATTTGAATCTTCTACTGGATAGAGTCAAGACATTGGCCTTGGATATTTCGACTAGCGACTAAGGGCATCCCCTTCGAAAGGAAATTAGCAATATCATTCCCGCATAGATTCCAATATCCGTTCTTCATTATCCTTGGTCGAAAAGTTGATTGCACATTCGATCAAGGCGAGATGCGAGTAGGCTTGAGGGAAGTTTCCTAGTAACCTTTTAGTCTTAAAATCAATATCTTCACTAAACAAACCTAAATGATTACTATAACTCAACAGCTTTTCAAAAAGTTGCTCGGCTTTTTCCTCTTCCCCTATTTTGAACAGGCTATTTATAAACCAAAAGGTGCAGATAGTAAAGGAGGACGAAGGCAATCCAAAATCATCCTCGTTCTTATACCGGTATAATAGTCCATCATTACTTAGGTTCTTTTCTATGGCCTTTACCGTGCTGACGAATTTGGGGTCTTTGGCGTTTATAAAATCATAGGATTCCATTAACAAGACCGATGCATCCAAATGTGTTGAACCATAAGACTGTGTAAAGGCATTCACCTCATCATTCCAGGCGTTTTCGTATATGTCGGCTTTTATTTCTTTTTCCAATTGGGACCAGGCTTCCAACTTCCTTGTCTTTTTCAAGATTCTAGCCACCTTCACCGCTCGGTCGATAGCAACCCAACATAGCACTTTTGAGAATGTGAAATGCCTATCCTCGGTTCGAAACTCCCATATTCCTTTATCGGGTTCTTGCCAGTGGCGGGAAACAATCCATACAATACCCTTGGTAATACCCCATAATTCCTCTCCATTTTCAATATCGGTTTCGAATTTTATCAATTGGGCATAAATCACATCCATTAGTATCCCGTAGATGTCGTTTTGCTTTTGCTCATAGGCGGCATTCCCTACTCGTACCGGCTTAGAGCCCTTGTAACCACTTAAGTGATCCAAGGTTTCTTCGGTGAGCTTTTTTTCTTTATTGATGCCATACATAATCTGCAGTTTCTCATCCTTATCCGGAATTAAATCGATTATAAACTGAAGGTATCGTTTGGCCACATTTTTATGGCCCAAATCGGACATCACTTTAATTACCATTGAGGCATCCCTGATCCAACAGAAACGATAATCCCAATTTCTGACCTCACCAATGGTTTCGGGTAAGGAAGTGGTGGCCGCCGCCAAAACAGCACCGGTCTTATCGTAGCTCAACAATTTCAAGGTAATCGCACTTCGTGTAATTTGCTTGTTGTATTTTTTATAGGTGGGTGTTCTATTCGTCCAGTTTAACCAATATACCTTGGTACGTTCCAGGTCTAAATAAATCTTGCGCGAGGTCGGTTGTAGAATTTTCTCGTTATATCCCAGAAGAAAAAACCCGTTTTGGATCAGCTCAATCTCCCTACCCTCGACAACAGCATTCTTATTGAAGGAAGTATACAGGAAGATAGTATCGAACTTTTCGGTCTGGGTAAGACTAACAATGAAGTTCCTTTTTACATGTGTCCTGGTCTCCCCTAGGGCATATTCAAGCTTAGGGTCATATTTTACCCGAAATTTGGGTCTGCCCTGAATATGTCTAACATGCCTTGCCACCTCAGGGGGTGCATAATAGCCTCCGGACTCATTATAATATCTTGGCATAAAATCGTGCAACTCGAATATGTTTTCCCCATCGGAAAATCGGGTAATGAGTACCGCGGTGTTTTTCTTGTAACGTTGTTTGATCGTATATTCCTTCGAAACGAGAATTTCAAAACTGCCTCCGATCTTCTCGTCCAATAACTTGGCAAAGACCGATGAAGAATCAAATTCGGGCAAACAGCACCAATCCAACGATCCTGTTTTGGAAATCAATGCCGCACTCCTACAATTTCCGATAATTCCGTAATCCAGATTGTCCATAGTTTAATTATCCTCTAAAAGTCCATCATAAGTTGTTATTGCCACGCAATTTGACGAAATTTATAGAAACAAAAGACAAATCGCGATAAAATAATTCACTTTATGGGCAAAACTATCATAATCTCAAATAGACTACCTGTACAATTACAAATTAGCAATGGAACCATCACTGCAATACCAAGTGTAGGGGGATTGGCTACCGGTATGAAATCGGTTCACTCAGGTGGGGATAGTTTATGGATTGGTTGGAGTGGTCTAACGGATGAGGAAATACCAAAGAAATTGGCCCCAAAAATTGATGAAGCCCTTGCAGCGCATGGGTCTTCCAAGGTAAATTTAAACGCAGCCGAAGTTGATGGCTTCTATTTCGGCTTTAGCAACCGTACCATTTGGCCTCTTTTTCATTATTTCTTGGAATATTCGGAGTTTGAACTTGATAGTTGGAATGTTTATAAGGCAGTCAACCAAAAGTTCGCCGATGCTATCTTGGAAAAAGCAGATGATGATGACACAATTTGGATACATGACTATCAACTGATGTTGGTTCCGCAAATGGTTCGTGACCAACGACCCAACATTTCCATAGGCTTCTTTTTACACATCCCCTTCCCCTCTTTCGAGATCTTTAGAACCTTACCGTGGCGTGAAGAAGTATTGCAGGGTCTTTTAGGTGCCGATTTGATCGGTTTCCATACCTACGATTATGAGCGGCACTTTTTAAGCTCTGTACGAAGGTTATTGGGAATGGAGGTAAGTTTCAATGATATCTATTTGGATAATAGGATCATAAAGGTCGATTCTTTCCCAATGGGGATCGATTATAAGAAATTTAGCGAGGCGGCCAAGGAGCACCAAAAGAACACAACGGCCCAACAATCGGACCTACAACAAAGGCTCAACAGCCATAAAAAGTCTACCCCGGATGCCAAGTTAATTCTTTCGATCGATCGCTTGGATTATTCCAAAGGTATCGCCAAAAGATTGAATGCTTTTGAATATTTTTTAAATAAATACCCCCAATATAAAGAAAAGGTAAGGCTGATTATCTTGGCTGTCCCTTCCCGCTCTAATGTTCCCCAATATCAATTGCTGAAAAAAGAAGTGGATGAGTTGGTAGGGCGCATCAATGGAGATTTCTCTACAGTAAGCTGGACCCCCATCTGGTATTTTTATCGGTCCGTACCTTTTGAAAATCTGATTGACCTTTACACCTCGAGTGATATTGCGTGGTTGACCCCGCTTCGGGATGGTATGAACCTCGTGGCCAAAGAATATATCGCCACACGAACGGACCGGACCGGCGTACTTATTTTGAGTGAAATGGCCGGTTCTGCCAACGAGATGAACGAATCGCTTTTGATCAATCCTAATAATTTTGAACAAATTGCCGATGCCCTTTATGAGGCCATAAATATGCCGGTAGCAGAACAAAAGTCCAGGAATGCAATACTACAAAAACGTTTAGAACGCTATAATGTGGAAAAATGGGCGAACGATTTTATGTCTTCCCTACAGGCACAAAAAGACAGGGATGCGGCCAATGTTTCAAAACGCTTGACCGAAAATCGATTAAACGCCGTATTGGATGATTTTAAGAAAGCCAAGAAACGATTGCTGTTCTTGGATTACGACGGAACGCTTTCCGGTTTTCATGTTGATCCCCAAAAAGCAGGCCCCGATAAAGGGTTGTATGCCCTTTTGGATGCTTTGGTCAGCTTGAAAAACACTGATATTTATTTAGTCAGTGGTCGTGATAAGGATACGTTTACCAAATGGTTCTTACCCAAGAAATATAATATGATCGTAGAGCATGGGGTATGGATTTCACAAAATGGCGAGGATTTCAGAATGCTCGAAAACGTAAAAAATGACTGGATGGAAAAAATTCGCCCCGTCTTGGAATCCTTCGTCGACCGTACGCCCGGTAGTTTTATTGAGGAAAAAACCTATTCCCTCGCTTGGCATTACCGAAAAACGGACCCTGATTTCGGAAATCTTAGGGCCAATGAGCTCAATACCGTGTTGACCAGTCTGATCGCAAACGACGATTTAAGTGTATTGAATGGCAACAAGGTGATGGAGATTAAAAGTAGCAATGTCAATAAAGGTCGGGCAACCGTGCGTGTATTAGGAGAAGGGGATTATGATTTTGTCTTTGCCATTGGTGATGATTGGACCGATGAATTTATGTTTCAGGAGCTTCCTGAAAGTACAGTAACCGTAAAAGTGGGGCGACAAAAAACACACGCAAAATTCTATATTGATGGTATAAAATATGTTCGTGGTTTATTAGAACGGTTTACGGAATAAACAATTCCATTTCCAAATCATCGGAAATTGAACCAGCCATCACCTTTAATACCATTACTATATTGAAAATTACCGCTATATAATGAAAAAAACACTTTTCTCCCTTTTTCTCCTAGTTCCATTCCTTATCTGTTCCCAAACCGATAGCCGTATTTACGACATTATCAATGCCGTATCAGCAAATCGCATAGAAGCCGATGTCACTGCGTTGACCAATTTTGGAACCCGGCATACCTTGAGCGATACTGTTTCCCAAACACGGGGCATAGGTGCGGCGCGCCGATGGATAAAAAGTCAATTTGAAGAAACCTCAAAAGCCTGTGGGGACTGTTTGGAGGTTTTCTATCAAAAAGATTTGGTAAAAAAAGGGGATAATCAACGCATCGTTCATGATGTGATGGTGGTTAATGTAGTGGCGATCCAATGGGGCGCCAGGTACCCCAATCGCTTTATCATCATGAGTGGGGACATCGACTCAAGGGTAAGTGACCCAACGGATTATACCACAGATTCCCCAGGGGCCAACGACAATGCCAGCGGTATGGCGGGTACAATGGAAGCTGCGCGCGTACTATCGAACTACAAATTTGATAACAGTATTATCTACGTAGGACTTTCTGGTGAGGAACAAGGGCTTTATGGCGGTAAGGGCCTGGCTGCCTTTGCCAAGACGAAAGGCTGGGAGATTATTGGTATTTTGAACAACGATATGATCGGAAACATCAAAGGGGTCGATGGGGTCATCGATAACCGGGAATTCCGGATTTTCTCAGAACCCGTGCCTCCGACAGAAACTGAAAAAGAACGCAATGCCAGACGTTTTTACGGGGGTGAGGTCGATGGTATCTCACGCCAATTGGCCCGCTATGTGCATAAAACCACCCAAGCCTATATGCCCGAGCTAAACCCGAAGATGGTATATCGATTGGATCGTTTCGGCCGTGGTGGGCACCATAGACCTTTCAATGATGCCGGTTATGCCGGAATTCGTATTATGGAAGCCCATGAGAACTACAGCCAACAACATCAGGATATCAGAACGGAAAACGGAATTGCCTATGGGGACGTTTTGGAACATGTCGACTTTGACTATGCCAGAAAATTGACCGCAGTAAACGCGATCAATCTGGCCTCCATTGCCTGGGCACCGCCCGCTCCCAAGGAAGTGAAGATCGGGGGTATCGTTGAGCCCTCGACAAAATTACAATGGAGTATGGTCGATGGTGCGGTGGGTTACAAGATCTACTGGAGGGATACGACCTCGCCCACTTGGGATTATAGCCGATATGTAGGCAATGTCTCTGAATTCACACTCGATGGTATCGTAGTCGATAATTATCTCTTCGGAATTTCCTCGGTCGGGGTCAACGGACATGAAAGTGTGGTAGTTTTCCCTAATGAGATTTTGAGATAGAATATGATAAGAATTAAATCCTCGGTGGTACTCATGGCTTTTTTGGCATCATACTTCGCCATAAGTCAAACTTTTACGGCCCAAGACACCTTAAGAGGCAGCATATCCCCTGAACGAGCGTGGTGGGATTTGAATTATTACGAATTAAATATTGAGGTACGACCCGATGAAAAATTCATTGCGGGCAGTAATCTTATCCGGTATCGGGTATTGGATGAACAAAAAATTATGCAGATCGACCTACAACCCCCACTGAAAATCGATAAGGTAACCCAAGATGGGAAATCCCTGCGGATAACCAGCAATGGAAATGCCCATTTCATCAAGCTTAAAAAGAAGCAGAAAAAAGGGGATTATAATACAATAATCGTGTATTATTCGGGACATCCTAAGGAGGCTATTCGTGCCCCATGGGATGGTGGTTTTTCATGGAAAAAAGATGGTAATGGCAAACATTTCATCGCCACCAGTTGTCAAGGTCTTGGCGCCAGCGTTTGGTGGCCCAATAAAGACCATATGTACGACGAGGTCGACAGTATGGCCATAATCGTTAAAGCACCCAAAGGCCTTATGAATATATCGAACGGCCGCTTGCGCAAAGTCGACAAAGCTACTAATACCTACCATTGGTTCGTTGCCAACCCAATTAATAATTATGGGGTGAACGTGAATATTGGGGATTATATCCATTTTGGCGAAAAATACCAAGGGGAAAAAGGTTTGTTGGATATGGACTATTACGTGTTGCGCGACCATTTAGACCAAGCAAAAAAACAATTTAAACAAGCCCCTATGACCCTTAGGGCCTTTGAACATTGGTTCGGCCCCTACCCTTTCTATGAAGATGGTTATAAATTGGTCGAGGTGCCCTACTTGGGTATGGAGCACCAAAGTTCGGTCACTTATGGCAACCAGTATCAAAATGGGTATTTGGGCAGTGACCTTTCGGGCACAGGTTGGGGATTACAATTCGATTTTATCATCGTACATGAATCTGGACATGAATGGTTTGCCAATAATATTACCTATGAGGATGTTGCCGATATGTGGGTACACGAAGGCTTTACCTCCTATTCCGAAAATCTTTTTTTGGATTACCATTTTGGTACCGCGGCAGCGGAGGAATATGTTATTGGATTGCGGAGGAACATTAAAAACGACATTCCGGTCATCGGCCCTTATGGGGTAAATAAGGAAGGCTCGGGCGATATGTATTACAAAGGCTCCAATATGCTACATACCATTCGCCAATTGGTCGGCGATGATGAAAAGTGGCGCCAGATTTTACGAGGGTTGAACGCTGATTTTTACCACCAAACCGTTACCTCAAACCAAATTGAAACATACCTCAGTGACAAAACCGGGCTGGATCTTACCGCGATTTTCAACCAATATTTACGTACCACTATGCTTCCGGTTTTGGAATATGGGATTAAGGACGGTAAATTAAGCTATAGATATACAAATGTAGTTGACGGATTTGTCATGCCGATACGCATTTTTGTTGAAGGAAAAAGCCTTTGGCTAAACCCCAGTGGCGATTGGAAAACGAAGGAGTTAGGAGGTGATCTCGCGACCCTACAAATTGACAAAAACTTCTTTGTTGAAATTTTAGAAACAAATTATTAGTTACAGATTAGGAATATAGATACAAGTATTCATATAGTTCGTAGGCTGAAATTTTTAGAACGATATATCAAGTAATATGACAAAGAGTATTAAAAATAATTTGATAACCTATTCTATTCTTCTTTGTGTCGCATGTGTCGGGATTTTCTATGGTAATGCTATTTTCTCAAATTTTAAATTCCTTCGGGTTTGGGAGGTTACAAATATTTTAATATTACTCATTGGGATACCCTTTTTATTTTTTCAGGAAAAAGCAAAACTGCCAAATTTTTGGCAGGATAATATTACCCATAAAAAGAGGTTCTTATTTCCAATTGCAATAGGTATTGTTTTTGGCATATTGGATGTTTTAGTTTTCAAATCAATATTACATCCTGAACCTTATCAAGAGCTGCCGCCCTTTGTTCAACCTTTCCCATATTCGATTTTTATATATATTTCCGGGGCGTTCGAAGTGGAGGTATTTTATAGACTTATACCGCTTACCCTTATTTTACTATTTGGGAATTGGTACAAGGACGGGGAATATTATAATACATTTTTCTGGGCAGGAGCTATACTCACAGCAATCAGGGAACCTTTAGAACAACTTCCAGAAGGGAATGTTCTACTCCTTACATATAGTTTATTTACAGGTCTCTTAATGAATTTTTTACAGGCAATATGGTATCGTAAAGCCGGTTTTTTGGCAACGCTTTCAATTCGCCTTGGGCATTATTTAATATGGCACATTTTGCTTGGGGTATATATTCAATATACGGATTTGCTCAGATAACCGATAAAACTACCGCCAACATTTTATAACCGTTATGCAACTTTTGATTTGACAGGGTTTGTATGAATTTGCACAATATAATAATAGCTTACTTGGCCCATTAACCAAATTAATCATTATGAAATATAATAGATACATCAATAATACGCCCCTGGTTTCTGAAATTGGACTTGGTGGATGGCAGTTGGGACATAATTCAGGATATCAGGGTATGTCAGAAAAAGATGCTTTGGAACTAATTGAAAAATCATTGGAATACGGGATCAATTTTTTTGATACGGCACCAAATTATGGAAATGGCACAAGTGAAGAAAGACTTGGTAAAGCACTGAAGGGTATTGATAAAAGTAAAATTGTAATCAATACAAAATTCGGACATACTGATTCGGGAATCACTAATTTCAATTCGGATTATATTCGGGATTCTTTGGAGGGAAGCCTAAAAAGGTTACAAGTTGATTATGTTGATTCGCTTATTGTCCATAATCCACCTTCCGAGTTTCTCGATGGCAATAAAAATGACCATTATGAGATCTTGGAACGATTAATTGACGAGGGAAAAATAAAAGCATATGGAGCATCTTTAGACACTTATAAAGATATAAAGCTGCTATTGAACACCACTAATGCTAAAGTGATTGAGGTTTTTTTCAATATGCTACATCAGGATTCATCACAGGCTTTTGATTTAGCAATGGAAAAAGAAGTTGGTGTCATAGGTAAAATCCCTCTCGATTCAGGTTGGTTGTCTGGGAAGTACAACGCTGAAAGCACCTTTTATGACATCAGAAGCCGCTGGTCCAGACAGGATATTCAAACCAGGGCACATCTGGTTAATAGGGTAAAAGAAATTGTCCAGGCAAATAATAATCTTGCACAAAAAGCAATTTCATTTTGTCTGGCCTATGATGCCGTTTCCACAGTAATCCCAGGAAATGCGAATGTAGCTCAGTTAACAAGTAATGTGGAAAGTGCAAACAACCCGATTTCAAGGGAAGTTGTTGATACACTGGAGGATTTTTATCAAAATGAAGTAAAGCATCTTAATCTTCCGTGGTAAACAACAGTCTTGTTTGAGAAATGGGATTCTTATAACTGCACAAGGACAGAATTAACACCTGGTCTATGCCAGAAATTAACACTTATGTTGCCCAAGTAATATAATGCACTTAACAGGTGGTACTAAAAATAATATTATTACATAAATATAATTAGTCGTAACTTGAAAATGGTACGTTTCAAAATACCAATTAAAAAGCAAAATAATGAGAAACATAACCTGTCTTTTAATTTTTTCCCTTGTAATTACTGGAATTTCATATTCCCAAGAAATCAATAAAAACTTCAAATGGCCCAAAAATAAAAAGGCTGCAGTATGTCTAACTTTTGATGATGGGCAAGATTCGCATCTTGATAAGGCCATACCCTTGTTAGATTCATTTAATACAAAGGGAACCTTTTATTGCCCAGGAAATTCCAGCTCCCTGCAAGAGCGAACATCGGAATGGAGAAATATTGTTAAATCTGGTCACGAACTCGGAAATCATTCACTATTTCATCCATGCGATGGTAAAATACATGATTGGGTCAAACCTGAATATGATTTAAACTCATACACTTTAGAAAGGATAAAATCAGAATTGTATACTGCCAATTCCCTTTTAAAGGCGGTTGATGGGAATACGAACCGAACCTATGCCTATACATGTTCCAATTATGAAGTTCAAGGTGACACTTCATATGTTTTTATCGTAAGGGAATTATTCACCGCAGCTAGAAGTGATGGCCCAATACCTAAAAACATGGCTGAAGTGGATGTATATTATATGCCCAGTTGGGATGTAGATAACGAGGATGGAAAAGAACTAATCGCTTATGTAAAAGAAGCGAGGAAAAATGGCACAATAGCTACTTTTATGTTTCACAGTGTCGGTGGGGGATATTTGAATGTTTCCATGGAAGCATTAACCGAATTGTTGACCTTTCTTAAGGAGAATGAACAAGACTATTGGGTTGATACTTTTCAAAATGTGACTGAATATATTTCCTTGAATAATCTTCAAGAATAACAATTAGAATGGCAACCATTTAACGCATTTATGCCATTGGCGCAATTGTATAATAACTACTGAACAGTTGCCAAATTTGGCAATGATGTAGGTGGTTTTATCTTGCCCAACTCTTTCAATCTTCGAAAATGGGAAGCAAGGGCACTGAAAACATTGGGTTTCAGGTTATAGGTAAATCCATATTCTTCAGCAGTGGCCTTAATAATACTGGCAATGGCAGGGTAATGTACATGGCATATATTTTGAAATATATGGTGCTCGATTTGAAAATCCAACCCACCAATATACCAGCTGAACAGACCGTTCCTTCTACCAAAATCCGAAGTGGTATTTAATTGGTGTACCAGCCAATCGTTTTTGATTTGTTGGTCCTTATCTGCAAGTAGTTGATGCGTACCTTCAACCACATGTGCCATTTGAAATACCGTACTCATGATCATTCCAGCGGTGATATGCAGGGCAATAAAACCAATCAATATCTGCCAAAAAGCAAAATCGGTAAAATATAAGGGCAGACCTATGATAACTGCAAAGTAGACGATTTTAATGGCTATAAGTTTTATCAACTGCCATGTTGGATCTACATTCTGTTCTTCGGTGATGCCTTTTTTGTTATACTCCAACAAAACTCCGATTTCACCGAACAACCGGGCAAATGTCATAAGTCCATAAAGTGGAAAGGCGTAGAAATGCTGATATCGATGGTACTTTTTTAGTGGACCGTATTCGCACAAACGTATAATCTTTAGGTTTGAAATATCCGGATCATAATTGAAAATATTGGTGAACGTATGATGCTTTATGTTATGCTGAATTTTCCAATTAAAGATATTACTGCCAAGGAGGAACATGGTAGACGAAGCGAGATCATTTACCCATTTTTTTGAAGAATAGGCATGGTGCACCCCATCATGCATGATCGACATACCGACCCCGGCCTCCCCTATACCCATGATAATGGCTAAACCCAATGCGGTCCATGCCGATACTGGCGTGGTGAGCAAGATGATAAAAGGCACTATATAAATACATAATATAACAACCGACTTCAGGTACATAGTATAATTGCCATAAATAGATTTATTATTGTCTTTAAAATAGGCACGTACCCGTTTTCTAACCTCAAAGGCAAACTCCCGTTCCTTTTTGTTTTCCCTGACGAACTTAATGGTTTCCATAATGCCGGAATAAAATTAAAATTTTGTTGAAATTTATCTAAAAACCACCCTTCCAAGCAATGATTTTGGTCAATTCGAATAAATTTTTTGAACGTTGCATGTCCCCATTTTTAGTTCGGAAAGAACAGGTGCTGTTCTGAAGATCCTATTACCGGAATCATCGTTTGGTATCATTATAAAATGAAGAAACCGCTTCCAAACATTCCTAAAAGCTAATTGGTTGATGAAAATTAAAGGCCTTTACCATGTCCATTCCTTTTTAGGTCAACACCTTGATTCACATTGAGGGCATTATTCATCCTCTTGCCCAAATTCAACAATCATGAACTGATTTCTGCGAAAGCGCAACAATCCGCATAACCATAGTATAAAGAACTTAAAACCCATATGGTAAAGAAATGAGATTGTTCTTAGGACCATAAGGGTCCCAACCAAAATTCAATGAATCTTTTTAATTTCTAATTTTTATCAAGTAACTTGCCCATTTTATGGCCGATGGGACGAATTCATTCAGTGGTTTAAGCCCTTGGCCATTTAAACCAAAAGTGTAAAATCCCTTATTCTTCAAAATTATAGTTACATGAATCCCTTTAAATCTCTTGTCGCTTGCCATATGTTATTGCTCTTTATGGCTTGTGGGAGCGGAAATACCAACCCCACTTCATTGTTCGAAATTCAGTTGGAAGGCAACAAAACCGATTTTCAACAGCATGAGACCGTAGGCGTTGCCATCAAAAACAAAAAAGATAAATCCATTACCTCGGTGTCCTACGCAATCGATGGCAAAGCACTCGAAGTAAATGGGAATAAAATAACGTTCGACCTCACCACCTTGGGCAATAAAACCTTAAAGGCAACTATCAACTACGATGATAGCAGCGCTGAAGTTTCCAAGAACATTAAAGTACTGGCCCCACACCCACCCGCATTATATACTTATGAAATCATCGAAGAATACCCCCATGATATAAAAGCGTATACACAAGGTTTGGAATTTTATGAAGGGGTACTTTATGAAAGCACAGGTAAAAAGGGAAAATCTTCGTTAAGAAAAGTCGATTTCAAAACAGGGGAAGTACTAAAGCAAATAGATTTGGAAGCTTCCCAATTCGGAGAAGGGATCACCATCATGAACGGGAAAATCTATCAACTCACCTGGCAAAGCGGAATTGGTTTAATATATGATCTTGAAAAATTCGTAAAAACTGGTAGTTTTCAATATGGTGAAAGCAAGGAAGGATGGGGACTTTGCCATGATAATCAAAAAATTTATAAGAGCGATGGTACTGAAAAAATATGGTTTTTAAACCCCGAAACACTTGCCGAAGAAGACTATATTGAAATCGTCACCAATAAATCTGTATTCAATATGGCCAATGAATTGGAGTACGTAGATGGAAAAATCTATGCCAATGTATACCAAAAACCCAGTATGATGATCATCGATGCCCAAAGCGGGGCTATTGAAGGTGTCATAAATTTTGGGGGATTAAAGGAAAAAGTCACCCAACATAAAGAACTGGATGTGCTTAATGGAGTGGCGTATCATCCCGAGCGGAAAACCTTTTTTGTTACCGGGAAAAACTGGGATACATTGTTCGAGGTGAAAATGATCAAGAAATAATGGAGTCCTACGAAAAAAGAATCAAGGTCACCAAAAAGGATTTGGATGAATTAAACCATGTCAACAATGTACGCTATGTGCAATGGATCCAGGATATTTCAAAAGAACATTGGCAAACGGTCGCACCTGATGAAATGAAGGCAGGTATTCTTTGGGTGGTCAAAAAACACACAATAGACTATTTCAGTTCCGCAGTCGAAGGCGATGAGATTTTAGTTAGGACGTTTATCGCGAATACGAAAGGGGCTATTTCTGTGCGTTGTGTGGAAATGTACCATCATGAAACAAATCAGCTTTTGGTACGTTCCCTTACTGAATGGTGCTTGCTTAATGCCTTGACCTTAAAACCCATTCGTATCTCAGAGGCTATAAAAAGTATCTTTGTACCTGATTAATGGACGGTAACTATGCAGCGGATCATATTGCTTTTATCTGCTCTGATCATTTTGATGATCTGGAGCTCCTGCAGAAAGGATTTTGAGTACACCCCAAATCCCGGTAATTTGGAGTTTTCCAAAGACACCGTATTTCTAGATACCGTATTTTCCAATATTTCCAGCAGCACATATACCTTAAAAGTATATAATACGAATCGGGATGCCATCGAGATTCCTACCATACGCTTAAAACAAGGCCAGAATAGTTTTTATAGATTGAATGTGGATGGGGTTGCCGGAAAGGAATTTACGAACATCCCTATTTTGGCCCAAGATAGCCTCTACATTTTTATTGAAACCACGGTAGAACTTTCCAAGGGTATGGAAAACGAATTTTTATATATCGATGCTATTGCTTTTGAAGGTGGGATGACCACACAGGAGGTACAATTGGTAACCTTGGTCAAAGACGCTGTTTTTCTTTATCCCGCGACCTTGGCTGACGGTACCAAGGAAACCCTTGATTTAGAAATGGGTTTAAATGGGGCGCCTGTTCAAGTGGAAGGGTTTTATTTAAAGGATGACCAATTACATTTCAATAAGGATAAACCTTATGTGGTCTATGGATATGCTGTTGTCCCGGAAAACAAGACCTTACTCATAGATGCAGGGAGCCGCATCCATTTTCATAAAGACTCCGGCATTTATATTGAAAACGGGGCTTCCCTACAAATTAATGGAAGTCAAAGTTTAGATCAAGAGCTTTTAGAAAATGAGGTAATTCTCGAAGGAGACCGTTTAGAACCCGAGTATTCGGAAATTCCTGCACAATGGGGTACTATTTGGATCGCAGAAGGTAGTATGGATAATACTATAACGTATGCGACCCTTAAAAATGCTACTGTAGCACTTATGGTTGTGGGAGATGGTATGTTGCAAACCCCTACCCTGACGCTTCGAAATACAAAACTACATAATAGTTCGAGTACCAACCTGTGGGCCAAAGGCGCCTATGTGATTGCGGAAAATACCGTTTTGGGAGGTGCTGGCCGTAATGCGTTACGATGCGAACTTGGTGGTCGTTATGAATTTACCCATTGTACCATTGCCAATTATTGGTCACACGGTCAAAGGAAAGGGACCGCGCTCTATCTCGGCAATTACACCGCCACGGATTCAGGGGATCTGGTTTCGGCCCAATTCAATAATTGTATCATAGATGGTAGTGCACTTATTGAAATTTCACTTCAACATAACGAATCGAATGCTTTTAATTTTACTTTCGACCATTCCCTTATAAAATTCACGGATTCCGCCGGTCAATTCTCAGATGATATTTTGTACGATTTTACTGATATTACCAAATATAATAATGTATATCTAAATCAAAATACTGATTTTAAGGATGTTATACGAAATAAATTCTGGATAGGGGAAGCCTCTTCGGCTAGGGACAAAGCCCTTTTAGAAAATGCCCTAAAGGTACCTTTTGATATTCTAGGCACCAGTAGAACGGACAATCCGGATATCGGGGCTTATGAATATACGTCTGAAGATTAGATTGTTATAAATTCATAGCTATTTAGAAGTATTTTCTTTCATTCAATTATAATTTTGTAAATTATAAAGACAAACCTTATTTTTTATAAGGTTTTCCTAAGCCCCCGGTCCACCCACTGTCATAACTTTGCTATTAAATAGCTAATACATTGGATTTCAATTACTCCATTATCGATTCTGACGCCACTTCCAATCTGCAATTGCAGCATTTTTTGGAAGAATATGGGGATTTTTCGTGCGTTGCCTTAGCTAAAAATAGTAACGACGGTCTAAATTCTATATTAAAATTTACCCCCGACGTCGTTTTTGTGAACCTGAATGAAAATGCTTCGGAATATTTTCAAATGGTCATGGAATTACACCAGTATATCAAGAATCTACCCATCTTCATAGGCATAGCAAAGACCAAGGAATACGCCTATCAGGCCATTAAGAATGGGTTTTTCGATTATTGGTTAAAACCTTATAACGAATTTGATATTCGCAAATCCTTGTTGCGTCTTAAGAAATACATGCCCGAGCCTGCCCAAGTTAATTTGCGGCCAGAAACCATTTGTTTAAAATCGTATCGCGATTTCCAATACCTGAACACCCGGGATATTCTGTATCTTAAAGCGGACAACAATACAACGGAATTTGTGATGAAAGATGGCAGTATTGTACATGCCTATAAAACCTTGAAAACCTTCGAGGATCAATTACCCCAAGGATTTATCCGTATCCATCAGAGTTATATCGTGAATACGAACTACATTTCAGGGATTAGTTATGGCAAGTCGGTCTGTACCCTAAATCTGCGGAACTTGCAATTACCCTTTTCAAAGTCCTACAAAACCAATGTGGATGACGTAAAGGATCATTTATCAAAAAACACCATTCCGGCTGTTAATTGATTAAATTCTCTCAAAACCGAGTGATATACTCCTAAAACCCGGTCAATTACTCACACCTTTTTAACCTACCCCTTTTCCCTTCGGAAGGGTATTAGTTTTACAACATAATAAACTAAAACCACTAATAAAAACAAAATTTAAGATTATGAGAAGAGCACTAGGTATTTTAGCAGTAGTTGCCTTGACGATGGGATTAATGGCTACAACAACAGAAAATGAAATTCAAGAACAAGAAGTAATCACGTGCGACGATTGCTCACATGATAAAGACGAACGGGAAGCTGTGGCTTGTGATGATTGCTCACATGATAAAGACGAACGGGAAGCGGTGGCCTGTGACGACTGCTCACATGATAAAGACGAACGGGAAGCGGTGGCCTGTGATGATTGCTCACATGATAAAGACGAACGGGAAGCTGTGGCTTGTGATGATTGCTCACATGATAAAGACGAACGGGAAGCTATTGCCTATTGTGATGATTGCTCTCATGATAAAGACGAACGGGAAGCTATTGCCTATTGTGATGATTGCTCTCATGATAAAGACGAACGGGAAGCTATTGCCTATTGTGATGATTGCTCTCATGATAAAGACGAACGGGAAGCATAATATAGATTTCTTATCGAAACAAAAAGGTCCTGATCTTTCAAAGATTAGGACCTTTTTGTTTACATTAGTAGTATAATGTTCAGAATACAACCAACTATAATTCCACTGATAATTTCAATATTGCTATGGATCTATTTTTCCTTGGCCATGAATTCCTGTACCCACACCAATAAAGATCCGGAAGTCGGCCTAAGTATTGAAAACGATAGTGTTTTAAGTTTGGTTGAACAAGGCAGAAATACCGAGTTCGCAAAAGAAGAAAGAGCCAAGTTCTTGGAGAAAGCCCTTAAGGCAACTAACATGAGTGAATCCGATAGTTTAAAGAACATCTATTATTCTAGACTCTCCTTTGCCTATTTTAAACTCATGGATTCCATACGGTTTAGGTCTATCAACCAAAAATCCCTTGCATTGGCAAAAAAGGTCAAGGATACACTAACGGAAGCGTATGCCCATTGGGATTTGGCCTCTTTTTTCGATAAAATTGCTGTAAAGGACAGTGCCTTTTTCCATTATTCCGAGGCTCAAAAGTTATTTGATGATTTGGACAATAATTTATTGTCAGGTAGAGTATTCTATAACATGGCAGCTATACAAACGGAAATCAAAGATTATACGGGGGCCGAGATCAATGCCTTTAAGGCCATTGAATTGTTAAAGCCTTTAGATGAAAATTTTAGGCTTTATAACTGTTACAGTTTATTAGGATCGATTTCAAAGGAGCTAAAGGAGTTTGATCGATCCTTGACTTATTTTAATACAGCTGATGAATTTCTCGGCAGAATTGACGGTGAACAAGAACGGAAAATTTATAGTAGCCAATTGCAGAATAATATTGGCAATGTCTTTAAGGACCAAGGGGATTTTGAAAAAGCCAAAGAATATTACGGGAGGGCCTTGAACACTTACGACAGTTTAAGATTTCATCGACCAAAGGAGTATGCGCGCTATTTGGATAATTTGACATTTACCCGTTTTAACTTGGGGGATACGCTCCGGGTAAAAAAGGAATTGGAAACGGCCCTTCAAATTTGGGAAGAAGTAGGTGATATCGAAGGGCTATCTTTAAGCCAGTTTACCCTCGCCGAATTCTATTTGTCACAAAAAGATACGGCAAACGCCTTGGCCAGTGCCCAAAAGGCCAAAACCTATGCGTTAGAAGCATCTAACAATAAACGTTTGTTGGCCTCCCTCGGGCTATTGGCCCGACTCGATCCCAAAAACACCCTTAACTATACACAGGACTACATTGCACTATCCGATAGTTTAGTACAGGTAGAACGACAGAATCGTAATAAGTTTACCCGTATTCGCTTTGAAACCGACGAGTTTATTGCCGAAAATGAAGCGCTTGCACGTAAAAAACAAATCTGGACGGGCGTAGCATTCGGCATCTTTTTATTGGGGGTAGCAGTCTATGTCATCATCTATCAACGGGCCAAAAACCAAGCGTTACGATTCCAACAACAGCAACAGGCTAGTAACCAGGAAATATTTGATCTGATGTTGTCCCAAAAACAAAAAATAGAGGAGACGAAAAAAGCGGAACAAAAACGAATTTCGGAGGAATTGCACGACGGCGTTCTCGGCAAGATGTTGGGTGCCCGAATGGTACTTACCGGTTTGAACAAAATAAACAATGAAGAAGCCATAGCCGAAAGGGCAAAAGCCATTGCGGCCTTACAGAATGTTGAGGGTGAAGTACGTGCCATATCCCATGAATTAAGTCATGCAGCCTATCACAAAATCAATAATTTTATCAATTCAATCCAAGAATTATTGAAGAACATTAGCAGTGCGAATGGCCTTCACTTTACTTTTGAGTTTGATGATTCCTATGATTGGGATGCCATGAAAGGGGAAATCAAAATCAACCTTTATCGTATGGTGCAAGAGATTATGCAAAATGCCGTAAAACACGCGGAATGTAAGAATATTTTGGTTAGTTTTGTACGTACGAATTCCATATTAACAGTGACCATTGCCGATGATGGTAAAGGGTATGTAACGAAGTCTGGCAAAAAAGGAATTGGTATGCGAAACATTGATTCAAGGGTAAGCAAACTTGGTGGTACCTGGGGAATTGAAAGTGAGCTAAATAAGGGAACGAAAATAACCTTGCACTTGCCCCTTGAGGATGAAGTAACACTACCTCGGATGATGGATGAACAGCAGGATTTAAAGAAAATAGGATAGTACTAATAGGGGAATTATGAAGACCGTACGACTTTTATCGGTAGACGACCATGCCATGACGGCCATGGGGTATAAATATATATTGGAGGGTTCAGAATTTGACGGATTTGAAGTAAAGGTAGATACCGTAAACACTTTTGAAGGGGCAATAGAGAAAATTGATTTTTCCGCCCGTTCGGTTCCCTACGATATTCTCTTATTGGATATATCGCTCTTTCCAGCCCATTCAAACGACACTCGAAGTGGTGAGGATATAGGCATTTATGCGAGAAAGAAAGTGCCTTCCTCAAAAGTTGTCTTTATGTCCTCTTTTAGTGATAGTTACCGTATAAATAGCCTATTTAAAACGGTAGACCCTGATGGGTATATGGTAAAATCGGAAATCGATGAGAAATCGTTGTGTGCAATGGTACGAACCGTATTAGACCGGCCACCTTATTACACGGCCAGTGCCTTATCGGCCATCCGTAAAAAAATGGCCAATGATTTTGACCTTGTAGACGAAACCGATAAAAAGATCTTACATTATATCTCTACCGGAACACGCACCAAGGATATCGGTCCCTTGATCTCGGTGGCACCTACTACGGTCGAATCCAGAAAAAGACAATTGAAGCAACTTTTTGGTATTGAACATGGCAACGATATAGAGCTTATTGAGGAGGCCAGAAAACGAGGGTTCATATAATCCAAAATTTTAACAATTTTATTGATTTTATAAAAGTCTGTTTTTCAGACTTTTACATATATTGATTATCGATTTCAAGGAAAACCTCATAAAAAATAAGGTTTTCATAAGTACTATTGGCCATACATAGAAGTAAATTTGTGGTTATTCCAAACCCAATTACGCTTCGTTTATGTCTTTTAACCCAGAGGATTTCGAAAACCGCCTTCCGGTAAGGAAAACCAAAGAGGTGTCATTCAATGGGCTTTCCCATTTTATAAATACCCTTGAAAAGCATTTTTTCTCGAATATTTCCGTACGAGATAACTCTTCAAACGACAAACAAATCAATTTGGTCATAGAAATGAACTGTAATTTGACCTTGATGGACATGGTCATACATTCATCGAAACAAGTTTGGGGATCTTTTAATCATTTTAAATACTCCCTTGCCGAAGAAATCCAATTGTTGGAAGAGGTCAATGATGTTTCTTTCGATGTAGATGAGTTTTTGATCAACCTTAAAGATACCAGTATAATTATCAATAAAATCTACAATAAAAGTATATCCGATCAATTGGATAATATTTTCCTTAATCTGGAAAAACACTACCTACAATTGACCAAAGGAAATGTAGAAATACCCTATGAGATTTTCGTAGCTGTTTTTGAGGAAGAGATCATACCCGCAGATCTGGTTATTGCGAATACCGAAAAGACCCAGAAAAACTATTCCAGTTATTGGGCCCTTTATTTTGATTCAGAGAAAGATGCGGTAATATATGACCTGAACAATGCCAAATTCATTTATGAGGATTTACATATGTTAAACGAATAGTTTCTTCAAAAGATCGTTAGGCATTGAAAAGTGCCCTGCCCTTCATTAAACCATTAACTTCACCCTTGACCTGCGTAATGATTTCCTCGTTTTCGGGATTGGTAAGTACGCGGTCCACCAAGTCCACAATGGTTTTCATTTCGTTCTCTTTTAAGCCCCTTGTCGTTATCGCAGCGGTACCGAAACGTATACCCGATGTTACAAACGGTGATTTGTCATCAAAAGGAACCATATTCTTGTTTGCGGTAATATCGGCCTTGACCAATACTTTTTCTGCATCCTTTCCAGTGATTCCCTTATTGCGCAGATCGATCAACATCATATGGTTGTCGGTTCCTCCAGAAATTATATTATATCCTTTGGCAACGAATGCAACGGCCATAGCTGCGGCGTTTTTCTTCACCTGGAGCATATAGTTCAAATATTCATCGGTCAATGCCTCACCGAAAGCGATCGCCTTGGCCGCGATGATATGCTCTAACGGTCCGCCTTGATTACCGGGAAAAACGGCTAAATCGAGTAGCGCGGACATTTTCCTTAGATTTCCGTTCTTTAATCGAATTCCAAAAGGATTATCAAAATCCTGTCCCATAAGAATCAATCCTCCCCTAGGTCCCCGTAAGGTTTTATGCGTGGTCGTCGTTACAACATGGCAATGGGGAATAGGGTCATTAAGAATTCCCTTAGCGATCAGCCCTGCAGGATGTGCGATATCGGCCATTAAAATGGCATCAACACTATCCGCGATTTGGCGAAAACGTTTAAAATCCATATCACGTGAGTAAGCTGAAGCCCCTGCGATGATCAGATTAGGTTTTTCCTTTAAGGCAATTTCCTGAATGGTATCATAATTTAACACGCCTGTTTCCGCATCTACCCCATAAAAAACCGGATTATATAACTTACCCGAAAAATTTACAGGCGATCCGTGGGTCAAATGACCACCGTGCGAAAGATCAAACCCCAAAATCTTATCACCCGGTTTCAAAAATGCATGGTAAACGGCAGCATTGGCCTGTGAACCGGAATGAGGCTGTACATTGGCATATGCCGCACCGAATAATTCCTTGGCCCTATCTATCGCAATCTGCTCAACCTGATCTACCACTTCGCACCCCCCATAATATCTTTTTCCTGGATATCCCTCGGCATATTTGTTGGTAAGTACCGAACCGGCAGCTTCCATAACTTGAGGGCTAGTGAAGTTCTCGGAAGCAATAAGCTCAATTCCATTCAGTTGCCTTTCTTCCTCAGCTTTTATTAAGTCAAAAATGAGTTGATCGCGTTGCATATGTGCTGTTCTGTTAAATGAACGGTAAAAATACAAATTGCCAGTTGGTTATTCATGGAAAATAATATATTTGATATGGAATTTATCAAATATAAATTAACAATTAAAATATGTCGATACCTGCAAACGATCCCGCTAAAAAAACTTGGATACCTACTCCTGACCAAACTGACTTTCCAATACAAAATATTCCCTTTGGGGTATTTTTGACCCGGGATGATATTATCACCATAGGTACGCGTATCGGTGACACGGCCATAGATTTAGGCGCGATGCATCAATTGGGTTATTTCGATGGAATTCCGCTGACCGATGATATCTTTCTTCAAGACACCTTGAACGACTTTATCTCGGACGGGCAAAAAACTTGGCGTTTGGTACGTAATCGTATCAGTGAGGTATTTGATATTGGAAACGATACCTTAAAAAACAATGACGCCCATAAAAGCATTATACTCTTTGCACTGAATGAGATTGAAATGCAATTACCCGTCCAAATTGGTGATTATACCGATTTTTATTCGAGTAGAGAACATGCAACCAACGTAGGTAGTATGTTTCGTGACCCTGAAAATGCCTTATTGCCCAATTGGCTACATCTTCCTGTAGCATACCATGGAAGAAGTTCTACGATTATCCCAAGTGGGGTACCTATTTATAGACCAATAGGTCAAACCTTGCCCAAAGAAGCGGAAAAACCTGTTTTTGGGCCATCTAGATTAGTCGATTTTGAATTGGAAATGGCTTTTATCACCACAGATGCCAATAAGATGGGAGAACCTATCCCCGTTGCAAAGGCAGAAGAGTATATCTTTGGTGTAGTATTATTCAATGACTGGAGTGCCCGAGATATACAAAAATGGGAATATGTACCTTTGGGTCCCTTCCTGGCCAAAAATTTTGCCTCTTCAATGTCGCCTTGGATAGTAACCCTAGATGCTTTAAAACCTTTTAGATGCAAAGGTCCGAAACAGGAACCGGCACCCCTGCCCTATCTAACGCTTGATGGCAATCATAGTTTTGATATCGACCTGGAAGTCGATATTGTTACGGCTGAAGGGATATCTACGACCGTTTCGAAATCGAATTTCAAGTATATGTATTGGTCCATGGCACAGCAATTGGCACACCATACCGTAAATGGTTGTAAAGTGAATAGTGGTGATTTGATGGGCAGTGGAACCATTTCTGGACCAACACCTGATTCTTATGGATCTATGTTGGAACTTGCCTGGCAAGGAACAAAGCCTATAACCCTTAATGACGGTAGTAAACGAACATTTATTGAAGACAATGATACGGTCGTTTTTCGGGGTTTTTGTAAAAAAAGCGGGCAACGCATCGGTTTTGGTGAGGTCTCTACCAAATTACTACCTGTATTTAAGGCCAAAACAAAAATATAATCCTAAAAAAGCTTTTTTCATCGAGACAATACGATAGTTTGTCGTTTTACGTTATCTACAAAGACAGTTTTGGCACGAGTGTTGAAAATGTACTACTCAACGGTAAATTTAAATGTCATGAGAAAAGTTTTACTATTAAGCGGAATCATATTTTTACTAATCTCCTGTGGTGGGGTAAAAAAGACCCAAAAGGCAATAAACACGGGTAATTACTTGAACGCTATAAACCATTCGGTTCAGAAATTATCGGAAAATAAGGACAAAAAAGGGAACCAAACCTATGTCCAATTGTTGGAAGAAGCCTATCAAAAACATATTGAAAGGGAATTGGAACAAATTTCTTATCTGCGAAAAGATGGGAATCCCGCAAATCTTGAAGCGATTTATAATGGGTATAAAAACCTTGATCGAATTCAAGAAACCATAAAGCCTTTGTTGCCTTTACAGCTCTACACTGAGAATAGAAATGCCAAATTCTCTTTTGCCAACTATGATAATAACATCATTTCAGCCAAAGAAGAGCTTTCTTCATATTTATATGACAATGCTGTGAACCTTTTAAACACGGCTTCCAATAAGTGGGATTATAGAGAGTCCTTTGATGATTTTGTTTATTTGAATGAGATTAACCCGAATTATGCCGATAGCAAATCAAAAATGGAAGAGGCCTATAAAAAGGGGCAAGACTATGTACGGGTCGATATGGTCAATACAACCGATAAGATTATCCCTGAAAAACTTGAAGAGGAGTTGTTGAATTTCAACACCTTCGGGCTCGAAGATACATGGACCAAATACCACACAAATCATCTATCCGACATCGAATATGATTATGATATGCGTATTGAGTTAAGGGAAATCAACATATCCCCCGAACAAGTGAACGAAAAACAGATCATAAAGGAGAAGCAGATAAAAGACGGACAAAAATATCTTTTGGATAATGATGGAAATGTGGTCAAAGACAGCTTAGGAAATAAGATAAAGGTAGATAAGTTCAAAACGGTTAAATGCAATTTCTATCAATTTACACAATTCAAAACGGCACAAGTGACCGGATTGGTAAGTTTTCAGGATTTGGAGACCCAACAGCAGTTGAACTCCTATCCCTTATCGAGTGAATTTGTTTTTGAGCATGTCTACGCGAATTACGACGGTGATAAAAGGGCCTTGGACAATGACTTGGTTTCCTTGCTCAATTTAGCAGCCGTACCCTTCCCTACCAATGAACAAATGGTTTATGATGCCGGGGAGGATTTAAAAAATCGATTAAAAGGAATTCTCACGAATCATAGATTCAATTAAAAATAAAACCCTGACAATGTCAGGGTTTTTTTATTGATATGTGTTAAGATCTAAAGCATTGATGCTCCCATGTGAGGCATCGGCCACCAGCATCCCATTACGAATGATCAGTAATTGTGGCGATTGGTGCATTACCTTGAATTTATAGCTCGTTTCATTGGAAACCTCCCTATAGCTATGCAAATCCAAATAGTAAAGTCCAAACTGATCTTCCGAAAAATTATAATTCGCACTAAAGGTATTCATCACCATTCTGCTAATCCCGCAAGTGGTAGAATGCTTAAAGATAATTTGGGTCTTATGGTTTGAGTCTTCCATTATTTGATCTAATTGATGAACGGCGACCAATGGTCGCCAAGGCACTTTATTAGGCTCTTTTTTAGGTTGATCTTTCCTTTTACCAAATAGGTTTTTGAATAATCCCATGTTTTATTTTTAAGTCTAAGTCGTATTTTGCTAAATTCCTTACTACTGCCGAAATGTCTTGTTGTTTAAAGGTTTTTCCGACATTTTGTCTGCTTAATTCGCTTGGTAAGGTTATTGTCCTTAAGGAATCAAAAGTAATCCATAACTTGAAAATACAACACGTATGAACTTTAATAATTTTACCATAAAATCACAGGAAGCCGTTCAGCTTGCCCAGCAAATTGCGCAAGAAAGAGGGCATCAACAGATAGAGAATGAGCATATTTTCAAAGCGATTACACAAAGCGATGAGAATGTGTTGCCATTCATCTTAAAGAAATTGAATGTCAATATCGGTTTATTGAATCAGATATTAGATAAGGAATTGGAAAGTTTTCCAAAAGTTTCGGGTGGGGAAATCATGGTTTCTAGAGAAGCTGGCAAAACCCTTACCGAAGCCGGCATCATTGCCAAGAAAATGGAAGATGAGTTTATTTCCATAGAGCATCTGGTATTGGCTATCCTTAAATCGAAGAGTAAGATCGCGCAGATCCTTAAAGATCAAGGGGTAACGGAAAAGGATTTAAAGAATGCTATAGAAGAACTTCGTAAAGGTGGAAAGGTTACCTCACAGAGTGCCGAAGAAACCTATAATTCACTTGAAAAATATGCCCGTAATCTAAATAAAATGGCCGATAGTGGTAAACTGGACCCCGTAATTGGGCGTGATGAGGAAATCCGGCGCATTTTACAGATCCTATCCCGAAGAACTAAGAACAACCCAATGTTGGTCGGGGAACCCGGAGTGGGTAAAACGGCAATCGCAGAAGGATTGGCACATCGGATCATTCAGGGTGATATACCCGAAAACCTAAAGGATAAAGTCATTTATTCCTTGGATATGGGTGCACTTATTGCCGGGGCCAAATACAAAGGTGAATTTGAAGAACGACTTAAGGCCGTAATTAAAGAGGTGACCTCTTCCGATGGAAATATCGTACTATTTATCGATGAAATACATACCCTGGTGGGCGCCGGCGGTGGTCAAGGCGCCATGGATGCCGCCAATATTCTGAAGCCAGCCCTAGCAAGAGGTGAGCTACGGGCCATTGGGGCGACAACCTTAGACGAATACCAAAAATATTTTGAAAAGGACAAAGCCTTGGAAAGAAGGTTCCAAAAGGTGATGGTCGATGAGCCCGATACAGAAAGTGCCATTTCAATACTAAGGGGAATTAAAGAAAAGTATGAGGCGCACCACAAAGTACAGATCAAGGATGAAGCTGTCATTGCCGCCGTAGAGCTTTCACAAAGGTACATCACCAATCGATTCTTACCGGATAAGGCGATTGACCTTATGGATGAGGCTGCATCGAAGCTTCGTATGGAAATAAATTCAAAACCGGAGGAATTGGATGTTCTAGACAGAAAGATCATGCAGCTTGAAATTGAGATAGAAGCCATTAAGCGTGAGGATGATCAGGCAAAACTGAAAATACTGAATGTGGACTTGGCCAACATAAAGGAAAAACGCAATGAGATCTTTGCAAAATGGGAAAGTGAAAAAACAGTGGTCGATTCTATCCAGAAAGTGAAAAATGACATTGAAGACTTTAAATTGGAAGCCGAACGTGCCGAACGTAGCGGAGATTACGGTAAAGTCGCGGAATTGCGTTATGGCAAGATAAAGGAAGCCCAGGAAAAGTTGGATGCCTTACAAAAGGAAATGATCGAACAACAGAAAGGCGGTACCCTTATCAAGGAAGAAGTCACAAATGAGGACATTGCAGAGGTCGTTGCTAAATGGACAGGCATACCTGTCGCCAAGATGTTGCAAAGCGAAAGGGAGAAATTGTTGAAACTCGAGGCAGTTCTTCACAAACGCGTCGTTGGTCAGGACGAAGCCATACAGGCCGTTTCCGATGCCATACGAAGAAGCCGAGCCGGGCTCCAAGATGCTAAAAAACCCATTGGATCATTCCTGTTCTTAGGTACCACAGGAGTTGGTAAAACCGAGCTTGCTAAAACCCTTGCAGCTTATTTGTTCGATGATGAAAATGCGATGACCCGAATAGACATGAGCGAATACCAAGAGCGTCATGCGGTGAGTAGGTTGGTCGGGGCACCTCCAGGATATGTTGGTTACGATGAAGGGGGACAACTTACCGAAGCTGTTAGAAGAAGGCCATATTCGGTTGTTTTATTGGATGAAATTGAAAAAGCACACCCCGATACCTTCAATATTCTATTACAGGTATTAGATGAAGGTCGACTTACGGATAATAAAGGTCGGGTTGCCGATTTCAAGAATACCATTATTATCATGACCAGTAATATGGGAAGCCATATTATTCAAGAAAAATTCGAGAACAACAAGGATATCTATAGCGCTTCTGAAGCGGCAAGGGTCGAGGTTCTTGGCCTATTGCGAAAAACAATCCGTCCCGAATTTCTGAATAGGATCGATGATATCATCATGTTTACGCCGTTAAGTAGGGAGGATATTACCGAAATTGTACTGCTTCAGATGGAACTATTGAAAAAAATGTTGGACAAACAACATATCACGATAGATGCCACCAATGAGGCCATTGCTTATCTTGCCAATAAAGGTTATGACCCGCAATACGGGGCAAGACCAATAAAAAGGGTAATCCAGAAAGAAGTATTGAACAACTTGTCCAAAGAGCTTCTAAGCGGTAACATTAAAGCGGATAGCATTGTATTGATAGATTCATTTGATGACCAACTCGTCTTTAGAAATCAAAGCGAATTGGTAAACTAAATAATTTCTTTCCTAAAAAAGGGCCC
Source organism: Maribacter arenosus (assembly GCF_014610845.1). Taxonomy (GTDB): domain Bacteria; phylum Bacteroidota; class Bacteroidia; order Flavobacteriales; family Flavobacteriaceae; genus Maribacter_A; species Maribacter_A arenosus. The sequence goes on along the minus strand of NZ_JABTCG010000001.1, from coordinate 135,116 downwards.
TGATCAAAAGATTAGGGCCCTTTTTTTATCAACAATATATACCATACAGTATATAAATTTTTTATATTCGTAGAAAATAGCTGTACCATGACATCAAAAGCTGAACGAACCACTGCTTTTATTATTGAAACCGTTGCCCCCGTTTTTATTAAGCACGGTTATGTAGGTACAAGCATGAGCGACCTAACTGAAGCTACAGGTTTAACAAAAGGTGCCCTATATGGCAATTTTGAAAACAAGGAAGCCTTGGCATTGGCAGCGTACGAATACAGCATCAATAAATTGCTCATGGCTATTGACGAACGTTTAGAAATAGAAGGTGATTCTTTGGATAAATTATTCTCACTTACCAAGTTTTATCGGAATTATGATGTTTTCACTCAAGAACTCGGAGGTTGCCCCGTATTGAATATGGGCGTTGATGCACAGGACAATAACAAACTTTTGGCTGCGGCTGCCAGCGAAACTATCAAGACCATAGAAGGCAAAATCGCACTTGTTTTGGAAAAGGGAGTAAATAACAACGAACTTCATTTACCTGTTACACCCCTACAGTTCGCAAAACAGTTCTATACCATGTTACAAGGCGCGGTCGCTATGAATACCATTACCAGAGATCGCAAATATCTCATGAATACCGTTGCCTATCTGGAAGTTTTAGTGAAAAATGAAATCAAGAAATAGTCCAAAATTTTATTTCGGCACTACACGATAGATCCATGTCTTTTCCTGGTATTTCCCATCGAACTTGCTATCCCTTGCTTTTCGCGCCTCGCCCATGGTATCATAACGATTCAAATAAACATAATTGAAGTTATTCTTACTCCTAAGAAACGATTTGGGCTGAAGGCCTTTTTTCGTAAGATCAGCCATAAAGGCATCAAAATATCTTTTGGTACCAAAGACATTGGCGATGAGATAATACCCTGGTTTAAGCCCATCCTCACCAACAACCTCTTCGTATTTCTCACCGGCTTTGGGCTTATCTTCCTTGGTCTGCTGGGCCACTTGCTCCAACGTTTCCTTTTCTTTGGCCGCAATTTCAGCAGCGCTTTGGGCATCTTTTAAAGAATCGGTTTTTCGCTGAAGGGCTTTTCGTTGTGCATCGGCCAATAGTTCGGCTTCCTTAGCTTTATTGACGGAATCGAGTTTTATTTTATCTAATTGGGTTTTTTCTAAGGCCAATGCGCGCTCTTTATCAGCTAAAGCGATAGAATCCATTCGTCTCTGTCGCTCTAAACGGGCGTAAGACTCTTCTTCAAGCTTTTTGGCGTTATTAATGGAGTCCGTTCTACGCTTTTGTTCATTGCGTAACTCAGCGGCAATGGCAGTCTCTTTCTTAACCATGGCCAAAGAATCCTTCGTCCTTTTGCGTTGGGCTTTGTCGATTTCCTTTGCTTGCTGTTTCATAGCCAATAATTCCGCCTTGGTCAGTTCTTCCGGGGCATCTTCTACCTTGGCTATTTCCTCCAATTCTTTCTCTTCCTCCTCTTCATCCACATCAAATCCAACGACTTTTTTCCTGGGGTCAAACGTGCCGAAATCATACGCTGTTACCAGCTCAAAAGTAGGATCTTTTCCTTTCAAATCGGAATTTGTTCCAAACTCTACCAACGCACCGATCGAAAATCGTTTCATTATCCTGGCCCCACCACCAAATCCAATTCCATAGAAACTGTTGTATCCAGCTTGGGCCCAGAATGTATTTGTGGACAAAAACCCACTGACCCCAACTTGAGTGTCAAATCCTGGAATCGATTTTATATAGAGCATTGGTCGTAGAACCGAGGTACTATCAGACATCGATAAGGAAACAGGAATATCATATGAAGCCGTTCCCAAGTATATCTTCTCATTATTTGCTGTATGGGCTTCTTTCTCGCTCATGTTGTAATCGAACATATTTTCCGAGGTTAGGCCAATTCGAAGTCCGTCATAGGTAAATTGTATGCCTGGAGCGAATTGAAGAATGAAATCATTGGTCGTCGAGAACAACGGTAATTCTATTTGTGGATCCCCCTGAAACGGATTCCCTGAGAACTCCTGTTGGTATCCAAATAAGTTCAATCCAAACGTAAGGCTCATGCGATCGTTTAATAAAAATCGATAGGCGTAGTTCAATACCCCACCCGTATTCAGATACAGATCAGTATTGTGCTGATAAAAACCTGCCCCAATCGAAGAGGAGCTATTTAATTTACCGGTATAATTCAAAAAAAAAGTAGTAGGATCGCCATCGATCATCTGCCATTGCCAACGTGTCCAAATTCCAAACGACTGGGTGTTCGCATAATTGACCGATAAGGCGGGATTGAAAATACTGGAGTTGGAATCCGTAAGGTTATGCTGCCTCAAATCCAAAGGAAGTCCATCGTTTTGCGCGTGCAGTGCCCACCCTAACAATAAAATAAGTAGAGACAGTTTGTATTTTATCATATGCAAAAAAACGAAAAACCATGGGTTTTACATACTATTTTAGGGTATTTTTAGTTAGATTAAAAGAAAAGTTTCAAACAAATGAACTACTGCCCATGAAGGTTTTTAAATCAATACTCATTTTTGTTTTCATATTGGGTTTATTAGGTTGTGAGGAAGAACCCAAAATAGCCGACACCGTATCGACGTTTTATTTTATAAGACATGCCGAAAAAGACAGGTCTGACAGCGAAAATATTGATCCGGAATTAACGCAAAAAGGTTTAGGACGGGCCATGCATTGGGCTGAAATCTTGGACGAAGTGCCTATTGATGCTATTTATAGTACAGACTATGAAAGAACCCAAATGACAGCCGCCCCAATGGCGGTGAAAAAAAACCTTACCGTTCAAATCTATGACCCAAGGCTTATTGACATAGAACAATTCAAGGCCGAAAACCTCAACAAAAAAGTATTCATCGTGGGTCACAGCAATTCAACCCCCGAATTTGTAAATAAAATGATCGGTCAGGATAAATATGGGCTAATTGATGACCACCAAAATGGGAGTTTGTTCATCGTGGAAATCATAAATGGTATTGCCACCGATATGCGATTGAACTTTAATTGTAATTGCCCTGATTAACCTCGATTTGCTTTAAATCGATTTTCGATAATAATTCCAATTCCCCTTGAATATAGAGGCTGTCTATTTTATATAAAGATCGGGAATTCTCAATAGGCTTGAAATTTTTGTAATCGACAAAACGAATGCCGTTAACATAGTGCTCATTGTAAGCCTCCCTGAATCGTAATCCACCACCATCCACATGAAACTTATAAGCTAAAAAGTCAGGTTTCAATGTTTTGGTATTAAACCAATAAATATATACATCGTCATAATCTTCCCCACCGTTTTCCTGGTCAAAGGTTACCTTTATTTTGTAGTACTCTTTATTATTTATGCTTATTTTCCCTAGATACTTTTTATTGACAGCAGGATCATTCAGGCCATAGGGTAAATAGGCGAAATAATGCACTGAATTGACTGAGTTGCCGTAAGCAATGGCTAAAGAGTCCGGTATTGTGATCAATTGACCGTCGACATAGCGTTCAAAACCTTTTGAAGTCTTTACATCCACAATATTCAAGGAATCGTTCTCAAATATGCGCTTTAACAACTTTTGATTACCCTCATTTTCCTTTACATATTTTCGGTCCCTAAATTCAAAGGAAATGTTGCTAGTCTTATATAATTCCCCCCCACAAATCGCAATACTTTTATCGACTATTTGCTGGGCTGTAAGTCTTTTGCCATTTTCTTCCTTGCAGGAACTCGTTAGGACCAATAAGGAAATTATAAAAAAATATATTGTCTTTTTCATAGTACTGGGTTCGAAAATGTGCTTAGTACATTACAAATTACTGGGAAGATTTCCATTTTTAGGAAATTGTGGATAGGATTATTGTTGTTATTTTTGTGCAGCATGCAGAATAAGATCAATATTAAGAATAAAAAGGCTCGCTTTGAGTATGAGATTTTGGATAAATATACGGCCGGTATCGTATTATCCGGAACCGAAATAAAATCTATTCGCCAGAGTAAGGCCTCAATCACCGAAAGCTTTTGTGAATTCAATGAGCGTGGTGAACTATTTATCATAAACATGCAGATCGACGAGTACTCCCATGCATCCCATTTTAACCACAAACCAAAAGCCGAGCGTAAATTACTTTTAAGCAAACGCGAATTAAGAAAACTGCAAAAGGAGGTCGCTTCCAGTGGCCTTACTATCATTCCCTTGAATTTATTCTTAAACGATAGGGGTTTGGCAAAAATGAACATTGCCTTGGCGAAGGGGAAAAAGTTGTACGACAAACGAGAGACCATTAAAGACCGGGATAATAAGAGGGACTTAGATCGGATCAAAAAGAGTTTTAAAAGGTAAGTGCAATTTTCTCCAAAGCTCGGCCACTCTAGTTCTTATCCTGGAGAAGAGGTACGAACCGAAAGGCCCCTAGTTCTTTTTTTTCAAATTCCTTTTCAGATTTTCGAATATACAGGGTCATGATTTGTTCATTGAGTCCGACAGGGATTACTAGCCTCCCCCCTACCTTTAATTGGGATAACAGTGCCTTGGGTACTTCCGGTGCCCCAGCGGTAACGATGATACCATCAAAGGGAGCGATTTCGGGTAGCCCTTTATAACCGTCCCCAAAAATGACCTTCTTAGGGCGATACCCCATTTTCTTAAAAAACAGGTTCGTTTTTTTAAACAGCTCCAACTGCCTTTCTATCGTGTACACCTTTGCCTTTAACTGCAATAGAATGGCCGTTTGGTATCCGCTTCCCGTCCCGATTTCCAATATTAGATCTCCTGGCCTAACCTCCAACAATTCCGATTGGAAAGCAACTGTATAGGGTTGTGAAATGGTCTGATCGGCTGCGATGGGAAATGCTTTGTCTTGATAGGCGTGACCCTCAAAACCACTCTCCATGAACAAATGTCTGGGTACGGTACGTATGGCATCCAGGACTTTGCGGTCCACTATACCTTTGGCTTTTAATACATCAGCCAGTTTATTCCGCATTCCACGATGTTTAAGCGTATCTCTCAAGTGTAAATTCTAATAGTTTGGTATACATAGCGAAGTTAACAAAGTTAGACATAACAATTCATGTTCTTATCGCTCCTCGCACAAAACTTTTGAAGTTCAAAGTAAATAAACTACCAAACTATGTTTATTTTTGAAGAAAATAAGACCTATGCTTAAAGTCGGAGTCTTAGGAGCTGGACATTTAGGAAAAATACATCTTCGTCTTCTCAACGAATCCCCAAAATACGAATTGATCGGTTTTTATGACCCGGATGACATCATTGGCCAAAAGGTAGCTACTGAATTTGGTTATGTCCATTTTGAAAACATCAATGAACTTATTGAAGCCGTGGATGTTGTTGATATCGTCACCCCAACGCTTTCACATTATGATTGCGCCAAGAAAGCCATGGAAAAAGGGAAACATGTTTTTATCGAAAAACCGATTACGAATACCTTGGAGGAGGCCGAGGAATTATTGGTCTTGGAAGTGAAACACAGGGTAAAGGGACAAGTAGGCCATGTAGAAAGGTTCAATCCCGCCTTCAGTTCTGTAAAGGATAAGATACATAATCCCATGTTCATTGAGACACATAGATTGGCTGAGTTCAACCCTAGAGGTACCGATGTCCCTGTTGTATTGGATTTAATGATCCATGATATCGATGCGATTCTTAGTGTGGTCCATTCCGAGGTAAGGCAAATCAACGCCAGCGGTGTATCGGTAATCAGTAATTCACCCGATATCGCAAATGCGCGTATCGAATTCGAAAACGGATGCGTCGCGAATCTAACGGCCAGTAGGATATCCCTGAAAAACATGCGAAAATCAAGGTTCTTTCAACGCGACGCCTACATTTCGGTGGACTTTTTGGAGAAAAAGGTGGAGGTTGTAAAAATGAAGGATGCGCCCGAAACCCCAGGGGATTTTGACATGATTTTACAAAATGCCGAAGGAATTAAAAAGCAGATCTATTTTGAAAATCCGGACATAATAGCCAATAATGCCATTCTGGACGAATTGGAAACATTTGCAGATGCCATAAACAACGACACAACGCCGGTTGTAACCTTACAACAAGGAACACAAGCTTTGAAGGTCGCATTGCAGATAATAGCATCATTTTAGAAAAAAGTAAAAATGAAAAATATAGCGGTTATTGGTGCAGGTACAATGGGAAACGGAATAGCCCATGTTTTTGCCCAAAATGGGTATAAGGTGAATCTGATTGATATCTCGAAGGAATCACTGGAAAAAGGAATGGCCACCATTACCAGGAATTTGGATCGGATGCTCGCCAAAGAAAAGATCAAGGCAGAAGATAAAGTACATACACTAAAAAATATAACGACTTTTACTGAGCTATCAAAAGGAGTGTCAGGCACTGATCTGGTGATAGAGGCAGCTACGGAACAATTGGATATAAAATTGGATCTCTTTAAGGAATTGGACGCTGTAACCGGACCAGACACCATTTTAGCTACCAATACCTCCTCAATATCGATAACCCAAATTGCGGCTGCAACTGAAAAACCTAAAAAGGTAATCGGCATGCATTTTATGAATCCAGTCCCCATAATGGGGCTTGTAGAGATCATTCGTGGTTACAATACCTCTGATGGGACCACAAAGATCATTATGGATCTTTCTAAAAAATTGGGCAAGACACCGACCGAGGTAAATGATTATCCGGGATTTGTGGCCAATAGGATTTTGATGCCGATGATCAATGAAGCTATTGAAACCTTGTACAATGGTGTGGCAGGTGTCGAGGAAATCGATACCGTAATGAAATTGGGTATGGCCCATCCTATGGGTCCATTGCAACTAGCGGATTTTATAGGGTTGGATGTTTGCCTTTCTATCCTCAATGTGATGCACAATGGTTTCAAAAATCCAAAATATGCACCCTGCCCCCTATTAGTAAATATGGTTATGGCCAAAAAACTGGGAATAAAATCTGGAGAAGGTTTCTATGACTATTCTAACTCCAAGAAGGCCGAAATGGTCGCTGCGCAATTCAAATAACATATATGGCGATAATTAAACCTTTTAAGGCGATACGACCTACCAAGGACAAAGTATCATTGGTGACCTCAAGGTCTTATCAAGATTATTCAAAAAATGAATTGGAGGCCGTAATGCGTTATAATCCTTTTTCGTTTTTACATATCATAAACCCTGGATATAAGTTTTCGAAAAAAGTCGCGGGTGAAGAGCGATTCAACATGGTGCATAATCGCTATCTGGAGTTTTTAGAGGGAAATATTTTCTTGAAAGATAGCAAGGATAGCTTTTATATGTACCAGATTGAAAAGAACAAGTTCAAGTGCTGTGGTTTTTTTTGTGCCGCAAGTGTCCAGGATTATCGTGACGATGTCATCAAAAAACATGAAGATACGATAAGCCAAAGAGAGCAATTGTTCGCAAAATATCTTAAAACGGTTGGTTTCAACGCCGAGCCTGTCTTGATTACCTATGCCAATAATAATTCCATAGAGGCTATCATCGACCAAGAAAAGCAAAAAGTACCTGAATACTTTTTTACGACACCCGATAGGGTAAAACATACGCTTTGGGTCATTTCAGATGATGAGGCAATACATCAATTGACCCGCGAATTTGCCAAAATGGAATCATTATATATCGCTGATGGCCATCATCGGAGCGCATCTTCCAATTTATTGGCCAATATTTTTAAAATTGGCAATTCTGACCATACCGGTGAAGAACCCTATAATTATTTTATGTGTTACATGATTCCAGAGTCAGAAATAAAAATCTATGAATTCAATCGCTTGGTCAAGGATTTGAACAGAAACACGAAAGAGGAATTCTTGGTTCGCTTAGATGCTATGTTTCGAATAGAAAATAAAGGCAGTGTGCTCTATAAACCAACGAAGAAACATCATTTTGGCATGTATCTGGATGGGGACTTTTATTCCCTCTTCCTCAGAAAAAAAGTGTATAATTTTACGGATGTCTTGAGTAAACTCGATACCCAAATACTTTATAAAACCATATTGGAACCAATTCTTGGCATCAAGGATTTACGCTCTGACAAACGAATAACATATGGTTTCGGCAAGCATAATGTCATACACATGAAAGATGAGATCGATAAAGGAAAATTCAAGGTCGGGTTTAGTTTAGTTCCGCTAAAAATAGATGAAATAAAGGCCATTGCCGATGCAGGATTGGTAATGCCCCCAAAAAGCACATATATTGAACCAAAACTACGAAGTGGTATGGCCATTTATGAATTTTGACTTCAAGATCCATATCACTAGCGTCCAAAAGAAAAAAGAAAACAATCTATATGATTCAAAATCATACCGGCTAAATTATTAATTCAAGGGATTAAGATCCTTAAACATATAACCTTGCAAGTCAAGATATGTCAATAAAAACAAATCTAGATTCCATAAAACGCACATTACCTGATCATGTTACCTTGGTCGCTGTTTCAAAAACAAAGCCAACGGGGAGTATCATGGAGGCCTATCACAATGGACAAAAGGTATTCGGGGAGAATAAAATCCAGGAAATGACCGAAAAATGGGAAGCTTTGCCCAAAAATATCGAATGGCATATGATTGGCCATGTTCAGCGAAACAAGGTAAAGTATATGGCCGAATTCGTTTCTCTGATCCATGGTGTGGATAGTTTAAAGTTATTGAAGGAAATAAACAAACAAGCCAAAAAATACAATCGTATGATACCTTGTCTTTTACAGATTCATATTGCTGAGGAAAACACGAAATTCGGTTTGGACAAGGCGGAGTTGATGACCCTTATCGATTCTTTGGAATTCAAGGAGCTCGGCAACGTGAAGATTGAAGGTCTCATGGGAATGGCCACATATACTTCCGATGAAGGCCAAATCAGAAAAGAATTCAAATTTTTAAAATCGATATTCGACGATCTTCAGAGCTCATTACCCCATATTTCCGTTTTATCCATGGGGATGAGCGGTGACTATAAGATTGCCATTGAAGAAGGGAGTACCATGGTACGCATAGGAAGTAGTATCTTTGGGGAGAGAAATAATTCCTATTGATCTCATTTATACTTTTTGGGTTGTAGCTAAAATCAATGATTGTATACCCGGATAAAGGCTTTTTTGAGCATTGAAGTAGGTCTACGGAAAGTAAGTAAAAAAAGGAATATTAAGGATCAATTTTTAGCCAATTGAAAAAGTTTAAACAAGTTCATAAATAAAAAAGAGTGTAGGCGATTGATGTATACGATACTGGACATAGAAACGACGGGAGGAAAATACAACGAAGAGGGTATCACGGAAATAGCCATCCATAAATTTGATGGGCACAAGGTAGTCGATAAGTTCATCAGCCTTATAAATCCTGAAAAAGAAATTCAACCTTTTGTTGCCAATTTAACAGGTATCAATAATAAAATGCTCAGGACGGCTCCCAAATTTCATGAGGTGGCAAAACGAATTGTGGAAATTACCGAAGATGCTGTCCTTGTGGCGCATAATGCCCAATTCGACTATAGGATCTTACGGACTGAATTTAGGCGTTTGGGATATAATTTTGAACGCAAGACCTTATGTACCGTAGACCTTTCAAAGAATCTATTGCCCGATGCCGAATCGTACAGCTTGGGAAAATTGGTGCGATCCTTGGGGATACCCATGAGTGATCGTCATAGAGCCAATGGGGACGCGATAGCTACGCTTAAGCTATTTAAATTATTATTGGCCAAGGATACGCAAAAAACGATAATCAAGGAAGTGGTTCGGGAAGAAACCCATGGGGAACTTTCCCAAAGACAACTGGATATCGTTGAACAAATGCCTTCTGAAACAGGTGTATATTATATGCACGATAAAAAGGGAGAGATCCTCTTTCTTGGTAAAAGTACCGATATTAAAAAGCGTGTAAACCAACATTTCACTTCAAATGGTGACAAAGCCAGACAGCTTCAAAAAGAAACTAAATCGATTACTTTCGAAAAAACCGGGAGTGAGCTGGTGGCCTTACTGAAAGAGCATGAAGAGCTCCTAAAAAACAAACCTAAATATAATCCCAATTCAAGAAAAAAACGGCTACAGGCACTTTACCTAAATATGAATGTCAACGGATACCAAACCTTTGAGATCGCACCTCAGAAAAAGGTTGGGAATTATGTTACCTCTTTTAACAGCCATCTTTCGGCATCGAACTTTGTACAGAGAATCACGGAAGAGTTCCAGCTTTGTGCCAAACTGAATGGAATGCAGATTACCAAGGAACCGTGCGAACTGTATCATCAAGGTCAATGCGTAGGAGCTTGTATCGGCAAGGTATCCCCATCGGAATACAACCAAAGGATAATGAAGGTACTAGAGAAATACAGCATTGTCGATAAGACCCTGCTGATTATTGATAAAGGGCGTGAAATTGGGGAATACAGCGCCATTCTAATAAAAAAAGGGACTTTTCAGGGATGCGGGTATTATGACCTTAACCATCAGATCAATAATATTCATATCTTGGAATCAATTATCACCCCGATGATCAGCGATGCCACAACAAACCACATCATCGATTCTTATCTAAGAAAAAAAAGAGTTAAAAAAATAATCGATTTTAATACCTAAGTTTTGAGTACCGAAAAAAAGAATAGGAATTGGCGAGCAGTGCTCCATGAAGTCATTTATGGGACTCATACGCGAACAGGTAAAATGTTCGATATTATCCTGTTGATCGTAATTCTATATAGTATTATCATTGTAATGCTCGAAAGTGTCCCAAGATTTGACAATAAATTCCATAATTTCTTCAATATCTCGGAATGGGTAGTAACCATTCTTTTTACCATAGAGTACATTTTAAGATTGGTCTGTATAAAAAAACCCAGCAAATACATATTCAGTTTTTTCGGGATAATCGACTTACTTTCTACCATTCCCAAATATCTTACGTTCTTCTTCCTACAGTCACAATATCTAACCGCATTTAGGGCACTTCGCTTGTTAAGGGTGTTCCGGATCCTTAAACTCGTACGTTTTGTTGGCGAATCCCACAATCTAGCAAGATCTATTATAGCGAGCAAGACTAAAATCTTTGTTTTCATATTTTTTATGCTTATTATATCAGTTCTATTGGGGACTATCATGTATTTGGTTGAAGGTCCTACGCATGGCTTCAATAGTATTCCGCATAGTATTTATTGGACTATTGTAACCTTGACCACGGTTGGTTATGGTGATATTTCGCCAGAAACGCCATTAGGGCAGTTTATCGCTACCTTTATCATGATTATCGGTTACGGAATCATTGCCGTACCCACAGGAATTGTCTCCGCAGAATATGCCACCACATTGAAAAGTACCAAACACCAGGACAAAGGACGTTCTTGTCCCAATTGCAGTGCTGAAATTTATCGTCTAGATGCCGAATATTGCAGAAAATGCGGTCATAAATTAACTGAGGAATAGTGAAATCTAAAATGCTCATTTCTGTGGTTGGGCCAACAGCAATCGGTAAAACAAGGTTGGCCATTACCCTAGCCAATCAATATGATACGGAAATTATTTCAGCAGATTCACGGCAGTTTTATAAAGAGTTACATATTGGCACTGCAGTACCGAGCATTGAGGAATTGAATGCCGCCCCCCATCACTTTATTCAAAACAAAAGTATTTATGATCATTATTCTGTTGGGGATTTCGAAAAGGAAGCCATGGTACTCTTAGCTAATTTATTCGAGACCCATGATAAAGTGATCCTAGTTGGTGGTAGTGGTCTTTTTGTAGATGCCGTGACTAAAGGTATGGATGATTTTCCAGATGTCCCCTCCCATTTTCGGGATGATTTGAATAAAACCTTGGAAAAAAAAGGGATTGATGTGCTGCAAGACCGATTGAAACATTTGGACAAGGATTATTATAACAAAGTGGATTTGGAAAACCCCCATCGTTTGATCCGAGCATTGGAAATCTGCTTGTCCACAGGCAAACCCTATTCATCGTTTTTGAGCAAAAAAACTATAAAAAGGCCATTTCACACGATTACCATAGGTTTAACGGCCGATCGTGAAATCATCTATGAAAGGATCAATCAACGGGTCGATGATATGATTGCAAACGGACTTTTAGAGGAAGCACAAAAAGTTTACCCACATAAGGAATTAAATGCCCTCCAAACAGTTGGCTATAGGGAACTTTTTAATTATTTCGATGGTAAATGGACCTTAGACTTTGCCATTGCAGAAATAAAGAAGAATACAAGGAGATTCGCAAAAAGACAATTGACTTGGTTTAAAAAAAATACAGACATCATGTGGTTTGATATTGATGATGACCCTCTAAAAATAATAAAGGAAGTCGATAAAATGATAATTACTTTGACAAATGAATAAAAAGCATATTTATATCATCATGGGAGTTTCAGGCTGTGGCAAGTCGACGATTGGGATGCTATTGGCTGAAGAATTGGGTATTCCTTTTTTTGATGGCGATGATTACCATCCAGAAGCCAATGTCACCAAAATGGCCAGTGGAAGAGCCCTTAATGATAAGGACAGGGAAGGCTGGTTACACGCCTTGAACGATCTTGCCCTTGAACATAAATCCTCAGGGGCGGTAATTGCATGCTCTGCTTTAAAAGAAAGCTACAGAATAGCTTTACGAAAAAATTTGGAAGATGAGATGGTCTTTGTTTACCTACAAGGTTCATTTTCTGAGATTTATGCGAGATTACAAGAACGAAAAGGACATTATATGCCGATTGAACTGTTGAAATCACAATTTGAAACGTTGGAAGAACCAAAAGACGCCATTGAGGTTTCCATAAATCACAGCCCCAAAGTCATAATAAATGAGATATTGAAAAAAATAGTATAAAAAAACCCTGACGAAACCGTCAGGGTCTTATTTTCTATAGCCAGAATGTCTTTTTATTCCGATTCGGTCTTAACGACCAACCTGAAGCCTTCCCCATGAATATTCAATATTTCCACGGTATCATCCCTTTTAAGGTATTTACGCAGCTTGGCTATATAAACATCCATACTTCTTGAAGTAAAATAATTATCGTCTCTCCAAATTTTGGTCAACGCCAGTTCCCTGGGCATTAAATCATTTTCATGCAATGCTAAAAGACGTAACAATTCATTTTCCTTGGGTGAAAGTTTTATGGCCTCTTCATCCTTATACTTTAAAAACCTTAATTTAGAATTCAAGTGGAATCCACCGATCTGAAATTCAAATTTCTTACTGTCTGCCAAGGTGCCGGAAGCTTTTCTTTGAATTATTGCTTTAAGCTTCATCAATAACACTTCTGAATCGAAAGGTTTGTTCAAATAATCGTCCGCACCTGCCTTATAGCCCTTAAGAACATCTTCTTTCATTGTTTTTGCCGTAAGAAAAATTATGGGGACATTTTCGTTTTTTTCCCTGATTTCCCGGGCAAGGGTGAATCCATCTTTATAAGGCATCATGACATCCAAAATACAAACATCATAATTGTCTTTCTTAAACTTCTCGAACCCCTCCATACCATTCTTAGCCAATGTAACATCAAAATTGTTCATTGACAGATAGTCCTTCAATACAATCCCGAAATTGGGATCATCTTCCACTAAAAGTATTTTCTTGTTTATTGTTTCCATAATTTTTTATATTAACGGCAGTTTAATATAGAAAGAGCTTCCCTTGCCTTTTTCGCTTTCTGCATAAACTTCACCTTGATGATCTTCTATTATTCTTTTTACATAGGCCAGACCTAATCCGTGCCCTTTAACATTGTGTATGTCCCCTGTGTGTTCCCTATAGAACTTTTCAAAAACTTTTTTTAGTACGGCTTTACTCATTCCCGCTCCTTGATCTTTTATTTCAATTATTATATTATTCTTTACCTCTTCGGTATATATATCGATTTTAGGGACCTCTGGCGAATATTTTATGGCATTATCCAAGATATTTACAAGAACATTCGTAAAATGCATCTCATTGGCCAGCACCTCTTTCCTATTTGCCTTTAAATGGGTTTCTATATACCCTCCCCTATCACCTACGATCAATTCAACGTGGGCGATCGCATCATGTATTATGTCGTGAACATCGACCCTATCCTTACTAATATCCAATTGGTTTTTCTCCAACTTTGATATACGAAGTACATTTTCTACCTGCGCATGCATTCTTTTGTTTTCATCGCGTATCATTTGAAGATAGCGCATCACTTTTTCCTTATCATCAATCACCTGAGGGTTCTTTATTGCCTCCACAGCCAGATTAATGGTTGCAATCGGTGTTTTGAATTCATGGGTCATATTATTGATAAAATCAGACTTGATTTCCGAAATCTGCTTTTGACGTATCAATTGATAAATGGCACTTGAATAGGCTATGATTATCACAAGTGTAAACAGAAGTGATAACGCCGCCATACCCAATATAGACCGTATCAAAAACCGCTTCTTTTTCGGAAAGGCAATCAACAACGTATAGTCCGAATTTCCTTCGGAATCCTTGAATATCAAGGATTTATAAGGTGTTGTATTTCGAAAACTGAATTTTCTTGATTTTACGGAAGTCGGTAAACCTCTGCTAGCAATACCATACTCATAATCCGTATTGATATTGCGATTGACCAATTCACGTTGCAACAGTAATTCAATTTCCTGTTTTGATACCCTGTTGTGTATAGGCACCCTTTTGGCAAACTCACCGAACATATCCTCGAATGCCGAAATCTCCATGGAAGTCAAGCCCCCTATCTTTTCGATTTTTTCTATGGGGGTAAACTTGCTCTGTCGACCATCAAATCCAATATCCTCCTTATAGGTCGCTTTTAAACGCCTGCTGGTATAATTTTTTATGGTCGTAGTGTCCTCACTAGAACCACTGTCAAAGAACGTTGATGCAATATTGTATTCCTCTTCCAAGATACCATGGGAATAATAATGTATCTCATCCGAACTAATATCTTGATCTATAAAAAAGAAGTTCTTAAAATGTGCACTCTTTAAATCCCCAATGCTATCTTTGATATTGACATACCTATCAAAATAATCATTGCGTTCCCTTCGAGTTATTTTATCGGCAACCCTGTCAAGCACCTCCGAAACACTATTCGAAAATTGGTCTTCTTTGTCATCGACAGATTTTTTTATCCAATATCCCTGTACAAAGATTATCCCTATTAATGAGAGGCTCATCAGAATGACCAATAGAACAAATAACCTCTTATTCATTTAACCGTAAATTTAAAGATTTAACAACTAGCTTTTTAACGTTTAACCTAACCTTAACAAAATTGTTAAAATTGCTCAAACCCCGCTAAGATCAAGTAGATGCTTATGGACTTCCTGTACTTTTAGCCTTGTTTCTTTCAATGAAATATTATCGATTACAAAGTCGGACAAGTCCTTTTTACGCTCATCGTCCCATTGGCTTCCCATACGGGCCAAAATCTCGGGTTGGGATACCTGATCGCGTTCCATGACCCTTTTCACGCGTATTTCCTTAGGCGCAGTGATCAACACAATCTTGTCATAGAAATCTTGAAGTCCGTTTTCGAAAATAATGGCTGATTCCTGAATTACATATGGCGATTTTTGTTTTTTGGTCCATTTAAGAAAATCCTTTCGCACCACAGGATGCACAATACCATTTAAACGGCCCAATAATTCCTTATTCTCGAATACCTTTTGTGCAATATACTTACGGTTCAACTTTTTGTCTACATAAGCCTCGTCCCCTAAAAGGGCCATAATGGCTGTTCGCACCTTCTTGGAGGATTGCATCAACTTTTTGGCTTCCTTGTCCGAATTGTAAACAGGCACGCTTAACTTTTTGAACATTTTTGCCACTGTGGATTTACCACTTCCTATATTACCTGTCAACGCAACGATCATCATTGGCTTTTCAATATATATTCGACCTGATTCTCACTCAATTCAGCACTATGTAGGTTCTCTGGCTTCTTCAGCAATTGTAAATTGATGGTCTTTGATGCATTGTCCTTTATCGAATTATAATCAGCAACCACCTCAAAACCCGTACTATCCAACTCTTTTAACTCTTCCAAGGAACCTTTGCAAAGCACTGGAACTACATCGGGAAAAGTTCTAATGGCATATCGTTTAGGCAGGTTGATCACTTTAATCGGGACATCGACCATCTTCTCTGAAAACCGTATTACCTTACCGTGAACAATAACCGTATTTTTTGAATAGGTGATGTTATCTGAATCCTGATTTTTGTACAATGCCAGCTCTTGTGAAAAGTCAGAGGTAGTATCTAGTAGATCGAACGATACCGTATTCACCCCATCTATGGTATCTAAAATACTTATCGGCCCTTTGATGGTCACCTCATTGGGCACTATAGTAAGCGGACCATCTAAAATATGATTTTGCGACAGCGTAACGTTCAATTTAGATTGTACAGGCACAACTTTGGTACCTAATCGTGTAAATTCAAAATACAGTGTGTCCCGATCGATCTCGATTAAAGTCATTGATCGCAGTTGTTTATCTATCTGCTTTCGATAAACACTTTGGGGAATAAAATACCTGCCTTTTACAAGCTCAACAGTAGACACATCCAGCTTAACTTCCTTATTCTTGAAATTAAATCCTAAAAATTGAAAACCAGTGGCCTCTATTTTTACATCGACCTGCTTTTTTGAAGTTTTGGTGAGTAAAAGACTATCTGGAATGTTTTCAAATTTTAAATCGAAGGTGGCGTTGTTGGTGTAGGTTTCAGAAAGATTGTTCAAAAACCAAATTAAGCTGGAGCATACCAAGAACATCAAAAACATTTTTGCTTTTCGTCTTTTAAGAATGCTTTTGATTTTTGGAATCACTTTCTGTAAATTCTAGTTGAAAAATAGTTTTGGAAACAATTCTTTCGGTTTCTTTTTGCTAAAATTAATCCAAAAGGTTGATTTAAGAAAACCAATGCCATAACCTAAAAATTGGACGCATACGGCAAATATAGAAAGAAAAGCTACCGATACATTTCTATTCTTTATCAATGAATCGATAAATACCAGCATAAAATACAGTAAATAGATACCCAGGGGAATGAAAATGTTTAAAACCATTAAAATTAAGGAAATCAAAAAACCTAAACAAAAAAGCGTAGGGAACCAATAGGTTATTTTCGCGGTTTCTGGATGCCATTTGTTCAAAATAGGGCGTACCAAACCAAACTTATTCACCTGGATAAAGAACTTGTGCCAATCGATCCGTCGTTTATGATAGACGAATGCCTTGGGTATCAATTTGGTTTCATATCCCTTATTCCAAATGCGTATGGTCAAATCGGGATCTTCCCCAGGATGGATTTTGCCATAACCCCCTACCTTTTCAAAAGCTTCCTTTGAAATCCCCATATTAAAACTACGAGGTTGGAATTTGTCGACGGCTGACGTACCACCTCGAATCCCCCCGGTAGACAATACCGAGGTCATCGCGTAATTAATAGCTTTCTGAACGTTGGAAAAAGAGGCATGTGCGGCATCTGGACCTCCAAAGCAATGAACAAAATTTTCATTTAAAGATTTTAAGACTTCCGTGAGGTACTGGGGAGGTAAGATGCAGTCTGAATCCAAAATAATAAAATAATTCCCTTTTGCACGGCGCATACCATAATTCCTCGAATCGCCAGGGCCTGAATTTGGTTTGTTGAAATAAGAAACGTGAAGCGTTCTATCGAACTGTGACACTACTTCTTTTGAGGAAATTTGAGAACCATCTTCAACAATAACAATCTCAAAATCTTTCTCCCCTTCTAGCATCAAAAAACTATCTAAGAGTTCTTTAACCTCGTCGGGGCGGTTATATACAGGAATTATAAAAGAAACATGTATTGTTTTCATTGGTCCTAACAAATGTAATTAAACCATACTATATATAATACTACGCCTACAATGAAAATGCTTTCATAGAAAATGATGCTTTCTCTTTATACTTCCATATGGAAATGTTATTAGAGTTCTATTACCGTTTACAACCAAAAAACCTTGCTACTTTCAAGCAAGGTTTTTCTACAATAAAATTGTGATCCATTTAATACTTAAGAAACTTCTAAAACCTCTTCAGGTTTTAAGACTTTATATAATTCCAACTCGGAAACTTCAAAATTTTCGATAAAATTATAACTCTCGAAATTCTCTGACCTAACAAGGTTTACGAACAGTTTTGCCGATTTTGTAAAGCTCTCATTCTTTTGACTATTAATGACTAATAGATAACCCATGATGATGTTACCGGCCATTTCGACCAATCGTCTGGAATGAAAATCGATTAATTCGTTATTATTCAGTTCAAGAACCCTGTTCGTAATAGATTCAAAAGCTTCCGTCATTTTATGAAGCTTCGTCCTAATTTCACAGTTTTTATCAGAAACTTGGGTGTCATAGCATTTTATCTGCTCAATAAACACTCCAGTTGTAACGCCTTTTATTGCAGCAACTGCCTGTAATTGGGACGTTCCTTCATATATGGAAGTAATTCTGGCATCCCTATAAATACGCTCAATTGGGAAATCTTTCATGAAACCAGTTCCCCCATGAATTTGAAGCGAATCATAGGCTATTGTATTACATGCCTCACTTGCAGTAAGTTTTATTAAAGGAGTAAATACATTGGCCAATTTCATATAATGCTTCATTTCCATACGCTCTTCTTTTTCAAGGCTGCGCTCCTTCATTTCTTCTTCGTAGGCTTTTGTAATATCTACAAATAAAGTGGTTTCGTATAATAAGGAACGTAAAGCATCAATTTTCACCTTCATATTTGTGATCATTTCATAAACAGCAGGGAATTTTAAAATTACTTTACCGAACTGCGCCCTGTCCTCTGCATATTTTAAAGCTTCACGATATGCTGCGTCAGCTAATCCAACGGATTGTGCGCCAACTCCTAAACGGGCTGAATTCATTAGGGCCATCACATATTTGATCAATCCGAAACGTTCCTTGCCCACCAATTCTGCAGGGGCATCCTTAAATACCAACTCACACGTCGGAGAGCCTTTAATACCCAATTTTTTCTCTAAGTGCCTTACTTGAACCGCATGGTCGTTTCTATCATATATAAACATTGATAAACCTCTAGCATCTAAAGTACCTTCTTCCGATCTTGCAAGAACCAATGATATATCTGCATCACCATTGGTAATAAAACGCTTTACTCCATTTAATTTCCAAATGTTTTCTTTTTCATCAAAAGTGGCTTTCAATTTTACAGATTGTAGATCTGAACCTGCATCAGGCTCTGTCAATACCATTGCTGCCGTTACACCATCGCGATTAAATCGAGGCAAATACTTATCTTTCTGTTCTTCAGAACCGAATTCATAAATAGTTTCAGCACAATCTTGTAAACCCCAAATGTTTGCAAATCCTGCATCTGCCCTTGCGACCATTTCCGCAGCCATAACGTAAGGGACCATTGGAAAATTCAAACCATCATATTTTCTGGGCAGTGCCATCCCTATTAGACCGGCGTTATAAAGTGCTTTGTAATCTTCAGTGGTTCCTTTGGCATAAATCACTTCATTATTTTCAAGATGCGGGCCTTCTAAATCGACTGATTCTGCATTTGGAGCTATCGTATTCGCGCAAATTTCGCCAACAATATCTAAAACTTTCTCATAGTTGTCCAAAGCATCTTCATGATTTAAAGGTGCATAATCATATTGTTCAGATTCTTTGAAGTTTTTCTCTTTAAGAGCAACTACTTTTTGAAAAAGAGGATGTGATAAATGAAATTTAAAATCTGGCGTATCGTTGAAAAAATTATCCATTATCTACTTTTTTTAGTTTTGGGTTATTTACAATTCTATCCAAAACGACTATTTGGCGTTTGCTTTGTAAAATTTGATCATTTTCGGAATTACAACTCCTAAATCACCATGAATCACATAATCTGCTAGACTATTTATTGGTGCTTCCGGGTCATTATTAATCGATATAATCATAGAAGCGTCTTGCATTCCTGCCGTATGTTGAATGGCTCCTGAAATACCTGCAGCGATATAAAGTTTGGGTCTTACCGTCGTTCCTGTTTGACCAATCTGACGATTATGATCGATAAAACCAGCATCTACAGCGGCTCTTGAACCTCCTACTTCCCCTCCTATCAAGTTTGCTAACTCTTCAAGACGCTCGAAATTCTCTCTAGAACCAACACCATAACCACCTGCTACGATTATTGGGGCTTCTTTTAGATTTACATCCGATTCTACGATATGTCGTTCTATGATCTTAACAACAAAATCTTCATCTTTAACGATCGAGTTTACATCTACTTCGACAATTTCAGATGTATAATTTTCATCAAAAACCTCTTTTTTCATTACCCCTTCCCGTACTGTAGCCATTTGCGGATGTTGATCCCAATTAATAATGTTGGCCATTATACTACCCCCAAAAGCCGGTCTTATTGCATAGAGTAAATCTTTATATTCTTTCTTTTCTTTTTTTACAAAATGATCTCCGATATCCAATATAGTAGTATCCGCGGTTAAACCACAATTTAAAGCCGAAGCTAATCTTGGCGCTAAATCCCTACCTACCGATGTAGCACCAAATAGGACTATTTGAGGTTCTTCCTGTTTTAAAACATGGGTTGCTATAGACGAATGTGGTAAGGTTCTATAGGGCTCTAATCGTATATCGTCAGCCACAAATATTCTATCTACTCCATAAAGGGAAATCTGACCTTGAATTCCAGCTAACTGACTACCGAAAACCATTGCTTCAAGGGGACAACCTAATTTAGTCGCTAGTTTTTTTCCAGTTGATAATAACTCCTGGCTTATTTCTGCAATTTTCTGATTTTCAACTTCGCAATAAACAAATACGCTTTTCATTTTAATTCGATTTATTAGCAATTATCCAATGATATGGTGATCGATTAACTCCTTGATCATAGTTTCTATATCCAAATCCGAATCCGATAAAACTTTTGCTTCATTGGCCGTTAATACTATACTTTCTACACTCTTAACTTTTGTTGGTGAACCTGACAGTCCGATTTTAGTCTCATCTGCATCAATATCCTCAACGCCCCATTCTGGAATGGTCAAATAGGGTCGTTTGGAATGTAATTCTTTTATAAACCCATCATTCGGACGAATTTCGGAATTGGTTCTAGCATATTTATATTGCATAATCCGTTTTGCTACTTTAGATCTACAAGCAGGGGAAGCACCATGGACGGTAATTAAGCAGGGAAGTGGTGAGGAAACTGTTTCAACTCCTTTTGATAATCGTCGTTTAGCGACCACCTCGTCATCTGTAATTGAAATAATCCCTTCTACATAAGTTACTTGGGGCACTCCCAGTTTCTCCGCACATTGTGGACCAACCTGGGCAGTATCGCCATCAATTGCCTGTCTTCCTCCCATTATTATATCGTAAGAAGGCAATTTTTGAATGGCTCTGACAAGCGTATAACTCGTTGCCAAGGTATCCGCGCCACCAAAACGTTTATCTGAAATCATTATTCCATGATCTGCACCTCTGTATAAACTATCCCTAATGATATCAGCAGCCCTTCTGGGACCCATGGTCATAACGGTAACTTCGGTACCGGGAATACGATCTTTTAAATTGAGTGCTAATTCCAAAGCATGCAAATCATCAGGATTAAATACGGTATCTAACTTTCCCCTATTGACCGTACCATCCGGTTTCATTGCATCTGGACCCACATTTCTTGTATCTGGAACTTGCTTAATAAGCACAACTATTTTGAGTGGTCTCATAAGTGTTATTTGGATTGATGGTTAAACCGTACCAAAAATAACACCTCATTTTCGCAAAAAAGGTGACAAAACTCATACAATGGAAAAAATGACATAAAAAAAAGGAGGCTTTTTTAAGACCTCCTTTATATCGTTACTAGTTAATTTCTATTTTTTTCGCTCTTTCTTAACCTTCTCTGCCACCGTTTCTTCTGGAGCATTGTTTTTCATAAAATCCTCCATAATAGCAGTACTTACTCCCATATTGGAGAAGCCCCCATCATGGAATAGGTTTTGAAGCGTTACTTTCTTTGTTAAATCTGAAAATAGTGTTACAATATAATCTGCACATTCCAATGCTGTTGCATTACCCAATGGGGACATTTTATCGGCATAGGCCAAAAAACCGTCGAAGCCTTTTACTCCACTCCCAGCTGTTGTTGGGGTTGGGGATTGGGAAACCGTATTCACCCTTACTTTTTTATCTCTTCCGAAGAAGTACCCAAAACTACGCGCTACAGATTCTAAATACGCTTTATTATCCGCCATATCGTTATAATCAGGAAACACTCGTTGTGCTGCCATATATGTCAATCCTACGATACTTCCCCATTCACTTACCGCGTCTTTGTTGTAAAGCACACTCATTGTTCTATGGAATGATAATGCGGAAACATCCCAACCGGTCTTTGTGAAATTATAATCTTGATGTGTATAAGGGTTCCCTCTACGTACATTGACGGACATACCTATTGAATGTAAAACGAAGTCGATTTTTCCTCCTAATATCTCCACAGCCTTGTCTACCAAGTTTTCAAGATCCATCATAGATGTAGCATCTGCCGGAATAATCTGTGAGTTTGTTTTTTCTGCAAGTTCAGAAATAGTTCCCATCCGCAATGCAATTGGTGCATTCGTTAGTACAAACTTACCTCCTTCTTCATGAATTCGCTCTGCGGTTTTCCAAGCAATTGAATTTGCATCCAAAGCTCCAAAAATAATTCCCCTTTTTCCTTTTAATAAATTATAGGCCATGTTCTAGTTTTCTTAGTTTGATATTGTGGTCAAAGATATTTAAAATATGTTGAATAAAAAGATTGTAAGATTCAATGGTAAAAAGATCCTAGTTCAATAATTGTCTGGCGTGTGCCATGGCAGAATCTGAAAGCTTCTTTCCACCCAACATTTCGGCCAACTCAAAAACCCTTTCCTCCGGCGTTAATTCTTTCATATTGGTTAAGGTACCAATGTCCTTGTCCTCTTTGTATACCTTGAAATGATGATCACCTTTCGAGGCCACTTGCGGTAGATGTGTTATGGAAAATATCTGCATGCTCTTGCTCATTTCAGACATAATCCCGGCCATTCGGTTTGATATCTCCCCGGAAACCCCAGAATCGATTTCATCGAACATCATCGTAGGAAGGTTCTCATGTTTAGCCATTATCGATTTTATCGTCAACATGATACGGGAAAGTTCGCCCCCTGATGCTACTTTCTTAAGATCTCCAAAATCAGTCCCTTTATTGGCGGCAAATAGAAAAGACAACTCATCCTTACCATTCGATTTAAAGTCTTTTGCGGCATTCAACTCGATCTTAAAACGGGCGCTTGGCATTCCTAGTACGGCTAATCGTTTTTCCAATTTCTGCTTCAAATCAGGGATGATTTTCTGTCGTTCTTTTGATATTTTAGCAGCTACTTCATTGAGTACCTTCTTTTGTTCTTCCAATTGCTTTTCTTTTGCTGCAATAGTCGATTCCAAATTCTCGGTCGCTTCTACTTTTTCAGCAAGTTCCCCTTTAATTCTTATAAGCTCTGATACCTCACGTACGCCATGCTTCTTTTGTAAATTATAAAGCAATTCTAATTTGGTATTGACCTCATCCAATAATTTTGGATCCAAATCGGCCTTCTCAGAAAGTTCCTCTAACTCTGATCCAATATCTTCCATTTCAATTCGAACGGAATGAATTCTACCATCAAGAGCCTGGTATATTGATCCAAAACCTGAAAGTCTATTCGAAACCTGTTTTAATTCCGATAAGAGATTCAGAATTCCTATTTGTTCATCGTTCAATACCTGATGCCCTTTTGATAACTGTTCAACAATAGTTTCTATATTGCTTAATTGCTGATATTGCTCCTCCAATTCTTCCTGCATACCTTCCTGCAGTTGGGCTTCTTCCAACTCTTTCAATAAAAAGCTGTTATACTCATGCTCTTTTATGGCATTTCCCTGAAATTCGATTAGTCCGGCCAATTCCGAGGAAGTTTTTTGATATTCCTTCAATTGTAGGTTATAATCATTTCGCAATGCTTTGATATCGGCAATTGAATCGATTAATTTAAACTGAAACTCGTTTTCGGCCAGCTGTAAGGTTTGATGCTGTGAGTGTACGTCGATCAATCTATTTCCCAAACGGGATAATACATCCAAGGTTACTGGCGTGTCATTGATAAAGGCCCTTGATTTACCGCCTGGCAATATTTCCCTTCGTATGATGGTCTTTTCATCATAATCCAAATCGTTCTCGGAAAAAAAGGATGAAAGACCATAGTTCCCAATTTCGAACTCACTTTCAACAATACACTTTTCATCCTTATTGCGCAAGGTGGAAAGATCGGCCCGTTTACCCAAAACCAGTGAGAGCCCACCCAACAAAATGGATTTACCGGCCCCTGTTTCACCTGTAATACAGGTGAATCCGTTGCCAAAGGACACATTTAAACTGTCGATCAGCGCATAGTTCTTAATAGAGAGATTACTCAGCAAAACCTTACTTTTAGGATTGCCGTAAAGATAATTTTTATTTCAGTTGAAAAAAATGGAGATCAATATTTTATCTCATTCCAAGTACTGGAATAGAGGGGTGCAATCCGATTCAAGGTTTCCTTTAACTGAATTACATCAACCTTGGGACCATCAGAAAAAATATTTCGAATTTCTTCAGATTTCGCATCGAAAAATGTGGATACCAAAAAGGCATTGGGTCTTCTTTTGATCATGGTCTCGAACAGGTTCAAGGTCCCTGCAATGACTTGTTTACCCGTGCTGTTGTTATCGGCAAGGATATCGATGCCTTTTCTATGGTAGTTGTACATGGCCACCCGATATTCCCTATAGGTATTTGACATTAGGTTGTCCATCAATTCGAAGCGACTGCGGTCGGAAGACTGGCTCCAACCCAATGAATTACTACTTTGAGCTTGGGTAACAATATTCTGGGCCTTTCTAAAATATTCACTTCCTCCTTCGAGGGTAAAGGTATCGGCGTCTAATCCTAGAATGACATATACATAATAGGCTATAACACTAACCAAATTCGATTCGAACACATTCTCATTGAAAACCAAGGGTTGAAATTCGATGTATTCAAAGTTGAATTGATTGTCCTTGTAATTGAAAATGGGGGTTTCGTAGGACGTATTAAAAACCGGCCTTGAAGACTGGATCTGAATATTACCCTTGAACCTATTGGATTCAAATTCGGTAATGGTTATGAACATTTGGGCATTTACCCGTTCATTATCCTTGTAGACGCGATTTGTCCATTTGTTTCTATTGACGAAATCATTCAATGAGCGCTCCAAAGTCTTGAATATCTGTTGGTTGGTTTGGGCTACTTGATCAGAATTCACAGTTACCACACAATTCAATTCCTGTGCGGCAGTAGAGCCGGTAACAAAAATAAAGACTAGGGCTATTAGGTAATTACGCATTTAATCGAATTATGATTTCGCTTAAAATATCCTTGGCGACTTCCACCTTGGTTTTTAATTGAAACGCTTTAATCTGGGAATTCTTATCCAAAAACGTAATTTTATTAGTGTTGCTGACAAATCCCGCACCTTTGTCATTCAATGAGTTCAATACAATAGCGTCTAAATGCTTCCGTATTAATTTGTCTTTGGCATTTTCAAGTTCGTTTTCGGTCTCAAGGGCAAAACCTACTAAAAACTGCTTGGTTTTTAGTTTCCCCAACGACAATAATATATCCTTGTTCTTCACCAACTCCAAAGTGAGATTTGTCTCTTTCTTCTTAATTTTTTGGTCTGCCACGATTTTTGGCTTATAATCGGCCACGGCAGCGGCGCATATGGCTATATCGCAATTTTCAAAGTGATTATGGGCAACCTTGTACATTTCATCGGCCGAAACCACGTTGATCAATGTAATCAAATCATGTGAAATGGATAGATTTGTTGGGCCGGAAACCAATATTACCTCAGCCCCGAGATTCGCTGCAACCTTTGCCAACTCATAGCCCATTTGTCCAGAGGAATGATTACCGATAAATCGAACGGGATCTATTGCCTCGTAAGTAGGCCCTGCAGTCACCAATACCTTCTTGTCTTTTAATGGCAGGCCTTTTAACATGTATTCTTTGATAAATGCTATGATATCTTCAGGTTCTGCCATACGACCTTCACCATGCAGACCACTTGCCAACTCACCCGATGTGGCTGGTATCATAATATTGCCAAATGATTGCAATGTACTTATCGATGCCTTGTTCGCCGGATGTTGGTACATATCCAAGTCCATGGCAGGAGCAAAAAACACGGGGCACTTTGCAGATAGATAAACAGCCAATAAAAGATTATCCGTGGTGCCATTGGCCATTTTAGACAGGGTATTTGCCGTTGCGGGGGCAATAATCATCAAATCGGCCCAAAGCCCTAAATCTACATGATTATTCCAATCGGTCATCGCACCATCTTGTTTGACAAATGCCGTAAGTGCAGGGTTCTTGGAAAGCGTAGCCAAGGTAAGTGGGGAAACAAAAGAGCTGGCGCTTTCCGTCAAAACTACTTTGACATTTGCGCCAGCTTTAATCAATAATCGTACAAGAAAGGTGGTTTTATAAGCGGCAATTCCCCCAGTAATGCCTAAAAGGATATTCTTGCCACCTAACATACTACTCTGTATCTTTCTCAGTATTTCTATGGTAAATCCTATCCATCAACCACTCTTCAACTGCCATGGCATGTGGTTTAGGAAGTTTTTCGTAAAACTTGGACACTTCTATCTGTTCTTTGTTCTCAAAAACCTCTTCCAGACTATCGCTATACGTTGCGAATTCCTCAAGTTTTTCCAAAAGTTCCTTTTTAATTTCAGAATTGATCTGAATAGCCCTTTTAGCGGTTATGGAAATAGCCTCATATATATTTTCTGTTTTCTCATCGAACTCGTTTCTGTTGATAGTGACCGTTGAAACTGGTGCTTTGGAGTTCTTTAAATCGTTCATATTCATAATAAAAGCTGTTTATTTTGTTTCTTTTTCTTTTGTGGTTGTAGGCGTTTCTATTTCCTCCTGAATTTTACCCAACAATTTATCGGCCTCCTCGGCAAATTTGGTATCCGGATATTGTTTTTTAAGCACATTATACGCCGTTTTTGCACTTGCTAATCGCTCCGGTTTCCATCTGGCAAAACTGTTCAATGCATATTCCGTAGCGGATTCAAATTTAAGGTACAAAGCTTCTTCCCTGAAGATAGACCCGGGATAATCGGAAATAAAATTATCAAAGGCCGCCATGGCGGGGGTTAGAAAGGAATAATCAAAATGCCCTAGTTTATTGAACTGTTTGGCTATTTCAAATGCTTTTTTTTCTTTCTTCGTAGTCAACTCCTTGGCCATTTTATTGGCTTCGTCAAAGTACTCGGAATCAGGGTACATATTAATAAAGGTCTGTAATTTAACCAAGGCCTTATTCGTGTCTGTTTGATCCAAGGAATACGCTGGAGAAAGCATATAATAACTTTTCGCACCTAAGAATGAGGCTTCAGGTACTTTCTCACTTTTGGGATAGGATTTAATAAACCTTTCAAACTGATAGCCGGCCATATTGTAATCCTTTCTTTCAAAAAAGGTGTTTGCAAAAAAGAACATAACCCTTTCGCCTTGTGGTTTACCCACATATTTAGGGGCAATCTGTTCGAACAAACGGTTTGCACGTTTGTAATCCCCAGCATCATAATATTTTTGGGCAAGATCGAACTTGGCCTTTACATCTTCATTTTTAAGTACTTTTTGATACTCATTGCATGATGACATGACCAATATCAAACTTAGAAAAGGGATGAGCTTCCTCATTTTTAAAAACATTTTGCAAAATTAGGGATTCTGAACGGAACTAAAAAACAAAATTTACGACACTAAAATAGCTTGCCAAAGGCACTAATCACCCTTATTTGGCATAGATTTAACGTTCAAAGGAATCGTAATTACGCATGTTGCCCTGCGAAGGGCTTCACGAATTGTGCGATTTTATTTCGAAGATGGTCCGATGCTGGCACCAAAGGCAATCTGACTGCTCCCGATGCAATGTCCAAAACCTTAAAAACCGCTTTGATTCCTGCCGGATTCCCTTCCTCGAAGATTAGACCCATTCCCTCTTGTAAGGAATACTGCAAATCAAATGCCTCTTTTACCTGGGCTTTTAACCCTAATCTGATCATCTTGGAAAAAGGGCGGGGCACCCCTTGTGCCAGCACGGAAATAACACCTGAACCTCCCGCTAAAACTGTAGACAGTGCGGTCATATCATCTCCGGAAATTACCATAAAGTTTTCGGGTTTATCCTTTATTATTTGCATCACCTGTGTTATATCCCCAGAAGCCTCCTTAATCGCAATGATATTATCAAAGTCATTGGCAAGACGAAGCACAGTAGCAGGAAGAATGTTACTACCCGTTCTAGCCGGAACATTATAGACAATTAATGGCAAAGGTGAATTTTCTGAAATTGCCTTAAAATGTTGATATATTCCTTCTTGTGTAGGTTTGTTATAATATGGAGATACCGAGAGTATGGCGTCAAAACTATCCAAGTTCCGACGTTTTATGGTATCTACAACCACGGAGGTATTGTTGCCCCCAATACCGAGAACAAGGGGTAAACGACCGGCATTGGCACTAATAATCGTATCTATTACCACTTGTTTCTCTATTTCGGTAAGCGTAGCCGTCTCGGCAGTTGTACCCAAGGCCACCAAATAATCCACCCCACCATCGATACAATGCTTAACAATATTGGTCAAGGCCATGGTATCTACCGTAAAATCATCTTTAAACGGGGTAACTAAAGCAACCCCTGTGCCCATCAATTTATCCATTATTCAATTTCATTCAGAACTTTTAGATATTTCTTGAGTTCTAGTTTAAATGTTTTAAAATCCTTTAAGGGTAATCCTAAAATTAAATCGTTCAATTTTTG
Source organism: Maribacter arenosus (assembly GCF_014610845.1). GTDB lineage: Bacteria > Bacteroidota > Bacteroidia > Flavobacteriales > Flavobacteriaceae > Maribacter_A > Maribacter_A arenosus. The sequence goes on along the minus strand of NZ_JABTCG010000001.1, from coordinate 106,163 downwards.
ATCTACCTCCTTAAAACCAACCTTAATTCGGGCATTGGTCTTTACGGTCATTAATTGCAACATCAAATTCTCCTCGTTATAATAGTTAACCAGTAAATCATAATCCCGACTTAAGAATTCCAATGCATAACTATTTTCGATCTCACCTTTCCAGCCTAAATCCTTATCGGAAAAAACTGGAGTTGAATAGGGCGAATTCTTATCATAATAACTTTTATACCCAATTATCTTTACGGCATTGGGTCTCAATTTATATTCCTCGACAAACTCAAAAAAATACTCAGGTTTGTCAAAATGATCCAAATCCACAAGACAACCAATAGAGGTTATTCCATTTGCCCTGTCCACAATTTGTGGGGTTCTTGATAGGGCTTCTTTTAAGAACTTTATGCCAGATTTGTGTTTGAATTTATCCCGTATTCCTTTTAAAAACATGTACTTTTACATTTACACAAAAGTAAATAATAAACACTCATCTTTGAGAGGCTAAGGTAAAAACAATAATGATTTTAAAAATAAAACATTTTGTTGTATTTATAACTTTTTTGGGATTGGGATCATGCAGACAAGATACAACAACCCTAACCAGGATAGAAGGGAAACAAATTCCGATAGATAGTATAATTTCAAAAGCTACTAACATCGAGGAATTCATATCACCCTATAGCACACGCATTGAAGAAGTGCTTGATAGTGCGTTGGCCTATGCTCCAAAACCTATTACTAAGGAAGATGGCGAATTCAATACGACAGCGGGTAATTTATTGGCGGACATCGTACGATCGCAAGCCAATCCAATTTTCAAATCGCGTACGGGCAAAGACATCGACTTCGTATTGCTGAACCATGGGGGAATACGTTCCATAATATCCGCAGGTAAAGTAAGCGCGAGAAATGCCTTTGAGGTAATGCCTTTCGAAAATAACATCGTCGTGGCTGCCGTCAACGGAACGGCTGTCAACGATATGGTAGCTTTTATAGTTCAATCCGGAAGGGCACATCCAATTTCAGGAATGCAGATTGTTTTGGATAAAGATAGAAAATTGCGAAAAGCCCTCATAAATGGGGAACCCGTTAATCCCAAAAGAACTTATTATGTGGCCACTTCGGATTATTTGGTTACTGGAGGAGACCAAATGGGATTCTTTAAAAACAATATTTCGATTAACGACACAGACTATTTGATCCGTAATGCCATGATCGATTATTTTAAAAAGGTCGATACACTTGCTCCAGTAATTGATGACCGATTTTATATGGAAAAATAATATGGATAGAAGAAGATTTATCACAAAGACATCGGCGGGTTCCGCTTTTGTTGGCTTAGGAGGTCTAACCTTAAACTCTTGTTTTGGCGATACAAAAAAGCATATTACCATACTACATACCAATGATGTGCATAGCCATATAGATACCTTCCCCAAAAGCCATTCAAGTTATCCGAACTTAGGTGGTGTCGCACGGAGGGCTACTTTGGTCGAAACGATTCGAAAAGAAAATCCGAATACCCTGTTATTTGATGCAGGTGATATTTTTCAAGGTACTCCTTATTTCAATTTTTATGGAGGTGAATTGGAATTTAAATTAATGAGTAAGCTCAATTATAACGCCGCTACCATAGGTAACCATGATTTTGATAATGGAATAGACGGACTCTTTGCCCAATTGCCCAATGCAACCTTTGAATTGCTATCGGCGAATTACGATTTTAGCAATACGGTGATGAACGGATATGTAAGACCCTATAAAACCTATTTGGTCAATGGACTGAAGATTGGCGTATATGGTCTGGGAATTGAACTCGAAGGTTTGGTATCAAAGAAACTTTTCAAAGAGACAAAATATTTAGACCCCTTCGAAATCGCTACTGATATTGAAACCGTTTTGAAAGAGGATGAACATTGCGATTTGATCATTTGTCTTTCGCATTTAGGCTATCATTACAAAAATGAAGAAAAACCGGATGATCTAAAGTTGGCTTCCCAAACAAAGTTCACTGACTTGATCATTGGAGGACACACCCATACTTTTTTGGATAAACCCACGGTTACAAAAAATGCTTTAGGAAAAAATATCCTCGTCAATCAAGTAGGATGTTTTGGTATCAACCTTGGGAGAATTGACTTTTTCTTTGATAGTGATAAAAATGTAAATTCAGAGGGGGCAAGCATTATTGTTTAGGGGAATCCTTTTCCAGTAGATGCTTCGCCAATAGCTGAAACTCTTCATCCAAAGAAACCTTCGGAATTGATTTATTGGCCTTGCGATACCAATATCCCGCATTCCATTCATCCCCTTCTTTTCTATGCAAATAGGCATGAATCCAACTTCCTAGCTCCGTATGCATTTCTTGGGCTATGTTGTGTGATGCCTCCCAATCCCCTACTGCATCGTACCAAAGGGCCTTAAGTCCAGTAGGCCAATCGTTATCCGGTATGGCATTTTCCAAAGTTTCAAGGAATTGATCATAGTCTTTTGGAACCATTAGGATAGTTTTTTAATCATTTTACCTACTGTTAATCCTTGAACAATGATAGAAAACACCACGACCACATAGGTAATGACCAAAAACAGGTCACGGTGCATATCCTGGGTAAGACCAAGGGCAAGAGCTATCGAAATCCCACCCCTGAGTCCACCCCAGGTCATAATTAAGGTAGTATTGGGAACAAAATCCAGTTTTTCCTTAAAAAAGTTGATAGGAAGCAAAAGTGAGAGATACCTACAGATAAGAATGATTGGGATAGATAGTACTCCGGCTATCACATAATTTAATTCAAAAGTAAGTACCAACATTTCCATTCCGATCAAAACGAATAAAAGGGTATTCAGAAGAATGTCTATCAGCTCCCAAAATTTGTCTACATAGGTTTCTGTGATTTCCGACATAGAGCTATCCCTTAAAGTATCATTACCAACAACCAATCCTGCTGCGACCATGGCCAAGGGAGCAGAAAGATGGAATTTCTGCGCTACTACGGTTCCCACCATAACCGTGGCTAAGGTAATGATGACTTCAATATCATAGTCATCTATAGATTTCATCAAACGATAGGTAATCCATCCTAAGAGCAATCCCAAAATGATTCCACCAAAAACCTCAACCCCAAAAAGTTCCAAAACATCTATTGCCGTTACGGTCGAGTTCCCTGAAGAAGCAAACTGGAATATGGTTAAAAACACCACAACCCCTACCCCGTCATTAAACAAGGATTCGCCAACAATCTTGGTTTCCAATTTTTTAGGGGCCCCAACTTGTTTTAAAATGCCTAATACCGCAATCGGGTCTGTAGGAGAAATCAAAGCACCAAATAGAAGACAATAGACATAGGCGACATCCATTCCAAAAGCCATTAACAAATAAAAAGTAGCTGTCCCCACCAAAAACGTGGAAACCAATACGCCTAATGTCGAGAATACCAAAATTGGCCATCGTTGCACATGCAATTGTTGAAAGTTCGTGTGTAATGCCCCTGCGAAAAGTAGAAAGCTCAACATAATATCCAGAAGTAAAGTCTTGAAATCAATCTGGGTGATGATGTATTTTTCGGCATTCAATAAGGTGTCATCAAAATAACTGAGGGCAAAAACCCCCAATGTAAAAATTATAGTGATAACCATTAAGCCAATGGTATTTGGAAGTTTGAGAAAACGCACATTGATAAATCCGAAAATGGCGGATAAAAAAACAAGAATGGTGGCTATAAAAAAATAACTCATTCGCTAAATTTGATTTTATGACCCCAAAGTTAAAAGGTATTTTTTATCGCAACCATTTATCCGGGCTCAAATAAAACATTTTTTTCCAACCGTGTACCGATTCGGAATCGTAGAGTTGGGGATATGGAAAAGGTGTGGTAATCGCATAGTGCAAATGAGGTGGTTTTCCTTTGGCATTGCCCGTGTCTCCCACGGTACCCAAAACAGTGCCCGGTCTTACAGGTTGAAACGCAAATGCATCATACGAAGCTAAATGAGCGTAATAATGAAAACGCCATTTGGGTCCCAAAATCATGACGGACTTACCCCCTTTTCCGCCTTCATGGGTATACACCACAATCCCATATGTAGATGAAATCACGTCGGTACCCCTTGCGGCAAAAATATCAATGCCTTTATGGGTTATCGAGGTTCCCCAAGGATAGGCCCAAAAAGAATCCAAAGCCCAACTTTGTGTAGTGGCATTTTTTACTGGAATAATCATTTTTTGGGGAATTACAAACCCTATCCCAAGAATAAGCACAATAACCCAAAACCATTTTTTGAAGTACCTATAACGCACTAAAAATGCTATTGAGGATAATAATGTATACCAAAACCGTCGAGTTGTACTTGTAATCATTGATATCTCTTAATAAGCGCTTTATAACTAGTCTTGAACAAAAATAAGATTATCTTATTTGTTCCTGATAACTATTCAAATTACAGCCCAATATAACGTTGAACGATCAGGATTTTGTTAAATTAAATCGTGCTAATAATTCCCCTACCTGTCATAGAATAATTGATCAACGTGTATCGAATATTTTTTGGTTATGAAGTATTTCCCTTTGCCCTTCTATTTTGTACATTGCCGAACGAATGGATAAAAAACCAACCAAACTTACACGCCAAATGGGCTTGTTGGCCCTTACGGCCACTGGGGTATGTTCTATGTTAGGTGCCTCGATCAACGTAGTGCCTTTTATGATCCAACGAAATGTACCAGGCATAGGCCCTTACGTATTACCGGCCTTTGTCTTCGCGGCCATTCCCGCTTTGTTTGCCGCTTTTGCCTATTCTATTTTGGCCTCTGCAATGCCCCGTGCGGGTGGCAGTTATATTTATGCCAGCCGAGGATTGAATCCGTATTTAGGTTTTGTAGCCAGTTTTTCACAGTGGTTCGGACTATCTATAGTAATCGGTGTGATCGCCTATGTAACCATTCCTTTTATCCGTGATATTGCCCTGAATTTGGGTTGGAAAGGTATTTCGTTGGCTTTAGAAACCGGATGGGTAAGGGTATGTCTTGCCCTAGTATTGGTTTGGACCTTTGTTTGGGTAAACATCCGTGGGACCAAATCATACGAACGCACTCTTTTGCCGATGATGTTTCTCATGTTTGCCTTAGGGGCCATAGTCATTGTAGCAGGATTTAGTTTTGATGCCTCCGATTTCTTGAACGCTTTGCAAGTGAAGGAAGGTCGGGATTTTATCCCTACCCCTACGATTGACTTCGATTGGCGGGTCTTTCTTTCCGCTGCTGCTTTGCTATTTTCAAGTTTTATAGGTTTTGACTCCATCGCACAAGCTGGTGGCGAGGCCAAAAATCCGGCTAAGACACTACCTAAGGCGATTTTAATGGCGATTTTGGGGGTTGGCCTTTTCTACTTCTTGTTCGCCTCTGCCGTTTATCATACCGTACCCTGGAGTTTTGTTGCTGAAGAAGCCTTGCATAAAGACATTACAGCGCCAGGTTTATTAAGTTTTGTGTTGCCCTCAGGATTGGGCATCGCCATTTTGATTGGAGCTGCTATCGCATTGATCAATGATCTTCCGGCCATGTTATTATCAGTTTCTAGGTTGATGTTTGCCTGGGCGGAAGACGGAATATTCCCGAAAATAATTTCAAAAGTACATCCCAAACGTCACACCCCACATATTGCGCTTGTGGCTGCCGGTATAATGGCCAGTGTAGGGGTTTTAGGTTCTCATTTTGCAGGTGATTTCTTTTTAGGCATCGATATTATGGTCACTTCGATGATGGTCAACTTTCTGTTGATGTGTATTACGTTATTGACCCTACCCAAAAAAAATCCGAAATTGTCAGAAAACATAGAAGCTTTTAAGAATAGACGGATACAAAAAGGTATCGGAGGCATTGGGACTTTCTTATTATTGCTTTTTTTAGGTATTCACACCTACAAAGACCTAAGCTCCGATGCCAGTGCCTGGTATTTTCATTCCACACCGATATGGATTATTGTATTGGGTTTGGCAAGTATTTTATTTGCCTATAAATGGAACCAACTGAAACTAAAGGGTGTGGATGTCTCCAAACGATTTAAAAATCTTCCAAAAGAGTAACAAATGCAGATGACAACAAATTTAGCCCCGGAATTGGAAATTTCCAGAATCATCACAGGTTTATGGCAAATTGCCGATATGGAAAGGGATGGAAATACTTTAGACCCAAAGGCCACCTCAAAATTCATGAAGGACTATGCAGATGCCGGATTCACTTCTTTTGATATGGCGGACCATTATGGTTCAAGTGAAATTATTGCCGGGACCTTTAAAAATAATTATGAACATGGTGATGAAGTGCAACTTTTTACCAAATGGGTACCAAACCCCGGTAAAATAAGTAGGTCCGAGGTACGAAAAGCCGTTGAACTTGCCCTTGACAGAATGCAACAAGCTTCCTTAGATCTCATGCAGTTCCACGCATGGCATTACCCAGACCCCAGTTGGCTCGATGGATTGTTTTATTTGAACGAATTGAGGGCAGACGGACTGATCAAACATCTAGGTGTTACCAATTTTGACCCGGCACATTTACGGGTTGCCTTGGCCAGTGGCGTCCCGATTGTTAGCAACCAGATTTGCCATTCGGTAATCGATCAACGGGCCAATGGGAAAATGGCTGATGTATGTACCGAATATGGGGTGAAGATTCTGGCCTTTGGTACTTTAGCGGGCGGATTTTTGACCGATACTTGGTTGGGCAAAACTGAACCAAGCCAAAAAGACCTAAAAACGTGGTCACAAATGAAGTACAAGCGTTTTATTGATGCCGCAGGAGGCTGGGAACCTTTTCAGTATGTTTTGGAAACTTTGAAGAAGATTGGGGATAAGCATGATGCTTCCATTGCGAATATCGCAAGTAGGTATATTCTGGAAAACAAAACAGTAGCGGGAGTAATCATCGGTGCACGTCTAGGTGCCAGTGAACACATAATCGATAACAAGAAAATGGTTGCCATCGATTTGGACAAAGCCGATCTTGAAGCTATACGAAAAGCCCAGAAAAATCTTAAACCTATACCTGGTGATTGTGGGGATGAATATCGCAAACCTCCTTTTTTAACTGCTTCTGGGGATCTAAGCCATCATCTCGAAACCATTCCAAAAGCTTTTTCACCTATCAAAACTAGAACAAACAGGGAACAGGTTTTTAGTGGAACCGTTTGGGAAGACTTTGCAGGATATTGCAGGGCGGTTAGGGATGGCAATCGAATTCATGTTTCAGGAACCACGGCTACCCACGGAGATATGCTGATCGGTGGAAAGGATGCAGCGGCACAAACCCATTTTATTATCGACAAGATCGAAGCAGCGATTGAAAGTTTAGGGGGTACATTGAACGATGTTGTGCGTACCCGCATATTCGTTAATAATCTAAAGGATTGGGAGGTGGTCGCCCGAGCCCACGGTGAACGATTTTCGGGAATCAATCCGGCAAATACCCTAGTGGAAGCTAAATTGGTCGGTGAAGATTATTTGGTTGAAATTGAGGCAGAAGCTATTACTACTGCCTGAAAATTTGACGCATAAGCCTATCTCAAGCCATTTTTAGAAGTTGTCGATCAATTCCATTCCACCGACCATTGTAGACCGCTTTTTTTAATGTTTTGTTCAAACGGTTTCCATCGATCCTCCATAAACACATCAACCGTTTGGCCATATTCGCTTATCATTTTTTTAAGTGCATCCAAAAGCTGTTTGTGTTGTTCCGATACTGGTGTGGTCCTAGCCCTAGCAACCATCAAGAGGTCGGTTAACCTAGAATAAGGCGTTATCTCAAGCGATTGCCATGCCCCAACTTGCCGCTTCGGTTTGGGCGTCTGTCCAGCAGATCGCAGCTTCTCGAGTGCATTTCCCATATTTTCAAGGGCATCCAAAATATTGGAAGTACCAATTGATACACTGTCCAATGCCTGTTTTTGCAAATCTTGAACTATTTTTTTTCTCTTGTCGATTTGATTTATTCCCTTTCCCAATACCTGAACTTGGATATCCAACTCCTTCTTGAATGCATAAAGTTGTTCATCGATTTTTGGGTCAATATCGAAACGGGGGTCGGCGATTACCTTTACAAAAGTAGAATCCTTAGTACCTTCATAATCCATCACAACCTTATAGTTCCCCGGTAAAACAGCTATCTTTTGTGCTCTGTTGGAAGAACCGGGCAAATCGGCAGATTTTTCATCCAAATTCCAAATCAAATAATTTAAACCCTTCACTAAGGAATCTCCTTCGACGGTATTAATCCATTCATTTTTTTCGTTGAATATGGTGGCAGAGACCATTGCCGTTGAATCTTTGAGTTGTTTAAGATAATATGGGATTTTGGTCCTTTGGAAAACCTTATTCTCTCCCTCGAAGGTCGTATGGAAACCGGTCCAAATATTCCCTGGTGGATTTATAAAAAGTCCTTTTACCAGCACCGCATCGTTAACTGGTAAGGCGGTAATGGTATCATAGATTCTATTTCTGGTAATTTCCCGGAGGCTTAATAAATCATCAAGGATCCAAATAGCTCTCCCGAAGGTACCTACGATCAAAGCCGATTCAGGTTCTTGAATAGCTAGATCCATCGTTGAGACTGAAGGAAATCCATTTTGAAATTGTTTCCATGACTTTCCTTCGTCAATACTCATCCATAAGCCATTCTCGGTCCCTAAAAATACCAGTTTTGGTTCAACAGGATCTTGTAAAACAGTGAGTGCGTATCCTTTTACCTTCGTTTCATCGACCAATCGGGACCAGGTTTTGCCAAAATCGGTTGTTTTATAAAGGTAGGGCGCATAATCGCCTTTTCGGTAATTATTAACGACCATCCAAGCGGTTCCCACATTAAATCGTGATGCCTTAATCTGGGCAATCCATGCTTCCTTAGGCAGGCCTTTCACATTTTTAGTCAAATTTTTCCATGTAGTACCTCCATCCCGTGTCAATTGCACCTGTCCGTCATCGGTACACACCCAAATGATATTCCTATCCAACGCACTCGGCGCAATATCGAGTATGCTATTGTACATTTCAGCACCTGAAATATCAAGTGTAAGGCCTCCGTAATCCCCTTTTTGGTGTTCTGGGTTATTCGTCGTCAAATCCGGTGAAATGACTTTCCATGTAGCCCCCTTATCCTCAGTAACATGTACAAATTGTGATCCATAATACGCCTTATTGGTCTTGTATGGATCACGGGCAAACCCTGCATTCCAATTGAAGCGTAAAACGGTTTTGGAATCTGGTGCAGGAGGTTGAATGCTAACGTAGTAACCAGTAAGTTTGTCGTATCTATATAGATTTCCGTTTTGGGATGAACCATAGCCAAAGCGGGAATTGTCGTAATCCGGTGAAATATCAAAACCATCGCCTCCAACCAAATATTGCCAATATAGGGTACGGATTCCCCCTCTTTTCCATGTATAACCAGGACCTGACCAATTACCATTATCCTGCATACCTCCATACACATTGTAAGGTCTATCATGGTCAACACCGATATGGTAAAATTGGGCCACGGGAATGGTTTCGGGAAAATACCAACTTTTACCATGATCATATGTAATGCCCAAGCCGCCGTCACCACCGATTATAAAATGTTGGGCATCATCGGGATTCACCCAGAACGCATGAAAATCGGCATGGATTCCCTTGGTTTCATCGGCAGGAATCATTGGTTTTGGGTCAAAGGTCTTCCCTCCGTCATAACTGACCGATAGGGGTTGGTAAATATTGTACAGCCGGTCCGGATCTTTGGAGTCTACCGCCACATCCTGAAAATAGAACGGTCTATTGTTGGTGAATTTGGGATCCTCATTAATAACGTACCATTTCTTCCCCCCATCATTACTTCGGAACAGTTTGTTTGTTTTTGCCTCAATCTTGGCATACATGCGATTGGGGTCGCTGGGGGCTATGGCCAGCCCTATTCGGCCCAAATCACCTTCTGGGAGTCCTGCTTCAGCCCCAAGGGGCCGCCAAGTATTACCCGAATCTTCCGTGACGAATAGGCCAGAACCCTTACCTCCGGAAGTAAAATAATAAGGCGTTCGTTCATGCTCATATAGCGCAACAAATAACTTATCGGGGTTGGTAGGGTGCATTACCATATCGGCAATCCCAGACCGTGTATTTGAATAAAGGATCTTGGTCCAAGTTTGTCCGCCATCCGTTGTTTTGTAGAGCCCCCTGTGCTCATTCGGATTAAAAGGGTCGCCCATGGCCCCTACAAAGACGACATTCGGATTTCGTGGATCTATAATGATGCGATGAATCGTTTTGGTAGCTTTCAAACCCATATGGGACCAGGTAATACCTCCATCGACACTTTTAAAAATACCCATTCCCAAATTCATGGAGTTTCTAGGATTACCCTCACCCGTACCTACCCAAATCACATCTGGATTATCTTGTTGGATCGCTAAGGCCCCTATATTCTGGGTAGGTTGGTCATCAAAGACAGGATACCATGCACTACCCCCATTTTCCGATTTCCATACCCCTCCTGAAGCTGCACCGACAAACATGATTTTTGGATTGGCTTCTACGACATCAATGGCCGTAATCCGACCACTCATATTGGCAGGGCCTACATTACGAATCTTTAGGTTTTTGAGATTATCCAAGTCCAGAAATTGCGCCTGTACAGTGCTTAAACTAAATACTAAAAGGAGCTTAAGAATTAAATGGTTTGGTTTAAACATAAAAGGAAACTTTATTTTACACCCAGCGAGTAGGTATTTGATTTTAATTTAGCTCGTTTACTTATTTTCATTGGATCATTGCCTTAAAATCGAATTCCGAAATGATAGGAACGCCCAGACTTTCGGCTTTTGTGCGTTTGCTTGGACCCATTTTATCCCCAGCCACCAAAAAAGAGGTTTTTGATGATATGGAAGAGCCTACCTTACCCCCATTATCCTCAATCAATTTTTTAAGCTCATCCCTACTGACCGTCTCAAAAACACCAGAGACGACAAAGGTTTTGCCTTTTAGTATTTCCGTTTGGTTCAAGAGTTTATCCTTAGACAGTTCGAATTGCAAACCGTAACTTTTTAAACGGGCAATATTTTCCAAATTACGTTCATTCTGGAAAAATTCGACCACACTTTGCGCTATGCGTTCGCCAATTTCATCCACAGCCATTAGTTCGTCCATACTTGCGACCATTAAGGCATCAATATTTTTGAAGGCTTTTGCCAATTTCTTGGCTACGGTCTCTCCTACGAATCGAATTCCTAGGGCAAACAGCACACGTTCAAAGGGAATCTTAACCGATTCGGCTACTCCTTTTACCAAATTTTCCGCGGATTTTTCCGCCATGCGTTCCAAGGGCATAATTTGCTCTGTGGTCAAAATATATAGATCCGCATAATTTCGAATAAGGCCCTCCTTAAAAAGTAATTCTACCGTTTCAGCACCCAAGCCCTCAATATCCATGGCCTTACGGGAAATAAAGTGTTGTATTCGTCCTGTAATCTGGGTAGGGCATCCATAGAAATTGGTACAATAGTGTTTGGCATCCCCTTCGGTTCGTACCAGGGCTGTTCCACATTCTGGACAATGCGTTATATATTGGGTTGGTTTAGAATCAGTAGGGCGTTTGCTAAAGTCAACCCCAATGATCTTAGGGATGATCTCACCCCCTTTTTCCACGAAAACGGTATCGCCTTCACGAATATCGAGTTTTTCAATTTGATCCGCATTGTGTAGGGAAGCCCTTTTTACCCTTGTACCTGCCAATAAAACAGGTTCTAGATTAGCAACTGGAGTAATCGCACCAGTCCGTCCAACTTGATAGGTTATCTCATTCAAAACAGTAGATACCTGTTCGGCCTTGAATTTATAGGCCATAGCCCATCTTGGAGATTTAGCGGTATACCCCAGCTCTTCTTGATGTTGGATACTGTTGACTTTGATAACGACTCCATCGGTCTCGTAGGGCAATTGATGTCGATGTACATCCCAATAATCTACAAAGGACATAACCTCATCAGTGGTTTTACACAACTTGGCTATAGTCGGCACCTTAAAACCCCAATCCCGAGCCTTTTGCAGCATTTGATATTGTGATGTAATCCCGGTATTAGGGCCTACAATACCATATAACAGACAATCCAGTGGTCTTTGGGCAACAATTGCACTATCCTGTAATTTCAAACTTCCTGAAGCCGTATTCCGTGGGTTCATATAGGGGTCTTCCCCAGCAGTAATTCGTTCCTCGTTCATTTTAGCAAAACCATCCAATGGTAATATGATTTCCCCTCGAATATCGAACTTCGGGGGGTAATCCCCAGTAAGTTGTAAGGGTACTGAACGAATGGTCTTGATATTAGTGGTAACATCATCCCCTTGAAAACCATCACCCCGGGTTACTGCTTTTACCAATTGGCCTTTTTCATAGGTTAGACTGATGGAGGCCCCATCATATTTCAACTCGCAGGTAAACTCAACCATGGCGTCGCCAAGTATGCGTTGTATGCGCTTTTCCCAATCCTCCAAATCCTCTTTGGAGTAGGAATTTTCCAAGGAATACATGCGATGTTCATGAGCAATGGTATTAAAACTTTTTGTGATACCGCCACCTACCCGTAAAGTAGGGGAAGTTGGGTCGTGGAATTCAGGATGCTTTGCTTCCAATTCTTGAAGCTCCTTAAGCATCATATCGAACTCATAATCAGAAATGGTGGGAGTATCCAACACATAATAATTGTGGTTGTGTTCCCGTAATTGTTGGCGTAGTGCCTCTATTTTTTCCTTTACACTCATTTACACTTGGTCTTTTTCAATCCATTTTGGCATGGCCAATGGTTTATAGTTTTCCATTTGCTTTATTAGTCCGTCGACTGAATCATCAACCAATAACATCTCATAATTCTCCACTTTCAAAAAACCTTGATCAACCATCTTTCGGATCATTTTCAACAAATCATCATAAAATCCATTGGTATTCAGAATTCCAATAGGTTTCTGATGTAGACCCAATTGGGCCCAAGTAATCATTTCAAACAATTCTTCCAATGTTCCGTACCCTCCGGGAAGTGTAATGATACCATCGGAAAGCTCATGCATTTTAAGCTTGCGTTCGTGCATGTTTTCAGTGACAATCAATTCTGTCAATCCTGAATGGTAGACTTCCTTCAGTTTCAGAAAATCGGGGATTATACCGATAACTTTACCCTGATAGTCCAAAGCTCCTTGAGCCACCTTACCCATCACCCCGATTTTAGCGGCACCATAGACCAAAGTGATCTTTTGTTCACCAAGGGCCTGCCCTAACGCATAGGCCGAAGATAGAATATCGGGATCATTACCTTCACTGCTACCACAAAATACGACGATGCTATGCATAACTTTTAAATATCAATTTCCAAATCTATCCTTTTTCAAGATTCTTTATTTCAAGGTCATCAAAGTCCTCTAGCGCTTTCATACATTTATTCAGAGATTATACCTTTCAACATTCTATCATTCCCAAACATATCTTTACGAAGTTCCACCTCGATAAAACCATTTTCAAAAAGTGCCTTTGTTTCTTTGCCCATATATTGATTTATTTCCAGATATAACCTACCGCCTGATTTTAAATTCTTTTTGGCGAGTTCATTGATCTTGCGATAGAAAACCAACGGGTCGTTATCAGGAACGAACAATGCTGATCCCGGCTCATTCTCGATTACGTTTGGTTTCATTTTTTCCTTTTCCAACAACCTGACATAAGGCGGGTTAGACACGATGACATCAACTTTATCCTTAAAATATTCCATGTTCAATATATCAGCGTTGAGAAACTCAACCTCAACTTGGTTCTTCACCGCATTTTCCTTTGCAACTTCCAAGGCCTTTTTTGAAATGTCCAAACCATAAACCTTGGCCCTTTTCATATTTTTAGCCAACGATATCGCAATACATCCACTACCTGTACCGATGTCTAAAATACTGATTTCCTTATTTCCATCCATTCGATAGTCCTCGAGGACCCAACGCACCAATTCTTCAGTCTCGGGTCTGGGAATCAAAACATTTTCATTTACCTTGAAATCCATGTCCATAAAATGGGTTGACCCTAAAATATACTGTATGGGTTTTTTCAAACGTAACTGAGCCAACACTTCGAACAAAGGCTGTTCTTCCTTCTTGGACAGCGTCAAATTCGGTTGAAGTGCCAATACGAAGCGTTCCAGATTCAAATTATGTGCAATGGTTAGATAAAAGAAGCTTTCCACTTCTTCCTTAGGATAGATTGGATCGAGTTCGCTATGGTATATGTTTTTGATTTCCTTTAAAAGCATTGATCACAACTGTTTAAGCATCCATACTGGGCATGAAAAATGACCGGTATCACCCATTGGTTTATCAATATATTCAAACCCCGATTGTAAATAGAGTTTTTGGGCGGCTTTCATATAAGGCATGGTTTCCAAATAGCATTTTTCATAACCAAATTGCCTAGCCCGATCCAAACAGATTTGCATCATTTTCGCACCCAGACCACGTCCTCTGGCCTCTTCCAAAAAATACATCTTTTGCAGCTCACAGACATTGCCTATATAATGCTCTAATTGGGCCACACCTGCACAACCGATAATTCGGGCTTTGTCCTCAATAACGAAATAGGTAGCCTTGGGAACATCATAATTTTGATACATATGGTCCAATGCCTCGTCAGCATAGGCCGTACCCACTTTTGGAACGCCCAAATCGATCAATACCTTTCGAATTACAGTAGCCACTTCCAAATTATCCTCTGGTTCTATTTCCCGTATTATCGCAGTATCCATATAATGTGTATCCGATATCTTTTAAAGTCCTATTTTTGTGGAGTGAAGATACATGAAATATAGTTTTATCCTGAGTGTAAAATCTATTTTTAAGTCTTATCCCGATGATTATTCCAAAGAATAAGGAACATTGAAATGCCGACGAACCCACAATACATGCAACGTGCCCTACAATTGGCTAAAAATGGACTAGGGATTACAGCTCCTAACCCTATGGTAGGAGCGGTTATTGTGTATGGTGATACTATAATCGGTGAAGGGTTTACCAGTAGTTATGGTGGACCGCATGCCGAGGTAAATGCCATTAATGCCGTAGCGGATAAAACCTATCTTGCAAAATCGACCCTATATGTGACTTTGGAACCCTGCTCCCACTTTGGAAAAACCCCACCTTGTGCCGATTTGATCATAAAACATAAAATACCCAACGTGGTAATTGGGGTATTGGATCCTCACGATAAAGTGATGGGGCAAGGTGTGGCTCGCCTTAAATCAGCGGGTTGCAATGTAACGGTCGGCGTACTTGAGGACGCTTGCATAGAGCATCATAAACGATTCTTGACCTTTCATCGAAAACATCGCCCATATATCATATTGAAATGGGCTGAAACCTCTGACGGTTTTATTGCTCCCTTAGCCACTAAAAGAGGCGTTAAACCCCAACCTTTTTGGATTTCCAACAGCTATTCCAAACAGCTTGTCCATAAATGGCGTAGTGAGGAACGGGCTATTTTAGTGGGTACTAAAACTGTTTTGGCAGATAATCCTCAATTAAATGTGAGAACGTGGTTCGGCAGATCTCCGATTCGTGTAATCATCGATAGGAAATTGAAAATTCAAGGTGACTACCATGTGCTCGACCATAACGCAAAAACGATAGTCATCACAGAAATAAAGAAAGGGCCGAAGTGGATGAAAAACATTGATTATGAGGTCATCAACTTTACGAAAAATGTACCCCAACAAATTTGCGATTTGTTATACAAGCATAATATAACAAGTGTTTTGATAGAAGGAGGGGGCAGAACCCTTCAATCATTCTTATCGGATAATTTATGGGACGAAGCGAGGATATTCGTTGGCCCAAATTCCTTTGGCGAAGGCATAAAAGGACCCTCTTTTGAAGGAACTAAATTGTCAACCAAGAAAATTGGGTCCGATTTTTTAAATCTCTATAAAAATGATTAAGAACATCATTTTCGACTTTGGGGATATCTTTATCAATTTGGATAAGGAAATTGTTTTCCGCAAAATCCTAAAATACGGAAACGCCACCCTTGCTCCAGAAGTTCTTGCATTAAGTAGTGCTTTTGAAGTAGGTGCTATTACGCCTGAAACCTTTATAAAAAGACTAAATACCATTTTTCCTAAGGTTTCTACCCAAGAGATCATCACCATTTGGAATGCTATGTTATTGGACTTTCCGGATTACCGTTTGGATTTTCTGGAAAGTTTGGCTCATGAAAATGAATACCGTTTGTTCTTATTGAGCAATACCAATGCTTTACACATTGATGAGGTAATCCAAATCATGGGGAAACCAAAATATAATCGTTTTAAGAATTGTTTTGAACAATTTTATCTTTCCCATGAAATACAATTGAGAAAACCCAATGCGGACATTTATAAATTCGTTCTACAAGAGAACAAACTAAAACCTTCGGAAACCCTCTTTATAGACGATACGTTTGAAAATACCGATGCTGCAAACCAATTAGGAATTAAAACATGGCATCTCAGGGTGGGACAAGAGGATATTATTCAACTAAAATCAAGATTATAGATGATAGACCTTGCCTTAAGCATCTGTTGTTCCAGTCTTATTTTCGTGATTTTTAAGCTTTATGATGTTTATAAGATTGAAACCTTATTTGCGATCATCGCAAATTATTTTGTCGCTTGTTCGGTAGGCCTTTATTTTTATTCAGGTGAGGTAAGACCAGTTGAGATTGCTGAACAACCATGGTTCTTGGGCACGCTACTTCTTGGGTTTTTATTTATTGTTGTTTTCAATTTAATGGCAAAAACATCACAGACCGTAGGGGTTTCCGTGGCATCGGTAGCTACTAAAATGTCATTGGTAGTCCCTGTGATTTTTGGTGTACTCGTATATAAAGAGACCCTTGGATTTTTAAAAGTAGTAGGGATTCTCATGGCTCTTGCAGCCGTATATTTCGCTTCCATCAAAAAAAGGGAGGTTTCATTCAAAAGATCTGACCTTATTCTACCTGTGTTGGTATTTTTAGGGTCCGGTATCATTGACACGAGCATTAAATACGTTCAGGAAGTACATATAAAGGAAAAAGAATTCCCGCTTTTTTCGGCCACAGTTTTTGCAGCCGCGGCCTTTGTAGGTCTTGTTTTTATCCTTTTCAAGGCATTGAAAAGCCAATTGAAAGTAAATTTTAAAAATATCCTTGGAGGAATAGCTTTGGGTATTCCCAATTATTTTTCAATTTACTATTTGTTGCGGGCCTTACAACATCCATCATTGAACAGCGCATCGGTCTTTACGATCAATAATGTTGCCATAGTAATGTTATCCACACTTTTGGGAATCATATTATTCAAAGAGCAAATCAGTCCAAAAAATTGGGGAGGCATCTTTTTGGCCATTATTAGCATAACCTTGGTCGCTCTATTCTGATGGAAACAAACGATTGCTATAAAACATTGGCCAAACCCACAAAAGAAATTCTCTTTAAAGAAAAAAAGAGCAAGTTTTTTAGTTCTGCTTACCCAATAGTATCCGAGGATGAGGTTAAACCTATAATCGAAAGTCTACGGAAAAAGCATCGTACGGCCAACCATATCTGTTTTGCCTGGCAATTGGGCGTTTGTGATGTACTTTATAGGGCCAATGATGATGGTGAACCAAATAATTCCGCGGGCATGCCAATTTACGGACAAATAAAGTCCTTTGGCATCACGAATGTCCTCGTTGTGGTGGCCCGAATTTTCGGTGGTACAAAATTAGGGGTCGGTGGATTGATAAGCGCTTATAGAACGGCCGCTCAATTGGCACTTGAAGAGGCCCTTATTGTCGAGAGAAGGGTAAAAGTGTTACTTGAAATTAAATTCGACTACCCTGTGATGGACAAAGTGATGCGAGTAATTAAAAACCACAACTTGGAAATTGTTTCACAGAAACTCGAAATGGATTGTATTTTAACCTTAAGCGTACCTAAAAGTAAAAGCCAAAAAGTCAAAAAAATATTCAATCATATTCACTCTATTTCCATTCATGAAAAAGAGGGTTAAACCGACAGTTTATCCAATATGTAATCAGGGCATCTGACAGGCTTGTTTTTTTTCGCATCCATAAAAGCAAGTATGGTGTTCGCCTCGGCCAACAATTCGCCTTGTTCATTGTAAATACTATAGTCGAATTCGATCCTCACCATGGGCTTTTTTCGTATGATGGTCCGCACCCGTAAAAGGTCGTCATAAAGCGCGGATTTTTTGAAATTTATGGTCATTGAAATTACAGGTAAGATAATTCCGTTTTCCTCCATGGATTTGTAGGAAACCCCTAAAGACCGTAACCACTCTATCCTACCCATCTCCAAATATTGCGGGTAATTACCGTGGTGCACAACGCCCATTTGATCGGTTTCACCGTAACGTACCCGAAAAGAAAAATCATGAAAATCCATATTTATTCAACTAAAAATTATATATTTAAAAGCTTGTCTTCGTAGTACGGTAACATGCGAAAAAAAAAGGGTAAATTCAACCCCAAATCATTTTTTTTTTAGGAATTTTGTTCACATATTTGCGAGACCTAAATTACACTTGCATATCTGTTGGACTTATCGCTAATTATGCTTAAAAACTAACCATAAACGAGAGAATTTTTTATAATGAGTGTAACTGCAAATTCCGTATGGAACAATTGTTTGGCGTTTATCCAAGATAACATCCAACCGCAGGCATTCAAAACATGGTTTGAGCCTATCAAACCGGTAAAACTTTCTGAAAATGCATTAAGCATTCAAGTACCCAGTAAATTCTTTTATGAATGGTTGGAGGAGCATTATGTTAAACTCCTAAAAGTTGCCCTAACGAAAGAGTTGGGGGAAACCGCCAAATTGGTTTATATCATACGTATGGAGAATACCTATGGTAACCGCGAACCATTCACGGAAAAAATACCGAGTTCAAACAGGGGGCACATGGGACCGCAAGAAATGGATGTTCCCATCAAATCAAAAAACCCTGAACTCAGAAACCCATTTGTGATCCCTGGAATTCGAAATATCAAAATCGAATCCCAGTTGAATCCGAATTACAATTTTGACAATTTTCTTGAAGGCGATTCTAACCGATTGGCAAGATCTGCAGGTATGGCCGTGGCAAACAAGCCCGGTGGAACTTCCTTTAATCCTTTGTTGGTCTTTGGTGGCGTAGGATTGGGTAAAACCCATTTGGCCCATGCCATAGGTGTAGAGATAAAGGACAAATATCCCGAACGCACGGTTTTGTATATTTCTGCTGAAAAATTTACGCAGCAGTATATAGAGTCTGTCAAAAAAAATACGCGAAATGATTTCATACATTTTTATCAACTAATTGATGTGTTGATTATTGATGATGTGCAGTTTTTATCAGGAAAATCAGGTACTCAGGACGTTTTCTTCCATATTTTCAATCATTTGCACCAAAATGGAAAGCAGGTCATCCTAACTTCGGACAAGGCCCCGGTTGACATGCAGGATATTGAACAAAGATTGCTTTCGAGATTCAAATGGGGATTATCAGCAGAATTGCAGAGTCCAGATTATGAAACGAGAATTTCCATCTTAAAAAACAAATTATATCGCGATGGTGTTGAAATGCCAGACGAGATAATCGATTATGTGGCCAAACATATCAAAACCAATATTCGAGAGCTGGAAGGTGCGATTATTTCCTTGATAGCCCAATCCTCGTTCAACAAGAAAGAGGTTACTTTGGAATTGGCCCAACAAGTGGTCGAGAAGTTTGTAAAGAACACCAAACGGGAAGTCTCCATAGATTATATCCAGAAAATAGTTTCCGACTACTTTGAAATGGATGTAGCCACCTTACAATCGAAAACTAGAAAAAGACATATCGTGCAAGCCAGACAATTGGCTATGTTCTTTGCGAAAAAGTTGACCAAGGCCTCTTTGGCCAGTATTGGTTCACAGATTGGCAAAAGGGATCATGCCACGGTTTTGCATGCCTGCAAAACGGTTGATAACCTTGCTGAAACCGATAAACAGTTTCGGAAATATATAGAGGACTTAACCAAGAAACTTTCTTAAATTATTTTAATGGTAACTAGGGTTTTGATGGTCTGCCTTGGAAATATCTGCAGGTCCCCGTTGGCGGAAGGTATACTCCAAAATAAGGTCAATAGTGATTTGGTATTTGTTGATTCCGCAGGAACCGGTGGGTTTCACATCGGAAGCAAGCCAGATAGTAGAAGTATTGCGGTAGGACTTAAATACGATTTAGATATCTCCCATCAACGTTGTAGAAAGTTCACGGTTAAGGATTTTGATGAATTTGATCTAATTTACGTTATGGACTTAAGTAATTATCGGAATGTAATTGCCCTAGCCCAGAACGAACAGCAAAAAAACAAAGTGAAATTATTGTTGGATGAGGTGGAATCGACCACAAAGGAAGTGCCGGACCCTTATTACGATGATAATGGTTTCGAACATGTTTTTCATCTAATAGACGAAGCTTGCACGGCCATTGCCAATAAACTGGAAAGGAACTAACACCTCGTATGGAAAACAATAATTCTCCAAAAGGCAAACTTTATCTAATACCTACTACTTTAGGTGAAAATGAGCCATTGGAGGTATTGCCCATTTCAATAAAAAGGGTCATTGAAGCCGTGGACCATTATATTGTTGAGAACGAAAAAACTACCAGAAGATTCATCAAAAAAATAAGTCCGAGAAAATCACAACCTGGATTACATATTCAAGTGCTCAATAAATACACTGAAGCTAGAACATTGCCTTCCTTTTTACAACCCTGTCTTGAAGGCCTTAACGTGGGTGTCGTATCAGAAGCAGGTTGCCCTGGAATAGCCGATCCAGGGGCGGACATAGTACGTTTGGCGCATCAAAAGAACATACAAGTCGTTCCTTTGGTAGGGCCTTCCTCTATTATATTAGCATTGATGGCCAGTGGATTGAACGGCCAGAATTTCGCTTTTAATGGCTACCTACCCATTGACACCGCTGAACGCAAAAAAGCGATTAAATCCCTGGAAAAAAAATCATTGGAGAGCAATCAATCACAAATATTCATTGAAACCCCGTATAGAAATGATAAACTGTTCACAGAGTTATTGAAAACCCTATCGAACAACACGCAACTTTGTGTTGCTTGCGATATAACCCTAGCAACAGAATCTATAATGACGAAAAGTGTATCGGACTGGAAAGAACGCACGATACAGCTAAATAAAAGACCTGCCATTTTCATCATACAAGGGTAAAAAAATAAGCCCTGACGTCTCCGTCAGGGCCTACCATTTTCATATTTATATAAAATTTTAAACTTTGGGGTTTCGCTTTGGGGAAACCAAAGACAGGTCGTAACCCGAAAAAATCTTCAAATAACTCCTAATCGTTGTGCCATATGCATCCTTGAAGCTGACTTTACCATATGAGCGCAAATACTTCATTACATTTCCCGGACCAGCCAAATGGGCCGCGGCCAACATGCCAGATTCAGTAATCTCAACCCCTTTGATCTTCTTGCCAACAAATTTCTTAATATCTCGCCGCATGATCCATTTATTGCGGGCAATATTGGTTTCAAATGCCTTTTCTTGAAGTATCGGATCGTTTAGAAAAACAGAAGAGTTGTAAACACCCATCAACTGTAAGGTCTCAACACCGAATTGGTACTTGCCTAAATACCCTAAGGTATTTGTCGCAAAATAATTTCCTGACGATTCCTTGAATGCCAAGGCCTCTTTAAAACCATGAAACGTACTGCCTAAAAAAGGCGGGGTTTCTAGGGTGGGAGCAAAAATAGTCTTGTTTTTGGGAAACAAAACTTTCGTAGGTTCATTGACTTTTAACGTTCTTGGTACTGTTACATCAATAGACAGCACGTTGGAACTAATAAAAATCAAAAGCATGATAAGAGAACTAAAAAAGATTAAACATCTTCTCATATCTCTATTTTCTTAAGACTTACAACCAAATGGGGTTTGCTTAAATTTCACGCTTCAAAGATAGAGTGCTTAAAATGTAAGTATGGGAAGCTATTGTTAAAAATATCCAATTTTAGTTAACAAGTCTTAAAATTTCGATTAAGAACCTATCTGTTAATGTTTTGGCTATTGATCCATCGGATATACTGCGCTTTATTTCGGTTGTGTTGTGCCCCGGTCTTTGCAAATTTGTGATACCCAAAATCCTCTACATTGGCTACCATATAAAGATAATCATGTTTTTCCGGGTTTAAAACGGCATCAATTGCAGAAATATCGGGCATGGTTATAGGACCCGGTGGTACTCCTGAATATTTATAGGTATTGTAGGGCGAATCCAGTTCTAAGTCCTTATACAAAACCCTTTTAATAACAGTGTCAAAATTTCCAGTATGCTTTTTTAAAGCAAAGATAACCGTGGGATCTGCCTGTAATAGCATTCGCTTTCGTAATCTGTTAAGATAAAGTCCGGCAACTCGAGGTCGTTCATCCACTTTTGCGGTTTCTTTATGAACGATTGAAGCCAAGGAAACCACCTCATTGGGAGACAACCCCAACGCATCGGCTTTGGCAAGACGTTCGTCATTCCAAAACCGATTATATTCCGACAACATTCGATCTCTAAACTTTTCGGCTGTCGTATTCCAGAAAAACTCGTAGCTATTCGGAATATACATCGCCATTTTTGTCTCATCGGTGAATCCATTGGCCTTATAATAAGCAGCGTCTTCCAATACCGATAAAAGTCGTAGGCTATCGGGTTCTATTTGGGAAGATATCCTTCCTGCTAAATCGGCTAAAGTTTCTTGGTTATTAAAGGATACCTTTACCGGGATATTTTTGCTTCTAAGGGAATTTACAATGTCATTATTGTTCATTCCCTTCTTAATCATATATTTACCTCCTCTTACATTAGATGCATATCCCTTTCTCTGCGCTACTTGAACGAACGATTTAGGGTTTTTCAGCAAGGGTTGCAACAATTTATTGACATCATCCATATTGGCATCGGATGGGATATAGACGAATGCTTCTTGGTTTTTGAACTTGGTATTGGGCGAAAATACGGCATCGTATACTTTATAGGCGAAAATCCCCCCTACAACAAGCCCAATGGCAACCAATAGCAATAAAATCCTTTTTATATACATTATGCGTTTATCTTTTGAAGTAAAATTTCATTTTTATAGCCCCCTTTTGAAAAAATCCAATCCTTCTTCAAACCAACCTCAACAAAACCCATTTTTTTGAACAAGTGTAGGCTAGCTTCATTACCCTCCAGAACGTCAGCATATAATTGTCTTAAGCCCAACACCTTAAAAGCATATTCGCATAAAAGTGTGAGCGCCTCGGCTCCAATACCTTTGTTCCTATCTTTCTGCTCGAGTATAACTAATCCTACTCCAGCCCTTTTATTATGTGGGTCAAAATCAAATAAGTCGATCAATCCCAGTACCTTGTCGGCTTTACAAATACATAAACGTAACTGTTTTACATCAAATATATCCCTATGGGCATTATCCAAATATTGCTTTAAAACATGTTTGGAATAAGGCACCGTGGTGCCACTGATTTCCCAGATATCCGTATTGTTCTCCAACTCATAAAGAAAGTCTAGGTCCCCAGGTTCCAATGCCCTTAAATGAATATGTTTTCCTTGTAAGTTCACCATTCGATTTCTCCCTTAAAAACCTGTTTCGCAGGTCCAATTAAACTCACATTTGAATATCCATTGGAATCCGCTGAAAATCGCACTTGCAAGTTTCCACCTTTGGTTTCAATATCAATGGTCTCAGATGAAACTTTTTTTGCGTAATGCATGGCAATCGCCACAGCGGTAACACCGGTTCCACACGAAAGGGTTTCATCCTCTACGCCACGTTCATAGGTCCTAACGGCAAATAATCCTTCAGAGATGGGTTCAACGAAATTAATGTTACTCCCTTTTTTTCCATAGACGCCATAGCGTAATCGTGATCCTTCTTTATATACATCAAAATCTTGAAGATGTTTTACCAGTTGTACATGATGTGGTGAACCGGTATTCAGGTAATAGGCATTTTTTTTTGTCTCGATTTCAGTGACATTGCCCATTATCAGTTCTACCATATCGCCCTTTATCGTTGCAAAATGAAGTCCATCAACAGCGTTGAATTTCGCCTCCAAGGTGATCAAACCCAGAAATTTCGCGAAGGCAACAAGACAGCGACCTCCATTACCGCACATTGAACCCGGATTGCCATCTGAGTTGTAATACACCATTTTAAAATCCACGGATTCATCATTCTCGAGCAAAATCAATCCATCGGCACCTATCCCAAATCGTCTATCGCAAAGCCGGGCGACGAAGTCGGTATCTTTTTTCGGAAAGATTCCGGAACGATTATCAATCATTATAAAATCGTTCCCTGTTCCCTGATATTTATAAAAAGTAAATGCCATATTAAATTTTATCGGGTAAAGATAATGTAATTTTAAGGGTTTTTTAGCAGTTAAAAAGTAGTTAAACTGCAAAATCAGAATCTTAAAATCACCTAATTTTGAATTTATAATTCTGGATTAATATAAATAACATTTACTTATGAAGAAAATAGGGAGTTCATTGCTTATTGCACTTTTTGCGGGAGTTATAACCTTAGGCGCTTACAAAATGTTTTTCGAAAAAGTGAACTATGCTGTTGTCACTGATGATAACTCCTCATCGATTATTAATTCAAGCTTTTCGCCTACATCGGCAAAAGGGGCAGGAATCAATGAAGTAGATTTTACAATGGCCGCCGAGACCACGGTAAACGCTGTGGTACACGTTAAAAATGTTACGATTAGTACAGGCCCTTCAAGCTTAATGGAATTCTTTTATGGATACGAAGGGAGCCAGAAGGCACAGATCGGTACAGGTTCTGGTGTCATTATTTCCCCTAACGGACACATCGTAACCAACAACCATGTTGTTAAAGGCGCTAGTCAACTGCAAGTTACCTTGAACAATAATAAAACTTATGAAGCTGAATTGGTCGGTACTGATCCTAATTCTGATATCGCCCTTTTAAAGATCGATGCGAAAAGACAATTGCCCTATTTGGCATTTGGGGATTCTGACAATGTTAAGGTGGGCGAATGGGTATTGGCCGTAGGCAATCCGTTTAACCTAACATCCACAGTAACCGCCGGAATTGTTAGTGCGAAGGCCCGGGCCCTTATGAGTACGGACCAATCCTTTATCCAAACCGATGCTGCCGTTAACCCTGGAAACAGTGGAGGTGCCTTGGTCAATACCAATGGGGATTTAATTGGTATCAATACGGCAATATCGTCTCAAACCGGGTCTTATGTAGGATATTCCTTTGCCGTACCCAGTAATATTGCCAAAAAGGTTATCGATGATATCATGGAGTTTGGTAGTGTTCAAAAAGGTGTTTTGGGTATCAAGACGGTTTCCTTGAATACCCCTTATGCCATAGAAAAAGGTATTAATGAGATTGATGGTGTTTACATTGAAGGTGTGGAGGAAGAATCCGGGGCCGATGATGCCGATCTTAAAGAGGGTGATGTGATTAAAGCAATTGACCAGATTAAGGTCCATAAATTTTCAGATTTGACCGGATACCTATCCACCAAAAGACCTGGTGATGAATTGGAGGTCACCATTGATCGCGATGGGGAACAACTTATAGTTCCGGTAACCATAAAAGAGAGACAGACATTATTTGTACCTATAATGGGTCTGGAGGTGAAGAATTTAACCGAAAAGGACAAAAAAACCTTCAAGACCAAAAAAGGGGTTAAAATCGTTGGTGTCCCAGAGACCTACCGTGGATATGGACTTTATGGAAAAGTACTTCTTTCTGTCGATGATGAGGAAATCAACGATATCCAGGAGGCCAAGACACTTTTTGGTCGAATTTCAAGATATGGGAAAACAAGTATTACCATGATTAATGACAAAGGGGAAAGGGAACGCCTAATTTTCCAATAAGTCATAACCTAGAGATATATTCGAGGTCGTTTTATTAGACGACCTCTTTTTTTGTTTTAGGGAAACAGAATAGTAAAGTTTTAAACTTTTACTTTTGAGAAAATTCTAATCGTCAACAACCAATGGATAGGATAAAATCATACGAAAAGGAATTGGCCTTTCAGGCCGATCGAAGAAAAGCTACTACAGAATTTATCAAAATCACAAGTGATCTATGGTATGACAAGGCCATTGAAGTAGTGTTGTTCAAGAACCAAATTATTGACCGTAGCGTAAGTGACATCATTCACTTGCACGAATATGCAGGGGAGTTTGTTCAAAAACCGATTTCTATTTTCGATTCCATTGAAATACTTAGGGCCATCAAGGACATTAAGTTACCCCCAGCAAAATTGGATATTGGAAAATTAACCTATGAATATCATTCGGATGACCATACCTATAATGATATCAAGGCATTTGTAATTGAAAAGCTAAAGGGGGCTTACAGTGCCAAGGAAATACGACCCAAGGATGTGGTCCTTTATGGTTTTGGAAGAATCGGGCGATTACTGGCCCGGGAATTAATGGCTAAAACCGGTAAAGGCAACCAACTTCGGTTGCGGGCCATTGTGACACGAGGTGACATTAATGAAGAAATCCTTGAAAAGAGAGCGAGCTTGTTACGTACCGATTCCGTACATGGAAGATTTTTAGGAACAGTGGATACAGATGTGAGGAATGGTGCCATGATTATCAATGGAACAACAGTTCACATGTTAAGCGCTGACCATCCTGAGGACCTCGACTATACCCATTTTGGGATTGAAAACGCCCTTTTAATCGACAATTCAGGAGCTTTTAGGGACCAAGAAGGGCTATCTCGTCATTTAAGGGCGAAAGGGATTTCTAAAGTATTATTAACGGCTCCAGGAAAAGAAGTGCCCAATATCGTTCATGGAGTCAACCACTTGGAGTACGATCCTGATAAGACGCATATTTTTTCTGCGGCATCTTGTACCACAAATGCCATAACACCTATTCTTAAAGTCATCGAAGATTCACTTGGCATCAAAAAAGGGCATCTCGAGACCATTCATGCCTACACCAATGACCAGAACCTTGTTGATAATATGCATGGTAAATATAGACGTGGCAGGGCGGCGGCCTTGAACATGGTCATAACGGAAACAGGGGCTGGGAAGGCCGTCTCGAAAGCACTGCCATCGCTTCATGGAAAATTAACATCAAATGCCATACGCGTTCCCGTCCCCAATGGATCATTAGCCATTTTGAACTTAGTGATTAAAAACAAAACCTCCTTGGAAGGAATAAATACGATACTCAAGAAATATGCTTTGGAAGGTGATCTTGTTGAGCAAATAAAATATTCACTTAGCAAGGAAATGGTATCATCCGATATTGTTGGCACATCGGCCCCAGCTATCTATGATAGCAAAGCAACCATTGTTTCAGATAACGGTAAGAATGTTGTTCTATATATTTGGTATGATAATGAATATGGCTATGCACATCAAGTCATAAGGCTGGCCAAGTATATTGCAAAAGTGCGGCGATATACGTATTATTGAATCTTATCAATAAAACGATACAATTAAAATTAAACCCTTTCGTTCATAGGTTTATAGGACTTATGATCAAATTTTTTTCTTAATTGATATTAATGGATTACTTTAGTTGCCTCTAAATCATTTACTAAACTTAGAATCATTTTATAATGAAAGGTTTAAAAACACTACTTTTTGTATTGGCCATATTCACTTTTAATATACACAGCGCCCAAGACGAAACCGACACTGAGGAATTGTCCTTGGACAAAGGGAGTATTGACAGCCAGTTCGATTATATCTATAAAAAATCGGGTAACTATAGGGCCGACGGCAAACGTTATGAGGTCGTACGCATAATATCGTTGGATAAATTGCGGAAGAATGTATTGGATTCACTTAATGCTTCCTATAAAAAGGAAGCCGAACTGAATGCCACTATCGCCGGTCATGAAGCTACGATTTCCTCATTGAACAAAAAATTGGAGGAAACAACCAATAATTTAGCTTCGGTAACCGAACAAAAAGATAGTATGTCATTCTTAGGAATTTTGGTTTCCAAAGGCACCTATAATTTTATTCTCTGGACCATCATTGCAGGATTACTACTATTGTTCCTCCTTTTTGTTTATAAATTCAGGAGAAGCAATACGCTGACCCAAGAGGCAAAAACAGCGCTTTCAGAGGTGGAGGTTGAATATGAGGACCATCGACGTAGGGCCTTGGAAAGGGAACAAAAGATTAGTAGACAATTGCAAGACGAGATAAACAAATACAAGAAATCGAAATAATATAAGCTCCAAATTGGAGCTTTTTTTTGCTAGTATTATGATAAAAATCGTCAAGGCCTCGATGGAAAATCTAAACCAAGTCGTTCCCTTATTCGACCAATACAGGGTGTTCTATAAACAAGAAAGTAATGTTGAAGGTGCAATGGTATTTTTAGAGGAGCGAATTCGAAAAAATGAAGCGATAATATTCCTAGCATTTTATAATGATGAACCCGCCGGATTTACACTACTCTACAATATGTTCTCATCGGTTTCGATGCAGCATTCCTATGTTTTAAACGATTTGTTCGTGCCACTGCATCTTAGACAAAAACGGATCGGTGAAACACTTTTGAACAGGGCCAAGAAATTCTGTTTAGACAAAAAGGCAAAGGGCCTTGCACTGGAAACGGCCATTAACAACCCAGCACAGAAATTATACGAAAAATTAAACTGGGTTAAGGACATTAGCAGTTTTCACTACTTTTGGACCGCACAATAATTTAGATCTATCAGCTATTATGCGTATTGATATTATAACTGTATTACCCGAATTACTTAAAAGTCCGTTCGAGGCGTCAATTTTAAAGCGGGCCATCGAAAAAGGGTTAGTCGAGATACACATGCATAATTTGCGCGACTATACCGATAAAAGTTATAATCAAGTAGATGATTATCAGTTCGGTGGAGGAGCGGGAATGGTTTTGATGATCGAGCCGATTGACAAATGTATCTCGGCCTTGAAGAATGAACGGGAATATGATGAGATTATTTATATGACGCCCGACGGGAAAACGTTAAACCAAAAAATGGCCAATAGCCTATCACTGATAGAAAATATGATTATTCTTTGTGGTCATTATAAAGGTGTTGATCAAAGGGTTAGGGATGCCTATGTAACCAAGGAAATCTCAGTTGGGGATTATGTGCTTTCCGGAGGTGAATTGGCGGCGGCCATACTATGTGATTCCGTAATTCGACTAATTCCTGGGGTGCTGAGCAATGAAACCTCGGCACTTACCGACACTTTTCAGGATAATTTATTGGCCCCACCAGTATATACCAGACCCTCAGAATATAAAGGACTTAAAGTTCCTGACATTCTTTTGAGTGGAAATTTTCCAAAAATCGAAGAATGGCGCGAAAACAAGGCTTATGAAAGAACCAAAGCGTTACGTCCTGATCTTTTAGAGAAAAAATAACAATAACACAGTACTATAAATACTTTATGCAGGGATCGATTTAGGCTGTACCGCACAAATCAAAATCTCGGTAATCCCATCCATAATATAAAACAATGGTCATTTGAGGGCTATTAATGACTTTAGGTAGGATACTAGGTATTGATTATAATTGGAAGACCAATGCTGACGGCCAATGTGATCTGGGATACAGCGGCCATTGAAATTGTGGAAATACAAGGATATTTAGCTATTTTAAGAGGTGTCTTTACTGGAATTTTTTCACTTGGTTTTTCTATGGCAATGCTAAAATCACGAAATCATAACATTAATTAAGAAAAATTAGAACTAAAAATCTTGTAGATTTTAATTTATAGCTTATTTTTGCACCCTGTTAAATTAACCTCTGACGAAAATCGTGAATGTTGGTTGAACATCATTGTAAAATATAGTAATGGAATCATTAATCAACTTCGTAGAAAACGAGTTCATTTCAAAAAAAGAATTACCCGAATTCTCGGCCGGTGATACAATCACGGTGTACTATGAGATCAAAGAAGGTGAAAAAACACGTACCCAGTTCTTTAAAGGGGTCGTAATCCAAAGAAGAGGCAGTGGCGCCACGGAAACCTTTACCATTCGAAAAATGTCAGGAACTATTGGCGTTGAACGTATATTCCCGATCAACCTGCCAGCGTTGCAAAAAATAGAAATAAATAAAAAAGGTAAAGTTCGAAGGGCTAGAATATACTACTTTAGAGGACTTACCGGTAAGAAAGCAAGAATAAAGGAAGTTCGTTCTTAAAAAGAATGCACAATATCTAAAAAACACCCCAAGAACTTGGGGTGTTTTTTTATGAACAATTGTTAACAACCTAGGTTTATAAGGTGTTGATTTTTAATTCTTTGTAAATTGAAAATTTCCGTCTATATTTATTCAATGAAAAAATAAACGTCCATTAGGGCAGTTTGTTTATTCATTATAGAGTTTACGTTCTTTATATTGTTGTTTAGTTTACCAAGTAGTTTAATTAGGATCCGTCCTGATTGAAATGAAATGGGTAAATGAGCATGGTTATCGAAGGGCTTACGTCTTGAGGTACAATGTGGATGTTTTTGATTTAAGTATAAAACCCAGGTTCTATAATTAAGATAAAACATTAAGACAGCGAGAAGAAATACAATGGAGTTACTTGGTTGAAGGATTGAGGACAACGGCGTATTTCAAACGTTGAAATAGTGTTGTTGATGGCAATCACTGGTTGCGGTTTTGTTGAAAATACAGAACATATATTGGCAAGCTATTTCTAAAAAGCCATATCAAATGTACTTGTACAATGATATGGCTTTTGTTTTACCCAATATTTTAGGTGAAAAAGGCTTTTTACACTACCCAATAAAGGAATCGTTTTCCATTGATAATTATCCACAATCCTACCATCAACAGGCGGCTATAAAATTGTATATTTGCAGCACTAAAATCAAATTTTTTTTAAATGCCAAAGATTTTCTATACCAAAACCGACGAAGCCCCTGCCCTAGCTACCCAATCATTTCTACCAATTGTCCAAGCCTTTGCCAAAACTTCGGACATAACCATAGAAACCAAGGATATATCGCTTGCTGCTAGGATTATTGCTTCCTTTCCCGAGTTTTTGACTGAGGCCCAAAGAGTGAACGATGATTTGGAGACTCTAGGCGAACTTGCCAAAAAGCCGGAAACCAACATTATAAAACTCCCTAATATAAGTGCTTCAATCCCTCAATTGAACGAGGCCATCGAAGAGCTTCAAAGCAAAGGTATTAGGGTTCCTAGTTACCCAGATGACCCAAAGAACGATGAAGAACTAAAAATCAAGGCTACTTACGACAAAATCAAAGGTAGTGCGGTAAACCCTGTATTACGTGAGGGTAATTCTGATCGCAGAGCCCCAAGGGCCGTTAAGAATTATGCCAAAAAAAATCCACATACCATGGGGGCCTGGCGTAAGAATTCCGGGACCCATGTAGCGACTATGGATCATGGTGATTTCAAAGCGAACGAAAAGTCATTGACCCTTAATTCGGCAACCAATGTCAAGGTAGTACTTAAGGGAAATGATAAGTCGACCCATGTTTTAAAAGAAAACATTCCGCTTTTAAAAGGTGAGGTTATCGATGCCACGGTAATGAGTAAGAAGGCTCTGGTTTCTTTTTTAGCAGAACAAATTGAAGATGCCAAGAAAAAGGGGGTTTTGTTTTCTTTACATATGAAGGCAACCATGATGAAAGTATCCGATCCCATTATTTTCGGCCATGCCATGAAGGTTTTTTTTAAGGATGTGTTTTTGAAACATGCTTCTGTCTTGAATTCCATAGGCGTCAACGTAAACAACGGCTTGGAAGATTTAATGAACCATATAAAAGAACTTCCGACCGTCAAAAGAGATGAAATTGAAGCCGATATAAAAAAGGCCATTGCCAATGGCCCTGATTTGGCCATGGTCAATTCAGATAAAGGGATTACCAATCTTCATGTCCCCAGCGATATTATCATCGATGCCTCAATGCCGGCGATGATACGTAATTCAGGACAAATGTGGAATGCCGAAGGCAAACCACAAGATACTAAAGCGGTTATTCCTGACAGCAGTTATGCAGGTATTTATTCAGCTACTATTGATTTTTGCAAAAAAAATGGAGCTTTTGATCCAACCACCATGGGCACAGTTCCCAATATTGGACTCATGGCCCAGAAAGCCGAAGAGTACGGCTCCCACGATAAAACATTTGAGATAGGCGTCAGTGGCAAAGTTGCAGTCATAGATATCAACACCAAAAAAACCCTAATAGAACACGTTGTTGAAGAAGGGGATATTTGGAGAATGTGCCAAGTAAAGGATGCTCCAGTGCAAGATTGGATAAAATTAGCCGTATCAAGAGCCCGTGCCGCTAAAATCCCAGCGATATTCTGGCTTGATGATGAAAGGGCACACGATCGGGAATTGATAAAAAAAGTGAAGGCTTATTTGCCAAACCATGATACATCAGGATTAGACATTAGAATCCTATCCCCTTTCGAAGCCACTAAACTTACCTTAAAACGACTAAAAGAAGGTAAGGATACTATTTCTGTCTCAGGAAACGTACTAAGGGACTATTTAACCGATCTATTCCCAATACTGGAAGTTGGTACCAGTGCCAAAATGCTATCAATAGTACCTCTTATGAATGGCGGTGGTCTTTTCGAAACCGGTGCTGGAGGCTCTGCTCCCAAGCACGTAGAACAATTTTTGGAAGAAGGCCATTTACGTTGGGATTCACTGGGTGAATACTTGGCACTTGGTGTATCGTTAGACTTCTATGGCGAAAAGAACAATAACCCAAAAGCTCGGATTTTAGGAGATGCTTTAGATAGTGCCACTGAAAAATTCTTATTGAATGATAAATCGCCTTCACGTAAAGTGATGGAATTGGATACCCGGGGAAGTCATTTTTATTTAGCGATGTACTGGGCCGAAGCATTGGCCAACCAAGATAAGGACCGGGACTTAAAAAATACGTTTGCCCAGGTTGCCGAAGACATGAAGAAAAAAGAGTTGAAAATAATCAAAGAATTAACAAAAGCTCAAGGCAGTCCACAAAATATAGGGGGATATTATTTGCCGGATGCCCGACTGGTTGCCAATGCAATGAGGCCTAGCAAGGCATTCAATCGTATCCTGTCCAAAATCTGATTTATAAATTTTCAAAAACGAAACCCTTGGCAGTTGTCAAGGGTTTTTCTTTTAAATTAATGTTAACGCATCCCATACCCTTAGTATTCTTTTTACATTTACGAAAAATTGCATCAATGATTAAGAGGTATTCGGCTTTTATCATCCTGTTATCTATTTTTCCATTTTCACTTTTTTCCCAACAAAAATTTACCCTAAGCGGCACCGTTTCTGAAGCGTCTAGCAACGAAACGATGATTGGAGTAACCATTGCAGTCCCAGAGCTGAATACAGGTGTGACCACAAATGAGTATGGCTTCTACTCCATTACCTTACCTGAAGGTGAATACGAATTACAGGTCAGTTATCTCGGATTTCAAGAGCAAATACAAACCATACAATTGACCGATAACAGCAAGCTGAACTTTTTGATGATCGAGGAGGCTGAGCAATTGGATGAGGTTATCGTCACTGATACAAGTGATAAATTGGACATACGTAAACCGCAAATGAGTGTAAATACGATGTCGGTCGCAACGATTAAAAAGATACCTGTAATTCTTGGTGAGGCCGATGTCATTAAGTCGATATTGTTGTTGCCAGGGGTTACCAATGCCGGTGAAGGGGCTTCCGGTTTCAATGTAAGGGGTGGTGCTGTGGACCAAAATCTCATCCTTCTTGATGAGGCCACCATTTTTAATTCTTCACACCTATTTGGGTTTTTCTCGGTATTCAACCCGGATGCCATAAAAGATATAAAGTTGTACAAAGGGGGGATTCCTGCCCGCTATGGCGGTAGACTTTCATCGGTACTTGATATCTTTCAAAAAGAAGGGAATAGCAAGGAGCTTAAAATTAACGGAGGTATAGGTTTGGTTGCTAGCCGCTTACTTATCGAAGGGCCTTTGAAAAAAGACAAAGCGGCGTTCCTAATTGGAGGCAGGTCTTCCTATGCCCATCTTTTTCTACCCTTGTTCAATGTGGACAATACGGCTTATTTTTATGACCTGAACACCAAAATAAACTATAAACTGAACGAAAACAACAATATCTTTTTATCGGGGTATTTCGGAAGGGATGTTTTTAGCATCAGTGATAGTTTTGTGAACACCTATGGCAATGCGGTAGGGAATTTTCGCTGGAACCATTTGTTTTCCAACAAGTTGTTCTCGAATCTATCCTTGATTTATTCCGACTATTACTATGGATTGAAATTGGATTTTGTAGGATTCAATTGGAACTCAGGAATACAAAATTTCAATGTGAAATATGACTTAAAACATTATGTCAACGATCACTTGCAAATAAACTATGGTCTTAACAATATCTATTATCGTTTTAATCCTGGGAAGATAGAACCGAGTAATTCAACATCAGGAATCGTGGAAAATCAACTTATACAGAAATATGCCAATGAGTTTGCGGCCTATCTAGGTTTTGAGCATGAGATAACCCCGAATCTTAGCCTTGGCTACGGATTGCGATACAGTTACTTCAACCGCTTGGGCCAAGATGAATTGAATGTCTATGAAAATGACAATCCGGTTATTTTCAATTCCGAACTCCAAATCTATCAGGAAGCTGACCCCATAGGCACATTGAATCCTCGAAGGAATGAAAGCTTGGCCAAATTCAACAATTTTGAGCCCAGGATCAGTTTGTCGTACACATTAAATTCGGATAGCTCCGTTAAAGCCAGTTATACTCGATTGGCCCAATACCTTCACCTACTTTCAAATACCAGTTCCCCTACACCTTTGGATGTATGGACCCCCAGTGGCTCTTTTATAGAGCCCCAATTATTGGATCAATACGCATTGGGGTATTTCAAAAATCTTAAGGAGGGTGATTATTCCTTAGAGACCGAAGTGTTCTATAAGGATATTCAAAATCGCATCGATTATGTTGATGGAGCCAATTTAATTGCCAATGATGCCATAGAGCAAGTCATACTAAACGGTGAGGCAAGAGCATACGGCCTGGAGTTCTTATTTCGTAAAAACGTGGGTAAACTTCAGGGCTGGCTAG
Source organism: Maribacter arenosus (assembly GCF_014610845.1). Lineage (GTDB taxonomy): Bacteria > Bacteroidota > Bacteroidia > Flavobacteriales > Flavobacteriaceae > Maribacter_A > Maribacter_A arenosus. The sequence continues at coordinate 70,982 of NZ_JABTCG010000001.1, read as the reverse complement.
CTTATACGCTTTCAAAGTCAGAGCAAAGGACCCCTGGACGCAACCCTAATGAAACGGGTATCAATAGTGGGGAGTGGTATAATACCCCATATGATAAAACCCATGACTTTTCGATTTATGGGAACTATGAACTTAATAGCAAATGGAGTTTCAATACCAATTTTGTATTTCAGACCGGACAGCCCACCAACTACCCTATCGGGCAATATGAATTCCAAGGATTAACGGTGCCATATTATGGATTGAGAAATAAGGAAAGGCTACCTGGATATCATCGATTGGACCTTGCTGCCACTCTTACGCCGAAAAAGAACAAGGATAGAAAATTACAGGGCGAATGGGTATTTAGTCTCTATAATGTTTACAATAGAAGGAATGCCGCTTCAATATCCTTTAGAAGAAATCAAGATACGAATGTGAATGAGGCCGTTCGAACTTCCATATTCGGGATTGTACCGGCTGTTACCTATAACTTTAAATTTTAGGCCATGGGGAAATACTTGATATTATTATTATTAACATTGATTATGGTGGTCGGTTGCGAGGATGTTGTTGAGGTTGATGTGCCCAAAGATGAAACACGTCTTGCAATCGATGCCTTGATTCGAGTAGATACCAATGTATTTACAACACAGGTACAGGTTAAGGCAACAGAAACGACCTCTTTTTTTGAAGAAATCGGACCAGCGTCTTTGGATCAAATCCAACTTTTAAATCTATCGACCAATACATTGACAGATTTGGTGGAAGAACCTCCCGGAACAGGAAGATACGTTGCGAATTGGTCGACTGATCAACTTATGCAAGGTGAATTACAATTGACCATACGATATAATAATGAGCTGTATATAGCAAATACAACCTATGTTCCTACGGTACCTTTCGATGCTTTGAAACAAGGAGACGGCTCTTTATTCTCAGCTGATGAAACCGAAATATTGGTTTCTTATACGGATGAAGAAAACCGCGTTGATTTTTATCTTTTCGATTTTGATTTTAACGAATATCTCGTCTCGGAAGATACGTTTTACGAAGGTCAGTCCTTCGAATTTTCTTATTTCTACGAAGAGGGCCTGGAATCTGGTCGTGAACTTAATATCAGTATCATAGGCGTAAATGAAGCCTTTTATCATTATATGAATCAGCTGATCGTTCAAAGTGGTGGAGATCAGGGACCTTTCCAGACCCCAGCGGCCACAGTAAGGGGAAATATCATTAATACCGACAATATAGACAATTTGGCCTTGGGGTATTTTGCTGTTTGCCAGGAATACGTCGAGACCATTGTCCTGGAATAAAATATGATATAAAACGTTTCAATATAATCAACCTAGAATTGGTACTTTTATAATTGAAGATAGAATAAGCCATGAAAACCGATAAGGATCTTTTGATAAAAGGAGTTAAACATTTTGCCTATACCTTTCTCTTAATGTTTACTGCCCCTATTATTTTATGGCAAGCTTTTAAAAACCAAGAACACACTTTTTATATTCCAGTTTTGATTGTTGGATTACTTTTGGCCATTGCAGCCATTGCTATGGGTTTTTATAGTGTACATCTGATAATGAATGCCTTGTTCAATACCCCAAAGAAAAAGAAATAACGCAAGCTACCCTCTAATCAATACTCCTATTCCATTTTTGTGCTTGCTGACCCCCATTTGTTTTCCAGGTCCATATAATTGAAATCCAATACAGAATTTTGTCGTTCCAATCGACCGGCAGCGAAGGCACGCTGTAATATATCTTCTATAAGATAGTCCTCATGGATCAAATCCGGTCTATACTCTTCTTTTAAGCTAATATTGAACATTTTCGCCGTAGTATTATACCAGAATGCACGCCACCCACTTCTCAACTCCTTAACCAGTCCAAACGCGGTATTTCCCGTTTGCCGATATATCAGTTTAACCAAAATCTGGCCCTCGGTCCTGGTCAATTTCTTTAATTCATCAGAAAACTCACCTTCAATGTATTTTTGCACTTCCTTGGTGTATTTTTTACGCTTTCTTGGTTTCTTTATACTTGAAAGGCTATCATTAAGTTCGCTCAGACGTTCGGCGGCCAACTTGGCATATGGAAATACCTTTATTGTCTTACGTCTCAGGATATAATACCTAAGTTTATCATTATAGGTAGAAAATTTCAATTTACTGAATACATACACCTCGTCCAATGGAATGGAATGGTACATGATTGAATCGCCTTCGATAATAATTAGTTTCTCGGTTAGAGAATCCATGGGTTGCTCCTTTAGTTGTGCAGAGGCAAACAAGGTAGCTATACAAAACACCAAAAATAAAATCCTTTTTTCCATACTTATGGGTAAAAGCAAAAGCCCTGCCAAAATTAACGATTATTAATCATGGTTATTATTAATTAAAAGTGAATATTGTTAAGTTTGTATCTTAAAATATTTCATATGGCTACAAATAGGGTTCTTACCAAAAAATCAATGGATTTTTTAGAAAAATACTTAAACAATGCAGCTCCAACGGGCTATGAATGGGAAGGTCAAAAGATTTGGATGGAGTATCTAAAACCCTATGTCGACACCTTCATTACCGATACTTATGGCTCTGCCGTTGGCGTCATAAATCCGGATGCCGATTACAAGGTCGTCATAGAAGGACATTCCGATGAAATTTCCTGGTATGTCAACTATATTACGGATAACGGACTTCTATATGTGATTCGTAATGGTGGCAGTGACCATCAGATAGCACCATCTAAATGGGTGAACATCCATACCAAAAAGGGCATTGTGAAGGGCGTTTTTGGCTGGCCAGCGATCCACACCAGGGACAAGTCTAAAGAAGAACCCCCAAAGTTGGATAATATTTTTATTGATATAGGGGCAAAGGATAAGAAGGAAGTTGAAAAAATGGGTGTTCATGTTGGTTGTGTCATTACCTATCCCGATGAGTTCCAGATTCTCAATAAAGATAAATTCGTTTGTCGTGCCATTGATAATAGGGCTGGTGGCTTCATGGTTGCCGAAGTTGCACGTTTGTTGCATGAAAACAAGAAGAAACTACCTTTCGGCCTGTACATTACGAATTCCGTACAAGAGGAAATAGGGTTACGTGGTGCTGAAATGATCACCGAGACCATAAAGCCCAACGTAGCGATCATCACCGATGTTTGCCACGACACGACCACCCCCATGATCGAAAAGAAAACCCAAGGCCATACCGAGATTGGTGCCGGACCAGTAATCTCTTATGCCCCTGCCGTACAGAATAAATTACGGGAACGTATCATTGAAACAGCTGAGGAGAAAAAAATACCGTTCCAGCGAATGGCCGCCTCTAGGTCTACAGGAACAGATACCGATGCCTTCGCATATAGCAATGGTGGAGTTGCTTCTGCCTTGATCTCATTACCATTGCGCTATATGCATACTACGGTAGAAACAGTGCATAGGGATGACGTAGAGAATGTAATCCGTTTGATTTATGAAACTGTGTTGAAAATTAAGAAGGGAGAAACGTTCAGTTACTTTGAGTAGTTCAAAACAGGTGATCCTTAAATAAAAGGGTTGCATTTTTTTTTGATTGCCATGGATGAATTGGTGGATATATTGGATTCTGAAGGGAATTTTACCGGCAAAACTGCCATGAAATCAATGGCGCATAAACAAGGATTGTTCCATCCAACTGTGCATGTTTGGTTTTATACCAAAAACGCAAAAATTCTTTTACAACTAAGGGGAAAGGATAAAGACACCCACCCCCTACTATGGGATGTCTCTGTAGCGGGGCATATGGGCGCTGGTGAAGACAGTGAAACCACCGCTATTCGTGAAGTCTCTGAAGAGATAGGATTGGAAATCAACAAAGGGGATTTAGATAAAATTGGGGTTTTCAAATCGGTTCAACGGCATAATGATACGTTGATCGATTGTGAATTTCATCACGCCTATTTGTGTGAATTGAAAGTTCCTTTGTCCCGACTTAAAAAACAGAACAGCGAGGTTGAGGATTTAAAACTAATCCCCTTGATTCAATTTTCAGAGGAAACATGGGGTTTGGCCAACCTAAAGAACTATGTACCCCATGGTCTGGAATACTATAAAAGTGTAATCAAGGCGATTAAAATTAGGTTATAGTGTTTTTATGAAATCCTGGATTTGGGCCAATCCATAACTCTTCTGCTCTCCACTGGCCATATCCTTGACCACAAAGGTCTTATGGTTCATTTCGTTTTCACCGATCAATATCACATATGGGATATTACGATTATTGGCATATTTCATCTGTTTTTGCATTTTGGCCTTACTGGGATAAACGTCGGCTTTTACGCCTTTGTATCTTAGTAGGGTCACTAACTTCAAAGCGGCCATGGACTCTTTTTCCCCAAAGTTGATACAAAGCACATCCAAAGTCTTATCCAACGTTTCAGGAAACAGCCCCAATTCTTCCAAGACCAAATAAATACGATCCAACCCAAAGGAAATGCCCACACCACTAACATCCTTCAATCCAAAAATACCAGTGAGATCATCATACCTTCCCCCACCACCTATAGAGCCCATATCAACCCCTTCAGGGGCAGCTACCTCTAAGATGGCCCCGGTATAATAGTTGAGGCCCCTGGCCAAGGTGACGTCAATTTCAAGTTTTGCGGATTGAAGTCCTAAATCGTCTATGGTATTGATAATAAATCTAAGTTCCTCAACACCTTTACTCCCTTCTCCGGAATCTGAAAGTAAATTGTCCAGGGTATTCAATTGCTCTGCATTAGTGCCTGAGAGTTCAAATAAAGGCCTTGCCTTTGCAATCGCTTGTTCGGACATCCCTTTGGCCAACATCTCCTTTTTAACCCCTTCTACCCCTATCTTATCCAATTTGTCCAAGGCAACCGTAAAGTTCACTAAATTGTTTTGGGCACCAATGATTTCTGCGATACCTGCAAGAATCTTCCGATTGTTCAATTTAATGGTAACCCCTTCGAGCTTTAAATCGGCAAACACAGCATCGTACAATTGGATCAGCTCTACTTCTTGTAATAGGGAATTTGCCCCGACCACATCGGCATCGCATTGATAAAATTCCCTGAAACGGCCTTTTTGAGGTCTATCTGCACGCCACACTGGCTGTATTTGATAGCGTTTAAAAGGAAACTCTATCTCATTTTGGTGCATTACCACATAACGGGCAAAAGGAACCGTTAAGTCATATCGCAGGGCTTTTTCGGATATTTTTGATGTTAGTGCGCTTGAATTTTTGGAACCATATGTCGCATCATCAACCTTAGACATAAAATCCCCTGAATTTAATATCTTAAAAATCAAGCGATCCCCTTCGTCCCCGTATTTACCCATTAAGGTTTCCGAATTTTCAAAAGCCGGGGTTTCAATAGGCTGAAATCCAAAAGTCCTGAAGTGCTTCTTTACAATCTCAAAAATATAGTCCCGTTTTGCGATTTCGGTGGGAGAAAAATCCCGTGTTCCTTTAGGTATACTTGGTTTTTTAGCCATTTCGTAGAATTCTTGCACAAATATATGGTTTTGTAAATTCCTGCCTTATCAGGATTTACATTAATGTCCCTCGATTACACTATCGAACCATTCATATAAATTCCCTTTGGTGATTACGGCTCCCTGCTTTATCAAATTGAACTTATCCAAGTTCCTGTCCTCACTATAGGCTTTAGATGCGGTAAGATATTCCACAAAATCGGATTGCCAGTTTTTCTTGAACCAACTAAAACCCACTTGATTGGTTAAGTCTATCTCTGGATTCAGTACCTTGACGGAAATCAATTTCATTTCCTTTTCGGTCAACTTAAACAAATGCATTTGCTGGGCCGAAACATTCTCAAGATAGGATACCTTGGTAAGCACCCCTTCCCAGATCAAATCACTAAAAACATCCAACTCTTCTTCGGCAACTTTCGGTTTTTCAACCTTTAATTTAGCCCACTCCTCGGCCGTTATCGTTTGTGTCGCCAAAAAATTTATAAATTCCTGATGCAGCTCTTCCAATTGCTGCTTGGTTAATCTCGTATACTTCATTTTGCAAAAATAGAAAGCCCTGACAATTAAGTCAGGGCATTTCCAATAATTTTCTGTGTGACTTAAAATATGTATCTAACACCAAACTGACCTTGCCACCTAGACAATAGACTTGCATCATATCCAAAAGTATCTGTTAGTTCAGGATTGAAGGAATAGGTAGGTATATTCGTATTGGGATCGACTGAAACGCTTAACGGATTAAGGTTATTAGGTTGCTGTATAACCCCCCAATCGGAATTCAGCAAGTTACCAAAATTCAAAATATCAAAACTTAACTGAATGGTATGGGTCTTGTCTCCAGACACTTTAAAATTATAGTCCTGAAGAATTTTAATATCCCATCTCCCCCTCCATGGTGCCAAGGCTCCATAACGTTCTGCATATTCCCCCCTATGATCGCTTAAATAATCATCTTGCTGCACATAAGCTTCAAAAGCTTCTGCTTGGCCAGCCCCGCTGAATTGCATTTGTTGAACTTCTGAAGAAGTAGGAACGTAAAGCAAATCATTGTTCTGGAAAGAACTATCATTATTTATATTCCCAGCATAGGTGTAATTGAACCTACCCCCTTGTGCATATTCAAAGAAAGTAGATATAGTGGTGGCCCATTTATTATCCGTGCCATATTGAAACTGTTTCGAGCCAACCCCGATAAAACGATGCGTATCCCCATATTTGGAGTAGCCCAACACATCGGCATTGGCATCCCCTAAATTAGGGTTAAAATCGAAGGCATCACCAGTAATTTCCGCTTCAATAGAGTTGACGTCCTTGGCATTCAAATAACTATAGGCCAACATAGTATAAATACCGTTATCAAATGTTTTTTGACCTTTTAAGGACAGGTTCCAAATACGGCCTTTATCGGAATTTGTAAACACATATGCGCTTGTCGCCCCCCCGAAGGCATTGGTGGAGACATCGCTTGAAAGATACACTGGTCTGTTGTCACCAGGGGCATTCAAAGTGCCTGAAGGATCTCGATATGCCCAGTTTTGAACATGTGAGGCGTTCAAATCTTTCGTGTATGATACATCTGCAGTTAAAACAAGTCCGTTTTCCAATGCTTTGTCAACACCAAGATTGGTCCTCCAGACCTGAGGCCATTTGAAATCAGGATCTACTGCCTGATAGAAGAAGAAATCTACGCCCTGTACTTGGTTGCCTAACCATACAAAAGGCAATCTTCCAGTAAAAACTCCAGAACCACCACGTAATTGCAGGGTATTATCGCCTTTTACATCCCAATTAAATCCTATTCTAGGGGATATCATCCAATCGTTACTAGGCAGCTGTTCCGAATCAATAGTGGTGTTCTCTCCTGTATTTGGATTAAAATATACGTTGTCCGGTTGGTACGTACCTTTACGTTCTATATTCTCCCTAATTTTCTCCTTGGTATCAAAGTATAACGGTTTGTCAAAACGCACTCCATAGGTTAACTTGAAATTGTCCATGGCACTCCACTCGTCCTGTAGATAAAAAGACAATTGACCGACATTGGTCTCAGCTTGGGACCAAGCACCTGGAGTTCCATCTTCAAACTGATTATTGTTGGCAAAAGTTGCTTCTGCGCCCTGAATCATTCCATCTATCATACCTCCCGGCTGTGCAAATGAGAGAAACTCAGCGACCGATGAAAAATTTCTGTCATCATTGAAATCATTAGGGGTGCCATTTACGTCAAATCCAAAAGTTCCCCCATAATAGCCAAGGTTGAATGAATTGTCGAACTGGAATTTTTCAAAGGCAAAACCTACCGTGTACGTATGATTGCCCTTAAATATATTCATATTGTTTGTCAACTGAAATACCTTTTGATCTAATCTATTATGTATTGAAAATGGTTCATGACCCGCAATAATATAATTCGACCCTGCCCCATCTTGTATGATTATACTGGGTGCCGGGGTTGAAAGTGGGTTTCTAAAATCATCAAAGTGCGTATATCCTACCTGTAATTTGTTGGTCACTTCGTCAGAAAGTGTTGAATTCAGCTCTACCTGGATAGAATTCAACTTATTGTTGATTTCATATCCCGAGTTTTGAAACTGTAAAGTTGAAAAACTAGGTCCTCTAACTCCTATCGCAGTAGGATGCGCTGGCTTTTCCTTAGAAGCATTTAAAAAATTATAGATAATAGCCAATCTATTTTTATCATTGATATTCCAATCGAGCTTAAAAATACCCTTGGTAGATTCAGAACCATAGGTAAAGCCTTCGTAGGCACCGGTATCATAACCCAGCGTACCTAAGGCAGACTGTACAGCGAGTAGGTCGCTTTCCAATACCCTAGTTTCATTAATGGCCCCTGAACCCGTATTGGGTATCCATCCATTTGAACCAAGATCATCGCGTTCATCTTTCTCAAAGTTTGCAAAGAAGAACAACTTATCTTTAATTATGGGACCTCCGATACTAACCCCGTATTGGTTTTGTTTCAAATCGGGTTTTACTACGTTTTCCCCACGGATTTTACCCCCGGTCAAATTTTCATTTCGGGTAAACCCATAAACCGTACCATGAAATTCATTCGTACCGCTTTTGGTAACAGCATTTACAGTAGCTCCTGTAAATCCCGATTGGGTTACATCATATGGGGCCGTGGAAATTTGAATCTGATCAATGGCATCCAAAGATATCGGCTGTGCATCTGTTTGCCCACCAGGCGTAGGTGCGTCCAATCCAAATGGGTTATTAAATATTGCCCCATCCAATGAGAAGTTGTTGAACTGATCATTGCGGCCACCGAAAGAGTTACCGCTAGCAGTAGGTTCCAATCTTGTAAAATCCTGAGCCGATCTTGAGATAGTCGGTAAACGTGTTAATTCCCGTCGACCAACACTTGTTTCAGAGCCGGTCCTATCATCACCGAATGTTCCACCACGATCTGAAACAACCACCACCTCATCAAGCGCTTGGCTATCAGTAACCATCTTGGCATCGAGATCAAAGGTTTTTCCCAAGGTCAAAAACACATCGTTATATTCCTGGGTTTTAAACCCTATATAAGAAATTGAAACGGCATAAGGACCACCTACCCGTAGGTTTAAAAGATTGAACCTACCATCTTCATTGGTAATAGCTCCATAGGTCGTACCTGTAGGGGTATGAACGGCAACAATATTTGCCCCTAACAAAGGAATGTCCTGATCATCGAGAACTTTTCCACTAATATTAGAGGTAGTGACCTGAGCTATTGTTGAAATGGAGACTAGCAATAGCATAATGCTTAGTTGAAGTTTTTTATTCATAATTTGGTTTTGAGTTAATCGATTAAAAATAGGAAAAAAAAAAGCTATGCATAGCATAGCTCTTTAAAACTCTCAAATTTTTTTCCTGTTATTTATTCTCTGCAACAACTTCAAATGGGAAGTCAACAACCACATCTCTATGAAGTCTAATTTGCGCATTGTAAGGTCCAAGTCTTTTCACGGCACCACCTTGGATACTGATAAATTTTTTATCAATCTCATGCCCCTCTTTTTCAATGGCTGCCGCCAAATCCACAGTAGTTACCGATCCAAAAAGTTTATCTCCTGCACCAGCCTTCGCCTTGATTTTAAGTTCAAGTCCTTTTAAAGCTTCTGCGATCTTATTGGCAGCGTCAATGACTTTCTTTTCTTTATGGGCTCTTTGTCTTAAGTTTTCTGCCAATACTTTTTTTGCAGATGGGGTAGCCAATGCGGCCAAACCTTGGGGTATTAGAAAATTTCTACCATACCCGTTCTTAACACTTACCAAATCGTCTTTAAAACCTAAGTTTTGTACGTCTTCCTTTAATATAAGTTCCATGGTTCGTTTCTTTTATTTTAATAAATCACCAACATAGGGCATTAGTGCCAGATGACGGGCCCTTTTTACTGCCTGTGCAACTTTTCTTTGATATTTTAAAGAAGTACCTGTTAATCTTCGTGGCAACAATTTACCTTGCTCATTAACCAATTTCATTAAAAAATCGGGATCTTTATAGTCAATGTATTTAATACCTGACTTTTTGAAACGACAATACTTCTTTTTGGTGTTGGTTTCAATATTCAATGGGGTCAAATATCTGATTTCCCCATCTTTTTTTCCTTTTGCCTGTTGTTCTATAGATGCCATAGTACTTACGCTTTAGATTTTAATCTTGTTCTTCTTTTCTCAGCCCATTCAATGGCGTGCTTGTCCAACTTAACAGTCAAAAAGCGCATTACTCGCTCATCTCTTCTGAATTCCTGCTCATAAGGTGTTATAACCTCTCCAGGTGCGGTGAATTCGAATAGGTGGTAAAAACCACTTTTTTTGTTTTGAATTGGGTAGGCCAATTTCTTAAGCCCCCAATTTTCTTTTGATACCATCTTGGCATCATTCTTAATTAAGAAATCCTCGAATTTCTTAACTGTTTCCTCTATCTGAACATCTGATAGAACGGGATTTAAAATGAAAACAGTTTCGTAATTGTTCATAAATAATTTGTTTTTAAGGAGCGCAAAAATAAGAATATTTACGAGTAATCACAAGAAAACGAAAAAATCTTCGTTATAGATAGGATAATGATAAAAATCGAACTTAACCAAATCTTAACATATGATCATTGCAAATTACACAGTTTTTAATACATTGTTTACAACTTTTATTGCAGTTCAGCGTGTAATTTCGGTAATTTGTCGATGATTTAACCCCACAAATCAACCCATTTATGAAATTAAGAAGTATTATTGTCGATGATTCATCAATGCAACGGATGGCAGTTGCGAAGTTGGTGAACAATCACCCAAACCTAGCAATGGTTGCGGAATACAGCAACGCTATCGAAGCGAAAAACGGTATTAAGAACCATGAAATCGATTTGATTTTTTTGGATGTCGAGATGCCCATCATCAATGGATTTGACCTACTCGAATCCCTTGAAAACAGCCCGCAGGTAATTTTGATTACCGGAAAGCCTGATTATGCGCTTAAAGCATTCGACTACGACGTCACCGATTATTTGCACAAACCTATTACCATGGCCCGTTTTGATGCATCTGTCAAAAGAGCTGTAGCCAAATATGAGCAAATGAACAGGGTCCTTGAAGACGAAGAGCACATCTTTGTAAAAAGTAACCTAAAGAAAAGAAAAGTTATCCTCAACGATATAAAGTGGATTGAAGCTCTTGGTGACTATATCAAGTTGGTGACCGATGAGGCCAACATTGTTATTTTATCAACAATGAAATCTTTTGAAAAGCAATTGCCGGAAGATAAATTTCTCAGGATCCACAAGTCCTACATTGTAAACCTGGAAAAAGTTGAAAAATTCAATAGTAAGAATGTTGAAGTAAGCGGAAGGTCGATTCCTTTAAGTAGAAACAAGAAGACCGAACTGGCCGAAGCATTAAGTAACGTTTAAGTTCGTACGTAAAGCAATTTCTAAATGTGGTCTACATTGTAGATTACCCGTACACTTCTGAACTGTGAAATAGCATTAAAGGAATTTTCGATTCTTTTAATGCTATTTTTTGTTTTCCCCAAAGGCTGACCCAAAGGAATCTTAATGATTACATTTTTCAGGTATTGATTACGGATACGGGCCACGGGGGGATATTCCGGGCCTAAGATACCGGCCTTGAAAACATTCATTAGAGATTTAGCAAACCACTCTGCCGCATCATTCAACCTGTTGAAATTTTTATGCTTAAAAGTTATTTTGATTATTCGATTTATAGGTGGGTATAAGAATTGTTCCCTTTCGTACAACTGTTCTTTATACATACCCTCATAATCATTGGTAGAAACCTGTTTTAAAATCTGATGGTAGGGGTTATAACTTTGAATGATTACCTTTCCCCTTTTTTGAGTACGCCCTGCCCTACCCCCTACCTGGGTCAATAACTGAAAGCTACGTTCATGTGCCCTATAATCAGGAAAATTCAAAAGGGAATCGGCATTCATTATGCCCACTAAACCCACATTTCTAAAATCCAATCCCTTAGTCAACATTTGTGTTCCTACCAGAATGTCCAATTCTTGTTGCTCAAAGGCGGTGATAATCTTTTCATAACCATATTTGCCCCTGGTCGTGTCTAAGTCCATTCGCCCAATATTGGACTTAGGGAACAAGCTTTTTAACTCTTGCTCTACCTGTTCAGTACCAAAACCCTTGGTGTCCAAAGTAGGGCTGCCACAGGCTTCACAACTTTCTGGAAGTGCAATATGATGTCCACAATAATGGCAACGCAATTGTTTTTTAAACTGATGATAGGTTAGACTTACATCGCAATTGGGACATTGGGGCGAATGACCACAGGTGGTACATTCAAGAATTGGTGCATACCCCCTACGATTTTGAAAAAGGATTACCTGTTCCCCATCGTTCAACGTTTGGGTAATTTCAGCCAATAAGCGTTCTGAGAAATGACCTTTCATTCTCCTTTTTCGGGTTTGTTCCTTTAAATCGACCAACTCTATCTCAGGCATTAAAACATCGCCGAATCGCCTATCGATACTTGTATAGCCATATTTTCCGGTCAAGGCATTATAGTAGCTTTCTATACTTGGAGTGGCCGAACCCAAAATGATATTCGATTGGTGTAAAGTGGCCAATACGATTGCGGCATCCCTAGCATGGTATCTCGGCGCTGGGTCGAACTGTTTAAATGAACCCTCATGCTCTTCATCGACGATGATCAGCCCCAAATTGGAATATGGCAGAAATAATGCGGAACGTGCACCAAGTACTATTTGTGCTTTTGCTTTTTTAACCAACACATTGTTCCATACTTCAACCCTTTCATGTATGCTATATTTGGAATGATATACCGAAACTTTTTCTCCAAAATAATCCTGTAATCTTGTAATTAGTTGTGTGGTCAAGGCTATTTCAGGCAATAAATACAAGGCCTGCTTTCCGGCATTGATACAATCTTCGATCAATTTCACATATACTTCCGTCTTACCTGAGGAAGTAACCCCATGAAGCAACGTAACTTTTTTATTGTCAAAACTTTCATGAATTTCTTGCAAGGCTTTTTGCTGATGTTCATTAAGGGTTTTTAAGTCGAAATCATCGGTCGTACCGCCATAATTGACCCTATCGGTCTGTATGTGGTACTCCTCAAGTATACCCTTATCTATCAAGGTCTTGATAACGGCTTTTGAACTTCCACTGGCCCGTTCCAAATCGGTGACTTTTATGGGTTTTTTATCCGTAGCTTGTAATTGAAACAGTGATAAGACTACCTGGCTCTGTTTTGGGGCCCTTGTCAAGGAATTTAATAACTCTTCCAACCTGTCTTCGGACTTATATGCGGAACCCAGTTTTACATATCGAACCAATTTGGGCTTGTACTGCTCATAGATCTCATCTTTTAGAATAATGATATTCTTCTCCAATAACCGATTCAAGATGGGTAAAATATTTTTCGTATCTACTATCGCCCGCACTTCATCTACCCTCAACATTGATTGATGTTGCAGGGCCTCATAAACCAAAAATTCATCATCCTTAAGGGCGCCTTCGTCGACCACTCCCCTCTGGTTCCTTAAGATCAAGGTTTCACTCTCCAATAAAAAAGCGCTCGGCATGGCACTTCTGAATACCTCACCTATGGTGCACATATAGTAATCGGCAATCCAACGCCAATGCTTTAATTGCAGCTGATTTACGATAGGATGTTCATCCAATATTTTATGGATTTCCTTCGCCTCATATACCTCAGGTGGAGTTATATGTGTTTCATAGACCAGGGCCGTATAAATTTTTGATTTGCCAAAAGGGACGGCTACGCGCATTCCAGCCTCCAAAACCTGAAATTCGGATTCTGAAATACTATAGGTGAAGAGTTTTTCGAGGGGAATCGGTAATATTACATTGATGAAATGTTGCATACACTTCGTCTTCTATCCTTCAACACGCAACCAAGTTTGCGTTCTATAAATAAATGTCAAATAGCCGCGGACCTTTAGCTCATCTTTATTATCCGGATTCAACCATATTTTACAGCGAAACGTCATAGCCTGTTGTGGATCAAAAAGTTTCTTGCCTTTCCATTCCCCATCATCATGTTCTTTTGCGGCATCTATTATGGTCATTCCTAAAATAGGTTGATCTTTCATATCCCCATCACATTTAGAACATACAGCATCCGTTTTTCCTTCTTCAAGAATTTCAACGACATGGCCATACATTAAACCGTCTTTCTTGTAAATATCTATAATGGCTTTAGGCTTGCCAGTGCGATCATCAATGGTTTTCCATTTACCGAATACACTTTGGGATTGTGAGGTAAGGGTGAACATAAAAAACATTCCCAATACTATAAGTCTACTTGTTTTCGTCATCTTGATTGTTAATGTTTTTTCGTAATGAATAAAGTGAAGCATTAAGCTCGAACCCGAGTAGCAATATATTGGAATTTAACCAAATGAACACCATTAGTATCAATAAACCTCCCAAAGCCCCATATAATTCGTTATACCGTGCGAATTTCTCAACATATACCCCAAAAAGATATGAAGTCAATACGAATAGTATGGTAGTCATCAAGGCTCCTATCGAAAAGAATTTTACCTGTTTACCCTCCGCCGTACCAAAATAATACAAAATGGCTGTTGTAAAATAGGATAGTAATACAAAAAATAAAATCTTACCAATCTGGGCACCGACAATATCATTTTCGGATAGGTCATAGCCCCTGGTTTTTGCGGCCCATTCACTCAAATAATCCAAAATATAGAATTCAAAATATACAAAGGCGGCAGCTCCCAGGATCAAAAGAATCGAAAGTATTAACCCAACCATTAATGCATAGGCATATTGCCGAATAAAATTTCGAGTTAATTCAACATGATAGGAATTCTCGAATCCCCCGAAAATGGCATTTACACCATTGGCCATCAAGAAAATTGAGATGAAAAATGCGGAAGACAACAATCCACCACTCTGCTGGTCTTTAATTTGTTGATAGATCTCCCCAAAATATTCACTGGTGGCCGATGGAAGAAATGACTCTAGGAACAATAAGAATTGGGCATCGAAATTTTCATTTCCGACACTGGCATATGGTATTAGAAAAGGTACAAGGGTCACTAAAAATATCAATAGGGGAAATAGGGCCATAAAAAGACTAAAGGCAATTGAGCTTGCCCTAGAAGACAAGGCACCCCGTACAATCCCCATCATATACATTTCGGTTAGGTCATAAAGGGAAAGGCCTTCAAAGGCCGGTAATTTTACCTTTTTCAAAAGGCCAACCAACCAATTTATTATAGGAATCTTATCAAGCTTAGCCTCAATTTCTGTTGACATTTATACGGCTTTAAGGCTAAGGTCCATGTTATGCACCGAATGTGTTAAAGCTCCCGAGGATATATAGTCAACTCCACAATCGGCATAACTTCGGATTGTTTCTTCATTGATTCCACCAGAGGACTCCGTTTGGCACTTTTCTCCGATTAAATCTACCGCTATCCTAGTATCCTCATAATTGAAGTTATCGATTAAAATGCGATGAACCCCATTGCATTTTAGAATTTCGTTGATTTCCTGCAAATTTCTAGCTTCCACAATGATTTTCAAATCCATTTGGGTTTCTTTGAGATAGTGTTGTGTTTTATTGATAGCGTTGGTTATGCCTCCTGCAAAATCGATATGGTTATCTTTGAGCATGATCATATCATAAAGTGCGAATCTATGGTTTTCGCCTCCTCCTATTTTTACTGCCCATTTTTCCAAAGCCCTAATTCCAGGAGTGGTCTTTCGAGTATCCAAGATCTTTGTTTTTGTGCCTTCCAATAAGCGCACATAGGAGTTCGTTTTGGTTGCAATAGCACTCATTCGCTGCATGGCATTCAGCACCAATCGTTCAGCCTTTAAGATACTTTGGGAACTTCCCGAAACATAAAAAGCAATATCACCGTATTTCACCGGGGAACCATCATCAATCAGGGTTTCTACCTGCATTTTACTATCGATATGGGCGAACACTTGTTTGGCAAAATCAATCCCAGCAATAATTCCTTCGTCCTTTACCAAAAGTTTAGCTTTCCCTTCAGCTGTTGCCGGTATACAAGCCAAGGAACTATGATCCCCGTCACCTACATCCTCACGAATGGCATTGGCAATAATCAGATCTATCTCATTTTGAAATTGTGCTTCTGAAATCATTTACAAAATTGGTTTGCGCTAATTTACTAAAAACAATACCCATTATGAATATCCTATAACTTGAAAGTTTTAAATTTGACACATGACGATAAAACTGATGGCTATAGGAAAAACAGATAGTGCTTCACTACAACACCTTATCGCCGATTATGAGAAAAGGCTATGTCATTATGTCAAGTTTGAACTTGAAATTATTCCTGACATCAAAAATGTAAAAAACCTTTCTGAAATAGAGCAGAAAGAAAAAGAGGGCGAATCGATCTTAAAAAAACTGAACAATACGGATATTTTGGTTCTTTTGGATGAAAATGGTAAGCAATACGACTCCGTGGAATTCTCAATGTATCTACAAAAAAAGATGAATTCGGGCCTAAAACAACTGGTTTTTGTCATTGGAGGTCCTTATGGCTTTAGCCAAGCAGTGTATGCAAAGGCACAAGGAAGATTAAGTCTTTCGAAGATGACCTTTTCCCACCAAATGGTACGCTTGTTCGTTGTGGAACAACTTTACAGGGCATTTACCATTTTAAGGAATGAACCTTATCATCATAGATGACCTATTTCATTTAAAGAAATTGGTGCCATATACTGTTGAACAAATATATAGACCACAACGAATCTATTTAATAAAGTACCCTAAACTTAATGGTGTTATCTATTAGGCGTAATGCCTTGACCACATCCTTATTGTATTCTTTGTCCACATCGGTTATCACATAACCCAGTTCAGAATCGGTAGAAAGATATTGCCCAATGATATTCAATTCATAATTGGCCAACACTTTATTGATTTTGGCCATAATACCAGGTACATTTTTGTGGATATGTAAAAACCGGTGTGCATTAGTTTGTTTCGGCAATCTGATATTTGGGAAATTAACGGCATCCACCGTATTGCCAGAATTGATATAATCCATAATCTTGTTAGGTACAAAATCCGCAATATTGCGTTGGGCCTCTTCAGTGCTACCCCCAATATGAGGAGTAAGGATCACATTCGAAAGTCCTTGTAGATCTGTATGGAACTCCCCATTGGCCCTTGGCTCTTCAGGATATACATCTATAGCGGCCCCACCAAGCTTACCACTCTTCAGCGCTTCGGAGAGGGCGTCGATATCTACTACAAAACCCCGCGAAAGATTGATCAACATCGCCCCTTTCTTCATTTGCTTTATCTCACGCTCACCAATAAAATTCCTATTGGCCTTATTGTCATCGATGTGTAAAGTGACTACATCGGACACATTCAACAAATCTTCCAAGGTTTCACATCGTATGGCATTCCCGATGGCTAGTTTATCCTCTATATCGTAGTAATACACGCGCATACCAATGGCTTCTGCCAAAACCGATAATTGTTTCCCTATATTCCCATAGCCCACAATACCTATATTCTTACCCCTCACTTCCCTAGAATTGGCAGCTGTTTTATTCCAACGTCCTTCATGGAGCTCTGTACTCAACGGAAAGATATTCCGCATAAGCATAATAATCTCACCTATGGCCAATTCGACTACCGAGCGTGTATTGCTATATGGTGCATTGAAAACCACTACCCCTTTTGTCTTGCAGTAGTCCAAATCGATCTGGGTAGTGCCTATACAGAAGGCCCCAACGACCAATAGCTTATTGGCAGCATCCAACACTTTTTGGGTTACCTGTGTTTTAGACCGTATTCCTAAAACATGAACGCCTTTTATCTTTTCAATCAATTCTTGTTCAGATAAGCTGGTTTTTACCAGTTCTACTGAAAAACCATCTTCCGAAAGATTATCGAAAGCTGCAGGGTGAACATTCTCCAGCAAAAGGATCTTGATCCTATTCTTAGGATACGAAATATTACGCGGCAAGTCATTTACGAAAAGAAATTCATCCAAGTTAGGCGCTACATGGTCGGCTTTGTCAGTCGCCTTTTCCCGATGAACGTTTTCTGTGTATGCAAAGAACTTATGGGCGATGCCCGCTTCACGCATTACATAGTCACTATATCCATCACCGATGACCTGAACCTCTCCTTCAAGGTTCATCTGCTCAAGACATTCTATCTTTCCATTATGTTGGGACAAAGGGTTCTTTTCATCAAAACCAACGATATATCCTTCCGCATCGAACTCAAAAGTATTGGCATACACCCTTTCAGAAGGAATGTTGTATTCATGAACAATGGGGTCTATGAATTCCTTGAATCCACATGAAATCACATAAATATCTTCTGAGAATTTTTCGAAGAATTCTTTGTTAGACTCTATTGATTTGGATATTTTTTGACGAAGTTCCTGCACCAATCCTTCCAAATCATTCTTATGGGCTTTTAAAAGTTTAATGCGACGTTCCAAAGATTCGGTAAAAGAGATGTCGCCATCAATTCCCAGATTCGTGATTTTCTGGATTTCATTGATCACCTCTTCCTTATTCGATTTTCCGTGCAAGGTCATTTCAGCCAATACATCCAAAGCCTCAACCCTTGTCAAGGTACTATCAAAATCAAAAACATACTTTCTGCCCACTTGGTTCATCTTTTAAGAATAAGGGCATAAAAATAATTATAAATAACATCCGATACTTATTTTGGGCCTAAAACTGCCTTAGATATGAGCAATCGTCGGTATAATTACGGAAATGATTTTTTGAAGTACTATAAATTGAAGATTTCACATTAGAGTAACCTGCACTGATACACTGATAGATGTACCCTTAACTCTAAGAAGAAATTGAAAACCAAAAGGTAGATGTGCCCTATAACTCCATAGACTTTATCAGTTTGGAAATGGTTTAAGCAATTAGGGTTTGGAGATGATTTGCTTTATGAAATCCACTTCCCTTTGCGAATAAGGGGTGCCGTCTTGTCGTAGAATATCATGATGCCAGATTTTGGGCTCTGCTGTAAAGGTGGAATCCCAGCTTATCCAGGGGTAAATTGTATTGCTCTTACCTGAAACAAAGCCCCAGTTGATGGCAGCAATTTTAGCCTCTTTAAGAATGGGCATCATAGTTTCAAACGTGTTGCCTCCTCCCCTGGCCACGTATTCCGTGCACAAAAGAGGTCTGTCATATTTTTTAAGTTCTTCAATTTTACGTCGTACATCAGCCGTATTGCCATCATAGGCATGAAAAGAAATTACATCAGAATTCTCCACCATGAATTTATCGACTGCCGGCAGACTGTCCGGCGTGCCCCAATGGTCAATATTCCCACGCCAAATACCCGTGGTCAATGGTTGTGACGGGTTTATTTCCCTTGCCCATCGCATAACCTTTTGCAACAATAAAAAAGAGTATTTCTGCTTGTCTATTACTTCTAGCTCTCTTCGTCCTGGTTGCCCTGCCACATTATCCGGTTCATTATACACATCCCAAATAAGCACACGATCATCATTTGCAAAATGACCTGTGACCCCTTTGATATATCCCTTCAATTCTTTATGTCTAGTTGTATCACCCAAAATCGCGGCTCCGGGCGCTTGTACCCATCCTGAATTATGTACATGTGGAACTGGCTCTGGCTG
Source organism: Maribacter arenosus (assembly GCF_014610845.1). GTDB lineage: Bacteria > Bacteroidota > Bacteroidia > Flavobacteriales > Flavobacteriaceae > Maribacter_A > Maribacter_A arenosus. The sequence continues at coordinate 51,323 of NZ_JABTCG010000001.1, read as the reverse complement.
TTTACCCAATTTTGGAACAGGGTGCCAAACATCGTCCAATAATACAAACATTGTTTTTATTCCATGTTTATCCGCCAAAGATAGGTACTCGTTCAAACGATTTAAAAATCCTATGGAATCTTGTTGCCAAAGTAAATTATGAAGATAAACGCGATGTAGGTTCATGCCCAAATCCGCTGACCATCCTAGCTCCTTATCTATGGTTTCAGGATCAAAAGTGTCTTCTTGCCAAAATTCCAGCTGGTTGATAGATGTACTGGGATTAAAATTGGTCCCTACCAACCAAGGTTGCTTATCATACCATTCCCAGGCCTTTTCCTTGGACCACCGCGCTGCAACTTGCGATTTGGATAAAATGTCCTTTTCTTCCTTACATGCACCTAGTGACAAAATCAGTGAAAAAGCTAGTAACGTTCTTATCATATTCGTTTGTTGATCATTAGCTATTGGTATAAATGATTCCGGTAATCATGGCAATTCCGAAACTAAGTAGGGTACCGATCAAAATATATTCGGTAAGTTTTCTATTGTTGCTCTCCTTAAGATCATTGAATCGGAATACAGACTTTGCCGTAATCAATAACCCTATAGCTTCCCACCTACCTAAAATTATAAAAAGCAGCACAAAAAGGCGTTCAATTATGCCAATATACTTGCCGGCATTCGGCAAAGACTTATGATCTAATTCTATCTTATTGGACATTCCTTCCAACAGTTTACCCATGATTATCGCCGAAGGAAAGCTGACAAAAACAATAGCCGTGACTAAGTGCCAATCGATCAGGGCCATTAAGAACATTGTTTGTCCTATTAAATTCCCATAGTAAGCACAAGCATATAAAACGATGATGTGCAGCAGTTGATCTATGAAAAATGGAATCGCCTTATTTCTGAATAAGGAATTCGAGTATAATTTCCCAAGGTCTATAAAGTAATGTGAAATAGCGATGATCAGGGCCAATTTCCAATAATCAAAATCCCACAAGAGTACCATGGTTACAACAAAATGCAGCAAAATGTGCAAGTATAGATATTTGGATGCTATTTTGTTTGCTTCTTTATGGATTACCCAACGGTTGGGTTGCAATAAAAAATCCCCAATAAGATGGGCCAATAAAAGTTTAATGAAGAGCATTATTCGCGGATTGTTTTAATAGTAGTTTCGTAATATGCCAAAACTTCCTGAACCAAATCCAATCGGGCTCTTTTAGTCCTTTGGCTCACCGCCGATTGTTTGATATTCAATTGTTCGGCCAAGTTTTGCTGTGATTTATTCGGATTACGCAAGGACAGGTACACTATTTCGGCAGAAACCGGACTCCAGTCATCCATAAAATCAGAGGCAAGTTTTAGCACTAGGTTCATGGTATTGTTGTATTCTTCGTCTGCCGTTGTCAGCATTAAATTTACCTTTTTTTCCTTTAATGCGGTTAGGGTCATTCCAGAACGTTGGTAGGCCGAGCCATTCGACTCACTTACACCGGTACCGATAAACGATTCGTCACCTATGCCTATGCCCATACGAATATCGAGTCCCTTCATAGTTTTTATCAGGGCTTTTAACTGTATCGCCACGAACAATGCTTCACTTACCGCAATGCGCACTTGAATTTCGTCCCCCCTGTATATCTCCCATGTCCCTGGGGTATCACCCCATTGTGCCAAACATGATTTGAGTTTGGGCATCCATTCCGTAGGTTCATGCCCTCTCGAATTGATGATGTCTCCCGTAATGATCGCTATCATTTGTATAATTTAAAAAGGTAATTTTTATCATTAATAAGCTAATATACTAATATTATTGTTTATAAGCTAATTAAGTAATAAATATTACCCTAGGAATTCAAAACCATCGCCTCACTTGGGTACAATAGTGTCGGTAAGCCTTGCCGTAAATATCGGATAATATCTTTTCCTCAGGTATAATCTGAAACTTGTTCAAATACGCAACGAAACCCGCCGCTAACAGGGTGTTGAACGCATTGCCCAACCACAACCCCCAAGCCAATAAAACCATTAAAAGGGCCAAATACATGGGGTTTCTCGAGAATCTGTACAAGCCGTTTGTAACCAAATCAGAGGCTTTAGAAGGAGTTCTTGGATCAATCGAAGTTCTTGCGATATAAAACTGGATCAACGAAATAAGTCCCACCAATGCGCCCATTCCCAACAAAAACAAAATCAGTACCTCCCTGCCAAAAAACTCAAAATCGCCAAAAGGTAATACCAGCGACAATACATACATCAGTATTGAAAAAATAACAAAAACAAGTACTGGTGGTAATTTTAACTTCATGAACCATTAATATAGTGGTGAATAAAATTACTATTTTTGGACCGGTTTATCATAATCCCAGATTTTTCCTTTTAAATCAAATCCATATTCTTTGCTACTAATCCTATTTAAAGCGTGGATACGTAAGGTTTTCCTAAAAAATATGAAGTAAACATTTGCTGTAATGAAATTGGTTTTCGCCACACATAATCAAAATAAGGTAAAAGAGGTACAGGACATACTACCGGAAAATATCTCACTTTTATCCCTAACGGATATCGGGTGTACCCAAGAGATACCGGAAACCGGTAAAACACTGGAGGAAAATGCCATACTAAAAGCAGACTATGTGACTAAAAACTATGGTTTCCCTTGTTTTGCCGATGATACGGGCTTATTGGTAACTAAATTGGACGGAGCTCCTGGGGTTTATTCCGCCCGCTACGCAGGTGTGAAAGCTAATGCCGATGACAATATGGGAAAACTACTTCAGGCATTAATTGCTAAAAAGGACCGTTCTGCAAGATTCGAAACGGTAATAGCCTTAAACATAAATAACGAACAACACTTATTTAAAGGTAAGGTAGAGGGTGAAATCATCCATGAAAAAAGAGGAAATAAAGGTTTCGGTTACGATCCTATTTTTAAACCACTAGGTTATACTAAAACATTTGCCGAATTACCTTTGGAAGTAAAGAACAAAATAAGTCATCGGGGTAAGGCGATTCAACAATTAATCAAATATTTAAATAGCTTGGTGCATGATACACGACAGTAAAAAAGGAGATACCGTACAAGTTTCGGTCGCTTCAGAAAATGCGGAGGCCATCGGAGGTGTTCTAATTGCTTTTTTTGCCGCACTCATGGCCATTGCCCAGATGGTAAATGGGGAGTTGGAAGAAGAAATGATGATAGCCCATAACAAGGTCGTCAATTATTCCAGTTGGTACCAATCCAAAAGCATTAAAGAAAGCTTAATGGAGAGTGAATTGGACTATCTTGAAGCTTTAATGGATGCAGGGGTTGTTTCCCACGAAAACCATGACGCAATTACCTCGAAAATAAAGGAAACCAAGGCCGATATTAAAAAATATGGCGATGAGAAAACCGAAATTTTGCTTGGATCATCCAATATACCAAAAGAAGAATGGGCCCAAGACTTGGATGGCCAAATGGGTACGATAATCGGTGTAAAAGAATGGGAAATCTTGGCCAACGAATATGATATTGCTACGCATAAATTCGATATTGGTATGTTGTTCTTTCAAATCAGCATCGTTCTTGGGGCAATCTGTATTATCATCTATGACAATCCTAAATTACAGAAAGGCTTCATAGTTCTCATGGTGGTCTGCGGTATTATTGGCCTTGCCATGTCTATTTACGGCTATTCCTTGGCACCGTAATTTAAACTATTCACATATAAATAAATAACCGTATCTTTGCGCCCTGAATAATTGCCGCCGGTATGGCAGGTGTTGCGCTGAGTCTAATGGGTTATAAACGATAATCGCTCTATACAACACACATATTTGCGATTAAGTAAAACACATTATGACAAAATTTAAAGCATTGGGACTGCAGCAGTCCCTATTGGATGCTGTTGCCGATTTGGGATTTGAAACCCCTTCGGAAGTACAGGAAAAAGCAATCCCCATTTTATTGGAAGATGAGACCGATTTGGTCGCTCTTGCACAAACCGGAACAGGTAAAACAGCCGCTTTTGGCTTTCCCCTCATCCAAAAGATAGATCGTGAAAGTAGAACTACCCAGGGGCTGATCCTTTCCCCCACCCGTGAACTCTGTTTGCAAATCACCAATGAACTTAAATTGTATGCCAAATACGAAAAGAGTATCAATGTCGTTGCAATTTATGGGGGTGCCAGTATTACAGAACAGGCGAAACAGGTAAAAAGAGGAGCGCAGATTGTAGTTGCTACCCCAGGGAGAATGAAAGATATGATAGGTCGACGACTTGTCGATATCTCCAAAATTGACTATTGTATATTGGATGAGGCAGACGAGATGTTGAATATGGGCTTTTTTGAGGACATACAGGATATTCTTTCGAATACACCAAAAGAAAAGTCCACTTGGTTATTTTCGGCCACCATGCCCAAAGAAGTATCGGTAATTGCCAAAAAATTTATGCATAACCCCCATGAGATTACCGTGGGAACCAAAAATGCAGGTACGTCTTCCGTACAACACGAATATTATGTTGTGGGAGGCAGAGATCGGTATCCGGCGCTAAAAAGATTGGCAGATACGAATCCTGATATATTTTCCGTAGTTTTCTGTAGAACAAAACGCGATACCCAAAGGGTAGCAGAAAAGTTGATAGAGGATGGTTATAATGCTGGGGCATTACATGGAGATCTAAGTCAAAACCAAAGGGATTTGGTTATGAACTCCTTTCGTAAAAAACAGATTCAAATGTTGGTTGCCACCGATGTAGCGGCCCGTGGTATCGATGTGGACGATATTACTCACGTCATAAACTATCAATTACCCGACGAGATTGAAACCTATACCCACCGTAGTGGCCGAACTGGTCGTGCGGGCAAATCGGGTATATCCATGGTCATTATCACCCGAAGTGAATCACGTAAGATCAAGGCCATTGAAAACAAGATAAAGCAAACCTTCATTCAAAAAACCATCCCAACGGGAATGGAAATCTGTGAAATACAGCTTTATCATTTAGCAAATAAAATAAAGGATACTGAAATAAACGAAGAGGTTGAAAATTATTTGCCGGCCATCAACGATGTATTCCAAGGTATTGATCGTGAAGAATTAATAAAGAAAATCATTTCTGTAGAATTTACACGTTTCTTCAATTATTATAACAAAACCCGTGATTTAAATACCGCTGTTTCCTCCTCTGATAGGGGTGAACGACGGGGCGAACGGGGAGGTGAGATACCAAACAGTGGCTCGGTACGTTACTTTATAAATGTTGGTGAAAAGGATGGGTATGATTGGATGTCCTTAAAAGATTTCATACGGGATACAGTTGATTTAGAAAAGGACGATGTTTTTAAAGTAGATGTCAAGGATAGTTTTTCATTCTTTAATACAGATGCAGAGGTTACTGAAAAAATCCTTTCGACTTTTACAGAATTCAAGGTCGATGGCAGGTTTGTAAATGTAGAGGTTTCCAAAAGTCCCGGCGGTGGAGGCGGTCGCGGAGGAAGGGACAAAAAAAGAAGCGGAGGAAGAGATCGAAGCCGCACCGGTGGTAAAGGCCGGGATCGCAATTCTTCGGGAAAAAGGAGGGATAAAAAATCATCTGGTGGCAGTCCAAGTTTTTCAGGAAAAAGAAGGAGTAAACGTAAAAGTGATTTCTTTTAGTTAATTGTATATTAAAAAGACGTCTCCTCTTAATATTTGTTTTGATTAGTACCCAATTATTCGGATTTTAGACCCATGATAAAATATATTACCCTTGCCTTACTTTTTGTAGGTTTTATGGGGTTTTCCCAAGATAATGATGCAGAGGCCCAACCTTTTAGTGCAATCGTGGTAAACGCACAGACAGATAGGCCTTTGGAAAGTGTGCATGTCATTAATTTAAACAAAGTGTATGGTACGATTACCAATGCTAACGGGGAATTTTCCATAACTGCTTCTGTTAACGATACCTTATACTTCTCCTATCTCGGTTTTAAATCTCAGAAAATCAGGGTCACCAATGATATGTTCAAGTTCGCAGACACTAAAATTGCACTGACTGAATTAGCCTATGCTTTAGAAGAAGTCATTGTACGTCCTTACCAGCTTACCGGCTATCTTGAAATTGATGTTAAAAACATGCCTATCAATAACGCCTATCAGTATAGCATCTCAGGACTTAATGTGGGTTATGAAGCGGGTAAAAAGAATCCAAGTGCTGTAACCAAGGTTTTAGGCGCCATATTGAATCCTGCCGATTTATTGCGAAACCTATTTGGGAAAAAACCCAATCAGATGCGTAAATTAAGGCAGGTCAAGGAAGATGATGCCATACGTGACCTTTTAGCTTCTAAATTTGACAGGGAGACCTTAACCGAATTACTTCAAATTGAGAAGGTCGATATTGAGGATATCCTAAATAATTGTAGTTATTCCAAATCTTTTATAACCACGGCGAACGATTTACAGATCCTAGATGCCATCAGTAGTTGTTATGAAGAGTTCAAGGTGCTAAATAGAAAGAAATAAATTTTCTATTTACCACTTCATTTTATAGCTTTAGCCAAAATAGACAACTATGCATCGACTGTTAGTATTGGTTTTGGTCCTGGCTTTTCTCAACTCTTGTAAATTGGAGCGAAAAGAAGCGATAATACAACCCGAAATCGCGGCCATTGAGAGTGAACCAGAAATCAAGGAAACTATTCCCTTCGTATGGGAAGGTGCGAATATCTATTTTGTACTTACCGACCGTTTTTATAATGGAAACAAAGACAATGATGTAAATTTTGAAAGAACGAATGAAACTGGTCCCCTTAGAGGTTTTATGGGCGGTGATTTGGAAGGGATAACACAGAAAATCGAAGAGGGTTACTTTACCGACCTTGGCATTAATGCGATTTGGTTTACCCCCGTAGTAGAACAAATTCACGGTGATACGGATGAATCTACAGGAAATACCTATGGCTATCACGGCTACTGGACGAAGGACTGGACAACTCTGGATCCCAACTTTGGAACGAAGAAAGAGCTCGAAAGATTAGTAAAAACTGCGCATAAAAAGGGTATTCGAATTTTGATGGATGTCGTACTGAACCATACCGGCCCTAGCACGGCCGAAGACCCGTTATGGCCCGAAGAATGGGTCAGAACCGGACCTATCTGTGAATTTACCACGTACGAAAATACCACGGCTTGCACTTTGGTCAAAAACCTACCGGACATACACACCGAGTCAAACAAAACTGTTGAATTGCCAGACGCCCTTTTGGCCAAATGGAAGGACGAAGGTCGATTAAGTACAGAACTCGATGAGCTACAATTGTTTTTTGATCGAACCGGTTATCCAAGGGCACCACGCTTTTATATTATAAAATGGTTAACCGATTATGTGAATGATCTTGGTATTGATGGTTTTAGGGTAGATACCGTAAAGCACGTGAATGAAAATGCATGGTCAGAGCTCTATAAAGAGGCTTCGGCAGCCTTCGAAGCCTGGAAGAAGAAACACCCTAATGACGTACTCGACGACAATTCCTTTTATATGGTTGGTGAAGCATATGGTTACAATATCTCTAGTGGTCGGCAATTTGATTTTGGTGATAAAAAGGTGGATTATTTTGACCATGGGTTTAAAAGCTTGATCAATTTTGAATTGAAAAATGATGCTGATAATGATTACGAAACCATCTTCAAAAAATACAGTTCGATCTTGCACACCAAGCTCAACGGTAAAAGTGTTCTGAACTATCTAACATCGCATGATGACAGCTCCCCTTACGACCAGGACCGTAAGAAACCCATTAGGGCTGCAAATGTGCTTTTACTTACCCCTGGGGCATCCCAAGTTTATTATGGGGATGAATCGTCTAGGGATTTGACCATAGAGGGCACCAATGGCGATGCTACTTTAAGGTCATTTATGAACTGGGAAGACTTAGATAGCTTGCCAAATACAATGAATACATTATTGCATTGGCAAAAATTGGGTAAATTCAGAAGAAACCATCCTGCCATCGGCGCAGGCAAACACAAAAGGCTTGCCAAAAAACCCTATGTCTTCAGTAGAACCTATACCAGTGATGATTTTAAGGACAAAGTTGTAGTAGGGTTAGACCTGCCTAAAGGTAAAAAATCGCTTTGGGTGAAAGGTTTCTTTGGCGATGGCACTAAACTTTATGATACCTATTCTGATACCTTTATCGAAGTACAGAACGGTAAGGCCAATTTTGAAAGTGAATATGATATCGCTCTTTTGGAATTGGTACAATAGTTAGTGTCGTTCATGACTGATTTTCAAGGTTAAGACGGTATACTTTTAATCAACGAGTCATTCGTACTTAAAAGCAAATCCCGAAAAATCAATATTCTAGGTATTGATGATTTAGTTTGGGGTCAATCAGATTTTATGATGGCTTGCGAAAATATCGATAGATCATTGACCTCACTCCTCCTAAACCATTGTCCGGCCTATCGAACTTCTATAGACGAAATAAGTACTTCCATGAAACTAAAGCCGATTATTTTGTCAGGGCATACCCACGGAGGGCAGGTGACTTTTTTTGGAATTCCTTTGATGACCCCCTATGGAAGTGGAAAATATGTTAAGGGTTGGTATTGCAATGATATATCCCAAATGTATGTTTCAAAAGGAATAGGCACCACAATTCTCCCTATTAGATTTGGTGCTCGAGCCGAAGTTGCAATTTTTAATGTGTGAGGTTACTTCAAGGAATGCAGTGCGATCCTGTTACCCTCAGTATCCTTCACCAAGGCCATAAAACCATGACCGCCACCGATTTCGGTTTTCGGCCGTAGTATTTCGCCTTCAGCAGCACTGACCCGGCCTAGTTCAATTGCAAGGTCTGGACAAGTAAAGTATATTAGTGGTCCATCTGTAGCACTCGGGGTATACATTTCATGTTGAACCAATGATCCAGCAGCCCCTTTTTTATCACCCCTGTTAGGAAACCAACCCATTTGCAACCCTCCTAAATCATGAACACTGATCTTAATGTTGAAGACTTTTTCATAAAATGCCTTGGCACGTTCCATATTGGTAACGGGAATCTCAAACCATCCTACCATATTAAAATCCATATCCTCTATTTTTCCAGTTTCATCTTAAGTGATTGTAGTCCTTCTTCAAAATCCTTACCTACCATCTTATCCATATTCATAAACAACATCATAATGCTCATGGGAAATTTGTTCTTACCTACAAAACCCCATGTCACTTTAGTTGAACCACTACCCTCGTCCGCAACACGGAGATAAGCATCAGACTGTGATTTCCATGGTTTTAAGAATCTTAATTGCGATCTTATTTCCTTGTTTTGGGTAATTCCGGTCAATTCTTGTTCCCCCTCACCTACTTCTTTGTTGCCTTTCCATCTACTGATTGCACCTACCTCCCCATCATTACCCGTAAATTCTTTTATCATATTGGGATCTTTTTTACCCCAAGGGCTCCAATCATCCTGGTTCTTCAAAAATTTTAAATACTCAAAAACTTCCGAAACAGGTTTCGATATTGAAATACTCCGCGATACATCGTAGGTTTTTGGGGCGATCATTGCTAATATAAATATTAGTACCACAATTCCGATAATAATATAAAGTAGTGTATACATTTGTTTATCAATTAATTGGTTGCTAATAAATATAGTGAAAATTTACTTTCGTCCGTAGAATCTCGATAAGATATCATCTATGCTTTTAATCGATTTTTTTGTCCAGTCCAGCTGTTTCTCCAATTTTTCGGAATCGGACAATTGCCAAGGTAGATCTTGACGTTTCATTTTAATCGTTAAATGTTGAAGTATTATTGCCGCCGAAACCGAGATATTCAAACTTTCGGTAAAACCGACCATAGGTATTTTTAAAAGACCGTCAGCTTCCCGAAGCATTTCCTTACTTAGCCCTTCTTTTTCAGTCCCAAAAAACAAGGCCGTTCTTTCCTTGATATCGAAATCTTCCAAATAACATGAATCGCCGTGTGGTGTAGTAGCGATGATTCGATACCCTGCGGTTCGTAATTGGGATATGCACGATTGGGTTGTTTCATGTCTATGGACATCTACCCACTGCTGTGCGCCCATCGCGATGTTCTTATCCAATCTTTTTCCAAAACGGCCTTCGATCACATGGGCCGACTGAAGGCCAAAAGCCTCACAACTCCGAATTACAGCACTTGTATTGTGTAATTGAAAAACATCTTCAATGGCCACCGTAATGAAATTGGTACGCTCTTCCAAAACTTGTTGAAAACGTTCCTTTCTTTCAACGGAAATAAAACCCTCAAGATACTTCAAAAGTTGCTGGTCTACCATAGTCCGAATATAATAAAAAGTCTATTTTTATAAAATGAAAAAGAATGTGGTAGTACTTACTGGTGCTGGCATAAGCGCGGAAAGTGGCCTAAAAACCTTTAGGGATGCAAACGGGCTTTGGGAGGGGCATGATGTGATGGAAGTGGCTTCTCCCCAAGGTTTTTCGAGAAATCCAGCCTTGGTCTTGGATTTTTATAATCAGCGAAGGAGACAATTGCATAAAGTATCCCCGAACGAGGCACATAGGGCTTTGGTCTCCCTGGAAGCGCATTATAACGTAACCATCATTACCCAAAATGTTGACGATCTGCATGAAAGGGCCGGCAGTACCCAAGTAGTGCATTTACACGGTGAACTCCTGAAGGTACGAAGTAAAGGTGGTGGTCAGCCAATTTTTTGGGACAAAGATTTGGTACTTGGTGACCTATGTGAAAATGGTCACCAATTGCGCCCCCATATTGTATGGTTTGGTGAAGATGTACCCTTGATGGGAAAAGCCATGGACTTGACCTCTGTAGCTGATATTCTATTAATTATCGGTACATCTATGCAGGTTTATCCGGCAGCTAGTTTGATCCATTTCGTAGCTTCGAAAACGCCCATATATTTTATCGATCCCCGACCATCAATGGAAAGCAACCCGCAAAAAGGACTATGGGTGATTCCTGAAAATGCAACTAAAGGAGTGCCTATCTTGGTTGCTGATTTAATTGGTAAAGTGTCCTAGAGCGTTTTGCCCATGCGATGACCGCTTGCTTTTCTTCTGTCGTCAATTTAGCCTCAGAATGCATCCAAGTATAAGGTTTTAAGGGCATTTCATCATTTTCGATTAGTTCAATGACCTCTTCTAGTTTATGGCTTTTCTTTTGGGTCGAATAATCTCCCCATATTGAAAAGTTCAGTTCTTCCTTAGCATCGTCAATATGATTGGACAACCAAAAGGATACAGGGGCAATTGTATTATACCATGGGTATCTGGTATTATTGCTGTGGCAATCATAGCAAGCATTTTCCAAAATCTCGCGGACCCTTACCGAAGGATTGGTTTCTGTAATAAAGGTTACGGAATGATTACCCTGGGATAAATTCTTTACTGGGCGATAAAATTGCATAGCAAGCAACACCAACAGCAGTATTACTGCTATTTTTTTCACTATTTTCATTGGGGCGAATATTTAAGTAAAAATACAAATAATTGTGACTCAAGACGAACTGACCACAGCTTTGGATTACGTCAACGCGACACGTAAAAAACGTATGCAAATGGCGAACTTGGTCATGCAGACTCCCGAATTATTGTCTCCATTGTTCAAAATCGCCTTCAAGGGCCAAGACCCTATTTCGAGCAAAGCATGCTGGATTTTGGAATTCGTGGCAAAGCAAAATCTGGACTTGATCTTACCACATATCGACCTATTCACCCAAAAAATAAGTACTCTTAATCTTGATTCATCAGTAAGGCCAATGGCCAAAATCTGTGAATTTCTAACCAAGGCCTATTTTTCGAAAAAAAAGAATAAAACCAAAACAACATTGACCACCGCACACCTTGAACTTATGGCAACGACCTGTTTTGATTGGCTAATCGGGGAACATAAAGTCGCTACCAAGGCCTATTCAATGACTTCCTTACTGCTTTTGGGTTATAAATTAGATTGGATCCATGCTGAACTGAAACTGGTACTGGAACAAAATTATGCCAATGGCAGTGCCGCCTATAAAGCCAGGGCGAGAATGACCCTTGAAAAGCTCAAATCGGTTAAATCGTGTTGAAAAGAATGTACAAACAATACTTTGGAAACCTTTTAATCTACTCCGTGAATAAGTATCTTTGCTGCTTTAAAAACAACCAATCCCATCACCCATGTCATTAAGCCCATTGAATGCCATTTCACCCATTGACGGTCGTTATAGAAGTAAAACGGTTTCATTATCACCCTATTTTTCCGAAGAAGGATTGATTAAGTATCGAGTTCAAGTAGAAATCGAATACTTTATCGCGCTTTGTGAAATTCCGTTACCCCAACTTAAATTTTTTGATAACAGCAAATTCGATGTCCTAAGGAATATCTACAAGAATTTTGATTCGAGTGATGCACAGGTTATTAAGGAAATAGAAAAAACAACGAACCATGATGTAAAGGCCGTCGAATATTTTATTAAAAGGGCGTTTGACACCTTAGGGCTAAGTGAACATAAGGAATTCATTCATTTTGGATTGACTTCACAGGATATCAACAATACAGCGATACCATTGTCAATCAAGGATGCGATGAATGACGTCTATGTTCCCCAGTATTTCGAGTTATTGGATAAATTAAATGAATTGGTGAAAGAATGGGCGAACGTACCCTTACTGGCCAGAACACACGGACAACCCGCCTCCCCTACCCGTTTGGGTAAGGAAATAGAGGTCTACGTGCAGAGATTAAAGGAACAATTCAATCTATTGAATGACATTCCCAGTGCGGCGAAGTTCGGAGGGGCGACAGGAAATTATAATGCGCATAAAATTGCCTATCCGCATATTGATTGGAAAGCATTTGGACAGCAGTTCGTCCAAGAGAAATTGGGATTGCACCATTCGTTTCCTACCACCCAGATCGAACATTACGACCATTTAGCGGCGCTTTTCGATGCCTTAAAGCGTATAAATACGATTATCCTGGATTTGGATAGGGATTTCTGGACCTACGTATCTATGGATTATTTTAAGCAAAAGATAAAAAAAGGCGAAGTTGGATCTTCGGCCATGCCCCATAAGGTCAACCCCATCGATTTTGAGAATTCGGAAGGAAACATCGGAATCGCCAATGCCATTTTTGAGCATTTGTCGGCCAAATTACCTGTATCTAGATTACAACGTGATTTAACCGATAGTACCGTACTTCGAAATGTAGGTGTACCCTTGGGCCATACAATGATCGCTTTTAAATCTACCTTAAAAGGTTTGGACAAATTGTTGTTGAACCAGGAAAAGATCGAACAAGATTTGGACAATAATTGGGCCGTGGTGGCGGAAGCCATTCAGACCATTTTAAGAAGGGAAGGGTATCCCAATCCCTATGAAGCCTTAAAAGGATTGACCCGAACCAACGAAAAAATCAATCAAAAGACCATGGCCGATTTCATTGACACCTTAAAGGTTTCCAATACCATTAAAACGGAACTGAAAGCAATTACCCCAAGTAATTATACTGGTATTTAGGTTAATTCCCACTATAAAAATAGGAGATCTACAAAGTCCAAGTATATATCTTTTAAAGGCATGCAGCCGTCTCTAAGTATTTGGTCACTAAGAACCGGATTACTTCACTTTAGCCTGCCTAGAGTACTTCTACTTCGTTCAGCGTAAACTAAAGTCGAAAGGGTCGTAATAACGATACATTAGTACTTTTTAGACCCCTTATAACTCAGTCATTATCTAACCTTTTTTATGGATTTCCACTGAATGCGGATACGGAATCTCAATTCCTGCTTGATCCAGAGCCAGTTTACAGTTTTCCAAAGTACCAAAATATACATCCCAATAATGCTCGGGTTTACAATAAGGCCGCACAGCGAAATTCACCGAACTATCGGCCAGTTCTGAAACATTGACTGAAGGTGCGGGGTCTTTGAGCACCAAAGGATTTGAAGTCAAGACCTGCATTAATACTTCCTTCGTCTTTTTGATATCCTCATCATAGCCCACGCCAATGGTGGTATCTACCCGCATTTTACCTTCTGCTGTATAGTTGATTATATTGCCATTGGCCATAGCGCCATTCGGTATTATGGCCAATTTATTCCCTGGAGTTATCATTTTTGTAGTGAAAATCTCTATTTCCTTGACCACTCCCAATTCCCCTTGTGCCTCGATCAATTCACCGATTTTATAAGGCTTGAAGATCATAATCAAAACACCACCTGCAAAATTGGATAATGATCCTTGCAAGGCCAAACCAACAGCTAAACCCGCAGCAGCGATTACTGCGGCAAAAGTCATTACATCAACGCCTAGTTGGGCAATAACAACAAGAATTAAAAATATCTTTAACACCCATGATACCAGATTCAATAAGAATCGTTGAAGGGACTCATCGTACTTACTTTTGGTCATCATTTTGCGGGCAGCACCCACTATCTTTTTGATGATCCAAGATCCAATGATGTAAATGAGTATTGCCGTGAGCAATTTTGGGCCAAATTCCTTTGCAAGTTCTAAACCGTAATTAATCCATTCCGTTGCTTTTTCCATTTTGAAAATATGTTAGTGTTAATAGTAAAACGAAGATAATAATTCGTGCTTAGAATAAATAATGCCTTACGTTTTCGCAGGTAGTTTTGAAAACAAAAGGCCTGCCCAATATTGGGCAGGCCTTTTGTTCATTGAGTTATTGGATCTATCCTTTTATAAAATCGGCAATTCCCTCCAGGCCTTGGCCTTTATACTCCGATTTTTGGATAGCTTTCATGAATTGTGCCAAATTGGCCGGTTTCATATTGTTGCCCAAGACACGGATCAACATAAATCCTTTTTCATCATTATCCCCATAAACAATAACCTCATCGATGGTTTCATCATCGCCTATATATTTAATAACTCCTTTACCATAACGGGTATTGAGTTTCATTAAATCGATGAATTTTTCATTATTTAAAATGGCTTTTACGTTGGCTTTTTCCGTTTCGAACTCTATTGCGTTGCTGCTATTCTTTTTAAAGGCCAAGACGTTCATTTTTTTTAAGGAATTCAATGCTTCCCTTTCGGCTTTGCTTAAATCGACTTTATCCATATTCAAAAGACTAACTGGAAGATCCACAGAGAGAAAATTGGGATTTTCCGAATTTTCCACAAAATACTCCTGTAGGCTCGGCGTCGAGGAACAACTGGTTGCAACCAGGATTAATGCCATCACTAGACCACTTAATATTCTTTTCATGTTATAGTATTTTAATGCGTGTTTTTCAAATTACCAAAAATCGGCCACTATAACAATCAGCGGCCGATCTTTGATTTTATTTGTTTCGTTTCCCTGCTTTGTTCAAGTCATCGGGTAAATCCATTTTTTTGGTAAGGGCGCCTATTTGATTCAAATCGATATCCCCGGTCATGGACACCAATACCGTTTCAAATTTTCTTCCATCTACATCGATATCCATTTTCTTCATTCCAGAAACGAACATCAACAACTCGGTAACATGGTCTTTGCGTTTGCCGTTCTTAATATAGAACTTAACGTTAACATCCTGGTCCTTGACCCGCATCAATTCTTCCAAGGAAGATGATCTTAAATACTTACGAACGGTGGCGGACATGTCTTCAGCAATGGCTTTGTCTTCAGTGATAAAAACTTTTATGCCATGTATTCCCTTTGCCATTTGAACAAACTCCTTAGTTTCCTTGTCGTCTTCCAAGTTGCCTATTGAGGTCAGTAAATCTATCATTCCCTTATTTACGATAACGGAACCTACATTGTCCATATCCTCGAATTTATCGAAAATAGACTGGGAAAATCCGGTTAATGGCAATAAGGCTAGTGCTAAAACTAATGTGATTTTTTTCATGATTGTCGTTTTTTACCTACCCGTTTATAGGCAGATTGATTAGTATTGATTGATGAAAGTGGTGGTTTAAAAGGCTTCCCAACAAAACCACCACATTTTATTGTTGTTAATTTTTCTTACCTGCTTCGTTCAGTTCTTCCGGAAGGTTCATCTTTTTGGTAAGTGATCCTATTTTACGCAAATCGATATCGCCGGTCAAGGAAAGTAATACAGTTTCAAACTTTCTCCCATTCACCTCAACATCGACCTTGTCGATACCTGTGACGAACATCAATAGTTCACTCACATGGTTTTCGTCTTTACCGCTTTTAATGTAGAACTTAACGTTCGCATCCTTATCCTTTACCCGCATAAGCTCTTCCAACTTGGCACTCTTTAGGTATTGGTTCATGGTTTTCATCATATCTGCTGAAATCCCCTTGTCCTCGGTAATAAAAACCTTTAGGTTCTTTAGGCTTTTAGCGATATCCATAAAATCCTTCGCTTCTGGGTCGTCGACCTCAACGTCTATGTTGGCCAGCAACCTAAACATACTTTGGTTGACCACTACGGCACTTACATTGTCCAAATCTTCGAATTTATCGAAAACCGACTGTGAAAAGCCAAGTGTTGGTAAAACTACCAGTGCTATAAGTATTATAATTTTCTTCATGATTTAAGTATTAATTTTTATTGTAAATTTTTTGTTTCGCGTTTTCAAATTCATTTAAATAAGCCACTTTCTCAGTACCCTTGCTAAAATTATCGGCCAAAAGGGTCAATGCCTTTTTTGTTTCATTATAAGCATATTGAGCTTCTTTCTTTTTTTGATACTCATTACCAAAGTATATGCCAAAAAACAGCACGGCCATGGCTGCGATAGAAAGCCATCTATAGTTGAACCTTTTGGTTTTTAAGGACAACTGCTTGGTATACCGTTCTTCCTTAGCCACGGAAAAATATTGGAACATAGGGGCATATTGTTCTAGATGTGTTGGCACACTTTCTTGTGTGAAATATGTTCTAAGCTCTTTTTCCTCGGTTATCGAAGTGGAGGCTTCCAGGTATTTTCCCAATAATTTTTCGATTCTATCCGATTCCATAACTATGTTTTTGCATTAATTTTTTCCGTACCGTTTTACGTGCTCTTGATAAAGCAACCCGTATGGCTGTTGGTTTCATATCCAATAATTCGCCGATTTCATCAAAATCGTATTCTTCTATATCGCGTAATTGCAATACCATTTTTTGTTGTTCGGGCAACTCCTCCATAATTTTCTCTACCCAGCCCATACTGTCCCTGACTTCTACCTGCTTTTGTAATGAAGTTGAATCATCGCCGTAGTTGCTATGTACTAACTTTAGATTACCAGCTTGTTTTGACTTCAACCGATCCAAACAAAAGTTCTTTGTCATTGTCATGGCAAAAGCTTCAACGTTGTTATAGTTACCAATATTTTCATTTTTGGACCACAACTTCATCAATATTTCCTGCGTCGCGTCTTCAGCTTCTTCCTTAGAGACCAACAAACGTTTTGCCAATCTATATAGCTTATCCTTAAAGGGCATAACCACATTTAGAAATTCTGACTGTTTCACTTCTTCTGATTAGTTGTTCGTTTTGCTTTATCAGGTCTACAAAAGGAAGACGATGTATAACGAATTTTGTTACAATTAATTTTTATTTCCTGTTATTGTCTTTAAATTAGGCATCCAAATAAAAAAAAGTTGCGTATATAGTTTATTCAAAGGTAGGTAAGTCCCCCGTGTCATGTTTCAATTTCTGGAATGGTAATTGCGGTCCTTCACTACAGATTGCAAAAAAAGAAAATTTATGAAAAAGTATCTATTGATATTCCTTTCGCTAGGAGTATTCCTAAACGCCTGTAAAAAAAGTGATGATGACCTTACTCCTGACAAGGGATTAACTCCTGATTCGGAAGAGGTAATGGTGCAGGACTTTATGTGGAAAGCGATGAATTTCTGGTATTATTGGCAGGCCGATGTACCTAACTTATCGGATACAAAATTCCCTGACACTGTTGAAGGTGTCGAAGCCTATACGGCATTTTTAGCTTCCGAGAGCGATCCTGGGGTATTTTTTGACGACCAGCTTCTTTTCAGTGAAGATCGCTTCAGTTTTTATTCAGATGACTATAAGGAACTGACCCAGGCATTTGCTGGAATCTCCAAGAGTAACGGACTTGAATATGGGTTGGTTAAATTCAGTGATAGCGATGATGTCTTTGGATACGTCCGTTATATTATTCCAAATTCGGATGCTTCTACAAAAGATATTGCCAGGGGAGAACTCTTTACCGGCGTAGACGGGCAAACCTTAAACGTTAGTAATTATATTGACCTCTTATTTGGCGATAATGATACCTATACGCTGAACATGGCCGATATTGCGGATAACCAAGTAACTCCTAATGATAAGGAGGTGACGTTGACCAAAATGGAGGGTCTTGTTGAAAATCCGGTATTTCTGTCAGAAACCTTTGAAATTGGAGGGGAGAAGATTGGGTATTTGGTCTATAATGGCTTTACCAACGAGTTTGATGAAGAGCTTAACAATGTGTTCGGGGATTTTAAATCGTCCGGAGTAACCAATTTAATCTTAGATCTTCGTTATAATCCCGGAGGATCGGTAAATTCGGCCCGCTTATTGGCCAGTATGATCTATGGTACCCATACCGATGAATTGTTCCTGAGACAACGCTGGAATAGTAAGATACAAAGCGAATTGAGCGATTCACAGTTAACAGATTATTTTGCCGATAAAACCAATGATGGTTCTGATATTAACACACTCAACCTTTCTAAAGTTTATATTATTGCTACCAATGCATCCGCGTCGGCCAGTGAATTGGTTTTAAATGGGCTCGCGCCCTATGTCGATGTTGTACATATTGGGGAGACCACGAGGGGCAAGAATGAATTTTCATTGACCATGGTCGATGATTTTGAAGGCAGTTATGTCTATAATCCAGAGCGGGAAAACCAAATCAATCCCGATAACCAATGGGCGATTCAGCCCTTGGTAGGTCGAAATGAGAATGCCGATGGTTTTTCAGACTATACTACCGGTTTGGTACCGGATATAATGCTTGAGGAAGATCTTGAAAATCTAGGTTCTTGGGGAGACCTTAATGAACCCTTATTGGCGAGGGCCATTCAGGAAATTACGGGAGTAACCGGAAAACGAGGTTTTGAGGTTAAAATGCCCCTATTAGAAATGACGAACTCAAAAATGTTCACCATACTCAAAGACAATATGGTGTTGGACAAGAAATTGGATATCAACATACAATAAAAAGTCTTCCATATTTAATACAAAAAGCCTTGACGATGATGTCAGGGCTTTTTTGATATTATCATACGGGCCTAATTCCTAATTAAAGTAAATGCCTCCTGGAATTATCCCCACATTAAAAGTTCCCAACTGTTCCTTGGAATCTAAATCATAAATAATCAATGACCCATTACTGGCAAAATCCTTGGCATCAGTGCCATATAATTTCCCATCATCTACAACCATGGTGTAAAAATTAAGGTCTTGCATGTCTGATTGTGAAGGTAGACCCGTGTCTGACGTATCCAAGGAATAGATGCCACCGTTAAGAAAATAATACAATTTGGAGCCATCCAATTCCAAGAAGTTTGGGTGTTCTGTTGTATCGAACGCTAAGGTTTTCTCCACGATGTTCGAACCCGTATTGATTTTCAACAAGGCGCCAGCCGTTTCATCCTGTGTATAAGATGGCTTACCGCCACATAACACCCACAAATTACCGTTTGAATCAACTTGCATGGAATTGGGAACATCCGCGACCAAAATTGTAGTTACGACCTCATTAGTTTGCGAATCGATAACAGAGATACTATTGTTCTGCCCATAGCCTCCTTGATGTGCAACATAAATGTTGTTATCATGGACTATTATTTTTTCGGGGCCAAAATCAACTGGTATCGTACCGGAGACACTATTCGTTTCCAAGTTTATAATAGCGACAAAGTCATCTGTTACGTCATTTGGATCACCCCAATTGGTCACATACCCCTTTCCATTGGCGTATAAAAAGTATCTCGGATTATTTAACCCCTGGGAAATTATTGCCTGACTTTCAAAAGAATATCTATCTACAATCGTCAAGGTATTGGAAACATTTGCTACGATATAGGCATATTCGTCTGTAAAACCCATGGATTGCACCACATTACCCAAATCGGCGTTATTCACCGCATTGAATATTGAATTCTCTATAGTCGTCAAATCTTCCGAAATAAAAGAAACGGTTCCCGTCCCATTACTAAATGGGCCTTCATTAGATACCAAAATGCCATTATCATAGGTACCCATTGGTGCCATGGCATCATCATCTTCTTTATTACAGGCCGTAAATAGGAATCCCAAAGCCAAGGCAAGTACTACATTTTTGATTTTCATTTTTAAAATTTAAAGTTTAGTTGTAATTGAATGTTTCTATTGGGCATAGGTCTAAATGCCACATTTTGATAATTTGTATTGAAAAGATTATTTATGCGAATTGTCGTTTTGAGACTGGAACCCAATATCTTGGCCATATCATATTCCAAAAGACAATTCGCCAAAAAATAACCTTCAAGTTCCTGTAGATTGTCTGATGTGGTGTAAACTTTGCCATTGAATAATGACTGCCATACGACTCCCCATTTCCGATAATGGTAAGCCAAACTATGCGTAACCTTATGCTTGGGCACATAAATCAACTGTTTTGAACTTTCCTTTTCAATGGCCCGCGTAAAGGCATAACTTATTTGGGACTCAATGTTGTTATCGTTATCAAATTTATGTTTCAAGGCAATTCTCGACTCTAACCCATACTGATAAACGGACTGTACATTAACCGGTGACCAAATCCCTGAATTATCAGGTAGCCACTGTATTAAATCTTTCGAAGAAATGTAAAAAAGATGTAATTGTGTGCTAAACCCTTTTTTAGCATATATCTGCCCTAATTCACCTTGTACCGATGTTTCTGGTTTTAAATCGGAATTGCCCGAGGCACTACCTTCCCAATACAGGTCATTGAACGTAGGGATCCTGAAATTCTTCGAAGTATTGATGGTTATGGCATAGGTACTTGAGACGTCATATTTGCCATCTATCGCAAAAACAAAAGGACTCACATAATCATTGACCCAATCTTTTCGTAGGTTAATGCCATAATTTAAACTTTTGGCAGGATTATGGGTAAATAGTATGGTGGTGGCAAATAGATTCCGATTAGCTTGCTGTATCGAAGTACCTTGTCCTTTAATGGTATTAAAATCCAAAATACCATTAATAGCCGCATTTTTAAATTCGTATTTAAGGTCATAGTTCACAATAAAACTTTCCGCTTTACCATAAGTAAATTGGTCACTATCCTTGTTCTGAAAAAATTTATAGCGTTCATATAAGTAGGCTGCCTTAACTCGCTGAACCTTATTGTTTTTAAAATTTACCCATTCGAAGAGTGATCTGGAGTTAATATCCTGATAATTGCTATTTGAAGGCGCTGTCAAAGTACCTGATAAATCACGGTCCCCTAAAAAAGTGGTATGGTACAATTTTAGTAAATGTGATGAAGACAACAATACCCCAAAATTCATATCAAAACTGGAATTTGAAAATGAGCCGTTTTCATTTTTATTTGAGGTCCCCAGATATTTGTAATCATTATCCGAGGCTATATGTCCTATACCAAGACCCAAAGCCGTCTTTTCGGTACCCACTTTCGTTTTATAGGTAAGGTTCCGTGTTGAAAAACTTCCGTAACCCAATTGTAGTCTATTCTTCCATTCACTATTAAAGTCTAGGGTGTTTTCCAAATGAATACTGCCCCCGACGGCACCAGTACCATACTGGGTACTACCCCCACCACTGCGTACGCTTATCTTATCGACACTCTGAGGTAGAATCGTATTAAAATCAACTTGACCATTCAATTGGGAATTCACATTGATCCCATTCCAAATTACGGCGGTTTGTGAGGCTCCAGTCCCCCTAAACGAGGGTGAGGAAACCATGCCGTACCCATTTTCCTTAAAATAAATGTTGGAATTGAAAAGTAGTGTTTTTGTTAAAGACCCATCTGTTCGCTGCAATACGGAATCCTTCAGGGTATCGACCTTAACCCCGTTTGAGAACCGCTCAAGTCTACTGTCCGAAACAATGACTTCTTTTAATTCTATAATAGGGTCCTGTTGGGCCATAGCGCTATGAACACCATAAAATACAAGTAAAGAAAGTAGCGAAGTTTTCATCACACCAATGACTTTTTACCCGAAAGTCAATCGAAATTCTGTTTTAGAACTTGGCAGGTCTCCTGACTTGTTTAAGGTTATCTTGCCTTCCCATCCACATAACGCCGGACAGTGACTTTGAAGAAAATAACATCCTCCTTTTAAAAGAGGTGCCAAAACAAGTTTGGCATAAACTTACAGTTGCGGGAACAGTCCCAGATTCTCACTGGATTCCCTTTTAATTTAGTCACCGTGAAAGTGACAAAACCAAATTCAGCACAAAGCTAAACCTAATTCCTTATTTATCCTTCTTTTTTTTGCTAAGTTTTATGGCCAACCATATGAAGCCAACGATAAAGTGAAGTATTATGATTCCTGCGATTATATAAATGGTGGTATTTGAACTATCTCGCATGCTTTAATTTTTGACAAAAGTAAGGTACAATCCAATCTAAAATTGTGACATTTGTTACCTTGCGGTGATTTTCCACTGGACCATTAAAAATCCGAATTCAAGCTACAATGCGAATTATCATTATTTTTTCTTTTTTCTTTTGTTTTTTGGGCTGCAAGGAGCGTAAAAAAGAAACCTTGCCTATTTCCCTTACACCTTCGATTACAGCAATTAACTATGCAAAGGGTTTCAGCATTGAGAAATTGGGTTCCGGTGTTACCATCATCAACATTTTATCCCCTTGGCCCGGCGCCGAGAGTACATTTAAATATGCTTTGGTTCCAAAGTCTAAATTGGGATCGATGACTCTGGACAAGGAGGAATTCGATGCTATAATCGGGGTACCCGTCACCCAAATTGTCGCCACTTCGACCACCCACATTCCATCACTGGAATCTTTGGGTGTCATCGATGCTTTAAAAGGTTTTCCGGACACCCAATATGTCTCCTCGAAAATGGCGAGACAACGCATAGACCAAGGTCTAATCAAGGATTTGGGAAACAATGAATCGATCAACACCGAAATGGTCATTGAATTAAACCCTGAGGTTGTTATCGGTTTCAGTATCAGCAATCAGAATAAGGCCTATGAAACGGTGCAGCGTTCAAATATTCCGGTGGTTTATAATGGGGATTGGACCGAGGAAACTCCCTTGGGTAAGGCTGAATGGATCAAGTTTTTTGGACCCTTTTTTCAAAAAGAACAGGAAGCAGACAGTATTTTCAAAACAATCGCAGCTTCCTATAATCAAGCCAAATCATTAGCGAAAAGATCAAAAGTCAAACCCTCGGTATTATGTGGCGCCTTATACAAGGATGTTTGGTATCTGCCAGGTGGAAACAGCTGGGCCGCCAAGTTTTTAGAAGATGCCAATGCCTATTATCCCTGGTCTCAAAGTGATCAAACCGGAAGTCTCAATTTAAGCATTGAAAGTGTTTTGGCCACAGGTGTAGACACCGATTATTGGATATCCCCTTCACAATTCACCTCTTATCAGGAATTGAAAGATGCCAATAGACATTACCTAAGTTTTAAAGCTTTCCAGAATAAGAACATCTATACATTTGCAAAAACAAAAGGGGATACAGGAGGACTGTTGTTTTATGAGCTCGCTCCTAATCGACCCGATTTGGTGTTAAAAGATCTGATACATATATTCCACCCCGAGGTATTGCCAGAACATGAACTATTTTTCTATAAGCCATTAAACTAATTGGAACGTACCACTACATATAGGATTCCGTTGTTATTATTGATTCTGGTCTTGCTACTTTGCTTTATCCTGAACATTAGCCTAGGGTCTGTGACCATTCCTTTTAAAGCTACCTTAAAGGCTGTTTTAGGAGGCGAATTGGCCAATGATTCGTGGAGATATATCGTTTGGAACTATCGTATACCCAAAGCATTCTCCGCCATCCTTATAGGTAGTGGCCTTGCGTTAAGCGGACTTTTAATGCAAACCCTTTTTAGGAACCCTTTGGCCGGTCCATTTGTTTTGGGTATCAGCTCAGGGGCAAGTTTAGGGGCGGCCTTGTTGATTATGGGTTCTACCTTATTTTCAAGTCTATTCTCATATAGTCTAATTAATGACATTTCCATGGCCGTGGCGGCAAGTATCGGTAGTTTTTTAGTGCTTTTGGTCGTGGTGATTGTTTCATATCGCATTAAGGACACTATGGCCTTGCTGATCATCGGCCTTATGTTTGGAAGTATAACTGCTGCCCTGGTCAGTGTGCTATCCTATTTCACAGATGCCGAAAAATTGCAGCAGTATATTTATTGGTCTTTTGGCAGTGTAGGCAATCTTTCCTGGCCTCAGCTCCTGCTATTATTGGCAATCATTCTAATCGGCGTATTCCTGAGTGTGTTTTCGATAAAATCGTTAAATGCCTTACTTTTAGGGGAGAACTATGCCAAAAGTTTAGGGGTTAATATGAAACGGTCCCGCTATATGATCATTATAGCGACCGGTTTATTGGCAGGGGGTATAACAGCCTTTGCAGGTCCAATCGCATTCATTGGCCTTGCCGTACCCCATTTAACGAGACAAATATTCAATACCACCGACCATAAGGTTTTGGTCCCCGCCGTATTGGTGTACGGGGCAATTTTAATGTTGGTATGCGATACCATAGCACAATTGCCTACCTCGGCCAATGTATTACCTATTAACGCCATAACCTCGATTGTTGGGGCACCTGTGGTCATTTGGTTATTAGTGAGGAAAAAGAAAATGATTTTTTAAAACGTGATTACAAAGAAAGTATTGGAACATAAAGCTTTGGAGGTCCATGATCTGAACATTGGGTATCGTTCGAAAAACGATCGAACGATCATTGCTACGGATTTGAATTTTCAACTCTATCAAGGAGAATTGGCCGCGATTGTGGGAGTGAATGGTATAGGCAAATCTACTTTACTCAGAACTCTAGGAAGCGTGCAGTCGAAATTATCAGGTTCAATACATATTGATGGAAAGGATTTAAAAAACTATACCCCAATTGATTTGGCGTCGACCATAAGTCTTGTTTTGACAGAACCCCTGGCATCAAAGAACCTAACCGTATTGGAACTTATTGCATTAGGCAGACAGCCGTATACTAATTGGATCGGTAGACTATCCACAACGGACAAAAACAAGGTACAAGAGGCAATTGCTATGGTCGATTTGGAGGGATTAAAAAACAAAAAGTGTTACGAACTCAGTGATGGGCAATTGCAGCGGGTAATGATCGCTAGGGCATTGGCTCAAGACACTTCAATAATCTTGTTAGACGAACCTACTTCTCATTTAGACCTGCATCATAAAGTTCAAATTTTGAAACTATTGAAGCAAATTGCCCACGAAACCCATAAAACTATACTGTTTACCAGCCATGAGATTGAAATGGCCATTCAACTCTGCGATAAAATATTGATAATGTATCCTGAAAGTCATGAATTTGGTGAACCTTGTGAATTGATCCGGAAACAATCCTTTGAACGTCTTTTCCCTACCGATGCTGTAACCTTCGATGCCAAAACCGGTTCTTTTAAGATAAAAAAGTAACCCATTGGGGCTGATATTTTTTAACGACAAACCTTTATCTTTACTCCAAAGAAGTTAAAATCCGAATGAACGAATATATTATATACCTTTTGGTTGGACTTATTTGCCTTGCTGGTGGAT
Organism: Maribacter arenosus; assembly: GCF_014610845.1. Taxonomy (GTDB): domain Bacteria; phylum Bacteroidota; class Bacteroidia; order Flavobacteriales; family Flavobacteriaceae; genus Maribacter_A; species Maribacter_A arenosus. Next base: position 25,616 of record NZ_JABTCG010000001.1, on the reverse strand, counting down.
ACTTTCTTGGTAATTATATACAAAGCCTTAAAACCAAATCAAACCAAAGCACGCTCGAAGAGGAAAAAAGACAGTTAAACCTTGCCAAAGCCCATTTAGAGAACCGTATCCTAGGTTTAGAAAATGAAAAGGAAGAGCTGCGTTCAGAAAAGGAACACTTAGGAAATGAAATCGTTCGGTATCAGGCAGATTTGGAATATCTGGACTTAAAAAACAAGGAACAAAAAGGGGAAGTCGAAAAATTACAAGAGAAGTTTACAATGGAATTTGAAAATCTGGCCAACAAAATCCTAGATGAAAAAAGTAACAAATTCACCGAGCAGAACCAAAAAAATATCAAAAACCTACTTACTCCCTTACATGAGAAAATAAAAACGTTCGAGGAAAAAGTAGAAATATCACAGAAGGAAAGTATCAGTATGCACTCGGCCTTGAAAGAACAATTATTGAACCTACAAAGCCAAAACCTGAAGATCACCCAAGAAGCCGAGAATTTGACCAAGGCCCTAAAAGGGGATAGTAAAATGCAGGGGAATTGGGGGGAATTGGTCTTGGAACGGGTTCTTGAAAAATCTGGTCTGGAAAAAGATCGGGAGTATTCCGTACAACAAAGTTTTACAAAGGAGGATGGATCTAAGGTGCTTCCCGATGTTATCATTCACTTACCCGATGGGAAAAAAATGATAGTCGATTCAAAGGTATCGCTCACCGATTATGAACGATATATCAATGCTGAGGAAGACCTTCAGGAGAAATTTCTTAAAGACCATATCAACTCCATTCGAAAGCATGTTGATCAATTATCGGCCAAAAAATATGAAGATCTTTATGAAATGGAGAGTCCTGATTTTGTATTGATGTTCATTCCCATAGAACCGGCTTTTGCTATTGCCATCAACCAGGATGCTTCCCTTTACAACAAGGCATTCGAGCAGAATATCGTGATTGTGACCCCGTCTACATTGTTGGCTACCCTGCGTACCATAGACAGTATGTGGAATAACGAAAAACACCAAAGAAATGCCATAGAAATCGCAAGGCAAGCAGGGGCCCTCTATGACAAATTTGAAGGTTTTGTGACCGACTTGACCCGTGTGGGCAAAAAAATGGATGAAGCCAAAAGCGAATATAAAGGCGCCATGAATAAATTGGTCGAAGGAAGGGGAAATTTGGTCACCAGTATCGAAAAATTGAAAAAAATGGGTGCAAAAACAAAGAAATCACTACCGGAACGTATCTTGAAACGTGCGGAGGAAGCTGATTTTGAAGAAGAGCCTAAACTTAAGTTATGAAGAAAATCCTTGTATTGACCATAGCGGCGATTATCGCTGTATTTCTTTTAATATATGCCTTTATTTATTTTGTGCCTTATAGTGAAGGGGTGCGTTCCGGGGAATTGATCAAAATAAGTCGCAAAGGGGTTTTGGCGAAAACATGGGAAGGGGAAATAAGCCAAGGCATTTCGGGTGCACAAATTTTCGCATTCTCCGTCTTGGATAAAGATGCGGAGGCCATTGATAAGTTGAAGGAGTACCAAGGGGAATATGTAAAGCTGGAATATGTTGAGCGGTATGCCACATTTTTCTGGCTGGGTGACACCAAGTACTTCATTACCAAGGTAGAAAAAGAGCAGTCACCACATTTTAGACAGTAGCCTATGAAATTATTTAAAACAGCCAAGGAATCCCATGTCTCAATTACGGAATTAATGCTTCCCTCCCATTCCAATTTTAGTGGTAAAGTACATGGTGGCCATATTCTTAATCTTATGGATCAAATTGCTTTTGCCTGTGCCTCAAAACATTCCCAACATTATTGTGTAACCGCCTCAGTGAATAAGGTGGATTTCTTGAATCCCATTGAAGTAGGGGAACTGGTAACGTTAAGGGCATCCATCAATTATACAGGTAAAACATCAATGGTAGTAGGTGTTCGTGTCGAATCGGAAAGTGTTACCACAGGAGAGAAAAAACACTGTAATTCCTCATATTTTACCATGGTCGCAAAAGACGAAAATGGCAAAAACGTTGCCGTTCCTGGATTGATAATAAAGGATGAACAAGGTGTAAGACGTTTTAGCCGGAGTATGAAGCGCAAGGAACAGGCAAGAAAAAGAGGGTCGAAGTTTAAGGCATCAATGTTCAAGGCCGATGAACATTTAGAGCTAATGGAGAGTGAGAATGTGAAGATCCAACTAAAAAACAACATATAGTATAGTTTATGGGGCAGAAAAGTTATGATTTTGGATTAGTAGGTTTAGGTGTCATGGGACGTAACTTCATTTTGAATGTCATGGACAAGGGCTTTACGGCAATTGGCCATGATTTGGACGATGAGAAGGTAGCATCCCTCTTGAAGGAAGGTGGCACTACTGATAAAGTCAATGCCTCATCGAATGCAAAAACCTTTATAGATTCGTTATCCCTTCCGAGAAAAGTGATGTTGTTAGTGCCGGCTGGGAATGCCGTAGACGCCGTTATTGAAACTCTTATTCCATATTTGGATGAAGGGGACATCATTATCGACGGTGGAAATTCATTTTTCAAGGATACAGATAGAAGGGAATCCTATTTAAAATCGAAGGGAATCCATTTTTTCGGCGCCGGGGTTTCGGGTGGGGCCAAGGGGGCCAGATTTGGTCCAAGTATCATGCCCGGTGGATCAAAAGAAGCCTATCAAGAAGTTAAGCCTATTTTTGAAGCCGTAGCCGCCGATTTCAATGGGGAATCCTGTGTCGCCTATTTAGGTCCGAAATCAGCTGGGAATTATGTAAAAATGGTCCACAATGGCATTGAATATGGGTTGATGCAGTTGACCTCCGAAATCTACGATATCTTAAAAAAAGTCGGGAACTATACAAACCCAGAGTTGCATAAGATTTTCGATTCATGGAATCAAGGAAGATTACAATCCTTCCTGGTTGAAATTACGGCACACGTCCTCAAACAAAAAGACGATCAGGCTGAAGGTTATCTGGTAGATTATATTTTAGATAAGGCCAAACAAAAAGGGACCGGTAAATGGACTTCCCAGAATGCCATGGATTTGGGCATTCCAATACCAACTATCGATATCGCCGTAAGTATGCGCGAACTATCGTCATTTAAAAAGGAACGCGTGCTGGCCAATACATTATACTCTAATAAAAAGACGGAGCGTCTAGATAAGGAAGTATTGGAAAAATGGGCTGAAGCCTCCTTGTATTTCGGTTTTGTCCTCACCTACGCCCAAGGATTCCATCAATTATCCGAAGCCTCCAAGGAATATGGTTATGACTTAAAATTGAGAACTGTAGCCAAGATTTGGCGGGCCGGTTGCATCATTCGGGCTGCCTTATTGGAGGATATAGCCAATGCTTTTGACAAAAACAAAGGACTTTCCCACTTATTGCTGAATGATGAATTTGCAGGAATGATCAAACCTACCTTACCAGCAGTTCGAAATCTCGCAATATTAGGCATCAACAATGGAATACCGCTACCGGGGTTGAGCAATGCACTGACGTATTTTGATGGATTTACATCAAATCGATTGCCCTTGAATTTGATCCAAGCCCAGAGGGATTATTTTGGATCCCATACCTATGAACGGATTGACAAACCGGGTATTTTTCATACGGATTGGGAATAGAAAGGCAATTTAAACCTTCAAGTACCTAATTTGATATGGCTTATAGGTTTGGAATCGCCTTTATTTACTTAGGTACATCTTTCTTCTTGAATAGAGGTTATAGAACTCATCGTCTTTTAAACTATCGATAAAAAGAATGCTCTCCCCCGTACTCTTCATTTCGGGACCTAAATTTTTGTTTACGTTCGGGAATTTGTTGAACGAAAATACCGGTTGCTTTATGGCGAATCCTTCCAATTGTGGATTAAACTTAAAATCCTTAACCTTCTTCTCCCCTAACATCACCTTTGTGGCATAATTTACATAGGGTTCTTTGTACGCCTTCGCAATGAAAGGCACTGTCCTTGAAGCTCTCGGATTGGCTTCGATGATATAGACCATATCGTCTTTAATGGCAAATTGTATATTTATCAACCCAACCGTATTCAAGGCCAAGGCAATTTTCTTTGTATGGTCCTTGATCTGTTGCATCACAAATTCCCCTAAATTAAATGGTGGTAAGGTAGCATTGGAGTCTCCTGAATGTATCCCGCAAGGTTCTATATGTTCCATAATACCAATGATATATACATCGGTACCGTCGCAAATGGCATCGGCCTCTGCTTCAATTGCACCGTCTAAATAATGGTCTAAAAGCAGTTTATTATTGGGTATCTTTCTAAGGAGATCAACTACATGGGCTTCCAGTTCCTGTTTGTTGATCACGATCTTCATGCCCTGACCCCCCAATACATATGAAGGTCTGACCAACAAAGGAAAATCTAGTTTGTCGGCCAATTCCAAAGCTTCGTCGGCAGTTTCGGCAACCCCAAATGGTGGGAAAGGGATGTTGTTTTCTTTTAACAATTCCGAGAAACTTCCACGATCTTCCGCTAAATCCAAAGATTCAAAACTTGTTCCGATAATTTTGATTCCGTATTTAGAAAGTTTTTCCGCAAGTTTTAAAGCTGTTTGTCCTCCTAATTGAACGATAACACCTTCCGGCTTTTCATGCCTTATAATATCGTAAATGTGTTCCCAGAAAACAGGTTCGAAATAGAGTTTATCGGCTGTATCGAAATCAGTGGATACCGTTTCGGGGTTACAATTGATCATTATGGTTTCATATCCGCATTCTGCCGCGGCCAACACCCCATGAACACAACAATAATCAAATTCGATTCCCTGTCCTATTCGGTTGGGTCCAGATCCAAGGACCACTATCTTTTTCTTGTCGGTGACAATACTGTCATTTTCAACCTTCCTCACGCCGTCCGCGGTTTCGTATTCGGCCTCAAAAGTGGAATAATAATAGGGTGTCATTGCCTTGAATTCCGCCGCACAGGTATCCACTAATTTATATACCCTGTTGATATTGAGCTCTTCCCTCTTTTTGTGGACCTCACTCTCATAACAATCGAGCATATGGGCTATTTGTCTATCGGCAAAACCTTTTTGTTTGGCCTCTAACAGTAGGCTTTTCGGAAGGCTGGGAATCGTATATTGCGATATTTCCTTTTCAAGAAAATGTAATTCCTCATACTGCTTCAAGAACCACATATCAATTTTTGTGATGTCATGAATTCGTCGTAACGGAATCCCCAATTGTATAGCGTCATAAATAACAAAAACCCTATCCCAACCTGGTATGGTTAATTTACTTATTATCTTTTCATAGTCCGTATATCCCTTACCATCTGCTCCAAGCCCATTTCTTTTGATCTCGAGCGATTGGGTCGCCTTATGAAGTGCTTCTTGGAAAGAACGGCCAATACCCATGACTTCGCCAACTGATTTCATCTGAAGCCCTAAGGTCCTATCGGATCCTTCGAATTTGTCGAAATTCCATCGAGGTATCTTTACGATTACATAATCGAGGGTAGGTTCAAAAAGTGCTGATGTCGACTTAGTTATTTGATTGTCGAGTTCGTCCAAGTGGTAGCCTATGGCTAATTTTGAAGCGATTTTGGCAATGGGGTAACCAGTTGCCTTTGAAGCCAAGGCAGAGGAACGGGACACCCTAGGATTGATCTCTATAGCAATGATATCTTCCTTTTCATCCGGGCTAACGGCGAACTGAACATTACAACCTCCAGCAAAATCGCCAATACTACGCATCATTTTAATGGCCATGTCGCGCATTCGCTGGTATGTGCGGTCCGATAAGGTCATCGCTGGTGCGACGGTGATTGAATCCCCTGTATGGATACCCATAGGATCCATATTCTCAATGGTACAGATGATCACCACATTATCGTTCTTATCGCGTAATAACTCTAACTCATATTCTTTCCAACCCATCAGGGCTTTATCGATCATCACCTCATGGATAGGGGAAATTTCGAGACCCCTACTCAATAATTCATCAAAATCCTCGGCTTTGTATACAATTGATGCCCCGGCACCTCCTAAGGTATAGGAAGCACGAATCACCAATGGAAATCCGAATTCCTGTGCTATTTCCTTTCCTTTCAGAAACGAAGTTGCTGTGGCTTGGGGCGCCATTCCAATGCCGATTTTCAACATCAGTTCCCGAAACTGCTCGCGATCTTCGGTTATATTGATGGCATCTATATCAACACCGATAATTTCAACACTATGATCTTCCCAAATTCCCTTTTCATCGGCTTCGATACAAAGGTTCAATGCTGTCTGCCCACCCATAGTCGGTAAAACCGCATCTATTTCTGGATGCTCTTTCAATATTTCAAGAATGGATTTTGTCGTCAATGGTTTTAGATACACATGATCGGCCATTGTGGGGTCCGTCATGATGGTAGCCGGGTTACTGTTGATCAATACGGTCTTTATACCATCTTCCCTTAAACTTCGAAGTGCTTGGGACCCTGCATAATCGAATTCACAGGCTTGACCGATTATAATTGGACCTGACCCTATAATCAATATCGACTTTAAATCTTTTCTTTTTGGCATGCTCTCAAAATATTTTAGATACTACAAGGATAAAAAAAAGGTGCTACTTTTAGAAAAGTAACACCTTAAAATATTATAAAAAGTTCAAACATTATTTTTTATGTCTCGGCTCAGAGGATACGGATAATTTTTTTCTTCCTTTAGCTCTTCTTCTAGAAAGAACCTTTCTACCATTAACGGTTGCCATGCGCTCTCTAAAGCCATGCTTATTCTTTCTTTTTCTTTTTGATGGCTGATACGTTCTTTTCATCCTCAGGCTTAATTTTAATACTTTGTTGTGCTTAAGGATTTTGCGAATACCTATGCAAAATCTGGGCGCAAATATACAAAGAGTTTTCGCTTTGGCAAACCTAATCAAAAAAATATTTTTTTCATGTTGACTTACTGGCTACAACTAGGTTTTTAATTACTTTTGCCCCACAAGGTGTTGAAATCACCTTTCTTAAATTTCACTCACGGACAATAGTAACATACCATGTTCAACAAGAATATTAAACTCGTTATAGCTGGCCTGATCATAGCATATGCTATTTATCAATTTGTAGAAGGAAACATAGGCAACGGCATATTCCTGATTCTTTTTTCCTTGATCTTCATTTTCCTCTACTTTAGGAACGAAATTATTTTGTTGGCTTTTCTACGAATGCGGAAGCAAGATTTGGAAGGAACCCAGAAATGGCTGGATAAGATTAAAAATCCGGAGACGGCCCTAATTACCAAACAACAGGGGTATTTCAATTATTTACATGGCATCATCCACTCTCAGAAGAATTTAACACAAGCGGAAAAATATTTCAGAAAAGCCTTGAAATTTGGACTAACCATGGATTATGATACCGCGATGGCAAAGTTAAGCCTGGCAGGTATCGCCATGCAGAAACGACGTAAAAGGGAAGCAACCACCTTGCTGAATGAAGCCAAAAAATTGGACAAGAACAATATGCTCACCGAGCAGATTAAAATGATGCAGCAGCAAATGAAAAAGATTTAAAGTAAAGGTGCCCATAACCTGCTAAAAGATTCCTGCAGGCGTCGTGTTACCCCACGTTGTTTCCACCTTTCATAATCTACCTCTTCACTTTCCTTCATATCCATTTCGAAAAAATGTCTCATTTGTTGGTTTATCCCTTTGTTATAAATCAAAGCATTGATTTCAAAATTCAACGAAAAACTCCTATAATCCAAGTTTGCTGTCCCTATGCTAGAAAATACATCATCGATGATCATAGTCTTGGCATGGACAAATCCTTTCGTATACCGAAAAATGCGAATCCCGGAACGCGCCAATTGCTCGATATAGGAATCAGTTGCATATTGGGCGGCCCAAGAATCAGATTTTCTGGGGATGATGATTTTAACGTCTACACCACTCCTTGAGGCTGTAGTAAGGGCAGTTAGAATCTGACTATTGGGAATTAAATACGGCGTGGTAATACAAATGTGTTTCCTCGCCGTATTGATGGCCGTAAACATGGCTTCCATAATATTCTCCCAATCGGTATCAGGGCCACTGGCAATAATCTGAACCGCAATAGGGTTATTGATTCCAGGTTTGGCCTTGGGAAAATACTTTTGGTTCAATTCGATATCTTTCTTGGCAACAAAATTCCAACTAAGGAAAAAAGAGGATTGCAACGAACCAACGGCAGCACCTTGAATACGCATATGGGTATCCCGCCAATATCGGTTGTTTTGAAAGTTGTTATTATACTTTTTATCGATATTGATTCCGCCCAAATATCCTATCTGTCCATCAATTATGACTATTTTTCGATGGTTTCTATAATTGATTTTACTTGTGGAATTGGAAAATAATACGGGAAGAAATGGATAGTGTTCTACGCCACTATTTGTTAAAAGCCGTTTAGATCTTGAGGTAATATTACTCCCAACATCATCATAAATCAGTTTGACCTGCACCCCATTTCTTGCTTTTTCACAAAGTATTTCTATTATCCTTATTCCTTGTTCATCATCCAAGAATACGAAATATTCCATATGAATATGATCTTCGGCATTGGCAAGGTCTTTCTTTAGCCTTTCGAATTTTTGTTCGCCATTGATCAGAAGGTCCACCTCATTGTCAAAGGTGAGAATCGCTTTCTCATTGTGACGCAGCAAACTATATAATTTGAAGATACCTTCCCCAAATTCATCCTTAAAATCGGACCTTTCCTCTTGGTCAAGACGAAACGCTTTTCGCCATTTCTTAAGGGTCTCATTATCAAAAATATATTTCTTCTCAAAAATCTTATACTTTCTGTAATCCTGACCAAAAAAGTAGTAGATCAAAATACCCAAGAAGGGCAAAATGGCCAAAACAAACAAAAATGAAAGTGTTTTAACAGGATTTTTGTTCTTAAGTACTATTAGCACCGAAAAAAGAACCACCAATACATAATTTAATGTAAGCAGTATGGGCCATAAGTTTTCCTTAAAGAAAGAAAACATATTTATTTAACTATTTTATAGTAGCCTTTTATTGGGATTTCAACCGTGTACTTTTTACCTGAAGCATTGTTCAAATGGGGTTCCCTAAGCCATGCATTATGTCGCTTTAGGATTTTGTAGTTGATTTCATATTTTTGGGCGAAATCGGCAAAGCTCGTAATGGGCGTATCCACTTCCACTTGAAAAGTAGGCACGGCGTTGTACATATCTCCCTTATCAATATCAAAACCGTATTTTTCCGGATTGGAAAGAATCTCTTTTATGGCCATAATACGGAAAACGTATCTCCCAGTTTCCTCGCCTAATAACAAATCATAATAGTCATCGACCTTTTGTATACCCATGAATTTATTGATAGAGCCTGGGCCTGCGTTATACGCTGCAGCCGTAAGTGTCCAGCTTCCATATTTTTCCTTCCATTTATTCAAATAATCACAAGCAACTTGGGTTGATTTTTCCAAATGGTATCGTTCATCTACATTATCATTTATTTCAAGTCCGTATTCCTTACCGGTTCCCTTCATTATTTGCCAAAAACCAGTGGCCCCAGCATAGGAAACTACATTGGTAAGGGCGCTTTCGGCTACGGCCAAATATTTGAAATCGTCCGGGATTCCATTCTTGGCAAGAATGGGTTCTATGATCGGGAAGTATTTATTGGCCCTTTTCATTAATAATAGGGCATTGGATTGCCAATAGGTATTCACTAAAAATTCCCTGTCGATACGTTCCATGATTTCAGGATCATCCTGGGGCACCACTTCACCTGCAAAATTCAAATCCTCGGGAATCTCTATAGTTGAAATCTTATAGCCCTCTGAGACGCTTTTATCATCATCATTTACTACTACATCCTGTAACGCTTCGTTTTTGGAATCGTCATTATTCTGGACAGCAAATATTAAGGTGGTGATTACGAAAAACACCCCTAAAAGCATTAATAAATTCTTTAAAATCTTCATAGTTTTTTTTTAAGATGTAACTCAAAGGTAGCAAAGAAATATAATAAAATGTAAATTCACTAATTCTTTACCTATAACGTATGCCTCGGTATATTATATATATGTAATCCCTTGCTTGTTCTCCCTAATACCCATATATAGGTTTGTCAATGTTTCATGCGCTAAGTAATTGAGGTTGTATCGCAACAGTATTACAACTCTTTTATTCCAAAATAATTGTGGGCAAGTGCTCATTAAACCATCGTGCCCTATGAATGATCATCGTATGGGTGCCATTTTTGACATGGATACAATCATTTATGTGGGAAATAGGAAAAACCGCATCTTTGTCGCCATGGATATGGACCAGATTTTTTGAACATTCCGTTTGTTTCCAGTTTACGATTTGGTCGATTGACCAATCGATATAATATTTATCCCGTATCGACAAATATTGCTCATAAAGCTCCAATCTTTTATTCAAGGTTTCCCCAAAGGCATACTTGACCAGCAACTCCACATTATTCACCAACCCTGTAGGTAGTAATTTATGAACCTTGGTATATTTTGCAAATAACATTCGCTTGGGCAATTCCGATGATTTTTTTACACTTGAAATCACGATTACTTTTTTTGTTGGAATGAATTTGGCCATCTCCTGAACCAGGATACCCCCGAAAGAAACCCCTATCAATACAGGGTTTCTATGTTTTATGGTTTTTGTCATTTTCTTGGCGTACGAAGCCAATGTCATGTTCTTATCGGGTACGAACCATTCTAAACGGTGGGTTTCGAATTCTTCCTCAGGCAAATGTATGTTTTCAAATATCGTTGAATTGGCCGCCATACCTGGCATAAAGTAAACGTGTGTCTTTTCTTGGTCCATGTGGATATACCTTACGAAATTCTTAGGAAAACCGTATTTTTTTATTACTTTTGTATTCTGTTTTGAAATGACTTTACCATTTTCACAAACTAAGTAAAAGTATAAAATTACGGGTTGAGAACATCGTGATTTTTTTGTCTAGACCAATTTTAAAATCAAACTATATGAATGAAATAGAAATAAAAGACAATAGTTTCCTGCGCCAATTTGAAACTAGAGTCGATGGTCACTTAGCCAAAATCGAATATTCTTCACAAGAGCGTAAAGTTTTTTTAACAAAATTGGTAGTGCCTGAAGAAATCACAAAAGAGGGTTTCAAAGAGGATTTTATCAGATCGGTATTACATCTCATACAAGAGCAAAACCAAAGGGTTGTGCCTACAAGTCCCCAAATTGCTGGTTTTTTAAGAAAGAATAGGCAATACAAGGAAATGCTTCCTGTAGGTATTCGAATTTAAGTTGGAAAAAGATTTAAAAAAATCCCGCTAGTTAAGCGGGATTTTTTATGCGGTTACCTTATTTTTTACAAACTCAAATCGTACGAGACCATCAACATCGATTTCAGTGAGCATTACTTCGTGCAAGGTATTCACCAACTTAGGGTTCCAAGGATATTTGACCTTCACATAATTCTCGGTAAACCCGTGAATGTACCCTTCTTTGTTTTCCCCTTCAAACAAAACCGTTTTACTACTTCCTAATTGACTTTCATAAAATGCCCTGCGTTTTTTCACCGATAATCCACGAAGCATTTTACTCCTTTTGTTTCTGACGTTTTTAGGTACTGGACCAGCCATGGTAGCGGCAGGTGTATTGTCACGTTCAGAATAGGTAAAGACATGTAAATACGAAATGTCAAGTTCATTTAAAAAATGATAGGTTTCCAAAAAATGGGCATCGGTTTCCCCTGGAAAACCAACAATGACATCAACGCCAATACAGGCATCAGGCATAACTTGCTTTATTCTATTGACCCTATCAACATACAATCCACGTAAATAACGACGCTTCATTTGTTTTAATATTTCATCGCTACCGCTTTGCAAGGGAATATGGAAATGGGGTACGAACGAATTACTATTCGCAACAAAGTCGATGGTTTCGTTTTTCAGCAGGTTGGGTTCTATGGATGAAATTCGTAATCTATGTATGCCTTTTACTCCATCCAAAGCCCGCACTAGGTCCAAAAACGTATGTTCATGTTTTTTATCCCCGAATTCACCCTTCCCAAAATCCCCAATATTGACACCGGTAAGTACAATTTCCTTAATTCCTTTTTCTGAGATTTCCTTGGCATTCTTGAGCACGTTTTTCAACGTATCACTTCGGGAAATGCCACGCGCCAAGGGTATGGTACAAAAGGTGCATTTGTAATCGCACCCATCCTGTACCTTTAAAAATGCCCTGGTCCGATCACCTATGGCATAACTGCCTACATAGAAATCGGCCTCATCTATTTCGCAAGAATGCACCACCCCTATTTCATTTTTGGAAAGGTCATTTATATAATCCGCTAACTTGAACTTTTCAGTAGCCCCCAAGACCAGATCAACACCATCAACATCCGCCAATTGCTCCGGTTTCAATTGCGCATAACAACCAATGGCGGCCACAAAGGCTTTGGGGTTTATTTTAAGTGCCTGTTTTACGATGGATTTAAATCGCTTATCGGCATTCTCCGTTACCGAACAGGTATTGATCACATACATATCGGCTTTCTCGGTGAAGTCAACACGCTCATAACCCTCTTCCTGAAAATCTCTGGCTATGGTAGAGGTTTCAGAGTAATTAAGCTTACATCCCAAGGTATAAAAACCGACTTTTTTCTTCATTAAAATACTACCTGAAAAATGGACTGCAAATATACCAAATTAGAACTAGGATTTTGAAACCTGTTTACAGTCAGCCAAACCAGGGATTTACCGTTGTTAGTAATTACGCCACTTCTTGGTAATCTCAAAGACATGATTAAGAATATTGGCCTCCTTTTCATCAAACTCGACACCTCTACGTGCCATCATTACCTTAGCTGCTTCAAAGGCCTTGTTGGTCGGGTATACAGTGAATCCCGATGCACCACCCCAACTAAAACTTGGAACAAAATTTCTTGGAAAACCAGGGACATATATATTACAGTTGACCCCGATAACCGTTCCTGTATTGAACATGGTATTGATGGCCGTTTTACTATGATCCCCCATCATAAGTCCGCAAAATTGTAACCCTGTTTGCTCAAAACTCTCGGTAGCGTAATTCCACATTCTTACCTTGGCATAATTGTTCTTGAGATTGGAATTGTTAGAATCCGCCCCAATGTTGCACCATTCCCCTAATACGGCATTCCCTAAGTAGCCCTCATGTCCTTTACTTGAATAGCCAAAAATTACCGAATTGCTGATTTCACCACAAACCTTTCCGAACGGACCGACGGTTGTAGCACCATAAATCTTTGCGCCCATTTTCACAACCGCATTGTTGCAAAGGGCAAAAGCACCCCGAATTAAGCTACCTTCCCAAACCTCGGAATCCTTTCCTAAATAGATAGGACCCTCAGTGGCATTCAAAATACTGTATTCAACACTGGCACCTTCTTCTAGAAATATATTCTCGGGATGTATTAGGCTATTTGTTTCTGAAATTGGTGCAGTGGTTCTTCCTTCGGTTATAAAATTGAAATCAGCTTGAAGGGCCTCCGCATTTTTGGAAAAAATATCCCAAGTATGCTCTATGCGCAACACATCCTCCTCAAACTCAATTTGGGTAAAGGTTGAAAAGTCGACTTCCTGGGCTTCTAACGAAAAAAAGGCAATCACTTCTTCCCCTTTAAAAATGGCCTCATTCCTTTTTAGCGACTTTACCATACGGACTAATTCCTTATTGGGTAGAAAAGATGAATTGATCAATACATTTTCTTCCATCTCCACCATGGGATACTTCTCAGAAAGATAATCCTCGGTTACCGTCGTCGTGGTCGTATTCAAATATTGCTCCCATTTCTCACGGATGGTAAGAATACCGATCCTGATATCTGCCACTGGTCTGGTGAAGGTAAAAGGCAATAATGCGTCCCTAACCGATCCATCAAAGAGAATATAGTTCATAATTGGAATTTTACTGTAAACAAATAACGCCCCCGATAATAACTATCGAGGGCGTAAGTTTATTGTTTAAGAACAACCTTCAATTAATCGTTATCCTTTTTATCCGCTTTTTCTTTATCCTTTTTTTCGACTTTTTGGAATTTCTTGTATTTGCTTTTGAACTTATCGATTCGACCAGCTGTATCCAAGAATTTAGCCTTACCAGTATAGAAAGGATGTGATGTTCTTGATATTTCCAATTTCACCAATGGATACTCTACTCCATCAACTTCCAACGTTTCCTTGGTATTGGCGGTTGATTTAGTAAGAAATACATCATCATTGGACATATCCTTGAATGCTACCAATCTATAATTCTCTGGGTGAATACCTTTTCTCATCGTAAAAATGTTATACCTTCTTATTTTAGAGCTGCAAATTTAAGTATTTTTCTCAAAATGACAATTAATTGTCCAAAAAAGAAAAAAGAAAAATTTGTACCTTTAATTGTAACGAATTTCACAATCGATCCACTAATACATCAAATAACTTAAATATAATTAAAATGGAGGAAAACCAACCAAAAACAGGAAAGTATGCATTAAACTTTGGTATTATTTTAGGAATAGTTTCCATAGTTTTTTCAATAATGCTTTTTACAATGGACATGCATTATGAAAGAAATACGGCGGTACAGATCATTTCCCTGATTCTCGCCGCAGCCGCGATTGTTCTGGCAATTTCGTCGTTTAAAAAAGCCAATGGTGGTTTTTTAACGCTTTCGGAGGCAATGAAAATAGGGACTGGAGTCGCCTTAATCGCAGGCATTCTAGGTTTATTGTATTTCTTTATCCAATCTAATTTTATTGAGCCCGATTATTGGGACAAAGCGTATGAAATTGGAAAGCAAACGGCATTGGAAAACAATCCCCAGCTTACCGAAGAGCAAATTGACCAAGGCATCGAAATGCAAAAAAAATTCAGCTGGTTATTTTATCCCATTGGTTTGATAATCAATATAATAATAGGTTTGGTACTCGGTTTGATAATAGGTCTGATCATGAAAAAACAAAAGCCGGCATACTAAAGCATCGACCTAACTTTTTTATTTGGCTTAAAAAGTTCAAACGAGTTCAAAGTCAAAATTGTACTTTTGAAAAGAATTTCAGAAGTTTTCAATGAACCTATCCATAGTAATACCCTTACTAAACGAAGAAGATTCCTTAATCGAACTTCATGATTGGATTGTAAAAGTTATGCAATCCAATCGTTTTTTGTACGAAATTCTGTTTATAGATGATGGTAGTACGGATGGTTCATGGGAGGTGATTACCAAGCTTACTATTGAAAACCCCAATGTAAAAGCCATACGGTTTACCAAGAATTTTGGTAAATCACAAGCCTTACATGCCGGATTTAAAGAAGCTTTGGGCGATGTGGTGATTACGATGGATGCCGACCTACAGGATAATCCAGAGGAAATTCCTGAATTATATGATTTGATCAAGAACCAAGGGTATGATCTTGTTTCCGGGTGGAAGAAAAAGCGGTACGATTCGGTCATTTCCAAAAACCTACCCTCTAAATTGTTCAATTGGGCAGCACGTAAAACCTCGGGGGTAAAATTGAATGATTTCAATTGTGGCTTAAAAGCCTACAAAAAGGAAGTTATTAAAAACATTGAGGTGCGAGGTGAAATGCATCGATACATTCCTGTTTTGGCAAAAAGTGCCGGATTTGGAAATATAGGGGAAAAAATAGTGCAACATCAAGCCCGAAAATATGGTAAAACCAAATTTGGTATGGAACGATTTATAAACGGTTTTTTAGATTTGATCACCATTTGGTTTGTTTCAAAATTTGGGAAAAGACCCATGCATCTCTTCGGTGCACTGGGCGTGATCATGTTCATTATCGGTTTCGGATTTGCGCTATATCTGGGTATTGATAAACTTTTTATCAATCCAACAGCCCGTCTCATTACGGATCGCCCGGAATTCTTTATTTCACTGACTTCGATGATTATAGGAACACAATTGTTCTTGGCTGGTTTTTTGGGGGAAATCATGGTACGTTCAAGGAAAGACGAAAAACGTTATAATATATCGGAAGAATTGAACCTTACCCAAGAAAAAGAGCAATTTTCTTCGTAAATTAACCTATCAAAAACAACGATTAAATGGATGCTATATTAACTACTGCCCAAAGTTGGCTTTCAGATTTCTTCGATGCTGAGGTCAAAACTGAAATTAAACAATTAATAGCCAACGATCCCGAAGGGTTAAAAGACCGGTTTTACAAGAATATGGAATTTGGAACTGGAGGTATGCGAGGGCTTATGGGTGTTGGTACCAATAGGATCAACAAATATACATTGGGAAAAAGTACGCAGGGACTTAGTAATTACCTTAAGAAGGTATATGCCGGTAAGGAAATAAAAGTAGTAATCGCTTATGATTGCAGACACAATAGCGACACACTCGCCAAAACGGTGGCTAATGTCTTCTCGGCCAATGGCATAAAGGTCTATCTATTTTCCGAGCTACGAACCACCCCTGAATTATCGTTTGCCGTAAGGCATTTAGATTGCCATGCCGGGATAGTCTTGACCGCTTCGCACAATCCTCCTGAATATAATGGATACAAGGTTTATTGGACCGATGGAGGTCAAATCGTACCTCCCCAAGATGGTGCGATCATTACAGCGATTGAAAATCTTAGGTATGAAGACATCAACTTCAAGGCAAACGAAAACCTGATTGAAATGATCGATACCGAAGTTGATGAAGCTTTTATTGAAGCTTCCGTCGCCAATGGAAATTTCAATGCTGCCGGTAAGGATAAGTTTAAAATCGTTTTCACTTCCTTGCACGGCACTTCCATCACGGCGATTCCTGAGGTTTTAAAACGGGCCGGCTATAACAATGTTACCTTGATCGAGGAACAATCTAAACCTGATGGGAATTTCCCAACCGTAGTGTCACCCAACCCGGAAGAACCTGAAGCCCTTTCCATGGCCATTAAAAAGGCCGAGGAAATTGGGGCCGATATGGTCGTGGGCACTGACCCTGATAGTGATCGTTTGGGGATAGCCGTTCGAAATTTGGAAGGAAAAATGGAATTGCTGAATGGGAACCAGACGATGATCATGATGACCAAGTTCTTATTGGACAATCGCAAGGAAAAAGGCATGCAAGGCAATGAATTTATCGCTTCTACAATTGTATCCACACCTATGATGATTGCCCTGGCCAAAGCCTATGGGGTGGAATGTAAAGTAGCCTTGACCGGTTTTAAATGGATTGCCAAAATGATCAAGGATTTCCCAAATCAACATTTTGTTGGGGGCGGTGAAGAAAGTTTTGGGTTTATGGTCGGTGATTTTGTTCGGGATAAGGATGCGGTAACCTCTACCCTCCTGGCCTGTGAAATTGCATCCGATGCCAAAGCCAAGGGGAGTTCATTTTATAAGGAATTAATCCAATGTTATGTTGATTATGGTTTCTATAAAGAAAAATTGATTTCTATGACCAAAAAGGGTATTAGCGGTGCGGAGGAAATCAAGCAAATGATGGTCGACTACCGAGAAAATCCTATCAAGGAAATAGATGGATCCAAAGTCGAATGGATCCATGATTACAATACCTCAATAGCGACCAACGTACTAACCGGAAAAACCGAAACCATCGATATTCCAAAATCCAATGTCTTGATATATACGACAAAAAATGGTACCCGTATGGCTGCAAGACCTAGTGGTACGGAGCCGAAAATCAAATTCTATTTCAGCATCAACGCTGAATTGGACCATGCGGATAACTTTAAGAAAGTAGGTAGCGAGCTGGATAAAAAAATAAATCGGATCGTAAGTGAATTGAAGCTCGGTTAATGGACTATTTCAAGAAAATTCTTCGCTTTGCGAAGCCTTATAAGAAATACGGGTTTCTAAATATATTCTTCAATATCCTCTATGCACTGTTCAGCGCTTTGTCCTTTGCCGCGTTGATTCCAATGTTGGATGTACTTTTTAAACCGGAGAAAAAGGTACTTAGGGAGCCCATCTATACTGATTTGGGCCATTTAAAGGACTATCTCCAAGATTTTATAAATTTCAAGGTAACGGCATATTCCGGGGACGACCAAATGAAGGGCCTAGTCCTTGTCATTGGGCTCGTTTTGATTTTGTTCTTGTTAAAAAACTTCTTCAACTACGCGGCCATGTACTTTATTACATTTTTGCGAAATGGCGTTTTGAAGGATGTTCGCAACGCGATGTACAAAAAGATTACAGAATTGCCTATTTCTTACTATTCCGAAAAACGAAAAGGGGATGTCATTGCCCGGATTACCTCGGATGTGCTCGAAATCCAACATTCTTTTCTATCTATATTAGAGTTGATTGTACGTGAACCACTCACTATCGTGTTCACCATAATCATCATGTTCGGAATCAGTTCAAAGCTTACTTTTTTTGTTTTCATATTTATTCCGATAGCTGGTGCGATTATTTCCAGAATTGGTAAATCGCTGAAAAAAAAGTCGGATCGGGTACAGAAAGAACAAGGGGAGTTTTTATCAATCGTGGAAGAGACTTTGGGCGGATTACGGGTGATCAAGGCTTTCAATGCGGAATCCCGCTTTTATAAAACATTCAGTACCTCTACAGAGCGTTTTTTTAAATTTTCGAACAAATTATTAAACCGCCAGAACCTCGCTTCCCCTACTGGGGAATTTTTGGGCATTTTGGTCATTGGTGTACTCTTATGGTTTGGGGGCAAAATGGTATTGGTAGATAAGACCCTTGATGCCTCATCGTTCATTGCTTACATGGGATTGGCTTATAATATTTTAACTCCCGCAAAAGCCATTAGCAAAGCATCGTTCGGAGTTAAAAAAGGGAATGCCGCAGCGGAACGGGTACTTCAAATTTTAGAAACCGAAAACCCTATTATCGATAAGGCAAATGCCTTGGATAAAACAACTTTTGACCAAGATATCGTTCTTAATAACATCGCCTTTAAATATGAAGAGGAGTATGTGCTTAAAAACTTTGACCTCAAGGTCTCGAAAGGCGATACCATAGCACTTGTGGGCCAATCGGGTAGTGGAAAAAGTACGATTGCCAATTTGGTCACCCGTTTTTATGACGTGAATGAAGGTGAGATTCAAATTGACGGAGTCAATATTAAGGATATCTCCAAGAAATCATTACGAGGATTAATGGGCTTGGTGACACAAGATTCCATATTGTTCAATGATACCGTAGGCAATAATATTGGTATGGGCAAGGAGAACGCATCGGAAGACGAAATAATAGCAGCGGCGAAAATTGCAAATGCCCATGAATTCATATCGGCACTACCCCAAGGATATGACACCAATATTGGGGATAGCGGCAATAAACTTAGTGGAGGCCAAAAACAACGGTTGTCTATCGCAAGGGCTGTTTTGAAGAATCCGCCGATCATGATCTTGGATGAAGCCACTTCCGCTCTCGATACCGAAAGCGAACGCCTGGTACAGGATGCCTTGGAGAAAATGATGCGCAACAGAACCTCAATTGTTATTGCCCATCGCCTGTCAACCATCCAAAGTGCCAGCAGCATTGTAGTGCTTCAAAAAGGGAAAATTGTTGAACAAGGTTCACATACCGAACTATTGGCGAAGAACGGAGCCTACAGAAAACTAGTTGAAATGCAATCATTTTGATTTAAGAGACTGTTTTGGAATATGTATATTATTCTTTTAAGTATTCCAACTTGGAGGCATCTAAAATTAATCAAGGCCTACCTACCCTGCCCATAAAACAGATTGATCCGGTATAGCTGTCCCGTATCATATATAAAAAAGGACGATTTACAACGAAAGAGGGCGTCCCTGAAGTCATTATAATTTCCACTCCCGTTACTGCAGCAGCTTCCGTGCCTTCCTCGTTGACCTCAATAAAGGTCTTTTGAAAGACTTTGGATATTCGCAATAAAGCTTCACTGTTTATTTTTCCAAAATCCGCATTACTGGAAAAGGCAATCCCTAGACCCATATTGGCCAATTCGTCGTTAAGCTCGTTTTCATATTCTTTCTTGAACTTTGGCAATTTTATATCTAATCCTCTTTCAGTATAACGCTCTAGCCAGTTTCCTAAATTTTTCATAGAAAGGTCAGCTACAATATCGTTGGTATCAAAATCCTCATGGGGCAAGAACACTGCCATTTGATAACGGTCGTTCTTATAGGGAAGGATAATCGAAGAAAAAGTATCGTTTGTAAAATGGGGTACAGTAGCGCTCATAGCCATCATAGGAACTTGTGCCGTGCCATTTGAAGTATGGAATGCCGCCTGTTCAGTGTCGCTGGGTTTAAACTCAAACTTCCAAGTACCCTTAAAATAAAGGGCATTGGCCAAAAAAAGAACCGTACTATTATCGAACTCTTCAATTAATTTGTCAATTTTGCCTTTGGTATGGTCATAAGCCCATTTATTAACAACCTCCACCGCCTTGACATCACTAAAATCCAAATTGTCGACTTCGGCGTTGTAAAACGTTTTATTAACGGCAACAAAGTCCCGCTCTACCGGAAAATCGTTCCGAATCCAGATCGCATTGGCCAAATTCAACCTTGCCCCACTTCCATCTGCCATAAGCGATTTCATCAATTTCTGATTAAATTTGTTGGCCCCGTCCACATCTTCATACCCCAAGACATCGCCAAAGGCAGACTCGGTGTCACCATCTGCCCCATTATAGGTCATACCTAATGCCATAGAAAGACTTAATGGAGAAACCATATAGTTTTCCGCTTCGCCATCCTTTGAAATTTCCTTGAAGAAATCTAGGGCAAACGTGTTGTTAGTCAACACCATGGCCTTAGCCTCGGCAGACTCTAGTTCAGAATCATAGCCCATATCACCATCATCCGAAGTACTACAACTTGCCAAAAAGATCATAAAAGTTACCAAAAACACTTCTTTGAATTTCATATACTTCTTTTTATAGTAGATACACCATGCCGTAAAAGGTTGTTTATTATCATCATTAAAATTAGGGAGAAAAGAAAAGAATCAGTACTAAGGAATCAGCGAATACATATTGAATGTCTACACATTTAAAAATTCATTTTCCTAACAGTGGCATTTCTTTCCAATCACAAACCAAAACATTAAACCTTTTGTTACTTTTATAGTCAAAGACAAAACCTTTCCCTTTGATTGTTGAAGAAACTTTGGTACATGACCTAAAGGATAAAGCCAAACAAGCTAAGGCCTTTGAAGTGTTGGTCAACACTTACAAAGAAAGGCTCTATTGGCATATACGAAGAATTGTGTTAAACCATGATGATGCGGATGATGTGTTGCAAAATACGTTTATCAAGGTCTATAAAAACATAAATGGGTTCAAGGGGGATAGTCAATTGTTTTCATGGATGTACCGTATCGCCACCAACGAAGCATTGACATTTTTAAAGAAAAAATCGAACAAGCTTGGTATTAGTGATGCTGAATTACAAGATAGAATGGTGACCAACTTACAAGCCGATGTCTATTTTGATGGGGATGAGATTCAAATGAAATTGCAAGAAGCGATAGCCAGACTTCCAGAAAAGCAAAAATTGGTCTTTAATATGAAGTATTTTCAGGAATTGAAATACGAAGAAATCTCGTCAATTTTGAATACCTCGGTTGGTGGTTTAAAAGCATCATATCACTTGGCCGTTAAAAAATTGGAATCTTTTTTAAAAGAGGATTAAACCATTTAAACTATTGATAGTCAAATAATAGACATGAAAACATCTAAAGACAATGCGAATTTCAAAACCCCCGAAGGTTACTTCGAAGGGTTTACTGATAAGCTTATGGATAGAATATCTACCCAAAAAGATAATCAGCGTGATCTATTGTCGTCAAAATCGAGTGGTTTTTTAGTACCGGATGCTTATTTTGAAGGATTGAATTCGAAAATTCTGAAAAAATTGGATCAGGATGAAACCAAGGTAATACCCTTAAATCCGCGTGCTAAATACCTGTATTATGCAGCTGCTATTGCCGCCTTGGTTCTTTTGACGATCGGCATCCGTTATACCCAATCAGCGGAACCTACCTTCGAGAGCTTGGCGAAAACCGAGATTGAAGACTATTTTGAGCATACCGCTTCCGGATTTTCGACCTATGAAATTGCGGAAGTGATCCCAGTGGATGATTTGGAGATATCCGATGTTCTGGAAAATGAATTCGAGGATGAGAATATCATTGATTATTTGGATAATAGTTTAGATGATTTTGAAGAATTAAACCTAACAGATTATGAATATTAGTAAAAATATACTGACTATTGTCTTCGTACTGTCCACTACGACTTTGTTATTTGGACAACGGGAATTTAATAAGGATAAAATAAAATCGTTAAAGGTAGCTTATATTACGGAACGATTGGATTTAACAAGTAAGGAAGCCCAGGCCTTTTGGCCGATTTACAATGCGCATGAAGAGCAAATGGAAGGCTTTAGGGAAAAAGAGCGCAGTCAGATCTACGGAAAGTTAAGGGATATGGAATCCCTGTCTGATAAAGAGTCAGAGGTGTTATTTAAAAATCTCATTGCTCTTGAAAACGAAAAACATGAAGCTGATCAAAAATTTCTAAAGGATATTCAGAACGTCATTTCCGCAAAGAAAACCTTCCTGTTATTGAAAACTGAGAGGGGTTTTAAACGGCGTTTACTACAGCAATACCGCCAAAAGAATAGTGGAGGCAATAGATGATTTTAAACGAAAAATAATGTTATCCTATATAAATTAGACCGTCTAAATTGGCGGTCTAATTTTTTATGAACTAGTGATAATGGTTTTTTGTTCAGAGTACAGCGAAAGGTGATTAGAAATGCCGATTACCAATAATCCATGTTGTTAACACTTATTGAGCTGTGGTGGCCGACTTTTCAATAGTTATTATCGCGATAGTCTCCCGCTTTCATAAATAAGGCCACGGTATTTATAATTTTTCCATTCTTGGTAGCATCGATACATTTTTCTCATGAAACTGCTCCATAAGGGATAGGATTTTATTCAACAATTGCAATACGTCATTAATATAGGGTCCTTTATTCAACATAACACATTCTGCCTTCAATGAGGCTGTTGCATCCGTGATCTCGGCCCGAGAGGGCAATCCTTCTTTCGCAAAACTTTCCAATACCTGGGTCGCCCATACCACAGGCACGTGGGCTGCACCGCACAAGGCCAAAATTTCTTCCTGAACCTTACTTATACTATCCCAACCGGTTTCTACGGCAAGGTCGCCCCTAGCTATCATTACACCTATATACTTGACCTTCAATGCGGCAAGTAGAATTTCCACGAGGTTATCAAAAGCAAGGCGCGTCTCTATTTTTAGAATGATACTAAGCTTGTTGACAGCATCCCACTTTTCCAATTCGCTTAATAACTCCTCTACATCATCCTTTGAGTTAACAAAAGAGAAATTAACGACGTCGGCATATTTCGCCACAAACTCTAGGTCCACCTTATCTTTGGCAGTAAGTCCACTGATTCCAAGGTCCGTATTTGGAAAATTTATTCCTTTTTCAGCTTTCAATTTAGATCCTTTTTCCATCGCCCTTGTAATCCGTACCTCAAAATAATCGGGAAATATGGCCTCTATATGACCCTCAATTTTACCATCATCGAATAAAATTGTTTCTCCTTTCTTTACCCTATCAAAGACCTCTGAGAGCTGGCACGGAATAGTTGCCCGCTCAATGAGATTCCCATCTTCATCGTATATTGCAGGGTTTCCTATTGTATGTGATTTAGTAATGGTAAGCATGTCATTGGTTCTAAGCAAAATCGCCTGTTCTATTGAAGGAAGTTCCCCCACTGTACCATTTTCCAATTCCCGATTCATACAACCAATAATGGTACCTGTACCGATATAGGAAGTCTTGTAACAATGTAAATGAACCTGTTGGTCTTCTACATGTACAACCTTTAGTTTTCTCAGTTTATCCCTAGTATCGGATAGGGTCAATTTATCACCCAGAGCCAATTTCTGAAGCCACTCTAACCCAACAGGCAAGGTGTTGGGCTTAGTGGCGTCCTTGACCTCTGGTACCAGTACGATTAATGCAGGACCTATGGTGTTACCGCTTTTATCACGCACTGGGGTAAACTTACGAATCTGAGGACCCGGCGTTATGTTACCCGTCCTTATTTTTGGCCCGGCAAGGTCCATTGCGATTTTTACTTTTTTTCCATTTGCCTTAGCGGCTTTCTGTACATTTAGAATGATTTTTTCCCAAATTTCCGGATTGTCATGGGCGCAATTTATTCGTGCACAGTTCATGCCATGTTGCACCATTTCATGAACCATTGGATAATCATATGCAGCTTGTGTTGGCTGTGTGACCATAATCCGTACTCTTCTTCCCTTGGGTCGAGTGCCAAAAAGTTCTTTTGTATGTTTATTCAAAAGTCTTTTCCCATTTTTTATAGATAATCCTGCCTTTGAATTTTCAGTGGGTATATCCCCTATTAAGCGATAAAGTATAAACCTGGTCTTCAACACGCTGGACAATAAATGGCCTTCAGCTTTGGCAAGCCTTGTCAATCCTATGTTCTGTAACTCTTTTTGGGTGGTTCTAAGGTCGAATTTTCTAAATGCGTTATAATGAATTAAATTCCGTGCACTTTTAAAATACTCAGGGTTTATCTGCGCTAAAAGAGCTTCAGCATTTGCTTCTTCAAGACGAATGGCATCGAGGATGATTTCGATTTGTGCAATCAATTCCTTTACTTTCTCTTTATTTATATTCATCTAGCGCGGTTTTAAATCAGGAGTTGTATTATATCAAATATACTTGGGACTTGTTGATCAAAATAATGATAAAGATCATATTCTAGAATGAATATATAATATAAATAAAGATATATTATAGTAGTTGGTAGCCATCTTAGGCCAATCCCAGATTTTAGCCAATAGCTTCGTACATTATACTACTGTAGGTGATAAAATGTCAATGGTTTTATGGGAATAAATTCATATTCATCTAGCTGGATTCAAAACCTATTCAACCCTTGATTACAGTCAGGTTGAACTGCGAAGGCCATGCCATCCATTTTGTTATTCCCTTTGATTCAGGATTTACATAATCCTAATTGCTGAAATCACCTTATATTGTCACCGTATTTCATACCTTACTATCTTTTTGCATATACTCTTGCCAAATAATTAGGATATATTTTTCTTTATCCTTCTCTTTTCTTTTCAAAAATCCATATTCATATACGAATAGATAAACATCCTCCTTTTGGTTCTTCCAATAATGGGTGAAAAAATTGGGGTCAAAACCCAGTTTCAATAAGATATCCGCCCTTACGATTACCTTGCCACCTTTATTATATTCCTTCAATATCTTTCGATTGAGCTTTAGTTGATTATCAACTTTATTGTAAAACCGCTCTGGACGGTTTTTTTCCTTCTGGTACTGAAAGGAGCTTTTACACTGTGGATCACAGAATTTCTTATCCGTCCTACCTTCCAATTCCTTGCCACAATGAAGACATTCTTTATACAATCTCATGGTTTTATCATTTAATAGCTCAGTATACGTATCCTATTCGTATAAGGTACGGTTAAATTATTTTGTTTTTTGATATTTACAAAAATCAAATCATGTTCAAGGGCAGAAACATTACTTTAAAGCATTTGCTGATCGGAGGCGAAA